>CAZEHO010000065.1:0-1582 GCA_964511945.1 uncultured Acidimicrobiia bacterium | reverse complement strand
GCCTCACACCGCGTCCGGATGCGGCTCGCCGGTGTGAGTTCGGCCCGATCCGCGCTCAGCGACTTGCTCGGTGGAGGTGCCGTGGTGGTGACCGCGCTGGTTGCCGTGGCCCGGTTCGATCAGGGAGCGATTTCGATCCCGGTGATGGCGGCTGCGGTGGCAGTCGCGTGGGTGGTGACCGCACCGGCGCGGGCGGTAGAGGAAATCGTGCCCGATCTGGAGCAGGCACTCGCCTCGGCAGGACGGCTGTTCGAACTCGCCGACCGCCAACCACCGGTAACCGAGCCAAGCGGTCCGCCGGCGTCCATCGGCGACGGTTCGATCAATTTCGAAGGGGTCTCGGTTCGGCTGGGCTCGACAGGAACGGTTGCCCTCCAGGATGTCGATCTAGCGATTCCCCATGGTGCGGTTGCCGCTGTGGTCGGCCCGTCCGGTTCCGGGAAGTCGACTCTGGCCGAGATGCTCGTGCGGTTTCGCGATCCCGACGAGGGCAGGGTGCTGGTAGGCGGCGGTGATGTTCGACACATCCCGCTCACCGCGCTGCGGTCGGAGGTCGCCCTGGTGTCGCAGCGCCCCGAGCTGTTCTTCGGGACGGTCGGCGACAACCTCCGGCTGGCCCGGACCAATGCGACCGATGACGACTTGCTGAAGGCGCTGGAGCGAGCCGCTCTGAGTTCATGGGTGGCTTCCTTGCCGAGTGGCCTGGACACTCCCATCGGCGAGCTTGGCGACACACTCTCTGGCGGCCAGCGGCAGCGGCTGGCCGTGGCCCGTGGGTTGCTGCGGGATGCCCGGGTCGTGGTGCTCGACGAGGCCACATCGGAGCTGGACGGCCCGGCGGCGCGCCGAGTGCTGGAGACCGTGGAGGAGGAGCGGGGCCGGCGGACCATCGTCATCGTGGCCCACAGGTTGGAGACGGTGATCGATGCCGACGTCATCGTCGTGCTCGATCGCGGACGGCTGGTGGACACGGGTACCCACGACGAACTGCTGGCCCGGGGAGGCCTCTACGCCAGACTCTGGCAGCGCCATCTCGACATGATCGACGGATAGCCGGCCGCGGCGTCAACCGCCCGGGACGGCGAGGCGAACGGCCGACACTGCCCGGCCAGATCGGCACAACGGATTGAATCCAGACGTGATCGAGCATCCGCCGATCCTGGTGACTCTTTGATGACACCGCGTCGGGTTGAAACCGACACGATGTCATACGCGATCTTGGCCAATAATGCATCGACTCCGGGACTTCTGCGGGTTCGGTAGGACCGTTTGGCCCCGGTGCGCCGGCTCGGCCGCCCCGGAGCATGTAGGGCAGGACGCGCACTTGAGGGGGCCGTATGCGGGCCGGGATAGCTCGGGCCGAACATCATCCGACGACGTTCCGGGTCACGTCCGCATCATTCGCTCATCCGGAAGTTGCGGCCGAGGAGCGTGCTCGCCTGGCGCTCGACGGGGAGGCGCTGGCAGCCGCGCTGGAGCGGGTCCGGGAAGCGGGGATCGACGCCTTCGTCATGCACACCTACCTCCGGGTCGAGGTTGCGGCCTCAGGTTGCGATCGTGCGCTCGGCCGGGTGATCGAGCT
>CAZEHO010000064.1:0-4701 GCA_964511945.1 uncultured Acidimicrobiia bacterium | reverse complement strand
TTCCGCGGTGGTGCACTCGAGTTCTGGTGGGAGCTGGCGGCGCTGATAACAGTCATGCTGCTGGGCCATTGGATGGAGATGCGTTCGATCGGTCAGGCCCGGGGAGCCCTGGCTGCTCTCGCCGAGCTGCTGCCCGACGACGCTGAGCTGGTAACGGACGGGGGCACCGAGACCGTGTCGGTCTCCGAGGTCACCGTCGACGACGTGGTGTTGGTACGCCCCGGGGCCCGGATCCCCGCCGACGGGGAGATCGTCGAGGGATCGGCGGAGATCGACGAGTCGATGGTCACCGGCGAGTCGCATCCGGTCGCCAAGACGACAGGCGACCGGGTCGTGGCCGGGACTGTGGCAACGGACTCGGCGATCCGCGGGTCAGAGCCGTTGGTGACGACACCGCTCTGGCGGGAATCCAGCGGCTTGTCGCCGAAGCGCAACGGTCTCGCTCCCGGGCTCAGGTGCTCGCCGATCGGGCCGCCGCGCTGCTCTTCTACGTGGCCGTTGGCGCCGCGGCGGTGACCGTCGCGGCGTGGGCTCTCGTCGGCCAGACCGATGAGGCGGTCGTCCGCACAGTGGCCGTGCTGGTGATCGCCTGCCCTCACGCGCTGGGCTTGGCGATCCCACTGGTGATCGCGATCTCCACGTCCCTGGCCGCCCGCAGCGGGATCCTGGTCAAGGACCAACTCGCTCTGGAGCGGATGCGCACTGTCGACGTAGTCCTGTTCGACAAGACCGGCACCCTCACCAAGGGTGACCACATCGTCACTGGAGTCGTCGCCGTCGACGGCGACGATGACCGGATCTTGCGGTTGGCGGCTGCCGTCGAATCCGACAGTGAGCACCCACTCGCCCGTGCCATCGTCAGCGCCGCCCGGGAACGTGGGGACATCCCCAGGGCCTCGAGGTTCATGTCGATGAGCGGCCGGGGCGTCGAAGCCACGGTTGATGGCGCCCGGATCGCCGTTGGAGGACCGGCGCTGGTCTGCGAGCGTGTTCTGGACACCGGCCCGGTCGACGGAGCCACTTCCTCGTGGAAGGACCGCGGCGCAGCGGTGCTCTACTTGGTCGCCGAGGGGGCCGTCGTCGGTGCCCTTGCGCTCGAAGACAAGATCCGAGAGGAGTCCAGACAGGCTGTCGAGCGGCTCCACGGACTCGGGATCCGGGTGGCCATGATCACAGGGGACGCCCGCCAAGTCGCTGACGCGGTCGCGGCCGACCTCGGCATCGACGAGGTCCTCGCCGAAGTCCTGCCCGAGGACAAGCATTCCAGAGTCACCGAACTGCAGCACCGAGGCGACCGGGTGGCCATGGTGGGTGATGGCATCAACGACGCTCCGGCCCTGGCCCAAGCCGACGTCGGGATCGCCATCGGCGCCGGCACCGACGTCGCCATCGAATCCGCCGGGATCGTGCTCGCCTCCGACGACCCCCGAGTCGTCGTCGTCACTCGGCGCCTCTCCCAGACCGGCTACCGCAAGATGATCCAGAACCTCGCCTGGGCCGCCGGGTACAACGTGCTGGCCATCCCCCTCGCTGCTGGGGCGCTTGCCTGGGCCGGCGTTGCGCTCCCGCCGGTGGCCGCAGCAGTGCTCATGAGCGCTTCGACGGTCATCGTCGCCCTCAACGCCCAACTGCTCAGACGGGTCGAACTCGCTCCGACCACCGGAGAGGCGTGACGATGCGCCGAAGCCTGGGAATGGTTGGCCGGTCAGCCGTCCTGTTGGGAGACCTCCCACTGGCGGGCCCGTTCCTCGGGTCCCCACCAGGTCTTGATGTACTCCAGGATCGCTTCGATCTCGCCGGTGCTCAACCGGTCTCCGAATGCCGGCATACGGGATTGAGCGAAGTCGCTCCCGTTGGCGATCAGGTCGATGAGGAGCCGGTCGGAGTGATGCCACGTGTGGCCGGTCGAATCGTGCGGAGGAGACGGATACGACCCGTCGGGATTGACGGTCCTCCAGTTCTCGTCGCCGGTGCCGTCGATGCCGTGACACGATGCGCAGTAGGTGTCGTACAGAGGCATCCCCTCGGCGATCAGGGGTGCATCCAGCGGCGGTGGGCCGGCCTCGGAGCCACCGGACGACGCTGTCTCGGATTCGGCGCCGCAAGCCGTCACCACCACGAGGAGCGGCACCACCAGCAATCGTCGGATCGACACGCCGGCGATCGTAGGTCGGCCGCCCCGCTACCGCGGCGTACCGGAGCGGCATCACTACACTCCCCGTCCTCGGTGACTCATCCGAGGGGGATCCAGTCGTGAGCAGACAGCAACGCCAGTCAGGGCGGCGACGAAGCGTCCCAACACGACCCAGCGCCCACCGCAGAGCGCTGCGATGGGGCCTTGGCATTGCCGGCGTGATCGCCGTCGTCGGGATCGGGATCTGGCTGTCCACCACCAACACCGCGCCCTCAACCGCAGCAACTGGTGACAGGGCGAGCGGAGAGGGACTGTTCAACGCCAATTGCGCGCAGTGCCACGGCGTCGAAGCCGCCGGAACTCAGTCGGGGCCGCCCCTCGTCCATCAGTACTACGTCCCCAGCCACCACGCCGATGGTGCCTTCCTGCTGGCGGTCCGCAACGGTGTCCGACCCCACCACTGGAACTTCGGTGCGATGCCGGCCATCCGAGGACTCAGTGATGACGACGTCACCGACATCGTCGCCTACGTCCGTGACCTGCAACGCGACGCCGGCCTCATCGCAGACGGCTCATAGCGGAGCAGTCTCCTGATGCCCCGCCTGGTCTCGACTGCCACACGCTTCGTCCGACGCAGCGCACTGGCCGCGGCAATCGTCGCAGGACTGCTAGCAGTGACAGCTCCGCCCGCCGTCGCCCACGTCGACCTCGCAGCCAGCGACCCGGCCGACCGCAGCGTGCTCGACACGCCCGTCGATACCGTCGAGTTGACCTTCACCGAATCGGCCCAGCCGGCCGGGGACGGGATCCTGATCATCACCGAGACGGACGATCAAGTCGCGGTCACCGTTACCCAGGTAGACGACACCACCGTCCAAATCACACCGGAAGAGCCACTGACCGCCGGGACGTTCGCCGTGGGCTGGACCGTGCAGGCCGGCGACGCCCACCCCCGGTCCGGCGCCATCACATTCACCGTGACCGCAGCCCCACCGCCCCCTGACACACCGACCTCCACATCCATCCCGGCCGACGAGCCCACCTCCGCCAACGAGGGCGAGACGAACCCGGCCGAGGCCCTACCGGAATCGTTCGCCTCCCTCGCCGAGGGACCGGATACGAGTGGCGCCGACTGGCTCGGCCGGATCGCCCGAGGCATCGGCCTGGTCGGAGGCCTGCTCGGGATCGGGGCACTCATCTTCGGTGCGGCCGTGCCCGTCGCCTCAGGTCGCGAAGCAGCCTACGTCGGGTACTGGATACGGCGAGGCGGATTGGCAGTCCTCGTGTCCCTGCCCCTCGAACTGATAGCCCAATCGGCACTACTCAACAACGGGTCCTTCGTCGAAGGCATCGGGATCTCCTCGCTGGCGGCGACCCTCGCCGGACCCTTCGGGTGGGCGATGTTCCTACGAGCGGCTGGCGGCGCCGGGTTGCTGTGGGGAACCGACGTCGCCACAACGAGCACCGCGCCCCTCGACGGACTCCCCACCCACCCCCGGCGCTCCGATCACACAGCAGGCACCGCGGTTGCCACGCAGACAGAGCACCACCTCGACTTGACGCGATCACCGCTGGCGGTCGCCGGAGCAGTCGGACTGATCGTCTCGTTCCTCTTCGACGGCCACACCGTGACCGCATCGCCCGCCTGGCTGGTCCGCGTCGCCGATGTGATCCACGTCACGGCCGGAGCTACCTGGGCCGGAGGCGTCATGATGCTCGCCGCGATCCTCACCAGACGGCATCTCGCCGGCCTGCCGGCCAGGGCAGGCGAGATGGTACTGCGCTTCTCCGCGATCGCGTCGATCGCGCTTGCCGCCGTCGGCATCGCCGGCATCCTCCTCGCATGGGCCATCCTGGACTCGATTGGGGAACTCTTCGGCACCCCGTGGGGAAGGGTGCTCATCGCCAAACTGGCCGCCGTCGGAGTCGCCGCCGCTGTCGGCGCCTACAACCACTACGTGGTCATCCCCAAGATCCATGAGGACGAGGAGGCTGCGTCCGATCTGATCCGCCGTACCACCCGGTTCGAGTCGGCTGTGCTGGTCAGCGTCGCGGCGCTGACTGCGACCCTCGTCGGCGCCGCTTCGTAGCGCCGCACGCACGTTCAACACCGGTGAGGTGTGAGAAACGACATTTCCCCACCAGATAGGACAAGGTGCCAGAAACCACGTCCTGACCAGGGGTGATGTGGGGTTCAAGAACTCGCAGTGGGCCTGACAGGACAGAACGCGAACCACCTTTATGCTATGCAATCAGGGGTAGATGATGCTAAGTAGTCGATCAGTTCCCTAAGGAGGATCGTCCTTCCGGCCGACATCCATGGGCAGTGACCACTAGTTCTGCCACGCGCCCACCACCCCGGGATCCCGTCTGGCATCGATTGATGTCCCGATTCGGACCCGGCCTCAATCGAACGGCGAAACGCGCGATCTGGCCGGCCCTGGACTCGCTTCTGCTGCTCGCAATCGTCGCGCTGCTGGTATCGGACCAGACCGTCATCTTCTTCCACCTGGCATTTGTGGGCCTGCTCATCGGAGGCCTGCGCCTAACACTGACAGCCTTCGCCG
>CAZEHO010000063.1:0-4725 GCA_964511945.1 uncultured Acidimicrobiia bacterium | reverse complement strand
ACCGATCAGAATGAACACGACACAGGAACTGTCACCTCGACCCCTGGCCAGAGAGACCTAGGTGACCTTCGGCCCTGGACCCTCAGAGCGCCGTGCGGCACCGTGATCCTGGGGAACACATGCGCGCTCTTCGCCTGGCACTCATAACCGGCTTGCTCCTGGTCCTGGGCGCCCCGGTTGCCGCGGCGCAAGCCGGCGCCGACGATCTGATCCTCACCGACCTCCCGTCCGGCTGGGATCCAGGGGCTTCGGTGTTGATCTACGGGGACGAGATCCTCGGCACCCAGTTCGTCAGGGCGGATGTCACCGCTCAGCAGCGGATGGTCGATGGCGGATTCCACTCTGCGTATGCACAGGAGTTTCTCGCCCCAGATGGCGGCAAGTATTACTCGGTCTTCGTCTTCGACGATGAAGTCGGGTCCGAGACTCTGGTCCAGATCGCCCGAGAGTGGGATTACACGCCCACCGATCCACTGTGCGGAGGACCCGCATACCTCTGGGCGGACCCAGACACCGGCCTCCGGTCGTTCTTCACCGTGCACGGCGCTTCGGTATTCGTTGTCGAGACGTTTGTCTCTGGGGACGCCGACAACGACCCGCTCATTGCCGCGTTGTGCCCAATCATGGAGGAAGCAGCCGAAACGACCGGCATAGACCAAACGACCACCACCACGACAGACGCCGACGACGAGGCCGATTCCACCCCGACCACACGTGCCGCCGCGTCCCCGCCCTCTGACCGGGGCGACGGTCCCAGCGGTTTCGAGCAGTTCCTATGGATCGCCGGGTTCCTCTCTCTGCTCGGCTGGGGGCTCGGGCTCGGGGGCTTCGGATCCGGGGCCGCCACGTTGCGCCCCGCCGGCTTTGGCAGCCCTCCACCTTCGACCTGGCCCGGCCCGCCGGTCACCATGCTGGACCCGACCGGACCGCTGGTTCTCGACGAAACGCTCCAAGAAGTCGACCTCGACCGGGAACCCGAACGGCCCCAGGAGGAGCAAGAAGGGGAGGAGGAGGAGGAGGAAGAAGAAGAAGAAGAGGAGGAGGACGTCCGTTCCGTCATCCTGCTCCTCGATCCCGACCGTCGCCGTATGCGGCCCGATGAGCAGCTCACCGTTATCGCCGAGGTGCAGCACGACGACGACTACACCCCGGCTCCAGGACGCCTGGTCACCTTCGATCAGACCCAGGGCACCTTCACGCCATCGTCTGCAACTTCCGGACCCAACGGCACCGTCCGGGCCACCTTCACTCCAACCGCTCGCGGTGAGATCCAGCTCGTTGCCTGGACCCAGGGGTGTGAGTCCAGCGCCGGCATCACCGTCGAGGCCGACGAACCGGCGGAACTCGACCTCAGCGTCGAACCCCGCCGGCTTCAGGCCGACGGTAAGGCCACGGCTCAGCTCACCGCCAACGTCTACACGGAGCAACTCAACGACGCCGTCGGCATCACCGTGCACTTCTCCGAAGACGGTGGCGGCCGTCTCGATCCGCCCACCGCCGTCACCGGCGAGGACGGCATTGCCCGCTGCACCTACACCATGCCCGATGGCTGTGACGCCGAGCGCATCACCGTCACCGCCGAAGCCGAGGCGGAGACTCCCCGTCCGGAGCTCACCGAGTCGCGGACGATTCAGGTGGTGAGCCTCACCCTCGAAGCAGCCGCCGAGGAGACGCGGATTCGGCCCGGTTCCGACACCCCCCTCCGAGTCGATGTGGCGGTACGAGAGCAGGGCGGTGCCGGCGTTGGTGGCAAGACGGTCACCGTTGCATACGGTGCCGGCTCGGTCGAAGGCAAGCTCAACCCGCCGGAACGTGCCGTCACCGCCGACGACGGCACCGCATTCTTCGACTACCTGCCCGGCTACCAAGACGGCACGCTGGTCCTCGACCTGCAGGTCGAGGACCAGCCCGACCTGACCGCCACGATTGAGGTGGAGCAGTCGGCACCACACTTCGACGTCGTCGATTCCGATGATCACTTCGGGCGGATCATCCGTATCTACCTGCGGTCCGAGGCCGTGATCAAGGATGCAGACATTCGCATCGAAGACGTCGAGACGGTTGTGGCCCTCGACCCGGATGGCACAACCCCGGCAACCGACCCCCTCCCGGAGCGGAGCTTCCTCCTCGCTGCGGTGATCGGCGATCTAGGCCGCCGTGCCGAGTCGAACGTCTACGGGCGCAAGGCCGCCCACCTGCGAGATCGATCCGAGGGGGCGGCGCAGTGCGCCACGGAGTTGCGCCGATCGCTGGCCGAGGCTCAGTGGTGGCAGGTGTTCGGGCAGAACACCCAATGGTTCAAGACCAACTATTACGACCGCCTCTTCGGCGTCATCAAGGCAAAGGCAAAGGTCGCCGCCGGGGCCGCCACCTTGCTCGACAACGTCTTCTCTCGGCTCGAGAAGTACAACGTGATCGGCTACGCACTCGACAGGGCGTTCCCGGCTGCCGATGGAGAGTTCCAGCAGAAGCTCAGGACCACGTTCGAGAGGCAGGCGGTGGAGTATGACCGCATCGCCTCCTACGCCGGAGGGCTGGCTGATCTCTGGGAAGCCACGGGTCCCGACGGGGGGTCCGGGCGTACCGTCGGGCACCTGCTCCCAATCGAGGGGATGGTGGACTTCTCGGTGGACGCCGAGCCGACCAGGGGTCCTGCGGCGGTCGGCACGATCGGCAAGGAGCACCGGTCGCTGGCGCTTCGGTTGCAGGAGGCGGACTACTCCCTGATGCAGCTCGAGGTGAAACGTCTGCAGTATTCGGCCCGGCTGGAATTGGGTCCGACCATGCTCGATGCGGATGAGCTGCAGCTCGAGCTCTACCAGGTCGACCACGACATTTTGATGCTCGAGCGCGAGGTTCGGCGGGTCGAGAACCTCGGGCGGCGCTACTCCGATCTCGCCCGGCGCTCGATGGAACAGGCCCAGCGATGGACATGAGCGGAAGGAGCACACGGTGGAGTTCGTAATCGTGCTGGCGGTGGTGGCGGTGCTCGGCGGTGGGCTCTACTACTACAACCAGAAGCAGGGGACCGGGTGGCGGCCCACTCATCGCGCCCCCGAGCCCGATCTCGCCGTGTGGAGCGAACCCGACGCCGCCGCCCAGCCCCGGGAACGCATCGCCGCCGGCACCGAACTCAAGGTGCTTGTTCGAAGAGGTGCCTGGGCCCGGGTCAATCGGCCCGGGGGATGGTCGGGCTGGGTGGACGGGCGCATCCTGGAGGAGGTCGGACCGGATGTGCCACCTCCCGTCGCTGCCCCCCAGGACACCGGGGTCGCCGAGGTGATCCCGGCTGCATCAGGCCCATCGATCACGCTTGAAGACGACGCCGCTCCGGCTGCGGTCGCGGCGGTGATGGCGGTGCCGGCCGCGTTCGTGTCACAGTTCCAGGAGAAGATCGAATCGTTCTCGGCATCACTCACCGGGGTGGTATTGCGGCCCGGCGACCGGTTGGTGTTCGCCGGGATCCCGTTGGCGGTGGCGTCGGTGACGCCGGCGGAGGGAACGGTGACGGTCGACACCGAGGTACGGGTCCGGCGCACCACCGGTGCGGTGACGGCGACGTGCGGTGCGTGCGGGTCCGAGACCACATTGCCCGCGGGTGGGTGTGGGTCGTGCAGCGGCGCGCTGGCGGTCACACCGGTGGCGGAGAAGCCCGCGCCGGCCACTGCGCCGGCCGGGCGAGCGCGCCCGCAACGAGCGGCGGTACCGGCGGCCTCCCCGTCCGACGCCGACGCCATGACCCTGCCGGAAGGGCGGCGCCGATTGGTTCCCCTGGTCGCCGGCCTGCTGATCGTTGCCGGGGCCTTCATCCCCTGGCTGTTTTACGGTGGGGACTCCCTCAACAGTGTCGACGCCAGGCTCTGGGGGGTGCTGTTCAACAGCGACTCGGGTGATGGGCCCAACGTCTTGATTCCTCTGCTGGTTGTCGCTTGGTTTGCCTGGATGGCAGCGGTTGCGCGGGTTGGATGGGTCCGTAAGCGGGAGCAGGGGATCGACACCTCGGCCGGGACTCCCGGCCAGTGGAAGGCAGCCGGGCTCATCATCGTGGTGTGCGGATTCGTGGCCGCGCTGCTCGGCGGGATCTACCTGATCCGGCTGTGGGGCGACTCCGGCGGGATGGACACCTTCATCGACGTACTCGGCTGGGGTCCGATCCTCACGTTGATCGGCGGACTGGCACTGGTGCGTTCCGAGGGCCGCCAGGGCGGGTTGCGGAAACTGATGCGTGTGGGACGGGTGGCGAGGCTGGGGTAGATCCTCTCCTCCGCGGAGCGGGGGAGATGCCGCCGAAGGCGGCAGAGGGGGCGGTCCCGCGCTGCTTCAGACCGCCATCGACCCGGCCCTTCGGGCCGGGCCTCTTCCCCCGATTCGCACCTGTATGGACTGGGGTGATGATGGACGCGCGTTCGGGGTGATAGTGGACACCTCTGATTGTGGGGGTGTTAGTGCCTTGGAGGACTGCGTCGGTGGTGGAGCAGAGGTTGGAGTTCTGCCGGTTGGTCGAGTCGGGGGTGGTGTCGTTTGCGGAGGCGTGCCGCCGGTTCGGGATCAAACGGGATACTGGGTATCGGTGGGTGAGGCGGTTCCGGGTTGAGGGTGAGGCCGGGTTGGTGGACCGGTCTCATCGGCCGCATCGCTCACCGAACCAGACCAGCCCCCAGGTCGAGGAGGGTCGTGTCCCGTGTTTTGGTGTAAGTAGGTGTGGCTCTCAGCGTTCCCGCTGCC
>CAZEHO010000062.1:0-5933 GCA_964511945.1 uncultured Acidimicrobiia bacterium | reverse complement strand
CCCGGAAACCTGTTCCGGGTCAACCGCAACATCAGGCCCGCCGGGTAGCCGCACGAACAGCCAGTGCTCTGTCTCATAGCCTTGGCGAGGGTCAGGCAAAGTCAGGGGCGTCATCCGGCAAGGACGCACAACGAAGGCGCATCCGTAGATGCGTCGAGGCGGAGGACACAGCCGGGGGTGTCCCCGGCCGGCATGAACCCACCAAAGGGTGTGTAACGGAGCACTGGGAGTCTGCTGAGTAATGCCGATGTGGCGTGCCCGCCGGGCACGTCGATCGGCGGCCAGGCGCGCCAATCGCAAGGACGCAGGTTCCGCCACTCCTCGTGCAGGAATGGTGGGACCGAGGACACAGCGAGTGGTGATGACTGGTCGTCGAGATGTGCGACATGTATTGCTCAGCGGGCTCCTAGACCACGCTGAGCAGATAATCCTCGGCGGCGTCGTCCCACACCATGGCGACGATCCCGCGGGCCGCTCCGGCCTTGGCGAATTGCAGGAATCCCCGGTAACCGTAGATCTTCTCCGAGAAGGCGGGGTCGGCCTTGCGCATCCGATCCTTCAGGCCGGACAGAGGTACCGGCGACCCACGACCGGAATCGGCCACGACCTCCTGCAACAGTTCGAAGGCCTTTGCCTCCTGCCCGCCCCGGCGAACGAAGCTGACTTCGGGATCGCCGCGGGCCGGGCCCTCGGTGAGTTCGACCATGCCCTGCTCGGCAAGCGAGCGGAGCAGCTCACCGAACCCGCGGAATCCGTGGTCGGCCTCGCTGAAAGTTGGGTCCTTGCGCAGCAGTGCCCGCTTCAGGGTGGAGGCGAGCACCACGCCGTCGGTGGAGCGCTGCAGACCGCTCAGGGTGCCGGTCACCAGGCGTTCCAGGGCTTCTTCCTCGGAGGCTTCGGGCTCCTCCGGTGGCGTCGGTGCAGCACCCGGTGAACGCTTTGCCGGCAGGTCAACACCATCGAGCGTTTCGTAGAAGAGGAACTCGTCACAGGCCGGGGGAAGCAGCTTGGAGGTCGATGCCCGCAGACCGATCCCGATCACCCGCTTGTTGAGTTCGCGCAGCTTGTGTACCAGCGGCGTGAAATCGCTGTCGCCGGTGCAGATCACAAAGGTGGTGACGTAGTCGCGCTCGAAGGAGAGCTCGAGGGCGTCGACCGCCATCTTGATATCTGCCGCGTTCTTACGCGACGCGCCCATCCGCTGCGGTATCTCGATCAGCTCGACGTGCTGCTCGGTGAGCATGCGGCGGGCCGACTCGAACATGGTCCAATCGGCGTAGGCGCGGCGGACCACTACTCGGCCACGCTCGGCCAGGGCGTCGGCGATCGGCTTGAAGTCGAAGGTGTGGCCGCGGAGATCCTCGCGGGCCCCGATGGCGAGGTTCTCGAAGTCGAGGTAGAGGGCGATTCGGTCCTCAGGTGTATCCATGGGATCAGCGTACCGAGTGACCTCGCTCTGGGCAGGGAGTTGGCCGTGCCAGACTGCCGGCCGTGCTGCGTGACGAAGAAGGCCACTTCCCCGACCGGCTGGTTCGAGCGATCTCGACGTTCCACACCGCCCTCTACCGGATGACCAGGGGGCGGCTGGGGCGGCGGATCGCAGACAACGACATGCTCCTGCTGACGACCCGGGGCTGGGTCTCCGGCAGGATCCATACCGTGCCGCTGCTGTACCTGCGCGACGGCGACGATCTCGTGGTGATCGCGTCCTACGGCGGCCGGCATGAGAATCCCGAGTGGTACCGCAACCTCCAGGCACAGCCGGAGGCTGAGGTCACCGTCGATGGCCGCCGCCTCCGGGTCCATGCCGACACGGCCGACGGCGCCGAGCGGGAACGCCTGTGGGAGTGCGCGGTCGAGGCCTACGAGGGGTTCACGAAATACCAGGCCCGTACGGACCGCTTGATCCCCGTCGTGAGACTCAGAGCTTCGTCGCCCGCTTCCGGCTGACCCACTCCAGGAATCGCTCGCGCGGCCAGGTGTTCGCCACCCGATCCGGAGTCACCCAACCCCGGCGGGCATGACGCACCCCCCACACGGTGTTCCTCAGCTCCCGGGTGTCGTGGGCATCCGTGTCGATGGTGAACACCACGTCGCGGCCCCGGGCAACCTGCAGCACCTCGACGGCGGCATCCAACCGGTCGAGGTGGCAGTTGATCTCGACCGCACATCCGGTGAGTTCGGCGGCTTCCAGCACGATCTCCAGGTCGAGTTCGACGCCGGGCCGCTTGCCGATCCGGCGCCCACTGAGGTGGCCGATTGCGTTGACGGCAGGGTTGCGCATCGCCTCGACGATCCGCCGGGTCTGCGTGTCTCGATCCAGATCGAAGTGGGAGTGGATGCTGGCGACGCCCCAGCCGAACCCGGCCAGAAAGTCCGGGTCGTAGTCGATGGTGCCGTCGGGGCCGATGTTCAGCTCCGAGCCCTGAAGGATCTCCATCCCATCGAACCGGTTGCGGAGCCGGTCGATGCTGTCGCGCTGTTCCAGCAGCTGCTCGCGCGACGCCCCGTTGATGGTCAGGTTCTCGGCGTGGTCGGTGAGACCGACGTACTCGTACCCGCGCTTATGCGCGGCGGCGAGCATCGCCTCGAGTGGTTCCCGCCCATCTCCCGACAGGTCGGTGTGGACGTGGAGATCGCCGCGCAGATCGGCCTCCTCGACCAATCGCGGGAGCTCGCCGGCGGCGGCCAGCTCCACTTCTCCGGTGTCTTCGCGAATCTCCGGCGGCACCCATTGCAACCCGAGCGCGGCATATACCTCCTCCTCCGTTGCGGACGCAATGACCTCGTCGCTCTCGGTATCGGAGAGTCCGTATTCGTTGAGGATCCAGCCGCGATCGATGGCGAGCTGACGGAGATGGACGTTGTGCGCCTTCGAGCCGGTGAAGTACATCGCCGCGCTGCCGAACTGTTCGGGTCGCACCACCCGAACATCGACCTGGATGCCTGAGCTGGCGATGATCGCCGACTTCCGGGCGCCGTAGGCAACAACATCGCGGACCACGGGCAGCCCGACGAAGCGCTCCATGATCGAATCGGAATCTCCATCCGAGGTGACGATCACATCGACATCCCCGATGGTCTCGCGGAACCTGCGGAGACTGCCCATGACCTCAGCGCGCTCCACTTCCGGAAGGGCTCCCAGCGCGTCGGCGATGTCGCGAGCGGTACGCATCGCTTCGATGATCGGGGTCCTGCGGTCCTTGCCACCGAGCCCGAGGCGCTCGATCGACCGGGCGATGTTCTCCTCGGTCCGCCGGCCAAGTCCGGGGAGGGTGCGGACCCGTTCCTCAGCCAGTGCGACCCGCAGGTCGTCGACCGACTCGACCCCCAGGTGATCCCGCAGGGCGAGTGCGGTCTTGGGGCCGACGCCGGGGACCCGGGTGAGCTCCTGGAACGGAGGAGGAAAGAGCGACCGGAGGTGATCGAGCTTCTCCATCGACCCGGTGTCGACGAGTTCCCGAATCTTGCTGGCAGTGCTGCGACCGATCCCCTTCAGCGCGGTGAGTTCGGCGACGGACATCTCTGCCACCGCGGCGGAGGAGCTCTCGACGGCGCGTGCCGCCGCCTCGTACGCCCGCACACGGAACGATTGGTTCGACCCGTCCACCAGCACGGTGAGGCGGGCGAGTTCGTGCAGGATCGAGGCGATCTCGCGGTTGGTCGGCACCCGGGCAGCATACGGACCCGCGAGGATCAGGACATGAGCAACCGGGTTGCCGCCACCGCCGGAGTGATCGTCGTGATCGCCGCCGTGGTCGCGGCAATCGCCGGACCCGGCGAGCCCGGTGCCGCCTGTCTTCCCGCCGCGTGCGATTGCGAGGCCGTGGGGGCGGGCCCGATTCGCCAGCCGTGGAACGCATGGTCCTCGCTGGCACTGGCCGCCGCAGGGATCTGGGTGCTCGGTTCGAATCGATCAATGCCGGAGCGCCTGGTGGGTGGAGCAGCCATTGGATCAGGGATTGCAGCTTTCCTGAAGCATGCCGTGCTGACCTCGTGGTCGGCCCCGCTCGACGGCATCGGCATCGCAGCACTGACCGGTGCCCTGGCATCGGCAGCGTGGAGTGATCGGGTCAAGCTTCCGGTGTCGGTGCCGGTGGTGGCGGCGGCCACCGGCGGTGCTGCTCTGGCGGGAACGGGGGTATTGAGCGTGATTGGTGTGGCCTTCGGAGGCCTCGCTGCGGCGGGCATCCTGCGCCGTTGCCGCGGTGGGTCGATCCGATTGCTGGCCGTGGCCGCGGTGCTCTTGGCGGCCGGCGGAGTCCTCTGGTTGCTGGGCCGCAGCGATGGCCCATGGTGCTTCCCGGACGGCCCCATCGTCCACGCCGGTTGGCACCTGCTGGCAGCAGCAGCCCTGATTGCGGGGTGGGAGCAGTTGCGCCGGTGTTCCGCATGAGTCAAAAGGCGTAATACCCTCCTGGGCACGCCCATGTCGGGACGCGATTACAACAGCTTCTTCGAGAACCCGAAGCGGGGCCGGCGCGTCTTCTCCACCAAGCGGCGGCGCAACCCGCTTCGCTGGCTGCTGCCCGTGATGGTTCCGATCGTTGCCTTCGTCATGTGGCTCTGGCTCGACCGGACCGACGAAGGAGCGGCGGGAGACGTTCCGACCACACCGGTTCCCACACTGCTCGTCGCTACGACTCCGGCGACCATCCCCGACGCCGGCGAAACGGTCGGCACCATCGAGTGCCCCGACATCGGCGCCGCGTGGACCACCTTCCAGGCCTCTCCGGCGCGGACCGGCTGTGTGGTCACCAGGACGATCAACGTGCCCGAGATCCGCTGGGCGCGTGACATCGGTGTGCAGGGCTGGCTCAACAATCCCATCGTCGTCGGTGATCGAGTGTTCGTCGGCAGTGCCGGGCGCGTGCAGTTCGAAGCGGATCCTCAGGACAGGGTGTATGCCCTCAGCGTCGACACCGGGGAGCAACTGTGGTCGTTCCGGGCCGGACTCGACGTGAACGGGGTCGGCTTCGGTGACGGGGTGGTGGTGGCCACCAGCGACGACGGCAGGGTCTACGGACTCGATGCCGCCGATGGCCGGGAGATCTGGTCGGACGATCTCGGTTCGTCCGCCTTCGGGAATCCACTGGCGATCGGCGAACTCGCGGTGGTCGTCGACGGGGGCGGTGGTGTCACCGCCTTCGACATCCGTACCGGAGTTCGCGCATGGCGGGTGGAACTCGACGGCCCGGTGCGGGGTGGAGCGTCATCCGACGGCACAGTCATCTTCGCCGCCAGCCAGGGGCGCGACGTTGTCGCGATTGCGCAAAACGGCGCCGAACTCTGGAAGGTCAGGGTGACCGGGGTCGGCAACGCCGCTGAACAGGTCGAGGTCTTCGCCGCCCCCACCATCGTGGACGACCTGGTGATCGTCACGCTCATTCGAGACGATGCCTATCCGAACCCGGCCATGGTCGCCCTCGACAAGACCGACGGCAGCCTGCGCTGGCGAGCCGCCGACACGGCGGGCTTGAAGGACGATTGGGGGAACGTTCGAAGCTCACCCGCCGTGCTCGGTGAAGTGCTGCTCTACGGCGAGCCCTACTCGGCCGGAATCGTTGCCATCGGGCTCGATGATGGTGAGACCCGATGGGCCACGGACGTGGGACCCTACTGCTTCCCCCACTGGCCGTCACCGGCAATTGCAGGTCGGCACATCCTGATCACCCGCCACGATGGTGCGCTCTATGCGGTCGACGCGGAGACCGCGCAGCCCGCCTGGTCGATCTATCTAGGCCAGGGTGATGCGGACGGGGAGTTCCCAACGGGATACGGGCCGGGAGGCGGTTTCTGCGATTGGGCACCGACCGAGGGGTACTCCGTACTCGCATCGCCGGCGGTGGCCGAGTCGGGAATCATCGTGGTCGGGTCTCTCGAGGGCTTCATCTTCGGGGTGGGCGACCGGAGCTGGTAAGCGGCCGCCGGGC
>CAZEHO010000061.1:0-6415 GCA_964511945.1 uncultured Acidimicrobiia bacterium | reverse complement strand
GCAGCGGGAACGCTGAGGGCCACACCTACTTACACCAAAACACGGGACACGACCGGGCTGGTCCAGAGGTAGTCGCCGTTGGGGAGGGGTTGGTAGGTCCATCCTTGGCGGTGCCGGGTGGTGTGGTGGTGGCGGCGGAGGAGGGGTGCGAGCCCATCGGTTGATGTCTCGGGGTGTTCAGCAAAGGGTCTGCGGTGATCGAGGTCGCAGTTGGTGGCGGGCATGCGGCATCCGGGGAAGATGCAGGTGCGGTCCCGGGCGGTGACGCTGTTGTGTTGGTGGGTGGTGAGTCCTGCAGCGTCTTCGATGACCGCGTCGACAACCTGACGTGCAGTGTTGTCTGCGATGACTTGGGCCCGTGCCCGATCGATGCTGCCGCGGAGGAGGGCGTTCCAGACTCGGGGGAGGCGCCGCTTCATCGCCTGCGTCGTGCCCTGATCGCTCCTTGCACTGCCCGGATCCGTCGACTGCCGAGCGAGTTCGTGCTGACCGCCGGCGACGATCCCGTGCCGCCCGACTCGGCCGTCAATCTCGATTCGGTGGGGAGTGTCTCAGTCGGAACGCTCACCGAGCGGCTTGGCCGCCTCAGCGACGGAAGCATGCGACAGATCTGCCAGGCGCTGGCGGTTGCGATCAATTGCGACTGAGACCCCGGCCCGCAGCTACGCGAAACGGCGCAGGTGCGAGCAGCCGATGTCGATGGCGATCTCTGATTCGGTTGCGATGTGCTGGAGGTCCCAGCACGTCACCAGGATGGATCTCCCGGCTGCACCGTAGGTCTCGATGCCGAGGTTCGAGTCCGTGGCCAGGCTCGCGAAGTCATCCGGCGAGTCGAGGCCGGCGACCGCCTCTGTGATCTGCGCCGTGAGTGCAGCGAATCTGTCGATGCTCGCCAGAAACGGTCCGTGTGCGTCGGCCGCGTCCTCGGGTACCGAGACACCCGAGAGCTGATCGAGGGTGGCGTCCAATGCATCGCCGACGACATCGAAGAACGCGCGCACGTCATCGAGGGAGCTGGCCAAACCGACGCCGGGAAGCCCGTTGAGCCGGTCGGCGAGCGTACGGGTCGCTTCCCCTACGGACTCGAAGTACTCATCGTCTGTGTTGCCGGCTCCGCCGCACGCACCTGCAATGAGCACAACAGCGCCGATGACAGCCACGGTCCGCCAAGCCGTCCTCACGCGGGTGGCCGGTTCCCGGCCGGGTGTGGAGCTATGCAGCATGTGGTCTCGCTCGTGTCGCGACGGTCGATGGATCGGCACATGTGGATCGTGGGCCGGACACGATCGAGGACGCCGCCAAACGTCGGTTCTCCGACACTGATCTGTAGCGCCGGCTGCCCGGCGGCTACGGGTTCGCCCAGAGGATCACTTGCTCGGTGATCGGCGTTCTACCCGGAGGGCGTTGCGCCCAGACGTGTCCCGACCGGGCCTCGGCGTATTCGGGCTCTTCCTCGGCGATCGTGAGCACCAGCGCCCGGATCCCGAGGATGGCGAGGCGCGCCTGCGCATCGCCCGACGTGAGCCCGAGGACATCCGGGATTACGGTGCCGGGTTCGGGGCCGGCAACGACCAACTCGACCAGGGTCCCCGGTGGTGTCTCACGATTGGCTTCCGGCTGGTGGAGGACCACCGTCCCCGGTGGGAGATCGAGCGGGTCCGTCCAGGCGGCGCGAATCCGGTAGTCGCCGGCTTCGAGCAGCATCACGGCATCGGCCAGGGGCAATCCGACTAGATCAGGGATTCGGCCGTCTGCGATCGCGGCGGCTCCCGCGGTGCTGTGAATCGGACACTCGACCGTGGGCACCGCGTCGGGCTTCACATAGACCGTGGCAACGTGTGAGCGGGGACAGAGCGGCCCGGCGAGGAATCCGGTCTGCAGGTCGATCTCGACCGCCACCAGATCGCTGCCGGAAGGAGCCGGCTCCTCGGCGTAGGGCACACCACCGAGAGCGCCGCTGGCGAAGAGCCCCCAGATCTGGGCCGGCCAGGTGCCTCCAGTCACGGTGTAGGGAGTGTGCGGTGCCTTGAGGGGGATGTTGCCTTCCGGGAACCCGATCCAGACCGCTGCGGTGATCTCCGGGGTGTATCCAACGAACCATGCATCGTGGTGGTCCTCGGTCGTGCCCGTCTTGCCGGCCACCGGGCGCCCGATTCTTGCGTGCTGGCCGGTGCCGCGACGAACGACTTCGCTGAGTGCGGCCGTGACCTGCTCTGCAGTCTCCGGCTCCATGGCGCGCTCCATGCGGGGCACGGCCTCGTAGATCACGTTGCCGTCGGCGTCCTCGATTCGGGTGACGAAGATCGGGTCGACGTGGATCCCTCCGGCGGCGAAGGTGCCGTAAGCGGATGCCATGTCGAGCACGGTGACTTCCTGCGTGCCGAGTGCCACCGATGGGACCGGGTCGAGATAGGTGGTGATTCCCGAGTCGGATGCCAGGTCGACCACGGCTCCGGCACCGAGGAGTTCGATGACCCGGGCATACACGACGTTGACCGAGAACACAGTTGCCTCGAGCAGCGACAGTGCCGGGAACACCGCGTCCTCGTGATTGGCGACGGTCCACACGTCGCCGTCGGCATCGATCTGGACTTCGCTCCCGCCGGCGAAGATGTCGTCGAGGTCGATCCCGGCCTCGAGCGCGGCGGCAAGGGTGAACGGCTTGAACGAGGAACCGGCCTGGCGTACCCCCTGTGTGGCCAGGTCGAACTGGGCCACCGGATCGTCGGGGTCGTAGTAGTCGCGGCCTCCGACGACGGCGAGCACTTCACCCGTTCGGGGATCGATAGCAGCCAGTGCGGCCGAGGGGCCGTTGTCGGGCACGACCGAGGAGACGGCGCGCTCGGCGGCTCGCTGCACGTTGCGATCGAGGGTGGTGAAGATGTGGAGGCCTTCGCTGTGGAGGCGGTCGAAGCGCTGCTCGGGGTTGTCTCCGAGTGCCGGTGACTGGAGGAGCCGGCGGCGCACCGCTTCCAGGAAGTAGGGGGCTTCGGTCTGGTCGACGGTACCGAGTTCCACCAGGCCGAGCGGTTCGCTGGCTGCCGCCTCGGCGGCCTCGGGGGTGATCCACCCGAGTTCCGCCATCCGGTTGAGCACCAGGCGCCGCCTGGCGATGGCGGCGTCCGGGAAGCTGTAGGGGTCGTAGATCGCCGCGTTGTTGAGGATGCCGGCGAGCAGCGCCGACTGGGCCAGGGTGAGGTCGCCCACCTCGACCCCGAAGTAGCGCTTGGCGGCGGCGCCGATGCCGTAGGCACCGCGGGCAAAGCCGACCGAGTTCAGGTATCGCTCGAGGATCTCGGTCTTGGAGAGGGTGGCTTCGACCTGGAGCGCCAGGCCGGCCTCGGTCAGCTTGCGATCCAGCGTGACGTCACCACTCAGGATGACGTTCTTGACGTACTGCTGGGTGATGGTCGAGCCACCCTGGACGATGTCGCCAGCTTCGAGGTTGGCCGAGGCGGCCCTGGCGACGGCACGAGGGTCGACTCCACCGTGGACCCAGAAGCGGTGGTCTTCGATCGCGACGACGGCGTCGACCAGGTGATGGGGGAGTTCGGCATACGAAACAAGCACGCGGTCTTCGCCCGCGTGCCACTGGGTGAGCACCGTCCCGTCGGCGGCGTACACCGTGCTGGTGAGGCTGCCCGCTCCAATCCCCGGATCCTCGATGGGCTGAACGGCACAGGCGGTGGCTACCAGCGCGGTCACCAGCACGCCCGCGACGAGGCGAGGCATCTGTTGTTTCTCCTGCGCGGGAGGGTACTGGCGAATCAGCCGATGGCGGGGGATTTATCCACAGGCAACAGCCTCACTCTGTTCGGCCGAGGAGCCAGGAGCTGGGAACTGGAAGGACGCGGGAGGGAGCCGCTTCCCGGCGCCCGGGTCCGGTTACCCGGTGCCGTCGCCTCGTCTTAGACGAGGCGACCGAGGAAGTACCGCTTCTTGCCGACGCGGACCACGATCGTGGAACTGCCGGCGATGTGCTCGGTTCCGAGCACCTGTTCGTGCTCGGTGATTCGGAGGTTGTTGACCCGGACGCCGCCCTGTTCGATGAGCCGGCGGGCCTCTCCGCGCGATCTGGCGGCACCGATCTCCGTCATCACGGAGATCACACCTAGGCCCTCAGAGAACCGGCCCGCGGAGATGTCGGCGGAGGGGGCACCGGTGAAGGCGTCGGCCAGCGTACGGTCGTCGAGGGCGGCGAACGGTTCGTCTCCGAAGAGGATGCGAGTGGCCTGCTCGGCCTCCTCGAGGCCCTCGGGTCCGTGGATGAGCCGGGTGATCTCGGTTGCCAGGGTCCGCTGCGCGGTTCGAGCCGCGGGGTCCTCGAGGGTGACCTGCTCGAGTTCGGCGATGTCATCCTCCGGCAGGTAGGTGTACAGCCGCAGGAACGTACCGGCGTCGGCATCGGGCAGATTGAAGAACCACTGGTAGAAGGCGTAGGGGCTGGTCAGGTCGGGGTCGAGCCACAGGGCTTCGCCGGTCGAGGCGCTCATCTTCTTGCCGTCGGAGCGCTCGATTAGCGACCAGACGATCCCTTCGACCTCGACACCGTGGAGGCGCCGGGTGAGATCGACCCCTGCGGTGATGTTGCCCCATTGGTCCGAGCCGCCGAGTTGGAGCCGGCAGTCGTGGTTGGCGTTGAGGTGGGCGAAGTCGTACGCCTGGAGCAGCTGGTAGCTGAACTCGGTGAACGAGATGCCCTGCTCCCGCTCCTCGAGCCGCCTCCGGACGGATTCCTTGGAAATCATCTGGTTCACCGAGAAGTGCTTGCCGACGTCTCGCAAGAACTCGATGAACCCGAAGGCGCCGAGCCATTCGTGGTTGTCGAGCATGATCCCGCGGCCCGGGGAAAGATCGACCACCCGCTCGATCTGGCGGCGGAGGCCGGCGATGTTGTGCTCGACGGCGTCGTCATCGAGCAGCATGCGTTCGGTGTCCCGGCCGGACGGGTCGCCGATCCGGGCGGTGCCGCCGCCGACGAGGGCGATCGCCCGGTGACCGGCGCGCTGCAGCCACCCCATGGCGATCATG
The DNA here is from genome assembly GCA_964511945.1 of uncultured Acidimicrobiia bacterium. Classification (GTDB taxonomy): domain Bacteria; phylum Actinomycetota; class Acidimicrobiia; order Spongiisociales; family UBA11373; genus CAZEHO01. Next base: position 1,384 of record CAZEHO010000061.1, on the reverse strand, counting down.
CCGAGGAGATGACCGATGTGCAGGGAGGGGGTGGTCGGGTCGAAACCGACGTAGAAGGTCACCGGGCCGTCGTCGAGCAACGCCCGCAAAGCGTCGGTGTCGGTGACGTCTTGCACGAGTCCGCGTGCGGTCAGGGTGTCGAGGGGGTGCTGGATCATCCGGGCGGACGCTAGCCCGGAATCCCCGAACGAACCAAGTACGAAAGGTGTTTGGGCGTCTGCCGACGAGACGCTACAGTGACGTCACGTCGTACCGACCTCCCAGGGTGGTGGACACGCCGCCCGGGAGTGTCTTGACGTCCGCGCAGCTTCGCGATATCATCGCTTGCTGCCGCCCGCAGGTGCCGCGCACCGAACGGGCACGGAGCAACACCCGGCTCCTTGACAACTAAACAGTGTGCCAAAAGCCAATTTTTGCCGATTGCGGATTCCGGCCCCGTCCGGACCGCATCGGTCGTACTCGATGAAACGAAACAGCATCGGTCAACGCACTGATGCCAGTGCGGATGGACGGTTTGGCCAGAAATCCGCGCACAACTCATCAACCCAAGTTTGCCGGCCCTCGGGCCGGTGAATCTTTCGTTGGAGAGTTTGATCCTGGCTCAGGACGAACGCTGGCGGCGTGCTTAATGCATGCAAGTCGAACGAGGTCCCCACGTTGGGTAACCAGTGAGGGGTTCCTAGTGGCGAACGGGTGAGTAACACGTGAGAAACCTGCCCCGGAGACCGGAATAGCCCAGGGAAACCTGGATTAATACCGGATACCCTCCTGCCGTCGCATGGCGGCTTGAGGAAAGGGTCCGCCGCTCCGGGATGGTCTCGCGTCCTATCAGCTTGTTGGTGAGGTAACGGCTCACCAAGGCAACGACGGGTAGCTGGTCTGAGAGGACGATCAGCCACACTGGGACTGAGACACGGCCCAGACTCCTACGGGAGGCAGCAGCAGGGAATATTGCACAATGGGCGCAAGCCTGATGCAGCGACGCCGCGTGAGGGATGAAGGCCCTCGGGTTGTAAACCTCTTTCAGGAGGGACGAAGCGAAAGTGACGGTACCTCCAGAAGAAGCCCCGGCCAACTACGTGCCAGCAGCCGCGGTAATACGTAGGGGGCGAGCGTTGTCCGGATTCATTGGGCGTAAAGAGCTCGTAGGCGGCTCAGTAAGTCGGCCGTGAAAGCCCGGAGCTCAACTCCGGGACGCCGGTCGATACTGCTGTGGCTAGGGTCCGGTAGAGGAGAGTGGAATTCCCGGTGTAGCGGTGAAATGCGCAGATATCGGGAGGAACACCAGTAGCGAAGGCGGCTCTCTGGGCCGGTACCGACGCTGAGGAGCGAAAGCTAGGGGAGCAAACAGGATTAGATACCCTGGTAGTCCTAGCCGTAAACG
>CAZEHO010000060.1:0-6509 GCA_964511945.1 uncultured Acidimicrobiia bacterium | reverse complement strand
CTTGTCCTCTTCGGACAGCTCGTCGATACCGAGAATGGCGATGATGTCCTGCAGGTCCTTGTAGCGCTGCAGGATCTGCTGCACGTCGCGGGCGACGTTGTAGTGCTCGTCACCGACGATGCGCGGATCGAGGATCCGGCTCGTGGAGTCCAGCGGGTCGACCGCCGGATAGATGCCCTTCTCCGAGATCCCCCGGGACAGCACGGTGGTGGCATCGAGGTGGGCGAACGTGGTCGCCGGAGCCGGGTCGGTCAGGTCGTCGGCGGGGACGTAGATGGCCTGCAGTGAGGTAATCGACTTGCCCTTCACCGACGTGATCCGCTCCTGGAGCGCACCCATCTCATCGGCCAGCGTCGGCTGGTAGCCCACGGCCGAAGGCATGCGGCCGAGCAGCGTGGAGACCTCGGAACCGGCTTGGGTGAACCGGAAGATGTTGTCGATGAACAGCAGCACGTCCTGGTTCATCTCATCTCGGAAGTACTCCGCCATGGTGAGTGCCGACAGGCCGACTCGAAGCCGGACGCCCGGGGGCTCATCCATCTGCCCGAACACCAGCGCCACGTTGTCGATGACGCCGGACTCGGTCATCTCCAGGTAGAGGTCGTTGCCCTCACGGGTCCGCTCCCCCACGCCGGCGAACACCGACACCCCGCCGTGCTCCTTGGCGACCCGGTGGATCATCTCCTGAATGACGACGGTCTTGCCGACACCGGCGCCGCCGAACATGCCGATCTTGCCGCCTTGGACGTACGGCTCGAGCAGGTCGATGACCTTGATGCCGGTCTCGAACATGTCACGCTGGGCGCCGACCTCGTCGAACGGCGGAGCCGGGCGGTGGATCGGCCAGCGCTCGCCGAAGTCGAGGTTGGGCTCATCGAGAGACTCACCGAGCACGTTGAAGATGTGCCCCAGCGTCTGCTGGCCGACCGGCACCGAGATCGATGTCCCGGTGTTGCGGGCCTCTGCTCCCCGCACCACGCCGTCGGTGGGCTTCATCGCCACGGCTCGAACGCGCGAGTCGCCGAGATGCTGCGCAACCTCGGCAACGATGGTCTGCGTCTCGGTGCCGATGGTGATGTCCACCTCGAGCGCGTCGTTGATCTCCGGCATGGCGTCGGGAGGGAACTCGACGTCCACCACCGGACCGGCAACCTTGACGATCCGTCCGGTGCTCACAGCGCTGCTCACGTGGTTGCTCCTTGTCTCATCCGCGGGTTAGGGCTTCGGCGCCGCCGACGATCTCCGAGATCTCAGTCGTGATCTCGGCCTGGCGGGCCTGGTTGGCTTGACGGGTCAGCAGCCGAGTCAAGTCCTCGGCGTTCTCGGTGGCGGCCTTCATCGCTCGCCGCCGGGCGGCATGCTCGGACGCCGATGCGTCCAGCAGGATTCCGAACACGGTGGCCTCGACGTAGCGAGGCAACAGCCGGCCGAGGATCTCCTCGGCATTCGGCTCGTAGCTGAATCCTGAGGTGGCCCGCTCGGCGTCGGCTTCCTGCCGCGGCGGTTCCGCCGGCAGGAGCTGCATCCTGGTTGCCGTCTGGGTGAGGGCCGACACGTAGCGGGTGGTGAAGGCCTCCACACTGTCGATGTTGCCCTCGGCGTAATCGTTCATCAGCACGTTGGCGACGGCGCGGGCGTCGCCGTATCCGGGGAGGTCGGTGACCCCGAGGAACGTGTTCTCGAGGCGGTAGCCGCGATAGCGGAAGTAGGACTGCGCCTTCTTGCCGATTACGTACACCCGGAGGTTGAGATCCCGGCCCCTCAGTTGGATGAGGCGGGCCTCCGCCATCCGCAACACATTGGTGTTGTACGCGCCGGCCAGACCCCGGTCCGACGTGACGATCAGCACCCCGGCGGTCTTCTGTTCCCGCTGCTCGAGCAGGGGATGGCTGACGGCGCCGGAAGCAGTGGCAACGCTGCGTACGACCTCGTTCATGGCCCTCGTATACGGCTGGGCCGCGCTCACCCGCTCCTGCGCCCTGACGATCCGCGACGAGGCGATCAACTCCATGGCGCGCGTGATCTTCATCGTCGACTGCACGCTGCGGATGCGGCGGCGGATCTGGCGGAGCTCGGCGCTGGCCACGAGTGGTTACTCCCCGGAGAAGGTCGCCTTGTAGGCATGGATGCCGGCATCGAGCGCTTCACCGTCCGGCAGTTCGCCGGTGTCGCGCACCGAGGCGAGCAGATCGTCGTGGCGGGTCCGGAACCAGTCCCGGAGTCCCAGCTCGAACTCGTCCACCCGCTCGGCGTCTACGTCGTCGAGGAAGCCGTTGGTGACCGCATAGATGGCCAGCACCTGCTCCTCAACGGGAATGGGCTCGAACTGCCCTTGCTTCAGGACCTCGACCACGCGGCGCCCCCGCTCGAGCTGCGACTGGCTGGCCGCGTCGAGTTCGGAGCCGAACTCGGCAAACGCCTCGAGTTCGCGGAACTGCGCCAGGTTGAGGCGCAGCGGGCCGGCGACCTTCTTCATCCCCTTGACCTGGGCGGCGCCGCCGACCCGGGACACCGAGATGCCCGCGTTGATGGCGGGGCGGACACCGGAGTAGAACAGGTCCGACTCGAGGTAGATCTGCCCATCGGTGATCGAGATGACGTTCGTCGGGATGTAGGCCGACACGTCGTTGGCCTTCGTCTCCACGATCGGGAGGCCGGTGAGCGAACCGGCACCGAGCTCATCGGAGAGCTTGGCGCAGCGCTCCAGCAGGCGGCTGTGCAGGTAGAACACGTCGCCGGGGTATGCCTCGCGGCCCGGCGGGCGGCGCAGCAGCAGGGAGATCTCCCGATAGGCCACGGCCTGCTTCGACAGATCGTCGAAGATGACCAAAGCGTGTTCGCCCCGGTACATCCAGTACTGGCCGATGGCGGACCCGGCGTATGCGGCGTACATCTGCAGTGCCGGTGACGCAGAGGCCGGAGCGTTGACGATGACCGTGTAATCCATCGCCCCGTGCTGCTCCAAGATCTCCGCCACTTCGGCCACCGTGGAGGCCTTTTGGCCGATGGCGACGTAGATGCACTTCACGTCGGTGTTCTTCTGGTTGATGATCGTGTCGATGACGATCGCCGTCTTGCCGGTGGAGCGGTCGCCGATGATCAGCTGGCGCTGGCCGCGCCCGATCGGGGTCATGGCGTCGATGGCCTTGATCCCGGTCTGCAGCGGCTGGTTCACCGGCTGCCGCTCGACGACCGACGGGGCCTGCGTTTCGAGGAGGCGCCGCTCGGTCGTCTCGATCGGGCCCTTGCCGTCCACGGGGCTGCCCAGCGCGTCGATGACGCGCCCCAGCAGCGCATCACCGACGGGAACCGAGAGCACCCGGCCGGTCTGCTTGACCGGATCACCCTCCTGGATGTGGCTCGCCTCGCCCATGAGGACGGCACCGATGGAGTCCTCATCGAGATTGAGCGCCACACCGGAGAGGCCTCCGGGGAACTCGAGCAACTCGTTGGCCATCGTGTTCGGCAGGCCCTTGACCCGCGCCACCCCGTCACCGATCGACGTGACGTACCCGACGGTCTCAGCCGCCAGCGTCGGTGACCAGCCCTCGAGGTTCTTCTCAAGCGCCTCGGTGATGTCCTGTGGATTGATGGTCAGATCAGCCATGGGTTCTCTCTGCCCTGCCTCTAGTTCCGTCCGAGCTGCTGTCGGAGATCCTCAAACCGGCGACGGACCGACCCGTCGATCACGGTGTCGCCCACCCGGGCGACCAGTCCGCCGATGACGGCGGGATCGACGACGGTCTTCACCTCGACCTGCTTGCCGGTCGCCTTGCTCAGCGCCTCGGTGAGGCGCGCCACCGTTTCGCCGTCGAGTTCGACGGCGGCACGGACCTCGGCGATGACCCGGTTTTCCTCTTCGGCCGCCTTGTCCGCCAGCCGGTCCGCAATCGCAGTCAGATCGCGGGCGCGCCCGGCGGCAACGATGAACGTCACCAGGTTCAGCGTCAGCGGCGACACTCTCGACTCGAGCAGGTCTTCGACCACACCGAGCTTGCGCTCGGATGGGAGCCGCGGGTCGGTGAGCGCATCTCGCAACTCCGCCGACGAGGCGAACGCCCGGGAGATCCGATAGAGCTCATCCCCAACACGGTCGAGCTCACCTTCACCCCTGGCAACCTCGAGGATTGCGGCGGCGTAGCCGTCGATGCGGTCTTCGGCAGACATCCGCTAGTCCTGCTCCTCGTCGTCCGACAGCGAGAGGCCGTCGATCTCGTCGAGGGTCGAGTCGATCAGAGCCCGGTGGACGTCGGCGTCGACCGACTTGCGGACCGCTTCCTGAGCGAGGTTCAGCGAGAAATCGCGGACCTCGCTCCTGAGGGCTCCCTCGAGACGATCGCGCTCGGCCGCGATCTCCTCGTCTGCCTTGCGTCGCCGCTCCGCAGCCTCGGCTTCGGCCTTGGCGACGATGTCGGCCCGCACGGTCTCTGCGGAATCCTTCGCATCGTCGACGATCTTGTTCGCTTCGGACCGTGCCTCGGCAAGCTGCTTCCGGTAGTCCTCGAGCAGGCTCTCCGCTTCTGCCTTGGTCTTCTCGGCTTCGGTGACCTGCCCCGTAATCGCCTCACGACGTGCGTCGAGCGTGCGATTGATCGCCGGGAGCACCCACTTCCACACGAAGAAGAAGATGATGGCAAAGGCGATGATGCCGGCAATCAGCTCGGAGGTCTCCGGGATGAGGAGGTCGATGCCCTCCCCTTCCTCGGCTGCTCCCTCTTCCGCTGCCAGCACAAGCGCCGACGCCAATGTTGTCAACATCGTGTGGCGCTCCTATGCGATGAAGAACAGCACGAACCCGATCAGGGCCAGCGCCTCGGTAAAGGCAATTCCCAGGAACATCGTCGTCCTGGCCATGCCTGCGGCCTCGGGCTGCCGTGCCATCGCCTGGATCGCATTGCCCACGACGATGCCGATGCCCACGCCGGGGCCGATGGCGGCGAGGCCATACCCGACGAGGGCGATGGCTCCCTTGATCTCTTCCATCCGGTGCCTCCTTGGCTAGTGCTGGGGATGAATCGACGACTGGATGTAGACCGCCGACAACAGGGTGAAGATGTACGCCTGCAACATTGCGACGACGATCTCGAAAACGAAGATGCCGAGGCCGAACACGAACCACGGAATGCCGATGATCGACCGGGCTCCGATGTCGCCCACGCTCGACATGAAGACCCAACCCGATGCGAGCAGCAGGGTCAACATGAGGTGACCGGCAACCATGTTGGCGAAGAGCCGAACGGCCAGGGTCAGGGGCCGGAGCAGGAACACCGACACCAGTTCGATGAGTCCGACCAGCCAGCGCAGCCCGAGCGGGACCGACTTCGGCCAGATGATGTCGCCGACGTACCTGATGCCGTTCCTCGCAAAACCGACAACCACGAAGATCACCCAGGTCAGCAGCGACAAGAAGATCGGGATCGCCATGCGGGAGGTGATCGGGAAGTTGATTCCCGGCGTCACCTCGAAGAGGTTGCCGATCAGCAGGAACATGAACATGGCGAGCAGATAGGGCACGTAGCGGGTCCCCTCGGGTCCGATGACACCCTTGGCGATGTCGTCACGCACGAACCCGACGACCGACTCCATCATCACCCCGAACTTGCTGGGCACGACCCTCGGCCTGCGCAGTCCGAAGTAAAACAGCGCCAGCACGATGAACATCGCGAGGAAGGTGAGGAACACCGTCCTGGTGAAGTCAAAGGGTCCGATGGAGAAGAGGGGAATCGAGAACTCGAAGAGCTCGATCACGTTGTCCGGTGCGCAGATGATGTCGTTGGCGGGATCGCACCCTGCGGCAGCGAGGATCAATTGGTCCACTCCGGCTCCCTTTCGGTATCTCTCGTCATGGCGACTGCCTCGAGGGTGAGCAGCACCAGATAGCAACCCACAGCGGCAAGGCCCATCGCATATCGGTCGACTTCGATCAATGCCGCCGCCGCAAACATGGCTCCCGCGATCAGCGCGAGACGAAGTACGAATCCGAACAGCGCGGCTGCATGATAAACGCCGAGTGATATTTTCAAAGCCCGGGACAGAATCCACCCGGACAGCAAGAAATTACCCACCACAATGGCGACTCCGAGGGCGGATCCAATGGCCCCGTCGACCCCCCGAATCGCCCATGCGATGGCCACCGCCAGCGGCCCGACGACCAGTGATCGCTTCACGATCTGGCGAGCCAGATTCGCCTCAACGTCCATGCGAGTCGTCATTCGTGTAGTCCACCCACATTCGCCAGAAGCCGACGACGGCCCCCGCCAGGATCCCGAAGACGATGAATGCCGGACGTGTGTCGAACACTGCATCGGCAATCCACCCCAGCAGCAGCCCGGCCATCAGCGATCCAAAGAAAGCTGTGTACTCGACCGTGTGGCCGACCGCCTCACCGATCTGCTCCCGTCCGGACGGATGCCGCTGCTCAGACATGTCCGGGGAATTCCGCCGGGTAGGGCGGGAATGCTGCCGCCAACTCGGCGACTCGGCCGGCAACGTCCTTCATGGCCGCTTCG
>CAZEHO010000059.1:0-6609 GCA_964511945.1 uncultured Acidimicrobiia bacterium | reverse complement strand
GCAGGCAATCCACGACGTTATGCGGACAGGGCCGACCACCCCATCATGACTAGCTCGCTTTGCTCGCTCGCGGAGGTCAGAAGTCAGACAGAGGATCCTGTCTCTGGTCTCTGGTCTCTGATCTCCCGGGAGGTGACGGTCACGGCCTTCACCTCCCGATATACTCCGCTCCACAACTGGATACCCACAAGCGGAGGCGCTGCTTCCCACCCGGCCACCGACGGTGCGCCGAGGTTGATCTCACAAGGAGACGGCAGCTTCCTGCCGTCTTTTTGCACGCGATGAGGAGGTTGTTCAATCGCACAGGAACTCCGAGTCAACGACCGGATCCGGGCGCGCGAGGTGCGCCTGGTAGCTCCCGACGGAGCACAAATCGGCGTCAAGGATCTCGATGAGGCGCTGTGGCTGGCAGGCCAGCTGGGGCTCGACCTGGTCGAGGTTGCTCCCGACGCCCGCCCACCGGTCTGCCGGCTCATGGACTACGGCAAGTACAAGTACGACCAGTCGGTCCGCGAGCGTGAGGCCCGTAAGAAGGCCACCAAAACGGTGATCAAGGAAGTGAAGTTCCGTCCGAAGACGGACGAGCACGACTACTCGTGGAAGCGCCGTCGGGTCGAGGAGTTCCTGGGTGAGGGTGACAAGGTCAAGGTCACGGTGATGTTCCGGGGCCGCGAGGTCACGCACCCCGAGATCGGGGAGCGGATCCTCCGCCGCCTCGCCGAAGAGGTCGAGGAGGTTGGCGCCGTCGAGTTCACACCGAAGCTCGAGGGTCGGAACATGACGATGCAACTGGCGCCTGTCAAGCAGCAGCGCTCCAAGAAGTCATCTGCCGGCAAACCGGCAGATGAAGACAAGATGGGCGACGCTCCGCCTGCCGAAGAGGCACCGTTGAGCGACGACGCCTCCTCCGAAGAAACCGAGTAAGAGAGATTTCGACGATGCCGAAAGCGAAGACCAATCGTTCCGCCGCGAAGCGGTTCAAGATCACCGGCTCCGGCCGGATCCGCCGCCGCCAGTCGGGGCGAGCCCATCTGGTGGTGGGGAAAAAGACGAGCAGGCAGCTACGGCGCCTGAAGGGCGAAGCCGACGTTTCCCGGTCCGACAAGACCAGGGTCCGTCGGGTCTTGGGACGGTAGAACCATGGCACGAGTGAAGCGTTCAGTTCACGCAAAGAAGAAGCGCCGCAAGGTCATGGAGCGGGCTTCGGGCTACAAGGGAGCCCGGGGACGCCGCTACCGCGCCGCCAATGAGCAGGTCATGCACGCCATGCAGGACTCCTACCGCGACCGGCGCGCTCGCAAGGGGGAGTTCCGCAAGCTGTGGATCACCCGCATCAACGCCGCCGCTCGCCAGCACGGGACCAGCTACTCCCGTCTCATGGCGGGCCTCAAGGCCGCCGAAATCGAGGTAGACCGCAAGATGCTGGCCGACATGGCTGTGAACGATCCGGAGGCGTTCGGCGCCCTGGTTGCCACCGCCGTTGAGGCCGGATCCAACGGAGGCGGCGACGACGCCTGATCCCACCGATCCGATCAGCTCGCCGCGAAACCGGCGAGTCGGCGAGGCCGCCGCGCTCCATCGAGCGCGGCGCCGTCGCGAGAGCGGCCGGACCCTGCTGGAGGGCCCCAAGCTGATCGACGAGGCGCTGTCGTCCGGCGCCACGCTGGAGCGAATCTTCGCTCGGCCGGCAGACGCCGCCCTGGTCGAGCGAGCCCGCGCCGCCGGAACCGAGATCCTGGTGGTTGCCGACAACGTGATCAAGCGCCTCGGATCCACCGAGACCCCGCAGAGCCCGATCGCAGTGCTGGTCACCCCCGATCCGGACCTTCCGGACGGCGGTGACCTCTTGGTTGCCTGGGGGGTTCGGGACCCGGGCAACGCCGGCACTTTGATCCGGACCGCAGCGGCTTTCGGATGGGGATTCGCCGCCGGCCCCGAAACGGTGGATGTGTGGTCGCCGAAGGTGCTGCGGTCCGCCGCCGGCGCCCACTTCCATACTGCGGTGGCCCGGGTGAGGACCCCCGAGGATCTCGCCGGATGGAACCTCGTGGCCACGGTGCCGGCGGATGGTGAAGCGCCGTCATCGCTGCGGGGGGTCGGCCGTCGCGCGGTGCTGGTGGGAGAGGAAGCTGCCGGCCTGCCACCCGACGTGATCGCAGCCGCCGCCCACCGGGTGACCATCCCGATGCCGGGCGGCACTGAGAGCCTCAACGCCGCCGTGGCCGGAGCCATCGTCGTCTACGAGGCCGCCGTCGGGGACGGACCCGCCGTTTGACTAACCTGCCGCAACGATGAGTGTGCAGGAGCGACTGGCCGGATTGCGCGAACGCGCCCTTGCTCGCCTCGATGGGGTGGACTCGCTCGACGAACTCGACGCCCTCGAGAGCGAAGTAGTGGGCCCGGAATCACCGATTGCCACGGCGCGGCGGTCGATGCGGGATGTGCCCGCAGAAGAGCGCCCGACCCTCGGCAAGGCCATCAACGAAATCGCAACCGATCTCCGCGAGCGCCTGGCGGCGCGCCGCGCCCAGCTCGAAGCGATAGTGCAGAGCGCACGGTTACGCGCCGACGGGCTCGATCTCACCCTTCCCGGCAGGGCACCGGCCCGGGGTGCCGCCCACCTGATCATGCAGGTGTGGGAAGAGGTCACCGACATCTTCGTGTCGCTGGGGTACACCGTCGCCGATGGGCCGGAAGCTGAGACGGCTTTCTACAACTTCGACGCTCTCAACACGCCCGAGGCGCATCCGTCGCGGCTCGAGAGCGACACGCTCTACGTGGATCACGGCGACGACCCGGAAGGGGTCCTGCTGCGGACACAGACCTCACCGGTGCAGGCGAGGTACATGGAGCAGCATGAGCCCCCGGTCTACATCGTGTCTCCCGGTCGAGTGTTCCGCCGTGATGCGACCGATGCGACGCACACTCCGGTGTTCCACCAGATGGAGGGTCTGGCGGTCGACGACAACATCACCTTCGCCGACCTCAAGGGCACGCTGACCCACTTCGCTAGGGAGTTCTTCGGAGCGCAGCAGCGGGTGCGTTTCCTTCCCCACTTCTTCCCATTCACCGAGCCCTCCGCAGAGATGCTCGTGCCGTGTTTTGTCTGTGACGGCTCCGGCTGCCGAACGTGCGGGCGGACCGGATGGATCGAACTGCTCGGCTGCGGTGTCGTCGATCCCAACGTCTTCGAAGCAGTGGGATACGACCCGACCTCCGTCAGCGGGTTCGCCTTCGGCGTCGGCATCGACCGCCTGGCCATGATCCGCTATGGCGTTCCCGAGCTGAGGCTCTTCTTCGATCCGGACCTCCGCAACCTGGAGCAGTACCGATGATCTCCGAACGCTGGGTACGGGAATTCGTCGATCTGCCCGAGATGACCGCCCAAGAACTCGGAGACACGCTGTCGAATCTCGGACTCGAGGTGGAGGGCATCGAAGATGCCACGGTCGATTTCACCGGTGTGATCGTGGTCCGGGTCACCGCAATCCGCCAGCATCCGCACGCCGACAAGCTGCGCCTGGTCACCGTCGAGACGGGTGACGGCGAACAGGAAGTGGTGTGCGGCGCCTGGAACTTCGACGTTGGAGCGGTCGTGCCGCTGGCCACCGTCGGGTCGGTACTGGCGGGCGGATTGGAAGTGGGGGAGCGGGAGATTCGCGGCGTGGTTTCACGCGGCATGATCTGCTCCGAAGCCGAACTCGGCCTCGGAGAGGACGCCGGCGGGATCCTCATCCTCGAGGATGACTTCGCGCCCCTCGGGACCGACTTCGCTTCGACTCTGCCGTACCCGGATGTGCTCTACGACGTCTCGGTGACGCCGAACCGGCCCGATGCTATGTCGATCTACGGCATCGCTCGCGACCTGGCGGCATTCTTCGGACTCCCGCTCGCTCCACCTGCGGACGCCGTCGTGGTGACGGGTCCGCCCACCACGATGACCATCCGGGTGGACGCGCCCGATCGCTGTCCGCGTTTCACCGCCAGGGAGATCTCCAACATCAAGATCGGACAGGCGCCACTGTGGATGCGGCTGCGGCTGCGCGACGCCGGCATGCGTCCGATCAGCAACATCGTCGACATCACCAACTACGTGATGCTCGAGTACGGCCAGCCGATCCATGCCTTCGATATGGACCTGGTGCCCGACGAGACGCTCGTCATCCGCACCGCATTCCCGGGGGAGCACCTGACCACGCTGGACTCGGTCGATCGGGAACTCGATCCGAGAGACCTGGTGGTGGCAGGTCCCGAAGAGGGGCTGGCGCTCGCCGGGATCATGGGTGGCGAGACCTCAGAGGTCTCGGACTCCACGACCCGGGTCCTGCTCGAGGTCGCCCACTTCACGGCACCCGACCTCCTCCTGTCGGGCAAGCGTCACGCACTGCGGAGCGAAGCAGTGGCCCGGTTCGAGCGCGGCGTGGATCCGGAGCTCCCACCGATTTCTTCGGCGCGGGCCGCCTCGCTGATGGCCGAACTTGCCGGCGCGACGGTCCACGACGGGTTCGTCGACATCTACCCGAATCCGATCGAACGAGCGGTCGTGGAGCTGCCGGCGGCCGAGTCAACCCGCCTGCTCGGCGTCGAACTCGATGGCGACACCGTCGCCGGATACCTGGAGCGTCTTGGCTTCGAGGTCGGCGGTGACGATCCGATGACGGTGATCGTGCCGACCTACCGTTCCGATGTGACCCGGCCCGCTGACCTCGTCGAAGAGGTGGGCCGCATGCATGGATTTGACTCGATCCCGGACCGGGTTCCGATGGGCACCGGATTGGGACTGCCGGTGCCCGAGATGCGCAGGCGTCTGACCCGCGAGACCATGGTCGGCGCCGGCTACTTCGAGATCATGACGTATTCCTTCGTCGGAGCCGACGATCTGGCGGCACTGCAATTCGAGGACGACGACCCTCGTACCCGACCCGTTGCGATTCGGAATCCGCTCAGCGAGGAGGAGAGCGTCCTGCGGACGTCGCTGCTCCCGGCGGTGCTGAAGGCGGTGCGGGTGAACCAAACCCGCCATTCACCCGATGTCGCCGTGTTCGAGATCGGGCGGGTGTTCCTGGAATCGGACGGCCCGCTCCCGGAGCAGCCCTATTCACTTGCCTTCGCCACCGCCGGTGCGGTGCCCGGGGCGCGCTGGATGGGCCCGCATCCCGAGCGGGACGCTCGCGACGCCGTCGGTGTCTGGGAGACGATGGCAGCCTCGCTGCAGGTCGAAGCGGAGATCGTGCAGGAACCGGTGCCCGGCTACCACCCGGGCCGCTCTGCCCGTCTGGTGCGGAATGGTGAGGTTCTGGGTGCGATTGGGGAGATCCATCCCGACGTTGCAGTTGCGTTCGGCATCAGCGGGCGAGTTGCTGTCGGGGAGATTGGACTCCAGGCGTTGCTCGACGAACCGGAGACCCGTTCGTTTGCGGCGCCGAGTCCGTATCCGCCGGTGGTCTTCGATCTGGCCTTCGATGTGGCCGCCGGCACTCCGGCCGCCGGGGTGCTCGAGGCGGTCAGGGCTGGGGCCGGACCCCACCTCGAGTCACTCGAGGTGTTCGATGTCTTCACCGGACCGCCGCTGGATGAGGACCGCAAGTCTCTGGCGGTGCGTCTCACCATGCGGGCCCCGGATCGCACACTGACCGACGAGGAAGTCCAGCCGATCCGGGCGGCGATCGCTGAGCGGGTCGCAGCCGGCGTCGACGGGAAACTTCGCGGCGAGGTATAGGAGCCCGCATCATCCGGCGGATTCCCGTCGTCACCTGCAGATCGCCCTATCGATTGATAGGATGCACCGAACGAGATCAGTTTCCCGGGCCACGAGGAAGCAATGATGGATTTCGGGCACATCACCGATCTGGGCTGCGATGGCCCGGTCCCGGTCCTCGAAAAGCGGGCCGGGTCGAGGCCGGCCGGGAACCGGCTGCACGCCACAGGGCACTTCTGCTGCACGTAATGGGGTGAATCCGTTCTCTGAGGACGTCGTTACCGCCGCCCGGGCGCTCCTGGGATGGCGGCTCCGTTCTGAGATCGGTGGGGAGCCGTGTGAGGTGGTGCTCACCGAGGTCGAGGCGTACGACGGGGCCGGCGACCCGGCGAGTCATGCGTATCGGGGGAGAACGAAGCGCAACGGGGTGATGTTCGGTCCGCCCGGCCACCTCTACGTGTATCGCTCGTATGGGATCCACTGGTGCATGAACGTGGTGACAGCACCCGTCGGTACCGCCGGTGCCGTGCTGCTGCGTGGAGGGATCCCTGTCGAGGGACGCGAGGTGATGGAGCGGCGCCGGGGGAGAGGTGACCATCTCACCGATGGGCCCGGCAAGCTGGCGCAGGCCTTGGGGGTGGCCGGGGAGCACAACGGAGTGGATCTGTTCGGATCGGGACCGGTGCAGCTGGTGGAAGGTTCGCCTGTCGCTGGGGAAATCGTGGCGACTCCGCGGATCGGGATTAGCAGGGCGACGGATCGGGAATGGCGGTTCGTGCTGGAGGTTGACGGGTAGGGATCCTGATTTCACTATGGGGGTTTGCCGCTGGTGGTGTGCTGGTGGTCGAGGGGGCTGGTGTTTGCGTCCCTTTGAGTGGTGTAACTGGGGGCGGGGGTCCGTGACGCGGTAG
>CAZEHO010000058.1:0-8614 GCA_964511945.1 uncultured Acidimicrobiia bacterium | reverse complement strand
ACGCCGGGGCCGTGTCGGGTGGCGGCGCCTCGGTCGTGGCCGGAGCGGCCGTCGTGGTGGCGGCGTCGTCGTCGTCACCGCAGGCAGCGACGACGAGTGCAAAGGCCATCAGCAGGCTGGCGAACAATACCCAGCGTGGCCGTCGTCTCATTGTTCCTCCCTATGGACAGTCACGACCGGAGCGCCCCGGCCGGCACTGGCGTCACGTTACAGATTTGGATCGTCCGGTGCTGAAGAAGGAGGTCGGAGGTCAGATGTCAGAGATCAGAAAGCACCAAAAGGTCAGGAGTTACCTGTGCCCTGATCTCCGATCTCTGATCTCTGCGCCCGAACGGAGTGAGGGCGCTAGTGCCGTGTCTCATAACGTTGGCGAGGTTTCAGGGCGAGCTCAGGGCGTCGCCCGGCAAGGACGCAGTCCCGCAGGCGCACTCGGATGCGTGCGTCAAGGGCGAGGACACAGCCGGAGGCGTCCTGAGCCGCATCTGAACCCGCCAAACGTTTTGTGACGTGGCACTAGTAGCTGAACGGGAACGCTTTCCAGTAGTTGCGCACCCGGATCCAGATTCCGTACAACCCGAGCGGTTCGAAGATCAGGAATCCGATGATCAGCAGCCCGAACAGGATCTGCTCGAACTGGAACACATCGAGGAAGCCCTCTTGGACTTCCTTCGAGATGAAGAAGTCCACCCCCGGAATCCCCGCCATCCACTCCACGATCTTGGGCAAGAAGGTCAGGAAGAACGCCCCCATGATCGCTCCGGAGACGGTGGCAACCCCGCCGATCAGGATCATGGCGATGTACTCGATCGACAGCAGGAACCCGAAGTTCTCCGGCTGGAGCCGCCCGATCACCGCCCACAGCAATGCTCCGGCGATGCCCGCGTAGAACGAGGAGATGACGAAGGCGATCGTCTTGTACCGGGCCAGCCCGATTCCCATGATCTCCGCCGCGATGTCACGGTCCCGGATCGCCGCCATCGCCCGGCCCACCTTGGAGCGGAACAGGTTCTTGGCGGCCAGCGCCATCACGGCCAACAGGGTCAGGCCGAGGATTAGCAGCTTCTGGTTCTTGCCGAGGAAGATCCCGAGCACGTCTCCGGCCTTGTCGAAGCGGAACCCGAAGAGGCTCACCTCGGCGGTGGTGCGGCCGACGAAGGCGCCACCGGTGAACAGTTCGGCCTCCCGGAAGATGTGGTCCCCGAGGAACACCAGCCCGAGAGTGACGAACGCGAGATACAGG
The DNA here is from genome assembly GCA_964511945.1 of uncultured Acidimicrobiia bacterium. GTDB lineage: Bacteria > Actinomycetota > Acidimicrobiia > Spongiisociales > UBA11373 > CAZEHO01. The sequence goes on along the minus strand of CAZEHO010000058.1, from coordinate 7,374 downwards.
CCGCGCAGCCGGGATGCCAGCGGGGCCACGATGAACCCGGCAACGGCGGCGACGAGTCCGGCCGCCGGCAGCCAGATGAGCATGTCGAGCTGGTACCCGGCGATGACGACCTTCTCCACCAACTCGCCGGTCGCCTCGTCGACCACCGGCGCCGTCGTCTCGACTCCGCCGAGCACCGCTGCCGTGAATGCGCCGAGGCCGAGGAAGAAGGCATGACCGAGCGACACCTGGCCGGCCATGCCGGTGACGATGTTGAGTCCGATGGCGCCGATCGAAGCGAAGACGGCGATCACCGCCAGCACCAGGAGGTCGGACGACAGCGAGAGCGGGCCGAGCTTCCCCCCGAAGGCCAGGAAGTACGAAACCACCAGCAGCACGGCGATCCAGGCCTTCTGCACACCGCTGCGGAACACCACCGCGTCGCTGCGGTAATCGCCGATGAGTCCGGGCCGCAGCTTCATACCCGCTCCACCTCCTTGGTCCCGAACAACCCGTAGGGGCGGACCATGAGGACAAAGAACATGACGACGTACGGCATCACGTGCGAGAAGTTGCTGCCGAGGAAGGCCAGGTACTCGGGCTGATAGGCCACCGTCAGGGCCTCGGCAATGCCGACGATGAGCGCTGCGATCAACGCCCCGCCGATCGAATCGAGACCCCCGATCACCACCACCGGAAGGGCCTTGAGGGCAAGCGCGAACATGTTCGGTTCCAGCGTTCCGGTGTTGGGGCTGATGAACACCGCGGCCAGCGCCGCCAGCATGGCTGCAATCGCCCACGACACCGCGAACACCGACGACACCGACACGCCCTGGGTGAGCGAGACCTCCTGGTCGAACGCGGTCGCCCGCATCGCCAGCCCGAACCGGGAGTAGCGGAAGAAGAGGAGCAGGAGCGCAATGGCGACGGTGGCCACCACGATCGCCGCAAACCGCCGCTCGTTGAGGACCAATGTCCCGATGGTGACCTTCCCGAATCCTTCCGGTCCGATGAAGAGGTTGAAGCCCCAGGGATCGCCGGTCGAGCCCGATTCGACGCCGAACAGATTGCCGGTGAGTACCCGAACGACCAGGTCGATCCCGATAGTCATGATGGCGACCGCGAACACCGGCTTGCCGACCATGGGGCGCAGGAAGAGCCGCTCCAGCACCAACCCGGTGACCCCGGCAACCAGGACGGCCAGCACCACCGCCAGGTAGAAGTTGAGCCCCAGCTTGGTGGCGAAGTACACCACGAACCAGCCGCCGAACAGCATCAGGGCCGGCTGGGCGAACGACAGCACCTGCATCGACTTGTAGATGATCACGAACCCCAGAGCGAGCAGGGAATAGACCGCAGCAAGGGCCAGTCCATTCAAGATCGCCTGGAAGAACTCGGTCATGTGTACATCGATTCGATGAGGTCGCCGAACTTGTCGTCGATGATCGACCGCTTGACCTTCTGAGTTGCGGTCAGCTCACCGTCTTCGTGGTCGAGCTCCTTGGTGAGCAAGCGGAACTTCTTCACCTGCTCTACCCGGGAGAACTTGCCGTTGGTTTCGTCCACCACCCGCTGGATCAGCTTGATGACCTCTTCCTTCTCGGAGAGGTCGCGGTAGGTGGTGTGGGGAATCTTCTTGCGCTGCGCCCACTCACTGACGATGTCGAAGTCGATACCGATCAGGGCCGTGAGGTACTTGCGACCGTCGCCGATGATGATCGCCTCCTTGACCACCGGCGACGTCTTCAGCGAGTTCTCGATCTCCGATGGGGAGATGTTCTTGCCACCCGACGTGATGATGATGTCCTTGATCCGGTCGACGATTCGGATGTGGGTGCCGTCGACCCACTCTCCGACGTCGCCGGTATGGAGCCAGCCCTCGTCATCGAGGGTCGACGCGGTGGCTTCAGGATTGTTCCAATAGCCGATGAAATTCCCGGGATGGCGGGTGAGGATCTCGTTCGTATCCGGGGCGAGGATCAGTTCGGTGCCCGGGTATGCCTCCCCCACCGTCCCGACCTTGCTGCGGCCGGGGGTGTTGCGGGTGGCGATGGCCGTGTTCTCGGTCATCCCGTAGGCCTCGTGCAGCGGCACCCCGATACCCATGAAGTACTCGAGAATCTCGGGAGCAATCGGAGCTGCCGCCGTCACGGCATACCGGCAGCGGCGGAGTCCCACCCGTTCCTTCAGGGCCCGGTACAGGAGCAGATCGCCGAAGAAGAGCAGCACTCTGGTGAGTGCGGTGTGTTTGCCTTCGCTCTCGACCAGTTTGGCGCCGACATACTCGGCAGCCTTGAGCCAGATGGCGGTATTGAGGCGCTTCAGACGGGATGCCGATGCCAGTCGCACCTGAATCGCCGCGTGGATCCGCTCCCAAATCCGGGGCACGCCCTGGACGACCGTCGGGTTCACATCGCGCATATCGGCGACGAGGGTGTCGATCGATTCACCGAAGTGGATCTGCGCTCCAACCCAGATGCTGAAGATCACCGAGAACAGCTTCTCGTAGATATGACAGAGCGGGAGGTACGACACCAGCAGGTCGTTGGGACCGGGCGGCGGTGACACGATGCCGTCGTCGGATTGCAGGATCCGCCCGGCGAACTGCACGTTGCGAACCGTGAGCATTGATCCCTTCGGCGGGCCCGTAGTCCCCGAGGTGTACACCAGGTAGACCAAGTCGTCGTCGGTGGCCTCCGCCATCCGCCGCTCCACGGCCTCTGGGAAGGCTTCGCGGTGCTCCCGACCCATTGCCATGAAGTCGTCCCACGACATCAGCCGGGGATCGTCGTAGGTGTCTACGCCGCGCTGCTCGACGTAGATGATGCGCTCCAGCGCCGGGAGGTCGGCGGCCGGGATCTCGAGCACCTTGTCGGCCTGCTCTTGATCCTCGACCACCAGGAGGCGGGCACCGCAGTCGCCGAGGAGGTAGGCGACCTCGGCCGAGGGGTTGGTCGGATAGAGCCCGACACAGGAGGCGCGGACCGAGATCGAGCCGATGTCGGTGTACACCCACTCGGGCCGGTTCTCACTGTGAATGGCAATGCGATCGCCGGCATCGATGCCGGATGCGATCAGGGCCTGAGCGAAGATCTGCACTTGTTCCCAATAGCCCTCCCACGTGACCTCCCGCCAAATGCCGCGGCTCTTGACCCGGAGCGCGACGTCGTCGGCGCGCTCGGTAGCGAGTTGGCGAAGCAGGCTGGCCGGTGTCTCCACACCGATGAGGCCCGGTGGAGTTGCCGTCATGGTCATTCCTCGTCCCCCCCTTCGTCCGCGACGGCGTGCTCCTCGCCCAGATAGGCGCGAACCACGTCAGGATTGGCCTGGATCTCCTCGGGAAGCCCAAGTGCGATCGGTTTGCCGAAATCGAGTGCGAGCACCTGGTCGGCAAGGTCCATCACCATGCGCATGTCGTGCTCAACCAGGATGATGCCGATCCCGAGCTCCCGGCGGATGTCGGTGATGAAGCGGGCCATGTCCTCGGTCTCCTCGAGGTTCATTCCGGCCACCGGCTCGTCGAGCAGCAGCAGGCGGGGTTCCATGGCCAGGGCCCGGCCGAGTTCGATCCGCTTCTGGATGCCGTAGGGCAGCAGGGCCACATAGGACTTGCGGAACTGCTGGATCTCGAGGAACTCGATGATGCCCTCGACGACCTCCCGGTTGCGGGCTTCCTCACGGGTGGCTATTCCGATCCGGAGCATCGCCGACAGCGACCCGTACTGAACGTGCTGGTGCCGGCCCAGCATCAGGTTGTCGAGCACCGTCATCTGCGGGAAGAGCTCGATGTTCTGGAAGGTGCGGGCGACGCCGAGGTCGGCGATCCGGTCGGGCCGCATCCCGATCAGACTCCGGCCCATGAACTGGATCGACCCCTCTTGGGGGTGGTAGACGCCGCTGATGCAGTTGAAGATCGAGGTCTTGCCGGCACCGTTGGGGCCGATCACAGCAAAGATCTCGCCGTTGCGAACTGAGAACGAAACCCCGTCGACGGCTTTGACGCCGGCGAAGCTCAGGTGAATGTCGTCGAGTTCGATGATCGGGCCGGTGATGTCCTCATGCCTGGGCAGCACCTCGTGGAGCAGGAGAGCCCTCATGACAACCACCGCTTCTTGCGCCGGTAGTGCTTCACCTCGGCGAACGACTGGACGTCATCGCCGCTGAGACCCAGGTAGAACTCGCGCACGTCCTCGTCCTGCAGCAGTTCGTCGGCGGGCTTGTCCATGACGATCTTGCCCGTCTCAAGGATGAAACCGTGGTGAGCAATCGACAGCGCCATCATCGCGTTCTGCTCCACCAGCAGAACCCCGGTTCCCTGTTTGTTGATCTCCACGATGATGTCGCGGATCTGCTGCACCAGCAGCGGTGCCAGGCCGAGGCTCGGTTCATCGAGCAGCAGGAATCGAGGCGACGACATCAGCGCCCGGCCGATGGCCAGCATCTGCTGCTCCCCGCCGGAGAGGTAACCGGCGGTCGACTTGGTCCGGTCCTTGAGGATCGGGAACAGCCCGTAGACCCGGTCCAGGTTGTCCGACATTTCGCGGCGATTCGTGTGGGCGCCGAGGCGGAGGTTCTCATCCACCGACATCTCGGCCAGGATTCGCCGGCCCTCCAGCGCCTGGCTTACCCCGAGCTTGACGACCTTGGCCGCCGACATGTGGTGGATCGGCTTCCCGTCGAGGGTGACCTCCCCTTTGGTGATGTCACCGTTGTAGACATCGAGGAGACCGCTGATGGCTCGCAAGGTGGTGGTCTTGCCGGCACCGTTGGCGCCGAGTAACGCGACGATCTGTCCATCGGGCACCGTGACCGAAATACCGCGCAGGGTCAAGATGACGTCGCTGTAGACGACTTCGACGTTGCGTAACGCCAGCATCCGGCCGCTTTCCTCCCCGCGGGCGGGGGAAGGCTACCAAGTCGTGCCGCCGCCTGCTCGCGCAAGCAGCGGCACGAAAGATCAGAGGTCAGGATTAGAGACCAGAAGCCATCCGAAATCCGACCTCTGACATCCGCGCTGCAGCGGCGCTGCAGCCGCAGCTACGAGTGCTCCAGGTCTTCCCGCACCCACTCCGCCCCGCCGGGCCAGTGCTCCTTCTTCCAGATGGGCACCCGCCGCTTCAACTCGTCGATCAGGTAGCGGGCTGCTTCGAACGCGTCTGCCCGGTGGGCCGAACTAGCCGCAACCCCGACCGACGCCTCGCCGACGTCGAGCCGGCCGACCCGATGCACCAGGGCGACGGCCAGCAACGGCCACCGGGCGCATGCCTCGGCGATGATCTCGGAGATCTTGGACTCGACGACATCCGGGTAGGCCTCGTACTCGAGATGGGTGACCCCGGTCTTGCCCTCCGAGTGGTCCCGTACCGTGCCCAGGAAGAGCACAGTCGCCCCGGCAGCGCGGTCTTCGACGGCAGCGACGAGGGCGGCCGCGTCAATAGGCTCGGGCCCCACCCGCAGCAGCACGGGCATATCGGTACAGTCTCCGGCGTTGGCTACCGAGACATCGTCCATAGAATCACTCACATGCCCGACGATACCCCGACCCCCGAGTTCCCTCCGTTCCCCGGACCAACCTCGTCCGAGGAACATTGGTCGACGCCGTCGGGGCATCTCTCGTTCTCGGTGACCGACGACGACCCGCAGGACGCCGGGTACCTCGACGAAGACCCCCGCTTCGACGGGCCGTACCCCGCAGCGGTCCAGGTGAGCCGCCCTGCGCCGGTGACCGAACGGCCACGGCGCAACACAGGAGCGATCATCGGCGCAGCCCTGGTGGCCGGAATCCTCGGTGCGGCACTCAGCGCCGCCGTCGTCTACTTCCTGCTCAACGATGACGGCACTGCCGAGACTGCGGCTCCTGCGGTCACGATCGTGGAGCGGGTCGAAACCCAGATCGTATCCCCCGACGACAGCGGCCCGACCGCCGCTGCCGTCGCCAGCCGGGTGCTGCCCTCGATCGTGACGGTGGAGATCAGCGACACGGAAGAGTTCAGCCAATCCGGGTCAGGATCCGGAGTGGTGCTCGACAGCGACGGACTCCTGATCACCAATCATCACGTCGTCGAGGGCGCCGCCGCTGTCAGGGTCGTGTTCGCCGACGGCCGCACCTACGACGCTGAACTGATCGGCTCCGACGAACTCACCGACCTCGCAGTGATCAGCATCGATGCGGTTGGCCTCAGCCCGATCGAGCTCGGTTCCGCCGACGACCTGGCCATCGGCGACATGGCGATCGCCGTCGGTAGCCCGCTCGGGCTGCACGGCGGACCGTCCGTCACCGTCGGCGTCGTCTCGGCCTTCGAGCGGCGGGTGCGCACTTCGGTGGATTCCCAGCTGTTCGGCATGCTGCAGACTGACGCCCCGATCACCCGCGGATCGAGTGGCGGCGCGCTGGTGGACCGCGAAGGACGGCTGATCGGCATCACCACCGCCATTGCGGTCAGCGACGTCGGAGCCGAGGGGCTCGGGTTCGCCATCCCCGTGGAACTGGTTATCAGAGTCACCGACGACCTCATTGCCACCGGCGAAGCTACCCACGCCTTCCTGGGCATCACCGGCGCCACGCACTTCGAGCAGGAGGACGACGGGGCGATCGTGCCCGCCGGCGTGATCGTCGAGAGCATCATCGGCGGCACCGCAGCCGATGAGGCCGGTCTCGAAGCCGGCGACATCATCCGATCGTTCGACGAGGAGTCCCTCGTCACCATGGAGCAACTGGTCGTCCGACTCCGCTTCTACCGGGTCGGTGAAACGGTCGACCTCGTGGTCACCCGTGGTCAGGAGGATGTGACGATCGAACTCACCCTCCTGGAGCGCCCGGAGGGCGTGTGACCGACAACCTCTTCGACCGGCTCCGCAAGCTCCTCGAGTCGAGCGGACCGGTCAACTGGGAGCTGGGACGCGAGATCGCCGGGAGCGTTGCCGGGGATCCCGAGCCCATTGAGCCGTGGATCGCCGAAGAACTCGAGGAGCTCACCCACACCGCGTCGCTGCGGGTGGCGGCGGCGACTCCTCTCGAAACCGCCCAGCACTCCAGCGACGTACGGGCCGTCGACCGACGCACGTGGGCGTCCGACAACGTCGAATCGTTCGCTTACCTGGCGGAACCGCTGGCGGCCCGAATGGCCGGGCCGGGGATGGGCGACCCCCTGATGGGGCAGCTGGCACCGGCGCTTCTCGGAATGCAGATGGGAAGCATGGTCGGAGCGATGAGCCACCGGGCGCTCGGCCAGTTCGACGTCGGGCTTCCGCCGGATGCCGACGACGCTCTCTACTTCGTGGTCCCCAACATCGACGACTTCGCCAACGAGCACGGTCTCGACATCCGCCAGACCCGGCTGTGGCTGGCGCTGCACGAAGTCCTCCACCGCGCCGAGTTCTCGGTGGACTGGGTGC
>CAZEHO010000057.1:0-8949 GCA_964511945.1 uncultured Acidimicrobiia bacterium | reverse complement strand
GGAGGCGTCCTGAGCCGCATCTGAACCCGCCAAACGTTCTGTGACGTGGCACTAGTACCGACCTCTCGGTTACTCCCCGACAACCCGGAACAGCACGTGTTCCGGACCCACCTCCTGAGTGGGAACGAGTTCGACCGGAGTCCCGACCGGGACTTCGTCATCCTCGGTTTCGAGCCGCCCGAAGATCGAACCGGTGGCACCGAAGAACTCGACCTGGGCAACCCAAACCGGTTCGTCGAGCATGCGGCCGGCACGATCTTCAAACACGAGCGTTGCCGCCGTGACAAACGCCGACCGGGGATCGATCTCGATTGCGTCGCTCTCCACTTCGAGCTGATGCATCCCGTCTTCGCAGAACGCCGTCGGCGGCACCAGGATCTCGTCGCAGGCCGCACAGAGGGTTCCCTCGATGCGGCCCTCGGCGAGCGCCGCGTAGAACCGCGACCCGCCGATGCCGGCGGTGTAGGCGTAGTCGAGCGGGATCTTGCCCGGGAATGAGGTCGCAACGACCGACGTCATCTCAGCCGGTTTGACCGGCACCGGACCGGAATCGGCCTCCTCATCTTCGGTCAGCGGGCGGAAGTACTCGATGTCGGTGACGCTGCCCTCCCGATCCTCCGGGTCCTTCCAGACGGCTTTGACCCGCATCCCGATGGTGACCGTCGACGGATCCACATCGCCTAGGCGATGGACCAGACCCATCTTCGGAGCGGCGCCGTCGATCGAGATGACGGCGAACAGGTCCTGACGGCCGTCGGGGAGCGGAGCCGATGCCCAATCGACGTTTGAGATCGTAAAGGTCTCGATCGTGCCGGTATCGGGCAAGTCGAAGTAATCCTCGACCGAGCGCAGGTTGCACAACTCGCAGAAGCTGCGGCACGGAATCATCATCCGGTCGCAGTTCGAGCAGTACGACCCACGGATCGCTCCCTGCTCGAACCCGTCGAGATAGGTGGTGATGGCGTAGCCGTTGTCCCACGAGTACCCGAGCTCGGGGGCGTACTCGATGTGGGCAACATCGTCGACCCTGGCGATCGCGGTCGCCGGAAGATCGTCGGCCGTCCGCTCACTCCAACCCGAAGAAGCGCCCGGCACAGCCCCTTCGCCGTTCATGACGACCACGGTGCCCACCTGCATGAGATCACCCCACGCCTGGGCGATTCCGCGATGAGCGTCCTGAACCTGGCGGGCACCCGCCTGGCCGGAGAGCTGGAAGTACAGCTCGGCGATCTTCATGAGACCGGTGGCCGCGATCGGGTTGCCGACCCCGAGCGCCCCGCCGGAGGGACACATCGGATGGCTTCCGTCGCGAGCGAACGCACCCTCGGCGAGCAGCCGCTTCGCCGTGGCCCCGGTCCGGTCGAGCAGCAGCCCGTTCATGTGGTGGAGGGCCTTGTAGTCGAAAGGGTCGTACGGCTCCCAAACGCCGATCTCGCTCAGCGGATCCCGGATCCCGGCCATCTCATAGGCGTCCTTGGCGGCCATCGCCACGTATTCGGGGAAAGCCAGATCGCGGGTGCACCAGTAGGCGGTGTCGAGGCGGTAGCCGACACCCTCGATCCACACCGGTGTCATGCCCCGGGCTCGGGCGACATCCTCGCTCGTCAGCACGATGGCTGCGGCGCCGTCGGACGTTGGGCTGATGTCGAGCCGCTTCACCGGCCACGACAGCATCGGCGAGTTCATCACGTCGTCGATGCCGATTTCAGCACCGAGCTGCGCCGCCGGGTGGTCCATGGCGTTGAGCTTGTTCTGCACGGAGATCTGGGCGATCTCCTCCTCGGTGTACCCGTAGATGTGCATGAAGCGCGCCATCTCGAGGGCGAAGATGTGAATCAGGGTCAGCTCGAGTGGCTGCTCGGTGGTGTGGTCGAATATCGTCAGGAACGCGCCCGCCGGGTGCGGCACGCACGTCGACATCTTCTCCTCGGTCACCACCAGGCAGGTGTCGAACTTGCCGGAGGCCACGTGCATCCAGCCGTGAATCGGGCTCATCACACCGGTCCCACCGCCGACGAAGTGGCGGAGGTAGGGCTTGTTGGATGCCCCGGCTCCGGCGATCAGGTGCTCACCGTTCATGTGGATGCCGTCGAATGCGTCGGGAGCGGTCCCCAGGCACACTGCATCGATGTCGTCGATGGTGAGTCCGGCATCGGCCAGGGCCATATCGACCGCGGCCGCCGCCAGCTCTCCGGGGGTCTCCTCGGCACGCCGGACGAATCGGGTCATGCCGGCGCCGATGACTGCAACCTTCCTCACGCCGGCCTCCTTTCCGTCTCGAGTACCGCCACGGCACAGGAATCGGTCGGGATACCCCGCCAGCCGTGGACCAGGGCACGCTCCGGCGAATCCGCCTGGTGTGCACCCGCCTCACCGCGCAGTTGCCGGACCGCATCGACCAGTCGTGCCCCACTGTTGGCTTCGATGAGGTCGCCGACTCCGATGGTTCCGCCGTCGGGATTGACGAGTAGATCGTTGACACCGCCGAGACCCATGGCCTCGAGGTGCATGAGCTGGCGGTGCGGGTAGAGGTCTGAGACGTAGAAGAGGTCGATCTCGTCTTCGGGATCGGTGATGCCGGCCTCGGCCAGGGCCATGCCGGCTGCCAGTTGGGTGCCGATCGAGGTGGTCGAGTCGCGCCGCTGGGTCACCGAGGTACCGGAGCCCCAGCCGGTACCGGTGATGTAGACCGGCGCCCGTGCCGTGCGCTCCGCCGCTTCGTCGGTACCGAGGACGATCACCACTGCTCCGTCGGCATGCTTGGGGATCATCGCCTCGGTGAGCGGGGTGGCCACCGGGCGGGATGCCAGCACATCGGCCGGCCAGGTGTCGGCTCCCCAGGCCGCCGCCGCGTTGTTGAGGGCGGCTTCCTTGGCCTTGCCGACCACCAGTGCGGCGTCGGCCGGGTCGTAGCCGGTTTCATCACAGAACCGCTGCATCTCGAGCGCCGCCAGGTAGTGCGGGCTCACTCCGAGCCGGTCAAGCACCGGGTCGAGTGCGAAGTGGAGCAGCTCGTCCTTCAGCAGGATGTTGCTCGCTTTGCTATATGCCTCGACGACCACGGTCTCGAAGCGCCCGGTTTCGATCTGCATGACGGCCGACCCCACTCCTTGGAGGAAGTCGCCGCAGATCGTGTACACCGGCTTGCGGACCACACCGAGCTGGTCCGGCACATACTCGTCGGCGATGGAGTACCCCGACACGAAGTCCTCCTCGACCGACACCGCCCCATCGAGCTGCTCGGGATCGATTCCGGCGTCCCGGTACGCCATCAGGGCTGCCTTTGCGATCAGCTCGCGATATGACAGCCCGTCCGACGTTGGGAATGCCCCGACGAACCCGACGCCCATGACGGCAACACCCATCGGTGGCTCCTTTCGTGAACCACCTTCCAAGCTACGCGAGTCATGGCAAGTCGGACCGGACCGCTTGGTCCACCAGAAGCAAGCTCGGTGCAAACTCGGCGCGGCTCGTTGCTCGCACCGTCACGGTCCCGATCGGCCACAACCGGATCGTGCGCGCCACCTCGACCCGGATTGTTCGGGCATCCCATGACTCGTCGACGGAGCAGACGCACGAAACCAGTGATGCCCCGTTGGCGGCAGCGAAGCGGGCGGCCTCCTCAGCCGGGGTCCCGGCCGCCCCGAACGGCCGAAAGGTCACGGGAGCGGCCGCCAGTGCGGCGGCATCGGCCGCCCCGGTCGCCTCCACCCGGGCCCGGAGGTAGCTCCCGACCAGCCCGAGGCCTGCGGTGAGTACCAGGATCACGGCGGCCACCCCGACGAGGAGGATGCCGGCGGCGCCCCGGTCGTTCACCGCTCCACTCGCATCGATGATCTCGCCTCCAATTCGATGGGGAAGCCGCCCATGAGCGGAGCCGCCACCCGGTGCTTCACCGACACCGTCACTTCGGCGCGGCCGCCGACGTGATGGTCCCGGGCCACCGCCACCCTGGCATTGCGGGCCAGATCACCCCCGAGGAAGTTCTGTACGACGGCCACCGCTCGCTCCGGATCGGGTGCCGTTGCCGCCTCGCGGGCACCCTCCCTGGCCGCCTGGCTGACCGTGAGCTGGGTGCGGGCAATCACCGTCACCTCGACCGCCGCCAGCAGGACGACAAGCACCAGGGGCACCAGAAGTGCGAACTCGATGACGGCACTCCCCCGGTCGTTCACGGGGCAGCGTCGACCACGCCGCGCACCTTCCGAACGACCGCATCGAAGAACTCCGGCAACACGCCGGAGTTCGATGCCCACAGGATCAGGGCCAGCGCAATCACGGCCGCGGCGACGATCACCAGCGCGTACTCGGCGGTGGCCTGGCCACTTTCGTCATGGAACACGAGGACTTCCTTTCAATTGGGAGGTCCTCCTAAGGCGCCAACTGGAGCCGCTCCAGCGCTTCGAGCAACGCCGGACCGACTGCCAGGATCACGAAGCCGGGCAGGATGAGAAGCGCCAGCGGCAGCAGCATCCGCACCGGAAGGCGACGGGCCGCCTCGACCGCCCGCGCATGGTCGGCATGGCGCCGCTCGGCCGCGAATGCCTCGACTGCGTCTGCGAGCGGAGCACCGGTCGCGGCGGCTCGGGCGGCGATGCGGTACAGGCGCTCGGCGCGGCCGGTGCTCTCGGCCAGAGCCGCCGAGGTGCCCCGCTCGTCGGTGGCCGCGACCACGTTGCGGACCTCGGCTCCGAGTTCGGGCGCCAGTTCGGGAGCCGCCCGGTCGAATGCCTGACGCAGGCTGAGGCCTGCCCGGAGCCCGAGTGCCACGAGATCAGCCAGCAGGCCGACATCGGTTTCGGCCGTCTCCCCGGCAATGCGCCTGGACCGCAGCCGATGCCGCAGGCGGGCAACACCGGCGACGGCCAGCATCGCCAGGCCGGCGGGCGGCATCACCACGAGGAGCGTTGCTCCAACGGCACCGAACGCGGCAACCCGGCGGCCGCGCCGCTCGAGCAAAGAGAACATTCCCAGGCCCGCAGCCACCGCCACCGTGGCGGTCACCGACCCGCCTTCCGGATCATCAGCACGACGACGGCGGCTCCGGCCAGCTCCAGCGCCCCACCGGCGATCAGCACCAGCCGGCCGACCGGATCGGAGAGCAGTCCGGAGAGGCGACCGGTCGCCGCAAGTACCACCAGCAGCAGCAGCGGGGCACCGCCGACCACCCATGCCGACAGCCGGGCTTGGGCGGTCAGTGCCCTGCGCTCCCGCGCCAACGCCCCGACGTCGTCGGCCCGAACCGCCAGGGTCGACATGATGCCCGCCGCCTTGCCGCCGGTCGTGGCCGCAAGACGGAACGCAGCCGCCACCAGGCGCCCGTTGAGCGGAAGAGCCGATCGCAGCGCCTCACCGATCCGCGATGCAGGGAATCCCACGTGAGCCAGCCGCACCGCCGGGCCCAGATCGAGGGCCGGTGTGCGATCCGCCGCGGCGACGACCGCCGATCGCAGGGATGCCCCCGCAGCGAGTTCAGCCGAGATGCCCCGCAGCAGATCGGCCTCGTCTCCGGGGCCCCTTTCGCCCCTGTTCCTCATCCGTGAGGCCACCGCCCAGACGGCAATGCCAGACAGGAACCACCACGGTCTCCACACAGCAAGCGCGACGATTCCGATGAGCCCCCAATGGGCCCCGGCGGCGATCGCTCCGGCCATCAGGACGATCGCGATCACGGATACCGCTCCATCATCCGGTCGCCGTCGACGGCCACGACCGATGCCACCCGGCGCACCCCGTCGCGCCGCTCCAGGTGCACCACGAGGTCGATGGCGGCCCGCAATTGGCGCCGCACCGCGTCGGCCGGCAAACGCCGGTCCCCCGACATCGCCAGGGTCTCGAGGCGCCACAGCGCCTCTTCGGGTCCGTTGGCGTGAACGGTTCCCATCGACCCCGCGTGGCCGGTGCTCATCGCCTGGATCAGGTCGATGGCCTCAGAACCCCGCACCTCGCCCACGATGATCCGATCGGGCCGCATCCGCAGCGCGTGGCGCACCAGGGTCTGCAGGGTGATCTCACCTCGCCCTTCGGCGTTAGGGGGCCGACCCTCGAGGCGCACCACATGGCCGCTCATCCGAAGCTCGGCTGCGTCTTCTATGGTCACCACCCGCTCTCCCTCGGGCACCTCCCGGGAGAGCGCATTGAGCAGGGTCGTCTTGCCGGTGCCGGTTCCACCCCCGACCAGCAGATTGGAACGGGAACTCACGGCATCGCGCAGCAACTCCGCACCGGCGGCATGGACGGAGCCGGCGGCCTCGAACGCGGCGAGGTCCGACACCGCAGGCACGAAACGGCGGATCGCCACCACCGGTCCATCCACCGACGCCGGAGGGATCACCGCGTGGAGGCGGGAGCCGTCGGCAAGGCGGGCGTCGACGGCGGGCGAGGCTCGATCGATCCGAAGGCCGAGCGGAGCAATCACCCGCTCAACGGCGGCGATGACCGCTGCGGCGTCGGGGAAGGTCACCGCCGTGCGTTCGAGCACGCCGCTGCGTTCGATCCACACTTCGGCGGGACCGTTTACCAGCACATCACTGACATTGGGATCCCGCAGCAGCGTCTCCAGCGGCCCGAGCCCGGTGAGTGCATCGACCGCCCGCACCGCCGCCGACCGGTCGAGTGGCGCCTCGTCGCCGGCGAAGGACTTCGCCGCCTGCAGCAGATCCGAACGCCGCAGGGCGACATCGGAATCGAGCAACCGGTCGACGATGCGGCCTACCGCTCCCACTGCAACTCCCATGCCCGGCGCCAGGCCCTGATCCATCGGTCCCGCGATCCCGGGAGCCGCCCCCGCACCAGAGCGGAGACCGTTCCCGGCCGCGGAACCGGCAGCCGGATCCCCGGGCCGGGAGGACGGAAACCGGCGGGGGTCGTCTGGTACACCGCGGGCCTGTCGAATAGGGGCAGCATCGAGCCGGGCAACATCAGTCGGACCGGGATGACCGGAACCGCAACGGTGGGCGGCCGGCGCGGCGGCAATCGCAACACCACCCGGTCCCAGGCTCCGAGCAGAGCGTCGACGACTTCAGCCGCCGATGCAGCGTCGATCCCACCGTTGCGGAGGACTGCGATTCCGGACCGGGACGGGATCAAGTCGTCGCGGCGAGCTTCGTCCTTCACCAGGTCGGCAAGGGACCCTGATCCCGGATACGCAGGCCCGAGCGGATCCAGATCGATCAAGAGACAGGATCCACCGGCCACCGCCAGACCGAGGGGCGCGACCATGCCGAGCAGTCCGTCCTCCGGCGTCCAAATGGCGACGGCCGGCAATCTCGTGACCTTTGTTGGGGCATGGAGAACGTACGAAACCGGTGATCGCGAAACAAGGGGGGCGAATGGGATCAGAAATCGGACAAGAGATCTGAAGTCCGATCTCTGACATCTGAGTTCCCCGCAACGCGCGATCAACGCACCAACCGCAAGTACGATCGGATCGCGATGCAGGCTGCGTTCTTCGATCTCGACAAGACCGTCATCGCCAAGTCCTCGACGCTGGCCTTTGCCGGTGAGTTGCGCAAGGCCGGGATGTTGGGACGGCGGACCCTGCTGCGCGCCGCCATCGGTCAAACGATGTACGTGCTGTTCGGCGCCGATCACGATCAACTCGAGAAGGCACGCGAGACGATGCGCACCCTGACCAAAGGGTGGAACCGCGACGAAATCGAGCAGATCGTCGAAGAAGCGCTCGAAAAGGTGGTGGCACCGCTCGTCTACGCCGAAGCGCTGTTCCTCATCGACGAGCACGTACGAGAGGGACGCCGGGTGTTCCTCGTTTCGGCGAGTCCCGAAGAAGTGGTGCGCCCACTCGGCCACTACATCGGCGTCAAGGATGTGATTGCCACCCGTGCGGTGACCGACTCCGAGGGCCGCTACACGGGCGACATCGAGGTTTACGCCTACCGCGAGCAGAAGGCCGAAGAGATCCAACGGGTCGCCGAACGTGAGGGCATCGACCTTGCCGAATCGTTCGCGTACTCCGACAGCGCTACCGACCTGCCGATGATGGAGATCGTCGGCCATCCCCATGCGGTCAATCCCGACAAGGAGTTGCGCGAGGCGGCCGAGGAGCGGGGCTGGCCGATCCTCGAGTTCCAGCGCCAGGTGTCGCTTGGTTCCCGCCTCACCAAACCGGTCCCGCTGATCTCGGGAGCGACGGTCACCGCTCTGATTGGAGCAGGCATCACCTGGATGCTCCTCCGGAGCAAGAAGCGGCTCTGAATCCGGGAACGGGCACGGCCCTCCCTGCGTTGATCCTGCCAAGGAGGAACCTCACATGATCTTTGGATTCGGCGAGAAGCGCGAGATGGTGCCCGAAGAGCTGGCGCTCCCCGGCCGACCCGGCCCCCTCCCCAGCCCGGACGACCACTTCATCACCGGCGCTTCTATAAAGCCGCCGTTCCCCGCAGGGTCCGAGCAGGTCCAGTTCGGCATGGGGTGCTTCTGGGGCGCCGAGCGGATCTTCTGGCAGATCGACGGTGTCATCACCACCGCCGCCGGCTACAGCGGTGGTTTCACTCCCAACCCCACGTACGAGGAGACCTGCACCGGACGTACCGGCCACGCCGAAACCGTGCTGGTCGTCTACGACCCGAGCCGGGTGTCGTTCGAGACGCTGCTCAAGGAGTTCTGGGAGCAGCACGATCCAACCCAGGGCATGCGCCAGGGCAACGACATCGGGACCCAGTACCGCTCGGCGATCTACGTGACGACCGACGAGCAGCGAGACGCAGCGAAGCGCTCCCGTGACGCCTATCAGGCGAAGCTGACCGCGGGCGGGTTCGGTGAGATCACCACCGAGATCGGCGATGCCCCCGAGTTCTTCTACGCAGAGGACTACCACCAGCAGTACCTGGCGAAGAACCCCGACGGCTACTGCAACCACGGGTTCTGCCAGGTTGGCTACTAGGTGTACTCGGTCAGGACGTTGGTTACGGATTTGGGTAGGTGAAGACC
>CAZEHO010000056.1:0-9995 GCA_964511945.1 uncultured Acidimicrobiia bacterium | reverse complement strand
TGGTGATGACTGGTCGTCGAGATGTGCGACATGTATTGCTCAGCGGGCTCCTAGCTAGGGCGCCGGTGAGAACGAGGGTCTGCCGGTCGCCTGTGCGGCCAGCTTCGACAACATGGTTCCGATCCGATGAGCCCTGCTCATAAGCGGATGGGGCGCTCCGCGGAGCCCGGACCCGGATCTGTGCAGCGCTCGGTGCACTCGCCGGCTGCTGAAATACCGGACGGTCCGGCGTTCGGCCGCCGTCAGGAGGCGTCGATCAGCAACGCTTCCAGGGCAATCTCGACCATCGGCCCTAGTGAGCGCTCGCGGTCCTCCGAGGAGATCGATCGCTTCGACGGGATGTGATCGGACGCGGTCAGGATCGTTAGCGCTCGCCTGCCTCGTTCGGCCGCCGCACCGTAGATCCCGGCAGCCTCCATCTCAACGGCCAGGACGCCCATTCGATCCATCATTTCGAAAGCGTTCTCATCCGGTGTGTAGAAGAGGTCGGCCGAGTGCACGACTCCGACCTTCGGCTCGATTCCTGTGATGGCTGCAGCCGCGAATGCCGCTCGGGCCAGGTCGAAATCGGCAGCGGCGGCGAAGTCCCACCCGCCGTACCGCCGGCGGTTGACCCCGGAATCGGTCGCGGCTGCAGTTGCGATGATGATGTCTCGGAGGGCGACTCGATCGCCGACGGCCCCGCACGATCCGACCCGCACCAACCGCTGCACGCCGTAATCCTGCATCAGTTCCGTGACGTAGATCGAGGCGGAGGGGATCCCCATGCCGGTGCCCATGGCCGAGACCGGCATCCCGCGGTACTCCCCGGTGAATCCGAGCATGTTCCGGACGTTGGTGACCTCCCGGGCGCGCTCGAGGAACTGCTCCGCAATGAACTTGGCGCGAAGCGGATCTCCCGGCAGCAGGATCGCCTCGGCGAAGTCTCCGTGCTCGGCGTTGATGTGAATGGTGCCCATGCTTGCCTCTGGTCCGACTGACGAACGCTACCGGACGGGCGGAGAGGACCTTCGGTAGGCTCGCCGCCACGGGGAGGTCGTCATTTCTACGGTCAACGGCGGAACACTGATTGCTCAGGTCCTGGCCGCTGAGGGCGTCACCACGGTTTTCGGACTCCCCGATGGGACCTATCTCGGACTCATCAACGCCCTCGATGCGCGCGGCATCAGGATCGCCACTCCACGACACGAAACCACGGCGGTTCACATGGCAGGTGCCTATGCCCGGCTCACGGGCCGCCTGGGCGTTGCGCTTGCCTCGAACGGGCCCGGCGTCGCCAATGCCTTGCCGGGCGCGGTGGTCGAGAATGCTGAAGGAAACCGGGTCCTGCTCATTACCAGTTCGCGGCGCTCGGGAATCACCCATCCGGATCGGGGAGGCACCTACCAGTACTTCGATCAGGTCGCAGCAATGCGGCCCATTTCGAAGTGGTCCGAGACTGTGGACACCGCCACTCGCATTCCCGAGTTGCTGCGAACTGCGCTGCGCCACTGCCACCTCGGGCGACCGGGGATAGTCCATCTCGACATTCCCGAGAGCGTGATCAACGCGAAGGCACCGGAAGCACCCGTTGTGCCTCCGGCCAGGACCCGCCGCACCGATCCACCGGCGCCCGATCCGGAGTTGGTGGATCGTGCCGCGACGATGCTCGCCGATGCAGCGCTGCCGATCATCCATGCCGGGGGTGGTGTCATCCACGCTCGTGCACACGATGCGCTGGCTTCCGTGGCCGAAGCATTGCACGCTCCGGTCACCACCTCGTGGTCGGGCCGGGGAGCGATGTCGGAAACCTCCGAGCTGGTGTGGCCGATGACCGCGGTGGCGCCGACGAATTCCGTTCGCAATGCCGCAGATGTCGTCCTCGTTGTTGGGTCGCGCATTGGCGAGACCGATTGGTGGGGCCGGCCGCCGAACTGGCGGGCGCCGGACGAGCAGCGGTTGATCCAGGTTGATGTCGACGAGGCCGCGATTGGCCTGAACAAGCCTGTCGACCTCGGGATTGTCGGTGATGCCGGGGCCTTCCTGCAGGCACTCGCCAAGCGGTTGGGCGAACTCGGACTCGATGCGGTCCCCGACGAACGCAGGAAGGTAGTCCGCAAGCTCATCGCCGAGCGTGAACGGCACGATCGCAAGCTTCTGAAGGCGCTCGACGATATGTCCGTGCCGATGACAACCGCGCATGTGGCAGCCACCTGTCGAGACATTTTCGACGACGATGCGATCCTCGTTGCCGACGGCGGCAACACCGCGGTGTGGGCGAACTTCTACCACCAGATCCGGGTTCCCAACACGTTCCTCGGAACGCATCACTTCGGGATGCTCGGTGCCGGCGTCGGTCAGGCGCTCGGGGCCGCTGAGGCGTTCCCGGAGCGTCAGGTGTATTGCATCATCGGCGACGGCGCGTTCGGCATGCATCCGCAGGAAGTCGAAACCGCCGTCCGCAATGGGAATCGCGTTGTGTTCCTCGTCGTCTCCGATCGGCAGTGGGGCATGGTGAAGATGACTCAATCGATCGCCAAGAGCCCGGTGCGGATGATGCTCCGCAAGTCACTGGACGAGGGTGAGACGGTCAACTCCGATCTCGGCGAAATCGGGTTCGATGCCCTCGGGAAGTCGATGGGAGCACACGGGGAGCGTGTCGCCGATCCGGCTGAACTGCGCCCCGCCATCGAGCGGAGCCTCGAAGCCGGACGGTGCGCGGTCATCCACGTCGACGTGGACCGCGTGAAGCACATGTGGGCTCCCGGCCTAATGCACTTCAAGAAGATGCACCAGGAGCCCAAGGGATGATCGACGAAGCAGTCCTCAACTTCAACGAAGGAAGTCTGCTCACCCTCAATGCGCTGATTGGTCTGATGATGTTCGGGATGGCGATGGACCTCGATCTCGAAGATTTCCGCCGCCTGCTCCGGCAACCGAAGCCTCCGGCGATCGGCCTGATCGCCCAGTTCATCCTGCTGCCGGCCTTCACGTTCGGGCTCACGTTCATCATTCGGCCGGAGCCGTCGATCGCCCTAGGGATGATCCTGGTGGCGTCCTGCCCCGGTGGGAACCTGTCGAACGTGATGACCTACCTGGCGAAGGGCAACGCCCCGTTGTCGGTAGGGATGACCGCGGTGTCGACGGCCTTCGCGATCTTCTTGACCCCAATCAATCTGGCGTTGTGGGGATCGCTCCACCCCGACACCGAGCCGATCCTGAGGAGCGTTTCGCTGAGCCCCCTCGACGTCTTCATGACGATCGTGGTCATCCTCGGCATTCCGCTGGTGCTCGGGATGCTGGTGGCCCGATGGAAGCCCCGTTTCGCTCAGCGGGTCCGGGTGCCCTTCAAGGTGATCTCCGTGGTCATCTTCATCGGGTTCGTCGCCATTGCCCTCGGGAACAACTGGAGCAACTTCATCGAGTACATCGGACTCGTGGTCTTCGCTGTGTTCATCCACAACGCTCTGGCGCTGTCGCTGGGCAACGGCGCCGCCCGGGTCGCAGGTCTCAGCCGCCGGGATCAGCGGGCGGTCACGCTCGAGGTCGGTTTGCAGAATTCCGCACTCGGCTTGGTGCTGATCTTCGACTTCTTCGATGGCCTCGGCGGGATGGCGATCATCACCGCCTGGTGGGGGATCTGGCACATCATCTCGGGACTCAGCGTGGCCGCCTTCTGGTCGCGGCGCGAGCCTGCCGAACCACAGCCGGTCGGATGAGCGCGGCCCGCTCGGCCCTGGTCACCGGTGCCGGCGGATACCTGGGTTCGTTGCTGATCGATTCGCTTGCTGCCGATCGCGGCGACCTCGAGACGGTCGTCGCCTCCGACGTCCGCGAGCCCGCGGAGCGCCACCGGGGAATCGAGTATGTGACGCGCGACGTGCGCGATCCGGCACTGGCGGACGACCTCAGCCGCTTTGGTGTCGATGCGGTGGTTCATCTGGCCGCCATCGTCTCGCCCGGTCGCAAGCCGGACCGCGCCCTCGAGTACTCGATCGACGTTGGTGGGACCGGCAACGTGCTCGAGAGCTGCCTCGCAGCGGGTGTCCGGCATGTGACGATCTCGTCGAGTGGTGCCGCCTACGGATACCACTCCGACAACCCGGAGTGCATCGATGAGAACGATGCACTCCGCGGGAACCATGAGTTCGCCTACTCAGATCACAAGCGGCAGATCGAGGAGATCCTGACCGACTGGCGGGCCGAACACCCTGAGCTGGGTCAGTTGATCCTGAGGTCGGGAACGATCCTCGGCGCACACACCCGGAACCAGATCACAGACCTCTTCGACCGTCGATTGATCCTGGGTCTGCGGGGCTCCGCCACCCCCTTCGTCTTCATCTGGGACCAGGACCTCGTGGCCATCATCAGGCAGGGTCTCGAAACCGGGGCCACCGGGATCTACAACGTTGCGGGCGACGGCGTCGTCACCCAGCGCGAGATCGCAGCCCTGCTCGGCAAGCCGTTTGTGCCGATCCCGGTGGGTGTGGTGAGAGGCGCGCTTGCCACCTTGAAGCCGCTGGGCCTGACTCAATACGGGCCGGAGCAGGTGGACTTCCTGAGATACCGGCCGGTGCTGTCCAACCGCCGGCTCAAGGAGGAGTTCGGGTACACCCCGGAGAAGTCGAGTTCAGAGGCGTTCGCGATCTTCGCCGAGGGTCGCCGTGGGTAGACGTGAGCTCGGCAACGCCACGGTGGTGATCACCGGTGGAGCGGGAGGGCTGGGGGTCGCGCTCGGTGTGGCGTTCAGGCGGGCAGGATCCCGGGTTGCTCTGCTCGACGTCGCCGAGGATCGCCTGGCTGAGGTCCCGTCGGACGACCGGACGCTCACGATCGGGTGCGATGTCACCGACCCGGAGTCGTGCGCTCAGGCAATCGCCACGGTGGAGCAGGCTTTCGGGGATCCGGACGTCCTGGTGAACAGCGCCGGCCTCACGCAGCGCAGCGCGTTCGTCGACACCGACCTCGCCGTCTACCGGCGGATCATGGAGGTCAACTACTTCGGTTCGGTCACCATCACCAAGGCGGCGCTCCCGGGATTGATTCGCCGGCGAGGCGCCATCGTGGTGATCTCATCGGTTGCCGGGTTTGCGCCACTGATCGGTCGCACCGGGTACAGCGGCTCGAAACATGCGCTGCACGGCACGTTCGGCACCCTGAGGAGCGAACTCCCTGATGTCGATGTAACACTGGTGTGTCCAACCTTCATTGACACCTCGTTTCGCTACCGGACCCTCGACGGAGATGGGTCGATCACCGATCATCCCCAGAGCCGTGTTGGGCGGATGCTGAGTCCCGAGGATGCGGCCACCGCGACCGTCCGTGCAGTGGAACGCCGCCGCCGGATGGTGGTCCTGGGAGCTACCGGCAAGGTCACCAGGGTGCTGGCCGCCGTGGCGCCGGCGCTGTACGAGCGCGTGATGCGGCGTTCGTTGCGATCCGAACTTCAGCGCGACGCAAGCCTCTGACCGCGGCAGCTACGCTCCCGCACATGCCGGCAACAATCGCTTCGCAGTGGGTCGGGTTGGCTCAGGCCTTCCCGGAGGGCGGTGCTTCCGCCGTCGTCGTCGTAGGGCGTGGGGCTCCCGAACTGGCGGAGGCGTTCCATCGGGCAGGGGCGGCGCCGCCGGCTCTCGAGGCCGATGACCTGGTGCTGCTTGCCGATGAAACGCCGGAAACGGAAGTCTCCTCACTTGCCGACCTGTCGGCCGAATCGGCCGGTTTGGTTGTATTGCGCCGGGCGTGGGATTCGCGAAGCGAGGTGGATGACGTCCTTCGCCATGCCTACCGGATCACTCGGTCGGGTGGACGGGTACTTGCCGGAGATCTCGATGTCGACCGGCTGCTGCATTCGTCGAGCATTCGCTATCCGTCAAAACTCCAGTACCTGGCCGTCCCCGAAGCCCGGCAGGGGCTCGAAGCACGTTCGACGCGCATGCTGTTGCCGCTCGAGGTCATGCGTGCCGGGTATCGCGGGGTCCGTACCGTGGAACTGGATGAGGTTCGGGGCCGCTACGAGGGGGTCGAGGCCTACTGGGATGCCGTGAAGGAAGTCGGTTGGCCCGTGTTTGCCGCGCTGGATCCTGAAGCTGCGGAGTCGCTGCTCGAGGAGTCGGCCACTGAACTGCGGCGAATCGCCCCAATCGGTTCGGTGATCGACGACGAACCGTGGTTCGTCGTGACCGGCATCAAGGGTTAACGCCTAGGCCTCGAACTCGTCCTCGAGGATCTTCTGCGCTGCCGGCGCGATGGTGTCCCAATACGAGCCTGGACCCTTCGTGATGGTCACGAAATCGGCCGACATGAACACGCTGGTGACGCCTTCGATCGCCAGCAACGATCCGGCAAGTGAGTCGTCGGTTGCCATCCCCTGGGCGAAGCTCTTGGGCGCCTCGAAATTGGCTCCCACCGTGAACTTCAGGGCATTCGGATTCGGGGTTGGGCTGGGTGTGACCGGCATCGATCTCCTCGTTGCAGCCCTTTGGATCGTAGCCTGAGGCCGGATGCAGACCGGTGTCGACGTCGGAGGAACCTTCACGGACGTCGTTGCCTGGGACGGTGAGGTACTGCGAACCGGCAAGGTGGCGACCTCGGCGGACCAGGGCGACGGCGTCGTCGACGGGATGCGGAGGATCGCAGGAGACGTACCCGGGACGCTTCTACATGGGACGACTACCGCAACGAACGCACTACTGGAGCGCTCCGGGGCTCGCACCGCTCTGCTGACCGACACCGGATTCGAAGATCTGATCGAGATCGGCCGCCAGGACCGACCGTCGCTCTACGACACCTCCCACGTTCGGTCGGCTCCGCTGGTCGACCGTGATCTCCGGATCGGGGTTCCGGGTCGAAGCGGTACGACCGGGGCTAGGACCGGCGACGTCGACCTGGAGTCGCTCACCGCACGGCTCGCCGATCTCAGCCCTGATGCGATCGCCATCTCGACCCTGTTCGGATTCGTGAATCCAACCTGGGAGCGGGGGGTCGGGAGAGTGCTCTCAAGGGCGCTCGGGATCCCGGTAAGCGTTGCGTCGGATGTCGTCGCTGAGTTCCGGGAGTTCGAGCGGGCGTCGACAACGATCATCAACGCGTACCTGCTTCCGGCCGTTGAGCGGTACCTGTCGTCGTTGACGGCCAAGGCAGAGGCGGCCGGCGTGCACGGGACGGTTGCCGTGATGCGCAGTTCGGGAGGTCTGATTGCTGCCGAAGAGGCCTCCCGATTGCCGGCGGCGATCCTCCTGAGCGGCCCGGCCGGGGGAGTGGTGGCTGCCACTGCGTTGGGGCAAGCACTTGGTCGTGATCACCTGATCTCATTCGACATGGGCGGAACTTCGACCGATGTGTGCCGGATCGACCACGGCCGGCCCGAGGTCACCTACGAGCGAAGCATCGACGGTCTCCCGTGCCGGATGCCCGCAGTCGCGATCCACACCGTCGGGGCCGGTGGTGGCTCGATCGGATGGGTCGACGCGGGAGGGGCGCTCAGAGTCGGCCCTCGCAGTGCGGGGGCGATTCCTGGTCCGGCGTGTTACGGCCGCGGCGGCAACGAGCCCGCGGTGACCGACGCCAATCTCATCCTTGGGCGGATCTCGGCGGCGGCCCGGCTGGCCGGAACCATGGCCCTCGATGCGGACGCCTCGGCGGCCGCACTGGCGGCGGTCGGCCGACGGACGGGCCTGACACCGGCCGAGGTCGCGCTCGGCATGGTGGAGGTCGTCGAATCGCACATGGAGCGAGCGATTCGCCGGGTATCGGTTGAGGAGGGTGCCGATCCTCGCAGGGCGGTGCTCGTGGCCTTCGGGGGAGCAGGTGGACTCCACGCGACGGCACTTGCGCGCAGTCTGGACATGGACGGCGTTGTGGTTCCGGCCCACGCAGGAGTGTTCTCGGCGCTCGGACTACTACTGGCGCCACCACGAGCCGATGCGGCTCACGGTGTGCTGATTACACAGCCGGATTCAGGCGACCTGGACCGGGAGCTGGAACGCGTCGCCGAAGGCGGGCGCGACGCACTCCGGCGAGCGGGTGCCACGGGCTCATCGGAGGTCGTCACCTTTGCCGATGTGCGGTATCTCGGTCAGGCGCACGAAACCACCGTTCGGGTTGATGCCGCGGAACCGTGGGAGGTGCTGGAAGAGCGGTTCCATCGAGCTCACCGCGAACGGAACGGATTCGCGCGTGCCGGTGACCCGATCGAGGTAGTCGCAGTGCGGGCCGAAGCGACCGGCGAGGCGGCAGTTCGGTGGGAGGACCTGCCCCTTCCGGTGCCGGAAGGGGATTCGCGGCTTGCCGATCGTTCAGTTCTGACCCCCGCCGGGCCGGTCGAGGCCGCCGGTTGGTGGCGGCCAGCGCTCCGTCCGGGGGATGAGGTCGTCGGCCCGGCCGTGATTGAGGAGTCTGAGGCGACGACCTATCTGGCACTCGGGGAGCGTGCGGTAGTTCACCCCTCTGGTGCTCTGGAGGTGGGGTGGTGACGGTTGATGCGGTCACCCTCGAAGTTGCCCGCAACCGCTTTGCCGGGATGGCGGAGGAGATGGGCGTCGTCCTGCGCCGCACCGCGTATTCACCCAACATCAAGGAGCGTGCGGACTGCTCCGCGGCGATCTTTGTGCCGTCCGGGGAAATGCTCGCCCAGGCCGAACACATCCCGGTACACCTGGGGTCGATGCCGGCCTCGGTAGCTGCAGTACTCGATCGATTCGGAACCGACATCGAAGATGGGGTCCAGTTCGCAGTCAACGACCCCTTCTTCGGCGGTACACACCTCAACGATCTCACCCTCGTGCGTCCGGTGTATTCCGATGGGCACCTCGTGGCATGGGTCGCCAACCGCGCTCATCATGCGGACGTCGGCGGCGAGGCTCCCGGGTCCATGCCGGCTCACGCTGTGCGCCTGGAACAGGAAGGCCATGTCGTCTCACCGACGCTGGCGGTTGTTCGCGGTGAATGGGAGCCGTCGTTTCTCGACGCCTTCCTCGGCGCGACCCGGACTCCGTCTGAGCGTCTTGGAGACCTCTCGGCGCAACTCGGGGCGAATGAGGCGGGGGCATCGAGAGTGCTCGAGGCGATTCGCGATGACGATCGGGGACGGGTGCTGACCGTTGCGAATGCACTCCTCGACTACGGCGAGGCAAGGATGCGGAGCGCTCTGGAGCAAGTTCCGGAGGGGGAATACGTCTTCACCGATGTGATGGAGTGGGGCGACGAGGATCTGCCGATCTCAGTCCGCCTGAGCGTCGGTGGCGGATCCCTTGTTGCCGACTTCAGTGGATCCCATCCGCAGATCGAGGGGAATATCAATGCCGTGGAAGCAGTCACGCGATCGTGCCTGTACTACACGGTCCGGGTGGCCACCGACCCATCGATACCTGCGAACGGTGGGTGCTACCGGCCACTCGACCTCGTGGTTCCCGAGGGCACGCTGGTGTCCGCCCGGCCTCCGGCGGCGGTTGCCGCAGGCAACGTGGAGACCAGCCAGCGGATCGCCGACACCCTCCTCGGAGCGCTGGCTCAAGCACTTCCCGAGAGGATCCCGGCAGCCTCTCAGGGCACCATGAACAACGTGCTCATAGGCTCTGAATCGACGGTGTACTACGAGACGGTCGCCGGTGGCGAGGGCGGTACTCCACATCGTGCCGGGCAATCGGGCATCCACACCGGGATGACCAATACCAAGAACACCCCGATCGAATCTCTCGAAACCCACTACCCGTTCCGGCTCATCCAGACGGGGCTCAGGCGAGGCAGCGGGGGTGATGGTCGCCATCGCGGGGGTGAAGGGATCGTTCGGGAGATCGAATTCGTCGAGCCGGTCACGGTGTCACTGATCGGTGAGCGTCGACGGATGCAGCCATGGGGATTGCAGGGTGGGTCTCCAGGTGCCTGCGGGGAGGATTGGTTCGTCCGGCGCGGCGGCACCCCCGAGCGTCTCCCGGGCAAGGTGACCTTTGATGCTGCACCGGGCGACCGGCTGCGGGTCCTGACCCCCGGCGGCGGGGGTTGGGGCCGCTAGTCGC
>CAZEHO010000055.1:0-10123 GCA_964511945.1 uncultured Acidimicrobiia bacterium | reverse complement strand
CCGCAGGCAATCCACGACGTTATGCGGACAGGGCCGACCACCCCATCATGACTAGGAGCAACGGCTCGATGGCCTCGCCCGGACCCTCGAGGATGAACTCGTCAACTTCCGAGCGCAGCATGGTCCCCAGCCCGACCTCAATGCCGCCCTCTGTTGGTGTCTCCCCGACATCTATGCCTGCGACCAACCGAACTGGGGCACCGATCAGACACTCCCGGTCGACGAGACACCGACCAGCCGCCCCGACCGATGACATTCCGGGACTCCGCGGCCCGACCCCGTGACCTTCGGCCCTGCGAAGCGGCTCGTCACTCCGCCAGTATCGAATCACCACAGCCAGGGGCCGCTACCGGAGTCCTCAGATGACCAATGCCCATCCCGAAGAGCATGCCGTTCTCGCCCGTCTCTCGGTCCTCGACCGATTCCTTCCGGTGTGGATCCTGGCGGCGATGGGGTTGGGCCTCGGCCTCGGCAGGCTGTTCCCGGACCTGAACGACGCACTCGACACCATCAAGATCGGGTCGGTCTCGCTCCCGATTGCTCTTGGGCTGCTGGCGATGATGTATCCGGTCCTCGCCAAGGTTCGCTATTCGAAGGTCACCGAGGTCGCGGCAGACCGCCAAATGCTCACCTTGTCGCTGGTGCTCAACTGGCTGATCGGCCCGGCGCTGATGTTCGCCCTGGCATGGGCATTGCTGCCGGATCTCCCCGAGTACCGAACCGGATTGATCATCATCGGCCTTGCTCGCTGCATCGCCATGGTCCTCATCTGGAACGATCTTGCCTGCGGTGATCGAGAGGCGGCGGTGGTGCTCGTGGCGCTGAACTCGGTTTTCCAGATCGTCGCCTACTCGCTCCTCGGGTACTTCTACCTCCAACTCCTCCCGGGCTGGCTCGGATTGGAGACCGACACCCTCGACGTGTCGCTGTGGGAGATCGCCCGCATCGTGCTCATCTTCCTCGGGATCCCGCTCGTCGCCGGCTACCTGACGCGGTTGTGGGGAGAGCGGTCGAAGGGCGTTGAGTGGTACGAATCGAAGTTCCTTCCCAGGATCGGCCCCTGGGCGCTGTACGGGCTGCTGTTCACGGTGGTCGTGCTGTTCGCCCTCCAGGGGGAGACCATCACGTCGAAGCCACTCGACGTTGCCAGGATCGCGGTGCCGCTGTTGGTCTACTTCGGGGTGATGTGGGCGGTGTCGTTCGCTCTGGGACTGCGCCTGAAGATCGGGTACCCGCGGAACACGACTCTGGCCTTCACCGCGGCTTCCAACAACTTCGAATTGGCCATCGCAGTGGCCATCGGTGTGTACGGCGTGACGTCCGGCCAGGCCCTTGCCGGTGTCGTCGGACCGCTCATCGAGGTGCCGGTGCTGGTCGGCCTCGTCTACGTGGCGCTGTGGGCCCGGCGCCGGTTCTATCCGTCCGACGCCGGTTCGTGATCGTGCGGTAGCACCACCCGGTCGGCAACCTCACCCATCGTCGGATACAGCGTCGCGATTAGCGCCACCGCCACTGCGACCCCGATCAGCTGTGCGATCAGCAACGGTCCCACCGAACCGGGATCGATGCCGGCAAAGGTATTGGTGACCATGCGCGACGGCGTGACGGCCGGGTTGGCGAAGCTGGTCGACGAGGTGAAGTAGTACGCAGCGGCGATGTACCTGCCGACAGCAAACGCAACGACGTCAGATCGTCCGGATCAAACGATCCCGAAGATGACCAGCAGCAGGCCCATGGTGGCGATGCCCTCGGCGAACCACAGGTGAGCCCCCGATCGCACCGTCTCTGAGACCTCTACAGCAGGCAGGTCGAACATCAGGTTCGCCGCGATCACCCGGCGAAGCCACCGGCGATTTGAGCAGTGATGTATCCGACCGTTTCCCCGGTCGAGAGCCCCTTGAAGGCGCGGTCGGCGAGGGTCACGGCGGGGTTGAGGTGAGCGCCGCTCACCGGACCGATCGCCAGGATCAGGGCTGCGAGGATTGCGCCGGTGGCGAGAGCGTTCTGCAGCAGTTGCAGGCCGGTGTCGGTGCTGAGGCGCTGCGCCATGATTCCGGAGCCGACCACTCCGGCGAGCAGGAACGCCGTTCCGACGAATTCGGCGACGAGGCGGCGAGCCTCCACCGCCAGCGGCGGCATGGCCCGGGTGGTCATGTCGAGATGCTCAATCGTGACAGCAGGTCCTCGACCAGGGCCTTGATCTCGTCACGGATCGGCCGCACGCTCTCGATCCCCAGGCCGGCCGGGTCGGTGAGTTCCCAGTCCTCGTACCGGACCCCCGGGAAGAGCGGGCAATCGTCACCGCAGCCCATCGTGACGACGACATCGGCATTGCGGACGTCGTCGTCGGTCCAGCGCTGCGGGACCGCTCCGGAGATGTCGACTCCGGCTTCGGTCATGGCGGCAACCGCAGCCGGGTTTACCAAGGCGCCGGGATTCGATCCGCCGGAGAACACCCGTACGCGGTCTCCACCGAGGTGGCGTGCCCAACCGGCTGCCATCTGGGACCGCCCGGCGTTGTGGACGCACAGAAAGACGATTGCTGGGGAGCGAGAGGTCGCGTCGGGTTCCATCGCCGCCGGACCGTAGCCGGGATGCCCACCAACGTCACCCGACTTCGAGGCACACCCCGTTGGTACAGTCCTCGGCGTGGACTATCAGGCCCTCTATCGCAAGCATCGGCCGCAGCGGTTCGGCGAGATCATCGGTCAGGAGCACGTCACTCTGACTCTTGCCCGCGAGGTACAGGGCGATCGGGTAGCCCACGCCTATCTGTTTGCCGGGCCACGCGGAACCGGGAAGACCACCACGGCTCGGATCATTGCCAAGTCGCTGAATTGCACGGATCGGGGGCCGGACGGTGAGCCGTGCAACGCCTGCGACTCCTGCGTTGCCATTACCGAAAGCACCTCACTTGACGTCATCGAGCTCGATGCCGCCAGCCACAACAAGGTCGAGGACGTTCGTGAGATTCGGGCGAACGTCGGCACGGTGGCCGCCGCCGGCGGTGCCAAGCGGATATACATCCTCGACGAGGCTCACATGCTGTCGCGGGCGGCCTCCAATGCACTCCTCAAGACCTTGGAGGAGCCGCCCGACCACGTCCACTTCGTGCTCGCCACCACCGAGCCATACAAGCTGCCGGACACCATCCGCAGCCGCGCCCAGCGCTTCGACTTCCGTCCGATTCCCTCGGAGGCGCTGTACCAGCACCTCGAACGGATCGGCGGCATCGAGGGCTTCACTGCGGACGCAGATGGGCTCGGACTCATCGTGCGGCACGCCCGGGGTTCGGTGCGCGACGCGCTCGGCCTGCTGGAACAGGTAGCGGCCCTCAGCGACGGATCCGTCGACGTTGCCGGCGTCGGCAGAGCGCTCGGCCTCGCACCCTCCGACGCCTTCCGGGCCCTTACCAAGGCCATCGCCGATCAGGACGCTCCGGGGGCGTTGACCCTGGTTGCAGCGGTCGCCGCCAGCGGCGCCGATCTGCGCCGGTTCGTCGCCGACGCACTCGAGTTCTTCCGTGGAGTATTCCTGGCGCAGTACGCACCGAGCCTCGAAGAGATCGTGGATGAACCCGCCGACGTGCTCGATGAGTGGCGGGCCGAGTCGCGCCGGCTGCAGCCGGTGGATGTGCTGCGGGCGGTCGACTTGCTGGGGGAGGCGCTGGTCGCGCTGCGTGAGGGCCGCGAAGAACGCCTTGTCGTCGAACTCGCATTGCTGAAGCTGACGCGGCCGGAGACGGCAACAGACCTCTCCTCGATGCTTGCTCGCATCGATCGGCTCGAACAGCGGGTGCGGCGGCTCCAGGAGAACCCGGCGCCGGCGCCGGAGCCGGTGACTCCGACACCTGCTCCGAAGCCGGTCGCACCGGCGACACCGGTCGAGGACACCGCACCCTTCGAGGCGCCGCCGGCCGAGCCGGAGCCCGAGCCGGAGCCTGTCGCCGAACCCGCCCCTCCGGCGGTCGCCGACGACGACGCGGTGGACTCCATCTGGCCGGCACTGGTGGCACGAGTCCGTGAGGACGCGGGACCTCGCCGCCATGCCCTCTTCCGAGAAACACGCCCGGTCGGACTCGACGATGGAACGCTCATCCTGGAGGTTCCGGCCCATCTCCCGTTCCACCTAGCCCAACTGCAGGAGGACGACCTCCTCAACGGTGTCGTTCGGAAGGTTGCGGCAGAGCTGCTCGGCGGCAGCGTTGCAGTGGCGTACCGGGTGGCCGACGGCGACGCCGAGCCTGTTTCAACCCTGGACGACGCTCCCGCCCGGGCACCCGACAAGGACACGCTGCTCGAAGCCGGCGAAGGGGCAATGGACCCGACCGACCTGCTTCGTGACATGCTCGGCGGCGAAGTGATCGACGAGTGAACGGCTTCGACTTCACCGGTGCCCCGGTCCCGGTTCGTATCGACCTTGCCGCCGGACTCGCCCGGGTGTGGGATGTCATGGCTGCTCCCGGAGCCTCATGGACGGGTGAGGAGCGCGTCGCAATCGCCGCGGCCGCCCGGGAGGCGTTCGATGGCGAGGACGCAGACCCAGGGATCCTGCCGCCGATTGCCGTCCGCGCCGCAGGGCGCCTGCACTCCGATCCGGCATCAATCGGCGCCGCCACCGTCGATCAGTTCCGCAACGAGGGGCTTGACGACGCGCGCTATGTCGAGTTGATCGGGGTGGTGGCACGTTTGGCTGCAGCCGATGGGGTGATGAGGGCGCTTGGGCTGCCACCGGCACCGCTCCCAACTGCGAGCGAGGGCTCGCCGACCGGTGAGATCAACCACACAGCGCGTCGTGGTCCGGCACACGTGCCGATGGTCGGCGGCGCCAGCATCCCGCAAGCGTTGTCGCTGGTTCCCGCTGAGTCGGCGGCCCAGGAGGAGCTGCACGGCCCGCTCTACATGACATACGAAGGCATGGCCGACCTGGCGTTCACCCGCGGTCTCGACCGCACCCGAATGGAACTGGTGGCTGCTCGAACCTCGGCCATCAATGAGTGCTTCTACTGAATGCTTGCCCACGCATCGATGCTCCGTGCGAGCGCCGCAGCAACCGAACAGCCCGTCGACCTTCGAGCGGTCACCGATCCATCCATCGACCCCGGGATTCCCGGAGGGGCTGAGCTGCTGCAGTTCGTCGATGCCACTCTGACCGATCGCTCCCACCTCGACACCGCACAGCAGGCGGTGGTGTCGGTGCTCGGGCCGGAGGGTCTGGTGGATGCTGCGGGGGTCGTCGGCAACTTCGAGATGATGAATCGGATCGCCGATGGAACCGGCATTCCGGTCGGCAAGGGCGCGCTGGCTCGCACTGAGGATCTGCGCTCCGACCTCGGTCTTGATCGCTTTCGCCATGACCTCTGACCACCGCGGTCCACGGCTGCACCGCTGATACCCTGGCCCTATGGCAAAGAAGGGCAAACGGCCACCACCGGGAAGCGGCGGGATCTCACCTCGGGGTGGCACCCCACCGAAGGCTGCCCGAGGGGGTATGCCGGACATGCAGCAGTTGATGCGCCAGGCCGCCGAGATGCAGGCACAGATGCAGGAACGGCAGGCGGCGCTGGCCGAAGAGACCTTTGAGGGGACCTCCGGCGGCGGGGTGGTGAAGGCGGTCGTCAAGGGAACCGGCGAGGTCCTTTCGGTGACCATCGATCCGATGGTGCTCGATCCGGACGATCCGCAGTTGGTCGGGGACCTGGTCGTCGCCGCCGTGAACCAGGCAATCAATGCGATCGCCGAGTCCGCTGCGGAATCAATGGCGCCGGGCATGGATCTGGGGAACATCGACCTCAGCGACCTGGGTGGGCTGCTCGGTTGATGTTCGAAGCGCCGGTTCAGCGGCTCATCGATGAACTCGCCAGGCTTCCGGGAATCGGTCGCAAGTCGGCTCAGCGACTCGCGTTCCACCTGCTGCACGTCGAAGACGAGGACGCGTCGCGCCTCGCCAGGGCGATCACCGAAATGCGCCGCGACGTACGGCTGTGCGAGCGTTGCTTCAATATCACCGATGGTCCGGAGTGCTCGATCTGCCGGGATCTGCGCAGGGACCCGTCGACCCTGTGCGTGGTCGAGCGCGCTCAGGACATCGTGGTCGTGGAACGCACCCAGGAGTTCCGCGGCCGATACCACGTGCTCGGCGGGGCGATCTCACCCATCGAAGGGGTCGGCCCGGAGCAACTGCGGGTCCGTGAGCTGCTGACGCGAGTCGGCGAAGAGAAGGTCGCGGAAGTCATCGCGGCGACCAATCCGACCGTCGAGGGCGATACGACCGCCCTGTACCTGGCCAAGGTGCTCAAAGAGCTGGGGATCAAGGTCACGCGACTGGCCAGCGGGCTGCCCGTCGGTGGCGACCTGGATTATGCCGACGAACTGACCCTCGGTCGTGCCCTGGTCGGCCGTCGGGAGCTGTAGAGGCGCTGGCGGTGCGCGGGAGCATGAGAGAGCGGCGCGAGACCTCCCTTCCCCCCCTGTTGTCAAGACCGGGGTGTTGGTGGGCATCGGAAGGGGGTACGACAGGGGAGTCCACTGCGGGCGCGGCTGCCTCCTCAGCGGTTGGCCTGTGGCCTGACAGCGCCGCCCCAGCCCTCAGGACCCTCTCCTTCCCGGCCCTCGGGGCCGGTCCACCCCTCCCTGAGGGAGGGGGCCCCACCGCAACCACGCCTACCCTCGGCACATGCGAGTTCTCCTCCTCGAGCCGTACTTCACCGGCTCCCACGCGCAGTGGGCCGAGGGGTATCAAGCTGCGAGCCGCCACGATGTCACCCTGCTCACCCACGAGGGGCAATTCTGGAAGTGGAGGCTCGACGGCGGGTTCGTGACGATGGCGGACGAGGTGCGGGCCCATGTCGATCGGGCGGGTCGTCCCGACGCCGTTCTGGCGACTTCGATGCTGGATCTCGCGGCCCTTCTCGGGTTGCTTCGCAGTCAGTTGCACGGGGTTCCGGTGGCGCTGTACATGCACGAGAACCAGATCACCTACCCGGAAACCGGCCGTACCCGGGTCGAAGCCCGCCACGGGCTGGCCACCTGGTCCTCACTTCTCGCCGCAGATGCGATCGCGTTCAACTCGGAGTTCCATCGTGACGCCCTGTTGCGGGCACTCCCGGGGTTCCTGCGCAGCTTTCCAGACCGCCGCCACGACGGGTTGATTTCATCGGTCGTGGCCGCGTCGACCGTCCTCCCGGTGGGCGTTGATCTTCACAGGCTCGACCCTCCCAAGGAGCACCGGGAGAGTCCGCCGACGATCCTGTGGAACCACCGGTGGGATCCGGACAAGGACCCCGGCCTCTTCCTTCGAGTGATCAGCAATCTCGCGGACGAGGACTTTGAGTTCTCGGTGGCCCTCACCGGGGAACGCTTCGCCCGGCAGCATCAAGAGTGGGATCCCGTCGTCACCGCCCTGGGCAACCGCGTGACCGCCTCCGGTCACCTCGAACCGGACGAATACCGCGAGGTGCTGCGGGGCGCGGACATCGTCGTCAGCACCGCCCGACAGGAGTTCTTCGGTGTGTCGGTGGTCGAAGCCATGTATGCCGGGGCTTTCCCTGTGCTCCCGCACCGGCTGGTGTACCCGGAGCGAGTCCCGGAGCTACTTGGCGAGCAATCCCTGTACCGGGGCCGGAGCCAGCTCACCGACCGGCTCCGCCGGGCGATCACGAACCCGGACGAAACCCGGCGGCTCGGCGAAGCGGCGCGCCGTGCGGCGGCACAGTACGACTGGTCGCTGGTCGCTCCCCGCTACGACGATTGGATGGAGTCGATTCCGCGTTAGCCCAGCGGCGGCGGTGGAGCTCCTTCGGCGATCGTGTCGTACGCGCTGGTGATTCGTGAGAGGCGATCGAAGCGGTGTCTCGCTTCGATGAACCGCACCGTCCCGGTACGAGATCGCATGACGACCGAATGGGTCCAGGCACCGTCTGCGATGTAGCGAACACCACGGAGCAATTCACCGGTGGTGACCCCGGTTGCGGCGAAGAACACCTCGTCCGAGTCCACCAGGTCGCGCAGACCCAGGATCTGTTCGAGGTCGAGCCCGGCCTCACCGGCATATGCCCGCTCACCGGCGTCGCGCGGCCAGAGCCGGCACTGCATCTCACCGCCGAGGCAGATCAATGCGCACGCCGCAGTGACGGCTTCCGGCGAGCCGCCGATCCCGAGCAGCACGTCTATCCCGCTGTCTGCGGCCGCCGTCGAGATCGCCGCCTGGATGTCGCCGTCGCGAATCAGGCGGATCCTCGCCCCGGCCTCCCGCACCTCCTGGATGTGAGGTTCGTTCCGGGGGCGATCGAGGATGATCGCGGTCAGGTCCTCGACGTCCTTGCCCTTGGCATCTGCGATTGCCCGAAGGTTGTGGGCGATGGGTGCGTCGAGATCGATCCGGCCGGCCGCTTCCTCACCCACGGCGATCTTGTCCATGTACACCAGGCTTCCCGGGGCGTACATCGACCCGCGCGATGCGAGCGCGAGCACTGCGAGGGCTCCGGGCATTCCTTCAGCGGTCAAGCTCGTGCCGTCGACCGGATCTACGGCAACGTCGACCATCGGCGGGTTGCCGTTGCCGATCCGCTCTCCGTTGTAGAGCATCGGCGCCTCGTCCTTTTCACCTTCGCCGATGACGACGACTCCGTCCATGTCGATCGATCCGAGAATCGTGCGCATGGCATCCACCGCCGCCTGGTCGACCGCGTCCTTGTCACCCCGGCCTTGCCACCTACCCGACGCCATCGCGGCGGCTTCGGTGACCCTCGCCAGATCGAGTGCCAGGTTGTGTTCCGGGGGTTGGATGCTGGTCATCCGTTGACCTGCAGAATCAGCGCGTCACCCTGACCACCGCCACCGCACAGGCTGGCGGCGCCGATGCCGCCGCCGCGAGTCTTGAGGGCGTTGATCAGCGTCACCGTGATGCGAGCGCCGGTTGCTCCGAGCGGATGACCGAGCGCCACCGCGCCTCCGTGTGGGTTTACCTTCTCATGGGGGAGGTCGAGCATCCTGGCGGACCAGAGCGCGACGCCTGCGAACGCCTCGTTGAATTCGACGACGTCCAGATCGCCCGCCGACATCCCGATCCTCTGCAGCGCCACTCGCAGAGCTTCGGCGGGCCGCTCGTGGAGGGTGGCATCAGGCCCACCGATCTGGCCGTACGCCAGGATTTCGGCTTCGATCGGGAGACCGGCGGCCTCAGCCGCGGCCTTGTCCGCCACCACAACGGCGGCGCCGCCGTCGGAGATCTGCGAAGCGTTTCCGACGGTGACCGTTCCCTCCTTGCCGAACGCCGGCCGCAAACGGGCAAGCGACTCGTCCGTCGTTCCCGGCCGAATGCCTTCATCCGTATCGACGACTACCGGATCTCCCTTGCGCTGCGGAACGCTCACCGGGACGATCTCACCCCGGAAATGACCTGATTTGGTGGCTGCCGCCGCCCTGCTGTGGCTCGCCACGGCCCATGCATCCTGTTCCTCACGGCCGATTCCGAGTGCCGCATTCTTCAGATCGGTGGATTCGCCCATGATGCAGTGGTCGAACGAGCAGAACAGGCCGTCGAAGTTCAGTGAGTCGACCAGGGGGGCATCGCCCATCCGGGCGCCCCAGCGTGCCGCCGGAAGCAGGTACGGGGCATTGGTCATCGACTCCATGCCTCCGGCCAGCACAAAGGTTGCTTCACCGAGGCGGATCTCTTTGTCGGCCATGGCGATCGCCGTCATTCCCGACAGACAGACCTTGTTGACGTTGGTTGCCGGAACCGTCATCGGGACGTCGGCCTGCTTTGCGGCCTGGCGCGCCGGGATCTGACCGGCTCCCGCCATGAGCACCTGGCCCATGATCACCTGGTCGAGGTTTCCGGCGGGAAGACCAGACCGGTTGATGGCTTCTGCCATCGCAGCCGCCCCGAGGTCGACAGCCTTCACCGGCTGGAAGGCTCCACCAAAGCGGCCGATGGGTGTTCGAGCGAACGAGGTGATCACGGATGGCATCAGTACTCCTGGTGGCCGTATTGATGTGAGGCTACGCGCAACCCGAGAGGTCAGAGTTCAGATCTCAGAGGTCAGACAGATGGTTCTCTCTCGTTGGGGTCACGTCCAGCGGCGTGGTGTATGAGGTGAACGCCGCGTCGGCCTTGTGTG
>CAZEHO010000054.1:8354-10237 GCA_964511945.1 uncultured Acidimicrobiia bacterium | reverse complement strand
CGACGACCACCACTGCATCGGGGTCGGGCAACACCTCAGCGGACGACGGCGGGTTCGAGCCGTGCAACTGCTTCCCCGACCGGCTCAACGAGATCTACCACAACACCCACACCTGGCTGAACACCTTCCCCGATTCGCCGGATCCCGGTATGGAGGCGCTGAGCCGGACCCTGTCGTTCATCCTCGGGCTCCACATCGATTACTACGTGCTGGTCGATATGGGCGGGTTCGTGGATCTCGTCGATGCCCTCGGCGGGGTCGACATCGATGTCGAGGTGTCGATGTATGAGGAGTTCTCACCAGCCAAGCAGGGGGAGGACTGGTATTGGCTGAACGTGCGAGCAGGGCGCCACCACCTCAATGGGCATCAGGCGCTGGCCTACGTGAGAAACCGCTCCGATTCCAATGACGGCAACCGGATGCGGCGGCAGCGCTGCATGCTGCGAGCCGTCGCCGCCGAGATGACCCCGACCACCCTGCTGACCCGGTTCCATCAGGTTGCCGAGGCGATCAAGGGCAGTACGACCACCAACATCCCGCTGTCCGGCGTTCCGGAGTTGATCGGGGTGGCCTCAGCGCTGAGCTTCGCCGACATCACCTCGTTTGCCATTGGCGCTCCGGCGCACAGCATCGGCTCCGATTTCCGCGGGCTTCCCATGATCGACGTCGATGCTGCGCGATTGCGCGTCGCGACCGGCCTGGCCGGACTCGAGGAGGGTCTCGACTTCACCGAGAGTCGGGAGTGTCCGGCTCCGAGGCCCGGGTAGGGTCTCCGGCTTGATCGGCGCATCGGTATGAGGAGATCCTCGGTGCCGGGCTCGTGCGGCTGCCGGGCACGTTCGGCGGCGGCATGGCTTCGGGAACCACACCACCAGTTCTGAACGTCTTGATACCGTGAGGGCTCGCCCCCGGGGAAACCACGCGTCGTGAGTGAATCCACCGATCAGCAGCAGAGGCCGCCGCGTCCGGCACTGGCGGCTGCCCTCTCCACGCTGGTCCCCGGTGCCGGGCAGTGGTACGGCGGACGGATGGTGCCGGCGGCCGTCCTTGCCGGTTTTGCCGGTCTGGGTCTGATCGCCGTCGTCGTGCTGGCGGCCCTCGGGCCGTCACGACTCCTGGAGATCTTCGTGCAGACCCGATGGCTGTGGGTCCTGTTCGCCGCCAACCTCGTCGTGCTGGCCGCCCGGCTGTTCGCCGTCGGCGACGCCTATCGCGGTGAGCGGGCCCGGGGCGGTGGTGGTACCCCCTGGCTGCGCTGGACGGCATTGGTCGCCCTCACCGCGGTGACCGCGGTTCCCCACGTATTCGGCGGGTACTACACGCTGGAGGCAATCGACCTGCTGGAGACCGTGTTCGTGGATGAGGACCTCCCGCCGGTCGAAGAGCGCAAGGAGGAAGCGATCGCGGCCGGAGTGGATCCAGAGGACTTCGGGCCCGTCCTCTCCTCGACCACGTCATCGGCTGCGACGTCGACCACGGTTCCGCCGACGACCACGACGATGCGGGTGATCCTCCCGGGTCACCGTGATCTCCGCGTTGATCCTCCCGACCTCTCCCCGCCGCCGGAGAACCCGTTCGGGGAGGGAACGTCGGTGTTCGAGGATGATCCGGACCGGCTCACAGTGCTGCTCGCCGGAGGTGACGCCGGTCCCGAACGCTGGAGCTTGCGCACCGACGTGATGATCGTCGCGACGATCGACCTGACCACCAGCAAGGCAGCCCTCATCGGGATCTCGCGCGATCTGGTTCGAATTCCGCTTCCCGGAGGATTCGCCACAGCGTTCGCGGATCGCGACGAGGCCCTCTGGGAACTGGAGATGTCGACGACCACCACGACCACCACCACGACGACGACCACCACCACGACGACGACCACCACCACG
>CAZEHO010000054.1:0-8254 GCA_964511945.1 uncultured Acidimicrobiia bacterium | reverse complement strand
ACGACCACCACCACGACGACGACCACCACCACGACGACGACCACCACCACGGTGCCGGCGACTTCGACCAGTTCCACGACCTCCTCATCGACCACCAGCACCACCCAGGCGACGACGACGACCACTACCGACGGGTCCACCACGACCACCGATGCCGGTGCGACGACATCGTCCACCAGCACTACCACGACGAGCTCTACGACCACCACGTCGACCACGGTGCCGCCGACGACCACGACGACGACCGAAGCGTTCGAGCCGTGCAACTGTTATCCGGATCGGCTCAACGAGGTGTACACCTTCACCCGCAACTGGCTGAACACGTTCCCGGATGCTCCGGATCCGGGGATGGAGGCGCTGCGCCGGACCCTGTCGCTGCTGCTCGGCATCAACATCGACTACTACGTGATGGTCGACATGGCCGGGTTCGTCGACCTGGTCGACGCCATCGGTGGGGTAGACATCGACATCCACACCGCGATGAACGTCGGGTTCTCGCCGGCGAAGGAAGGTGAGGAGCCGGTGCGGATCAACGTCGAACCGGGGCGTCACCACCTCGACGGCCATCAGGCGCTGGCCTACGTCCGCAATCGGTCGGATTCCAACGACGGCAACCGGATGCGGCGGCAGCGCTGCATGCTCCGGGCCCTGACCGATGAGATGACTCCGGCCACCCTGATCACTCGTTTCCCGCAGATCGCGGATGCGATCAAGAACGCCACGACCACCAATATCCCGCTCTCCAGCGTGCCCGACCTGCTGCGGGTGGCGACGTCGCTGGGGGCGGGGGACATCACGACCCTTGCCATCGGTGCGCCGGCTCACAGCGAGGGGCCGGACTTCAGGGGTCTCCCGATCGTGGATCCCGATGCGGTGCGGTGGCGGGTGGCGTCGGCTCTCGCCGGTTTGGAGCAGACCCTGGACTACAGCGACAGTCCGGAGTGCCCCTGATCAGCGCGTTCTCGCGCCCACAACGAAGTCGTGGATCCCGCCGTCGCAGCCCGCGGCAATGAATCGCCACTCCTCGGGTGGTGCGCCCGGATGGTGCGCAAGCCGTTCGTGCATCGGCATCGCCGGACGCGAACGGGCGGCGGGCATGACCAGCCGCCCGTCCCACTTGGGGCAGCGTTACTCCATGAGGCGCAGCGTTCCCGGGAGGTCCATCCGCCGCATCCGTCGAACGGTGAAGACCGGTGCCAGCGCAACGACGACGATGCCGAGGACGGCGACCGTGGCCAGCGTTGCCGGGTTGAGATACAGGTCGGGAGCGAAGTCCGGCATGGTGTCGGCCATCAGGCTGTTCAAGGACCACCAGACCACACCGATGCCGGCGGCCACCCCCACAATCGTTGCGAGCAGCCCGACGACGAAGCTCTCGACGACGGCCATACGCAAGGCCGTTCGCACCCGGACCCCGAAGGCAAACATCGTCGCGTGATCGCGGGTCCTGGCTTCGAGAGCGATGCTGGCCGAGTTGAACGCGATGAGCAGTGCGAGCAACAAAGCGAACGCAGCCACGACCTGCAAGACGCCGAGGATCTGATCGAGCGAGTCCCTGACGAGCTGGACGTTCTGCGCAGCAGGCTGGACCGCGGCGATGGAGTCGAGTGAGAACAACTCCCGCCGCATCTCTCCATCGGTCGTTCCCGGGGCCGGCTCGGCAAACGCACGGTTGACCAGGCCGTCGAATCCCATGATGTCGGTGTGCCTGATGTCCATGTAGGTCACCGGTCGCATCGGGTATGGATGGGTTGCGAGCACGGGCAGTTCAGTCTGGGCGAATCCGAGGGTGTCGTCACCCCGGTAGACGGGATGGCGCACCGCGACGTGGTCTCCGACCCCAACTCCCAGGTCGGCGGCGGCGGCCTCGGTCAGTACCAGGCCGGGAGTTCCGTCGACCGTGCCCTCGCTGATGGTCGGCTGCCAGATGCCACCGTCGAGACTGATGAACTCGAGGAGCACGGCAAAGGATTCGGTTTCGGTGACGAGGATGCTTCCCACCCGCAGCGTCGGCTCGATGGTGTCTACCGTCGCCGCCGACTGGATTGCTCCCATCTCCGGTCCGTCCAACGCGTAGTACCCGTTCAGGTCGATCTCGGCACGGCCGGGGGTGGTTCCCAGCGTTTCTGCCTCGCCGCGATCGATGGTCTTGATGAACGAATCCACCACGCCGAGGAGTGCCACCAGCACGGTCACCGCAGCGGCGATGCCGAGGACGGTGAGCACGGTTCGGCGCGGATTGCGGGTCAGGTTCCGCATCGGCAGTTCGGCGAATGTGTTGCCCGGGAAGTCGAAGTGACGCACCTTGCGGCTCAGCCAGCCACCCTTCGCCGTGCGATATGCAGGCGCGATCGCCTCTCTCGGCGACACCCGCACGGCCCGCCGGATCGGGATGATCGTTGCGATGAAGGGGACCAGGAAGCCGAGTAGCGCGGCCCGCCAGAACACGGTCACCTGGAACGGTGTCCTCCACTCCGGGAGAGGGAGGAAGTCCACGAACACGCTCCGCATGGCGTTGCCGATCAGCACGCCGATGCCCACACCGAACACGATGCCGAGCAAGGCAATCTGGGCGCCGACCAGCAGCGGCCGGATCGCGATGCGGCGGGGGAGAACGCCGAGTGACATCGCGATGCCGATTTCGCGCCGCTGCTGCTCGGCAAGCCGGTTGATGAGATTGAAAGCCGCACCCACGGCGCCGGCGAAGATGAGGAGCGCAAAGACGTTGAAGAACTGCTGGTCGTTGTCAACGTCGCGCGTCAGCAGTCCGAAGGCAGTGTCGTCGTCGCGGGTCGTTACCTCGAACCCGATCCCGGCACCGTCGAAGGCGGCCTCGAGTTCGGATTCCACGATTTCCCGATCCGCATCCCCGACCAGCCTCAGGACGAGATCGTTGACCATTCCGGGGGCACCGGCGAGCTGCTGAGCCGTTTCCAACGAGGTGAACACGCCGGCGTAGTTGGCCTCAGAGAAGAACAACTGCCCTTCAGGAGCCACCACGAAGTACTCAGGGGTCAGGGCTTGACCCACATAGCCCAGCGTGGTCCCGCCGCTCACCGTGATCGAGCCACTCGCCGGCAGCTCGTGGAACCGGGCGAAGTTGTGCTCCAAAAGGACCACCGGTGCTGCCGCATCGGCGGGGGAGAGGGCCCGTCCGGTTTCGGTGTGGAATCCGTTGACCGATGGCCCGGTAGCAAGGTTGACACCCACCACCGAACCCGGGACCACGATGGTCTCACCGCCGGTCGAGGCATCGATCTGGGTCGGCGTGATCAGCCGTTCCTCGGCCGCGTCGATCCATGCCGCATGTTCGATCCCGGCCGCGATGCCGGCAAGCGTGCTTTGACCGGTCAGGCTCCCGGTGGAGAGTTCCACCCGGAGGTCGTACATGTTGAGCGCGCCGAAGCTCGCGTCGTTGGAGAGTCGCCGCCAGTTGGCCGAGCTGCTCAGCCCTGCATAGGCGCCGGTCCCAATGGCGATGACGAGAGCGATCGCCGCCACCTTGATCCAGTTGGCACGGAGATCCCTCCAGGACCACCGCAGCCAGAGTCGAAGTGAACGCATTGCCCGCCTCCTACCAGTGCAATTCGGAGACGTCGGCCCGGCCACCCTGTGGCGGCCCGTCGCTGATGATCCGGCCGCTGCTCAGCTGCACCACCCGGTCGGCCATGCGTGAGATCTCACGATTGTGGGTGACGACGAGCACGGCCCTGCCCTCGGCGGCCTGCTGCTGGAGCAGGCGCAGGATCTGGACGCCGGTTTCGAAGTCCAGCTCACCGGTCGGTTCGTCCGCGAGCAGGACCGGGTTGCGGGTTGCCAGTGCTCGGGCGATCGCAACACGCTGCTGCTCTCCGCCGGACAGCTCGTTCGGGAAGTTGTTCACGCGGTCACCGAGTCCGACACTGGCGAGGATGGCGGGAGCGTCGACATCATCGCGTCCAGCGGCATCGGCGCCGAATTGCACGTTCTCCCGCGCTGTGAGCCCCGGGAAGACGTTGAAGGACTGGAAGATGAAGCTGACCGTGTGGCGCCGGAATGCGAATAGGTCCTTTCGTGACGCGCTCGCGAGGTCGGTGCCACCGACCTCAATGGACCCGTCGGTCGCGGTATCCAGCGCGCCGATGAGATTCAGGAGGGTGGTCTTGCCGCATCCCGAAGGGCCGAGGACGACCACGAACTCGCCGGCGGCGACGCTGAGATCGACCTCTTCGAGAGCGGTCACACCGACCTTGCCCTCACC
Source organism: uncultured Acidimicrobiia bacterium (assembly GCA_964511945.1). GTDB lineage: Bacteria > Actinomycetota > Acidimicrobiia > Spongiisociales > UBA11373 > CAZEHO01. The sequence continues at coordinate 4,014 of CAZEHO010000054.1, read as the reverse complement.
GAAAGTCTTGGTGACGTATTGCAGTTCGATCATTCGTTCTCCGTTCGACGCGACTGCTCCTCGTGCCATTCGTTGATGAGCCGGTGGAAGCGGTCGGAAAGCCAGACATAGAACTCTTCGAATTCGCTGAGTCGCCGGCGGGGGAGTTCCCGATCACCGACGAGGCGCAAGCCGCGCCGGATCAGGTCGGTGAACATCTCGATGGCGTGTTCCCGCCTGCGGATCACCGTGATGTAGGAATCCGGCCGTACGGCGAAGTAGTCCTTGCGTTCGCCGGGCTGGCGGCGCCGCTCGATCATCCCGTACCCGATCAGGGATCGGGTTGCGGCGCTGATCGACCCGGCGCTGGCGCCCAGCTCCTCCGCGATCTGCGCCGCGGAGAGCTCAGGCTCCTCCGAAATGATCAGGGTGCCCCACACCCTGCCGGCCATACGGGAGGCTCCGAGGGCCTCCATGTAGTTGCCGTAGTCTTCGACGTACTGGAGTTCTTCCGGACTCACACCGAATCTCCTTTTCAGTACATTCAATTGCTACTGAAAGTATAGAAGGTTCGGTAGAGTCGAAGGTCCCACCCGCCGGGGCCGAATGAGCGAGTCCCCGGCAACCAGCGCGGCAACCGGGGACTCCCCATGGGTTTGGGGCGGCGCGTGGACGCCCCATACTCCGCTAACCGGCCAGGCTACTCAATGCTCCCTCGCTGTGCTCGGTCACGGGTGCTGGGAACCGGGAACCGGACAGACCACCGCAGGAGGGCCCGGAAAGCCTGGTGCCCAGTGCCCGACCTATGCGCCTCGGTATGGGAGGTAGCGGGGCCGCCAGACGGTGGCGTCGATGACGGCCTCGATGTCGACCATCGGGTGGGCGACACCTTCGGCGACGGCTTGTTCCGCTACGGCGTGGGCCACCTTGCGAGATACCTCGTGGACGTCGTCGATTGGTGGGAACAGGGCTCCCAGGGAGAGGAGATCGTCGTCGACACAACTGGCGAGTGCCCGGGCTGCTTCGATGAACATCCGGGTGGTCACCTTTCGGGCCCGCGACACGATCACCCCGAGTCCCATGCCGGGGAAGATATAGACGTTGTTGGCCTGGCCGATGACGTGACGTTCCCCGTCGTAGTCGACCGGAGCGAACGGACTCCCGGTTCCGATGATGGCCCGGCCCTCCGACCAGGCAAGGATGTCGGCCGGAATGGCCTCGGTCTTCGATGTCGGGTTCGACATCGGCATCACGATGGGATGCTCGGTGGCCGCCGCCATCGTCTTGATCATCGTCTCGTTGAACTGCCCGGGATGACCCGACACACCGACCAGCACGGTGGGTTCGATGTACAGCAACGCTTGCTCGGCGCTGATCATGTCGCCCTTCACGCCCCACTTGGCGACGATCTTGCGGTCGACCGCCATCGCTCGCTTGCGATCGTCCAGGCCCTTGCGGTTGCTGACGATCAGCCCCTTGGAGTCGGTCACGAACAATCGCGCCCGGGCCTCCTCCTCGGTGAGGCCCTCGTCCATCATTGCGGTCATCACCTGGTCGTAGATGCCGGTGCCGGCCGAACCCGCCCCCACGATGAGCACCTTGTGGTCACGGATCTGAACCCCGGTGCGGCGCTCCGCCGCCAGCAGCCCGGCGACCACCATCGCCGCAGTGCCCTGAATGTCGTCGTTGAACGACGGCAGCACGTCCTGATAGGTGGTCAGTGCCCGGAACGACGTCAGGTTGGCGAAATCCTCCCACTGCAGCAGCGCACCGGGGAACACCTCCTTGACCGCCATCACGAACTCATCGACGAGCTCCCAGTACTCCTCACCCCGGAGCCGCTTGCCCCGCCACCCCAAATACAGCGGGTCGTTCAGCAGCTCCTCGTTGTTGGTGCCGACATCCAGCGAGATCGGGATCGTCTTCGACGGGTGAATCCCGGCAGCCACCGTATAGAGGGCCAGCTTCCCGATCGGGATCCCCATCCCGCCACAGCCCTGGTCGCCGATCCCCAGGATCCGCTCGTTGTCGGTGACCACGATCACCTGTGCGTCCCGCATTCCGCGGGACCGCAGCACCCGGGTCATCTGACCCCGATCATCCGGGGTCACATAGATCCCCCGCGCCTGGCGGTGGATTTGCGACCAGTGGCTGCAGGCCTCGGCGACGACCGGCGTGTACACCAGCGGCACCGTTTCCTCGAGGTTCTCACAGATGAACCGGTAGAACAGCGTCTCATTGCGGTCGTGCAAGCCCGCCAGGTAGATGTGCTTCTCGATGTCCTCTTCTTTGTGGCGCAGCTGCTCCGCCACACGCTGCAGCTGCTCCTCCATCGTCGAGGTGTGCGCCGGCAACAGGCCCCTCAATTCCAGGGCATCCCGCTCCTCAGGAGTGAACGCCGACCCCTTGTTGAGCAGCGGCTCCTCCAACAGCAGCATGCCCCGCTCCTCGATTGGCAGATACGTCTCACCGGTAGCTGCATCGATTGCCGGACGGAACTTCATAGCGCAAGCCTTTCAGGCGATGGGCATCTCTCTCCGGACGCTAGGTCGCTCGCGCGCGCCCGCATAGAGGCGAACTGCCCGGTCAACCGGGGCTTCATTCCGGGACTGAGGACCGCTGCTGAATCAACGGCCGGTGCGGTCGATCTGCATTCGAAGATGCTGCTCTTCGGATTCCAGTTCGGCGATTCGGCGTTCGAGGCGGGCGATCAGGCGGCCGGTCGTCCGGTCGGGATCGCGACGTCGCAGGCGCTGGGTGTCTCTGCGGAGCCTGGCAGCTTCAGCAATCACTTGCTGCTTGCGGTCGATGAGCTCCCAACGCTCCATGAGCTACTCCCCGGTGATCTCCATCCAGAGCCGATCCATGGCCGCCCCAAGCCGCTCGCGCAGCGATGACACCGCGTCGGCGGGCCAGGTATCGGGTTCGCCGCGCAAATAGGAGGTCAAGTCGTCACGATTGTCGAAGACGACGGCAGGGACGTCCGCAGTACCGCCGGCTCCAGCGACGCTGATGGTGCCGGGACGCCGTGCGGTGCGCAGCAGCCATGCCATGTCGTCGGTTCCGTAATCGTTGCGCATCACCGACTCGGGTACGCCGTGATGAAGGATCGAGGCATCTCCTTCGGGCCCCGGCTTGGCCCGTTCCCGGTTCCGCTTCCTGCTCTCCTCGGGGGTAACCCAGACGTACAGCGCCGCCGCCCGGCGGGTGAGCCCGGCCGGCAGCAGTGAAAGGGAATGCTGGTAGCCGAATGGTGCCGGCAGTGGCGCCTCGGCTCCCTCCGGTCCGCCCCGGGCGAATTCGATGACGACGGTGCGCCCGTCGAGGTCAAGCGGTCGTCCGGCAGACAGCTCCTCAACGAGGGCTGCCGCATCGTCGTTGATCGTATCGGCCAGTGCTCGCTGCAGGTCCGTGTCGAGCTCGGCATAGCCGGCGGAGGCGCCGGTACGTGCCCGGGCCCTATCGAGTCGATCCAGCAGCCACTCGCCGGGATGATCGACGCACGGTGGGCGCGTCGTGAGGGCCGCCCAGTCCTCCGACACCAGCTCGATCAGCGTGCCCCAATCGGCATGGTCGAGAAAGGATTCCTGTGGTGCTGCGAAGAACAGGGGTTGCTCCCCGAGGGCCGTCATCTCCTCCGACACCCGTCGCATCAGATGCACGTATGGGTAGTCGTCGAGATGCACCGGTTCTCCGAGGTGGAGCTCGGTGCTGCGGACGTTCGTCGGGAGGTGATCGATGTAGCGACGCAGTTCGGATTTCCCCGAAGCCGGGAGCGCCAGGAGCAGGAGGTTCTGAATCACGAATGCCATTGCCCCTATCTTCGCAGGCCGGGGCGCCGCCGTTCTTCTTGGGGTCGGTGGAGCAATGCCGATGTGGCGTGCCCGCCGGGCACGTTGATCGGCGGCCAGGCGCGCCAATCGCAAGGACGCAGGTTCCGCCACTCCTCGTGCAGGAATGGTGGGACCGAGGACACCGCAAGTGGTGATGACTGGTCGTCGAGATGTGCGACATGTATTGCTCAACGGGCCTCTA
>CAZEHO010000053.1:5095-11081 GCA_964511945.1 uncultured Acidimicrobiia bacterium | reverse complement strand
CCACTCGGAGGTCTTCACCCACCCAAATCCGTAACCAACGTCCTGACCGAGTACACCTAGGAGCCCGCTGAGCAATACATGTCGCACATCTCGACGACCAGTCATCACCACTTGCGGTGTCCTCGGTCCCACCATTCCTGCACGAGGAGTGGCGGAACCTGGGTCCTTGCGATTGGCGCGCCTGGCCGCCGATCAACGTGCCCGGCGGGCACGCCACATCGGCATTACTCGCCAGACTCCTAGTGCCACCCGAAGGCGGCCCCAAGCAGGATTCAGCAGTGGCGGCGGTTCAGCTGCAGCCCATCGAGTTGCCGCAGTTGAGGCACTTGTAGCAACTGCCGTTGCGGATAGTGATGTGACCGCAGGTGTCGCACAGCGGGGCATCCCCGCCCATCTTGCCGAGCACCTCCTGGACCGCCGAGGCCTGGACTGCGGTTCCGCCGCCGCCCTTGGTAATCGGCACCGGCGTGGCTCGCACCTGGCCGGTTCCATTCCCGTTGCCGTTTCCGCTCGCAGCGGGAGGCGCCGGTTCGGCGACCGCCGGATGCGAGATCGGGGCGGTCGGTCCGGGTTCCTCCTCGGGGTTGAAGGACGGCGGCGCCGGCAGGTCGTCGCCGTCCTCGGCTTCCGGCAGTTCCAACTGCAGTCCGGCGTCGACTGCCAGACCCTTCGGCGGCTCGGGCAGCCTGCCTTCTTCGACCGGGGGCACCTGCACCAGGTCGGTCCGGCCCAGGTACTCGAGGCCGAGCGCCCGGAACATGAAGTCGACGATCGAGTTGGCCATCTTGATGTTCGGATGCCCTTCGACCATTCCCCGCGGCTCGAAGGTGTGGAACGTGAACGTGTCCACGAACTCCTCGAGCGGCACGCCGTACTGCAGGCCCTTCGACACCGCGATGGCGAAGCAGGAGAGGATGCCCCGCAAGGTGGCGCCCTCCTTGGCCAGGTCGACGAACAGCTCACCCACCGTGCCGTCGTCGTACTCGCCGGTCCGCATGAAGATCTTGTGACCGCCGATGCGGGCTTCCTGGGTCCAGCCGCGCCGCCGCTGGGGCAGCACGAACCGGGGCCGGGTGACGCCGTGGTATGCCTGCGAGGGGCTGACTCCGGGAGCGAAGGTGCCGGTCACGACCCGGGCCTCCGTCTCCAGTGCCTCGGTCAGCTCGGCCGGTTCCTCCTCGTCGAACGAGTCGCCCTCATCGCCGGACACCGAGGTCAGCGGCTGGCTGGCCTTCGACCCGTCGCGATACAGCGCCATGGCCTTGAGTCCGAGTTCCCACGACAGCATGTAGGAGTCCTCGATCTCCTTGACGGTCACCTCGTTGGGCATGTTGATCGTCTTGGAGATGGCGCCGGAGATGAAGGGCTGAGCGGCCGCCATCATCTTGATGTGCCCGGTGTGGTGAATGTACCGGGTGCCGAGCAGGCCGTTCCGGTTGGCGGTGTCGAACACCGCGAGGTGCTGATCGCGGATGTGGGGCGCACCTTCGATGGTCTGACGTCCACAGATGTGGTCGCTGGCTTCCTGGATCTGTTCCGCAGTGAAGCCCAGCTCTCGCAGCAGGTCGAAGTTGAAGGCGGCATAGCGCTCCTCGTCGAGCCCCAGTGCCTGCAGCACTTCCTCGCCGACAACGAAGACGTTGAACGCGTGTCCCAGTTCGAAGACACCAGGGAGCGTCGCCTCGATTGCTTCGATCGCCTGCGCGTTGAGCCCGCGCTCGAGCAACGAATCTGTGTTGATGTGGGGAGCGTTCTCGAGGGTCAGCGTGCCGACGACGTAGCGCACGATGTCCTGGCGTCGTTCCTTGGTATAGCCGAGTGAGTTCAGGGCCGGTTCGATCGACTGATTGGCGATCTTGAAGTACCCGCCACCGGCCAGCTTCTTGAACTTCACCAGTGCGAAGTCCGGCTCGACCCCGGTGGTGTCGCAGTCCATCAGCAGCCCGATGGTGCCGGTGGGCGCCAGCACCGTCGCCTGGGCGTTGCGGTAGCCGTGCTCCTCGCCGCGGGCGACGGCATCGTCCCAGGAGGTGCGCGCCGCCTCCAGTAGGGGAGCGGGACAGAGATCGGGATCGACCGTCATCACGTGGTGGCTGATGTCCTCGAACTGCTCCTCTGGTGCGTTGTACGCAGCGCGCCGGTGGTTGCGCATCACCCGGAGCATCGACTGCCGGTTCTCATCGAAGCGGGGGTACGGTCCGAGCACCGACGCCATCTCGGCCGATGCGGCGTATGCATCGCCGGTGAGGATCGAGGTGAGCGCTCCGGCGATGGCCCGTCCCTCATCGGAGTCGTAGGGGATGCCGCTGCGCATCAGCAGTGACCCCAGGTTGGCATAGCCGAGGCCGAGCGTGCGGTAGTCGTACGAGCCCTGGGCGATGGCCTTCGAGGGGAACTGCGCCATGGCGACGGACACCTCGAGCACCACGGTCCAGAGGCGGATGGCGTGCTTGTACGCCTCGATATTGAAGACGCCGGCCTCGTCGTCGAAGAACTTGACCAGGTTGAGGCTGGCCAGGTTGCAGGCTGTGTTGTCCACGAACATGTACTCGGAGCACGGGTTCGAGGCGCGAATCTTGCCGGCGGCGGGGCAGGTGTGCCACTCGTTGATGGTGGTGTCGAACTGCACTCCGGGGTCGGCGCAGGCCCAGGCCGCGTCTGCGATCTGTCGCCACAGATCCCGGGCGCGCACCGTCTTCATGACCTCTCCGGTGGTGCGTGCGGTGAGCTCCCAGTCACCGTCCTCGATGACCGAATTGACGAACTCGGTGGGCACGCGCACCGAGTTGTTCGAGTTCTGGCCCGAGACGGTCTGGTAGGCCTCGCCGTTGAAGTCCGATGGATACCCGGCCCGGATCAGCGATCGGACCTTGTCCTCTTCGACCTTCTTCCAACTGATGAACTCCTCGACGTCGGGGTGGTCGAGATCGAGGATGACCATCTTGGCGGCACGGCGGGTGGTGCCACCGGACTTGATGGCGCCGGCGGCACGGTCGCCGATCTTGAGGAACGACATGACGCCCGAGGACCGGCCGCCACCGGACAGCGATTCGCCCTCGGCGCGCAGCGTCGAGAAGTTGGTGCCGGTGCCCGACCCGAACTTGAAGAGGCGGGCCTCGCGCGTCCAGAGGTCCATGATGCCGCCATCGTTGACCAGGTCATCGCTGACGGACTGGATGAAGCAGGCATGGGGGGCGGGGCGGCTGTAGCTGTCGGCACCGGGGACGAGGTGGCCGGTCTCCTGGTCGACGTACCAGAAGCCCTGGGCCGGGCCGGTGAGGCCGTAGGCGTGGTTGAGGCCGGTGTTGAACCACTGCGGACTGTTCGGAGCGGCCATCTGGTGGACGAGCATGTAAGTGATTTCGTCTTCGAACGTCTGCGCATCGTCGTCTGTGGCGAAGTACCCGTACCGCTCACCCCAGGCGCGCCAAGTAGAGGCGAGGCGGGTGAAAACCTGACGGGCCGAGCGTTCGGGACCGAGCTTCGGGTTGCCGTCGAGGTCGTACAGCGGGTTGCCGAACTCGTCCGTTTGGGGGACGCCGGCCTTGCGGAAATATTTGGAGACCATGATGTCCGCCGCCACCTGCGACCACGCAAGCGGGATCTCGGCGCCGATCATCTCGAAGACCACCGATCCGTCCGGGTTGGTGATCTTGGAGTCCCTCAGGCCCCATTCGGCCGAATCGAGGGCGTCTTCGCCCGGCTTTGTGAACAGCCGGGAAATCCGCAGTCCCGTTGCGGTACCCATTCGTGCTCTCCCGCTCCCCGGCCCGTCGAAGGGCCAATCCGAATCCTCGTCCTGTACCGGCTCCACCGGGCCAGATTTATCCACACCCACCACATGTTGTGGTATTTCGGGGGAAGTACCACAAGATCTTGGTGACGGACACATCACTGTAATTACAGAATTGTGGTTCCGTCAAGGAGGCTCAGAATCACCCGAAATGGCCTCCGATCCGTGGTGTTCCCCGTTGTAACCGGAGGGGTGGCCTCGGGTCAAGGTGAGGGGCTAAGAGGTTTTCGCGGACCCCGAGAAATCGACGGATTCTTCCCCCGAATTCGGTGCGATTCGGGGGGAGTGGGCCGGCGGCGAAGCCGTCGGGTCGGTCTTCGCCGGTACCCGGTTTCCGCCCCCTCCGACCCGGCCCACTGGGCCGGGCCACCTCCCCCACGGCGCACCGCCGTGCGGGAGGGGAACGAGTCCCTACGGCAACGCATCCACCATTGCCGCAGCGATCACGTCGTACCCGATCGGCTTCGGGTGGATATCGGGGGGAGTGCTCACCATCAGTGTTGTGGCGGCAGTGGTGTTCTGCATCGGTGTGAACGCATCGGCGACCAGGATGCCTCGCTCCGCGGCGAGCTCAGCGGCGACGCCGTTGAACGCATCGAGGATGTCGCTGCTCTCCTTTTCGAACCCGACATCGGGTGCGATCCCGAGACTGAACGGGTTGTAGGCCCGCACGAACATCACCATCGCGTCGGGCGCCGCATCTACCAGCTCGTCGAGGATCACCACCATGTTCTGTTCGTAGGACTCGAACGTGCTGGAGATCCGCTCTGCACATGGGGGTGCCGAGGTGGATTCCGAGCAGTCCTCCGACCCGAGGTGACCGAGCAGGTCGTTGGCCCCGATGTCGATGGTGACGTAGGCAACCCGGTTGTCCCGGATGAAGTCCACTGCGTCGTCGAGCTGGCCGTTGCGGATCAAGGTTCCTGTGGTTTCACCCGAGATGCCGAAATTGCGGAGCCCGTAGTCCCGATCGTCCCGAATCTCCAACTGGTTGTGGAATCGCGAGACGTATCCGTCACGAGGATCGTCGACACCGACATTGGCAGCCAGGGAGTCACCGAGCGCCACGTAGTAGATCGATCCCTCCGAGAACGTGCTTGCGACCGTCCCCGGCCCGAGGCGTTCCGGTGGGGGATCGACGGTGGCACCGGCTGCCGCTGCCTGCTCCTGGAGGCCCGTCAGCAGCGACTCCGAGGTCAGGATGGCGGCACCGCTTTGGGTGCCGGTGATGACGATCCGATCATCGCCGATGGAGATCGATTGGACATCGGCCTCGGCCTCTGCGAGCAGCGAGTTGATGTCGGAGACCCGGGCGAGCAGGTCGTCGACGGCGTCCTCGATTGCGTTGGCGGCGATCCCCGGAAGATTGAGGGCGCCGAGTTCGACATTCACCACGTCGACCTGGACCGCTCCCATCTCGATGTGGGCGATCACGCTGCCCCGGACCTCTACATCCTCGGTCTTGAACTCCCCGATGAAGTCGATGCGACCCTCACCCGGGCTGGCGCCGTCGACGATGTCGACGGTCACCCGGCGCAGTGGTACGTCGGCTTCCTGGAGTCCGTCCTGGATGACCGCCGTGATCTCGTCTTCATCCAGTTCGACTCGGAACCCGGCGTCGTCGGTGGCTCCCTCGAGGTTCTCTTCGGCCGCAGCCAGCGCGAGGGCATCGGCCGGCGCCGCTGGTCCCTCGATGCCGGTGAGGGCCCGCACGATGGTCGACACCTCGTCGTAGATCCGGATCCCGACGACGGTCGACACGACCACCTGCGAGATGAGGATCAGCACCAGGAGCGGCGTCGGAGCCGCCGCAGCCATGATGAACGAGAAGATCACGATGAGCACAAACGCAGCAATGGCCGGGGCCTCGCCGATCGTGAAGAAGGCGATGGCCCCGACCAATGCTGCGGCCAGGACGCCCGCGAGGGCGACCGCGACCTTTAGGCCGGTACGGCTGCGCCGGACCGGCGCCCGATACCGGTAGTAGGCGCGGGCGTACGGATCACTGGGTCGGTGCAGCCGGCGGCTCCTCGTCGCTGATTGCTGCCGGTGGCTCGTCGTCACCCGCTGCTGCGGGCGGCTCGTCGTCGATCGGTGCGGCCGGAGGGGTTTCGTCGATCGGTGCGGCCGGAGGGGTCTCGTCGATCGGTGCGGCCGGAGGGGTCTCGTCGATCGGTGCCGGCGGTGGCGACT
>CAZEHO010000053.1:0-4995 GCA_964511945.1 uncultured Acidimicrobiia bacterium | reverse complement strand
TCGTCGATCGGTGCGGCCGGAGGGGTCTCGTCGATCGGTGCCGGCGGTGGCGACTCGTCGACCACAGCCGCCGGCGGTGCATCGCTTACGTACCCCGCAGGCGGCTCTCCCTTCGGCTTGCGGGCCGGTGCGACGTATGCCCACAAGACCCCGACCACCATCGTGGCACCGATGATGATCAGGAGCTTGACACCAACCCGACCGATCTCGTCGAACCCGATCCAGGCGAATTCGAATGTTGCGAAGTACGCGATCGCGATGCCGAGCAGAAGACCCCACAAGGCACCCCGGATGGGATATCGCTTCGTTTGGATCTCGGCCATCGTCATGCCCTCCACGACTGTGCGGGTCGAACGTTGAACAGCAGACCGGCAAACCCTGCGGCTGCCAGAACCGAGGCGATTGCCGTTGCCGTCATGGGAGGTCCACTCCCGATGAACTCAACCCAGCCTTCGCCGTAGCAGTACTCACGCATGGCGGCGATGCCGAAGATGTTGTCCTTGTCGACGTCCTCCGGGAGCGGATTACCCGCGAGGCTGGTTGCGTACAGGTCGACGATCGCACCGCGAGCCTTGATCTTCGCCCGCAGCTCGGTCAGGTCGATCGGGCCGGCATCGACGTCGCCGAGGATCTTGCCCAGCTCGACCACGCCGGCGTTGCGGTTCTTGTCCCGCTGGTTGGGGTCGCCGCCGGTGTCGGCGGAGATGCCCATGATGTACATCGCCCAGCTGTGATCGTGGAATGCTGGCGCCGGGTCGCCGTAGTTGACGCCCTCGATCTGCCCGGCTAGCGAGAACGTGGGAACGTCCTTGGTCCGGCCCCAGTACACGATCAATCCGGCGGGATCGATCCGGAACGGGTTGTCGGCCGTCATGGCCTGATCACCGGTGAATACGTCGACCGGCGGGTTGCCGTCGGACAGGTCGATCATGGCGTCGACCGACCACCCCCGTTCGTCGTAAGAAACCGCCAAACCACCGCAGGGACCGACGAGCATCGAGCCTTCGTCATCCACGTCGAAGATCGGGATCTGGGGGAGGATCATGTCCTCGAATTCCTCGGGCGTCGTCGCGCCGATCAAGTCGTCCCAGATACCCGGAATGCCCTCCTCGAGATCCGTGAGATCGATTTCGTCGTCCTCGGTTTCCGCACCGAGCAGGACCCCGAGATCAGGGACCCCGTCCCCGTTCGGATCGCCGATGAATGTGCCGCGCGTAATGAACGGCGTCACGTCGATCTGCGCCTCGTCACCCTCCGCAGCGAGCGCCGGACCCGCCATCAGGGCGACCAGCACCCCTGCGACGATGAGCGCTCGTCCCATTCGAGCCATGCCTCCCCCTATCCGTAGATGGGTTCAGCGTACCCGTACTCACTCGAAAGGGGACTCGTCGCTGTCGTCTTCGATGACGACGTCGTGGCGATGTCCACAATCCGCGCAGACGAACGCGATGGCGTCGCCCTCCTGGAAACCCTCGTCGGGGGGTGCGTAGCTCATGCGGTGGGCGGTCCCACCGCACTCAACGCAAGTGATTCGCTCGGGGACGTCCATAGAAGAAGAGTACGGATTTCAGAGGTCAGAGGTTGGCAATCGGATCTCCGATCTCTGAACTCTGATCTCTCCGGGCGAGCGAAGCGAGTCCGGGGGTAACCTCCCGCACGTGCTGATCAGGGTCCTGCTGTTCATCATCGGCGTCGTGCTGACCGGGGCGACGGTGATGTCCGCCGTCCGAACCGTGATCCTGCCCCGCAGTGCCCAGAGCACGCTGACCCGCATTACCTTCCGCGGGGTCCGGGTCCTCTTCCGCATGTTCGCCGGTCGGGGGCGCTCATTCAGTTGGCGGGATCGGGTGTGGGCACTCTTCGCCCCGATCGGTCTCCTCACCCTGGTTGCGGTGTGGCTGACACTGGTCACGCTGGCGTTCACGCTGATGTTCTGGGCGGTCGAGCAGGCGGGCTGGGCCCGGGCGTATCACGTGAGCGGATCGTCCCTCCTGACCCTGGGCTTTGAGGGTGTGTCCGGAGTGGTGTTGCACACCCTGTCGTTCGTCGAGGCGGCGCTCGGCCTGGCGCTTCTCGCCTTGCTGATTACGTACTTGCCGTCGATCTACGGAGCGTTCTCCAGGCGCGAAGCCCTGGTGGCCCTGCTCGAAACCCGGGCCGGATCCCCGCCCTCGGCCGTCGAGGTGTTGCTCCGGTTCCACCGCATCGGGATGCGCGGCAGGCTTGCCGAGGTGTGGCTGGAGTGGGAGCGGTGGTTTGCGGAGATCGAGGAGAGCCACACGACCTTCCCGATGCTCAACTTCTATCGCTCGCCCCAGGCCGATCGGCACTGGGTGATCGCCGCGGGGACCGTGCTCGACTCAGCCGCGCTGACCCTGTCGACCGGGGTTGAGTTCGGACCGCCGGAGGCGGCGCTGGCGCTGCGCTCGGGGTACATCTCGCTGCGCCGGATCGCCGACTTTTTTGGGATCCCCTACGACCCCGACCCGACGAGGGGAGATCCGATCAGCATCTCCCGCGCGGAATTTGATGCAGCTGTCGCCGAGCTCGAGGAGGCCGGGGTGCCTCTTCGCGATGACCGGGACGAGGCCTGGCTCGATTTCGCCGGATGGCGGGTCAACTACGACACGGTGCTGCTTGATCTCGCCGAACTCACCATGGCGCCGTACGCCCCGTGGAGTTCCGACCGCAGCACCCCGCGGCGCAGCAAGCCCCGCTTGCGGCGGTGGGGGACCCGCAGGGTCGATTCATCCGAGCGCCCGGCGTGAACCCGATCTGCGTCCTGCAGCACAACCATGAGGTGCCCCCCGGACACCTCGGGGATGTGCTCAGAGATGCCGGTGTTCCCGTGTGGGTGGTGGATACCGCCGATGGAGACCCGATTCCCAGGGATCCGGGCGAGTTCGCCGCGATCATCTCCCTGGGGGGCTTGATGGGTACCTACGAGGAGGCGGCCCACCCCTGGCTGGTGGCCGAGAAGCAGCTGCTTCACACGGCCGTGGACCGGGGTCTCCCGGTGCTGGGGATTTGCCTTGGCTGCCAGGTGCTCGCCGACGCCCTCGGCGGAACGGCGTATCAGGCGCCGGGCCTCGAAGCGGGGTTGCTCGACGTCGGGCTGACCGTCGCAGGTGCGGCCGACCCGGTGCTGCAGCACCTCGATGGTCCGGTGGTGGTGTGGCACGGCGACACCTGGACCTTGCCTCCCGGTGCCACGCTGCTGGCCGCCACTCTCCGCCATCCACATGCCTTCAGGATGGGATCGGGACTCGGCATCCAGTCGCACCCCGAAGCGACTCCCGAGATCGTGGCCGGCTGGATGAGCGGCGGTGGGAGGGAGAAGCTCGAGGGTGCCGGTGTCGATCCCGGGCGTTTGCTCGAGGATGTCGAACACCAGAGTGCAGCCCTTGGGCGCATGGCGGGCCGGATCTTCGGGGCCTGGTTGGCGGCAGACCTGGGGCAAGACTGATCACCGGGCGGGTGGCTGGCACGGCCATCCGGGCCGGTGGCCGGGGTTTGCGAGGGCCGCAGGCCTAACGTCGCTCGCATGGATGCCTCGTTCTGGACAGAACAGATCGATCCGATCGTCCGGTCCCACCGCTGGATCGTGTGTCCCGATGCGGCTGCAGCCGCGACTCCGGCGCTCAGGCAGTGGGCCGAGATGGGGGTGCCCCGTCCGCTCGTGATCGCCGGAACCGCCGGCACCGGTGAGTTGCCGGATCCCGAACTGGCGGAGGTGATCGTCCTCGACACAGGCGGCGATTCGATCATGGACGGGTTCCGGCGCTACTGGGCCGCCCTGGAGAACCCGCGTGCTTCCCTTATGGAGCGAATTGATGCCTGGGACCCGGACGGTGAGGCTCTGGTTCTCACGCAGTTCCTCGACGATGAGTTCCGCCTTGCCGGTCGCCGCCCGTACGGCGAGCGGCGACCGGAGTGGAGGCTCCTCGAGGACAAGATGATTGTCGACGATCTGTGGGACGACGCCGGGGTGACGAGGGCGCAATCGCTGATCGTGGCCGCGACCGGCCCGGAACTGATCGAGGCGGCCCTGGCGCTCGATGAGGGCTCCGGCACGGTCTGGGTGGCGGACAACCGTCAGGGTTGGCACGGCGGTGCCGAGTACGCCAGATACGTTGCCGACCCACACCGCGCCGGCACCACGATCGAGTTCTTCGAGACTTGCGCCGATCGGGTCCGGGTCATGCCCTTTCTCGACGGTGTGCCCTGTTCGATCCACGGCATGGTCTTCCCCGACGCCGTCATCGCCGGCCGACCGATCGAGATGCTGGTCTACCGGCGGCCCGAGACGGACAGGTTCCGCTACGCCGGGCTGGCCAGCACGTGGGATCCACCCCCGGCGCGTCGCACCGAGATGCAGGACGTCGCCCGCCGCGTCGCGGCTCATCTGCGCGACACCGTGGGATATCGCGGGGCCATGTCGATCGATGGTGTGATGACCTCCGAAGGTTTTCGGCCCACCGAACTCAACGCACGGTTCTCTCCCGGGATAGGCGTTCAGGGACAGGCGGCCGGAGACCTTTCGCTGAACTGGATCAACCGCATGCTGATCGAGGGTGAGGATCTCGATTACCGGGCCGTGGATCTGGGCGAGCTCATCGTTGATGCCGCCGACGCGTCTCGAACGATCCGGGCCTTGTGCCCAGTGGACCAGCCGGCTGCGGAATCCACCGACCTCCCGATCGCCATTCGACACGGTGGCGTGGTGCGAGCGGAGGATGCGGAACCGCACGGCACCCTCACGTTCGGACCTTCCGCTCAGGGCGGGCTGGTCATGGTGCGGATCGAACCCGAGCACCTCCCGGTCGGAGCTCCGGCTGCCTCATTGGTGGCGGAGGCATTCGCTCTCGCCGATGAGGTGTGGGATGCCGGCATCGGGCCGGTCATCGCCGGGGAAGCGTGACGGCGATCGGGCCCGATCGCTAGTGCCACGTCACAAAACGTTTGGCGGGTTCAGATGCGGCTCAGGACGCCTCC
>CAZEHO010000052.1:0-11459 GCA_964511945.1 uncultured Acidimicrobiia bacterium | reverse complement strand
GGCGGCGGGCACTACGAGCGATCGTGGGGGTCCTCGCGAGCACGGCCGGCCTCATCGTTGGTGCTGCGCTGGTGGCTGGAGGAGCCGTCACCGGTATGGGACCGTCGGGTGCCCCCGGACCGGCGGGCTGGACGATGATCGGGATCGGGATTGTGATCGCCGGACTTTCGATAGTCACCATCGGACTGACGCTCCTCGGTTCGTGGGAAGCACACCGGAAGCGTCGAGCCCCGACTACGACCTCCGAGAATCGTCCGGTCTGGCTGCACCCTCCCACCACCGCAGCACGCGCAAGGCCCGAAGGGTGTTGATCCTGCCCGGCACACGGCCCGGCTCCAGGGTGAGGAAGGTGCGGCCGCCGTACTGGGTGCCCTTGGACCAACGGCCGTCGAGGCGCCTCCGCTGCCGCAGCGCCTCGATCGCCTCGGCGGCTCGGTCGTCCGTGGCCGCACCCGATTCCTGCAGGTGATCGAGGCCCCGCAGCACGTCGTAGAACCAGCGGGGCGGGAAGTGAGGCTGCAGCCAGCGCTCGTCGATCACCTCGCCGCTGCGGTGCGACCGGAACATCCGGTGTGCCAGCAGGAATTCCTGTCCGGCGGCGAGGGCGTCGTCAGCTCCTCGCTCCCCGGTGGCCTTCCTCCATTCGTCCAGTCCCTCGAGCACTGAGGTGGTGGTGTGCATCGAGGAGTGGGTTGCGCCCCGGTAGTCCTCGCAGTTCCAACCCCCGTCGGCCATCGGCACCCGGATCAGCATCTCGGCGATCGAATCGACCCGGGGATCGGGCACCCGGAAGTGGGAGAGGATCGACAGCACCATGCCGTTGACACACCGCTCCGCCAGCACCCGTCCGGACCAGTACGACACCCCGCCTTCGTCCCATACGGCATCGTCGAGCAGCCGCTCGCACCCGGCGATTGCTTGCTCGTTCCCCGCGGGCAGACCGAGGCGCCTCAGCAGCAGCAACGTGTAGGTCGTGGAGATCCACTTCGGACCGTAGATGCCACCGCCCCAGGTTCCTCCGTGGTCCTGGTGGTCGAGCAACTCACGGCACCAACCCCCCTCCGCCGTGCGGGAGCGGCTTCGCTGCCACTCCTCGGGCGGAAGCTCGAGAAGGTCGCGCTCGACCTGCCAGCGCACGGAGGGATCACCCTCCAGCAGCCACGTCACGACGGGGTCCGTCACCCCGTCACGTTACGCGTCGGCGGTGTCGTTCGTATCGGCCGGCGCGGTGTCCGGTTCCTCCGGCTCGGGGGCCAGAATCGAACGGATCTGCTCGATCAGCCGCTGGGCGTTCTCGATCTCGGCCTGGTAGGTCGCCAGGTCGCCGTTGCGCAGTGCGGCATCGGCCCGCTGGAAGGCCAGGTCGGCTTCTTCAAGCAGGACCTGCACATCGTCGGGCAGTACCCCGCCATCGTCCGGCGTCGTCGGCGTATCGGTCCCGCCGTCGTCCACCGGCGGCGCGTCACCGAATACCGCAGCCAGCGCCTCCGGCAGCGAATCCCGCATCACGATTCGGTCGCCGAACACCACGATGACCTTCTTGAACTCGGGGAGCGCTCCGATGTCACCCGCCAGATAGATCGGCTGCACGTAGAGGATCGATTCCTCGATCGGCACGATCAGCATGTTCCCCTGGATCACCTCGGAGCCCTCCTGACCAAGCAGCGTGAACTCACGGGAGATGTCGGGGTTCTGGTTGATCCGGGCGCCAACCTGGCCGGGACCGTCGACGAACGAGTCCCGCGGCAGCTCGAAGTCGATGAGCTGCCCGTACTCGGCCGCGTCGCTCTTGGCGATCAGGAACGACACCATGTTCGGCCTGGCGGATGCGGTGAACGGTTGCAGCACCAGATACGACAGCTCTTCCTCGCCCGGCAAGGACATGAGCAAGTAGTACGGCACCATCGGCCGCTCGGTAGCCGCGTAGTTGAACCGCAGCGACTCCGTCGGGGTCGTCGACGGGTCCCGGGCGATCTGCCACGGGTCACCGTTGTTGAAGAACACCCGCGAGTCGGTCATGTGATACCAGGTGTACATATCGCCCTGCACCCGGAAGAGATCCTCCGGATAGCGCAGGTGATTGAGCAGGTCCGGAGGCATCTCCGACTTCGGCGTCATCAGGTCGGGGAAGATGCCCTGATAGGCCAGAACCATCGGGTCGGTCTCATCCCAGATGTAGAAGGTCAACGTGCCGTCGTAGGCGTCGATCGTGGCCTTCACCGAGTTCCGGATGTAATTGAAATCACTCGGCAGCCCGGAACGCTGGGCGTTGAGACGCCCGACGACGGCGGGCGTCGAATAGGGGTACCGCTCGGTGAGGGTGTAGAGATCCTGGACCCACAGCAGCCGGCCGTCGAGCACCACCTGGTACGGATCGGCGTCGGCGTGCAGGAACGGGGCCGCCTTGGAGATGCGGTCCCGAATGTTGCGCACCATCAGCACCTTGGAATCTCCGGTCACCTGGCCGGAGATCAGGGTGTTGATGTCGGCGAACCGCAGCGCAAACGCCGCCCGCCGGAAGATGCTCCCGATCTCGACGCCTCCGGCACCGTCATAGGACGAGAAGCAGACGGTGGCTCCGGAGTCGCCCTCGATCTCACACTCCGCGGCTTCGGCATCCACGGTATCGGCCGGGAAGTCGACCTCCTGCTCCTTGGTCCCGACGATCTTGAAGTTGCCGCTGCTGATGGCCTCACCGAAATAGATCCGGAGCTGATCGATCTCGAGGTCCTCAGGCACCTCGGGGTCGGCCCCGATGTCCTTGACCAGGAAGTTGGGCTGACCCTGGATGGTCACTTCGTTTGCCGGGCTCACCACGGTCCCATAACCGTGGGTGTAGACCAGATGGTCGTTCACCCAGCCACCTCCCGGCAGGCTGGCCTCGTCGAGCTCGCGCATTGCCAGCATGACCTGCGTGAGCTCACCGTCGATGGTGTACCGGTCGACGTCGACATCGTCGAACTGATAGAAGGGCCGCAATTCCTGCAGCTGGCGGTAGGTCGTCAGCAGCACCGACGGATCCCACAACCGGATGTTGTCGATGGTCGCCCGGTTGGCAGAGAGGTCACCGACGGTCAGGTCCTCGGTTGCTGCGAACGGCCGAACCTCGACCCCGTCGAGTCCGAAGGCGGTTCGGGTCGAGGCGATATTGCGTTCGACGAACTCGAGTTCCTTGTTGATCTCATCCGGCTGCACCTGGAACCGCTGCACCACAGCCGGCCAGATTCCGCCGAGAGCGATCGAAGTGACGAGCCAAAGCCCAACGGCCACCGCCGGGAGAGTCCAGCCCTTCATGCGGATGTTGATGAGCAGCAGCACCGCTGCAAACAGGGAAATGAAGATGAGCAGCCGGACGGCGGGCAGCTGGGCGTTGACGTCGGTGAATGTGGCACCGAAGACTGCACCGCGGTCCGAGTAGAGCAGATCGAACTGGTCCAGCCAGTACCCGACTGCCTTGAGAATGGCGAGGATCGCCAGCAACACCGAGAGGTGCACCTTCACCCCGGCGGCCACCTGCGGGCGCCCCGAGGTAAGCCGGATGCCGCCGTTGAGGTAGTGGACGGCGGCGACCACGAGCGTGGTGATCAGGAAGAACTGGAACGACCAGCCGAACAGGTTCCGGAAGAACGGCACCTGGAACACGTAGAACCCGATGTCGTTGCTGAACACCGGATCTGCGGTGCCGAAGTCCTGCCGGTTCATGAAGAGCAGCCAGTTCTCCCACCAGCTACCGGCGCCGATGCCGATCAGCAAGCCGAACAAACCGGACACGGCCAGCTTGATCTTCAACGACCGCGGCTCCACCCACTCCTGGTACCGGCGCACGACCTCTTCGTCGGGTGCACCCGCGACGAGCGGGCTCGGCGGCGACAGTCGATCTGCCACGAAGAGGTTGAGCAGCAGCAGGCTGAACGCGACCACCGAGGCCACAGCGACCAGCAGGACCCCGGAGAAGACCAGGGTGCGCCAGACCGAACCAAACCCAACGGAGTCGAACCACAGGTAATCGGTCCAGAACGTGGCGATGCCGCGCAGGCTGATCATCAGCAGCAGCAGGACTCCGAGAGTTATTAGCAGGACGCGCCGGCCGGGCGTCAGGCGCCGGGGGCGCACAGGGGTGGGTTCACGTTCGATCATCGAGCTCCATCCTACGAAAGACTGCGCAATACCCGGCCGTCAGGACGACGGGGCAACTGTGCAGTGACAGCCTACATCCGCCGGAGGGAGCGAGGTCCCGTCTGGCGGCGGCCCCGCCGGGCTCCAGGTAGCCCCGGTTGCGGCCGGGCAGGTATCGCACGCACGACCGTGGCGCACCCCGGCAACGGCTTCGACCCCGAGGCTGCCGAGACCGGCGAGCAGTGAATCGTGATAGGCGGAAGAGGCGATTGCCGCCACCCACCGCTCGGCGTCCTCACCGCGCCAACCGCGGAAGGTCCGGGATACGGCGGCGGACAGCTCGCGTGGACCGGCGGACCCGGACTCCTCCAGGCTGCGGCGAACCTTCGCGATCAGGTCGTCGATCATGAAGCCGGTGAGCTCGGCGCTGCGGGTGCTGATGACCGGCGCCGGAGGCACCTCACCCGTCATCTCCGCAGCTGCAGCTGCCCCGGCTCCGGCCGCATCCTCCACCATGGTGTCGGTGGCCGCACCGAACTGGTCGGCGAGCATCTCTTCGTCGGGCACCCACTCCCCATCGACCCGCAACGCGTCGAGCGCCATGTTCTGGACTTCGACGATCGTCTGCTTCACCGCACGCAGCCCGGCGTTCTGTACGGCCAGAAGGTGGCGATCCCGGATTTCGATCGGGTCGGCACCGGCCGCAGGTTCCGGCTCCTCGGCCGGCTCGGCCGGCTCAGTGGGTTCGGCGGCGTCGGTTGCATCCTCGCCGCGCAGAGCCGCAAAGAGACCTGAGACCTTGTCGTCCGCCTGCCCCGCCAACGCTTCGGATTCCGGCTCCGCTGCCTCCGGCTCGGCTTCCGGCTCGGGTTCTTCCGCAGCCTCCGGCTCGGGATCGGAGACCGCCGCAACGACGGGCTCTTCGGACTCATCGGCGGCGGGGTCCTCCTCCTGCGCGATCGCTTCCGGCTCAGGCTCCTCGTCTGTGCCGTCCGCCTCCGGGAACGACGGAACGGTTCGCTGCTCCATCGCACTGCGGCGGGCCTCACCCTGCATCTCCTCGACCTCGGCCGCCAGGTGATCGGCCAACTCGTCGACACCGCTGCCCCGGCCCTGCCGGCTCGGCCGCGGCTCGTCGGGCGGCGTGATCACCCTGATCCCGGCGTCGGAGGCCCCGTGGCGCTCCTCGTCCATCTGCTCCAGCAGCTTGCGGCGGCGCCCTTCGAGCGCCCGCGTCCGCTGCTGAGCCGCCTCCGCCTCCTGCTGGGCGCTGGACGTCAGATCGGAAGCCAGCGCCTTCGCCTCGGTGACCAAACGCTCCGCCTCGAACCGGGCGTTCCGCACGATGTCCGAGCCTTCCCGCCTCGCCGCCGCAACCCGGCGATGCGCTTCCTGTTCGGCCTCGGCCCGGATGATGAGCACGTCGGCATCCGCCTGCTCGATCATGGCCCGAACCGTCTCCTGGACCTGGCCCAACAGCCGGGTTCCTTCCTCCCAGGCCTGGCGACGAATCGTGAACGCAACCTGGTCGGCCTCGGCTTCGACCCGGCCCGCGTGCTCCGACGCCTGATCGAAGCGGTGCTCGGCATCGGTCGCGGCCCGCGCCCGGATCCCATCGGCAGCCTCGCGAGCGTCGGTCAGCATCAGGCCGACCTCCGCACCGAGCGCGGCCAGATCGGCCTTGAAGTACTCCAGGCCGCCGGTCGCCTCGAGTTCCGCGAGCAGCTCGTCGTGCTCCGCCTTGAGGCGTGCCCAACGCGAGGCGGCCTCCGACATCACCCGATCGACGGCACGCTTGTCGAGCCCGCGCCGTACGGCTGGGATTCCTTTGGTGGACAGGCTCTCAGGGCCGACTTCGTCGGGCATCGCCGGTCACGATACCCATGGGAGGCCCATCCAGCGGGGCATTCGGCCCTAGCCGGCAGCGACTGTGCCGGGGACCGGCTCCAGGGTGTCCAGGAAGTCGATGGCGTCCTGCAGCGTCGCGATCGACACCACTTCGATGTCGTCGCCGGCCGCGGTCAGCGCATCGGGGTAGTTGGCTTCCGGCACCAGGATGTAGTCGGCACCGATCGAGCGGGCACCGAATACCTTTTGGCGGACGCCGCCGATTGCACCGATGCTCTCGTCGAAGCTGATGGTCCCGGTTCCGGCGATGCGATGTCCTTTGACGAGGTCTTCGACGGTCAGCAGGTCCAGAACCGTCAGGGCGTACATCATCCCGGCCGAGGGCCCGCCGATATTGCGCGAGTCCACCGAAACGTCCACCGGCAGCACCATCTCCAGATTGAGAGTGTCGAAGATCACCCCGACCATCGGCTGGCCCTCCAGATCCGGGTGGGGCACGAGGGTGATCTCCAGCGTGATGGGCTGATCGTTCCGGGTGCCGGACAGCGTGACGGTGTCGCCCACTTCGAAAGAACGAATGATTCCCGCGGCCTCTTCGGCGGTGGCCACCGGCTGGCCGGCGACATTGTCGAACACATCTCCCTCCATCAGCACCCCATCGGCCGGGCTGTCCTCCACCGTCTGCAGGACCGTGACCCCTTCTCCCTCGAATCCGACGTCGTAGCCGAGGCGAGCGATAGCAACGAACAGTGCGGCATCGATCGACGAGTCCATCGCCTGGAGATTGGTGCGGGTCACCTGTTCCTGAGTCACCCCCGGCGGCCGGATGATGTCACGGTCGATCAGATCGATCTGATCGTCGAGTTGCGCCTCGATGTACTCGAACACATTGACCTCGCGCAGGCCCACAGTGAGCAAGTAGAGGTCTCCGTTGAGTTCGAACGTCTCCGCGTCGGAGACCGTGATGAGATCGGACACCTCCTCGACCGGCCCGGGAGCCATCGCGAAGTAGGGAACCTTGAGCGGCCAGACGAGCAGGACCGCAGCCCCGACCAGCAGCATGACGCCGACCAGGATGAACGGCCACTTGGGCACAGGCCGCCGTTCGGCCGGGGCGTCGATCGAGATCGGTTCGAGGTCCGTCATGTCTGCGGCGATGGTACCGAGGGGGGTTGCGTACCCGTTGTGAGTCGTGTCGGCAGCGGGAGCCCGGACATCAGGGATCAGGTATCAGGCAATGAGCAATGAGCTCTGATCTCTGCCCGCTGACTCACTGAGAACTGCCTACTCGGGGCAGCAGGCACATACACTGCCCACATGGGACGCATCAGCAGAACTTTCGAACTCGCCAAAGCATCGTGGCAGGTCCTCAAAGCGGACAAGGAGCTGGTACTCCTTCCGGTGTTCTCGCTCATCGCCACGATCGCCGTCGCCGCCAGTTTCCTCGCCCCGATCATCCTCCAGGGTGACGCCGCCGCGCTCGACGAGCCCAGCGGGATGACCTACGTGCTGCTCTTCGTGGCCTACGTGGTCCTGGCTTTCATCACCATCTTCTTCAACGCGGCCCTGGTGCACGCCGCCAATGAGCGGCTCGACGGCGGCGACCCCACCGTCGGCAGCGCCCTGCGCGGGGCAATGATGCGGGTGGGGCGCATCCTGCCGTGGGCGATCGTCTCAGCAACCGTTTCGGTCATACTGCAGGCCATTCGAGAGCGGGGCGGATTCATCAGCCAGATCGCTGCCAGCATCGCCGGGCTCGCCTGGTCGCTGGTCACCTTCCTGGTGCTGCCCGTCCTGGTCATCGAGAACATCGGCGTCGTCGATGCGATCAAGCGCTCGGGGAGCCTCT
The DNA here is from genome assembly GCA_964511945.1 of uncultured Acidimicrobiia bacterium. GTDB lineage: Bacteria > Actinomycetota > Acidimicrobiia > Spongiisociales > UBA11373 > CAZEHO01. The sequence goes on along the minus strand of CAZEHO010000052.1, from coordinate 3,646 downwards.
TCAAGCGGACCTGGGGCGAGAACGTCGCCGCTCAGGTCGGATTCGGCCTCCTCGGCTTTGTGGTTGCACTCCCGGCCATCCTCATCGCAGTCGCCGCATTCGCACTCGGTGAGACCATCGGGGTTATCGGCCTCATTGTGGCCGTGCTGTGGATCCTGGGAGCTTCGATGGTGATCAGTGCGCTGAATGGGATCTTCCAGACCGCGCTCTATCGCTATGCGGCCGGAGTGGGATCAACCGGAGCGTTCGGCGGTGGCGAACTGCAGGCGGCATTTGCTCCCTCGGCACGCCGCAGCGGCGGGTTCGGACCGCGGGGGATTGCGGGGTAGCGACACGCCGGCGCGGGCTTCACTACCACTCTTTACACTCCGAACGTGGCTCACAACATCGGCATCCTTACGGCCGGGGGCGATGCGCCCGGCCTCAACGCAGCCATCCGCGGCATCGGAAAGGCGGCGCTCCGCACCCATGGGATGGGTGTCATCGGCTTTCTCGATGGGTTCCGCGGCCTCATGGAGAACCGGACGATCCGCCTCGACGAGCGGACCCTCTCCGGGATCCTGACGCGAGGCGGCACCGTGCTCGGTACGAGCAGGGACAAGCCTCACAAGATGGAGCTCGGCGCCGGCAAGGTAATGGACATGACCGAGGTCATGATCGCCAACTCCCGCCTGCACGAGCTCGACGGTCTCATCTGCCTGGGTGGTGGAGGAACCCAGAAGAACGCTTTGCGACTCGCCGAGAAGGGCCTCAACGTCATCACCTTGCCGAAGACGATCGACAACGACGTCCCCGGTACCGACTGCAGCTTCGGGTTTGACACGGCCCTCAACATCGCCACCGAGGCGGTCGATCGCCTGCACTCGACCGCCCACAGCCATCATCGGATCATGGTGGTGGAGATCATGGGGCACAACGCCGGCTGGCTTGCGCTCGGGGCAGGTGTCGCCGGCGGTGCCGACGTAATCCTCATTCCGGAGATCCCTTACGACCCCGAACTGGTCGCCCAATCGCTCCTCAAGCGCAAGGCAGCGGGCAGCCACTTCAGCCTGGTCGCCGTCTCCGAGGGCGCTATGACCCGCGATGAAGCCAACCGCCTGGACCAACTGACCGGAGCCCGCAAGGCCGCCGACGGGAACGCTGAGAAAGCCGAAGCGAGGGCTGCCGTCGCCGAGTTTGAAGAGCACCTCGCCGATGGCACGGCGAGGCTGTCGCGCTGGCTGCGGGAGTTCACCGGCCTCCAGAGTCGGGTCACGATTCTGGGCCACGTCCAGCGCGGCGGGACCCCGTCACCGAACGACCGGCTCCTGGCAACCAGGCTCGGGACGGCGGCTGCCGCCGAGGCGGCCGCCGGCAACTGGGGCGTCATGGTCGGTTCCCGGGGCCAGGAGACGGTCGCCGTTCCCCTCCAGGAGGTCGCCGGGGTCCGGCAGACCGTTCCTCTCGATCACCCCTGGATCCGGACCGCCCGGTGTCTCGGCGTCTCTCTCGGCGACTGAGCACCGTCAGCTGCGCCGCTGCACCATCCTCCAGGCTGCCGGGAGCGCCAGGCCGGCGATCGCGATCTTGATGAGATCGCCGGTCACAAACGGCACCATGCCGAGTTCGAGTGCCCGGATGGCACCGATCTCCAGATCGATCATCAACCACGACACTCCGAAGAGGTAGATCACCACGCTGCCGGCCAGAAACGCCGCGAGCGCAGTGGCCACCGCACGGTCCTGGCGGCGCTCCGCCAGCCGCCCCACGACGAAGGCGGCAACGATGAAGCCGACCAGATAGCCGGCGGTGGCTCCTGTGGCAGCCTCCCAGCCGCCGTCACCGCCGCTGTAGAACGGGAGGCCGATCGCACCCAGGCCGACGTAGAGCCCTTGAGATGCCGCCCCCAGTCGTGATCCGAGGGCTGCACCGCTCAGCAACACCATCAGGGTCTGACCGGTGATCGGGACGGGGGTGAACCACAGCGGGATCTCGATCCGCGCCGAGGCTGCGGTGAGCAGCGCACACCCGACGACCAGAGCTGCGGTTCGCGCCAACCATGCAGCGCGGGTCGGTGCCGTAGCCAGTACGGGCGCAGTGATCACAGCAGTCGTCATCGAGTCCCCTCCCAGAGCGCCTGGTGTTCCTAGGACTCCGGGCCGGCAGCCAGGGTTACCGCAGACGCGCCGAGGGGCGGCCCGCAGGCCGCCCCTCGATCGGTTCGATGGTCTGGTTCGCTCCTACCCGAGTGCCAGGCAGGGAGCGTCGAACTGGTACCCGGCTGCCGTCGGCCCCACGAAGAAGGGCTGAATGACGGCAAGGCCGTCCGCAGACGCCGGATCCACGCGGTGCACGGCCGCACCACGTTCCACCGTGTCGTTCGGCGTACCGACGAACGTCTTGGCGGGCAGCATGCCCTCGTAGTCGACGTTGTCGGTCTCACCAACCGCCGCAGCGATACCGGCACGGGTCAGGTCCTTGTTCCCGATGGCCGTCTCGAGGACCGCCTTCAGGCCGTAGGACATCACCCAGCCGGCGACGTAGCCGAGGTTGGGGGCGATACCGCTGTCGGCCCGGTTCCCATCCCACGCAGCCCGCATAGCCTCATGTCCGGCCGAATCGGCCATGAAGCCCTCGTTCTGCGACGTCTGGAAGTAGGCCTGGGTGAACAGCGGGATCAGCGCCTCGACACCAAGCAGCGCCGGATGCCAGGTCGGCCCGGTGCCGATGTACATGGCGGTCACAAAGCCGTTACCGGCCAGGCCGCCCATCAGCTCGGCGAGCTCGTTCGGGCCGGTGGTGACGAAGATCACATCGGGTTGGGCCCCGAGGACGCCGGCCACAGCCTCGTCGATCGTGCCACCGACCGAGAACGGCAGCTGCACGTGCTCGAAGACCGGGTCACCGAATCCGTACGACTGCGCCGCGATCTTCACGCCCTCTGCGTAGTCGCCGCCGTAGTCGCCGGGGAACCCGACAATGGCGTACGTGAAGGGCACCGAGAGGCCCTGTTGCTGACGGGCCCCGACCACGAAGTCGAAGCCGTTCATGGCCTCCATGCAGTAGTTGGTCCCGGCTTCCAAGATCAGGCCACCGTCGACGGCCTCGAAGCTCCATCCTGAGTACCAGGAGGAGACCGGTGACACCATGGTGTCTTCCATCATCAGCGGCAGCGCGGCCAGCGTCTGCAGCGTGCCGAGCGACTCGGCGAGTGCCGCCACGTTGCCACGGATCTGCTCGTAGCCGGCCACGTGCTGTTCGGCGACGTACCCGGCGTCGATGGTGTTGTCGGCAGTAATGGCGACGTCAAAGCCCATGATCCCGCCTTCGGCGTTCACACGAGCAAAGAAGTCCTGCTTCCCCCAGGTCAGCGGAGCACCGAACGCGGCGAACGGTCCGGTGAAGTCCGAGATCGCCCCGAGGTAGATGCAGCCGTTGTCCGGATTCTGCGAATCGGGACACGGCTCCTCGGTCACACCGAAGTCGTAGGCGATATCGAACGCCGGGGCCGTGTCGGGTGGCGGCGCCTCGGTCGTGGCCGGAGCGGCCGTCGTCGTTGGAGCCGCCGTCGTCGTTGGAGCCGCCGTCGTCGTCGGTGCAGCCGTGGTCGCAGGAGCGGCCGTGGTTGCAGGAGCGGCGGTCGTGGTGGCGGCGTCGTCGTCGTCAC
>CAZEHO010000051.1:0-15424 GCA_964511945.1 uncultured Acidimicrobiia bacterium | reverse complement strand
ACAACCGATACACCTACGTCCACAACAACCCCACCAACCACACCGACCCAACCGGGCACTGCACAGACTTCTCCGGAGACGCCGACGGCTGGAGTTGTGACTTCTGGGCAGGCAATCAGACCACCACAATCTCAGGAGGAGACGGTCTCGTCACCGAATGCAGCGGCTACCACTGTCCGACCACCTACGTGGCCCCGGAAACCGATGACCACCTACTCGGCTTCACCCACTTCCTTCTCGATGTGGTAGGGGTCGCTGATCCGACAGGATTCGCTGATGGGCTGAACGCTCTCCTCTACCTTGGCGAAGGCGACACGGTCAACGCCGCGATCTCGGCTGCCGGGATTCTGTTTCTCATAGGTGACTTCGCCAAAGGCCTTCGGTTCAGCGACGAGGCTGCTCAGATGCTGAACCCCGCGCAGGTCACTGTGAACCGGGAGGTAGGACTCGAGGCCGAAGCCCGGATTGCCAGTTGGTTCCCGGGATCAGCCCGCGGAGTACCCATGGAGGCGGCAAGTGGCCGGCGAGTTGTGGATGTCCTGTCTGATGGCCTAGCGATTGAGTCGAAGGTGGGGCGGACTTCTCTCACAGCGCACACGCGGCGACAGATTGCACGTGATCTCGAGCTGATGAGGAACGGTGACATCGATGCTGTTGTGTGGGTATTCTCGCCCAGCCCTACGACGGGACTGGTTGGGCCCACCGGCCCACTTGCGAACGCACTATCTGAGGCAGGGATTCCGTGGACAACGATCGCACCATGATCTGGGGCACGTACGAAGTCTTCGATCCGGGGGTAGACGGCCCTCCCGGAGAGTTGCCCCGTCGAGAGGCCAGGGCAGCCTACCAACGACTGTTGGACGAGCTGCCGAATCGGATCGAAATGCTTCGTACCCTGGCATCCGTCAACGGAGTTGAGCTCGATCACCCGAATGGTCTCAGGCAGCTTGGGGAGTGGTTCGTCGGATCGGTTGAACCAAATGAAGACGGCTCCGGCCGCCTTGCCAATCGCTGGTACTCCGTGGTGCTCGACATCGGCCTCTACCTAGGAGAACAGCTGATCGCCGCGTCGAACGGGAAGCTCCGTTGGGAGTTCTTCACCACCGGCGGAAGGAAGAGTGTCGCGTATCAGCGACACGTCGTCATGGGATTTGACGTCCTCAATCCTAGGTACCACGTCGCCTTCGACCTCCGCATAGCCGGATTCGCCCACCGAGTGATCTCCGGCACAGATGCTCAGATCGACTACTTCGAGACCACCCTGGCCAAGGCTCAGGCGCTGCTGTGAGCGAACACCGCTAGTTCAAGCGGCAGGAAGCCGAAGACAACGAATGAATGCAATCGGGATCCCAATAGCAGTCATCAGCAGACCTCACTTCGGCAGAGAAGGCTGCAAGTTCTGGTTCCTTCCCGACTCCGATGCAACTCCTGCCTCGTCCGCTCCCGGAAGTCTGGGCGAAGGATCGGACCCACTCACCGAGGTACGGCATGTCTTTGGGCTATGGCGCCAGTTGGGCATGCTTGGGAGCTTCGATGGGACTCGCTTCTCTGGCTACCTCGAGCCCAGGGGATTCAACACCCGTTCGGCGTGCGGATTCACTTGGGCGCTGTTTGCAGTAGCACCACTGACTCCGGAGGGTCTCGGTCTTCAGATCGTTGCCCGGGCACTACACGCCGCGACAGCGTGGTTCCTCGGTCCTCGGCCTCGGCTTGGCGTGGCCACCTACCAGGAGAGCGACGAGTTGCCGAAAGAAGCGACCGAGCCTAGGGCTCTCTGAACCGGGCGCGGGCAGCGAGCGCCCCAGCGGCATCACGGCTCAACGTCTGCCTGATCTGTCGTGCCGGGACCACAGCCGGGCCCGCAGGTAGGTCCCCGATTGCTCTCACGCTCCTTCGGCAACTCATGTTGCAGGTGCGTGTGTCTTTGAAAGCGATCTGGGAGGACCCACCCGAGACTCCTGCCTGGCGACGGGCTGAGGGGACGTCTGGAAGCCTGGCCTGATGACCTGACCGACAGTCAGCCTGCTCCCTTGGCAGCGGTGTCTGGTGGTGGCTTGTTGCCGGGTTAGCGGGTTGAGCCGCCGATGCACCAGTGGCAGTTGTCGTAGGGACGGTCGCGTTTGGCTTCTTGGGCGGTGTCGTACCAGCGTCGGTGGTCGTGGGCGATCTCGTCGAGTTGGCAGTTGGTGTTCTCGTTGTGGGTGTCGTGGAGTTCGAGGGTGTTGGTGTTGCCGAGGTAGCGCTTGAGCTTGGCGATCACGGATCTCCCCCTTGGGTTCGGCGGTGGGGTTCGAGGGTGATTCGCCCGAGTGGCGATTTCGGTTCACGAACGGGGAGGCTTGCTGGCTTCTGCACTCGCAGCCTTGAGCCTCTGGGTGGGAGGTGTTGGGGAGTGCGGTGAGAGGTGGGTCTGGCAGCTTGTGGGGCGAAGCGTCGGAGTGGTGTGTTTGTGGCTCATGTTCGGAAGTTGGGGTCGGGGAGGTGGCAGGCGAGGTATCGGGATCCGTCGGGTCGGGAGCGGGCCCGGAACTTCGATCGGAAGGTGGAGGCTCAGCAGTGGTTGGCGGAGGTGGAGTCGGACAAGGTGCGGGGCCGGTGGGTGGATCCGTCGTTGGCTCGGATGCGGTTTGGGGATTGGTTGGTGGAGAGCATGGGGTCTCGGGTGGAGGTGTCGGAGCGGACTCGGTTGCGGGATGAATCAGCGTTGCGGAATCACGTGTTGCCAGCGTTTGGGGATGTGCCGGTTGGCGCGATCGATACGCAGATGGTGGTGCGCTGGGTGGCGGAGTTGTCGGCGAGGAGGGCGCCGGCGACGGTGCGGAAGGCGTTTGGGTTGTTGGCGTCGTCGTTGGAGGCGGCGGTGGAGGAGGGCCTGATTGTGCGTTCGCCGTGTCGGGGCGTGGCGTTGCCGAAGCTGCGGCGGTCTCCGATGCGGATCCTCGATACCGGCGAGTTGGAGCAGCTGGTGGGGGCGGTCGATGCTCAGTATCGGGCGATGGTCCTCACCGCGGCGTACACGGGTCTGAGGTTTGGCGAGCTCGCCGGTTTGCATCGGGATGCGGCGGATGTGGCTCGTGGGGTGGTGCGGGTTGAGGAGACCCTGCAGGAGGTGTCCGGTGAGTTCCATTTGGGGGAACCGAAGTCGAGGGCCTCGAGGCGGTCGGTGGCGCTACCGGAGTTCCTCTGCGGCGTGTTGGATCGGCACCTTGCCGATTTCCCGGATCCGTCGGGCTTGGTGTTCACTGCTCCGCGGGGTGGGCCGATCCATCGGGTGAACTTCCGCCGCCGCGTCTGGCTACCCGCGGTCGACGACTCGGTGGGGAGGCCGTGCCGCTTCCATGACCTGCGGCACACCCACGCGGCGATCCTGATCCGCGAGGGAGTGCACGCCAAGGTGATCCAGGAACGGCTCGGGCACTCCTCGATCACGACAACTCTCGACACTTACGGGCACCTCTTCGAGGGCCTCGATTCAGCCGCTGCGACAACCCTTGATGCCGCCTACAGGCGGATTCTTGCGGATTCTGTGCGGACTCTGGACCAATCCCGGGACGTTTCGTTCGGTCCTGGAATGTGAAAAACCCCCTGTGACCAGGGGGTTTGTGTGGTGGGCCCGGCTGGACTCGAACCAGCGACCTCATCCTTATCAGGGATGCGCTCTAACCACCTGAGCTACGGGCCCGTTGGGCACGCGAGTGTACCAACGAAGCAGGGCCGCAATCAGTGCGGACCCCCGTGGAGATGAGGGGATTCGAACCATCTGCGCGAATTGCTGATGGCGCGAACCTTCCACAGCTCCGTCCGAGACGCGTAGCCACATCTGACGACGCCTCGCGGGTGGAGATGAGGGGATTCGAACCCCTGACCCCCTGGATGCAAACCAGGTGCTCTGCCGGACTGAGCTACATCCCCAAGGCCGCCACATGATACGCAACGGCGCGTCGGATCAGCAGGGCTCTTGAGACATCTCGCTCGGTAGGCTCGATGGCGAGATCTCAGGGAGGCCCCATGCGCAACGCCGTGATCGTGGATGCGGTTCGGACCCCGGCAGGGAAACGCAACGGCAAGCTGAAGGACTGGCATCCGGTCGACCTCGCCGGCGAGGTGCTCAGGGCCCTCGTCGAGCGCAACGACCTCGATCCCGCCCGGGTCGACGACGTGCTGATGGGCTGTGTCTCCCAGACCGGGGAGCAAGGGGTCAATGTCGGCCGGAACGCGCTGCTCGCCGCCGGGTTCCCGGAAGAGGTTCCCGGAACCACCATCGACCGGCAGTGTGGATCGAGCCAGCAGACCGCTCACTTCGCGGCGCAGGGGGTGATGGCCGGCGTCTACGACATCGCCATCGCCGCCGGGGTCGAGGCAATGACCCGCGTTCCGATGCTGGTCACCGCTTCTCAGGGCCCCGGCATGCCCTTCGGCCCGAAGATGATGGAGCGCTACCCCGACATGGTGCCGCAGGGTCTCTCCGCCGAAATGGTCGCCGAGAAATGGGGCCTGTCGCGCGAGCACCTCGATCAGCTCGCCTACGACTCCCACATGCGCGCTGCCACGGCAACGGACGAGGATCGCTTCGCCACCGAGATCGTTCCGATCGAGGTGAAGGCCGAGGACGGGTCCACCGAGGTCATGACGGCCGACGAAGGAATCCGGCCGGGAACCACCCTCGAGAAGCTGGCCACCCTCAAGCCCGCTTTCAAGGATGACGGCCTGATCACGGCCGGCAACTCGTCGCAGATCTCAGATGGTGCCGCCGCTCTCCTCATCATGGGGGAGGACACCGCGGAACATTTCGACATGGAGCCGCTGGCTCGCTTCAAGGCTTTCTCACTCACCGGCGTCGATCCGGTCATCATGCTGACCGGCCCGATCCCGGCCACCCACAAGGTCCTAGAGAGCGCCGGGCTGGGAGTGGGCGACATCGACCTGTTCGAGATCAACGAGGCCTTCTCATCGGTCGTCGGCGCCTGGCTCGCCGAGACCGGTGCCGGTTGGGAGAAGGTCAACGTCAACGGCGGTGCGATGGCCCTCGGCCACCCACTCGGTGCCTCCGGCGCCAAGATCATGACCACCCTCGTCCACGAGATGGTCCGTTCCGGAGCGCGGTACGGGCTGCAGTCGATGTGTGAGGGCGGCGGCATGGCCAACGGCACCATCCTCGAGCGCATCTAGCGAAGCGATGAGCGGCTTCCTCCAGATCCTGATCGCGATCGTCATCGGGATCGTGATCCTGCGGATCGGGTGGTGGGCGATCCGTCTGCTGGCCACCCCGCAACCGGAGGAGCCGGATCCGGACGACCTGGTCGTAGTTGAGATCGACTACCGGTGCAGGATCTGCGGGATGCGGCTAACGGTGACCCACACTCAGGGAGAGGAAATCCGTCCGCCACGGCATTGCCGTGAGGAGATGGAGCCCGTCGACTAGCCAGTCTCGACCCGGCACCGGTGCGCGCGCTGCGTTGAAGATCGCGAAACGATGGTCACCGAGCGCGCGTTCTCCACAGGTGTTGACAACGCTGGGGAGAATTTCGCGTTCTCGTCAGTGGTAGTTCATGGTCATCAAGAAGCCGATTCCGATGGCTCCGAGACCGACGAACAGCCAGTTGTTGTCGGTTCCCCCGGGCAGCAGGCCGATGTAGTTAAGGATGATCACGATGGCGCCGATGGCCATCAGCGAGAACATCAGAGCCACGTACCAGGTGGGCGAGACCTTCTCCTTGGTTGGAGGGGGCGGAGCTTGCGGCGTACTGCGCCGCGGCTTCTTTCGACCTTTGGACTTCGGCATGGCGGCAAGCGTAGCGGCCCCCTGCCGAGCCTCGTGGCGACGGAACGCAAGGAGTACCACGGATGGTGCAGGGCGTCACTCGCGAGCGGTTGCCCGTCTTCCGCTCGCACCGTCGGATGTCGCTCACACCGGTCAAGGCGGTTGGAGCGCTCCTCGTTGCGGCCGGCCTCGTGGTCGCCGGGTTCGTTGGATATCAGGTCTGGATCACGGACCTGATCGCCGAGGGTGCGCAGGAGTCTCTTGCCGAATCGCTCGCCGAGCGATCGGCCGCCCTGGTCCCGGAGCGTGAGGTGTACGTGGCCGAAGCGTTGCCCGAAGCACCCATCGAGTTGCCTCCGGAGATCGTGCTGGCAGCCCCATCTGCTGCCGCACCGGCGCTGCCAGACGTCCTTGAGTACTCGGCCGATCCCGCGATCCCCGACCCTGTTCCGGTTGCTGCGGAACTGCCCGGCGAGGAGCTGTCCGCTCCGGCGGAGCCGGTCGTGATTACCGAGGCACCGCCGACGGGCGGGGTTGCGGTCGGCAGGATCGTGATCCCCGCCGCCGATGTCGATTGGACCGTTGTCGAGGGTGTGACCCCGGCCGATCTCAGGATGGGAGCCGGGCACATGTCGGGAACCGCTCTGCCGGGGGAGCCGGGCAACGCGGTCATCAGCGGGCACCGCACAACATACGGGGCACCGTTTGCCCATCTCGAGCGGCTCGCTCCCGGGGACACGATCACGGTGGAGGGGGCCACCGGCGTCCACACCTATGCGGTGGTCGAGACCAGGGTGGTCGAGCCGTCTGATGTGTGGGTGACCGGTCAGTGGCGCGGCGCCTGGTTAACCCTCACCACCTGCAACCCGAGGTACTCATCCCGGGAGCGCCTCGTGGTCTTTGCGCACCTCATCGACGGGCCCAACGCCGAAGTTATCCTGGCGTCGCCCTAGCCCTTCGTCCGGAGTCCGCATGCGGGTCCTGGTCCTGGACAACTACGACTCGTTCACCTACAACCTGGTGCAATACCTGGGGGAGCTCGGCGCCGACCCGGTAGTGATTCGCAACGATGCCATGGGTGCCGCCGAGGCCCGCGAGCGGTACGAACCGGAGCGGTTAGTGATCTCCCCCGGACCGGGACGACCCGAAGCGGCCGGCTACTCGATCGAATACATCCTTGAGATGGGTGCAGCGGTCCCGACCCTGGGCGTGTGCCTGGGCCACCAGGCGATTGTTGTTGCCTACGGCGGGTCGGTGGGGCGGGCTCCCGAACCGCGGCACGGGAAGACCTCGGAGATCAGCCACGACGGGCAAGGGGTGTTCGCCGGCCTTTCCAATCCCTTCATCGCGACGCGGTATCACTCATTGGCGGCCGTCGAGTTGTCCGATCTCCTGGTCGAGACCGCGACGAGCGAAGAAGGCGTCAACCAGGGAATCCGGCATCGCACCCACCCGGTGTCCGGCGTGCAGTTTCATCCCGAGAGCATCATGACGACGGAAGGCAAGAAACTGCTCGCCAACTTCCTCGGGAGCGTCAGCCACTAGGGCTTGGCGCTCAGGCGTCCGCCAGATACCCGTCCAGTTCGGCCAGCAGTGCCGTCTTGCTTTCCGGACCCAGGAACGTCGCCTCGATCCCGTTGCGGGCCAGGGTCGCCAGGTCATCCCGGCTCAGGTCGAGGCCCCGCTGCAGTGCGATGTAGTTCTCGGTGAGGTACCCGCCGAAATAGGCAGGATCGTCGGAGTTGACCATCACCTTGACGCCGCGGTCGAGCAGTCGCTTCAGGTTGTGGTCCTTCATCACGTCGAACACCCGCAGCTTCACATTGGAGAGCGGGCACATGGTGAGCGGGATCCCCTCAGCGACCAGACGGTCGAGCAGTTCGTCGTCCTCCTCGGAGGCGACGCCGTGGTCGATGCGTTCGGCACCGAGGCTGTCGAGCGCACCCCAGATGTATGAAGGTGGACCCTCCTCGCCGGCGTGGGCCACGGCCCTCAGACCCATCTCCTTGGCGCGGCGGTAAGCCTCCACGTAGCGTTCCGGCGGATTGCCGACCTCGCCGGAGTCGAGTCCGACGGCGACGATGGCATCGGCGAACGGCCGCGCCTGCTCCAGCGTTTCGACCGCGTCCTCAGCCGGAAGATGGCGCAGGAAGCACATGATGAGCATCGTCGTGAGTCCGAAGCTCGCTGTGGCATCGCGCTGAGCCCTGATGAATCCGGGCATGAACACGTCGAACCCGATCCCGCGCTCGGTGTGGGTCTGGGGATCAAAGAAGATCTCGGCGTGGCGCAGGTTTTCGCCGGCCATCTGTTCGAGGTAAGCCCACATCAGGTCGTAGAAATCCTGCTCGGTCTGCAGCACGGCCGCGCCCTGGTAGTAGATGTCGAGGAACGACTGGAGGTCGGTGAACTCGTATGCCGTCCGGACCTCTTCGACCGATGCGAATGGAAGATCGACGCTGTTGCGTTCAGCGAGCTGGAACATCATCTCCGGCTCCAGCGTGCCTTCGATGTGGAGGTGGAGTTCGACTTTCGGCAGGCCGCGGATGAAGGCTTCCATGGCTCCTCACTTGACGATCGCCACCGAGCCTACCGAGGGACCCTGAAATCGGTCCGAAACAGGGGAAAAAGGCCCGGAGCAAGGAGCAAATAACAGACATAGGATTACGACGTCCTCGGGAGGAAGGACCCCGAAATGAGAAAGACCAAATGGGCGACCGTCCTGTCGGTACTGGTCGCCCTTTCGCTTGTCATGTCCGCCTGTGGAGACGACGAGGTTTCCGGCGAGGGATTCACCTTCGGGATGATCCTGGTCGGGCCCGAGAACGACCGCGGGTGGAGCCAGGCCCACTTCGAGGCCGGCAAGTACCTGGAAGAGGAATACGGCGCGACGATGATCTCGCTCGACGTGGTGAACACGGCCGACCGGCCGGACACCACGGTCGATCAGGTGATCGCCGATATGGCGGCGCAGGGGGCTCAGCTCATCTTCGCTACATCGGACGATATGCGTGATGGTGCGGAGCTCGGGGCGGCGAGCAACCCCGACGTGCCGATCATCTGGTCGTCCGGTGACAGCGCCTGGGCTGAGGGGGAGGCGTACAACCCGGCTCCCAACCTCGGCAACACGATGGGCCGCATGTATTACGGCAAGTTCATTGCCGGGTGCGCTGCGGGGCTCACCACCCAGACGGGCAGCATCGGGTACCTCGGGCCGCTCATCAACGCCGAGACTCTGCGGCTGGCCAACTCCGTGTACCTCGGTGCCAGCTACTGCTACGAGAACTACCGCGGAATGAACGCAGCGGATCTCAGCTTCGCGGTCAACTGGATCGGCTTCTGGTTCAACATCCCGGGCTTCACCCTGGATCCGACCCAGGTCGCCAACGACTTCTTCGACGGCGGAGCCGACGTGGTGGTCAGCGGCATCGACACCACCGAAGCGCTCGTGGTGGCCGGCCAGCGTTCCGCCGCCGGCGCCGATGTGTGGGCTGTGGCCTACGACTACGAAGGCGGATGTGCTGAAGCTCCCGAGGTCTGCCTCGGGGTTCCGTACTTCAACTGGGCACCGGCGTACGGCCAGATCCTCGAAGAGGTCATCAAGGGCGAATACGAGGCTCGCTGGGAGTGGTTCGGACCCGATTGGGACGACCTGAACAGCCGCGACACCAGCGGCATCGGGTTCGTCAAGGGCGACGGGTTGAGCGCGGAAGCGTCGGAAGACCTCGATGAGTTCATCAAGGGCCTTGCCGACGACGACATCAACCTGTTCGTCGGACCGCTGAACTACCAGGACGGGTCGGTCTATCTCGCCGACGGCGAGGAGGCCAGTGACCTGAAACTCTGGTACACCAGGCAGCTGCTCGAAGGCATGGTCGGAGCGAGCGCTCCGTAGACAAGCTCCTCGGTCAAATGATTCGCACGGGAGGGCCTCCGGGCCCTCCCGGCGCGTTTCAGGAAGGCTGTGCGAGGTCGCAACCACCACCACTAGCCTGCCGGGGCAATGACCCTCGAACTGCGCGACATCCACAAGCACTTCGGACCGGTTCGGGCCAACGACGGGGTGTCGCTGTCGGTCGATGCGGGTGAGCTGCACGGACTCCTTGGGGAGAACGGCGCCGGGAAATCGACCTTGATGAAGGTGCTGTCGGGCTTCATCGAAGCCGACAGTGGCGAGGTCTCACTCGATGGGAACACGCTGTCGCTGGAGTCGCCTCGCGACGCCATCAAGGCCGGCATCGGGATGCTGCATCAGGATCCGCTGGTGTTCCTCCCCTTCAGCGTGATCGACAATTTCATGCTGGGGAGCCCCGGCGGGACCGGGTTGGATCGGGAGGCGGCGGAGACCGCGCTCAAGGAACTCGGCGAGCGCTTCGGGTTCTCCTTCGACCCCGACGCACGGGTGCGCAGCCTCACCGTCGGTGAGCGGCAGCAACTGGAGATCATGCGGCTGCTCTGGCTCGGTGCGAGGGTGCTGATCCTCGACGAACCGACGACCGGGATCTCGTCGACGCAGCGGGATCAGCTCTTCGCCACGCTGCGCACCCTCGCCGAGGACGGGATGATCGTCATCTTCGTCTCGCACAAACTCGAGGAAGTGGAGCAGCTCTGCAACAAGGTCAGCGTGATGCGACTCGGGAAGATGGTCGGCGAAGCCGACCTCCCGTGCCCGCCGGAGCAGCTGGTCGAGATGATGTTCGGCAAGGTGGTGGTTCCGGCCGACCGTTCCGACACCGCGCTCGGCGAACCGGCACTCGCGCTCGAACGCCTCACGATGAGCGACCGGCTGCTCAAGACCACCGACCTGGATCTGACGGTTGCCGCCGGTGAGGTAATCGGCCTCGCCGGCCTCGAGGGGAGCGGCCAGCAAATGCTGCTGCGAGTCTGCGCCGGGCTGCATCGGGCCGACGCCGGCAGTCTGACTGTCGGAGGCCTCGACCTGACCACCAGTCCATACCGGGACCATCTCGAGGTCGGTATTCATTTCCTTCCTGCAGGCCGATTGGAGGAGGGCCTGGTTGCTGGGTTGACGATCACCGAGCACTTCATCCTGGCTGCCGAACAGGCGGGGTTCTTCCTCGATTGGGACGCCGCCCGCGTCCGTGCTCAGAAGATGATCGACAGGTTCTCGATCAAGGGAACACCGGACTCCACCGCCGAAAGCCTGTCCGGCGGGAATCAGCAGCGCCTCCTCCTGGCGATGACGCCGCACGGGCTTCGTCTACTGCTGATGGAGCACCCGACGCGCGGGCTCGACATCGAATCCGCCGATTGGGTTTGGACCCAACTGCTGGAGCGGCGCGAGGAGGGCACCGCCATCGTGTTCGCCTCCGCCGACCTCGACGAGTTGCTCCGTTACAGCGATCGGGTGCTGGTGTTCTTCTCTGGCCGCGTGCTTGCGGTTCTCGATGCCTCCGAAACCGACGGTGCCCGCCTCGGCCATCTCATCGGTGGAAGGGACGTCGCATGAACGATCGGATGCGTCGTGTTGGTGTCGTCCTGACCCCGATTGCCCTGGCCGCCGTCGTGGCGATGCTGCTGCTGACCGCCGCCGGTGCTAATCCGTTTGAGGCTTTTGAGTTGCTCTGGACCGGGTCACTCGGAACCAGCGGGAAGATCCCCGCAACCCTCATCACCTGGGTGCCGCTCACACTGGCAGCCGCCGGCCTGATCGTGACGTTCGCCGCCGGGCTGTGGAACATCGGGATCGAGGGCCAAATCGTTGCCGGTGCTGTGGCCGCCGCCTTCGTGGCTCGGGAGATCCCCGGTCCGGGCGCAGTGGTGATCCCGCTGATCCTGATTGCCGGGGCGATCGGCGGGATTCTCTGGGGTCTCTTCGCCGGGGTGCTCAAGGTCTACGGGAAGGTGAACGAGATCTTTGGCGGCCTCGGGCTGGACTTCGTTGCCGCCGGCCTCGCGATATATCTGGTCATCGGGCCCTGGGCCCGGGAAGGCCAGGCGTCGACCAGCGGCACCGATCTGTTCCGTCGAGATGTCTGGCTGCCGAAGCTCGGGGGCTACTCGTGGCTGGCGTTGCTGCTGGCAGTGCTGGCGGTGGTGGGGGTGTACTTCCTGATGCGGGGCACCTCGTACGGGCTGCGCCTCAAGGCGGTGGGCAACAACGCTCGGAGCGCCCATCTGCTCGGGATCCCGACCGGGCGCTACATGCTGTCTGCGTTCGCCATCTGCGGCGGGCTGGCCGGGCTCGCCGGAGCGATCCAGGCGATCGGGTTCCACTTCAAACTGGTCCCGGCGGTCTCGGGTGGATACGGGTTCCTCGGGATCCTGGTGGTGCTGCTTGCTGCATTCCGGGCGGCGTGGATCGCCCCAATCGCACTCTTCTTCGTGTCGGTGGCGGTGGGGAGCACCCAGCTGAGCTTGCGGCTGGGTCTGGACTCGGCGATCGGCGGGGTACTCCAGGGGATCCTGGTGCTGTTCACGCTGCTGGCAGGTGGCTTTGCCGCCCGCCGGCTGCATCTGCAGCGCCGGTCCGCAACCGAAGCGGCGATGCTGGTGGAGGAGTGATGGTGGCTCTCATGCTCCGCGGTGCTTCCGCCCTCTCGGGTACCCCCCTTCCCCTTCGTCGCCTCTGGTTCAGGGAAGATGCGGCGGGGACGGAGGGGACACTGAGGGGAGCGCTCCGGGTCCCCTCTCTACCCCCCATCCCTTTCGACGCCTTTGGCTCCGAAGGACCTTCCCCCACAAGGGGGGAAGGGAGATAGGTATGGAAGAGCTCGCCACCATCGTCGCCTCGGCTTCCCCGCTGGTCTACGCGGTGGTTGGCGAGACCATCGGCGAGAAGGCCGGGGTCATCAACCTTTCGCTGGACGGGTCGATCATGCTGTCCGCCATGGCTGCCTTCGCCGTGGCATTCCTCACCGGCAGCGCCTGGCTCGGATTCCTGGCCGCCGTCGCGGTCTCGGGTCTGGTTGCCGCCCTCATCGCCTTTGCCAGCATCGAGCTGAGGCTCAACCAGATCGCGGTGGGGTTCGTGCTCTTCCTGCTGTGCGCCCGGCTGTCATCGTTCCTCGGCGACCCGTACGTTGGTGAGCAGGCGGCCCACGTCGAGGCCATGGCCATCCCGCTGCTCTCCTCCATCCCCTTCTTCGGGCCGGTGCTCTTCGACCACAACCTGTCGGTGTACGGCTCCTATCTGGTGCTGATCGGCGCCTACTTCTTCATCTACCGCACCCGGCGCGGATTGGAACTCCAGGGAGTGGGGGAGCGGCCCGAGGCGGCGTTTGCGCGCGGGATCCCGGTCAACAAGCTGCGATACCTCTACACCATCATCGGGGGAGGGATCGTCGGCCTCGCCGGAGCCGCGTATTCACTTGATGTGAAGCTTGGCTGGCGTGACAGCCTCACCGAGAACTTCGGATGGATCGCCCTGGCGATCGTCATCTTCGGTGGGTGGAATCCGGTTCGGGCCGCCATCGGGTGCTACCTGTTCGGCGCCCTGCAATTGGCTGCTCTCAAGCTGCAGCCGGTGTGGCCGGACCTCTCGCAGATCCTGCCGATCATGCCGTTCGTCGTCATGATCTTCACCCTGGTGATCGTGTACCTCGATTGGTTCCGTCGCCTGGGTGATCGTCATCCGCGCTTACGGAGGATTCTC
Organism: uncultured Acidimicrobiia bacterium; assembly: GCA_964511945.1. Taxonomy (GTDB): domain Bacteria; phylum Actinomycetota; class Acidimicrobiia; order Spongiisociales; family UBA11373; genus CAZEHO01. Next base: position 2,048 of record CAZEHO010000051.1, on the reverse strand, counting down.
GCCAGTGATCCGCCGTCGGCGATCGGCACCGCGTTCCGCCGCGAGTAGCCCTAGAAGGCCGCGGTCAGCGCCGCACCCAGCCGGATCTGCTCGACCATCTCCGCGGTCGTTCGCATCCCCGCCGGGTTCGGCACGAGCACGACCCGCTCGGCACCGGCATCGAGCAGATCGGAGATAGTGGTGGCACAGTCCTCGGACGAGCCGGCCGCACCGAACGCACCGAGTAGGTCGTCGGGCGGAGCGGCCCCCACTACGTCGCGACCGTGCTCCTCGACCAAAGCGGTCAGTCGTCTGCCGGCGTCGGAGGCCAGCGCCGGTTTCGAACCTGCCATGCCCGCCAGCATCGGTCCGGCGACTCGGCCGAAATGCTCCCTGGCACCCTTCGGGTCGTCGTCGGAGATCGAAAGCACGCACAGCACGACCTGGTGGTGGGTATCGGCGCGCTCCGTGCGGGCCCTGCCCTCCTCGATGCGTTCACGCGCCCATGCGAGCGACCCCGCCGTCGTGAACCATCCGAGCAGGGTGCCGTCGGCCAACTCTCCGGACAGGCGGAGCGAAGCCGGGCCCTGCACTCCGAAATAGAGATGGAGGTGCCGCTCCGGCGGGTGAAGCAGCCCGATCTGATCGAAGCTGAAGGACTCACCCTCCGCGGTGAGTTCAGCGCCGCCGAGCAGCAGGCTGACGGATTCGGTCACCTCGCGCAGCAGCCCGATCGGCGACTCCGGCGTCAGACCCATCTGGCGCACCCACGGCGGTGCACCGTGTCCCAGGCCGCCCATGAACCGTCCCGGGAAGAGCCCGGCGAGGGTGGCGAACTCCATCGCGGTGACAGCCGGGTGGCGGGCCGGGGCGGCAACCACGCCGAGACCTACGGGGATGTGCTCGGTCGCGGCCAGGACAGCGGTCGTCGATGCGATCCCCCCGTGCTCGAAGTAGTTCTCGGCGAGCCAGATCTCGCTGTAGCCGAGTTGCTCTGCCTCAGCCGCGATGGCGGGAAGGTCGGCTGCGGGCGTCGTTGTACCGATCTGAATTCCGACCCGGGCGGTCATGGCGGGGCTCCCGGCTCAATCGGCCTGAGGCTGGTACGTACCGAAATGCCAGATATTGCCTTCCGGGTCTCGCGCGGCGTAGTCGCGCGAGCCGTAGTCGAGGTCCTGCAGCGGGCTGACGATCTCGGCTCCGGCGGCCGAGGAGCGGTCGAAGTGGGCATCAGGGTCCTCCACCACAACATACGTGGATCCGGATGCCGGTGTGGTCGAGGTCGCGGCCGCAGGCCCGAGCATCACCATCCCTCCCGCCCAGGACAGTTCGGCGTGCTCGATAACGTTGTCGGTTTCGTGGATGGCCGTCGCGGTGAACCCGAACGCGGCCTCGAGGAAGTCGATGGCAGCCTCCGGGTCGCGATAGCGGAGCACGGGAATGACGGTCGGGTTGGACACGATCACCCTCCTGCGTCGAGTCGCTCGGACCATACCCTTGCGACATCGGCTACGCCGAGGCGGCCGAGGTCCGTCATACTGACCCCGTGGCGGACGATCTCAGCAACCTGCCGTATGTCGAACGGAAGATCCGCGAAGCCAAGGAGCGGGGGGAGTTCGATGACCTTCCCGGGTCCGGCGAACCGCTCCAGGACCTGAACGACGATCCGAACTGGTGGGTCAAGAAGTGGGTGAAGCGAGAGCAGCTCAAGGACGCGCTGCGAGAGCGGCGCGAGCGCAAGGACCGGTCCTGACCACCTGATCCCGAGCCGGTAGCACTCTTGGTCGCGGCCGATTAGTTGCGAACCGCTACGGCCCGAACGTCACGGTGACCGTGTCCCCGGGTTCGACGATCGTGTCGGCGACGGGGTCCTGGGCGATGGCGTTGCCCGGCGTGCTTCCCGGGTCCTTCTCATAGACGAGTCCCTGCGCCTCGATGGCATCTTGGGCGGCGGCCTCGTCGAGTCCGATGACATCGGGAACTGTGGCCGAGGCTCCGAAGCGCACGGTCACGGTCGATCCCGGAGCCACCTCGGTCGGGTTGGCCGGATCCGATGCGACGGCTAGCCC
>CAZEHO010000050.1:12563-15502 GCA_964511945.1 uncultured Acidimicrobiia bacterium | reverse complement strand
TCGAGATCCGGCGAGGAGGACTCGGCGGTGATCACGTCGCCCAGTTCGAGGCCGACGCCCTCGCCGGCTTCGGCGAAGAGGCCCATGAGCTCGCCGAGGGTCTTCCCGGCGGAGGAGACGGCCTCCTGCGGCGAGACGGCACCGTTGGTCTGGACGTCGAGGACGAGCTTGTCGAAGTTCGTCATCTGACCGACCTGGGTGCTCTCGACCGAGTAGGTCACCTTGCGCACCGGGGAGAACAGCGAGTCGATCGGGATGATCCCGATGGTCTCGCCCTTGGCGTTCTTGTCGGCGGTCCGGTACCCGACCCCGCGCTCCATGGTCATTTCCATCTCGAGCTTGCCCGAGGACGACATGGTGGCGATGTGGTGGTCGTTGTTGACGATCTCGACCCCTGCGGGAGCCTTGATGTCACCGGCCTTGACCTCACCGGCTCCGCGAGCCGAGAGGTACAGGATCTGCGGCTCCTCGACCTCGACGCGCAGCACGACGCCCTTGAGGTTGAGGATGACGTCGACGACGTCCTCGACGACGCCTTCGACTATTGAGAACTCGTGCTGGACACCTTCGATCCGCACCGACGTCACCGCGGCGCCCGGGATCCGGGACAGCAGGGTGCGGCGCAGGGTGTTGCCGAGGGTATAGCCGAAGCCGGGTTCGAGTGGCTCGACCACGAACCTCGAGCGGAACTCGTCGACCTGATGCTCTTCGATCTGTGGACGCTGGACGATCAGCACCGTTGGGGGCCCCTTACTTCGAGTACAGCTCCACGATGAGCTGCTCCTGAACTTGCGTATCGATCTGCGCCCGGTTCGGCAGCTCGTGGATCACGATCTTCTTCTTGGTGGTGTCGACCTCGAGCCACTCCGGAGCGCTGCGGCCGCCGGCGGTGTCGAGGGCATGCTGGATGACCAGCAGCTCCTGACTGCGCTCGCGCAGCGTGACCACATCGTCCTTGCGGAGTCGGTAGGAGGGGACGTTGACCTTGCGGCCGTTGACGCGGAAGTGCCCGTGCGAGACGAGCTGGCGGGCCTGGGCCCGGGACTCCGCGAGGTTGGACCGGTACACGACGTTGTCGAGCCGGCTCTCGAGGATGCGCAGCAGGTTCTCGCCGGTGATCCCGCGCTGACGGGCGGCTTCCTTGTAGTAGGTGCGGAACTGGTTCTCGAGGATGCCGTAGATCCGACGCGCCTTCTGCTTCTCGCGCAGCTGGATGAGGTACTGCGTCTCGCGGATGCGGCGGCGGCCGTGCTCACCCGGCGGATACGGCTTGCGCTCGATAGCGCATTTCGAGCTCTCGCAGCGGGCACCCTTCAGCATCAGCTTGGTGCGCTCGCGCCGGCAGAGCTTGCAGACAGGTCCGGTATAGCGCGCCATTTAGTGATTCCTCCGACGCTTCTTCAGGCGAACCCCGTTGTGCGGAATCGGGGTGATGTCACGAATCCCGGTGACCTCCATCCCCATGGTCTGGAGGGTACGAATGGCGGTCTCCCGGCCGGCGCCGCTGCCGCGCACGATCACATCGACCTTGCGCATCCCGAACTCGCCGGCCCGGCGGGCTGCCTGCTCGGCGGCAACCTGGGCGGCGTAGGGGGTGGACTTGCGCGATCCCTTGAACCCCACCGTTCCCCCGGAGGTCCACACCAGCGTGTTGCCCTCGAGGTCGGTGATGTTGATGATCGTGTTGTTGAAACTCGCCTTGATGTGGGCCTGGCCGTGGAGGATATTCCTCCGTTCCTTGCGGCGCGGCCGTGGTTTCTTGTCAGCCAATCGGAACCTCCGCAGGCATCACTTCTTGACCTTCTTCTTCCCAGCGATCGCCTGACGGGGGCCCTTGCGGGTCCGGGCGTTGGTATGGGTGCGCTGGCCCCGAACCGGGAGTCCGCGCCGATGGCGAATCCCCTGGTAGGAACCGATTTCGACCTTGCGCTTGATGTTCTGGCTGACCTCGCGGCGGAGGTCGCCTTCCAGGCGGTAGTTCGAATCGAGGAACTGGCGGATCCGGACGACCTCGTCGTCGGTCAGATCCCGCACCTTGGTACTCGGATCGATGCCGAGAGCGGCGCAGGTCTGCGTCGCGCGACCCTTCCCCACACCGAAGATGTAGGTGAGTCCGATCTCGACTCGCTTGTCTCGTGGCAGGTCAACCCCTGCAATACGTGCCATCGATTACCCCTGCCGCTGCTTGTGTCGAGGATTACTGCAGATCACCCAGACGCGTCCGTGCCGCCGGATCACCCGGCACTTCTCGCACATCTTCTTGACCGAGGGTCGAACCTTCATTCTGGGGTGTCTCCTGGCGGGCGGACCGTGCGAACGCCATCACGCCGAGTGATGGGACGCCCACGACGGTGCCCAACCTCGCACGTCGTCAGCTACTTGCCTGCAAACACAACAAACGGGCCCGAGAGGGCCGACGGTGAAGCGTACTGCACGCGACAAGGGACGACAAATCCCGCACCGCCGGGGGCGGTGTCGCACTCAGGCGCGTGCCATCGTGAATCAGGGTAGCGCTCCCCGTGCCGTCGGGGAAACAACCCGCCCACTGCCCACGCCATCGCCGGAGCGGGCAGAATGGAGTCATGGATACAGCGATCCGCATCGTCGCCGGCATTCTGCTCGCCGGCCACGGATTGGCCCACGCCGTGGCCTCCCCCGTCGCTCTCGGCGTGCAGCAGGAGGGAATGGAGGCGCCATCGTGGATGCCGCGATGGCAGCGCATCGCCAGCTTCCCACTGTTCCTCGCAGCGGCCGGCGGGTTGATCGCCGGTGCCGTGGGGATGTTCATCGATGCCTCGTGGGCCCAGCCGATTGCAGTCGGGGGAGCCGCCGCGTCGACCGTGGTGCTGTGGGCGTGGTACGGCGGCCTGCCGGTCGGCGGCAAGCTGGGAGCGCTGTTCGACCTGCCACTGCTGGTGTGGCTGATCGTGAGCAGCTAG
>CAZEHO010000050.1:0-12463 GCA_964511945.1 uncultured Acidimicrobiia bacterium | reverse complement strand
GCTGGGAGCGCTGTTCGACCTGCCACTGCTGGTGTGGCTGATCGTGAGCAGCTAGGAGTCCGCTGGTCTCACCCGCGATCCCCGGATCGGTGTCCGGGGCCACTGCGGATCGGGCCACGTCTTCGGGATCGACCGTCCGGTCGATTGGTGAATCGTCGGGTTCCTGCCCTCCCCCGCCCGGCCGATCCACGAGCAGGTCGCCGCCCGTATCTGTGTCATCGAGGGCATCGAGGGCATCGGCGACCGTGTCGGCCGCTGCGGTCTCCATAGTTGCTGCAGCCGCATCGGCTTCCGCCGCCTCCTGGTGAAGACATCTGGATCGACAGTGCGAGGATCTGGGGCATCGTCGCGGGGGCTCCTGGTGGACACGGGTCTTCCTCGTCGCGCGGAGCGGAAAGCCTGCGGAGGATGGCTCCTCCGACCGATTTCAAGCAACCCCTCGCCGGCGGAGCGCGCCGCGAGCCGGATTACTCCGGAGCCGTGAGCACCTGCACGCCGTCGGGTGTCAGCGCCACGGTGTGCTCCCAGTGAGCCGACAGGGTGCCGTCGGCGGTAACGACGCTCCACCCGTCATCGAGAAGGCGGGTTTCCCGCCCGCCCAGGTTGAACATCGGCTCGATGCAGATCGCCATGCCCTTGCGCAGCTTCATGCCCTTGCCGCCCACGCCGTAGTTGAGCACCTGCGGCTCCTCGTGCATCTGGCGGCCGATGCCGTGGCCGGTGTACTCCCGCACCACGCCGTAGCCGGCCCCCTCCCCCACCGACTGGATGGCGGCCCCGAGGTCGCCGAGCCGGGCGCCGACCTTGGTGGCTTCGATGCCCGCCCACATGCCGCGCTCGGTCGCATCGATCAGCCGGGCGGCCTCCTCGGAGACCTCCCCGATGGCGTAGGTCAGTGCAGCGTCGGCGTGCCACCCGTCGATGATGGCTCCGGCGTCGAGCGACAGGATGTCCCCCTCCTCCAGGCGCCGCTCGTCCGGGATGCCGTGCACGATCACCTGATTCGGCGACAGACAGACGTGAGCCGGGTAGCCGTGGTAGTTGAGGAACGACGGGGTCGCCCCGCGCCGGCGAAGGATCTCGGCGGCCATCTTGTCGAGGTCGATCAGCCGGACGCCGGGCTTCGATGCGTCCCGCAGTTCGGCATGGACCTCGGCAACCACGCGGCCGGCGCGCGCCATCTTGGCGAACTCATCGCGGCCCTTGATGGTGATCATCGTGTTATTCGGCCAGGGCCGAGCAGATCCGTCCGAACACCTCTTCGATGGTGCCGAGGCCGTCAACGGTACGGATGAGGCCCTGCTGCTCATAGTGAGCAATCAGGGGCTCGGTCTGCTCCCGGTAGACGACGAAGCGATTCCGCACCGTTTCCTCGGTGTCATCGTCGCGCCCTCTGGAGAGCATCCGCCCGACGAGTTCCTCCTCGTCGACCTCGAGGTTGATGACGACCTCGAGCGGCCGATCGGCAACCTCGCGGTCGAGGGCCTCTGCCTGAGGGGCGGTGCGGGGGAACCCGTCGAGCAGGAACCCGCATTGGGCGTCGGGACGGCTGAGCCGCTCCTTCACCATCTCGATGACGATCTCGTCGGGAACGAGATTCCCGGCATCCATGATCACCTTCGCCCGGGCACCCAGATCGGTGCCGCGGGACACGTGGTCGCGCAACATCTCCCCGGTGGACATGTGGGGGATGCCGATGGCCCTGCACAACATGGCCGCCTGGGTGCCCTTGCCGGCTCCCGGGGGCCCGAGGATCAACGCGCGTCGACCCATGTCAGGTCAGGAACCCTTCGTAGTTCCGCATCATCAACTGGCTCTCGATCTGCTTCATCGTCTCCAGCGCGACGCCCACGACGATCAGGATCGAGATACCGGAGAACCCGAGCGAGAGGTCCCACAGGATGGCGACGATCGACGGCAGCACTGCCACCGATGCCAGGAACAGCGATCCGGGCAGGGTGATCCTGCTCAGGATTTGCTCGAGATAGCGGGTCGTTGCCGACCCGGGACGGATGCCGGGGATGAATCCGCCCTGCCGCTGGATCATGTCCGACTGGCGGGCCGGATCGAACTGGATCGCCGTATAGAAGTACGTGAAGAACACGATCAGCAGACCGAACATGATCACGTACCACCACGACGCCCCGGACACGAGGTTGGTGTCGACGAACCGACGGATCGGTCCGAAGAACCCCTCGGCCGGAATCGACGTCGAAATCAGCGCCGGCAGGTACAGGACCGACGAAGCGAAGATCACCGGGATCACACCGGCGGTGTTGACCTTGAGCGGGATGTAGGTGCTCTGGCCGCCCATCACCCGCCGTCCTCGAATGCGCTTCGAGAACTGGATCGGGATCCGCCGCTGACCCTGGTCGACGAAGATGATGCCGGAGACCAGCACCAGGAACATTGCTGAGACCACGATGAACTTGGTGGTGCCGTAGCCCCCGGCCGAGGTGGCCAGGATCGAGAACTGCGCCGGGATCTGGCTGACGATGCTCACGAAGATGATCAGTGACATCCCATTGCCGATCCCGCGCTGGGTGATCAGTTCACCGAGCCACATGATGAAGGCGGTTCCGGCGGTGAGGGTCAGCACGATGATCAGCACCCGCCCGGCGGTGTACTCCGGGACCAGGCTGATGCCGTTGGACAGCGTGCCGCGATGGAAAAGGAAGGTCAGGCCGGTGCTCTGCAGCAGGGACAGGATCACCGTCACATAACGGGTCCACTGGGTAATCACCTTGCGGCCGGTCTCGCCCTCCTCCTGCAGCTTTTGCAGGCGCGGAATCACGACGGCCAGCAACTGCATGATGATGGAGGCGGTGATGTAGGGCATGATCCCCAGCGTGAACACGCTGAAGGACTCCAGCGCGCCGCCGGAGAACAGGTTGAGCAGCCCCACGATGCCCGCGGTCGACGCCTGATCGGCGAATTCGCGGACGGCATCGAGATCAACCCCGGGAGCCGGCACCGCCGCACCGAGGCGGTAGACGGCGAAGATCATCAGGGTGAAGAGGATCTTGTTCCGGAGGTCCCGGATCCGAAACATGTTGCGGTAGACGGACAGCATCAGCGAGCAGTCTCCGAGTGATCAGCGGCAGGGCGGAGCGAGCTTATCGCATCGAGGAGGGATGGCCTCACCTGCGGGCTCATCCCTCGATGACCTCGACGGTGCCGCCTGCGGACTGAATCCGCTCCACGGCGCCGACGCTGAACGCATGCGCCCTGACCGTCAGTTCCTTCTTCAGTTCGCCCTCACCGAGCACCTTGATGCGGCCGCGCTTTTTCACGAGGCCGGCGGTGCGCAGCTCGTCGGGACCCACGGTGGAGCCCTTGCGGAACGAGTTGAGCCGTTCCACGTTGACGACTGCGTAGTACTCCTTGTTGGGGTTCTTGAAGCCCTTCAGCTTGGGCAGCCGGCGATACAGCGGCATCTGCCCGCCTTCGAACCAGGCGGGGATCTGACCGCGGGCCTTGGCGCCCTTGGTGCCGCGGCCGGCGGTCTTGCCGCGACGGCCGCCTTCGCCGCGCCCGACGCGGACGCGGCTCTTCTTTGAGCCGGGGGCCGGCTTCAGGTGATGCAGCTTCATGATTCGTCGACCTCCACCAGGTGACGGACGCGGGCGATCAACCCCCGGACGTCCGGGGTGTCGGGGCGCTCCACCGTCTGGCGGATGCGGCGCAGCCCGAGGGTGCGGATCGCAGCGCGGGTCTTCGGCTTCTCACCGATGACGCTGCGCTGCAGCGTGATCTTCAAAGTCTTGGCGGCCATGGTGGTTCCTCTCGCCTCAGTCCTCGCCGCCGGGCTGGACACGCACCATCTCGGCGGTGCGGTAGGCAGCCAGCAGCGCCGGAGGCGTGATCTCCTCGGGGGTGCGGCCGCGCATGGCGGCAACCTTGTCGGGACGGGCCTGACCGAACAGGGCATCCATGGTCGCTTTGGCCACATTGACGTGGGTCGGGGAGCCCAGGGACTTCGCGAGGACGTCGCGGATCCCGGCGGCCTCGAGAATCTGGCGCACCGCACCACCGGCGATAACGCCGGTACCGGGTGCCGCAGGCTTCACCAGCACGCGCGACGCACCGTGGGTGCCGATCCGCTCGTGGATGATCGTCGTCCCGGCCATCGGCACGGGCTCCATGCTCTTGCGGGCGATCTCGATGGCCTTCTGGATCGCCATCGGGACTTCCTTGGCCTTGCCGTAGCCGATCCCGACCTTGCCGTTGCCGTCACCGACGGCGACGAGCGCGGTGAACGAGAACCGCCGGCCGCCCTTGACGACCTTGGCAACACGATTGATCGTGATGACCCGCTCGTCGAATTGTGACGCCTCGGTGTTGCGACTGGTCAAAACTCCAGACCTTCCTCTCGTGCCGATTCGGCGAGCGCCTGCAGCCGCCCGTGGAAAGCATTGCCGCCGCGATCGAAGACGACCCGGCTCACGCCCTGCTCCTTGGCCCGGGATGCAATCAGCTTCCCGACCTCGGCTGCGGTATCCACTGACAGTGTCTTCTTGCGGAGCTTCGTCTCCTGCGAAGAGGCCGCTGCCAGGGTATGGCCGCGATCGTCGTCGATGACCTGCGCGTAGATGTATCGGTTGCTCCGGAACACCGCGAGGCGGGGCCGTGCGGCGGTGCCGTGCACCTTGCCCCGCACCCGCCGATGGCGGCGCCGGCGTGCTTCGCTGCGGGAACCCCTCATCGAGCAACACCTGCCTTCCCGGCCTTGCGCCGCACGTACTCGTCGACGTACCGAATCCCTTTGCCCTTGTACGGCTCCGGGGGACGGACCGAGCGGATGTTGGCGGCGGCCTGGCCGACCTTCTCCTTGTCGATGCCCCGCACGATGATCTTCGTGGGCTCGGGTACCTCGAAGGAGACGCCTTCGGGCGCATCGATGTTGACTGGATGCGAGTAGCCGACCTGGAGTTCCAGGGTCGAACCCTTGAGCGCGGCGCGATACCCGACGCCCACGGTCTGCAGCTCCTTGGTGAAGCCGGCGGAGACCCCGGTGACCATATTGGCCAGCAGCGCCCGGGTGAGGCCGTGGAGTGCTCGCGACTCGCGGTGATCGTCGCCGCGGGCCACGTTGATCTGGCCCTCGTCGACGCTCACGCTGATGCGCTCGGAGAACGTCCGGGTCAGGGTCCCCTTGGAGCCCCTCACCGCAACGGTCGAGCCATCAATGTTGATCTCGACTCCGCTGGGGATGTCGATAGGTGCATTGCCGACGCGACTCATCACCACACCTCGCAGAGGATTTCACCGCCGAGACGCCTCCGCCGTGCCTCACGGTCGGGAAGCAGTCCCACTGAGGTGGAGACGAGCACGACCCCCAGCCCGCCCTGGGTACGGGGCAGCTCGCCGGCGCCGGCGTAGACCCGGGCGCCCGGCTTGGAGATCCGGCGCAGGCCCTGGATCACCCGGCTGCGGTCGGAGCCGTAGCGGAGCGTGATCTCGAGCGTCTTCTTCGAGCCTTCGGCCTGCACGTCGTAGCCGTCGATGTAGCCCTCGGAGACGAGAATCTTGGCGATCTCCTCCTTCAGCTTCGACGACGGCATCTTCGTCGTGGGGTGCAGTGCCCGGCTCGCATTGCGAATGCGGGTGAGCATGTCGGCGACGGGATCGGTCATCATCGTTACCACGACGCCTTTCTCACTCCGGGGAGCTCGCCACGATGAGCGAGCTCGCGAACACAGATGCGGCACATGCCGAAGCGGCGCAGATACGCCCGCGGCCGGCCACAGCGGCCACAGCGGTTGTACGCCCGCGACTTGAACTTCGGGGTGCGGTTGGCTTTGACGATCTTTGATTTTTTCGCCATCAGACACCTACCTGCTGGGACGAACGACGGAATGGGAACCCGAATGCCTCGAGAAAGGCCCGGCCCCCCTCGTCGTTGCTAGCGGTGGTCCCGATGGTGATGTCCATGCCACGCACCTTTGCCACCTTGTCGTAATCGATCTCAGGGAAGATCAGCTGCTCGGTCACACCGAACGAGTAGTTGCCGCGTCCGTCGAACGACCCGGGGTTGAGGCCCCGGAAGTCACGGATCCGCGGGATCGCCACGGAGATGAGCCGGTCGAGGAACTCCCACGCCCGGTCGCCTCGCAACGTCACCGACACGCCGATCGCCATGCCCTCGCGGAGCTTGAAGTTGGCGATCGACTTGCGGGCGCGATTGACCTTCGGTTTCTGACCTGTGATCACGGACAGATCCGCAACGGCCGAATCGATCAGGCTCTTGTCGCCGATCGCATCGCCGAGGCCCATGTTGACCGAAATCTTCTCGAGGCTCGGGACGAGCATGACATTCTTCAGCTCGAGCTCCTTGATGAGCTTCTCCCGGACCTCGCCGGTGTATTGCTCCTTGAGACGAGGGGTCACAGGTCACCTCCGCACTTCACGCACACCCGGCGCTTGTGGCCGTCGGCATCGAACTGGTGGCCGATGCGGGTGGGACCACAGGACGGGCAGAGGATCATGACGTTCGAGGCATCGATCGGCATGTCCTTGTCGATGATGCCGCCCTGCATGGTCTGGCCACGCGGCTTGCTGTGACGCTTTGCGGTGGCCACACCCTCGACGATGACCTTGCCGGACTTGGGGAAGACCTGCGCGACGCGCGATTCCTTGCCCTTGTCCTTGCCGGCGATCACCTTCACCTCGTCGCCTGCGCGCAACTCCATCACAACACCTCCGGAGCGAGCGAGACGATCCGCATGAACTTGGCATCGCGCAGCTCCCGCCCGACGGGTCCGAAAATGCGGGTGCCCCGGGGCTGGCGCTGATCGTTGATCAGCACGCACGCGTTGTCGTCGAAGCGGATGTAGGTCCCGTCCTGGCGGCGGCTCTCCTTGCGAGTCCGCACCACGACGGCCTTGACCACCTCGCCCTTCTTCACCGATCCGCCCGGGATCGCATCTTTGACCGTGCCGACGATCACATCTCCGAGCCCCGCATAACGGCGGCCGGAACCACCGAGCACACGGATACAGAGGATCTCGCGAGCGCCGGTGTTGTCGGCGACCTTGAGACGGCTCTCCTGAGCGATCATCGGGCACGCTCCACGACTTCGACCACGCGCCAGCGCTTGGTCTTCGAAAGCGGGCGGGTTTCCTGGATTCGAACCTTGTCACCGGCCCTGGCATCGTTCTGCTCGTCGTGAGCATGAAGCCGGGTGCGGCGGCGAACGGTCTTGCCGTACTTGGGGTGCCGCATGGCATCGGTGACCTCCACCGTGACCGTCTTGTCACGGCGGTCCGAGACCACTACGCCCATCCGCACCTTGCGGGTGTTGCGATCAGCCATCGGCGTCCTCCTGCTGCTTCTGCCAGGCCTCGATCTCCTGCTCGCGCAGCACCGTTGCGAGCTGCGCCACCTCGCGGCGGAGCGTTCGCAGACGAGCCGTGTTGTCCAGCTGGTTCGTCACGAACTGGAAGCGAAGGTTGAAGAGCTCTTCCTTGGCATCGGCCAGTTTCTCTTGCAGTTCCTCGTACGGGAGTTCGCGCAGGTCTGCAGCCTTCATACATCCTCCCGTGCAACGAACCTGGTCCTGACGGGCAGCTTGTGGCCGGCGAGGCGCATCGCCTCACGAGCCAGGTCGCGGTCAACGCCCGACATCTCAAACATCACCCGGCCGGGCCGCACCACTGCAACCCAGTACTCGGGGTTGCCCTTGCCGGATCCCATCCGGGTCTCGGCGGGCTTCTGGGTCACCGGCTTGTCCGGGAAGAGGTTGATCCACACCTTCCCGCCGCGCTTGATCTTGCGGGTCATCGCGATACGAGCCGCTTCGATCTGACGTGCGGTGATCCATCCGGGCTCGGTGGCCATGAGGCCGTAGTCGCCGAAGTTCACCTTCGTGCCACCCTTGGCCTTGCCACGCATGTTGCCCCGCTGCTGCTTGCGCCACTTCACGCGCTTCGGCATCAGCATGGCTACTTGCCCTCCTCTTCGACCTCTGCGTCAGCAGAGGCGTCCTCAGCGGCTGCCGCGGCATCGTCGGCGACCTCGGCGGCGACCGCTTCGGTGGCTTCAGCAGCTTCGGCGACCGCTTCAGTGGCCTCGGCGGCAGCAGCCTCTGCGGCCTCTGGAGCGTCGACGGCTGCGGGCGCCTCGGTGGCTTCCTCCACCACCTCGGCCTTGGCCTCCTCGAACTCGGAGCGGGCGGTGTCGGGGTCGAGGCGACGCTTGCCGCCACCGGCCTCGATCAGCCGCTTGCCACTCTCTCGCTTGCCGCCACCGGCCTCGACCAGGCGCTTGCCGCCACCGGCCTCAATGAGCCGGCGGGGCTTCTCGCCTGCGGCGCGCTCGGCGCGAGCCTTGGCCGGAGCCCGGCGGGAGGCGGGTCCGCCGGCGGCCAGTGCGGCCTCGGCGGCGATCTTCTCCTTGGTGGCCGACAGCGAGGGCAGCACGTCACCCTTGTAGACCCAGACCTTGACGCCGATGGCGCCAACGGTGGTCCGAGCAGTGGCGGCGCCGTAGTCGACGTCGGCCCGCAGGGTGTGCAGCGGCACGCGGCCTTCGCGGTACCACTCACGGCGGCCCATATCGGCGCCACCGAGGCGGCCCGAGCACTGGACGCGCACGCCCTGAGCACCGGCCTTCATGGCGGTGGTCACGGCACGTTTCATGGCACGGCGGAACGAAACCCGGCCCTGGAGCTGGTCGGCGATGCCCCTGGCAAGGAGCTGCGCGTCGGTCTCCGGATCCTTGATCTCGATCACGTTGAGCTTGATGATCCGATCGGTCAGCTTCTCCAGCAGCCGGCGGAGCCGGTCGACTTCGGAACCACCGCGGCCGATGACAACACCGGGACGGGCGGTATGGATGTCGATCTGGAGCTTCTTGTCACCGATGCGCTCGATCTCGATGCGCGACACGGCACCGCGGACGAGTTCCTTGACGAGCAAGTCGCGGATCTTGGCGTCCTCGACGACCTGAGCTGCATAGTTGGTATCGCTGTACCAGCGCGACTTCCAGTCGGTGACGATGCCGAGCCGGAGGCCGTACGGGTGGACCTTCTGTCCCATTACTCCTCCTCCTCTCGACGGTCGCCCACCACGATCGTGATGTGGCTGGTCCTCTTATCAATACGGGTCGCACGACCGCGAGCCCTGGGCCGGAAGCGCTTCAGCGTTGGGCCCTCATCGGCGAAGGCCTCGACGATGAAGAGCTCCTCGGCGTCGAGTGCGTGGTTGTGCTCCGCGTTGGCGACCGCCGAGTCGAGCACCTTGCGGATCGGCTCGGTGGCACGCCGGCTGGTGAACTGCAGCACGTTGCGAGCTTCGTTGACCGGTAGGCCGCGCACGAGGTCGAGGACCCGGCGCACCTTGAACGGTGACTGGCGGATGAAGCGAGCGTGAGCGTGCGTCTTCATCGCTTCGTCACCCTTCCGCCTCCGCTGGCGTGGCCGCGGAACGTGCGGGTCGGGGCGAACTCGCCCAGCTTGTGTCCCACCATGGACTCGGTGATGTAGATCGGCACGTGCTTGCGCCCGTCGTGGACGGCAAGCGTGTGTCCGACCATCTCCGGGATGATCGTGGAACGCCGGCTCCAGGTCTTGATGACCCGCTTGTCGCTGGTCTTGTTGGCTCGCTCGACCTTCTCGAGGAGGTGGTCGTCTACGAACGGCCCCTTCTTCAGGCTGCGTGACATCGTTACCTCCTCCCCTTCTTGGTCCGCCGCCGCACGATGAGGCGGTCGCTGTCCTTGTGCTTCTTGCGGGTCCGCCCTTCGGGCTTGCCCCACGGGCTGGTCGGGTGACGGCCGCCCGAGCTCTTGCCTTCGCCGCCACCGAGCGGGTGATCGACCGGATTCATCGCAACACCGCGGGTCTGGGGGCGTACGCCCTTCCAGCGGCTGCGTCCGGCCTTGCCGCCCTTGATCAGTTCGGCCTCGGGGTTGCCGACCTGGCCGACGGTGGCCCGGCAATCGAGAGGTACGTTGCGCATCTCGCCGCTGGGAAGGCGCAGCAGGGCGAGGTTGCCCTCCTTGGCCACCAGTTGGATGGCGGTACCGGCGGAGCGGCCCATCTTGGCGCCGCCGCCGGGGCGCATCTCCACTCCGTGCACCATGGTGCCGGCGGGGATGTTGCGCAGCGGGAGTGCGTTCCCGGGCCGAATCTCGGCGCGGGGGCCCGACTCGAGGACGTCGCCGACCTTGAGCCGCAGCGGCGCCAGGATGTAGCGCTTCTCACCATCGTGATAGTGGAGCAGCGCGATGCGGGCGTTGCGGTTCGGGTCGTATTCGATCGCGGCGACCTTGGCGGGCACGCCGTCCTTGTTCCTGCGGAAGTCGATCTGGCGAAAACGCCGCTTGTGACCGCCACCGCGATGGCGCGAGGTGGTCCGGCCGTAGACGTTGCGGCCGCCGGTCGCCGACTTCTTCTCCAGCAAGCTCTTCTCGGGCTTCGACTTGGTGATCTCGGAGAAATCGGACACCGTGCGGAACCTGCGTCCCGGCGACGTCGGCTTGTACTTCTTTACCGGCATCAGCGTCACACTCCGAAGATGTCGATCTGCTCGCCCTCGGCAAGGGTGACCAGCGCCCGCTTCGTGTCGGGACGCTTGCCGAGCTTCCACCCGGTCCGCTTCACCTTGCCCTTGCGATTGATCGTGTTGACCTTGACGACCTTCACCGAGAAGATCGCTTCGATTGCCTGCTTGATC
The DNA here is from genome assembly GCA_964511945.1 of uncultured Acidimicrobiia bacterium. Taxonomy (GTDB): domain Bacteria; phylum Actinomycetota; class Acidimicrobiia; order Spongiisociales; family UBA11373; genus CAZEHO01. Next base: position 1,787 of record CAZEHO010000050.1, on the reverse strand, counting down.
TCTGTCTTGTTGGTCCTGCGGTCGACAACGAACGTGTAGGTGTTGTTGTCCTCGATGAGGTCGTAGGACTTCTCCGAGACGACCGGTTCCAGGATGAGGTCGCGGGGGTTCTTCACGAGCCGTTCCCTTCCTCGTCCTCACGAACGAAATCGTCCTCGGCCACCTCGTACGAGGTACCACCGGTCGCCGCTTCGAGTGCAGCGGCGCTGAACACGATCGTGTCGGCCCACACCACGTCGTAGGTGTTGAGCTGATCGACCTGCAGCACGTTGACCTGCTGCAGGTTGCGGAACGACTTGACCGCCACCTTCTCGGAACGGGTGACGACGACCAGCGCCTTGGCGTCGATGCCGACGGCATCCAGCAAGGCGGTCGCGTTCTTGGTCTTCGGAGCGTCCCAATCGAAGCTCTCGATCACCAGGATCTGCTCCTCGGCAGCCCGTGCCGACAGTGCGGAGGCCAGCGCCAGGCGTTTCATGCGCTTGGGGGTCCGCTGCGAGTAGTCGCGGGGCTTCGGTCCGAACACGACACCGCCACCGCGCCACTGCGGAGAACGGATCGAGCCGTGCCGAGCACGGCCCAGACCCTTTTGGCGCCAGGGCTTGCGGCCACCGCCGCGAACCTCGGCCCGGGTCTTGGTATTGGCGGTGCCGGATCGGGCGGCGGCCAACTGGGCCGTCACCACCTGGTGCATGACCGGCACGTTGGGCTCGATCCCGAACAGAGCGGGGTCCAGCACCACTTCACCTGCAGCCTTGCCGGCTGCGGTGTACACCTTTGCGATGCGCTGATCAGCCACGGGTCTTCACCGCCTCTCGGACCAGAACGACCGAGCCGTTTGAACCGGGAATGGCGCCGCGCAGCATGAGCAGATCGCGGTCGGCGTCGACATCGACGACCTCGAGGTTGAGCACCGTCTGGCGCTCGCCACCCATCCTGCCGGCCATCTTCATGCCCTTGAACACACGGGAGGGCGTGGCGCAAGCGCCGATCGCCCCGGGGGCCCGATGCACCCGGTGGGCACCGTGGCTGGCGCCCTGACCGGCGAAGTTGTGACGCCGCATGACGCCGGTGAAGCCTTTGCCCTTGGTGACACCGGCCACATCGGCCTTGTCACCCTTGGCGAGCACGTCGGCCACCGAGATCTCCTGCCCCAGGCTGTACGCCTCGGGGTCGTCAACCCGCACCTCAACGAGGTGCTTGTGGGGGGTCAGACCGGCCTTGCGGTAGTGCCCGGCGACGGGCTTGATGGCCCGGCGCTCCGGGATCTCCCGAAAGGCGATCTGGATGGCGCCGTACCCGTCGGCGTCCGCCGTCTTGATCTGGACGACTCGGCACGGCCCGGCCTTGACGACCGTCACGGGGATCGCCCGTGCTTCATCGTCGAAGACCTGGGTCATGCCCAGCTTCTCGCCGAGAATCGCTTTCATGTCTTGATCTCCACTTCCACACCTGCCGGAAGATCGAGACGCATCAGCGAATCCACCGTCTTCGGGGTGGGTTCGAGAATGTCGATCAGGCGCTTGTGGATGCGCATCTCGAAGTGCTCCCGCGAATCCTTGTAGACGTGCGGTGAACGGATGACGCAGTACCGGTGGATCTCGGTCGGGAGCGGCACCGGTCCCTTGATCTTGGCTTGGGTGCGGATCACGGTCTCGGCGATCTTGCGCGCCGACTCATCAACCACCTCGTGGTCGTACGCCTTCAGGCGAATCCGGATCCTGTGCTCGTTTGCCATGGGGGGTTCGTCCTCGATTCCTACTTGATGATCTTGGTGACCCGGCCGG
>CAZEHO010000049.1:0-15516 GCA_964511945.1 uncultured Acidimicrobiia bacterium | reverse complement strand
GTCCTTGCCGGATGACGCCCCTGACTCGGCCTGACCCTCGCCAAGGTTATGAGACAGAGCACTAGCCTTCGCAAACCATGCTGCTGCTGAACATCGATCACGTCGCGATTGCGGTGCACGACCTCGACGATGCACTCGAGCGCCATCGCCGTCTGTATGGCGCAGAAGCCCTCTCGCGCGATGTCGTGGAGGAGCAGGGGGTCGATGAGGCCATGATCCGTATCGGAGGATCGTCGGTGCAGCTGCTGCAGCCGCTCAGCCCGGAGTCACCGGTCGGGCGTTTCCTCGAGAAGCGGGGTGAAGGACTGCATCACGTGGCCTATGCGGTGGCAGACATCGAAGCCGCCCTGTCGCACCTGGTGGAGGAGGGTGCCGAGCTCATCGACAAGGAACCGCGTATCGGCGGGGGCGGCCATCGCATCGCGTTCGTTCACCCGCGTTCGTTCGGCGGAACCCTCATCGAGTTGGTGGAGCTGTCGTGAGCGCCGGGATCGAGATCACCGGCGGGGCCGACCCCGAAACCGCCGCAGCCATCATCGCCGCAGTGAGCCGGCTCGATGAGGAGTACTCCGCGGCCATGGCGGTCCCGCCGACCCGACCGGCGCAGGGTATGTGGGTGCTGAGCACCAGGCCCCGCCCGATGCAGCCGTTGCCGACCACCCGGGCTGCACCGACCGCACTGGGCTGGAGTGTGGTGTCCGAGGACGGGAACGGCGACGGCTAGGGGTCTGCTGAGTAATGCCGATGTGGCGTGCCCGCCGGGCACGTTGATCGGCGGCCAGGCGCGCCAATCGCAAGGACGCAGGTTCCGCCACTCCTCGTGCAGGAATGGTGGGACCGAGGACACCGCGAGTGGTGATGACTGGTCGTCGAGATGTGCGGCATGTGTTGCTCAGCGGGCTCCTAGTACCGCACTAGACGCTGCCGGCGACGACTGGTGCCTCCGCGGCCGGGAGGGTGAAGCAGAACCGCGACCCGGTCGGGAACCCCGGTTCGTACCAGACCTCCCCGTCCATGGCCTCGACGATGCGCCGGGTGATGAAGAGCCCGAGACCCAGACCCGTTGACGCCCGTGAGTCACCCTGAGCAAGCTGTTCGAATCCGTTGAAGATCCGGTCCCGGTCCTCGACGGGGATTCCGGCGCCGTTGTCGGTGACGGCGATCATCCACCGGTCTCCGTGCCGCTCGGCCTCGATGGCGACTGATTCGCCCCCGTACTTGCGCGCATTCTCGAGAAGGTTGCGGAGGACCTGCTCGACTCGGTTCGGATCCGCGTTCACATAGACCCCACCGGGCACGGCGACGGAGGCTTCCCGGTCACCGCCGTGGGGGAACAGCAACTCTGCGATCCGGTAGGCGGCAGGCTGGAGCGCGAAGACGGTCGGATCGAGCAGCAGGCGGCCTGCCTCGAGGCGCGGGATCGCGAGCACGTCGTCGACGACGTTGCGCAGGTGGTCGGCCTCCCCGCAGATGATCTCGAGGAACTCATCGACCTCTTCGGATCCCAGGTCCCGCCAGGTTTCCTGCACCGTTATTGCAAACCCGGCGATGTTCGTCAGCGGAGTCCGGAGCTCGTGACTGACCATGGAAACGAACTCGTTCTTGATTTCGGAGGTGCGCCGTTCCGCGTCCAGAGCCGCCGCCTGTTGGGCTCGGGCCCGGTGGATGAGGTCGACACTCGTCAGGAGGAGCAAGCTCATCGCCACGAGGTAGACCGAGACCTCGCTCATGGATGAGTGGTCGGCCACAGCGCTCACCCCCTCGGGACGCAGCCACAGCACACGAAGGATGACCACGACTGGTGCTACCGCGAACAGCAGCAGTACCTGTCGCATCGACAGCAGCATGATCCCGGCCGTCAGCAGATACGCCATGAACGCGACGAGGGCCATCTCGACCCCTTCGCCGGCGCCTGCAGCAAGACCTACCGCTACGAGATCCACCAGGAGGGACGGGAGTGCGGTCCCGCCAAACCGGATCCGCCCCAGGGCATCGACCGCGACGACACCGACCAGGAACAACTCGAACTGCGAACCTGGGATATCGGTGACGATCCCCATGGTGGCGAGAGTCACGAGGACGAGCGCAAGCCCGGCCCGGGTCGTCTGGAACCCGAGCCTGATCGAGCCGTAGTCGACCGGAGCAGCGTCGCGAACGCGGTTGCGGCCATCCCGGCTTCGGGTCGGCGTCGTGGTCATTGCCACAAGGTCGTATCGACACGAACCAACCCGGCCTGGAGCCGCAATCTCCAGGTCTAGGGAGTTCTCGAGGCCTGCAGTTCGTCGACCACGGAGTCGGGAACCACCAGGTCTCCCCGGCCCACCCCAACATCGATCCCGGGCTTGTGCTCTCCGTGGTAGTCGGAGCCGCCGGTCGGTATCAGATCGCAGCTCCGGGCGATCGATTCGAGGCGGCGGCGCGTCTCCGGGGTGTACTCGACGTAGTGGCACTCGACTCCGACGATTCCGAGCTCCCGGAACGCGGCAAACGCGGCTTCGAACTCGCCGGCGTTGTCCGCAACGGTGTGCGGGTGGGCCACCGAGGTCACGCCCCCCGACGCTGTGGCAAGACGGACCGCCTCAGCGGCCCGGAGCCGCTTTCTGGGCCGATAGGCGGGGCGGCCTGCTGCCAGATAGGTCTCGAAGGCCTCGGAGATCGATTCGACGACGCCGCGACGCATGAGTGCGGCTGCAAAGTGGGGGCGCCCGACGACGCCGTCTCCGGAGATCTCCAGGACTTCTTCCATGGTGATGTCGATACCCAGGCCTTGCAGGGCTTCGACGATCTGGTGGTTGCGGGCTTCGCGTCCGTTCTGGATCTCGACCAACCGGTCCTGGAGTGGGCCTGGGCCCGGGTCGATCCAGTAGCCGAGCAGGTGCATCGCTTTGGTGTTCCACGACACAGAGAGTTCGACTGCCGGGATGAAGCCGATCCCGGCTTCAGTGGCGGCTTCCCGGGCCTCCTCGAGTCCGATCAGCGTGTCGTGGTCGGCCAGCGCAATAGTGGTCAGCCGGTGGTGGGCGGCGCGGGCCACCACTTCGGCCGGTGTGTCGGTTCCGTCGGAGTAGGAGCTGTGGGTATGGAGATCGACCGCCATCAGGAGCCGAGAACCGTGACACTCTCGAGGTAAAGCGACTCCTCCGGTCGGCTGGCCGCAGCTTCAGTGGCGCTCTGGCCCAGCTCGATGGATTCGATCCGATCGAGCGTCTCGAATCCGTCGACAACGCGGCCGAAGATCGAATAGGCCGGTGGCAATGGGAGGTCGGCGAGCATGATGAAGAACTGGCTGCCCGCCGTGTTAGGCCCTGCATTGGCCATGGCCACGGTGCCGCGGGTGTACAGCGTTCCCGGTCCCGGCAGCTCGTCCGGCAGCCGGTATCCCGGCCCTCCGAGCCCGGCCGCCTCAGGATCGCCGGCCTGCATGAAGTTGCCGGGGATGACCCGGTGCGACGCCTGCCCGTCGAAGTAGCCCTTGCCGGCGAGGAACACGAAGGAGTTCACCGCTTCGGGCGCCAGCGCCGGATCCAGTTCGACGGTGATGTCTCCGCAGGAGGTTGAGATCATCACCTGTACCGGGCCGGTGATCCCCATGTTCTCGGGCCGCTCGAACGTCATCTCGGTGACCGGCGGCGGGGCCTCGGCCTCGCATGCGGTGGGCTGCGCCCGGAAGGCTTCATAGGTCGCGGCCGTCACGGGTGGCCCCGTGTCGTCACCGCCACAGGCTGTCGCCAGCAGGGTGAGCGCGGTGAGGGCGGTGATCAGGGTTGAGGTGCGGGAGGTGGTGGTCACGGCGAGGCACGATAGTGACAAAACGGCCTGCCGGTACACTCGCTGGACTATGGCGTTGATCGTTCAGAAGTACGGCGGCACGTCGGTTGGGGATGCTGATCGCATCCGCGCAGTGGCCCGGAGGGTCATTGCGACGCGTCGCGGTGGGAACGATGTCGTGGCTGTGGTCTCGGCGATGGGGAAGTCGACAGACGAGTTGATCGACCTGTCGGAGCAGGTGAGCCCGAACCTTCATCCTCGCGAGATGGACATGCTGCTCACTGCGGGGGAGCGGATCTCGATGGCGTTGCTGGCGATGGCCATTCGGGATCTCGGTGTCGAGGCGGTCAGCTTCACCGGGTCGCAGGCGGGGATCCTGACCGATACCTCTCACGGGCAGGCGAAGATCCAGGATGTGCGGGCGTTCCGGGTGCGCGAGTCGCTCGATGAAGGCAACGTGGTGATCGTTGCGGGGTTCCAGGGGGTGTCGCCCGACACGAAGGAGATCACCACGCTGGGTCGTGGGGGATCGGATGCGACCGCGGTGGCGATGGCGGCGTACCTCGAGGCCGATGTGTGTGAGATCTACACCGATGTCGATGGGGTGTTCACGGCCGACCCGAGGGTGGTGCCGACGGCTCGCAAACTCGATGAGGTGTCATTTGATGAGATGCTCGAGTTGTCGTCATCCGGTGCCGGGGTGTTGATGGCGCGCTCGGTGGAGTTCGGCAGGCGGTTCAATGTGCCCCTGCATGTACGCTCGTCGTTCCACGACGGGATCGGAACCTGGGTCAAGGAGAAGACCATGGAACAAGCGGTGGTCAGCGGCGTGGCACACGACACGTCGGAGGCCAAGGTGACGGTGTACGGCGTGCCGGATCGGCCCGGCGTCGCGGCCGCCCTCTTCGAGCCGCTGGCCGCCCAGGGCGTGACGGTCGACATGATCGTGCAGAACGTCAGCCGTGACGGCCTCGCAGACATTTCGTTCACCGTGCCCAAACAGCACGCGGCGACGGCGCGGACCGTGGCCGAGTCGATGGCGAAGCGCTACGACGTCGGTGGGATCGATCTCGATGAGAACATCGGCAAGGTGTCGGTTGTTGGTGCCGGGATGAAGACCGAGCCCGGAGTGGCATCGACGATGTTCAACACGCTGTCGGCTGCGGGGATCAACATCCAGATGATCTCGACGTCACCGATCCGGGTGTCGTGTGTGGTCGATGCCGGGAGTGTCGAACAGGCCGTGCAGGCACTGCACGATGCGTTTGACCCACCATTACGGCCGGAGCGTGAGGGATGAGCGGGCCTGCGGTTGCGGTTGTAGGAGCCACCGGGGCGGTGGGGACCGAGATGCTCGACACCCTGGGGCGGCGCGGGTTCCCGATCGGCTCGCTGCGTCTGATGGCGTCGGCACGTTCGGCGGGCCGTGTGCTGGAGACCCCCTGGGGTGAGGTGACGGTTGAGGACCTGGCCGAGGCGGATCCGGCCGGGATCGACGTCGCGTTGTTCTCTGCCGGGGGTGGACGCTCCCGGGACCATGCTCCGCGCTTTGCCGAAGCCGGTGCGGTGGTGGTCGACAACTCGTCGGCCTGGCGGATGGACCCGAAGGTCCCCCTGGTCGTGGCCGGCGTCAACGACGCCGCCGCCGCCGGAGCGCATCACGGGATCATCGCAAACCCGAACTGCACCACGATGGCGCTCCTCATGGGACTCGCCCCGCTGCACCGCGCCGCCGGGCTCGAGTCGATGGTCGTGTCGTCGTACCAGTCGGTGTCGGGCACCGGTGTGAACGCGATGGACGTGCTCGCCGACGAGGTCAAGGTCCTCGGCGACCAGCGCGACGCGCTCCGCTACGGCGGTTGGGAAGTGGCCGGCAACGACGTCTATGCCCGACCGATCGGGTTCAACGTGCTTCCACTGGCGGGCTCGTTCACCGAGGCCGGGCATACCGACGAGGAGTGGAAGCTGGTCAACGAGACCCGCAAGATCCTCGATGCTCCCGACGTGCTGGTCGAGGCGACCTGCGTTCGGGTGCCGGTGGTGGTCGGGCACGGGATCTCCGCAACCGCGTGGTTCAAACGGGCGATCGACCCCGAGGAGGCGGCAGCGGTCATCGCCGCTGCCCCCGGCGCTCAGGTCTGGGCCGACACGATCCCCACGCCGCTCGACTCGGCAGGTGTCGACGACGTGCTGGTCGGCCGGATCCGGCCCACGTTGGGCCGCCCCGGCGGGATCGCCTTCTGGGTGGTCGGCGACAACCTCCGCAAGGGTGCAGCCCTCAACGCAGTCCAGATCGCAGAGCTGATCGTCTAGTGCCCGTTTGCCGGGTTCAGATGTGGCTCAGGCCGCCTCCGGCTGCGTCCTCGCCCTGACGCATTTCATCCAATGCGCCTGCGGGACTGCGTCCTTGCCGGGCGACGCCCTGATCGCCGGCGAACATCACCAACGTCATGAGACACCGCGCTAACTGCACCGGCCTACCTGCTCTGCTCCATCAGCGACGAGTACTGCTCCGGGTCAACCGGTTCCACCCGGATCAGCCGTCCGTCACGAAGTGTGCCCTTGGCGGTCAGGTGCGTCGGCACGTCGTCGACCGTGATCGTGACCCGGTAGAAGATGACGTCGGCCTCCTCACCGGTGATCTCGAAGTCGGAGGCGGTGGCCTTCTTGTCGACGAGGCGTTTGGCCATCGCGGCCCACTCCTGCTTGGTGTATTCCCCATCGGCAGTGACGACCACGCCGTCGGGATGAAACACCGAGTCGAATAACGGCCCGATCTCAGACCAGTCCCGGGTCCCGTCAAACGCAGCGAGATAGTTGGCGAACCTATCCATAACCCCTCCCGTGATACGGATGGCGAGTGTAGAAAGGCCGGTTTCCGACAGGACGACGGGCGGCGAGGCAGCGGAACGGGACACGGCTGCGCAGAACCCGGTCAGATCCCTCCGCCTTCGGCGTACCACTCGGTCCCGTTTGCCGGAACGGCATCCTGGAACCGGCTCTCGAGCTCGGCAACCCGGTCGACGAGTACCTCGAGAACCCGCACATCCCGGTTCCCGGAGCTGGCGGCGATCCCGATGCGGTGGTCGCCCGGCTTTTCACCGTCCTCGATGACCCGGCCGGCGAGTCCGACGATCGTCCTCCCGGCGGGCACATCGCGGACCACGACGGCGCCGGCGCCGACGCGAGCTTTGGCCCCAACCGTCACCGCGCCCAGCACCTTTGCCCCGGCGCCGACGACGACCCCATCTCCGAGGGTCGGATGGCGCTTCACCTTCTTCAGACTGGTGCCTCCGAGGGTGACGCCCTGATACAGCATGACGTCGTCCCCGATCTCCGTGGTCTCACCGATCACGACCCCCATGCCGTGGTCGATCACGAAGCGGCGCCCGATTGTTGCGCCGGGGTGGATCTCGACTCCGGTCAGCATGCGGCTGATGTGGCTGAGCAGGCGGGCCGGAAAGCGGAACCCACGCATCCAGAGCGCCGAGGCAATCCGGTGGATCCAGATGGCGTGGAGCCCCGGTGAGCAGAACACGACCTCCGGGACGCTGCGGGCTGCCGGATCGCGGTCGAACACCGCTTGGAGGTCTTCCTTGAAGCGGGAGAGGCGACTGATCATGCCGGCCCCGCTTCCACCAAGCCGGTCGACAGGTAGCGCTCGCCACTGTCGGGCAGGATGACGACGAGCAGCTTGCCGGCGTTCGCGGGTCGCGCTGCCACCTCGATTGCTGCCCAGGCGGCTGCGCCGCACGAGAAGCCCACCGGTATCCCCTCACTGCGGGCGAGATCGCGAGCCGTTCGCAGGGCGTCCTGGGTAGCCACCCTGACGACCTCATCGATGACCGCGGTGTCTAGAACATCGGGGATGAATCCGGCTCCTATGCCCTGGATCCCGTGCGGGCCCGGTTCTCCGCCGGAGAGGACCGGTGAGTCGTCGGGTTCCACTGCCACCATCTGGATGTCCGGGTTCCTTTCCTTGAGGACCTTGCCGACTCCGGTGATGGTTCCACCGGTCCCGACTCCGGCAACGACGATGTCGACGGTGCCGTCGGTGTCGGCCCAGATTTCCTCGGCGGTGGTGCGCATGTGTATCGCCGGGTTGTCGGGGTTCTCGAACTGCTGGAGGGCGACGGCTCCAGGGATCGAGTCCCGGAGCTCGGCCGCTCGCGCGATCGAGCTCTTCATGCCGCCGGTTCCCGGAGTCAGTTCGAGTTCCGCCCCGAGGAGTTGGAGCAGCCCCCGCCGCTCGACGCTCATGGTCTCGGGCATGGTGAGGATCAGGCGGTAGCCCTTGGCGGCGGCGACGAACGCCAGGCCGACGCCGGTGTTGCCGCTCGTCGGCTCGACCAGCGTGGTCTGCCCCGGTGTGATTTCGCCGCGCTCCTCGGCTGCTTCGACCATGCTGAGCGCGATTCGGTCCTTGACGCTCGACAGCGGGTTGAACGACTCAACCTTGGCAACCACTCGGGCACCGTCGGGCGCCGGCAGCCGCCGAAGTTCGACCAGCGGTGTTCCGCCGACGGTCTTCGTGATGTCTTCGTGGATCTTCATGGGTCCCCCAATAGGAAACGGCCCGGGTGCTGCACCTCGGGCCGTGGGTCTGGTGGTGTGGTGTCGGTGGTCTAGCAGTGGTGACGCGCGGCCCTGGTTGTGTCTCCCGGACAGCAACAGGTGAGGGCGGTGCGAGTCGTCATGTGAAGCGAAAGCGTACCAGCAACGATTCGGCAATCAGGCATCGGCAACAGATCGCGTCAGGTACTCGTCGACGGCAGCAGCGCACTCCCTGCCTTCCCGGATTGCCCATACGACGAGCGACTGACCCCGGCGGGCATCGCCGGCGGCGAACACTCCCGGGACGCTGGTCGCGTATTCCTCGGTGTCGGCGGCCACATTGCCCCGGTCATCCAGATCGACCGCGAGCTGGCGAAGGAGGCCTTCGTGGACCGGACTGACGAAGCCGGTGGCAAGGAGTACCAGGTCCGCTTGCAGCTCGAACTCGGTGCCGTCGATTTCGCTCATCTGCCAGCGGCCGTCGACTTGCTGCCAGTCGACTTCAACCGCCCGGAGGCGCTCGACGCCGCCGCCGGACCCTTGGAACTCCGTCGTCGACACCGACCAGAGCCGCTCACACCCCTCGTCGTGGGAGGTCGACGTCCGCAGCTTGTTCGGCCATTCGGGCCAGACGAGCAGCGTGTCCGCCTGCTCCGGTGGTTTGGGAAGCAGCTCGAGTTGGGTGATCGATGCGGCGCCCTGGCGGTTGGCGGTGCCCACGCAGTCGGAACCGGTGTCCCCACCTCCGATCACGACGACGTGCTTGCCATCGGCCGTGAGGGGGGTCTCGTTGCCCAGCGGCTCCCGGCCGACCCGTCGGTTCTGCTGGATGAGGTAGTCCATGGCGAAGTGGATCCCGCCGAGGTTCCGGCCGGGAACGGGCAGGTCCCGGGGCTGTTCGGCTCCGACGGCCAGCACGACGGCGTCATATTCGTCGGTGAGGCGCTGTACCGGGACGTTGCCACCGACGTGGCTGTTGACGCGGAACTCAACTCCTTCGGCTTGCATCTGGGAGAGGCGGCGGTCGATTGCGGCCTTGTCGAGCTTGAAATCCGGGATCCCGTAGCGCAGCAGGCCGCCGATCTTGGCGTTCTTCTCGAACACGACCACCTGGTGTCCGGCCCGGGCGAGCTGCTGGGCGGCGGCGAGTCCGGCCGGTCCGGATCCGACGACGGCCACCTGTTTGTCGGTGTGGCGTGCAGCGATCCTCGGGGTGATCCAGCGGTTGCTCCAGGCCTTCTCGATGATCGTGTATTCGATCGTCTTGATGGTGACCGGTGACTGCTGCAGGGTGAGGGTGCATGCTTCCTCGCACGGTGCCGGACACACCCGCCCGGTGAATTCGGGGAAGTTGTTGGTTGAGTGCAGCACCTCGATGGCTTCGCGCCACTTGCCCCGGTAGGCGAGTTCATTCCAGTCGGGGATGAGGTTGTCGACCGGGCAGCCCGAGTGGCAGTAGGGGATCCCGCAGTCGAGGCAGCGCGAACCCTGTGCAGAGACCGCCTCGTCACCGAGTGGAATCGTGAACTCGCGGTAGTTGGCCACCCGTTCGTTCACCGGCAGGTAGCTGTGATCGGCGCGATCGACCTCGGGGCGGACGTCAGCGGACATCAGCACCGGCCTCCGCCATGGATTGCTGCTCCGCCAGCGCACGGCGGTACTCGAACGGCACCACCTTGTAGAAGCGCGGCAGGAACTCATCGAAGTGATCGAGGATCTCCTGTGCCCGGGAACTCTGGGTCAACTGCGCATGACGCTGGAGCAGGGTGCGGAGTCGCCAGGCGTCGTGGCGGAGCGGCTCGGCCATGAGTTCCTCGCAAGTCGGCTCCCGCGGGAGCGACGGATCGATCTCCGGATCGATCCGTTCGATTTCCACCATCTGCGGATTGAGTCGCTGCTCGAAGTCGCCGGCGTCGTCGATTACGTAGGCGATGCCACCGCTCATGCCGGCGCCGAAGTTGCGGCCGGACTCACCGATGACGACGACGCAGCCACCGGTCATGTATTCGCAGCCGTGGTCGCCGACGCGTTCGACGACTGCGATCGCGCCGGAGTTGCGAACTGCGAAGCGTTCCCCGGCGCCGCCGTTGAAGTAGCACTCGCCGGAGATGGCCCCGTACAGGACGGTGTTGCCGATGATCATGTTCTCGAACGGAACGATCGGTCCTGCGGGTTCGGCCTCAATAACCACCCGGCCTCCCGAGAGGCCTTTGCCGACGTAGTCGTTGGCGTCGCCCTCGAGGTGGAGCGTCACGCCGTGGGCCAGCCATGCGCCGAAGCTCTGCCCGGCAGTGCCCTTGAGCTTGATGTGAATGGTGTCGTCGGGAAGGCCCTCATGCCCGTAGCGCTTGGCCACCTCACCGGAGAGCATGGCCCCGACTGCAAGGTTGGTGTTGTAGATCGGGGTGTCGATGGTGACCGGCTCGCCCTTTTCCAGCGCCGGTGCGGCCTTCCTGATCAAGGTGTTGTCGAGTGCCCGATCGAGGCCGTGATTCTGGGATCCGGTGTTGCTGATGTCCACGCCGGGTGGGGGCACCGGCTTGAAGAACACGGGCGAGAAGTCGAGCCCCCGTGCTTTCCAGTGATCGATCGCATCGTTGACCCGAAGGCGGTCGCTCTGGCCGATCATCTCCCGGAAGGTCCGGAAGCCCATCTCCGCCATGATCTCGCGGGTTTCCTCGGCGAGGAACATGAAGAAGTTCACGACGTTGTCCGGATCACCGGTGAAGAGCTTGCGCAGTTCCGGATCCTGAGTTGCCACTCCCACCGGGCAGGTATTGAGGTGGCACTTCCGCATCATGATGCAGCCTTCGGAGATCAGAGCGGCGGTTCCGAACCCGACCTCATCGGCGCCCAGCAGGGCGGCCACGACGACGTCGCGTCCGGTGCGGATTCCACCGTCGGTCTGGACTGCAATCCGGTCGCGGAGACCGTGCTCGACCAGTGTCTGATGTGATTCGGCGAGGCCGATTTCCCAGTGGGAACCGGCCTGCATCACCGAGGTGATCGGGCTGGCGCCGGTCCCACCTTCATTGCCGGAGATCAGCACGTGGTCGGCATAGGCCTTGGCGACACCGGCTGCGATGGTCCCAACCCCCACCTCGGACACCAGCTTCACGCTGATGCGGGCCTCGGGGTTCACGTTCTTGAGGTCGAGGATCAGCTGCTTGAGGTCCTCGATGGAATAGATGTCGTGATGCGGCGGTGGCGAGATCAGTCCGACACCCGGCGTCGAGTAGCGGACCTTGGCGATCCACTGATTGACCTTGTGGCCGGGGAGTTGGCCGCCTTCACCCGGCTTGGCGCCCTGGGCGATTTTGATCTGGATGTCGTCTGCGTTGACCAGGTACTCGGTGGTGACGCCGAAGCGACCGGATGCGACCTGCTTCACCGCAGAGCGGGCGAAGTCGCCGTTTTCGAACGGTTGATACCTGCTCGACTCTTCACCACCCTCACCCGAGTTCGACTTGGCGCCGAGACGGTTCATCGCGATGGCGAGCGTCGTATGTGCTTCCCAGGAGATTGATCCAAAGGACATCGCCCCGGTTGCAAACCGCTTGACGATCTCCGACGCCGGTTCGACCTCATCCAGCGGGATCGGCTCGTCCGACATCTCGAGGTGGAAGAGCCCGCGGAGGTTCTTCAGCCGCCCGGTCTGGTCGTTGACCTCGGCGGAGTACTGCTTGAACAGTTCGTAGTCGCCCGAGCGAACGGCGTGCTGCATGGTGGAGATCGTCTCCGGGGTCCACACGTGCTGTTCGCCTTGCAGCCGGAACGCCAGGTCGCCGCCGACGTCGAGCATCCCGTTGAATCCAGGACTCGGGGCGAATGCCTGCTCGTGGCGCCGCACCGTTTCCTCGGCAATCTCATCGAGGCCAATCCCTTCGATGGCGGATGGCGTCCCGGTGAAGTACTGCTCGATGAAGTCGCTGTCGAGGCCGACGGCATCGAAGATCTGCGCGCCGCAATACGACTGGAAGGTCGAGATGCCCATCTTGGACATCACCTTCAGGATCCCGCCGTTGAGCGCTTCGATGTAGCGGTTTTCCGCTTCTTCGGGCGTCGGGCTGCCCGGCAGTCCATCCGAGAGTGTGTGGATGCTGTCGAATGCCAAATAAGGGTTGATTGCCTCGGCCCCGTAGCCGCCGAGCAGACAGAAGTCGTGGACCTGGCGCGCCTCGCCGGTCTCGACGACGAGTCCGACCTCCGTGCGCAGGCCTTCGCGGATCAGGTGATGGTGGATCGCCGCCGTTGCGAGCAGTGCCGGGATGGCCACTCGATCGCGTTCCATGCAGCGATCGGACAAGATGAGAATGTTGCTGCCGTCGCGAACGGTTTCGACCGCCTGGTCGCAGAGACGCTCCAGAGCCGGTCTCATGCCGGCTGCTCCTTCGGCCACCGGATACGAGATGCACAGCTTGCGCGTCCGGAAGGCATCATCGACGTGGTTCTCAATGCGGCGGACCCGTTCCAGATCGACGTTTGTCAGAATCGGCTGGCTCACCTCGAGGCGGCTATGGGTGCCTCCGGTGTTGAGATCGAGCAGATTGGGACGGGGCCCGATCAGGGAGACGAGCGACATGACGGTCTGCTCCCGGATCGGATCGATCGCCGGGTTGGTGACCTGAGCAAAGCGCTCCTTGAAGTAGTCGTAGAGGAGCTTGGGGCGGTCCGAAAGCACTGCAGGCGGGGTGTCCCGGCCCATCGACCCGATCGGATCCTTGGCGTCCGCTGCCATCGGCTTCAGGAAGAACTTGATGTCCTCCTGGGTGTACCCGAACGCATGCTGAGCTTTGGCCAGGGTCTCCTCGTCCGGGTTCATCGCCGCCACTTCCGGCGGGAGTTCGGCGATATGGATCTGGGTCTCATCCAGCCACTGCTGGTAGGGCTTCTCGTCGGCGAGGGTCTGCTTCAGTTCGTCGTCGTCGATGATGCGGCCCTGCTCGAGGTCGATGAGCAGCATCTTCCCGGGCTGGAGCCGCCACTTCTTGACGATCTTCTCCTCGGGGATGTCGAGCACACCCATCTCAGAGGCCATGACGAGCAGGTCGTCGTCGGTGATGAAGTAGCGGGCGGGCCGGAGCCCGTTGCGGTCCAGGGTGGCGCCGATTTGCCGCCCGTCGGTGAAGGCGACTGCAGCCGGGCCGTCCCATGGTTCCATCACTGCCGCGTGGTACTCGTAGAAAGCCCGGCGGCCGGCGTCCATCAGCGGGTTGTCGGACCAGGCCTCGGGAATCATCAGCATCATGGCGTGCCCGAGTGAGTAGCCCCCGGCGAGCAGCAACTCGAGTGCGTTGTCGAAGGTCGCCGAGTCCGATGCACCGTCGCCAATGAGGGGCCAGAGGTTCTCGAGATCGTCACCGATGATGTCCGACGTCATGTTGTGGCGGCGGGCCATCATCCAGTTCACATTGCCCTGGACCGTGTTGATCTCGCCGTTGTGGCAGAGGTAGCGGAACGGCTGGGCGAGCCTCCACGAGGGCGTGGTGTTGGTGGAGAACCGCTGGTGGATCAGCGCCAGTGCCGACTCGACCCGCTCGTCGGCGAGATCCGTGAAGTACACGGACAGGTTCTTGGCCAGCATCATCCCCTTGTAGGTGATGGTTCTGGCCGACATCGATGTGACGTAGAACTCGCCGCGCTCGACCAGCTCAGGTGCCCGGATCTTGAGTTCGTTGTACGCCTGCTTGCGAATCACGTAGAGCTTGCGTTCGAAGTGGTCGGCGTCGGTAGTAGTGGTTCCACGGCCGATGAACAGCTGACGAATGACCGGTTCGATCGGCTTGACGCTCTCGCCGAGACAGGAAGAGTCCACCGGCACGTTGCGCCACCCGAGCAACTCCTGCCCCTCCCGGACGACCAGCTCGACCAGCAGGTTCTCGCACACGACACGATCGACGGGGTCCCTGGGGAGAAACACCATGCCGACCCCGTAGGCACCGGAATCGGGGAGGTCGACGCCCTGGGCGGCCATTTCGGCCCGGAAGAACCTGTCGGGGATCTGCATCAGAAGGCCGGCGCCGTCGCCGGCGAGGGGATCGGCGCCGACCGCTCCGCGGTGGGTCAGGTTGGTCAGCGCGGTGAGGCCTTGCTCGAGGATGCCGTGGCTCTTGCGGCCCTTGATGTCTGCCACGAACCCGATTCCGCACGAGTCGCGGTCGAGCCCGGGGTGGTACAGCCCCTGCCTCGAGCCGTTGCGGTGATCTCGCTTCGACATCGCGCTCCAAACCTGTCAGATCCCACCCGGCCCGGCGACCGGAGGTGGGGGGAGCGTACCCTCGGATTCCGGCTTGCGGCGAATCAGAAAGCCGCCAAATGGGACCGGTTCCAACCCCGGCCCGACGCAGTCGGGCTCGGGCGCCGGTGCAGAGAGATCCGTAGCCTGGTCGTCATGACGACACTGTTCGGCCCGAGCACCAAGGCAGGTGCCTTCACCCGGCAAGCACTGGAGGAGGACCTGGTGGCCTGGCTGACCACGGTGACCGACGATGGGACCCGCAATCGTCGGTGGTGAGCTTCATCTGGGACGGAGAGACCATAGGCATCTTCAGCAGCCCCACCGCTCCCAAGGTGCGGAACATCCGTGCGAATCCCCGTGTCGGCTTCCACTCCAACTGTGACGAGATGGGCTACCGGTGGGCAGTGATCGATGGGACCGCCGAACTGGTCGACGGTCCCCGTTGGAACACCCTGTCGGCCTTCGATGAGAAGTACTGCGCCGTGTTCCCGGACGGGGGCATGGACATCGATGAGACCGCAGAAGGCTTCCGGCAGTTCATCAGGATCACCCCGACTGCGCTGCGCCTGTGGAGCGAGAACTAGGGGGTCCCCCCAGAACGACTCTCTCCGGATCTTCTGCCTGCCCCCCTTCCGACTCGGCGCCATCCGGCGCCGAGCCACCTTCCCCCACAGGGTGGGAAGGGAAGAGGGGGAGGGGGAATGACAAAACCCCCGGCATTGAGCCGGGGGCTTCGTCGGGACGGCCGGATTTGAACCGGCGACCTCAGCGTCCCGAAGGTATCCGGAGCGGATTCGCGTGGACAGCTCTGGACTGAAACCGCAGGTCAGAGCACATTTCCGATTCGGACGGATGGCTGCGGATTGGCTCGGATGTGCGATGGATGTGCGATGGGCTTGGGAGGTCACGTCCAGCGGCGTGGTGTATGAGGTGAACGCCGCGTCGGCCTTGTGTGT
>CAZEHO010000048.1:0-15586 GCA_964511945.1 uncultured Acidimicrobiia bacterium | reverse complement strand
CGAGGGCGTCGAGGATCTCTTGGAGGCGGGATCGGTCGCCCATCCACATTGCGGAATCTGGGGGTTCTCTACCCAGCCGGAGTATGCGGTGTTGATCCGGCCGCGGATCGAGGTCGCGGCCAGCCCGGCACCGTCGGCGAGTTCGAGACCCCGCGAATAATCCTGGTGCAGAAGTGATAGCTTGCGATGGATATCGCTACGACCCGGCGTGGGAGAAGGATCCGACCATGAGCCAGACACCGTTCTCTCTGGAAGGCAAGAGCGCGCTGATCACCGGTGGGACCTCAGGGATCGGGTTGGCAACCGCACGGCGTTTCATCGCCGCCGGCGCCCGGGTGGTGATCTCGGGGCGGCGCGACACGGGCCGCGAGATGGCCGAGGAGATCGGCGCTGCGTTCGTCGCCGCCGACCTCAGTGATCCACTCCAGGTCTCCTCGATGGTCGACGAGGCTGCCGAGGTGCTTGGTGGCATCGACATCCTGGTGTCCAACGCCGGGGCCGTTGTCGAGTTCCTGATGATCGAGGACACCGACGACGAAGTGCTTGACGGCATGGTCAACCTCAACCTGCTGGCCCACTACCGCTTGTTGCGATCGGCCATCCCCCACCTCCGGGAAGGTGGGTCCGTGCTGTTCACCGGCACCCTGGTGACGGACATCGGCAACATCGGGGAGACCGCGTATTCGGCCGCCAAGGCGGGCCTGGTGATGCTGGCCAAAGGAGCCGCCATGGAGCTCGCCGGCCGGGGGATCCGGGTGAATCTCGTCAGCCCCGGGCCGATCGAGGGGGAGATGTGGCCGCCCGATCATCCGCAGCGGGATCTCATCGCAACCCTCTGCCCGATGGGCCGGCTCGGGAATCCTGACGAGATCGCCGCGCTGTTCCAGTTCCTCGGTGCGGACGACTGCCGGGTTCGCTCCGCAGATGCTCGAGACCCTGATGGGCGGCTGACTCTCCGCATCGTCGTGGAGTCCGGGCCAGGCACGGAACTGACCTGTTGTGCATAATACCGGCGTCGAACTGATGTGCTACGCTGGAAAACACCAAGAAGCGGGTCTGGGATGCCGCACCGCGGCGCTCAAGGGAGGACCAGCCTCAATGACCGTAGCGGCCGTCGAGAGCTTCGCCGACAGGGTCGTCATCGTCACGGGTGCCGGCAGCGGGATCGGCCGAGCGCTGTGCAGGGCATTCGCCGCAGCAGGTGCCCATGTGGTTGCTGCCGATCTCAACCTCAGTGGGGTCGAGGCCACCGTTGCAACACTTCCGGGCCCCGGCGAAGCCCTCGCCGTCAACCTCGACGTCGGTGAATCGGCTTCGTGGACTGCCCTTGCGTCCGAAGTCGAATCGTCCTTCGGCCGCTGCGACATCCTGTGCAACAACGCCGGGATCACGCTGTTCGGCGGGTTTCGCGACACCGATCCGCTGGGCGACTGGGAAGCACAGAACCGGGTCAACGTGCTCGGACCTCTGCTCGGGACCCGAACCTTCCTGCCGGGGATGCTCGAGCGGGGGAGCGGGGTCATTGTGAACACCTCGTCCGCAGGCGGGCTTGCCCCGTGGCCCGAGGCCCCAATGTACGCGGCGTCCAAGCATGCGGTAGTCGGCATGTCGACCTCGTTGGCCCTGGAATTGGAGGGCACCGGCGTCTCGATCGCCGTGCTGTGCCCCGGGGCGGTCGACACCCCGATGAACGATGGGTTCGAACCCGAGGAAGGCGAACGTCGGATCCCGCCGGAGGAGGTCGCCGACCGGGTTCTCCAGGGGATCAGGGATGGACGCTTCTGGATCTTCACCCACGCCGAGCTCCTGCCCTTCTTCGAGATGATGCACGAACAGCTCGTGGCGGATCATGAGCCGCTCGAGGAGCCGGCATGAGCGGCGCTCATTCCGTACAGCATCCGCCGGTTCCCGACGATCCCGAGGCCCGGGCGATCATCAATGCCTACGAAGCCACGGTCGAAGCCGAGGGCGTCCGGGCCGCGTACGAGCAGCACTTCACCGATGATTGCTTCTACGTGTTCTACGGGAACTCCCCGTTGGCGGGCCGCTACGAGGGGCGCGACGGGTTGTGGCGCTGGTGGACCGCCCTGACCGACCGGATCGAACTCGAGATGAAACCGGTGATGAGCCTGGCGGCCAACGGGATCGTCACGTGCTTCATCTCCGTCACGGCGTCGAACGCCAGGGGCGAGGAGGCGCGGACCACCTTCATGGATGTGTACGAGACGCGTGACGGGAGGATCGTCTCGGGGCGTTTCCTCGCGTTCGATCAAGACGAATTCGACGCCCCGCTGGCGTGAGGTGAGACAGGTGGCGAGCTTCCAGCGAACAGAGGACCGAGCCGGGAAGCCACCGGTCGCCGTGGCGGCCGGTGTTCACCACACCGGGATCTCGACTCCCGACATCGACCGGCTCGTCGATTTCTACTGCCGGATGTTCGGTTTCCGCGAGGTCGAGCGGCTGACCTGGGACGGCCGGGCCGATGTCGACGCCGTGCAGGGCCTGTCCGGATCGAAAGGCGTCACGGTGATGTTGCGGTTGGGGGACACGCGTCTGGAGCTCTTCCAGTTCGATCACCCGGAGCCCGAGTGGTCACCCGCCGACCGGCCGGTTTCGCGTGCCGGTTTGAGCCACATCTGTCTCGCGGTCGACGACATCGAAGATGCCTACCGGCGTCTGATGGACGCCGGGATGAGATTCCACGCTCCCCCGGCCGATCTCGGTGACGGCCGTCCCCTGGCGTACGGCCGGGACCCGGACGGCAACGTCGTCGAGATCTGGCAAGTCGGAATGACGGAGGTGTGACGACTCACGACGAGAGCCAGTGCACCTCCGAGACGTGATGAGAACCCCGAATCCAAGAGATGAGAGCGGGCAAGGGAGGAAGAGATGAGGAGAACAATTCGCTGGCTGGCGGTACTGCTTGCCTTGGGACTGATCGTCGCCGCCTGTGGCGATGACGACGATGCAGCTTCCACGACGGCGGCCCCGGCCACCACTGCAGCCCCCGCAACAACGGCGGCCCCGGCAACGACTGCAGCCCCGGCAACGACCGCGACCACTGCTGCGCCGGCGACCACGGCGGGCCCGGCCGGGCCTGACGCCATCAAGTTCACCGTGGTCAATCAGGAGACCGGACTGCTGGCCGTACCCAACGACGGTGCCGCAATCCTGGCGTACCTCGACTACCTGAACGCTGAGTTCGGCGGCATTCTCGGCGTCCCGATCGAGGCCGAGATGTGCGGCACCGGTGACGACCCTGAGTCGGCGCTGGCCTGCGCCCAGCAGATCGCCAACGACGACGACGCCCACTTCATGCTGGGCGGATTCTTGACCAACTCGGCGGCGATGTGGGATACGCTGGGACTGTCCGGCAAGCCGAGCTTCGGTGCTGTGGTCTACGACATCCCGGACTACATGGTTCCGAGCTTCAACCTGGTGGACCCCGGCTCGCTGGTGATCGCCCAGACCCTCCTCAGCTTCATGTGGGAGCAGGGGGTTCAGGAGATGGGCTTCGTGTATCCGGGCAATGAGATCGGCGAGGCGACCTTCTTCCTGGTCGACGCGCTGTACCAAGGCCTCGGCGGAGCCACGCGTGGCGTTGCCATCGATGAAGCTGAAGCCGATTATCTCGGCGCTCTCGCAGCGGCCAACGTCAACGAGGTCGACGGTTTGCTGGTGTTCGTCGATCCAACCGGCTGTCAGCCGGTTGCCGACGGTCTCGATGCGCTCGGAGCCGACGTCGACGTCTACACCGTGGACTGGTGCCTGTCACCCGAATTCCAGGCTGCCGGAACCAACGACGGCTGGTACTTCGCCATCTACAACTCCGGCTTCGTGACTGGGGATGCGGACGCTGAAGCAGCCCGCCAGATCATGGCCCAGTACGGCCCCAACGTTGAGATGACGTCAACGGTGTACTCGATGCTGATGTACACCCAATTCGCCTACGACGTGGTCGTGAAGGCGGCAGAGACGGTCGGCGTCGAGAACCTGTCGCCGGCGGCGATCCAGGAAGCAGCGGAGAGCAACGTGTTCGACCTGTTCCTGTTCACCGAGGCGGCGTGCCCCGGTCCGGAGCCGTGGGTCAGCCAGTGCGCCCCATACGCCGGTATCGCCCAGGTCGTCGACGGCGGCTTGGTGATGATGCAGGACTTCACCTACATGGATCCATCGATCTTCAACTGGATCCTCGAAATGGGCTAAGCCGGGCAACGGCATCAACCAACACCCGGGCGGGGCTGCCAGCGCCCCGCCCGGGCGCAACCTCATAGGCTGACACCGGTATGGATCTGTACATCCAATTCGCTCTGCTCGGCATCAGTGCCGGCGCGATCTACGCGGCCCTGTCGCTCGGACTGGTCCTGACCTACCGAGCGTCCGGGGTCATCAACTTCGCACACGGCGCGATCGCGATGTACACGGCGTACTCCTTCGCCGGCCTCACGAACGACGGACGAGTACCCATTCCGCCACTGCCGAATCCGCTGTCGATTGTCGAGGCGATCGGGAGCTGGTTCGGCGCCGAATGGCATTTCTGGGACCTGCCGACCTTCGTCCAGTTCTCCGGGCCCGTGCACTGGGTGTGGGCGCTCCTGATGTCGATGACGGTGGCGGCGCTCATCGGCGCCGGGTTCCACTACCTGGTGTTCAAGCCCCTGCGCTACCAACCGGCCCTTCCCAAAGTCGTGGTGTCGGTGGCTTTGATGCTGATGCTGCAATCGGCGGTGGTGCTCCGCTTCGGAGCAACTCGCCAGCCGGTCGAGAACGTCTTCCCGGAGGGCTCCTGGAAGGTTCTCGGGGCGACCATCCCGGTGGACCGTTTCATCCTGTTGGGAATCGTGGTGATCCTCACCATCGGGCTCTGGGCCGTGTTCCGGTTCACCATGTTCGGGCTGAACACCCGCGCCGCAGCGGAGAACGAGGAGAAGGCCACCATCCTCGGCGTTTCCGCCGACCGGACGGCCGCGATCAACTGGATCGTGGCCTCGATGCTGGCCGGATTGGTCGGAATCCTGGTCGCTCCGATGACCGGGTTGAACGCGATCAACTTCACGCTGTTCATCATCCCGGCGCTGGCCGCCGCGCTGCTCGCTCAGTTCACATCGTTCTGGGTCGCGGCCGGCGGGGGTTTGCTGATCGGGATGGGTCAGAGCTTGCTGCGGATCATGGAGATCGAACTTTCGTGGGTCCCGTCGATCAACCTGCAGAAGGCACTGCCGCTGGTGGTCATCATTGCCGTCATGCTCTTCCGCGGGCAGGCGTTGCCGTCGCGCGGGGCAGTGGAGGTCGGACGGCTCCCGACGGCACATCCCGCCCCGTGGCGGCCGTGGATGACGACTGTGCTGCTGGTCGGCAGCCTGGCCGTGATCGTGTTCGCCCCGTTCCAGTACCGCGGCGCCATGACCAACACGATGATCGGGGCAATCCTGGCCCTGTCGCTGGTCGTCGTGGCCGGGTTTGTCGGTCAGATCTCGCTCTCGCAACTGGCGGTCGGCGGGATCTCGGCGTTTGCCGTGGCCACGTTCGCGACAGAGGCCGGAATGTCGTTCCTGATCGCGGCGCCATTGGCAGTGCTGGTCGCGGTGGCCTTTGGATTCGTCATTGCGATTCCGGCGATGCGGGTTCGCGGCGCCAGCCTGGCGATCATGACACTCGCCGCCGGTGTGGCAATTGAAGAGCTGCTCCTGAAAACGGACAACTGGTTCGGCTCGGAGAGCATCGCTGTGGTCGAAGGGCCGAGCGTGTTCGGGGTTGATTTCGGCATCAACTCGCGGTTTTTCATCGACGACGGCAACCTCCCGACGCCGTCGTTCGGCGTGTTCGTCCTGATCGTGACGGCGATCGTCTTCGTCGGGATCGTCCGGCTGCGACAGAGCAAGCTGGGCGACCGGATGCTGGCGGTCAGGGCCAACGAGCGAGCCGCCGCCGCCGTCGGGATCAACGTGCAGTCGATCAAGCTCACCGCGTTCGTGATCAGTGCGGGCCTTGCGGGCGTGGCCGGCGTTCTCACGGCGTACAAGTTCGGCCGCTACGGAGCGGACGGGTTCACGATCCTGCCTTCGCTCATGCTGCTGACCTTCGCCTACCTCGGCGGGATCGCCACCGTGTCCGGCGCCGCCTGGGCGGGCACATTCTTCTCGGGCGGGCTCGGGATCGTGCTGTTCGAGGAGTGGTTCTTCGATCTCGGCCAGTACGAGGCCTACCTAGCGGGCCTGCTGCTCGTGCTGACCGTCATCTTCTACCCGGCGGGCGTCGACGAGATCGGTCGTGAGCAGAACGCCAAGCTGAAGACCTGGTGGCAGCGACGGAAGGAAGCGGTGGAGGTGGGATCGTGAGCCCCCTGCTGAAGACCAGCGACCTGACGGTTCGCTTCGGTGGCCTGGTTGCCGTCGACCACCTGAGCCTCGAGATCAACGAGGGGGAACTGGTCGGATTGATCGGACCCAACGGCTCGGGGAAGACCACCTTCATCAATGCGGCGACGGGATTCGTCCCGTCGACGGGATCGGTGACCTTCGACGGCGAAGACGTCACCGACTGGGCGCCACATCGCATCGCCACCCGCGGGCTGACGCGGACGTGGCAGACACTGGAACTGTTCGACGACCTTTCCATCCGGGTGAACCTCGACGTGGCGGCCGAGCGGCTCACCTTCTTGGGGGCGGTCCGCGACTACTACGGACGCGGCTCGGAAGCAGACGAGCGCGTCGACGACGCGCTGGGAGTGCTGAACCTCACCGACATCCAGCACCGCATGCCGAGTGACCTGTCGCAGGGGAACCGGAAGCTCGTTGGCGTTGCCCGGGCGCTGGTCGGCGATGTCAAGCTGGTGCTGCTGGACGAGCCTGCCGCCGGCCTCGATCGGGAAGAAACCACGTGGCTCGGCGACCAGTTGCGCGATGTGGTCGAGTCGGGGATCGCCGCAATGTTGATCGACCACGACATGGGTCTGGTGCTGTCCGTGTGCGACCGCATCTACGTGATCAACTACGGCGGGCTCATCGCAGAAGGCACGCCCGAGGAGATCCGGGCTCACCCAGAGGTTCGCAGGGCGTATCTCGGCGTCTCGGGTGGAGGTGAAGGATGAGCGACCGGTTGCTCACCATCGAAGGACTCCACACCGGATACGCCGGCGTTGCCGTGGTGCGCGGTCTCACGCTGCACGCCGATGCCGGAGAGGTGGTCGGCCTGCTCGGTCCGAACGGGGCCGGTAAGACCACGACGCTGAAGGCGGTCTCCGGGCTCGTCCCGGTGATGGAAGGCAGCATCGAGGTCTTGGGTGAACCCGTGCCGCGGCTCAGGCAAGCGCACACCGTGACCCGCCGTGGCGTCATGCATGTTCCGGAGGGGAGGGGACTCCTGTACCAGATGACGGTGCGGGAGAACTTGCTGATGGCTCCCTGCGATGGCCGGCCGGACGTCGATCGAGCGTTCGAGTTCTTCCCCGCCCTGGTGCCACTGGCGAGCAAGCGGGCCGGGCTGCTGTCGGGTGGCGAGCAGCAGATGCTCGCCCTGGGTCGGGCATTCATCGCCGAGCCCCGGCTACTGATGCTCGACGAGATGAGTCTCGGCCTGGCTCCCGTCATCTACGAGAAGCTCATGCCGCTGGTCCGGCGCATTGCCGACGACACTGGGGCCGGTGTGCTCCTCGTCGAGCAGCACACCGACCTGGCGCTGGCCCAGTCGGATCGGGCATACGTGCTCAGCCACGGTGACCTGGTGCTCGAAGGGACGGCGGCGCATCTGATGCGGAACAAGCACCTGCTCGAGGCGGCCTATCTTGGGGCCGGATCGCTGGAGGATTGACCGGAAGGAGTGGGACGTGGTCGGCAACGCAACGATCGCACCGCAGGGGCTTGATGCGATCGATCTGCAGCTGATCGATGAACTGCACCTCGACGGTCGCGCCTCGCAGTCCGCACTTGGGTTGAAGGTGGGGCTCTCGCAAACGGCGGTCCGCCGCCGGATCAACCGCCTGCTCGACTCCGGGATCCTTCGTATCACCGCCATCGTGAATCCGGCCGTGCTCGGTATCGAGTGGATGGGCATCGTCGGTCTGTCGGTCCGCGAGTCCAGCCGGGAGATAGCCGCGGAGCTCGCCGAGATCTCGGGCGTGGGGAACGTCTTCATCGCATCCGGGCGCTACGACGTCGTGGTCGAGTTGCGGTGCCGTTCGAAGGAGCAATTCCTCGACCTGACGGAGGCGGTCCGATCCGATCCGGGTGTCGCCGACGTAGAAGCCGTTACCTATCTGCAGGTGGTCAAGGAGTCGGTGTTCATGCCGACGGCCGAACATCCACCGGTGCTCGATGCGCTCGATCTGGCGGTCGTCCACGAATTGGAGAAGGACGGACGGCAGAGTTATGCCGAGCTGGCACCAAAGGTTGGTCTCTCCGAGACCGCGGTCCGGGCCCGGGTCCTCCACATGCTCGAGACCGGTGCCATCACCGTGACCGGCCTCGTCGATCGGGTGGCGCTCGGCCTGGAGTTGGAGTCGGCCTTCACGCTCGAGGTGTCGGGATCGGTACGCGAGGCCACGGCGAAGGTCGCCGAGATCGACGAGGTTGCCTTCCTGGCGATCACCGCGGGTCCCTACGACGCGGTGGGCAACCTGAGCTGCGAGTCACGCGAACACGCGTTGGAGACGGCGGACCGAATCCGGGCCATCCCCGGGATTCGCACGATCACATCGCTCCCGTTCCTGCGGACGGTCCGCGAGAGCTACCCGTCGGTGGCGTCGTCGGGCCTGATCCCGTCCTAGGCGCTACACCAGCAGCAGGCCCATCTCCTCGAGCGTGTCCGCGACATTGCGGAGGAACCCCATGCCCTCGAGTCCGTCGACGGCACGATGGTCGAAGGTTGCCGACACACCCATCACCGGGGCGGCGACGATCGCGCCGTTCTTCACCACCGCCTGCTCCCGGGCCCGGCCCACCGAGAGGATCCCGGTGGTCCCGGCCGGAATGACCTGGGTGGCGTACTGGCCGCGCAGCGCCCCGAGGTTGGAGATGGTGAAGGTCTGGTCGCCCATCTCCTCGGGACCCAGGCTCCGGCTCCGGGCCCGGGCGACGAGGTCGGTGACGGTGTCGACCAGGTCTGCCAGGAGCAGCGTGTCGGCGTTGCGCACGATCGGAACCAGGAGCCCCTCCTCGGTGCCGACTGCGATGCCGACGTCGTAATACTCCCGGTACACGATGTCGTCCCCATCGATCACGGCGTTGGCGGTGGGGAATGACTTGAGGGCGGGGATCACCGCCGCGACCAGCAGGGCATCGATCGGTACCGGCTTCCCCAGGCGGTCTGCCACCGCCCGGCGGGTTGCCAGCAGGGAGGACGCATCGGCATCGACCAGGCCGGAGATGTGGGGCACCTCCTGCCATCGCGACGTCATGTGATCGGCGATGGTGCGGCGCAGCTTCGACAGGCGCTCGCGGTGCTCGGTGCGCTCCCCGGGCTGTAACGCGGGAGTCGCCGTTGCGGCGGCCGGCTCGGGAGCCGCCGCGGCAGCCTCGACGTCCTCGCGGGTGATCCGGCCTCCCGGTCCCGATCCGATGACAGTGGCGAGGTCGACCCCGAGGCTCTTTGCCAGCTTGCGGACGACGGGCATCACCTTCGGCCTGGAGGTGCCGGGAGCGGGGGCGGGAGCGGCCGGCGGTTCCTCTGCTGCAAGCTCCGGGACCGAGACCGCGGCCGGTTCGGGTGCCGCTGCGTTGCCGACCGACTCCCCGGCCTCGCCGATGATCACCAGCAACTCACCGACCATCACCGAGGTCCCCGGGGGCCCGGCCAACTGCAGGATGGTGCCGGCGAACGGCACCGGGATCTCAACGACCGACTTCTCGGTCTCCACCTCGCACAGCACCTGATCCTCGGTGACCGAGTCGCCGACCTCGACATGCCAGGCGACGATCTCAGCCTCCTGGAGCCCGGAACCGATGTCGGGGAGGTTGAACTGCTGCGCCACGATCAGTTCTCCAGGGTGCGCCGCACTGCGTCGGCGACTTCTTCCGGTGTCAGCTTCGAGTAAGCCTCGATCCGGGCCTGGCCCCACACCATGTCGGGGTGGCCGATCCTGACCGGGGGTGCTTCGAGGTACTCCACCGCCTGCTCGGCGACGACGGCGGTGATCTCCCCACCGAAGCCTCCGTAGACGGTCGCTTCGTGAGCCACGATCAGCCGCCCCGTCTTCTCGACGCTCGCCAGCACGGCCTTGCGGTCCCACGGCTTGAGGGTGCGCAGATCGATGATCTCGATCGACACGCCCTCACGCTCGAGACCCTCGGCTGCTGCCAGGGCGATGTTCACCGCGTTCCCGTAGGCGACCACGGTGGCGTCGGTGCCCTCCCGGGCGATGCGGGCGTTGCCGATCGGCACCGTGTAGTGCTCGACAGGCACCCCGTCCTGCTTGACGAAGTACTGCACGATCGGCTCAAAGAAGACCACGGGGTCTTCCGCCTGCAGCGCCGCGGCCATCAAGCCCTTGGCGTCATAGGGGTTTGAGGGGTACACGACGTTGAGGCCGGGGGTATGTACGAAGATCGCCTCGGGGTTGTCGGAGTGGCCCTCGTAGCCCTCGTGACCGCCGCCGCCGGGAACCCGGATGACCATCGGCATGTTGATCGCGCTCCTGGTGCGCCACCGGTAACGGGCGGCGTGGAACACGATCTGGTCAAACGCGGTGTAGCCCAAGCCGGCAAACTCCAGCTCCGGAACCGGCCGGAGGCCGGCAATGGCCATCCCGACAGACGTCCCGATGATTCCGACTTCGCACAGTGGAGTGTCGATAACCCGGTCCGCTCCAAAGGCGTCGTGGAGCCCGGCGGTGACCCGGAAGATCCCTCCCTCGATTCCGACGTCCTCACCGAGGACGACCACGGTGGGGTCGGTCTCCATTGCATGACGGAGCGCGGCATTGAGCGCGTCGACCATCGTCATCTTGGTGGTCTCACCCGCCGGCGCGACTTCGTCGGAAACGACTGCATGCGGCAGGTCGGTTGAGGGTTCGCCGGCGACCCGTTCGTCCTCTCCGAGTTCCCGCGCCAGGTGCTCGGGGACCT
The DNA here is from genome assembly GCA_964511945.1 of uncultured Acidimicrobiia bacterium. Classification (GTDB taxonomy): domain Bacteria; phylum Actinomycetota; class Acidimicrobiia; order Spongiisociales; family UBA11373; genus CAZEHO01. The sequence goes on along the minus strand of CAZEHO010000048.1, from coordinate 4,526 downwards.
TGCCGTACACGTGCCGGAAGGGAACATCCCTGTCCGGGAGGCCCATGGCCTCGAACTTGGTAATCGCCGCCTCGACCTCGGCAGCCGTCTGCGCCTTCAGGTCATCCTCATCCGAGGCTGAGAAGAGCTCTCGATCCTGCACCAGGGTCCGCATCCGGATGAGCGGATCCTTCTCCTTCCACTCCGCCTCCTCCTCGCGGGTGCGGTATACCGGTTCTCCGTCATATGTGGAGTGGGGGGCGAAGCGGTACATGAGAGCTTCTACCAGGGTCGGGCCATCGCCGGCATGGGCCTTCTCGACCGCGCTGCGCACGGCGGTATACACGGCCAGGGCGTCCATCCCATCGACCCGGATCCCTTCGAATCCATAGGCGACCGCCTTCTGTGCCAGCGTCTCCGCTGCCGTCTGCAGCGCAATCGGAGTCGATTGGGCGTACTGGTTGTTCTGGCAGTAGAAGATCGTGGGTGTGTTCCAAACCCCCGCGTAGTTCATCCCGGCGTGGAAGTCGCCTTCGGACGTGGCCCCGTCACCGAACACGACCAGCGAGGCCACGTCGTTGCCGAGAAGGCGCTCGCCGTAGGCAACCCCGGTGGCGTGGGGAATCTGCGAGCCGATGGTGGAGGAGATAGGCGTGATCCGGCGCTCCACCGGATCCCACAGCGAGTCGACTGCGTTGAAGAAGACCGCCAGTTCCTCTTCGATGGTGACGCCGCGCGCCAGTCGCAGCGGCTGTTCACGTCCAAACGACACCACCCAGTCCTGCCGTTCGAGCGCGTAGCCCACCGCCGCCGACGCCTCTTGTCCGGAGCATTGGTAATAGGCCGGGACCCGGCCGGTGCGCTGCAGATGCAGCACGCGCTCGTCGAATTCGCGGGCGATCACCATCGAGCGGAACAGCCCGATCAGGAGATTGTCGTCATAACCGGGATCGTCGCCGGTGAATCGTCCCTGCTCATCGAGCACCTGCAGCATGTGTTCCTCCTTGCCCATCGATGGATCCGCACTGATGGGCGGCGTCACTCCTCATCGGTGGAAACAAACAGCGCGAGGGCGTGATCGAGTTCGTGCTCCTCGTACTGGAACTCCTCGCGCACGATCTTCCCGTTCTCGATCGTGTAGGTCCCGACCTCACGGAACACCTGACGCATCCCGCTCTCTCGCATGATGAAGTCGCTTTCGATGATCACCGAGAAGCCGTTGCAGCCGATGAAGGGGCCTTCGACGGCCTTGATCGAGTTGACGATGACCTGGGTCTCCCAGAGCCATTCCTCGTGGTCGGCCAGGGCTTCGTTGCCGACCGTGGTGTTCGGGAGATCTCCCCAGGCCAGGGGCTCCACTTTGACCGCATCCTCGGCGTAGTAGGTCATGTACGCCTCGCGAAACTTGAGCTGACCCCACAGCTCCATGCAGGACTTGGCGATCTCGCGATAGGTGTCGTGCTCGAACACGCTCATCTCCTTGTGGTCAGTTGCTGATCTGTTCTGCGATCCAGTCCAAGCCGAGTTCGGTGAGGGTCTCGGGAGTCGGGACGCCCCTGGGGGTCCATCCTGCTTGGCGGTAGTACTCGTCGAGGGCGGCTTCGAATTGGTCCCGGTCGAGGGCCATCCCGTCGGTGGGGCCGCCGACCAGCGGCTCGTCGAAGAGCCGGTCGGGGAGGGTGTCGCGGTCGCGGTCTAACCCCTCGCGGGCGTTGAAGGCGCGCAGCATGTTGACCCGGCGTCGGCCCATGGTGAGGAGGTCGTCGATTGAGGTCTCGACGCCGGTGACGGCGGTGATGACAGCGGCGAGTTCTTCGGGTCCCATGAGCGCCCAGCCGGGACCGAACACGAACTGGCAGACGTTGGTCGTGTCTGCCGCTGAGAAGACGTATTGGGTGGTGAGTGCGTAGCGGACCTTCTCGGGCTGGTCTCAATGGTTTCGGGTTCGTAGAACGGGTCGTGCTCGTGTGACTGATGGTCTGCCCCGAAGGGGTTCACCGCGTAGATCAGTGCCAGGGACCGCTTCACATGCGGCATATGGGCCGGAAGCTCGGCACCCTTCACCGTGATCGTCCGCTCCGATGCGCCTCTCCCGATCTGTTCGGCGGCCACCGCCGAGCCTTCCGCGAGGACGTCGCCGAAGCCATCACGTTTCAGGGTCTGTTCGAGCAGCTGCAGCATGGCGGGGGCGTTGCCCCACCCGAGTTCGATCCCGCCGGTATCGGTGGTGCTGATGATGCCGCTCTCGAAGCAATCGATGGCGAAAGCCATGGTGGCGCCCGCCGCGATGGTGTCGACCCCATACTGGTTGCACAGCTGGTTGGCGTACGCAATCGCTCCGTGGTCGTCGATCCCGCAGTACGACCCGAACACCGACGTGGTCTCGTACTCCTGCCCACCCGACAGCGGATCGACCGGGTTGCCTTCCCACTCTGCTTCCACGACCCGCTTGCAGCGAACGGCGCACGAGTAGCAGGTGTCGCGTCCGGTCTTCATCTGGGTGCCCTCGTCGGCTCCACGGAGCAGGTTGTCGAACAGGCTCGCTCCGGAGATCGAAGCGGCCTGCTCACCGAAGAACCCGGAGCGGTAGTTGTTGGTCGGCAGGCCGCCGCCCTCGTTCTGGAACTCCAAGATGTCGAGCGTCCCGTACTGCGCCAGGGAGGCAACATCAGGGTTGTCGGTGAGCCCGGCCCGGGATCCCTGCATGATCGCCCGGAGCCCCTCAGGGTCGGCCATCGGCAGCTTCTTCTTGCCACCCCGCACCGCAATCGCCTTGAGGTTCTTCGATCCCATTACCGCACCCATGCCGGTGCGGCCGTGCGCCCGGTTCGCCATATTCATCACCGCCGCAAACCGAACCAGCCGCTCACCGGCCGGGCCGATCTGCGCGATCTCAGCACGGGACTCCCCCAACTCCTCCTTGAGTTGGGCGTCAACCTCGCGGGTGGTCTTGCCCCACAGATGCCCGGCCGGGCGCAGCTCCGCCTCACCCCCGGTGACCCACAGATACACAGGTTCGGGGGACCGGCCCGTGATCACGATCGCGTCGAACCCGGCGAATTTCAGCTCCGCCGGCCAAAACCCACCGGCCTGACTGTCCCCGGCACCACCCGTGATAGGCGACTTGGCAACCGCAGTCGCCCGGCTCTGCCCCGCAATCGGGGCCCCCGTGATCCCAGCCAGCGCGAACGTCAGGGTGTTCTCAGGGCCCAACGGGTCGGCCCCAACAGGATTGTTCTTGAACAGGTAGTACAACCCCATGGCGCTCCCACCCACATACGTGCGATAGAACTCCTCGGTCGGCTCCTCAACCCCGAGGGTCCCGCCGCTGAGATCAACGTGGAGCACCCTGCCCGCATAGCCGTACGGCATCAGGGTCTTCCCTCGTTGCCTGCCCACTGTGGGGGTCGCCGACACTTGTCGCAGCGCGATCTGGCGGGCGTGGTTTCGTCCACCCCATGGAATGCGATCACCTCTACGCTCCTGGTGGGTAGCGGATGGTCCGGCAGGTGCAGTATGAATCCCGCAGAAACAGGATATCAGACGCAGGAACCAGATGCATTTGCTATGGTTCAAGAATGAATCGGCTCATCTTTGGGTGGGTCGACGGATGCTTCCCGTCAGGCTCGATCAAGGAGTTGTGTCGTGATCTCGAATCCGCAGGACAAGGTTGCGGTCGTCACCGGGGGTGCCAGCGGCATCGGCCTGGCGCACGCCAGGGAGTTTCTCGGTGCCGGCATGAAGGTTGTGATCTCCGACATCAATGATGAGGCCCTCGCTGCCGCCACAGCCGACCTGGACGCTGGAGATCGGCTGCACGCCGTGAACAGCGATGCCGCAGACGCCGACGCCAACGTGGCGCTCGCCGCCGAAGCGGCCGAACGGTTCGGCGGCATCAACGTTGCCCACTTCAATGCAGCACTGCTCGGAGTGGTCGGCGGGTGGGGAGCATCCGACATCACGCTCGATGCCTGGCACCTCAATCTGGCCGTCAGCCTCAACGGACCCTTCTACGGGCTCAAGGCGTTCCTGCCGCACCTGGAACAGCAGGAGGAGGCCCACATCATCTTCACCTGCTCGTCGTTCTCACTGATCCCGAGCCTCGGTGACCCCGCTCCGTACTTCGTCGCCAAGGCCGGTCTGCTCGCATTGGCCGAATGCCTGTACCACGACCTGGAGTACAAGGGCTCCCACATCGGAGTGACCGCCGTCCTCCCCGGAAACACCTACAACGGGATCTACTACCAGTTGGTCGAACTGCTCGAAGCGACCGAGGATGATCCGTCCGGATGGGATGCGTCGATCTTCGGTCCTCGTGATCTGGTCAAGCCGTTGATCGAGCACTTCACCGATGAGGGCACTGCTCCCGAAGTGATCACACCCAAAACGCTCGAGGCGATCCAGAACGGGACCTTCTACGTCACCCCGAACATCGGGAACCACTGGAAGTACATCGATGCCCGCTTCGCCAACATCAAGGCGGGGAACAACCCAGACCTGCTGGATAAGAGCCCGTCGGTCTGCCTGCCCTACTAGGCGCCACCCAG
>CAZEHO010000047.1:0-16518 GCA_964511945.1 uncultured Acidimicrobiia bacterium | reverse complement strand
TCTACGAAGGCGGCACCAGCAGCCGCATGCCCCCAGACGAACCCGACGGGTACATAACCAAATACAACCACGACGGCACCGTCACCCTCGTACCCGACCCCGACTGGCAACCACCCGGCCACCCCGGCGGCGACATCTACGAAGGCGGCACCAGCAGCCGCATGCCCCCAGACGAACCCGACGGGTACATAACCAAATACAACCACGACGGCACCGTCACCCTCGTACCCGACCCCGACTGGCAACCACCCGACCCGTCGGGGGCGACAAGTCCTCGCGGTGGTGGAATCGATGACGGATGGAACCGGGTGTACGGAAACCGACCGGACGGCACGCCCACCGTCACTCTGCAGCCGCCGGGCTCAATGCCGGGCTTCGACTCGGTCCCCGATACGGACACCGGAGCAGGCGGAGAACTCCCTGCTCCTCCGGCGGAAGGCGATGTGCCGGCGCCGCCACCGGTTGAATCGGGCAGCGACGCGTCGAGCACGCCGCCGCCGCTGCCGGACACCCCGGGCACGGCTACCCCACCTCCTCCGCCGGACACACCCGGCACAGCCACGCCACCTCCTCCCCCGCCGCCGCCGCAGCGCTGACGGCACCACTACCGTCACCGAACCATGAAGATTCCCAGGCCCTCCGCCGACGACAAGACCTACTTCGAATCCCTGGTCCCGGAGGCACCCGGTGTCGAGATCAAGCCGATGTTCGGCAATGTGGCCGCCTTTGCGAACGGCAACATGTTCATGGGGCTGTTCGGTCCCGACGTCGGGGTCCGGTTGCCCGACGACGCCCGTGCCGAACTCGCTGCCACATCCGGGGCCGGCACTTCTGGGCCACCCGAGCGCCCGATGAAGGAGTACACCTCGCTTCCACCGCAGTGGCGTGGGAAACCCGAACTCGCCGAGCCCTGAGTGGCACGCGCCTGCATCAAACCGCGGCGATGCCGCCGAAGGTCAGGAGGAAGTAGAACCGGCTGGTGCCGTGTCTCATAACGTTGGCGAGGTTTCAGGGCGAGCTCAGGGCGTCGCCCGGCAAGGACGCAGTCCCGCAGGCGCACTCGGATGCGTGCGTCAAGGGCGAGGACACAGCCGGAGGCGTCCTGAGCCGCATCTGAACCCGCCAAACGTTTTGTGACGTGGCACTAGACCGAGTACTCCACCAATCGTTCATACAGCGGCGCACACTGGGCGTAGATCGACTCCAGTTCGTACGGGAAGGGATCGGTCCTCGGCTCGTAGGGCACGAACCCGGTGGTCTCGTGGAGGCGGCCGTACCAGTGGGGGGCCCAGACGCCATCCTCGGGTTTCGGACCCGGCGGCCACGACAGCATGTTGTCGACGTAACGGAGTTCGAGGGCTGCGCACAGGCGCCCGAGCACCGCGGCGGGGTCCATCAGCAGATCGCGTGAGACCACAACCGGCGGCCGCCGGCCGAGCGCAGCCAGGCGCTCGGCGATCGCTACCTGGGCGTCGTATCCGGTGTCGGACATCATCGGCACCCGGCCCAGCCCGCGGGCCAGCGACGGCAGCATCTCCCGCGGATCCCTGGTCAGGATGAAACTGTCGAGCGTATCGAACGCCGCGAGGTCGAATCCGACCAAGTGGTGGGCCATGTTCTTGTAGAACCACACCGGGGTCGGGCACGGCCGGTTCAGCATGAGGTCGACGATCTCGTCGCGGTCGATCGGGACGACCGCCAGGATGTCGTCCCGCACGGCGTGCTGGACACCGGTGAACACCAGGTAGTGGCCGTACATCGGCTCGTCCCACACGGTCGTATCGGAGCGCTCCCGCCAGGCATACATCATTGCCGTCGACACGTTGCGTGGTCCCGCCCACATATTGATTCGCCGGCACTCGCTCACGGCCCCTCCTCTGCCGCGTCGATCTCCTCCCGATGCAGGTGGGTGAGTCGGCCGGTCATCGGGCCCGGCTCCCCGTCGCCGATAGAGCGCCCATCCACCTCGATCACGGGAGTCAGCCCACCGAAGGTACCGGTGACGAATGCCTCGTCGGCGGCGTAGACGTCCTCGATCCTGAACGGCCGCTCTTCGATCGGGATGCCGGCCCGCTCACAGATTTCGATGACCAGGCCCCTGGTGATGCCGTTGAGACAGTGATCGCCCGTTGAAGTCCACACGGCACCATTCGTCACGATGAAGAAGTTCGTCGCATTGCAGGTGGCGACATGCCCTTCGGTGTCCAGCATGAGCGCCTCGTCGCCACCCGCATCGAGCGCTTCGACCAGAGCCGCAACCTCGTGGATCTTCGAATGGCAGTTCCAGCGCTGATCGAGCGTGTCGGGTGGAGGCCGCCGAATGCTCACCCTCCGCAGTCGGATCCCTTCTGCGATCACTGCCGGATCGGCCACCTTGTGTTCCGCAATCACCACGATGGTCGGGCCACCGACGACCAGGCGTGGGTCCTGCGACGGCGTCTTCTTGTTGCCCCGGCTCACCATCAGTCGCACGTGGACGCCGGTCGACATCTCATTCCGCCGAGCCGTCTCGAAGAGGATTGCCGCGAGTTCCCGACGTGATTTCCCGATGTCGAGCCCAACGGCCGCCGCGCTCCGGAAGAGCCGATCGAGGTGCCGGTCGAGATGCACGAACCGGCCTTCGTGCAGGCGGACACCCTCCCAAACGCCATCCCCCACGAGGAAGGCGCTGTCGAATACCGACACCTTGGCTTCGGCACGAGGGACGAACTCCCCGTTGACGTAGATGAGCACGTGTTCGTTCCGCGGATCGCCGAGAGCGTCGTGGGTTCCCCGAGCCATGACCCGACGCTAGTGCCGCCGCGCAGTGACGGATTGGCGACACATACGGCTGCTCGCGTATGTGTCGAGGAGACCGAGCAACGGGAGTGAGGAATGGTCTGGATCGTTGGAATCATCGCCTTAATCGTCGGCCTGCTCATCGCCTGGTGGATCGCCGACCGTATGTGCAAGCGCCGCTTCGCAGAGGCAGAGGCCGAGTGGAACGCCAGGCTCGCTGCGGCCGGGCGCTGGGAAGACCTCGCCGAACTCCAGGACAACCTGTCCGGCGGCCGGGCCGAATAGCCAACTCGCAGCATATGTGGACGGAAGCCCCGGTCGATCCGGGGCTTCCTCTTCTCTCCGGCGCGTGCGCCTCCGGGTAGCGTTCGGGTGGTTCGTCAAGGGGGATGTTCTGTGACCGATGACTCGCGTCGCGAAGAGGCCATCAAGCGCATCAAGGAAAAGCGCGATTTCACCTCGCATCTTGTGGTGTATCTCGCGGTCAACACACTCCTGGTCGTGGTCTGGGCGATGAGTGGTTCCGGCTACTTCTGGCCGGTCTGGCCGATCGTCGGCTGGGGTATCGGGGTGGCGATGCACGCCTTCGAAACCTTCCGGAGTCCGATCAGTGAAGAGGCCATCCAGCGGGAGATGAACAGAGGATCTGACCTCTGATGAAGCGCCGCATCGGGTTGGTCATCCTGATCGCCGCGATTGCTGTCCTGCTGACCGCGTGTGCCGCCGGGCCCAATGCCGCGGTCGGCACGGTCGCCGAGAACGGCCGCGTCGCCGGGTTCTGGCTCGGCCTGTGGCACGGCGTCATCTCGCCGATCACCCTCATCATCTCGCTGTTCAACGACGGCGTCAGCATCTACGAGATCCACAACAACGGGAATTGGTACAACTTCGGGTTCGTGATCGGTGCCGCCTTCCTCATAGGTGGCTCGCACGGCGCACGCAGTTCGAAGTAGCGGCGGCGCTACCCTCACTGCAGGGAGCAGCCAGCGAGCAGCGCCATGACCTCAGGGCCCGATCACATCGACCGACCGATCCTCTCCGAGCAGGTGAAGGACCGGATCATGCAGTGGATCCTCGAAGGCGACCTCTCGCCGGGTGAGCGGATCGTCGAGACCCGTGTCGCAAGAGAGCTCGGTACCAGCCAGGCACCTGTGCGAGAAGCACTTCGCGATCTGGCAACACTCGGATTCGTCGAGATGCAGCCGTATCGCGGTGCCAGGGTCCGCAAACCCACCGAAGAGGAGATCGCTGAAGCTCTCGACGTGCGAGCAGAACTCGAAGCCCTGGCCGGGCGCCTCGCGGCCGACCGGCGCACCAGCCAGTGTGTCGCCGATCTCATCACGATCCGCGATGCCATGCACGCCGCGGCCGATCGCAACGACGCTCACGATCTGGCGATCGCCAGCACCGAGTTCCACAGAACGATCGTGGCGGCTGCGCAGAACCCGACCCTGGAGCGGATCTGGTCGATGCTGCAGCCTTTCTCGACCAGCTACCTCACGGCCTCGGTTCCCGGCGTCGATCTGCACTGGCTGGCGGACCGTCACAACGACATCCTCGACGCAATCAAGCAGCGAGATCCGGACAGAGCCTCAGCAGCGCTCCGGAGTCATGCGACCGCGGTGCTCGACCTGATCCACGAGGAACCCCACGTCGATCACCGCGGAGCGGCTGCCCCCCGCTGACGCCGGCCTCAGTAGAGTGCCCGCCCGTGAGGGTGATCCGATGCTTTGGTGCAGCATTGCTGCTGGCGGCTGCCGCCTGTTCGTCTGCCGCCGATCCGGTACTTCCGGATACGCCGAGTGCTTCCACGGCAGCACCCACCCCGGCCCCAGGCTCGACCCAACCGTTCACCACGACCACGGCACCCTCCCAGATCACGGCTTCCACTGAGTCGTCCAACCCGACCACATCATCGGCATCGTCCACGACAACGTCATCGCCGCTGGAATCGCCCGAGCCGACATCGGCGGCCGTTTGCGGCCACGACATCGATCCGGCGATCGTCGCTCTCGGGTACAACGAAGTGATCGACCGGGACGGCGCCGTGAAGGAGCCACAGGGCCGGCCTCTCCAGGAAGGCGACCGGCTGCGAGCAACGGCCGATCGGGTCCTTGATGCCAACCGGGTTGTGTATGCCCAAATCGCATCGTTCATGATGCCGATCCGGGATGCACTGATGTGCGACCTCGACCAATTCACCGAACCTGCATGGCTGGAGCTGACCGAGATCTTGACCCTCAACGGGATCAAGACGGAGCAGGACCTCTCGGGATCACCGCCCGAACAGGTCTACTCGACCGCGGGGATCTTCGAGTACCTGCGGGCGGGCGAGGGCTTCCACGCCATGATGAAGTTCCTCGAGGAGGCGGAACTCGAGCTGAAGTGTCTGGCGTTCGAGAACTTCAACTTCACGAACCCCGAGGGCGATAACCATTGCGAGATCCATGGTCTGATCGAAGGCTCGGGTCTGCAATTGCCGTAACGAAGGAAGCCCCAGGCGGAGGAGCCTGGGGCTTCCGGGACGTCGGGGGAGAAACCGACGCTTGGGGACCAATCGCTCAGACGACGGTGAGCGCTTCGACCTGCGGAATCCGCGAACGAACAACCCGATCGATCACACCGGAGGTCTCCTCGAAGTCGATGGGGCACTCCGGGCAGGCGCCCGAGAGTTCGACCGTGACCTTGCTGGCGGCGACTCCAACGAGCCTGACGTCGCCACCCCGCTTGCGGACGGAGGGACGGATCATTCGCAGAATGCGATTGACATCACTCGAGCGAACGGCGTCGGTCCCCTCGGCTCGGTGAGCGGCGCGGGCTCTCGCCAGATTCACTGGGGAGTTCATGCTGTCCATACACCGGACAACGCCCCCTCCACCGCAGTGATTCCCGATTTAGTGTGAATATTGGGTGAACTCGTTCCCGCTGAGGAATGCCCGTGCAACGTCGGGAGCCGTGGTGCGCGGCATGGGCGGGAGTGAGCGCAGAATCTGGCGCCCGTATCGCCGCTTCATCAGCCGGGAATCAAGCACGGCAACCACTCCCCGGTCCGCCGAGGTCCGGATCAACCGGCCGGCACCCTGCGCCAGCAGGATCGCCGCCCGCGGGAGATCAACCGCGCTGAATGCAGACAACCCGGCGCGCTCAGCAGCCTCACGCCGCGCAGCCCACAGCGGATCGTCGGGGCGTGGGAAGGGAAGCTTGTCGATGACCACGAGTTCGAGGGAGCGTCCCGGCACATCGAGGCCTTCCCAGAATCCCATCGTGGCGACCAGCACCGAGGTCTCATCCTGCTCGAACTGCTCCACGAGCCTGCGCTTCGGCAGTTCACCCTGGACCAGGACGGTGGCCGGCGCCGTTTCCTTCAGGCGGTCTGCGAGCAGCTCGAGCATCCGGTAGCTCGTGGTGAGCACCAGCGCTCTCCCCCCGGAGGCGGCGACCAGGCGCTCGGTCTCCTGGAGGGCGGCGTCGGGGTAATCGGGCGAACGAGGCTCCGGCAGCCGCGAGGCCAGGTAGAGCCGGGCCTGCTCGTCGTAGTCGAAGGGACTCCCGACCTGCGCGGACCGATAGGAGAGGATCGAGTCGGGATCCTCCTCGAATCCGAGCCGGGTGGCGACCGACCGGAGAGACCTTCCCACCGACAGCGTCGCGCTGGTCAGGATCACGGGCTTCGACGACAGGAGCCGTTCGGCAAACACCGGGCCGACATCAACGGGTGCAACCTTGAACGCGGTGTCCTGGCCGTCTCGCTCGACCCAAGCGACGTGTCCGGCTGGGGGCGCCATCGACCACCCGATGTCTGCGGTGAGATGTGCGCCCAGCCGGAGGACACGCGCCCTCGCGCCCTGGGCCCCGGGTCTGGCGGGTTCCGTTGCCCGCACCGCCTTGATTACCGATTCGGCCGCTGCGGACACTGCCGAGAACGGAGCGCCGAACGACGTTGCCGACGGATCCTCGATCCGTCCCGGGGTCGCCTCCCGGAGGGCGCCGTCGACGGTACGAACCCCGCGGGCCAAGTCGTCCAACGATGGTTTCGCAGCCGGATCTCGCAGATACCCCGCGGCCATGCGCTGGAAGTGCCAGAACCGGGCCTCGGTCATCTCGACGCCGAAGGCCGACGCCAGGGTGTCCTCGAGACGATGCGCCTCGTCGAACACCACGAGATCGTGCTCGGGCAGCACGATGCCGCCCATCATCAGGTCGGCTCCGTAGAGATGGTGGTTGGCCACCACGATGTCGGCCTCCTGAGCTTCGGCCAGCGCCGCCATGGCGAAGCACCCGTCCCCCTGCGGACATCCATCGCTGCCCGGACACTCGATGCCGGCGACCGACACCTCCGACCACAACTCCTCCGGCACATGGCCCGGAAGATCGTCCCGGTCCCCAGACGAGTTCAACTGCACCCACTCGGCCAGAAGCGACAGCAGGTCCTCCGGAACCTCCTCGGCAAAGAGTGACTGCTGATCCGAGGTTGCTTCGAGCCGTTCGGCAAGCCTGGAGCGGCAGAGGTAGTTCCTGCGCCCTTTGACGGTCGCCCAGGTGAACGTGATCCCCAGTTCGCCGAGCACCTCTGCGAGGAAGGGCAGATCCTGCGTGGAGAGCTGATCCTGCAAGCTCTTGTTTGCCGTCGAGACCACGACCCGCTTCCCGGAGCAGATCGCCGGGATCAGGTACCCGAAGGACTTGCCGGTCCCCGGACCCGCCTCGCAGAGCACATGGGAGTCATCGGTGATCGCTGCGGCGACGGCCTCGACCATCTCGACCTGGCCGGCGCGCCGACTGCCGCCGGTCTTGCGCTCGACAACGTGGTCGAGTGCCAAGAGGGCGCGCTCGATCAGGGACTCAGGGAGTTCGTCCGTCGGGGCCACGGCGGATCATGGTAGGAAGCAACGGCATGCGCCGTCCCCAGGACAGGCCGCCGGTCTCGAGGCCGGCTGTGAACCGGGGCGGCCCGTCAGTCGCGGCCGGCGAACAGCGCCAGCAGTCGCAGCAGCTCGATGTACAGCCAGACGAGGGTGATCACAACACCGAAGGCGAAGTACCACTCCCACTGGCGGGGGACCCCGTCATTAGCCGCCTGCTCGATCATGTGGAAGTCCAGCACCAGGTTGAGGGCTGCTATCACCACGATCCCCACCGTCACCAGGATCCCCAATGGTGTTGGTTCATTCCAGAACCGGATGTCGGCACCAAATGCCGATGCGATCCAGCCGAAGAGGTACACGACCAGAATCCCCATCGTCGCCCCGATGACGCCCTTGGTGAATCGCGGAGTCACCCGGATCCGGCCGGATCGGTAGAGCACCAGCATCGTCGCCGACACGCCCATCGTGGCCACGATCGCCTGCAGCACGATGCCGTCGTAGGTGAACTCGAAGACGTGTGACATGACACCGAGCACCAGCCCCTCGAGCACTGCGTAGAGCGGCCCGGTGATGTGCGCCGATTGCGGCCGGAAGATGGTGATGACGGCAAGGATGAGAGCGCCGATCAGCGCCCCGAAGAACCATCCCGGCATCTGGATGCCGCCAAACGGATCGACGTCAACGAGTTGCCATCCGACGTACGCGGCGACGAACACGATGCCCAGCAGCAGCGCCGTGATGTGCACCGTTCCGTTGATCGTCAGCGGGCGCGTGCTCGGGTCGGCAATCGGTCCCCGATGAGTTGCGGCGGCGGTGTCGAGCGACGCCATGCCGGCACCGGCCAGCCGGCCCTGGGCGGCCTTGCTCTGGAAAGCGGGGTTGCGGGTACGGAGGGCCACGATCAGCTCCTGTCGGCGACTCGACAAATGTACCCGTCCACCGGCGATTACTCCCGCTTCGCCAACGCCGTCCCGATCCGGTCTAGCGCCTCGTCGAGGATCCCAATCGAAGTGGCGAAGTTGCAGCGCAGGTAGTTGATTCCCGACGGGCCGAACAGATCGCCCGGCGACATGGCGACCCGGGCCTTCCCGATCATGAAGCCCGCCGGGTGTGGCTCCAACTCGAGGCGGCGCCAATCGGTCCACAGCAGGTAGGTGCCGGCGGGCCGGGTCGGTGCGATGGAGGGATCGATCGCCCGCAACCGCTCGATGGTGTAGTCGCGCATACGGCGGAGGTGGCCGCAGGCTGAATCGAGCCACGCATCGCCCTCGGTGTACGCGGCCAGGGTCGCCTCGTAGCCCGCGATCGACATCATCCGGCGGCGGCGCGGCGGAACTCTCTTGATCTCACCCAGCAGGCCGCGGGTCCCCGCGATCGCGTACCCGCATCGCAGACCCGGGAAGTTGAACGCCTTTGAAGCCGACGACGTGGTGATGGTCCGCTCGGCGGCAGTTGCACGGACCGTCGCGAACGGCAGGTGTTGCGTGTCGAAGGACAGATCGGCGTGCACCTCATCCGATACAACCAGCACGTCGTGGCGCTCAGCGAGGTCCGCAATCGCCTGCTGCTCCGCCAACGTGAACATCGTCCCCGTCGGGTTATGAGGATTGCAGTGGAGGAACAGCCGCACCCGGTCCCGGCGGAACGCAGCCTCCAGGGCTTCGACATCGACCTCCCACCGCTCTCCGGAACGGATCATCGGGACCCACAGCGGGGTCCGGCCGGCATCCTCGATCACCACCCGGAAGGGGTAGTAGACGGGGTCGGTCAGCGCCACCGGATCACCGGGATCGGTGAACCGCTCGATGGCAATCTCGATCGCCTTCATGGTGTCGGAGGTGATCGACACCAGCGCCGGATCGACCTCCCAGCCGTGCCGCCGGCTCATCCATCCGGCAACCGCCTCACCAAACTCGGTGGTGGCCGGCGCCTCCGCCGGATACCCGAAGTCACCCCGCTCGACCATCCCGCTCAGGCGCTCCGCAACCGGCGGCGCCAGGGGGAAGTCCATCTCGGCGACCCACATCGGGATGAGGTCGTCACCGAAGTGGCGCCACTTCAAACTGCGGCGCCGCCGGGCGGTCTCGAGATCGACGTCGAACTGCAAGCCCACGGAACTCCCGGTTCGGATGCCGCTATCTGACCACGCGGGCGCCCTTGGCCGCTACTGCCCGCAGCACTTCGGCTTCGGTCATCATCGACGTATCGCCCGGTGTCGACATGGTGAGCGCACCGTGAGCCGCCCCGATCTCGACCGCTTCTTGCGGATCCTTGCCCTGCAGGAAGCTCCAGATCATGCCGGTGGCGAATCCGTCGCCACCGCCGACCCGGTCGTAGATCTCCAGGTCCTCGCGCATCCGCGACTGGTAGAAGTCCCCGCCGGTGTACAGCACAGCCCCCCAGTCGTTGAACCCGGCCGTCTTGGCATTGCGGAGGGTGGTCGCGACGACCTTGAAGTTGGGGAAGGCTTCCACCACATCACCGATCATCGCCTTGAAGGCGGCTGGATCGATCTTGGAGATCTCGTGATCCATCTCCGGAACCGCAAACCCGAGCGCCGCGGTGAAATCCTCCTCATTGCCGATCATCACGTCGATGTACTCGGCCAACTCGCGGTTGACCTCGACGGCCCGGGGCTGTCCGCCGTGCGGCTTCCACAACGACGGCCGGAAGTTGAGGTCGTACGACACCATCGTCCCGGCCGCCTTCGCAGCTTGCACCGCCTCCAGGGTGACCTCGGCGGTCGATTCCGACAGTGCCGCAAAGATCCCTCCGGTGTGCAGCCAGCGCACCCCTTCGACGTTGAAGATCTGGTTCCAGTCGATGTCGCCCGGCTTGAGTTGAGACACCGCAGTGTGCGCCCGATCCGACGTGCCCAGAGCCGGCCGGATCCCGTATCCCTTCTCCACGAAGTTCAAGCCGACCCGCGCCGACAGGCCGATCCCGTCGTGCGGCACCCACTTCACGTATCGTAGATCGAGGCCCCCCTGCATCATCAGGTCCTCGACCAGGTGGCCGATCTCGTTGTCCACCAGCGCGGTCACGATCGCGGTCCGCAGCCGGAACACCTTCTTGAGGGCCCGGGAAACGTTGTACTCCCCGCCACCCTCACTCACCCGGAACTGCCGGGTGGTACGCACCCGACCGAAGTCCGGGTCGAAGCGGAGCATCACCTCACCAAGGCTGATCGCATCCCAGCGGCAGCTCTCCGCAGATCTGATGTCGAGCGTCATGGTCCAGTCCCTTTGTGATCGTTCGCTGTACCGCAAAACCCTGCAAGTCCTAGCGGCCCATCCAGCCGCCGTCGACGACGACGATGGCCCCGTTCATGTAGGCCGAGGCCTCGGAGGCGAGGAACACCACCGTCCCGGCGACACAATCGGGATCTCCCCACTTGCCGGCCGGGATCCGCTCCAGGATCGCCTTGGCCCGCTCCGGCTGAGCCCGCAGCGGCGCCGTGTTCTCCGTAGCGATGTACCCCGGAGCAATCCCGTTGACGTTGAGGCCCTTCGACGCCCACTCGTTGGCGAACGACATCACCAAACGCGCCACCCCGGACTTCGACGACGCGTAGCCGGGAACCAGGATCCCACCCTCAAAGGAGAGCAGTGAGGCGGTGAAGATCACCTTGCCGGATCCTCGCTCCAGCATGTCCCGGCCGAACTCGCGGGTAATCACGAACTGGGCGGACAGGTTGACCTCGATCACCTGATCCCACAGCTCATCGGGATGCTCGGCGATCGGTGCCCTGGCAATCATCCCGGCGTTGTTCACCAGGATGTCCGGCGTCCCGAACTCCTCCTTGACCGCAGCAATCGAGGCGTACAACTCATCACGGTTGGAGAAGTCGGTCGGGTAGAACTTGTAGCGGCGACCCAAGCTCTCAACGATCCCCTGGGTCTCATCATCGGCGCCTTCGGGCAGCGCCAGGCTGAAATTGATGATGTCGCAGCCCGCCTCGGCCAGCGCCCGAGCCATCTCCAGGCCCATTCCCTGCGACGAGCCGGTCACCACTGCCAACTTCCCGTCCAACCGGAACTTGTCGAGGATCCCCATCAGTCCAACTCCTTGTTCGTTCACCCGCGGCGTACTCGGTCGACGGCGTCCCGCATCCGCCGCTGTGTCGACTTCTGACCCCATCATGCCACTTCTGGAAAGCGCTTTCTCGAATTACGGGAAGGAGTCTCGGAAATCGGGTGTTCTGCCTCGTCATCTGACCAATCCGGGCGCCCCAAATCGCGTTGGCACGAGGAGGGCGGTCCGCTGTCCGGTCGCGCCCGGGAAGAACGCTGGGGTGCCGCCTAACCTCGTTCCCGATAATCGGCCTTCCCGGAGAACACGTGATGGACGAGGCGTCTAACCAGGCCTTCTTTGAGGATCTCGATCACTACCACACCCTGGCCGTCGATCCGGCGGCGCGGCGCATGGAGCAGCAGGTACTCGGTTCGGATTACGGGGCCACCAGCTACACCCCCCGCGCCCAGGCAGACGAACTGGCAGATCTCCTCGAACTCGGACCGGAGCACATTCTGCTCGACATCGGGACCGGCTCAGGCTGGCCCGGGCTGTATCTCACCCTCAGGACCGGATGCCGGGCCGTCCTCACCGACGTCCCCGCCGAGGGTCTACGAGTGGCTCACCGGCGGGCGGTGGCGGATCGAATTGACTCGCGATGCACGTTCGTCGTGTCGTCGGCCGACCGTCTCCCCTTCGAGAACGGGACCTTCGACGCGGTCACCCATACCGACGTGCTCTGTTGACTGGACTCCAAGCTCTCCGTGTTGAGAGCCTGCAGGCGGGTCCTCAAGCCGGGAGGGACGATGGCGTTCCACGTCATCGACGTCGCGCCGGGACTCACCGCATCCGACAGATTGGAGGCGGTCGAGGCCGGCCCGCCCGCCGTCGAAGCGACCGACGAATATCCGGCACTCGTGGCCGCTGCCGGATTCCGCGACGTTGCTGTCCGGGACGAGTCCACGCGCTACCGGGAGACCGCCGCGGCGTGGCTTCGGGAATCCGAACGCAACGCCGCGGACCTCGAGCCCCTATTCGGGCGCGAGGCGTTCCGGGATCAACTCGCTCGACGAAGGGGGGCGCTGGATGCCATCGACCGTGGCCTCCTCCGGCGGTATCTGCTGTTGGGTCGGGTGTCCGGGTAGGCACCCGGCAGCTCACAACCCCATCGAGCGTCCGATGAGCTCCTTCATGATCTCGCTGGTGCCGGCGTAGATGGTCTGAGCGCGGGCGTCGAGGAACATCCTCGAGACCGGGTACTCGGTCATGTAGCCGTAGCCGCCGAAGAGCTGCAGGGCTTGGTCGGCTATCTCCGATTGCAGCTCGGTGGTCCACCACTTCGCCATCGCCGCGACTTCAGGGGTCAGCAGCCCGGCCAAATGTTCCGTGATGCATCGGTCCACGAACGCCTGGGCGATCTCGAGCTTGGTGGCCTGCTCGGCGAGCAAGAACCGGTTGTGCTGAAACGATCCAATCGGCTTGCCGAATGCTTTTCGCTCACCGGCGTAGATGAGGGCTTCCTCATGTGCCCGCCATCCTCCGGCAACCGCTTGCACCGCTACGACCAGCCGCTCCTGCGGGAGGTTCGTCACCAGCGAGAAGAAGCCGGTCCCCTCCTCCCCCAGCCGGTTCTCTACCGGCACGCGGACGTCGTCGAAGAAGAGCTCGGCCGTGTCCTGGGCCTTCATCCCGATCTTGTCCAGATTCCGGCCCAGATCGAAGCCGTCCATGCCCCGCTCCACGACCAGCAGCGACAGACCGCCGTGCCGGTCGTCGGAGGTACGGGCAACCACGATGACCAGATCGGCAAGCACCCCGTTGGTGATGAAGGTCTTCGCTCCATCGACGACGTAGTGCTCACCGTCGAGCACGGCGGAAGTCCGGATGCCGCTGAGGTCGCTTCCGGTCCCAGGCTCGGTCATGGCGATGGCGCCGATGGTGGTCCCGGCAACCATGCCGGGGAGCCAGCGCCGCTTCTGCTCGTCGGTACCCAGGGCGAGCAAATAGGGCAGCACAATGTCACTGTGCACCGGGAAGCCCGGACCGCTGGCCAGTGCCCGCGCCTGCTCCTCGATCAGGATCGCCGGGAACCGGAAGTCGCCCACACCGGCACCCCCGTAGTCCTCTGGAACTGCATGACACAGGTGGCCCTGGGCCCCGGCCGACTCCCACAGCTCGCGAGGCACATGGCCGACGTCCTCCCATTCCTCCTGGAATGGGACGACCTCCTTTTTGAAGAAGGCGCGGGCCGCTTCCCGGTACACCCGGTGATCGGTGTCGAAGATCTCCCGTTCCAATCTCACGGTGGCCTCCTCGGAACGTGCCTCAACCCCGAAGTCTGGCGAATCCTGAACGGGATTGGGGTGTCACCGGCTCCAAGAAACTCCGCGGCCTGAGCCATCAACGCGTCGAGATCCACGGTGGCCATCGACCGGCCGACGTGTTCCAGAGACGCGTCAGGCGCAGCGCCGATCGCATTCAGATCCACTCCGAGAGCGACCCGTTTCGGTTTCGAGGCCGGCCGGCCACCCACACGCTGTCGACGTGCCATTCGGATATTTCGAGGCCACCGAACCCTTCCCGATCCCGGACCAGAATGCGGTCGATTCGAACTAGCGTTTCGCGAGAGGAGCACGGCTACGTGGGGAGTTCGAAATGACTTCACCCTCTGACGAAGACCCCTTCCGACGATCTGAGCAGCCAGCCGGTTGCACCGGATGATCTCCTCACCGCCGGGCTCGAACAGACGGTGGCTCCCGCTGCACCCCCGGTCGATGAAGGTCGCCCGGATGGCGCTGGGCCTCACAGCGGCAAACGGACAACCGGACGGCTCGGCGTAGCCCGGCGACCTGCTCAACTGCAGTCTTCAC
This sequence comes from uncultured Acidimicrobiia bacterium, assembly GCA_964511945.1. Lineage (GTDB taxonomy): Bacteria > Actinomycetota > Acidimicrobiia > Spongiisociales > UBA11373 > CAZEHO01. The sequence goes on along the minus strand of CAZEHO010000047.1, from coordinate 1,991 downwards.
TCCCGAAGTAGGTCTCGCATTCGGCCGGGTGAGAACCCGGCCGTCCGGGCTACCGATGAGGAATCGGAATAGACAGCGTCGGCACACCTGAACCGTTCCCACCTCGCGCCGGTTGCGTTCGGGAGGTGGACAGGGAAGTATCAGAGCTCGAGCGGGAGATCCGTGATCTCGCGAGTTCAATACCCGCCTTGGGCCGTCTCCCCGGTCACGAGTGCGACCCCGTTGCTCGTGCCGATGCGGTCTGCACCGGCCTCGATGAGCTGATAGGCAAACTCCCTGGTGTTGACGCCGCCGCTCGCCTTGATGAGCACCTCATCACCGACGACCTCGCGCATGAGCCGCACGTCCTCGACGGTGGCGCCTCCATCCTCCTTGCCGGTCGAAGTCTTGATGAAGCGTGCGCCTGCGGTCTTGGCGAGGGTGCATGCGGCGACCTTCTCGGCGTCCGTGAGGAGAGCCGTCTCGATGATGACCTTGACCGGCTTGTCTCCACAAGCCTTGACCACCTGCTGGATGTCCTCAAAAGCGAGGATGTAGTGCTTGCTCTTGATAGCGCTCACATGGATGACCATGTCGATCTCCTGAGCGCCCCGATTTGTGATGGCGTCATGCGCCTCGAAGGCCTTGGCCACAGGGGTCATCTGGCCGTGAGGGAACCCTACGACGGCAATCGGGATCACATCTGATCCCTCGAGTTTCCCGGCCACATACTCGACATCGCCGGAGAACACGCACACCGACCTGAAGTGATACCGCTTGGCCTCTTCGCAGACGCGGTCGAAGTCGGCTCTCTCGGCATCCGTCCGCAGCAGCGTGTGATCGATGACCCGTGCAAGTTCCCGGTCGTAGGTCTCGTCCGTCAACACGTTCTCCTCTTCGGTCCACCCTCGACCGTAGTCCCAACTCGCATCGATGCCCGGCGGCCACCGGCCGCGTGTTCTGGCCGATCGAAATACTCCAATCACCCCGAACGCTGCTCGGCATCTCGGACACCAACGGGGTCGCACGGCACACAACGGCTGCTCCAACGCATGCAGGCGCAGGGCACCGCTCTGCCGATCATCAACCGGTCGACGAGTCACCGGGGAGAAGGAATCGGCGTAGTCCTCATCTCAGGAGCGGGGTGCTGGGAAAGGTTGTCGTGCGACGCTGGTTCCTGCTTCTCATCGCTGTCGGACTGACACTCACCGCGCTGGTTCCTGCCGCAGCGGCCGGTCCACCGCCGGCGCACGACCCATCCAAGATTGATGTGTGAGGCTTCTGGAGGGACCTGGAGTGACCGCTATGACCCGGAAGACGAAGACGGCCTTGTCTATCCGTTCTGGCAGTGCCGCTGAGAGTGGGGGAGCATTCTTGCGGCCGATTCGTACGTTCACATCGTGCTGGACAAGATGTGCACGACGCTCACCGGAGGGGTGCTGGTAGGTGTGATCTGGGGCACCAAGCCCCCCAACTACACCGTTGGGTGGGCCTGCCTTGAAGCGTAGGTGTGCCTGAGACACGGCACACAGTTGCTGGGTGCACGGACCAAGGAATACCCCCACCAGATCTACTCCCACCCCACTGACGGATTGCACCGCAACGCGGCCGAAGGTCACAAATCCCGTAAGGCGGTAGAGATCCAGTAGCAGTGAGGCCATCCCTCCACCTGCAAACAGCAAGCCCTGGTCCCTGGCCCGGGGCTTGCTGCCGCATGCCCGGAGGGACTGGAACCCCCAACCTTCTCCGTAGTCATAACGGTTCGATTTGTCGGATCGGATCCGCAGACTCGGGTCGTGTCCAAGGTCTACCTGCTCGGCGGAGTCACAGTGAAGGTGATCCGGTAGCTGTGGTCGCGCTTGACTCGTTTGAAGTCACGCATTGCACCTCAAACCGACTCACCGACGCGTTCAGCGGCAATGACTGCACTGGGTATGACACCACCGGCAAAGCCCCCTACGACCGGGACTACTCCTACGACGCGATCCACAACCTCACCGAGAAAGGACCGC
>CAZEHO010000046.1:0-17587 GCA_964511945.1 uncultured Acidimicrobiia bacterium | reverse complement strand
CTCGTTGTGGTCGTCGTGACGGGCGGTCTGTGTCTGTAGTTCCACAGCGCGTGATCGCGATCTACAAACGCTTGGGCGAAGCCGGCCGGGAGGGGGATCCACACCAGGTCACGAGAGATCCCGATCAAGGCCGCCTTGTTGGTAGTGCGATCGATCGTGGCGACGATCATGACATCGGTGCGCAGACTCCACCGCTGTGGACCGGCGTCACCACCGGCGAGCAGCACGGTCAGCCGGTCGGGGTCGTCTGCAAAGATCGACTCGCCGGTACCGAAGAAGCCCGGGATCGTTCCCGGCACCTCCGGCTCGTCCGGCATGTCGTCGTAGCCGCTTTCCGTGTCCCACAGCACAACCGAGGATGTCGTGGTCGCTGCCGTCGTGGATGTGGACACCGAATCGACCGGCACGGACGAGGTCGTCGTCGTCGACAGCACCGGTCCAAAGTCGGCAGGGTCCACCCCCGCCGCGATCGCTTCCTCTTTACGCTCCTCGATCGGGGCGAGTTCCTCGTCGACGAACACGGTCTCGAGCGTGTCGATGGCCTGAAGCGAGTAGTCGGCCACAACGATATGGGGAACCGCAGTCACGGCGAACAAGGCGACGAGAGCGGCCCACCGCAGCCACGGTGACCCGGCCCCGCCGCGACGCCGCTCGCCCCGATAGGCATCGCCCACGGCGAAGAGCCGTGCCGCCAGCAGCACCAGGTTGACGGAGAACAACACCCAGAGCCAGCGGGTCTGAACGAAGATCTGGAGCAGTCGGGACGGCCCGAGCACCGCCATCACGACAAGGGCGACAAAACCCACACCAACGATGCTGCCGAACACGAGTGCCGCCCGCCGCCGCCCGCCGTACCACTGACCGGCACCGGGGACGACGGCAGAGAGCAGTGCGGCGAGAGTTGGCCGCGCGGGCGTCTTGCCGCTCCCGCTGCTCACAACTGCACACTCCTCCCAGAGGCTCCAACGCTATCAAGATGCGCACATTGCGGGTGAAGGTTCCCTGAGCAATCGGTAATGAGCAATGAGCAGGCCTGCCACCCAGAGCCCACAGCCACGCAACTCGGGCGCCACCACCTTGCGATGAGCGGCGCGCCGCCGGTTCCCAGTTGCCAGTTCCCGCGACCGAGCGCAGCGAGGGAGCCTTATTCCCCCGCAGCCACGCGTACATTGAGCGGGCTGTGTCCCCTCATCTCGTGCTCGTCGGCCAGATGGCCAGCGGAAAGACCACCGTCGGTCGGCTGCTGGCCCGCCGCCTCGGGCGCCCATTCCTGGACAGCGATGAGTACGTCGCGCGGCGCTCCGGCCTGACCGCCGCCGAGTACCTCGCCGGCCACGGACTCGAGGCCCTGCATCGAATCGAGAACGAACACCTCCTGCACGCCCTGACCTCTCCGGTCCCGGGCGTCGTCGCAGCGGCTGCGGCAACGGTCGACACGGCGCTGATCCGTGAGCTGCTCCGCAGCCACCAGGTGGTCTGGCTGCGGACTTCGGTTGCCACGCTCGTCGAGCGGACCGAGAGCGACCCGCTTCGGCCGATCGTCGGTGGAACTGCTGAATACCTCGAGCGTCTGTACCGGCGGCGCCGGGGGATCTTCTCGGGAATCGCATCCATCGGGATCGACACCGGGGGGCAGTACCCAGACCGGATCGCCGCCCGGATAGCCGCGCACGCCGGCGGCCGCTGATCCGGCTTGCGGCCGGTGCGGTTGCCCGCCAGTGTTCGACGGACGAACCGGCGGAGGAACATGCGCTACGGGCATTTCGACGATGAGCGGCGGGAGTATGTCATCAACCGCCCCGATACCCCGCTCCCCTGGATCAACTATCTCGGATCCGAGCGCTACTTCGGCATCATCTCGAATACCGCCGGCGGATACTCGTTCTACCGCGACGCCCGTATGCGACGCCTCACCCGATACCGGTACAACAATGTGCCGGCGGACAGCGGCGGCCGCTACGTGTATCTCGCCGATCGTGACACCGGACGCTTCTGGTCGCCCACCTGGCAGCCGACCCGGACCGAACTTCACGACTACCGGTGCCGGCACGGTCTCGGCTACACGATCATCGGCGGCCATCGCGACGGGATCGAGGGTGAGATCACCTACCTCGTCCCCCTCGGCACCGACCTCGAGGCATGGCGCATCCGGCTCACCAACCACCGGGACACCCGGGCACGCATTTCCGCCTTCCCGGTGGTCGAGTTCGCACTCTGGGACGCGTGGGACGACCAGACCAACTTCCAGCGCAACTTCAACACCGGCGAGGTCGTAGTCGACGGTTCGACCATCTTCCATGTCACCGAGTACCGCGAGCGCCGCAACCACTTCGCATCGTTTTCGACCTCGGTTGAGCCAGCCGGATTCGACACCGACCGCGACGCCTTCCTCGGGCCCTATCGCGGATGGGACAAGCCGCTGCGGGTTGCCCGCGGCACGATGCGCAACTCCGTCGCCCACGGCTGGGCACCGATCGGCGCCTTCCAGATCGACGTCGACCTCGGCGCCGGCGAGGTCCGCGATGTCGTCATCACCCTCGGGTACCACGAGAATCCGGAGGACCGGAAGTTCATCGCCCCGGGGAAGATCGATCTGGCGCAAGCCCGGGAGGTGATCGCCGAACACCAGGATCCCGGGGCGGTCGACGCAGCGCTCGGGGAATTGCGACGTCACTGGGACGGCCTGCTCGGTGTTCTGACGGTGGCGACCCCGGACGAGCACACCGACCGCATGGTGAACATCTGGAATGCGGCGCAGTGCATGGCCACCTTCAACCTCTCCCGATCGGCCTCCCTGTTCGAGTCGGGCGTCGGACGGGGCATGGGCTTCCGGGATTCGAACCAGGATCTCCTGGGGTTCGTCCACATGGCGCCGGAACGCTCCCGCGAGCGGCTGCTGGATCTTGCCGCCACCCAGCTCGATTCCGGCGGAGCCTTCCATCAGTACCAACCGCTCACCAAACAAGGCAACGATGCCGTCGGCAGCGGTTTCAACGATGATCCACTGTGGCTCGTGCTGGCGGTCGATGCATACGTCGCCGAGACCGGCGACGTTTCGATCCTCGACGAGCAGGCAGTCTTCGAGAACCGGGCCGGGTCTGCAGCGCCGATGTGGGAGCACCTGCGCCGCGCCGTCGGGTACACGCTCGATCGGCTCGGTCCGCACGGGCTGCCGCTCATCGGAAGGGCCGACTGGAATGACTGCCTCAACCTCAACACCTTCTCGAGCGAGCCGGGCGAATCGTTCCAGACCCATCAGAGCGGCGATGGGCTGGTTGCGGAGTCGGTGTTCATCGCCGGGTTGTTCGTCCTTGCCGGCCGGCGGATGGCGGCACTTGCCCGCTTCATGGGACACGATGGCGAGGCGGCCGAACTGGACGAGTCGGTGGCCGCCATGACCGCCGCAGTCGACGCCGCAGGATGGGACGGCGAGTGGTTCCTGCGGGCATACGACGCCCACGGCACCGCATTGGGAACCCGGGATGCTCCGGAAGGACAGATCTTTCTCGAGCCGCAAGGGATGTGCGTCATGGCGGGCATCGGAGTGGAGGACGGACGAGCGGCGGCCGCACTGGATGCGGTGGAGGATCGCCTCGACTCGGCCCACGGCATTGCACTGGTCCGACCGCCGTTCACGTCGTACCGGCTCGAGCTGGGCGAGATCTCTTCGTACCCGCCCGGCTACAAGGAGAACGGGGGAATCTTCTGCCACACCAACCCGTGGGCGATGATCGCCGCCGCCATCCTGGGTGAGGGTGACCGGGCATTCGAGTGGTACTGGAAGATCAATCCATCGGCCAGGGAGGCCATCTCGGGAGTGCACCGCAGCGAGCCGTACGTCTACGCCCAGATGATCGCCGGGCCGGACGCTCCCACCCACGGCGAGGCGAAGAACTCGTGGCTCACCGGCACCGCGGCGTGGAACTACGTGGCGATCACTCAGTGGATCCTCGGGATCCGGCCCGACCACGGTGGGCTGATCGTCGACCCGGTCATCCCCTCCAGCTGGACCGGCTACCGGGCCCGGCGCCGGTACCGCGGGGCCGAATACGAGATCACGGTGCGCCGTTCATCGACCGAGACTCCGGGGATCGTGGTGAACGGGACTCCCGTCGACGGCACCACGCTGCCGATCGCAGCGGAGGGGACCACCGTGACGGTCGACGTCGTGCTACCCCCTGATCGCGGAGAGGAATGAGGCGACGACTCGCTCGACGTCGCCGTCGGTCAGGGAGTTGTAGAACGGCAATCGGAGCAGCCTGGCCGACACCGATTCCGTTCGCGGGCAGTCGGTTTCCAGTGCCGCCACCGCCCGGCCACCCTCTGCCGAGTGCAGCGGCACGTAGTGGAAGGTGGTCTGGATTCCGTCTCCCCGCATGTCCTTGAGGACCCGGTCGCGGGTCGCCGCGTCGGGCAGCAGAACGTAGAACAGGTGGTATCCGGGGACGTCACCATCGGGAACGACCGGGATCTGCAGCCCGAATTCCTCGGCATCCGGAGCGAGCTGAGCCGAGTACGCCTCGAACACCCGCCGCCGCTTCTCGATGATCGCGGCGCGCTGCTCGAGCTGTCCCCAGAGGAAGGCAGCGTTGAGGTCGGAGAGCCCGAACGAGGATCCGGTGTCCTTCCACGAGTACTTGTCGACCTGGCCGAGCAGGAACGCCTGACGGTCGGTCCCCTTGTCGAGCAGAATCCGGGCTCGAGCCGCATCCTCCTCCCGGCCGACGATTAGCGCCCCGCCCTCTCCGCAGACCACATTCTTGGTCTCGTGGAAGCTCAGCGTCCCGAACCGTCCGAAGGTCCCCAATGCCCTCCCCTGGTGAGTGGCGAAGAGCCCGTGAGCGTTGTCCTCGACGAGGTCGGCTCGCGGGTACTGCTGCATGGCATCGGCAAGACCGGCGAGATCGCAGGCGATGCCGCCGTAGTGGACTGCCACCACCGCCCGGGTCGTTTCGTCGATGAGATCGGCGACATGCGCCGGATCGACCCCGAGCGTCTCCTCCTCGATATCGGCGAACACGATGCCGAATCCTTCTCTGGCGAAGGCCAGCGCCGTGCTGACGAACGTGAACGACGGGACGATGACGGTGTCGCCCGGACGCCGCTCGAGCATCATCGCCGTCATCTCGAGCGCATCCGTGCACGAAGTCGTCAGGAGGACCTCGGCACCCGGGTGGGCGTCACGCAGCACGGCTGCGCAGCGCTTGGAGAACGGGCCCGACGCTGAGGTGTGGCCGCCGCGAACCGCCTCCTCCAGATACGCAAGCTCCCGACCCTCGAGGCTGGGCTGATTGAAGGGAATCGACTCAGGCACGGTGAGTAGATTAGGCGCCGCCCTCCGGGCCGCCTCATGACCCGATCCTCCCCACGCACCACCACATCCGTGCACGCCGCCGAATGGGGTGTGGTGCTCGCCCTGGCGGTGGCGTCGATCGTGTTTGTCGTCGCAGCCGCCCGTCACGGTTGGTTTCGCTCCGATGTGTGGGACTACCTGACCCAGCGGGAGATCGGCTCCGCCGCCGACCTGCTGCGGCACCACGCCGGCCACCTCGCGATCTACGGCATCCTCTCCACCCGCATCGGTTACGGCCTCGTGGGACTCGACTTCTCACCGCTCTACCCATCGATCGGTGCGGCGGTGTGGGCGGCCTTCGCAGTCATTGCCTGGCGCTGGCTGCGCCATCGCGACACGCATCCGGTGGTCGCCATGGCGGCGGCCGGTGTGCTGCTGTTCATGAGCACGGCGGGATGGCTGACCGGCTGGTTCATCGATACCCCGGTGGCCTTCGCCGGCCTCCTCGGAGCGCTGACCATCGCCACCGTGGTCGAGCAGCCGGGGACCCGGCACCAGCTGCTCATGTTCGGAGCCCTGCTCGTCCCGCTGACCGCCGGAGGAGCCGGCGCCGCCGGAGTCATCGGTTTCGGACTCGCCGCGCTGATCACCACGGGGGTTCGGCGGTGGTGGCCCGCTCTCACCGCCGGGGCACTCACCTACGGCACCTGGTATCTCATCAACCGGACGTCCGCACCCCAGCTGCGGCCATCGCTCTCAGCGTCGGAGTGGCTGATCGACGTCCCGGCAACGACGGCCGATCTGTGGCGGTTGACCCTGGCAAGGATCCTCGTGCTCCCCCACGCCCTGGGATGGGTCCTGCTCGCCGGACTGGTGGTCCTGGTGTGGTGGCTGATCCGTGCGGGGCGGATGGATCTCCCGACCATGTCGCTGCTCCTCGGCACCGTGATGTTCACAGTGCTCGTCGTGGCGGTGAAAGTGATCCCCAGAGGCTCACCGGTCGGGTCTACCCGGTACTCACACATCGCAGGAACCCTCCTCATCGTTGCGCTGGCGCCGCACCTGCGACTCCCCTCCGACCGGCGTGTCCTGGCCGCCGCGGCGCTGGTCGGAGTGGTACTGGTCGGGTTCAGTGCTGCGGCCTTGCACGACGACATCGTTCGGTTCCGCCACATCGGAGCCCGGTCCCGGCCCTACGTCGAGGCCGCCGGAGTCATCGTTGCTCAGGGCGAGCCGATCATCGACGGCTACAGCATGGGACTGCGCGAGGGGTTCCTGCGACCGGAAGGCCTGCGGATGCTGCTCGAGGATGGGTGGCAGCCACGGCTCGCCGACGACGGCGTCGCCGCCGAGGTGCGCGGCGACATGAGGATGGGTGTGTCGACCGAGGCCCAGTACCGGCAATCTGGTCCCGTGGGCGCCTCGACGACCGACGACCTGGGCTGCACCTTCGTGCCGGACGGTGGCGGGACCGCCTGGATCGATGTCACCGGCGGCGGCGTGATCCAATTGGTTTCGCCGGATGCTCCCGCGATAGTCCTGCTGTGGGAGGACCGGTTCGGAACGGCCGAGCGAACGGTCGAGCTTGCCGCGGATGACGCCCTGTACTTTCGACTCGCCCGGCCGGATGGCCCGACCGGCCTCACCGTCACGGGGGACGATCAGCTCAGCATTTGTGGACTGGTCCCATAGCGGTCCCAATCCACCAGGGACGACGGTCCGCTTCGTTGGACCAATCGACCCCTCCCCAGAGCACGTCGAATAGGGTTCGATATGAGTGAGCGTGTTGCTCCAATGTGACCTTCTTGGAAGGGGCGAGCGGGATCTGAGTCTCGCAGCCGCAGCGGCCCTCGTCCGCCCCCCGATCGCGAAAGCGAGGACCCTGGATTCATGACCGCACCCCGGACGCGCCGTCAACGACCACTGCCGTTTCTGCTGGCCCAGTACTGCAAGGGATGTGGGCGCTGCATTGCTGCCTGTCCCAGGCATCTGATCGACTACGCCGATGAGGTGAATCCGGAGACCGGGCTGCTCCCTGTGGTGGTCGACCTCGAAGGATGCAACGCCTGCGGCCTGTGCATTGCGGCCTGCCCGGAACCATTCGGGCTCCACGGAGACGACGTGCTCCACTCCTGGGAGACGCTCGACCCGGTGTCGGTGTTCGGTGAGCGGGAAGTCGGCGTTCCCGAACCGACGGACATCCCGGGCGAAACCATCCCGCTGCCGGTCATGCAGCCGCTGCAGATCAAGGGCACCTATGCGGCTGCCATCGGCGCTCTCCTCGCCGGGTGCCGCCACTTCTTCGGCTACCCGATCACCCCCTCCACCGAGGGGGCGGAGCTGATGGCAAAGGTGCTCCCCCATCTCGACGGGGTCTTCATCCAGGCGGTCAGCGAGGTGGCGACGGTCAACCACATGTACGGGTGCGGCGGAGCCGGCCTTCCCTCCATGACCTTCACCTCTTCTCCCGGATTCAGCCTCATGCTGGAGGGCATCTCCTACATGATCGGTTCCGAGCTTCCTGGGGTCTTCATCAATGTGATGCGGGCCGGTCCCGGCCTCGGAAACATCGGACCCGCCCAGAGCGACATCAAGCTCGCCTGCCGCGGGCTGGGTCACGGCAATACCTTCGCCATCGTGCTGGCACCGGCAGATCCCCAGGAGACCCTCGACCTCACCATCGCGGCATTCGAGATGAGCTTCCGGTACCGCAACCCGGTGATCGTGCTGGCCGACGGCTACCTGGGTCAGATGACCGGGAAGGTGCAACTCCCCGACACCATGGTGAAGCCGGGGCTCCCGGGCTGGGCGGTGTACGGAGATGCCGCACATCGATCGAACCTCCACTCCTCGATCCGGCTCCAGGAGGACGACCAGGAGGAGTTCAACCAGTACCTCAACGAGAAGTACGCACGGATCCAAGCTGAGGAACAGCGGGCCGATCTGTTCCAATGTGACGACGCCGAGATCGTCTTCATCGCCTCGAATACACCCGCACGCACGGTCAAGGGCGCAATCCAGACGCTGCGGAATCGCGGGATCCGGGCCGGACTGTTCCGGCCCATCACGCTGTGGCCGTTCCCGATCGATGCGCTGAGGCCGATCCTTCCGGGCACACGGCGGCTGATCGTGGTGGAGGCCGGCAACGGCCAGCTCGAAGACGAACTGCGCCTGGCGCTGAGCCATGCGGGCATCACCGAGTTCCCGGAGATCGAACACGTCCGGCGGATGGGAGGCAACCTCCCGAGGGTGGAGGAAGTCCTCGCCCGAGCCGAGCTGGGAGAGGAGGTGCCGGCGTGAGCGTCTTCTATGAGGTCTTCGAGCGACATGCCCACGCCGCCGGCCTCAAGGCGCACGCGACCCACTACTGCCCCGGCTGCGGACACGGGCTGGTCCACAAGTACCTCGCCGAATCGATCGAGGAACTCGACGTGCAGGATCGGTCGATCGCGATCTCCCCGGTGGGATGCAGCGTGTTTCTCTACTACTACCTCGACGTCGGCAACACCCAGGCCGCCCACGGCCGGGCTCCGGCGGTGGGCGTCGGACACAAGGTGGCCAACCCCGATTCGGTAGTGATCAGCTACCAGGGCGATGGTGACCTGGCGTCGATCGGGCTGGCCGAAATCGTCCACACCGCCCAAATGGGGATCCCGATCACCGTGATCTTTGTCAACAACGGCACCTACGGGATGACCGGCGGGCAGCTCGCACCCACCACCCTCATCGGGCAGAAGACGACCACGACCCCGGAAGGCCGCACGGACTTCCTGGGCCAGCCCATGAAGGTCGCCGAGATGATCGCCGGACTCGACGGGCCGGTCTACGTCGAACGGGTCGCTCTCTTCGATGCCAAACACCGAAACCGGGCGCGTCGCGCCATCAAGAAGGCCCTCCAGATGCAGACCGAGGACCGCGGCTTCGCCATGATCGAGGTCCTGGCGGAGTGCCCGGTACAGCTGAAGATGGACAGCCTGGAGGCGGAGCAGTGGGTCCACGACCAGATGGTTCCCACCTTCCCCCTGGGCGTGAAGAAAGACACTTCGGCTGACGCCTCGTGGCCGGCCCTGCCCGCCCCCTCATACGATCCGGAACGGCTGCTCGACGAGATCGGAGCGGTGGCGACACCCACGCCGCGGCACAGCGACGGGTTCCCGGCCCACCTCGCCGGCACCGACATCGCGCTCAAGCTGGCCGGGGCGGGAGGCGACGGTGCTCAGACAGCAGCACTGCTGCTGACCCGGGCGGCAATCAACGAAGGCTTCGACAGCACTCACATCCCGTCGTACGGCCCTGAGTCCCGGGGCGGAACGTCGTATGCAGACGTCCACATCGCCGAGCACGAAGTTCTCTCCCCGGCGGCGCCGACGCCTGACATCCTGGTGGCATTCAACGCCCCCAGCATGCGGAAGTTCGCACCGGCAACCGCAGGGGGCGGAACCATCATCTACGACAGCACCGTGATCGACCAGATCCCCGAGGTTGCCGACGGGGTGCGCATCTTCGGGGTCCCCTTCAACGAGATCGCTGTGGGGCTCGGAGCCAAGATGGTGAAGAACATCGTCGCGTTGGGAGCCCTGCAGGCCGCCACGGATCTGTTCCCGGCGGAGACGTTCCAAGCGGCCATCGCCGAGGAGTTCGGCTCGAAAGCAGCGATGCTGTCCCTGAACGAGGATGCCTTCAAGCAGGGTGCGAAGGCGGTCGCGGAGTTGCTCTGAGCGCTGCGGCCGGCGACGTCTCGACATGACGACGGGTGGAGATCAGGTACGGTCTGCGCCTTCCAGGCACTTCGGGAGGGGGAAGGCCGTGAGGAACTGGAACTCCATTCTGCGCTGGACGCATTTCCTGGCCGGCTTGATCATCTCGTTCCATTTCCTGGCGATGACGGCAGACGGGTGGTCGGACGCCTTCAACAACGTGATGAAGTTCGGCGTTGTCGGTCTCGTGTTCTGGACCGGCCTGATCAAGTGGCAGCTGCCGCGGATCAGGCGCTGGTCGAAGCGACGCTCGGCCGCCTAGCGAAACAGCCTGCGGGGCCCGGTCACCGGCCTATGTGTTCGCCCACGAAGGCGGCGACATCGTCGAGCATGGCCTCTCCGGCGGAGATCTCCCAGTCGTTGTGGTCGGCACCCGGATACTCGACGTAGCGCTTCTCACCGGCAGCAGCCTCGTACAGGTCGCAGCTCAACGACGCCGGAACGATCGAGTCGGCGGAACCCGCGATAACCAGCAGCGGACACGTCACCGCCGGGATCCGCTCCAGCGAGTCGAATTGATCCGGCAGCAACGGCGCAGCCGGCAGCATCGGATAGTGCATGGCGATCACCTCGGCGAATGAGGTGAACGGAGAGCGCAACACCAGCACCGCCGGCGGGTGGTCGGCCGACAGACCGACCGAGACCCCCGACCCGAGGGATTCGCCGAAATACACGATCCGGTCTGGATCGACATCGGGCCGCCCCCTCAGGTAGGTCAGCGCTGCGGCGGCATCGGCAAGCAAGCCGTCCTCCGATGGCTCACCCGGATTGCCTCCGTAGCCGCGATACTCGGCGAGCAGAACAGCCATGCCGCGGTCCGCCAACCCGCGGGCGAGATCGCTGCGATCGGCCATCGTCCCACCATTGCCGTGGAACACGATGACTGTGGCAATCGGGCCGTGAACCGGAAGGAACCAGCCCAATAGCCGCATCCCGTCGTCGGTCTGGTACCGGACCACCTCACCGCCCGGAAGTACCGCTTCGATCGGTGGTACCACCGTTTCCGGGAAGTACAGGAAGCGGCGAATCCAGTTGAGCGGCGTCATTGCGGGGACTGTACCGGGACCTCGCCGGCGGCCCGCGCGTCGGGCTGCACGTCCGAGCCCTCGGTGAACCGGGGGCGTCCCGGGTGCAGGTCAGGGTGAGTCCCGGTCGTGATTTGATCCACCTGCAGCAGTTCCGGCACTACTGGTGGATTTGCGGCGGGGTCCGACGCCGCTGTGAGCGTTGCGACACCCAGACCCCGAATCCGACGGCGGCACCCGCGGCGGTCACGGCGGAGGCGACCGCCGCAATGAACGCCACGCTGAACCCGGAGTCGTCGTCATCAGCCCCGGCCGCAGCGATGGAGGTGGAGGCCGCCGCGGCGAGGGTGGTCGTGGTCGGCGCGATCGTCGTTGACGGGGCCGGCGCCGTCACCGGCGGACTCGAGGTAGTTGTCGTCGTCGGCGGGGGCGGCTCCGGGAGTTCCTTTGGTTCGGACAGTGCGGTTGCCCGGATCGCGGCATATCCGAGGGCGGTGTAATCCAACCGGCCTTCGGCCGCATGGCACTCATTGCACCCAAGAGCATCTGCGGCAGGAGCAACACCGTGGGTGATGGGCCGATACGACGTGCTCTCGATGAACGCCACCTCTCCGCTGAAGCCCCTGCCGTAGGCGGCAAATCCTGCAGCGATCGCACCTTCGAGATCCCACGACCGCCAGAACGCAGCGAAGTCCTCATCATCCGACGGGAAGAGGTCGATCGGAGCAAGGAGGCCGCTCGCCGGGTCGTAGGGTTGCACCCCGGCGAAGACCTGGAACGGCCAGATGCGCCCGTCCGCCGGGCTCCCGAGCACGGCGTTCACCACAAGCCTCTCAGCGGGATCGACGGGCTCGTCGGGCCGGAACCAGTCATAGGTCCCGTTGGCGTAGCGGTAGACCGGTGTGACCCCGGTTCCCCACATGATTGATCCGAATCGGCTGTCGTAGGCGGGCCGCCCCACGGCCTCATCGACGATGACATGCGGCCGGTCTCCGTTGGGATCGGCCGCACCGGCAACCGACCAATCCCACGAGATCGCGACCGGGTCTGATCCGGCCGAGGGGATGTGGCAGGTCTGGCAGGCGACCGTGGCGACGTGCTCGTTCAGCATCGGTTCGGTGTGCGGTTCCGGCGAATGGCATCGCTCGCACGCCGCCGGGCCTCCGCTCACCCAATCCGCGATCTGTCGACCACCGGGGATCTCGTGGCGGTCCGTCACATGGCAGGTCTGACAGTCGAAGTCGAGGCCGTCGGGGTCCATGTGGATGTCCGTAGGCGACACAGCGGTGCCCACCGGTTCCGCATGGTTGATCCCATCGCCCCCACCACCGGCGACATGGCAGGCGGTGCAATTTCCCGGTCCCGGAATCCCCACGTTGCGCGCCACGAACGACAGATCTACGGGCTCGAACACGACCCCATCGAAGGTTTGCGGCTCACCCGTCACCGGATGTCCGGCCCCCGAGGGGAACTTGGCATATGTGCCCGTGGTGTCGTGGCAAACCAGACAGTCGATCGCCGAGGCCTCTGAGAAGTCGAACCGATCGTCGTCCCAGCCATACCCGATGTGACACGATGTGCACCGCGCTTCGTTGCCGCGCAGAGCGATCCACGTGTTGTCGAACACATGGCGCTTGCCGAGGAGCGCACCGGTGACCGGGTCGGCGTACTCCCAGCTCCAGTGAACTGTGGCGAGGACGTCGGCGGCGACATCGGCGTGGCAGGTGATACAGGCCTGGGTCACATCGGGTCCGTCTGCAAACGGACCCTGGAGCAGTTCCGTTGTCGTGTGATCCCATTGCTCGACTGCAATCGTGGCCGAGGTAGCGACCACATTGACCCCGAGCACCACAACAAAGAGCAGTACCACTGCGGCCCGGCGACGACCTGCTGCCCTCATGAATAGCCCTTCGGGCGCGCCCGCCCCCGATCCGACGGAATGTCGGGTTCTAGACTACCGAGCGGAGGGTGTTGCGCTGCGTCGTCGGCCGGTGACGAGGCCTGAGGGGCTGCACATGCTGAACCTCAACGAACTCAGGGTTTTCCTGGCGGCCGCCGAGACCGAAAACTTCTCGGAAGCCGGGCGCCGCCTCGGCATGACACAGCCTGGGGTCAGCCAGCACGTCCGGTCGCTCGAGGGGCGATTCGGCATCGAGCTCTTCGAACGCTCCGGACGCCATGTCACGATCACCGACGCCGGCCGCGCCCTCGTCCCGCTCGCCAAGGACCTGCTCCTGCGCGGCCACCGGCTGCACGACTCCATGGCGACACTCCACAACGAGATCGCCGGCGAACTCAAGATGGGGTGCACGACCGCTTCAGGCAAGTACGTGCTTCCCCGCATCTTCGCCCGGTTCCAGGCGCTTCACCCGCAGGTCCGCTTCGAATGCCTGGTGAACGACCGGGATCGGGCACTGGGCATGCTCTCGACCGGTGAACTGCAGCTCTCGATGACGAGCGTGCGGCTCCCGATCGCCGAGATCGAGTACCGGCCCTTTGTCGCCGACCGGATCGTCCTCATCACCCATCCCGAGCACCCTTGGTCCGACCGAAGCGAACCGCTCTCGGCGAAAGAACTCGCCACCGAGGGGTTCGTGTCCCGCGAGGAGGGCTCGGGGACGGTTGAGGCCGTTCGCGACGGTATTTCCCATCACGACATCCGGATCGAGGAGCTCCAGATCATCATGGTCTTGAGCAATTCTGAGGCCGTGCGGATCGCGGTCGCCGAGGGGATCGGGGTCGGGTTCGTATCGTCGATGGTCGCCGCCGAATACGTCAGGGCAGGCACCGTGAGCCTGATCGAGGTCGAGAACCTCGATCTCGTTCGAACCCTCTACCTGGCGCGCTCCACCGGACACCCGGCTACCAGTGCTCAGCGGGCATTCTGGGAATACGCGTTCAGCCCGGACATCGACGACATCCGCCGCCAGCCCGCCAGCATCGATTTCGGGAGAGGATGATGCTGAACCTCACCGATCTCCGCGTGTTCCTGGCTGCCGCCGAAACCGAGAACTTCGCGGCCGCCGGCCGCAGCCTTGGACTCACCCAGCAGGCTGTCAGCCAGCGGATTCGATCGCTCGAAGCTGAGCTGGGCGTCGACCTGTTCGATCGATTCAGCCGCAACGTCGCTCTCACCCATGCCGGCAACACCCTGGTGCCCATGGCCCGCGACCTGCTGCAGCGCGGCCATCACATCCGCGAATCAATGGAGGCGCTGGACCGCAACGTCGCCGGACGCCTCCTGATCAGCTGCTCGACATCGGCAGGCAAGTACATCCTGCCGAAGATGCTCGCCAGGCTTTGTGCGGTGCATCCCGATCTCGAGGTCGATTGCCAGGTCACCAGCCGATCCGGTGCGATCAACCTGCTCCGCATGGGTGACGTCCAGTTCGCAATGGGAAGCCTCCGCCGCCCGCACAGAGGCATCGAATACCGGCCGTTCCTGGTGAATTGCATCGTGCTGGTGGCGCACCCGCAGCATCCGTGGGTGACCGCGGGTGATCCGATAACCGTGGCCGACCTGATGGAGGCCCGGCTCATCAGCCGGGAAACCGATTCGGGGAGTGTTGATGCGGTGACCAAAGAACTCGAGCATCACGGATACTCACTCTCAGATCTCCCGATCCGCTCATTCGTCGGCGACGGTGAAGCGGTGCATCGGACCGTAGCCGAAGGAGCCGGCCTGGCATTCGTGGGAGCGACCATGGCTGCTGACGCGATCGCCGAAGGAAGCATCGCCATCGTTGAGATCGAGGACTTCAACCCGGTTGCCGCGGTCTACATCGCCAGAGATACGGAACGCCGGGAGACACCTAACCGGCAGGCGTTCTGGGAGTTCGCGTTCGGTCCAGCGACGGAGGACATCCGGCACCGGGAAGGAACCCTTCCGAAGCCTCAGGAGCTTCAGCGCCGGTAGATCTCGATGAGCTCGTCGACGCCGCCCGCGGCGATCGCTTCCCCGATCAGTTCGAGCGGGAAATCCTCGAGATTGCGAAACCGCACGCACGACTTGCCCATGTCCAGCCGCTTCCCGGTATCGAGGTATGCCTGCTTGAACTACTCGGCACCCTCCTCTGAGGGGTACACCGCGCTCAGAAATTCAGATATGCCGCCATGTGGTTCTTCTGCGGTGCCAGGCCGACGTACATCAGCGGCTGCTTGTTGGAGGTCTTCGGGAAGGTCTCCAGCGGGACCTGATACGTGATCATGCCCCAGTTGATGACCTCCTCGTAGCCGTCGGGGAGGTTGTCGAGGATCGTGTTCCGAACCGTCTCGGTGGCCACTCTCCTGCCGCCGGGCAGGCCGACCAGGTACTCGGCAACGGTTTCGGCATCACTTCGCATCCTCACCCTCCTCGCGCGGTGGCAGCAGGGTACCGATCGGGCATCTCCTGCAACTCGGGCCATCCGGCTGGAACTGCGAACCGGAGCGCTGTTGTGCACTGCGAGTTCGGGACCTTGGGCCGTGTTCGGCGCGAGTAGCGCCACCTACCTTGAACCTCTCGACGAGGTGGAGGGATTTCGTGAGCAGGTCCCCGATAGCGATTGCGGTGCTGCTGGTGGCGCTGACCGCCGGATGCGGCGGCGCCACGGTGTCGTTGGAATCCGCCGCCACAACGGCAGCAAGCCCCGGCTCGACCGCGGCAGCATCAACCGTCCCCGGGACCGTGCCGTCCACAGCGGTGGCAACGACGGCCTCCCCGGCCGACCCGGGCACGACGGCGCCTCCACCGGCATTGCAACCGCCGCCGTTCGCCGGACGTGAGCTCTCCAGCGTGCGCGACACCCTTTTTTCGGCGGCGGGCGCCTGCGCCGTCTGCCACCAGGAGATGGAGGCAGCCGGACGCGACGTGTCGATCGACGCTGCCTGGCGGTCGACGATGATGGCCAACGCGGCGCGAGATCCCTATTGGGCAGCAACCGTCCGCCGCGAGGTCACTCTCGCACCGGACCTGGCCGGCGCGATCGAGGGCAAGTGCGCAACCTGTCACATGCCGATGGCCCGCACGACGGCCGTCTTCGACGGCAGCGCCGCCGCCGTCCTCGGAACCGGGTTTGCCCATCCCGAGCATCCCCTCGGTGACCTGGCGAGCGACGGGGTCTCGTGCTCGTTGTGCCATCAGATCCAACCCGACGGCTTCGGTAGCCCCGCTTCCTTCAGCGGGGGCTTCGTCATCGACTCGGCCACCCCGCAGGGCGACCGCATCATCTTCGGTCCGTACGACGTTCCGACGGGACAGGCGCAGACCATGGCATCGATCTCAGGGTTCATCCCCGAGCGCGGAGGCCATCTCCAGGACTCGGAACTCTGCGCCACCTGCCACACCCTGTTCACGCCGACGCTCGATACCGCAGGAGACATCGTCGGGGAATTCGCCGAGCAGACCCCGTACCTCGAGTGGCTCGCCTCAGAGTTTGCCGCGACGACATCGTGCCAGGACTGCCACCTCCCTGAGGTCGACGGTTCCGTCCGGCTCTCCACAACCGGAGGACCGCCACGGGCACCGTTCTCGCAACACCACTTCGTCGGCGGCAACACGTTCATGCTGTCGCTGTTCCGGGCCGCCGGCGAGAGCCTCGGCGTCACGGCCTCGAGCGATCATTTCGATGCAACCTTGAGTCGAGTCGAGGACCAACTCCGGGGCGTGACCGGCACCATCGAGATCGTGGATGCGGCGGCCGATTCCAGCCGGATGCAGGTGACGGTGACCGTCGGCAATCTCGCCGGCCACAAGTTCCCGACCGGTTACCCGTCCCGCCGAGCCTGGATTCATCTGACCGTGCTCGACGGGGGTGGTGCCGTCGTGTTCGATTCGGGCGCTCCCCAGCCGACCGGAGCCATCGCCGGGAACACCAACGACGCCG
The DNA here is from genome assembly GCA_964511945.1 of uncultured Acidimicrobiia bacterium. Taxonomy (GTDB): domain Bacteria; phylum Actinomycetota; class Acidimicrobiia; order Spongiisociales; family UBA11373; genus CAZEHO01. The sequence goes on along the minus strand of CAZEHO010000046.1, from coordinate 648 downwards.
ACGGGACCACCTTCGAACCGCACTACGAATCGATCTCCAATCCCGATGAGGTGCAGATCTACGAAACCGTCATCGGAAACACCCACGGGGAGGTCACCACGACATTGCTGCGGGGTGCCGGCTACCTCAAGGACAACCGGCTGCTGCCGGGGGGATTCGACCGGCGGATCGCGTCTCCCGACATCCTTCCGGCCGGCAACGCCGGCACCGATCCCGATTTCCTTGGAGGCACTGACACGATCACCTACGAGATCGATCTCACCGGCGCAACCGGACCGTTCTCCATCGAGGCCGAATTGCTCTTTCAGGCAATCGGATTCCGATGGCTGGATGACCTGCTGGTGACGGAAGGACCCGAGGTCGACCGGCTCGCCGGCCTCGTTTCCGGCGTTCCCAACGTGCCGGTGAGGATCTCCGGTGACCTCGCCGTAGTGGACGGGAGCTAACGAACCGCCCTCCAAGAACTCTGCTGGGATCAGAGTCGGCTTATCTCCGACCGGTCGGCCTTGTTCTCGCCGCAGGAGTCGAGGCGGTCCCCGATTCGCGCTGCGGTTCAGTTGCTCGCCAGCGCCTCCAGGTACGCCCTTATGCGGTCGAGTTGTCCTTCTCCGTCGAGTCCTGCCTCGTGAACGACGGCTTCTCCGGTGC
>CAZEHO010000045.1:0-19382 GCA_964511945.1 uncultured Acidimicrobiia bacterium | reverse complement strand
CTTCCTTGTAAGGGAAGCGCTCTCGCCACCTGAGCTAAGCGCCCGTCGGCGGAAGGGTACCGCGCCGATCCCGCCCACTCACTCCTGCGGTGACGCCTCGAATACCTCGGCACCGATCGGAATCGGCGGCTCCGTGGGATCTGACCCCGAGACATCACCGCCACGGGTGGACTCGGTGAAGAATCCGTCGTGACCAAACGCCGAGAACCGGAACGCCGGGTCATCGGCGGCGAACTCCTCCATCGAGATGAAGACCGCGACCACATCGCCCTCGACGACGGCACGCACCGTCGACGCCTCGACGACCTCCGGGATCTCGCCGTTCGCCGTCAGTTGCGTCACCGTCAGCGACCATTCATCCGATATGTGGTCATAGATCAGTTGGTACCAGCGATCAGTGCCTTGGAAGAAGTCCCAATCGAACGGCGGCATGAACACCCAGTCGTTTGCCGGGTCCCGGTCCGAGTCGAGGACCACGGAGTAGATCAACGAATGCTCCCCTCCCGCGAGGGGAATGTCACCTGCAAGCTCCATCACAAACAGCCCTACATCACCGGCGGGCATGTCGAGAACCCCCGCCTCCGAGCACACCACGATGTGGTAGTCCGATTCATCGCCACACTCGACGATCGACTCATTGAAGGTGACCGTCACGTCCGACAGGTCGTATCCGTATTTCGCCGCGCCATACGTCTCGAGGTCGATGTACGTCGCCCGTAGGGCCGGCTGGTTGAAGGAAATACTGTCGCGAATGTCCTCGAGGATGTCTCCGAGGAGCCAAGCCGAGGTCCGGAGCTCCTCCCCGGTCGCCCGATCCCGCAGACTGTCGTACAGCGGGGTCGGCGGATCGGGATCCACCTGCTGCGCTTCGATGCGTTCCTTCACCCGCTCCACGTCCATACGAAAGCGCTCGTTCGGCTCCGAGTCCTCCCCATCCAACTCGTCGTGTTCGTGGTGTTCGCCCTGGAAATCGATCTCGGCGTGGCGGAACTCGTGCCAGATCGTGTCGGCCAGGTTCTCGGCACCACCGGTGCGTTCACTGCGGATCTTGATGCGGATCTTGGTCGGCTTCCCGGAGGGGTCGCGCTCCTCGACCTTCTCCGTCCCGTATACCCTCCCGGCCGATTCCCCCGAGCCAACCTGGTCGGGAGGAAGCACATCGACGATCACCTCGACGTCGCTCTGCTCCAGGTAGGTGAATATCCGCTGGCCCTCGGGTGCTCCCCAGAAGTACTCCCATCCGGTTGCGACGACCCCCGATCCGGATCCGGTCGGCATGCCGTCGGCATCGATCCCGAACTCCTTCTGTGCACCGTCGGTGAAGACGACGTTGGCCCGAGCCTCGAGAGTGCCCATCATGAACAGGCCGAGGACGAACCCGACGACCGTGAGCAGGCGGCGGATCATGCCCCCACCTCGATCGTCACTGTGTCCGAGATGATCGGATCATCTGGATCAATCGTTTCGGCGAGCCCGTCGTGGTGAACGGCGCGGGCCCGGTACTCCGCAGACACCGTCAACTGACCGCCGGGTAGCACGAAGTACTCGCTGAGGTCGAAGCGTGCAGAGGTGACCTCACCGGGCGCCAGTTCCACAATGTCTGATTCGACGAGCGGCTCCAGCCGGGGCCTGGGACCGTCGAACGGAACCTTCCGGCCGGCGTCGTCGAAGACCGAGAAGACAACAAACAGCGGAGTCACGAAGGGGCGGACCAGCCTGCGCGTCTCCGTGCCCGTGTTGGTGATCATCACGTCAACGGTCGCCTGCCGCCCGACGACCGCACGCACCTCCAGTGTCAACGGTGCGGACGGAGTGGCGGTCGTCGACGCACCAGCCGTCGTTGATGCACCCGTCGTCGGCGAGGCGGCATCCTCGCCCGAGCACGCCGCGATAACCAGCGCGATCAAACCGAGCAGGATCAGAGGATGGAAACGGGGCGGCATTGGGGGTGGGAGGGTACACACCGCCCAATGCCTCTGCCGGACGGGGTAATGCCTAGTGCCCCCTGCCGATCGACTCGGCCCAAATGCCGGATGTGCGGAGCACTTCGGCCCTAACGTCAGACCCATCCCGCGCATGACGATACGCGGTGGTATTACCGGTTCCCGGAGGGGATCACATGACCGTCGTTCCTGAGGTCAATGAAGACCTCAATCCGCACAACATCTGCCGTCATCAGTTCATGGAGGCAGTCCCGTTCGCCGACGACCTGCATGGTTGGCGTGGCATCTCGGAGTGGTTGTTCGAACCTGAGCGCGTGGTGTCGGTGTCGATGCCCGTCGTCATGGACGACGGATACGTCCACACCTTCAGGGGCTATCGGGTGTTGCACAACACCGCCCGTGGGCCCGGCAAGGGCGGCATCCGGTTCCATCCCCAGGTCGACGCCGATGAGGTGAAAGCGCTGGCGACCTGGATGACGTGGAAGTGCGCCCTGTTGGACATTCCCTTCGGCGGTGCCAAGGGTGGCGTCGAGTGCGACCCGCCCTCACTGTCCGCGGAGGAGAAGCGCCGGATCACCCGCCGTTTCGTCGCTGCCTTGGGCGACAACATCGGCCCGCACATCGATATCCCGGCCCCCGACGTGTACACCAACGCCCAGACCATGGCGTGGATCTACGACACCTACGACATGATGCATCCCGGGCGCAACAACCTCCCGGTCGTCACCGGCAAACCGCTCGACATCGGTGGCATCCCGGGACGGGCCACTGCCACGGCGCAGGGTGTTGCCTACTCGGTGGAGCATTTCCTGGCCATCGGTGGCATGCCCGGAGTCGAGAACGTCGAAGGCCTGACCGTTGCGGTGCAGGGGTTCGGCAACGCCGGGCGGCATGCCTCGTTCATCTTCCAGGAGATGGGCGCGACCGTCGTTGCGGTGTCGGACTCCCAGGGTGGGGTCTACAACCCAGACGGGTTGGATCTGCCGGCGGTTGAGGCGCACAAACGGGAAACCGGCACGGTGCTGGGCGCCAAGGGAACCACGAACCTGGAGCCGCGCGCGATCCTGGAGCTCGAGTGCGACATCCTCATCCCAGCAGCGCTGGAGAACCAGATCACTGGCGAGAATGCAGATCGGGTCAAGGCTCGGCTGATCGCCGAAGCCGCCAATGGGCCAACTACCCCGGATGCCGATGCGATCCTCGCCAGCAAAGGCACTCACGTGATTCCCGACATCCTGGCGAATGCCGGCGGGGTCGTGGTGTCGTATCTGGAGTGGGTACAGAACCTCCAGAACGAACAGTGGACGGAGGAGGCCGTCAACGCCCGGCTCCGCAAGAAGATGAACCGGGCCACCGAAGAGGTCGTCGCTCGCCAGGCCGAGTTGGCCGACACCTACCAGGAGTACGTCGATCGATGGGCCAAGGTCCGGCCGGACGAAGCACCACCCCGCAAACCCGACATGCGGATTGCCGCAACGCTGATCGCGGTGAGCCGCTGCCGCCAGACCGTCACCGAAAGGGGGGTCTGGCCGTAGAGGCTGCCTAGTGCCCCGTCACACAACCTTTGGCGGGTTCGCGCCGGCCGGGGACGCCCCCGGCTGTGTCCTCCGCCTCGACGCATCCACCGATGCGCCTTCGTTGTGCGTCCTTGCCGGATGACGCCCGTGACTCGGCCTGACCCTCGCCAAGGCCATGAGACAGAGCACTAGCTGCCGGGGACCGGCAGGATTGCCCCCTGCGGCACCTGCCGATCGACCGAAGAGACCTGCAGCAGACCGAGTTCGTCCACCGACACGGTGGTGTTGTCGCAGCCGCCGTCGGTGCGGCTCTGGTAGTTCACCCGCACCCGTTGCGGACGGATCTCTTCGCCCTCTGTGGTCACGGCCCGCAGGTCACTCCACCGCACCGTCACACTCGGCTGCTCACAGCGGGCGAACACCTCAGACCACACCATCGGCGACAGCAGGTGTGACCCCGGGGTGTAGAGATCTCGAACAACCGTGACCTCGCCGGCCTCGACGTCGGTCACCGTCCCTCGCCAGGCGTATCCCTCGCTCGGAGTGTCCGGCGAGGGCGCAACCCGCAGCCGGTAACGGCGCCCGAACCGCCAGTCGAAATTGCGGGTGTTGAGATCGTTGCGGGAACTGGGCAGCCTCGACGGCGTGCCCCGCAGCAGCTGGGTGCCACCCCCGCCGGTGCCGTAGCCGCCCCAGTTGACCGCCGTGCTGTCGGGGAACTTGGGGTTCCACTGGAGCCCGAGATGGGCTCCGCCCTGCAGGCGCCGGTCCGAACCGAAGCTGGTCTGCAACGCCCAGAAGTAGAGGCGATCGACCTCGGGTGGAACGAGGATCTCGAGCGTAGCCTCCACCTTCGACAGCGGGATCCGCGGCATCTCCCATACGAGATGAAAGGACGACGCCCCGTTGGCCGAACGCGGTTCGCCCCACGTACGCTCCCGGTGCGCCCAGGCCGCCCGAATCCGGCTCAGCGTGCGTCTCATGGCTATCCGCCGTCGGGTTGCTGGGAGTCCCAGAACCCTAGGAGCCGAGCGCACTCCCATGCGGTCCACGGCCCGTCCCAGTTCTGGATACCCATGATCTGAGCGGTGACTTCAACGTTGGTGCGGGCGTCGAGCAGACTCCCGTCACCCGCCAACGGCTCCCAGAAGAAGTCCTTGATCTGGAACAGTCCGATGACGAATGCGCCCTCCGGGGACGACGGTGTTGTCACAAAGGGATCACCCCAGCTCTCGCATGCGAGCACGGCGATCGCCCGATCGATCTCATCCTCGAAACCCGCCTCGGTGAATACCTCGGTCACCAGGGAACGCCAAGGTTCACCGGCCTCGGCGTTCTCATGCCAGCCGGTCGACGACGGACGCTCGCCCCGGAACGTCTCACACCCGGACTCGCCGATTTGCTCGTCCCAGAAGCGGTTACAGGCATCAAAACCGTCGCCGCCGTACAGAAGATCACCGCCTCCTGCCTCTGCCAGCGCCTGCCACGTTCCCGAGCCGACGATCCCGTCGACCGTCAGGCCCATGTCGGCCTGGAACCGGCGCACCGCCGCATCGGTGGCGGGCCCGAATGCCCCATCGGGTACTCCGACGTCGTACCCGACCCCGTTCAGCGCCCACTGCAGTTCATCGACCACGACCCCGGCATCACCCTGCTGGGTGACCGGCGCGTAGCCGGGAAACTCCCCGGCGCCACGGTCGCCGCTGGCCGCAGCGCGGCACTGGTAATCGGCCCGTGACGGCGGTGTGTTCGGGCTGCACTCCGGGCCCCACAACTCGTCGGCCCCGGCTTCACCGTGGACGACATCGCCGCCGGTACCGCCGTGGAGCACATCGTCCCCATTGCCTCCGAGCAGCAGGTCGTTCCAGCCATCGCCGAAGATGAAGTCGTCGCCGTCGCCGCCGATGATGCGGTCCTGGTGATTGCCCCCGTGGATCTCGTCGGAGGCGTGGTCACCGCGGATGTAATCCCGGCCGTTGCCACCGGAGATGAAGTCGGTCCCGTTACCGCCGCGGATCGTGTCGTCTCCTTCACCGCCCGAGATGATGTCGTTGCCGCGCTCACCCAGGATCCGATCGTCACCCTCTTCCCCATCGACGGTGTCGTGGCCGGGACCGCCGAAGATGTTGTCCCGAGCCCCTCCACCCAGGATCACGTCCCAGCCACCCGACCCGTAGAGGAAATCGCCGTCGCCTTCACCGTGGAGGGTGTCGTTCCCGGGACCACCCACCAGCGTGTCACGCCCGAAGGCCCCGGTCAGGAAGTCGTCGCCGGGGCCACCTTCCACCCAATCGTTGTGCTGCCCACCGTGGAGTTCGTCGTCACCGCCCAAACCGAAGATCTTGTCGTGGCCGCGGCCGCCGTTGATGACATCGGGACCTTCACTGCCACAGATCCAATCGCCCCCAAAGCCGCCATCGATCGTGACCCCACCCACAAACCCCGGCTCCACAACAATGACATCAGGCTGACCGACGGTATCCGTGAACGTGTCGTTGCCGGGACCCAACACCACCGTCGCAGGTTTCGCCTGCCCCTCGGGACCGCACATCGGCACTGCTTCATCGGCAATCGCAGCAGTTGCGGGAAGGGCGGCAACCAGCGCCAGAGCGGCGCCCAGCAGCCCGAAACGCCGGGTCGTGAGGGAAGTGGTGAATTGGCTCATGCCGCTCCCCGAGTGTAGGAGGTTCCGGGTCCAGCGCCGGAGCTTCCGGCTGTGTCTGCACTCAAGGTGACGGGTATCGTGCCGGCGTGTCCGATTGCGTCTTCTGTGCCATTCTCAGCGGCTCCAAGCAGGCCGACATCGTCCTCGACGAACCCGATATCGCGGCGTTTCTCGATCATCGGCCGCTGTTTCCGGGACATGTTCTGGTGGTGCCCCGGGTCCACACCGAGACCATTGAAGACGTCAGCGATGCCCTGGCCGGACCGCTGTTTTCAGCCGTTCGGAGAACAGCGCGAGCCGTCGGGGTCGCTCTCGACGCGGAGGGGACATTCGTCGCCGCCAACAACGTGGTCAGCCAAAGCGTCCCGCACCTCCACTTCCACGTGGTCCCGCGGCGCCGCGGAGACGGATTGCGGGGTTTCTTCTGGCCCCGGCACGGGTACGAGGACGACGCCCATCGGCTTGAGGTCGCGGCTCGGATCCGAGCTGAACTCGGCTAACTCCAGGCGGCGACGCCCAAGGTATTGAGGGCGACCAGCTCCGGTTCGAGTTGCTCGACCGCCATCGCCAACCGATCGAACGCATTGACCGTCTCGGTTTGATCACCCCGCCCGGCGGCCGACACGACGGCCTCGGCCCACTCGGCTGCGGCCCGAGCTCCGATCGCCTCGAGCCCCCGATAGAGCGACGTACCCGCACCCACGATGTCGGCCAACTCACCTTCTTCGATCGCTGCCCCCATCGCTGCCCGGAGTTCCACCGATTCGGTGAGGAGGGTTCCGGCCATCTCGACGAGCAGGTCGGTGTCACCATCGACCGACGCAAGCGCGGCAGCACGATCGATCCCTGAATCCGGCCCCGCCGGCTCTCCCCGATCCGGCCGGGCCTCACCGAGACGAGCAGTCCGTTCGACCATCGCATACAGGTCGTCGGCATCGAACGGCTTGGACAGGTAAGCATCCATGCCGGCTTCCTCGCAGAGCTGACGGTGCGAATCCATGGCGTGCGCGGTGAGGGCAATGATCGGCAGGCGCCCACCTTCGACTTCTTCTCGTTCCCTGATCGCCGCAGTCGCCTCGAGCCCGTCGATGTCGGGCATCTGGATGTCCATGAGCACCGCATCGAATGCGGTCTTCGCGGACTTCTCGATGGCTTCCCTGCCCGAACCAACCGCCACCACCTCGTGCCCGCGCTTCTCGAGCAAGCGGGCGGCGAGCACCCGGTTCGTCGGGCTGTCATCGACGACCAGCACCAGCAGCTTGCTGCGGTGCTCGCGGAGCCAGTGGCGGGTTACCAGTATGCCTTCAGGCACCGTCCCGCTCACCACAGCCTCGAGCACCCCGCACAGCTCGATGTCGGAGATTGGACGGGCCAGATACCCCGAGGCACCGGCGTCGCGGAATGCGCTTGCATCTCCGCGGTGACCGCTCCCGACGATGACCACGGTCGGCACTCCCGAGAGCACATCGGTATCGGCCAGACGGCGGCACAGCGCAAGATCGGCTTCGGTTGATTCGGCGACGACCACTGACGGCGGGCACCCCTGGCCGGCGGCGTGCTCTGCAGCTGCGATCGCCTCGAACACCCCACCTGTCGAGGTCGCAACGAATCCACCGTCCTCGACGATCGACGCCAGGCGGCGCCGAACCGAGGGCTTCTCGGCAACCACCAGGACCGGCAGCCCGTCGCTGGCCACTGCCGGACCCTCACTTGCCACGACCTGGCCGTGGTGCCCGAAGCAGGCCATGAAGCTGAACGTCGACCCGACCCCAACTTCGCTCTCGACCCAAATGCGTCCCTTCATCAAGCCCACCAGCAGGCCGCTGATCGCCAGCCCCAGACCGGTCCCACCGAACCGCCGGGGGATCGACCCGTCGGCCTGAGAGAACGACTCGAAGATCACGTCGAGCTTGTCCGCCGGAATCCCGATCCCGGAATCGGCCACGGCGAATTGCAGGGCCAGCTCATCCCCCTCCGCGTTGTCGACGGCAACCGTCACCCGAACCCCTCCGGATTCGGTGAACTTCACCGCGTTCCCGATCAGGTTGATGAGCACCTGGCGAAGCCTGCCCGGGTCACCCATCACCCGGTGCGGCACATCGTCGCCGATGTCGAGCTTGAGGTCGAGTCCCTTTCCGGCAGCGCGGACCCGCATGATCCTGATGGTCTCCTCGACCGCCTCGTGGATGTCGAACGGGATGGACTCCAGTTCAAGCTTGCCGGCCTCGACCTTGGACAGGTCGAGTAGGTCGTTGATGATCGTGAGCAGCGAGTCGGCGGCGGTGCGGACCGTCGTGAGGTACTCGCGCTGCTCATCGGACAGCTCGGTGCCGAGCGCCAGATCGGTCATCCCGAGAACGGCGTTCATCGGGGTCCGAATCTCGTGGCTGACGTTCGCCAGGAACTCAGACTTCGCCTTCGTTGCGATCTCGGCGGCTTCCTTGGCGGCAGCCAGTTGCTCCTGCGCCTCGTGACGCTGGGTGACATCACGGACGTTCGACTGAATTCCGTTCGGTTCTCCGGTGCCTTCCTGTCGCACCACCTTCACGGAGGCCTCGAACCAGCGGTACTCGTCTCCGGCCCTGCAGAGGCGGTATTCGGAGGTGGTTACGGTGTCCTCGGCCTCGAACGCGGTCCGGAACGCACGGTCGACGGCCTCCACGTCGTCGGGATGCACGAAGTCCTGCAGCCTCCTGCCCACAAGATCCTCGGCCCGGTATCCCATCAGGGTCTCGCACGCCGCCGACACATAGCGGAAGGTGCCGTCGGGGCTGTGCCTGGCGATGATGTCCGAGGAGTTCTCGGCGAGGAAACGGAACCGGGCCTCGCTGTCGGCAAGGGCCTGGCGGGCTCGAGCCCGGTCGGTGACGTCGCGGGCCGAGACCACCCAGCCGGCGACGTTCGGATCGTCTACCTTGTTCGTCGCCCTGGCATCCATAGAGAGGTAATGGCCGGACCTGTGCATCACTCGATGCTCGATGTCGGTGGTCATTTCGCCCGGCAACGTCGAGGCCGCCACCGCAAGGACCCGGCCCATGTCGTCGGGATGGAGCAGATCCATGACCGGCATTCCGACGACCTCTTCGGGTGGGTAACCGAGGATCTCCTGGACCGACGGGCTGACGAACTCGACCAACCCGCGGCCGTCGATGGTGTATGCCAGGTCGGACATGTGGTCCGTCACCAGGCGGTACCGCTCCCGGCTCTCCGCCAGTTCGCGCTCCATGCGGCGGAAGTCGGTGATGTCGGTCCACACGCCGATAGCGCCGGCAACAACCCCTCGATCGTCGAAGATGGGGCGCAGCCTGACCTGCCAGCTGATCTCGCCGGCCTCGAGCACCTGGGTGAAGCTCTCCCCCGCCAGCGAGCGACGCACCATCTCGGCCACGCCGGGGTCTCCCTCGTAGACCTCAAAGATGGATCGCCCGACGATCTCTCTGGGCAGCAGGCCGAGCTTCTCCAGACCGCTGCCTTCGGACAGCGTGAACACACCGCCGCGATCGATGGCGAACAAGACGATCGGAGCCCCGGTGACGACTGCCCGCAGGCGGATCTCTTGCTCCCGCAGAGCCAGCTCTGCCAGTTGCTGATCGGTGACGTCGGTCGCCACCCCGATGACCTGGGTCACGCTGCCGTCGCCGTCCCGAAGCGGCTCCACCCGCACGTCGAGGTAGGCGCCACCGAACTCAATGACGTCCGCGAATGAATACCCCTGAAGCGCACGCCGGATACCGCGGGCCAGGTGCGGCGCAACGGCGAATGCGTCGCCGGCGCGCTGCCCGACCACATCGCCGGCATCGAGGCCGATCGAATCCAAGCCGGCACCGAGCGCCATCGTGATGGTCTCATCCGGGTCTGCGGTGTAGAGGATGACCGGAGCGCCCGTCACCACGCGCTCCAGGTGCTGCTCGGCCGCCGTGCGCTGTGCCCGGTCGCGACGGGCCTTGATCAGATTGCTCAACGTCCCAACTATCGGATCGAGCCGGACCTCATCAAGATCTTCGAAGCCGCCGGGCCGACCACCCAGTCCGATGAGGCCGACCAGTTCGCGACCGTGGAAGAACGGGATCCCGATGAACGAGGCGAATTGAGCCGGTGCTGCACTGCTGTGTCCGCCGGCAACCACCACCCGCTGCTCGTCGATGACCTTCTGGAGCAACGGCCTGGCGTCGTCGACTCGATGGCACGCCTCACCCGAACGATCCATCACCTCGATGACCGAGAACCCGGAGTGCTCCTGGTCGACTTCGGCCACCATCCCACAGCAGCTGTCGGTGAACGCGACGGCACTTGAGAGCAAACCACCGAGGAGTTCGTCAGAAGGCAGCTCATCGATGAACCCCTGCTGCGCCGTGGCAATGGCCGACAGCATGCCATTCGACGCCGCCAATTCGCGCTGCGCGACTTTCAGATCGGTCACATCCTCGATCGCGACCACGACACGGCTGTAGTCGGGATCACCAAAGGAATCCGGCACCGCAGCCCACTGGAGCAGACAGTCGAGCGGCCGCCCGTCGACCGTGGTGCCGCGCACCTCGGTCGCCATGATGTGCTCGCCCCCCCAGATCGCCCGAATCTGCGCGACGAACGACGGTGCGGTGTCTTCAGTGAAGGTCCCGGCGGTGAGCGGACCGATGAGCGTTGCCGGATCATCGACCCCGATCAGCCGGGCTGCGGCGGGATTGAGGTCGTTGACCACGACGTTCCCGTAGCACTCCCGCACCGCTTCGGGATGTTCGGCAAGGTACTCATCTAGATCTGTCACCCCGGAGGAGCGAAGCCCGTCGAGCCACGCCGCGACCGCTGAGAAGTCCTCCTCCCAGAGGGAGATCGGAGCCTTGTTGAATAGCAGGCGGTAGCGGTTCTCTTTGGTCGTGACCGCCGTCACGACCTGATCCAGCCCGACGCCGATGACCAGGTACACCGCCGCCTGTTCGACCACATCGAGGTGCCGGGCGGCAGGCCAGACGACCTGGGTGAGCCAGGCGACACCCATGAACGAGTGATACAGCGCCCGAGAGCCCGGGGCACAGAGCAGCCCGACCCCGGCAAACATCGCAGCACCGGCGATCCCGATCGAGTGCCAGCCGGCGTTCAGCAGGACGGGCATCGCCCCAACGGTCACGGCGGCCGTGAGCACCGCCACCAGCGGCGCGTGATAGCGCTTCAGCGCCACCTCGACACCCACGATGACGGCGAGAATCGCGAAGTAGACGGCCACCCAGTAGTCGCCGCCGGGCGCACCGGATCGCGCCAGACCAACGACCGTGAGGGACAACATCGCCAGAATCGGCGCGCCGACAAGGGCGAGCCGCTTCTCCACCTCGGGGAACGGTCGCGGTGCACGCAGGAACAATCGAATCAGGTGCAGCGGTCACGCCTTTCTGATCTGGACTCTGGCTGTTTCGGCAGGAGTATCGGTGCCGTTGAGAGATTCAGGAGGGAGGCACAGGGGAAGAGCCCACCGCTTATCGGTGGGTCCCCGCTAGCGTCCCGGCACCGTCGTCCCGGAGAGAACTTCGTGAACCGTCGCCGCCTCTGGATTGCCATTGGAACCATCGCCGCACTGCTGGTGCTGGCAGCGCTCTCGATCTGGTGGTTCCTGCTGCGCAGCGATGCCCCCGAAGCCGTCAGCCTGGAGGGTGCGGTGGCTTCGGTGACCTCGTCCACAACGACGACCACTACGGCCGCCGGAGGGGACGATTCCGACCCGTCCACAACGAGCGCGGCCCCCTCGACGACGTCAACCACCGCGGCTTCTGCGCCCGATGAGGAGACCGGCATCGAAGGAACCTGGGCACTGCTCTCCGATGGCAGCTCGTTCGCCGGGTATCGGGTTGAAGAAGAGCTCGGCACGATCGGTGTAACCACCGCAGTCGGCCGCAGTACATCGGTGACCGGGTCGCTCCAGATCACCGGCGACCAGGTGACGGCCGTGGACATCCTCGTCGACATGACGGCACTGGAAAGCGACGATTCCCGCCGCGATGGGGCCATCCGGCGCCAGGCGCTCGAAACCGACACCTTTCCCGAGGCGTCGTTTGTGCTGATCGCGCCGATTGATCTCCCGGCGTCGGCCGCCGACGGCGCCCCCTTTGCGGTAGATGGTGCCGGCGACCTCACATTGCACGGAGTCACCCAGAGCGTCACGATCCCACTCGAAGCACAGCTCGTGGAGGGCAAAATCGTGGTCGTCGGTTCGCTCCCCATCGCCTTTGCCGACTACGACATCGAGCAGCCTCGGGCGGCCATCGTCCTCTCCGTCGACGACGTCGGCGTCGTGGAGTTCCAGCTCGTTTTCGAGCGCTGATCGGCCCGCGGTTTTTGGAACAGCGTCATCCGTGACAGAGTTGTGCCTGAAGGCCCGATCGAGGACGAGGAGTCATGAATCCAATCGCTGATCTGAGCGCACGCGGCCAGTCCATCTGGTTCGATTACATCCGCCGCTCCAAACTGGCCGACGGGGAGCTCGCCGCTCTGGTCGAGGAAGGAATCCGGGGAGTCACCAGCAATCCTGCGATCTTCGAGCAGGCCATCGCCGGGAGCGACGACTACGACGCCGCGCTGCGCGACCTCATCGCCGCGGATCCCGAGGGATCCTCCATCGCTCGATTCGAGGCCCTGGCAATCGAGGACATCCAGGAGGCGTGCGACATCCTGCGGTCCGTCTATGACGAGAGTGCAGGTGCCGACGGTTTCGTGAGCCTGGAGGTCAACCCGCGCCTCGCCAACGACACCGATCCGACGATCGCTGAAGCCAAACGCCTGTGGGCGACGGTGGACCGGCCCAACCTGATGATCAAGGTTCCGGCGACCCCGGCCGGGATTCCCGCCACCGAGGAACTCATCGCAGCCGGCATCAATGTGAACGTCACGCTGCTGTTCTCACTCGAGCAGTACGAGGCGAGTGCGCAGGCGTACATCCGGGGGCTGGAGCGTGCCGCCGACCCGTCGCGGATCGCCTCGGTGGCGTCGTTCTTCGTCAGCCGGGTCGACACCTCCACCGACGCTGCTCTCGAGAAGCACGGCAGTGACGAGGCACTGGCGCTGCGGGGCACCATCGCCGTCGCCAACGCCAAGGTCGCGTACCGGCGCTATCAGGACTTGTTCGAAGGTGCCGAATTCGCCGACCTCGCCGCCAAGGGGGCTCGTCCCCAGCGCGCCCTGTGGGCAAGCACCGGCACCAAGAATCCCGAGTACTCCGATGTGCTGTACGTGGTGGAGCTGATCGGCCCGAATACGGTCAACACGGTCCCGCCCGCGACCCTCGATGCATTCCGCGACCACGGCGAGGTCCGGGGGGACACCGTGCTCGATGGGGTCGATGACGCCATCGAATCCATCGACGCCCTCGGTGACCTCGGCATCGATTTCGATGAGATCACGCAGACCTTGCAGGACGACGGCGTCCAGGCCTTCATCGACGCGTTCGACCGGCTCCTCACCGCGATCGAGGACAAGGCCTCCAGGCTCGGCGATGGGTAGCAAGCAGACGCTCGGGAGCGCAGCAGTACCGATCGAGCCCCTGCTCCGCACCTGGGTCGAGGATGACGCCGTCTCACGGCTGTGGTCCAAGGATCACACGCTGTGGACGGAGGAGCCCAAGCCCGAGATCACCGACCGCCTCGGTTGGCTCACCCTTCCGAACACGATGAAAGATCTCGTCGACGACCTCGAAACGTTCGCGGCCGAGGTCGCCGGCGCTGGGTTCCGCCACGTCGTGCTGCTGGGCATGGGTGGCTCCAGCCTGGCCCCGGAGGTCTTTCAGCGGACGTTCGGGAACCGGGCCGGTCACCCCGAACTTAGGGTGCTCGACAGCACCCACCCGAGTGCGGTGCTCGGAGTCGAGGCCGCCATCGATCTCGAAAGGACGCTGTTTCTGGTCAGCTCCAAGTCGGGAACGACTATCGAACCCATGTCGTTCCTGGCCTACTTCTGGGACCGGGTCTCACAGATCTCAGAGAGCCCGGGAGACCGGTTCGTGGCGATCACCGATCCCGGATCCTCCCTCGGGGACTTGGGCCGGGACCGGGGTTTCCTCCGTGTGTTCGAGGCGATTCCCGATGTCGGAGGCCGCTACTCGGCACTCACACACTTCGGACTGGTTCCTGCAGCGCTCATCGGGGTCGACATCCGGGCCGTCCTGGCGAGTGCAGCTTCGATCGCGGAGCGAACTCGAATCGGGTCGGCCGCCGACCCGGATGGACCGGTCGCCCTCGGTGCTGCCCTCGGCGCACTCGCCGCCGCCGGACGGGACAAGGTGACCTTCGTGATGTCACCGGAGTTGGAGGCGGTTCCGGCGTGGGTGGAGCAGCTGATCGCCGAGAGCATCGGGAAGGACGGAGTCGGGATCGTCCCCATCGCCGATGAACCCCTCGGACCGCCCGAGGTGTATCGCGATGACCGGTTCTTCATCGCACTCACCCTGGCGGACGACGTCGACGAGCATCGTGATGCTGCTCTCGAGACACTCGAGGCGGCCGGCCATCCGGTGGCACGGATCGTGGTCGATGAGCTGACGGATCTCGGAGCTGAGATGTTCCGGGCAGAAGTCGCGACGGCTATGGCCGGTGCGGTGCTCGGCATCCACCCGTTCAACCAGCCGGATGTCCAGCGAGCCAAAGCGCTGGCGAGCCAGGCGATGGATGGTTCACTCGAGACCGGATCGATCCCCGAAACACCCGCCGACGACCGTGCCGCCCTCGGTTCAGCCGTTGCCGACTTCCTCGGCTCCATCCGCGTTGGCGACTACATCGGGCTCCAGGCCTTCATCGCTCCGGCCCCCGAGGCCGAAGCCGGGCTACACCGGATCGCCGGCATCATCCGGGATCGGCTGCAGACTGCAACCACCGTCGGCTTCGGGCCCAGGTTCCTGCACTCCACAGGGCAACTGCACAAGGGCGGCGCCGACAACGGTGCCTTCATCCAGATCGTCGACCATGCGGCTCCCGCAGTTCCGGTTCCCGAGGCAGATCACACCTTTGCGAAGCTGATAGCCGGCCAGGCCGATGGCGATTTCCAGGCCCTGAAGGACGCCGGCCGGCGGGTCATCCGGGTGTGCCTGGGCGATGACACCGCCGGAGGTCTCGCCACCTTGGAGACCGTCGTCGGCGAGTGACCGAGCGATTTCGGGCGCACCGAAGCGACCTGGAAACCGGAGACGTCAATCGGCGGCGGCTACTCGACCTACCTGGACACATCGCGCCGAACGAGCCCTCGGATCGGGCTGCCGTCGGTGATGCGGAACCGGTTCGGCGGACACGCAATCAAGCGCGACTGAAACGCCCCACCGAGGCTCCAATCGATCCGGCCGGTCTTAAGCCTCGAGTTGGTCGATACTCCAGCGCACCGCCCGGTCGACTTCGACGATGTCGAGCGGCTCGCCATCGCGGGGCGTCAGGGTCATGCGGAGGTCGGTGGCTTCCTCAGAATCAACAGAGATCCGCGCCTTGCGGATCTCGTCGGTCGGGCAGTCACACGTTCCCTCGCAGCACTGCTCAAGTGTCTCGATGAGCGCAGCCCTTCGGTCGCCTGGGTCCGGAATGTCGACGTCCAGCTCGTCCTCCCGGCTGCGCACCACGTAGTCCACCGAGAACCACCTCCAGGGTTGCTGATCGGTCAATGATCGTCGCCGTCCGCCGGACGCGGCAGGGACTGAAGGCCCTTTGACCCGGGACCCTTCCCGGCGGCGTTTGACCAAACCGCAGATGTCGGGCACCGTTGACCCTGGAGGGTCGGCTCCGTGCCGGCGGCGGGCATGAACGGGCGGAGGCGATCTCGTAGCAACAGCGGCAACGATCCGGCGCCGCTCGAAGTCGATCCGCGGGTCGACACGCTCTACGAGCAGCACTACCGGCGTGTGCTGGCGTACTGCGTCCGGCGTCTCGGCCGGCGGGGATCGCAGACGGCGGCCGAAGTCTTCCTCGTCGCCAGGCGGCGGATCGACGAGGCGCCGCGGTCCGATGGAGCGCTGCTGTGGCTGTACCGGATCGCACTCTCCATCGTGACCGCAAAGACCCGGGCCATGCCGGCGGGCGGGCGCACCCGGAGCAGTTCGAGGCGCCCGGGGGCCGCCCTTGAAGTCCCGCCGATCCAACGAGCCGACGCCGATCGCGCCCTCGAAGCGGCCGCCCGCCTCGGTGAACGCGATCGCGAGATCCTGCGCCTGGCCATGTGGGAACGCCTTCCGATCCCGGCGATCGCGTTCGTGCTCGGCGCCTCGGAGGCCGTCGTCGACTTGCGCCTGGAGCGCGCCGGTGACCGTCTCTCGCGCGAGTACGACCGCCTCTCCGAGCGTGACCGGCTCCGTGAGAACCGGCGTGGCCGGAGGTCGGACCGATGACCTCCACGTCCGATGCTCTCACCGCCTTCGCGGCCGCCAACCCGGTTCAGGACCCGGCGCTGCTCCCCCTGCCGTATCCGGACGCCACCGCTCTCGTCGAGGCCTACCGCCCCCGTCCGGCACCGGCGCCGCAACCCACCTCGGCCCGTCTGGGTGGTGGCATCCGCCGGGCGATCATGGTGCTCCTTGCCGTCGCGTTCGCCGGTGCTGCGATGGCGGCGGTCGCCGTCGGGGTGTGGAGTCTGGTGCGCCAGGACGGCACCGCTGCTGCCCCCGATACCAGCCTGACACCGACCACAGTTGCTCCGACGACCGCCGCACCCACCACCACCACCACCACCCGGCCGCCGCCCACAACGACCACCACCCTGCCACCCCTGGTCATCCAGCCGACCCGGATCGTTGCGGCAGGCTCTACCTATGACGGCAGCTTCCCGGCCGTTGCTCTGAATCCGGACGGGAACCCGGTGATCGCGCACCTCGACGATGGTGGAGCATCGATCCGACTGGCCGTATGCGGCGACCCGGGATGCGTCACGCTCGCCGGGGCGACCACGATTCCCATCGAAGACTGGACCGAACCACACGACGTCATCGTCGGTGCCGACGAGATCCCTCTGCTCGCCTACGTCGATGTCGATGTCGATGGTGCGCCCATCGTCCGGCTGGCCCGCTGTGCCGATCCGATCTGCAACGACCACACCATCACGGACCTCGGACCGGGCAACGCCCCGTCACTCGCTATCGGATCCGACGGCCTGCCGATCGTGGCGTTCGGCAACAGCCTCGAGGAAGCTGCGGTCATCGCCCGCTGCACCGACACAGCATGCGCCGGGGAGTTCGACACAACGGTGGTGGAAAGCATTCGGTGGCGGCTCGGACCGCTCGCCCTGATCGGCGATGACATCCCACTGATCGCACAAGTCACCGTGCAAAGGGACGGTGACAGCGTGCTGCGGGTCGCAGTGTGCTCCGACGCTGAGTGCGGTGACATCGACACCGCCGACCTGGGAGCCGTACCTCCGGATGCCGTCGTCGTCGGCATCGTCGTCGATCCGGTGGGACTGGCCACGATCTTCGTTGCCGATCCGGGGAGCGAGATCCTTGCGTTCCGCTGCCTTGAGCCGGCCTGCTCAACGGCAATCGAGCCGGTCAGCGTGGGCGGCCACCGGTCGCTCGGCGAGCTGATCGGAACTGCCTGGGGAGTCGAGGGCCCGGTTCTGGTGTCGACGAACGCCGGACCGAGCCTGGCGCCGACCAATCCCGGCTGGCTCTTCCGCTGCGACGATGCCGAGTGCCGGACTGGCACCATCGTGGAGCTGCCCGGCCTTCAGGGAGCCGCGGCTTCTCTCGTGGTGGACGACGCCGGCGAACCCGTTGTGTTCTTCCACCGGCCTCGCAGCGGAGCCTTCGTGTTGCGATGCGAACGGCCGGATTGCGGAGAGATCCCCGCAGCCACCGAGATCCCGTGGACACCGGAGACGGTGGCAGCCTCGTTCGAGGGACTCGGGCCGGTGATGGAGGGCTGGCGGCGGGCCGTTCTCCCTCGGGACGAGGGCGGTGGTGGAGTTGTGGCGGTCGCCCGCCTTGCCGAACTGCTGGTTGCGATCGGCCACGACTGCGAGTTCCTCGACGGCATTGCGGAGTGCCGCCCGATGGCGTGGGTGACCGATGACCCGGCGGTCTGGGAGCCGGTTCGGGTACCCCCCGGTGGCAACGATCCCCTTGAGGCCGACGAGGCCCTGATTGATATCGTTGCGACCGGTTCCGGGTTCGTGGCATCGGGTATCGAGTGCACCGAATCGGATGAAGGCCGCAGTTGTGCATCGGCCCTGTGGATCTCGGAAGACGGTGACGACTGGTCTCCGGCCGAAACACCGCCGGGTGGCTCGAACGCCTGTGGGCCCGACGACGATCCAGCATGCACCCCGGCCGCGCTGCAGCTGATCTGGGGAGACGGGGTGCTGCTTGCCCTCGGAACCGCGACCGCAGAGCCGTTGGCCTGGTGGTCGCTCGACGGCCGGGTGTGGACGGCGGCTCCGATCCCCTCCCCGACCGACCAGACCTGGCTCATCGACGCGGTGGTCACCCCCGATGGGTTCCTGGCCTTCGGCGGGACCTGCACCACCACCGACACCGGGGAGATCACCGACCTGCGGTGCTCGACGGTGGTTTGGGATTCGTCGAGCGGCAGGAGATGGGTGACGAGAGACCAGATTCCAGCCTTCGACAATTCGCTCGTCGCCGACCTGGGACCGGCCCACGGCGGCTTCTTCGCCGCCGGAGAATCCTGCGATGATGCCTGGCGCTGCCGTCCCTCCGTGTGGTGGTCGACCGACACGCTGGAATGGGATCTGCTGCCTGAGGTCGAAGCGTTCGACGACGTCATAGAAGCCTCGACCCTCACCCCCTGGGGCCCGGTCGGGCTTGCCCCTTCACTGGACCGGATCCTGGTTGTCGCAACCGCCATCGACACCCAGCGTGGCCTGGAACGTGGTGTGTTCCTGGTGGGGAGCTACCAGGGAGCGTCATCGTGGCGGCGGCTGATCGGCGACGAGGAGACATTCGGGACCGGGCGCCTCGGCATCACCGAGCTGGTCCCTCTGGCCGACGTCAACGGCATGGCACGGTTCATCGCGGTCGGGGCAGACCGCCTCGGACCGGCCGTCTGGGTCTGGGACCGGCCGGTCGAGGAGGACCAGGACGAGGCCTAGCGCGGTACTTGGAGCCCGCTGAGCAACACATGCCGCACATCTCGACGACCAGTCATCACCACTCGCGGTGCCCTCGGTCCCACCACTCCTGCACGAGGAGTGGCGGAACCTGCGTCCTTGCGATTGGCGCGCCTGGCCGCCGATCGACGTGCCCGGCGGGCACGCCACATCGGCATTACTCAGCAGACTCCTAGGCCAGCT
>CAZEHO010000044.1:16396-20562 GCA_964511945.1 uncultured Acidimicrobiia bacterium | reverse complement strand
AGTGGTGATGACTGGTCGTCGAGATGTGCGACATGTATTGCTCAACGGGCCTCTAGAGTCCCGTTCGTGCGCCGCCGACTAGCCGTTCATCTCGCCATCTGGATCGTCGGAGCGGCCGTGATCCGAATCGGGATCATCCCTTCGGAAGTGTGCCCTCCGGTCACCGCCGCAGAAGCGGCTGCGACCGTTGACGGCGCCGTCGGGTGGATCACCGACGGGATGAGCGACGGCGGTCGCTACACCTACGGCTATCACCGTGGTGACGATGCCGTGAACATCGCCTACAACGCAGCCCGTCACGCCGGGGTGACGATGTCGCTCTATCAGGTCGCCGGAGCGCACGATCCCGGCGTCCTGGACGCAGCCGATCGCGCGCTCCAATACATGCTGGAGCGGCTGATCGAGCAGGACGGTGTTTCTGCGTGGCGACCCCCGGGTCAGGACGTTCCGCTCGGAGCCAACAGCCTGTTCCTCGCCGGTCTCGCGGTGCGCCGCCACGTCACCGGTGACGACCAGTACGACGGGCTCATGCGGCGGGTCGGTGCCTTCTTGATCGGCCAGCAATTGCCGGACGGCAACATGCTGGCGTACTGGCGGCCGGCGACCGGAGATCCGGTTCCGGGGATCACCGGGAAGTTTGCCACCGGTGAGGCGGCGTGGGCACTGGCACTGATGGAACAGCACTTCCCGGGGGAGGGGTGGGCCGACGCCGCGGTGCTGACAATCGACTACCTGAATGAGCGTCGCGATCGTGATGAGGGGCGGATCAGCCGCATGCCCGACCACTGGGCTGCGTATGCGCTGTCGGCGCTCCCGGCCGAGCTGCTCGATGACGATCGTGCCGGGTATGCCCGCCAGCTCGCCGGCTACTTCGGGATCCGGCTCCGATTCGAGAGCCAGCGGCTCGGAACCGGGCTCAACCTGGCCACCCGGTGGTTCCCCGGACCGCCGGCCGGTGTGGGGACGGCCGGTGAGGGGATCGGGGCGCTTTGGACGCTCGCGGTGACCGATGAGCGAATCGAGGACCTGCGGCCGAACATCGAGGAGCGATTGGTCTGCGTCGCCGGGATGATGGCCGACCGTCAGGTCGGATCAGAGGAGGCACGGAAGTACCCGCAGCCCGGCCTGGCCGCCGGGGCCTGGTTCTACCGGGGATACACCCAGATGGACGATCAGCAGCATGTGATCTCCGCCGTGCTGGCGGCGCTGCCGGTCCTGGAAGCGAGGGAGCAATGAACGGGATCTTTCTCGTCGTGACCGCATTGGCGGCGATCAACCCGCCACGGACCCGGCTCGGCCTGCCCGAGACGGATCTCCGTGCCCGGATGGGACCCGTGTCGGCCGGAAGCGTCCTCGCGTTCGGTGCACTGGTCGGTCTTACGGCCCTGTCCGGCCCGCTGCTCGACGCACTCGAGGTCACCCCCGAAACCTTCCGGATCGCCGCCGGATTCGTGCTGCTCGTTGCCGGGGTCCGATCGCTGCTGCGGCCCCGCCCAGTCGAGGAACCGGAACTGGAGGGCTGGGGTGCGGCGGTGTGGCCGGTGGCGTTCCCCCGGCTGTTCACTCCCGAGGCTGTGGCGTTCGCAATTGCCGCCGGGGCCTCGGACGGAGTGGCCGGCGCCGTCATCGCACTGGGCACCGGGATCGTGGGGGTCATCCTGCTCGGCATGGTGGAGCGTCGACCGGTGGCCGATGGTGTCCTCCGATGGACCGGGACGCTGCTCGCGGTGCTGGTGGTGCTGGCCGCGACCTTCCTGATGATCGATGGGATCCGCGACGTCTAAGGAGTCGCGCTCCCCGTGGTCGTCGTGACCGGGATCCCGCTCGTGATGCTCCGGTAGGCCGCACAGTCCGCGGCGCGCATCAGCTTCAAGCGGTCGACATCGGAGAGGTGGCCGTGCAGGGCGATCGTCCTGGTGATGTGATCGGCCCGACCATCCGGTTCCTCCGGTTTCCGGCGTTCGAAGCCCACCAGCACCTCGACACGCTCGAGCTGCATGCCTTTGGCTTCGGCCGACAGCCGGATCGAGATGGCACTGCATGATGCAAGCCCGGCCAGGATGTAGTCGTACGGATCCGGAAACGCGTCGCTGCTGTTGTACCTCGGAGGGGCTTCGTCGCATCCAAACGTGTGATGACGGACGTTCACCGTGGTCTCCAGCGTCCCCGGCTGCATTCCGAGAGATGCGGTCAGCGTCTTCGGCTGCTGTTCGGTCACTGCGCTCCTCGCTTCATCCGCGGCACGGCACCCAGCATGCCATGGAAAGGTCCGGGTCCGATCCGGTGAGATCACAGATCGGTGCGGGCCCGGCGGATGAACCGCTCGATGCCGCTCCGCCCGAGGGTCCCGGCCACGCCGGGGAGGCCGGCCCATGCGGCGATCGCCCGCGGACCCTGATCCCAGGGCAGCACGTCGAGTGCCGCCACCAGATCCCACCATGGATCCGGGCCGGCACCGCCTTCGGCCCGGTAGACGTCGACGAACGCGCTCTCCAGGTCATCGCGTCCGGCGATGTGCAGGTTCAGCCGGAAGTGGGCCAGGTCGACCGCAGCCGGTCCGACGCACCCTGCCGGCCAGTCGACGACCCCGATCGCCGTTCGGTCCCACAGCAGGTTGCCGGGGTGGAAGTCGCGATGGATGAACCGATCCTCCGCCTGCCGTTCCGCGGCGGCCGTCTCGATGGCTGACTCCCACAGCGCCGCGTCCTCCGCCCACGGTGGCGGGCTCGGTTCGGCCCCGGTGCGGAAGTAGGTGAAGTAGTGATACCGATGACCGGTGGGATCGGTGTCGTGGATCGCAGCCAGAGCCGCCGCCGCTCGAGCAGTCCACGGGGCGGGTTGCGGGCCCGGCCGGCCGGCAATCTCGGTCATCAGCAGCCGGGGGGCGCCGGTGGCCGATCCATCCACGTCGGCCGCAATCGCCACGGGAGCGTTCACCGCGGTCGATGCAACCCGGTCGAGTGCATCGAGTTCGCGTAGCGGGGCAATCGGTTCTGAATGCAGGTACTCCGCTCCGTACTCGCGGAGGACCAGTCGGCTTCCCGTGCTCAGTTCGATGCGAAGGATGCGGGAGCTGGTCGCCCCCGGCAAGCGGGCCGAACCCACCACGGCATCCCCGGTGGCGGATTCGATCCATGCGGTGGTTCGAGGGGACGGCCCGCAAACGCTCATCCGGCCGATGCTACGGGCCCTGCATCTCCGGTAGCCTTCGCCAACGCTCCGAAGGAGGAGGCGGATGCAGCGACGGGCTCGCTTCAGTGGTCTCGGCACGTATGTGCCGCCCCGGGTCGTCGGCAACGACGACCTCAGCCGGTTGATGGACACTTCGGACGACTGGATCACCCAGCGGACCGGGATCAAGGAGCGCCGCTGGGTCGACGCCGACACCTCGACCTCGGATCTCGCCGTGGAAGCGGCCAACGCGGCCATGGCCGATGCCGGCATCACCGCCGACGACGTCGACATGATCATCGTGGCCACCCTGAGTCCCGACCACGAGTTCCCCGGCACCGCGTGCTTCGTCCAGGAGAAACTCGACCGCCCCGGGGTGCCGGCGATCGATGTCCGCCAGCAGTGCACCGGCTTCATCTACGCCTCGTCGATCGCCGACCAGTTCCTGCGGACCGGGTTCGCCGATCGGGTGCTGATGGTCGGCGCAGAGGTTCACAGCAAAGGACTCGACATCTCCACCGAGGGCCGCGACGTGTCCGTGCTGTTCGGTGACGGTGCCGGAGCGGTGGTGATGGAGGCGGTGGAGGTGGCCGACCCGGCCACCGATCAGCACCTGTTTTCGACCCATCTCCACGCCGACGGTCGCGGGGCCAAGGAACTCTGGCTGCCGGCGCCGGGGATGGCGTTCGAGCGGTTCATGAGCCAGGAACTCCTCGACGCCGGACGCCACTTCCCGGAGATGAACGGGCGGCAGGTGTTCGTCAACGCGGTGAAGCGGATGGGTGAAGCCGTGGTCGAGACCGCACAGTTCAACGATGTCCCGCTCGAAGCGATCGACCTGTTCTTTTTCCACCAGGCCAATCTGCGGATCAATGAGGCCGTCGGGGAGCGCCTCGGGCTCCCGGAGGAGAAGGTCTACAACACGATTCAGCGCTTCGGGAACACGACGGCGGCAACGATCCCGATCGGGATGCAGGAGGCGGTCGCCGACGGGA
>CAZEHO010000044.1:0-16296 GCA_964511945.1 uncultured Acidimicrobiia bacterium | reverse complement strand
AACACGACGGCGGCAACGATCCCGATCGGGATGCAGGAGGCGGTCGCCGACGGGATGCTCGAACCCGGGATGCTGGTGTGCGCCGCAGCCTTCGGCAGCGGGTTTACCTGGGGGTCGATGCTGTTCCGGTGGTAGTGCGCCCTTCGGGCGCAATGGAGTTCCTCCGGAACTCCGCTGGGTGGCTCGGGTGCAATGGAGTTCCTCCGGAACTCCGCTGGGTGGCTCGGGTGCAATGGAGTTCCTCCGGAACTCCGGTGGGTGGCTCGGGTGCAATGGAGTTCCTCCGGAACTCCGGTGGGTGGCTCGGGTGCAATGGAGTTCCTCCGGAACTCCGGTGGGTGGCTCGGACTGGAGCCGGGAACCGGACAGAACCGGATCCTGATCGGGGCACCCGACTGCTACTCGTCCCCGTCGCCCTCCGGCGGACAGGGTGGATCGTCGAGCATGCATTGGTTGATCTCGATGATCTTGAACGCCCCGCTGTAGTGCCAGGTCCACTGCTCTTCCGTCTCGGTGCCGTCGGGATAGGTGATGTAGCGGAAGATGTCGACCGACCAGCCCCCGGAACCCTCCTGCTTGATGAACTCGACACCGGGCGGGATCTCGTTGTTGACCTCGGTGCGCTCTTGGATGCCACTGAAGTTGTACCGCTGCGACAGGCCGGCTTCGACTTCGATCCCGCCGTTGTCGCCGTAGATCCGCGCGGTGATCGACGTGGCGGTGTGCGACGTTCGGATAACGACGGCGGCGTCGGTGTTATTGCGGAACGCCAGATCCGGCGACGGGAATCCCAGGGTGGCTTCCCTGCCCTCGGGGTAGCGCGGGAACCAGATCGAGTGCGGAGTGTGGGTGACGTCCTCGAGCCCGGCGAAGAAGAATGCGTTGTACAGCGTGGTCGTGAACTGGCTGGTCCCGCCGCCGATGTTGATGTCGCTGTCACAGCAGGTGACCTCGCCGCCAATGATGGCGCCGGCCCTGACGAATCCCTTGGCGATGGTGCGGCGTCCTACGTGCTCGTTCAGCGACCAGGTTTCGCCGGGGAGCACAACGGCGCCGTCCACCATGTCGGCGATCAGCTGAATGTTGATGACTCGGTTCTCGCAACAGCTGTGATAGGTCGTGAACTCACCGATGAGTTCCTTCACCCCGAACTCCTCGAGGTCCTCGCTGGTGACCTCGGGTTCGGCGACATCAACGAACTCGAGCCAGCCCCAGCGAGCGGGGGTCTCGACCGCTGCTCTGGCCTCGCGAACGATCGAATCGAGATCCGGGGCGGTCGCGTTGATGCTCTTGGTGATGATGACTTCCTGGACGGTGTCGTCGATCGTGAGGCTGGCCTCGACGGGTTCGGATCGCAGGTAGTCGATGAGCGGCGCGGCAAAGCGGGCGATCGGCGCCTCGGACCAGGTCACCGAGTAGGTGGTGACGCCGCCCTCGTCGCTGCGCTCGATGTCGACGGCTGCCTTCACGACCGCTTCTGGAATCACGATCCTCGCCCGACCCGGCTTCACGAGGTAGATGTCGCCGGTGGCAAGGCGGGTGGCTTCGGCGGCAACCGTTTCGAGGGTCGCCGGATTGGTGGCCGGGTCCACCACCGTGGTAGGCAGCTCGACCGGTGTGCGGTTTGGATTCGACAGGGTGGCCTCGATGATCTCGACCGAAGTGTCGACATCGAGCCCGACACCCGGCCGGGGATAGGCAATCACGGGAGCGCCGTCGATCCACGCCAGGTGGCCTTCGAATGGCGGATCCGCGACCGCCTCGACCGCCCACTCCTCAACGATGCTCCGTATTGCCTCGCGGTCGTAGGTGAACGGGATCTCGAGGCCGATGCCATCGTCCTCTCCGAACTGGTCGACCCACCAGCGGAACTGATCCTGCATGGTGCCATCGCGGCCGTGGGCCATGGCGATCTCGAGCATCGCTTCCTCGTCGACATCGAACCCGATGGCGCCGAGTTGAATCTCGAACGACATGCCATCGACCTTCGCCCGGATCGGAATTGCCGCGAGCTCGTCCTCGATAGATCGCAGCTCAGCTCGAGCCGCCTCACCGTCGAGGCCACCGAGCTGCCGGTCGGCCACCGAGACCTGGCCGAGGACCTCTCCGCCGTTTGTGGCGCGGTCGACCGCAAAGACGATGCCGACCATGAGTGCCAGCGAAACTGGCACAAGGACGACGATGAGGGCGATGCGAAGTGCTTTGCGCATAAGGGGAAGCGATTGCGGATGTTAGTGAGGGTTCCCGGAAACCAGGTTCACGTCGATAAGAGTCGCTCAGCCACGAGGAACACGTCGGCAACCCAGCGCTGATACTGAGCGCCCGACGGATGCAATCCGTCCTCGGTCAGCTCTTCGGGAGCCCTGCGCGAGGCCGCAGTCACATCGACCCAGGCGATGCCGCGTTCCCGGCATATGCCGGCGGCGGCTTCGTTGTAGAGGTCGATGGCCGACGCTGCGGCCTGCCGATCGGAATCTTCTCCGTGAGGGGTAACCGACCAGTCCGGGATCGAGAGCACTATCACCCGGCCGGCGTTCCCTGCTGCGAACGCGGTGGCCTGGCTCAGCATCGACGCCATGGCCGGTCGGTAGTCGTCGACCGATCTACCCCGGTACTGGTCGTTGACCCCGATCTGGACGGTCACCAGGTCGTAGGGAGGTCGTAGGTTGGCTCCGGCAATTCCGGCCGCCAGCTCGGCAACACTCCATCCGGTTCGGGCAACCACCCGGAGCGTGACGTCGCGGCCTCCGGCGAGGAGCTCGGCAACGAGCCGGTGGGGCCACGATTCGGCGACCGGGACACCTTCGCCGACGGAATAGGAGTCGCCGAGGCAGAGGATGCGAAGCCGGGGCAGCCGGGCCTCGGCACCGGTCATCGCCGCTATCCGAGTTCGCCGGTCACTCGCTCGGCATGACCCTTGGCCCGGACATTGCGCCATGTCTTGGTGACCGTTCCGGTCTCGTCGATCAGGAACGTTGAGCGGATCAGTCCCTCGTACTCCTTGCCGTAGTTCTTCTTGATCCCCCAGGCCCCAAACGCCGCGGCGACCAGATGGTCCGGGTCCGAGAGCAATGAGAACGGGAGACCGTATTCGGTTCGGAACTCGGCGAGTTTCTCCGGCGCGTCGGGGCTGACCCCGAGGATCCGGTAGCCCGCTGCGCTGAACATCTCGTGACGATCCCGGAAGTCGCAGGACTCGGTGGTGCAACCGGGCGTGAAGGCCCGCGGATAGAAGTAGATCAGCGTTTTGGATCCGGCGAGACCGACCGAATCGACGATCTCGCCTTGATCGTCGGTCAGCGAGAACCGGGGAATCGTGTCACCTTCGGAGAGTGGCATGAGGGGTCCTTCGGGTCGGGGGAGCGAGAGTATTCGGTGCTGGTTGCTAGTTGCGAGTTGCGGGTCGCCTGCCGTTATTCGCTCGCTTTCACCCGCAACTGCCCACACGCCGCGTCGATGTCCTGCCCCCGGGTATCGCGCAGTGTCACGTTGGCACCGGCGTCCTCGACCCATCGCACAAATTGGCGCACCGCATCCGCATCCGGCGGCAGCTCCTCAGACAGCGGCGTCGGATTCAGTGCTATGACGTTGATGTGAGCCTG
Organism: uncultured Acidimicrobiia bacterium; assembly: GCA_964511945.1. Taxonomy (GTDB): domain Bacteria; phylum Actinomycetota; class Acidimicrobiia; order Spongiisociales; family UBA11373; genus CAZEHO01. Next base: position 12,694 of record CAZEHO010000044.1, on the reverse strand, counting down.
AAGCTCGCGGGCAATCGAAGCCAGGGCGCGGGCTTGTTCCCTGGTGTCGTTGACATCGGCCATCAGCGTCCATTCGATCGACACCCTCCGTCCCTTGCGTTCCTTGTAGTAGTCGGCGGCGTCGATCAGGTCGTCGATCGGGTAGCGGCGATTCAGCGGCACGAGGCCGCTCCGAAGCTCGTCGTCTGCGGCGTGCAGGCTGAGCGCAAGGCGGACGGGCCAGGGCTCCTCCGCCAGGCGCCGCATTCCGGGGGCCACCCCGACGGTGGAAACCGTGATGGACCTGCCTGAGAGCCCCATCTCCTCGATCATGCGGCGGATCGACTCCCGGACCCGGTCGTAGTTGGCCAGCGGCTCGCCCATTCCCATGAAGACCACGTTGGTCAGATGGTCGGGCGCCTCGGGCATCGGGTGGGCGCTCAAGTAGGCCGCGGCATACGCCACCTGGGCGAAGATCTCTCCGGCCTCGAGATGGCGCTCGAATCCGAATTGTCCGGTGGCACAGAAGGTGCAGGCCATGGCGCAGCCGGCCTGGCTGGAGATACACAAGGTCATCCGGCGCCGGTAGCCCATCAGCACGGCTTCGATGGCCGAGCCATCCGGGGTTCGAAACAGCCACTTGACGGTCCTGCCACCGTCTGCGGTCTGCTCGGCTTCGACGGTGAACGGCCACAGCCGGGGAGCCAATCGATCCCTGAGCGACTGGGGGAGATTGGTCATGGCGGAGGCTTCGAGCACCGGGTGGCGGTAGAGCCACTCACGGAGCTGACGAACCCGGAATGCGGGACCGTCACCGACGAGCGCGTCGAGTTCGTCGGGGTGCGTCAGGTACGGCACCGCGAGCTAAGACGCGAGGTCTGCAGCCTGGGCGATCCAGTCTTCGACCTGCGATTCGCGAGCACCGACCTTCTCGGCAATCGCTGCGGCGGTCGCCGCGGCGAGTCCGGCGAAGGTGCTGATCCCGGCCTCGGCGAGCCGAGCCGAGAAGACGGGTCCGATGCCCTTGACGGAGGTCAGGTCGTCCGGTTCCTCGGCCGCCGGCGCCGGCGTTTCGGGGGGCGGCGGTGCGACCCGGAACTTCGGGGCATCTTCTGGTTCGACGGTCGTCTGCGGTGGACCGGCGATCTTGTCCTTCAGGAGCCAGAGCCCGGCCACGATGCCGGCGCCGATGCCCACGATCATGCCGCCGATTCGTGCCAGTTTCTTCATCCGATTTCCTCCCGGGTTCCTCTCCCGCAGCCTACCGGTGCGGCGCGCCCGGATCGGCCACGTGGGCGTCGTCGTTGAATTCCTCGAGGTGTGGACCGGGGAACCGCAGGATCGTGATGCCGGTGTTCGAGATGGGTCCAAGGCCCGATGAGAAGACGCTCCGGGTTGCGGGGACCCCGGAGGCCCAGCGCGCAACTGCGGTGATCGGACCGGCGTGGGTGCCGATCAGGATCGTCGCGTCGTCGGCCGCTGCGTTCGCGATCTCGTTGACGGCGTTGACGACCCGTTCGGCCACCATCGCCCAGGTTTCGCCTCCCGGGCGGGCGATGTCCTCCCCATCCCGGTAGCGACCGAATAGGCCCGGCCAGCGTTGTGCGATCTCGTCGGGCAGCATGCCCGACCATTCGCCGTTGGCGATCTCCCGAAGCCTGCGGTCGGTGGTGACGCTGAGTCCGGCGGCCCTCGCCGTCGGAGTCACGGTGTCGACACAACGCTGGAGGTCCGAACTGACCACAGCGTCGAGCGGGGTGTCGGCGAGGTGGTGGCGAAGCATTTCGGCCTGTCTCCGCCCGAGTGGCGTGAGAGGGACGTCGTTCTGGCCGATGAAGCGGCCGTCGGCATTGCCTTCGGCTTCACCATGTCTGACGAGGAGCAGTCTCGGCATGGTCAGGAGGCCGCCGTTGCTGTCGAGATTCTCGGATCGGCTGCGCCGACGCGGTGGCCGCCGGCGTCGACGGTGATGATCGACACCGGGCCCCATCCCTGCTGCCAAGGTGCCGCCTCGACCACGCGGTGCCGGCGGTCGGTAAGCCCGTCGACCACGGTGGCAGCCATGTTGCCCTCGACCTGCAATTGTGACTCTCCCGCCGGGTCGTCGATGTGCCAGCGGGGGAACAGTTGCGCTGCCGCCGGCTCGAGGCCGGCGTGGCGCAGCAGGGCCGCCGTCTGGGCGAGGTATTGCGGCTGCTGGTGGCCGCCGCGGGTGCCCAGCAGCATCTCGAGGCGGCCATCGACCGTCCACAGCGTCGGACTCAACGTGTGGAACGGGCGGCGTTGCGGCTCCGCCTCGTTGGGATGGCCCGGCTTGAGGTTGAAGCCGGCCCCACGATTGTGGAGCCAGATTCCGGTCGAACCGGCCGAGATCCCGCTGCCGATTCCCGTGAAGTTCGATTGGATGAGGGACACCCCCAACCCGTCGCCATCGATCACGCAGAGGTAGGCGGTGCCGCCGCCGGCGGCCGCGGTGGGTGGATGAACCGCCGCCCGCCGATCCTCGAAACAATCCAGCATCCCTTCCAGCCTGTCGGGATTCAGAAGCTCGTGGGGATCAAGCGGGGCCCGGACCGGGTCGGCGACGGTTTCGTCCAGTTCGGCGGCGACGAGGCGGTACGCCTCGACGACGGCGTGGTGAAACGCCGGATCCTCAGGATCGGCCGGAGGGTCGATCCGAGCGGTCAGCCAAGCTGCGGCAAGGGCCGCATATCCCTGGCTGTTGGGAGGTACGGACCACGCAGTCGCCCCGAAGACGTCGACATCGATCGGTTCGACCCAATCGGAGGTGTTGGCCGCCAGGTCGTCAAGGCTGAGGGCTCCCCGGGTGGCTGCGACGATCGCCTCGGCAGTCGGTCCCCGGTAGAAACCATCGCGGCCCTCATCCACGATGCGCCGCAAGCTGGCCGCATAGCTGTCGCGAAACGTCGCCTCGCCCAGCATGGGGATCCGCCCTTCGGGGTACAGCTCGGGGGCCGATGGCTGGTTGCCGATGCGGGGAGCGAGCCGCTCGAGCGCATCGGCGAGTTCCTCCGATGTCTGAAAGCCCTGTTCGGCGTGGTGCAACGCGGGTTCGAGAACCTCACCTACGGGGAGGCGGCCGAGGCGTTCCCCGAGTGCGAACCAGCCGTCGACACATCCGGGGACGGTGACGGCGGCGGGGTGATCAAACGGCATCGCGCCCTGTCCGACCGCGCGCAGCGCTTCGGGATCCAGCCCGGATCCGCCGCGGCCCGAGGCGTTGAGCGCCAGGGGCCGATCCATGCCGGGGCCGTGGATCAGGGCAAACAGGTCGCCGCCGATGCCGCAGGTCGTCGGGAGGACCACGCCGAGCACGGCGTTGGCCGCGATGGCGCCGTCTACAGCATTGCCGCCACGATTGATGGTGTCGATCGCAGCCCGGCTTGCCAGGTGATGCGGAGTGACGGCAACGGCTCCGTCGACGGTTGTGAACGAGACAATCGGGTCGGCCATGGTCCTCCGGGACGGGCGCAAGCTACCACCGGGGAGACCGGGGATCGCCGTCTCACTGCTCCGCGGTCAGTCGGGGCGGTTGATTCGCCGATTCAGCGCGTCGAGTACGGCGCGTACCGTTGCCTCACTGTCGTCACCCTGGCTGAGGGCAGAGCCGACCGAGGTCTCTTCACCGCGGGTTCCGGTGCTGACGACCACGGCCACGATGACGGTCCGCATCCCGATACCCGGGGCGCCGATTGCGTCGAGGGCGAGCGCGTCGTCACCGATGATGTCTTCGATCGCCCGCAACGCCGCTTCCCCGACCAGGCGGAGGCGGGCCGACGATGCGGCCGGACCGCTGGCACTGCCGACGTACTCCTCACCGTGCCACTGCAGCGAGACCGCCACCGTGGTTCGGGGGCCCTCCGGCACCTCGTGCACGCCGAGGATCGCCGGCCGGCGGTCTTCGATCCCGATCCGGTCGGGCCCGATCTGCACCACGGAGATGACCCGGCGGTCGATGTCGACGCCGAAGCGAGCCATCGCCAGCGTTTGCACGTCGCGCACGACCTGCTTGGCGGCCTTCTCCGGTGCGGCGAGCACGTGTACCTCGCGGATCCGCTCCCGGTCGCCGGCGAGGCGAACGGCGTGAACCGATGGAAGACGAGCAATCGTCTCCTCGAGTTCCTGTAGATCCACGACCGCCTCCACTCTCACCCGGCTACCTAGCGTAGTCGGTTCCGACACCTTCTGTCATTATCTGCGATCACTGCTCCTGATCGTATGGCGAGGGTCCCCGGTGATCGGGTTGTGCCCGTCTACCGTGGAGCTGCCGGCAATGCCGGTGGTAGCGGGGTCGTCGCCCCATTGACATGTGAAGGTCGGACCCGAACGTGCCGATGGACCGTCTGGAAAGGCAAGCGACCGACTAGGGCCGCCCGGGTCACCACACCAACCCCAGCGAAGCGGACACCGTCGCCGGAAAAGCGACCGGCGCCGAGACCGATGAAGGGACGCGGTAGGTGACCAATGGTCGACCGCATTCGGAAAACCGAGGTGCAACTACCGGTCTGTCGAATGAACTGGCGGATCGGCTGACCTGAGTGATCCGACCCGGGCGGACCGCTACCCACATGGATACAACACGCACCCACCAGCGGAGGGCCACCAGGCTCTCCACCATCTTCGCCGTGACCGGCATCGCCGTCGTCACGGTCCTCGCCATGGTGCAGTCCGTTCCCCGGCCGTGGTGGCTCTGGCTGCTGCTGACCGGCGTGTACCTGGCCCTGGATTTCACCGCGGTTGAGGTCAACGACCGGCTGAAGATCAGTTCTGCGGTGATGGTCACTTTCGCCGCCGCCGTCATATTCGGTCCGGATTCACGCATTCTGGCGGTGGTGGTCATGTCCGCCCTCGCAGCACTGCACCCGCGCGACCTCCGGGAGGGCAGATGGCGGGTCGGGGCGGCGAATCTGGGTGTGCTCGTCGTTTCGACCACGGTGGCGATGCTGGTATTCCAGCCGTTTCTGCCGTCGGAGACACCGACGGCTTCGGACCTTCCGCTGCTGGCACCGGGGTCGGTGGTGGCCGCCGTCACCTTCGATTGGGTCGGGTTCCGCCTCGTTCGCTTCATGACCGGTCGGATCTTCCCCGGGCAGGAACTCCGTCCCTGGTCGTCGCTGATGCCGAACCACGCGGCCCTGACGCTGCTGGCGGCATTCGGTGCGCTGCTCGGCGCCGCCTATCACATGTCCGGTTCGGTGGTACTGGCCTTGATGGGTGCCATCTTCGTCGTTGGCCAGCTCGCGTTTTCCTCCTACGCCCGCCTAAGGGAGGCTCACCTCGCCACGCTGAGCGGATTCGTCAAGGCAATCGAGGCCCTCGATCGCCATACCCGGGGCCACACCGAGCGGGTGGCCCGGTTCTGTGAGATTGCAGGGACGAACCTCGGCCTTGGCCCCGAAGACCTGGAGCGGTTGCGGTGGGCGGCTCTGATCCACGATGTCGGCAAGGTCGCCGTGCCGGGCGAGTTGCTTCGCTCCGCAGAGGAACCCACCGGTGAGGTTCGAAGCCGGATGCAGCGCCGGATGCAGGTGGTCGACGAGATGCTGGCCGGCGTCGATTTCCTGTCGCCCATAGTCCGCATCGTCGCCGACTATCGCTCCGCTGAGGACCGGAGACCGGATCGGATCGAAGCCAGGATCCTGGCGGTCGCCGATGACTTCGATTCGATGACGGCAACACGGTCTCACCGCCAAGCGGTCACGCAGACTGAAGCCTTCTCCGAGCTGCGCAGGAACGTCGATCGGTACGGCTGCGACGCCGTCGAAGCACTGATCGAAGCGATCGAGAGCCGGGGTGAAATCCACGGGCTCCCGGAGGCGGCCAGTGCCGCCGAGGTCGATCGCCTCGTGCGGGAGCGCTCCGCCCGTGCTTAGCCGCAACGCTCTCGTTGCCTTGATTGCCGCCGCAGTGTCGGTGGTTGTGGGAGCTGCCGGCGCGGCGATGACCGATGATCCCGGACTCACCATCGCACTCGCGCTGGCCTTGGCGGCTGCGCATGCCATCGAACTGCCGACGGCAGCCGGACGAGGACTGCCTCTCACTGCGGCGGTCGCAGTGGCCGGCCTGCTCGTCTCCTCGGCCTCGCTGTACACGCTGCTGGCCGCCGGTGCGGTCGGACTGCCGATCGGCTATCTCGTGGTGGTGATCCAGCGCGGGGGAAGGGCGCTGGCCGAGCAGGTACCCGGCGAGCCGGTCGCCTTCGCCATGTTTGTGATCGCCGGAACGGCGATGCGCATCCTGCTCGACCACAGCCGCAGCGATGAAGCCGCCGGATGGATCCACCTCGGTGTTGTGGTCGCTGCTGCGATCGTTTGGTTTGGGGTTGAGATCGGCGTTCGTTCGCTCACGGCCGGCACCCGACGCAGGGTGGGCCAGCGGTTGCTGCTCCGACGCGGTGTCGCCGAGTGGCAGGCCTTCGCTGCGCTGTGCGGCGTCGGTGCCACGTTCGGGCTCACGGTCCCGGCGATGGGCTGGTGGGCAGTTCCGTTGGCGGCAGTCCCGTATTTGGTGGCTCATCTCGCGCTCGTGAGAGCGAGACACACCAGACGGACGTACCGGCAGACCATTGGTGCTCTCGGACGGATCCCGGAGGCCGGTGGATTCAGTGCCCCGGGCCACTCCGAACGAACCGCCGAGCTGGCGGTGGCGATCGGATCGCAGGGAGGGTTGTCGTCGGATGAACTCGACCGGGTCGAGCAAGCGGCGTTGCTGCACGACATCGGACGGCTGGTTCTCAATGATCCGGCGGTAGCTTCCGGCCCGTATTCGACCCGAGACCTGGCGCAGTGGAGTGCGGCGATCGTTGCCGAGGTGCGCCACCTGCAACCGGTGGCCGACGTCGTCGCCGAGCACTACCGCCCGTATCGACGCCCAGGTGAGGAACGGGACGAGACCGTGGCGACCCCCGCTCAGGTCGTCAAGGTGGCGTCGGCCTACTCCGTCGCCCTTTCCGGAGGCATGAGCCCCGCCGACTCGCTGGAACTGCTCCACCAGGGCTCCGCCTACGACTACGACCCCGAGATCGTGACCACGTTGCGCCACATCCTCAAGCGCCGCGGGGTGGAAGGCGTATAGGAACGCCAGGAGGGTGTTCGCGGGAACTGGGAACAGGGAGTTGGACGGGCGGCCGCAATCGGGGTTGTTCCTTCCAGTGCCCAGTACCCGGCTATCGTCCCGGCGCTGTGTCCATCCGTCTCCGCAATTCAGCAAAAGCCGTGGTGCTCCGCGATGGTCAGCTTCTGGTCACCCGCAACCGGTCGCCGGAGGATCCGGCCGGCGATTGGCTGCTGCTTCCCGGTGGCGGCCAGCACCCGGGTGAGACCTTGGCCGACGCGGTTCGCCGAGAGGTGGAGGAGGAAGCCGGCCACCGAATCGAGCCGCTTCGCCTCCTGTGGATTCGCGAGTACATCGGAAGCCATCACGAGTTCGCCCTTTATGCCGCCGGGGAGCATCAGCTCGAATTCATGTTCGAGTGCCGGGTTGTGGGATACGGGGAGCCGCTCGAGGCCGACGAGCACCAGGTTGGTTTCGAATGGGTGACGGCCCAGGATCTCGGTCGGTTGCGCTTCTACCCGGCCGCTCTCATCGAACCGCTGAGGAGCTTCGCAGCCGACGGCCGAACCGGTCCCGTGTATCTCGGCGACGTGAACTGATGGGGTCGAGGTGAGCTGGCAGGAGATCCTGACCCTTGCGGTTGTCGTGGCGACGGTGGTCGCGCTGGCCAGGGAACTGCTGCCACCGGCGGCAACAGTGCTCGGCTCGGTGGTGGTACTGCTGGTGGCCGGTGTCATCGATGCCCGGGAGGCGTTCTCCGGATTCAGCAACCCGGCGCCGATCACGGTGGCCGCGCTGTACGTGCTGGCGGCGGCGGTCGAGCGAACCGGACTGGTGGCACCTCTGGTCGACCAGGTGATGGGGAACCGCTCCGGAGAGCTGCGTTCGATGGTGAGGCTGCTGGTTCCGACCGCGGCGTCCTCGGCGATGCTGAACAACACCCCGATCGTGGCGATGCTGGCTCCTGCGGTGGGCCGGTGGGCACGCCGGACCGGACGGCATGTTTCGAGCTATCTGATGCCGCTGTCGTTTGCGGCGGTATTGGGCGGCATGATCACGGTGATCGGCACGTCGACCAACATCGTGGTGAGCGGCCTGCTGCGGGATGCGGGATTCAACGAGATCGGCTTTTTCGAGATCTCGCAGTTGGGACTGCCGGCGGCGCTGATCGGGTTGGTGGTCGTCATCGGACTTGCACCGACGCTGCTGCCGCTGCGCCGATCAGCCCGGCGGGACCTGGATTCGGGTGTCCGGGAATTCGTCGTCGACATGCGGGTGGAGGAAGGAGGTCCGCTCGACGGAGTGACGGTCGGTGAGGCCGAACTGCGCGACCTGCACGGATTGTTCCTGGTGTCGATCGAGCGTCATGGAAGAACGATCGCACCGGTGTCGCCCTCGACCGATCTCTTCGGAGGGGACCGGCTGCGGTTCGTCGGCATGGCCGACGACGTGGCCGACCTGGTGAATCGCCGAGGACTCATTGCCGAAGCCCGCGACCACCTCGAGGGGTTCGACCCGAACCGCCTGACCTTCTTCGAAGCGGTGATCGGGCCCGCCTCACCGCTGTCCGGGCGCACCCTCAAGGATGTCGGATTCCGCGCCCGCTACCAGGGAGCCGTGGTTGCCATTCATCGTGCCGATCGACGGGTGGCCGGCAAACTCGGCGGTGTGCGTCTCCGGGTCGGCGACACCCTGCTGATTCTCGCCGGCGCGGCGTTCCGGACTCAGTGGCGCGACCGTCACGACTTCTTGCTCGTGTCGCGTCTTGGTGGGGTCGAACCCGTGCGCTCCTCCCAGGCCTGGAAAGCGGGGCTGATTGCTGTCGGTGTCGTTGCTGCGGCTGCCTCGGGACTCACCGGGATCCTGGAGGCATCGCTCGTCGGGGCGTTCCTCCTGCTGTTGAGCGGGGTCCTGACTCCCAATGAGGCTCGCGCTGCGCTCGACCTCAACGTGCTCGTGCTGATCGCCGCCTCATTCGGCCTGGGTGCGGCGGTGAATTCGACCGGGCTGGCCGACCGTGTTGCCGATCTGATCGTCAGTGGACTCGATCCTCTCGGAGGATGGGCCGTCCTGCTGGGCCTGGTCCTGGCAACGCTGCTGCTCACAGAACTCGTGACAAACAACGCCGCAGCGATCCTGCTGTTTCCCATCGCCATCAGTACGGCATCCGCAACGGGTGCGGATCCGCGAGGCTTTGCGATCGCGATTGCGGTTGCCGCATCGGCATCGTTCCTGACACCGATCGGATATCAGACGAACACCATGGTGTGGGGTCCCGGTGGCTACCGCTTCGGCGATTACGCCCGACTCGGGTCGCCGGTGTCGGCGGTGGTGGTCGCAACGATCGTGATCCTGACCCCGCTGATCTGGTAGCACCTCGACGGGATCAGGCACCGACCAGTTCGGTGATCAGTTCCTCGATGAGCTCGGGCGACATCTGGCCGACGTAGGTGCGGACGACCTCACCCTGTTCAGAGATCAGGAAGGTCGCCGGCAGGCCCGGCGACGGGTAATGGGCTTCGATCACGCCGGTGGTGTCGAAACCGAGGGGATAGCCGACCTGGACTTCGGTGGCGTATTCCCGGGCGGGTGTCTCCTCATCCGACACGGCAATCCCGATGAACTTCACCTCAGGGTGTGCAGCTGCGGCTTCGCTGATATCGGGCATCTCGGCCCGGCACGGCGGGCACCACGATGCCCAGAAGTTCAGGAACACCGGCCTTCCGTCAGTTTCCAGGTGTTGGGCGAGATCGAACGTGGAGCCGTCGAAGAACGTGATGGAGAACGGGAACGCCGATTCACCGCCACCGGACGCTTCCGGGCGGGCGGCTTCCTGCCCGGCCGTGGTCACGCCGGAGCCTCCTTGCTCGCCGAACAGCACGAGCCCGAACACGACCAGACCGATCGCCAGGGCGGACAAGATGCCGGTGCCCCAGCGGAACCGTCCGGGGGTGTACTCCTCGGTGCCGTCCTCGATGGCTTCGTGCTCGGCGTCGGGCATTGGCCGGAACGATACCGGGCCCCGGTTGCGTCGAAGGTCGGTACGATCCCCGGACCATGACGGACTCGACAGCCCGCACTCCTCCCGGTCAGTACGTCACCGAACGTTTCCCCGTGCTCCACGTCGGGACGGTCCCCGAGGTCGATCCATCGGACTGGGACCTGGTCGTCGACGGCCTCGTGGATCAGGAGTTGCGGTTCGGGTTCGATGAGTTCCGGGCACTGCCGACTGCCTCGATGGTCGCCGACATCCACTGCGTGACGAAGTGGTCACTCCTCGATACCAGCTGGGAGGGGGTCCCGGTTTCGGAGCTGCTGGATCGGGCCGGCGTTGCCGACGGTGCAAGTCACGCCATCGTGCATGCCGAGCACGGGTTCACCTCGAACCTGGCGCTCGACGATCTGCATCGGGCCGGGAACCTGCTGGCTTATCGGTACGACGGCGAGGAGTTGAGCGCCGACCACGGCTGGCCGCTGCGGCTGGTTGTCCCTCATCTCTACTTCTGGAAGTCGGTGAAGTGGGTGCGCCGCATCGAGCTCACCGACCACGACGAGCCGGGTTTCTGGGAGCGCAACGGGTACCACATGCGCGGCGATCCCTGGCAGGAGCAGCGGTACTGGGGGGATTGAGGGTCCTGCCGATCGAGCGAATCGAGAGGGAGGCGCCCGGGGCAGAGCGCCCGGGCGCCCTCGCTCAATGTGCTGCGGTGTACTAGCGGCCTACATCGGAGCGGGCAGCGCACGACGTGATCTGACCCTTCGCTCTCCCCGAGATGAGCCCGTCTCTCTTCCAGTTGTCGGCCAGCCGCGTGACGCCGGATACGAACTTGCCGTGGTTGGGAGCGTCATCGGCGACCTCCGCCAGCAGATCACTGAAGGTGGCCCCGTCCCCGAACACATGGTTGGTTGCCCCCGAATCGCACTCACCGATGACGACGGTTGTCCGCATGTCGGAGTCGGGGAACGTGTCGAAGGGGTCGGCGACGTTGTCGCCGTCGAAATCCGATGCAGCGGCGTAGTGTTCGAGTACCTCTGCTGCGCTCAGCGGCCGGTCGTAGATGGCAACCTCATCGATGGTGAGGTCGGCGCCCGGTTCCCGGTTGTCCTTCCCGATGTACATCGGGTTCGCCGTGTTCGTCGGGGCAAGGAAGCGATACACCGTCCTGTCAACAGCCCCATTGAGGTACGTGATGGCCTCGCCGGTGGCCTGTTTCCAGGTCGTGACCACGTGATATCCCGCCCCGACGGTCAGTTGCGTTGCCGAGTCTGTGTTGTACGGAGCGTTGCCGGGCGATAGATGCGGCCGGATTCGGCGATCAGCCGTCAGGTAGCTCATCAAGTAGAAGTCCCCAAGGCCTTCACCGTCGCCCACGATGTTGCTGAAGCTCGTCGGTGCGCTGTTGAGCCGCACCCAGTACTCGACGGTGTAGCCGGTGGCTCCGGCGGGATGCTTCTCGAACGCAGGGATCTCGACACGGTTCGAGCCCGAGGTGCTGATGGCGGTGTTGTCCCCGAAGTCGGTGAGGCTCGATTCCCAAAAACCCACTGCACCGTGTGCCGTGCCGTGGTGACCGTTTCCGGACAGATCGATCACCGCCGGGCCGGTATCGCCGAGGCGCCAGTAGGCGAGCGGACCGTCGGCCAGGACGACCGCCTCGTAGTCATCGCTTCCTGTTGCCGTTGCCGACCCCACCGCAATCAGCGGCAGCGCGACGCCGATGGCAATGATGGCGACGCGCAAGCGCGCTCGAGCGAAAACGAACATCAGCGGAACCCCCTCCGTCAGCCGTTCTTGCACAGTGGGCATCGCCTCAACCGACATTGTGTCGGTGCGGGTCGGCTCGCAATCACGATCCGGTCCAGCCGAACCCCTGTGCGGTCGTTGTGGATCGGGCGGATTCTCCGGGCCGGAGCCGGCCATGACGACCGAGGAGTCGGGTATCCGACAGTTGCGTCGGAGAGGCCAAGGGTCGGCGAGATGGCCGTTCGCCTCCTACCCTCCCTATGTGTCGTCCACCATCACCGTTCACTCCCTGACTCCGGAACGGTTCGACGATTTCGCCGCAGTGCTGGGGACCAGTGGCATCTCAGGGTGCTGGTGCATGTACTGGGTGCACCCAACGACCAAGAGCTGGGGTGAGGCCTCGAAGGGCGGTGCCGCGGCCGCCAACCGCGACCTGTTTCGGGCGGTCATCGATGCCGGGCCGCCTCCGGGGCTGCTGGCCTACGACGGTGATGCCGCCGTGGGGTGGTGCCGGGTGATGCCTCGAGATCGCCTGCCGGGCCTGGGTCGGTCGCGTGCCTTCTCGACGGATCTCGATGTGGCCGGAGTGTGGTCGCTGTCGTGCCTGGTGATCAGACGGTCACATCGCGGGCGCGGGATCAGCGGGAAGCTGATCGAAGCAGCTGTCGGATTCGCCGCCGACCAGGGTGCAAGGATCCTCGAGGCCTACCCCTGGGACGGTGACGACACCAAGTCACCGTCCTCGTTGTGGACCGGTGTGGCATCGACGTTCGCCCGGCACGGCTTTGAGGTGGTGCAGCGCAAGCAGCCGCAGAAACCGATGATGCGCTACGACCTGTCCGGCTAGGAGCCCGCTGAGCAATACATGTCGCACATCTCGACGACCAGTCATCACCA
>CAZEHO010000043.1:0-20569 GCA_964511945.1 uncultured Acidimicrobiia bacterium | reverse complement strand
CCTCGGAGGCCTCCCACCCATCAGCCGACTGTCACCAACCTGATGACCGAGTACATCTAGGCTCGGCAGCTCGACACTGAGGAGTGGGTCCATGTCACTGATCGATTACGACCGAATCGTCATCAACCAGAAGGCCAAGATCATCGAGCTCAACAATGAGTTCATGATCCGCGACACCGACGGCAACCAGATCGGCGTGATCCGCCAGGAAGGCCAGTCGACCCTGAAGAAGGTTGCCCGATTCGTCAGCTCGCTCGACCAGTTCATGACCCACACCCTGGCCGCCTACGACGCCGCGGGCACCAAGGTGCTGGAACTCACCCGGCCCCGCAAGGTGATGAAGTCGCGCTTGATCGTGCAGGACGGCAACGGCACAGAGGTCGGCGAGATCCGCCAGCAGAACGTGTTCGGGAAGATCCGCTTCGGGCTGCACGACACCGCCGGCAACAAGGTCGGAGAGATTCAGGCGGAGAACTGGCGGGCGTGGAACTTCGCGATCGTCGATGCCACCGGAGCGGAGGTCGGGCGCATCACCAAGACCTGGGAGGGGTTGGCCAAGACGCTCTTCACGACCGCCGACGACTACCTCCTCGATCTGAGTCCGGGCTTGACCGGAGCGCTCCGGGTGCTCGCGTTTGCCTCGGCTGTCGGTGTCGACACTGCGCTCAAGCAAGACGCTCGCGGGCTCGGGTAGGAGTCACTGCCCGTGACGACCCGGAGCCACCGAGCGCGTCGAGAACATCCTGTAGGAACCGCGGGTCACCGCGCACGGCCGGTGATCTAACGGCACGCTCTCGTTAGCGATCCCAGGGTTCGGCCAGCACCGCGTCGCGGAAGCCCGGTGGTTCGGTCCAGCGGATATAGAAGTCCCGGACGTCCATCCAGACGTCCGACGCCATCACGCCGCCGATGAACTCTCCGCCTACGGCCATGGTGAAGTGTGCCGCGTCGTACGTGCCTGCCGGCACTTCGATCGTTTCGGCTTCGGCCACCAGGGAGACATCGACCTCGAACCCCATCGTTGCTTCGAATCCGCCGTAGTCGCCGTTGATCACCGACTCGAGCGTGATGGTCTCGCCGGGCAGCAGGTTGAAGTCGAACAGCAGGGGCTCGTCGAACCACTCAGACTGCAGGAAGTCGGTGGTTGCGGTGGTGTTCTCTACCCCGCCGAACCGGATCACCCAGGGCTCGGATAGATCGAAGTAAGCAGCGCCACCGTCCTTGCCGATCTCGATCTCGCCGATGAGGAAGCGGTCCCAGGTGCCGTCCCGCCATTCCACGCCCCGCTCCAATGTCCCGGGCAGGCGGATCGTTCTGCCGTCGAAGGTGACCACCTCGTATACGGCCGTAGCGCCCTCCGGCGGCAGGAACTGCGCCCAACCGACACCCCAGACTGGATGGGCATCCGCCGGGAGCGTCGTCGTGGTGGTGGTCGTTGCGGCAGTAGTGGTTGTCGTCGCCGCGGTGGTGGTTGTGGCGGTGGTGGTTGTGGGTGCTGCCGTCGACGTGGTCGCAGCAGTGGTTGCCGCCACGCCCGTCGTCGCCGGTGCTTGTGTTGTGGTGGCAGTGTCGTCGTCACCACATGCCGTGAGCATGAGGATCAGAGCACAGACGAGTGCGAGGCGGTTTCGCATGGATCAGTTCCTCCGAATCGGTGAGGTGCAGGATTCGCCACGAACTCCCAGCGGGCCAGGGTCGGAGGACCCTATCTGTCGACGCCGGCTCGCAGCGCCCGGCCCGGGCAGGAGGGCGTTTCGCTGAACTCTGTCGCCCCAGGTGCCCGGTCGGAGTGGTGGTCGACGGGGCCGGCCGGGTCGTCGTCGGTGTGACGGTGGTTGCTCGTGGTTTTCCGGACCCCGAGAGTGGCTGTTTCGGGTCGTCGGGCACTCAGAGAGCAGCAGTGGTGTGTGAGCTGCCCCGAAGCGCTGTTTCGGTGAGTTCTGCTGCCTGCGCTTCGATCACCGGTCCTGCCGCCGGGTTGCTCCGGGGGAATCCGACGGCGGCCTCGACGAGTTCGCGGGTCGGTCGGATGACGATCTGTGAGATCCCGGCGGCCTCGAGCGCCGACCGTTCGGTCGAGAGCCGCCGGCGCGCCAGACCGGCCATCGGGCGCAGCACCGGCTTGGCCATCGGTGCCGAGATGACCACCAGGTCGGGCTCGATTTCGGCAGCCAGGGCGGCGTGTGTCGGCGAGGCAAGCCCGCCGTCAACGTAGGGGATTCCGTTGAACAGGTACGGCCGGAACATCCCGGGGACGGCCGACGATGCCTGCACGGCTTCCTCGACGGCGACATCGGTCCGATCCTTCCCGAAGACCACGACTGCTCCGTCATCGGCTCGCACTGCCGGGATCCAGAGACCGTGGGGCCAGCCGGCTAACTCATCCATCCCGGGGAATCGCTCGAGGAACGTGGTCGGGAAGAACCCGGGCGGCAGCAGGCCGGCCAGCGCGACCCCAAAACCGTTGCCGCCGGGGAGCATGTGGCGGACCAGCTTGGGGCGGAGGGGGCGAAAGGTCCGGGTGCGGTTGTGCAACTCCTCCCGCATGGCTGCCCGGTCTTCGGCGGACGGTGGTGTCGTGACCGACCGGAAGATCTCCTCCGGCGAGACCCCGGCTCTGGCCGATGCTGCCACCGCTGCCCCGGCCGAGGTCCCGATCAGCAGGTCGATGTCGTCCGATCCGACGCCGAGGAGATCTCGCAAGGCGCGCAACACCCCGGTGTGGAACACCCACCCGGTTGCACCGCCGGCGCCGAGCACCACGGCAATCCTCATCGAGCATTTCCAGGTTGCACGTTCGGTGCAACGCGGTGGCTCCGCTGGTGATTCCGGCAGTGGCCGCCGGGGCGGCACGCCTAGCCTGAGAGCCCGACGCGGCGGGCTGAGGTGAGGGAGCGACCGACGTGAAGGTGCACGCCTACCTGTTGTGCTTCAACGAAGAGCAGATCATTCGCCACACCATCGAGCACTACCGCGAGTTCTGCTCGAGGATCTTCGTGATGGACAACATGTCGACCGACGCAAGCGTCGACATCGCCCGGTCGTACGACGAGGTCGAGATCATCCCGTGGGATTCGAGGGGCCTCTTCGACGAACTGCTGCTCACCAGGATGCGATCACAGACCTACCGGCAGTACAGCCGGAAGGGCGGCGCGCACACCACCGAGGTGGCGGACTGGATCATCAGCTGCGACATGGATGAGCTCGTCTACCACCCCGAGATAGCGGAGGTGCTCGGCGACTACTCCGAGATGGGCGTCACGGTGCCCCAGATCACCGGGTTCAACGTGGTCGGTGACAGGGATGTGCAACCGGCTGTCCCCCTCATCGAGCAGTACCCACTGGGGGTCAGGAGTCCGGACTTCGACAAGCGGGTCCTGTTCGACGCCGACTTCGACATGTCGTACAGCCCTGGGTCTCATCCGAGAGGTGCGGGCTTCGAGCACATGAAGGCCACCTACGGCTACCGGACCTCCAACAAGCACCAGATCGCGCTGCTGCACTACAAGCACGTCGGCGGCAGGCTCTATCAGACGGCGGAGCGGATTCTTGCCCGGATGCCCGAGGGCAGTGTGACCCGGACCGCGCAAGGGGAGTACCGCGGTCTCGGGGCCCACTACCGCAAGCTCGTCGAGGAGGGGCACCGGGTCTCCCCCTTCCTGGAGAAAGCCACCGATCTGTTCGGCCCGGGCGGGTCGGTGCGGTTCAGCGCCTTCCCGGCGACGACCGGCGAGAACGGAGCTCTGCCACCGGGTGCGTCTCGCGGGGAGGTCTCACTGCCCGAACGAGACGTCGACTTTCTTCGCGACACTGCGATCGGCCTGGAGGACACCGACCTCGAGGCGGCCCTGAGATTGATGCTGATTGCACAGGCCGCCCGCCCATCCGGACCGTTCATCGGCAAGAAGGTGGAGGAGTATCGCCGGCGGCTGGGTTCCGTCTGAAGCTGGGTATTCCCGAGGGGCAGGCTCCGCGACCAATCATGCGTGACCTAGCCTGCGCTTGACACGGAACGGCAAGAGGCATGAACGCGATCGCACGGATCCTGGTGGAACGGAGCAAGGTGGTGCTCGCCATCACGGGGATCATCACCTTGGTGGCCATCGGGCTGATGTTTCGGCTCCGGTTCAATGCCGACGTCGGCGGGTTCGTGACGTCTGGCAACGAGGCCGGCGAAACCTGGGTCGCCCTGCAGGACAAGTACGACACGGCGGATCCGATCAATGTGGTGGCGGGTCTGCCCGAGGGTCAGTCGTTCGTCACGAAGGATGGGGCCCTTGCACTGATCGATCTGCGCGACCGGATCCTGGCCGTCCCCGACGTCGTGGCTGTCGGGTCTGCGATCCCGGACGTGAATCCCCTAACTGGGGAACCGATCACGGCGTCGATGCTGAGCTTTGTCCCCGAGGAGCAGTTGCAGCAGTTCATCTCGGCGAATCCCCTGGCCGATCTCCTGGTGAGCGATGACGGCCGGCACACCATGCTCATGGTGACGCCGGCAGACGACGGCATCGATCTGGCCCGCAATCTTGCCGACCTTCAGCCTCCTGGAGGGATCGAACTCACCCTGTCCGGCAATCCGGTGATCTTCGGTTCGGTGATCGACAACCTGGGCTGGTTCCTACTCGTGATTCCCCCGCTGGTGATCGCACTTCTCGTCCTGGTCTTCTACGCCAATGTCGGCGAACGCCGCCTCTCGATCCTGGCGCTGATCCCGGCCTTACTGGGATCGATCTGGACGTTCGGAACGATCGCCGCAACCGGCGTCCGCATCGACATCGTGACGGTGATCGTGCCGATCTTCGTGATCGTCATGGGGTCGGCCGACGGGCTCCACTTCGTTACTCACTTCCAGGAAGCGGCCGAAGCCACAACCGACCGCGTCGAGCGCGTACGCTCGACGCTGCGTCATGTCGGGATCCCGATGATCCTGACCACGATCAGCACGTCGGCCGGCTTCCTGTCCCTGCTGGCGACGACCGTCAGCCCGATCCGTCAGATGGGCACATTCGCCGCAGTCGGCATCGGCTTCGCCGGGGTGATCTCGTTCTTCTCGCTGCCGGCGCTGCTGTCGCGGCTCGAGGTCGAACCCCGGCACCGGACCGCGATTCTCGGCCCGAAGGTCACCGCGGGGCTGCGGGCCGTCGTCAAGCGGCGGTGGAGTGCTCCGGTGGTCGTAGCCACCATCGCGATCTTTGCTGCCGTGTACCTCCCGCAACTCGAGGTGAACACGGACCAGTTGTTCTTCTTCAAGGACGGGGACCCGGTTCGGGAGGCATTCGAGACAACCGAGGAGATCTTCGGTGGGGCGACCCCGCTGATCGGTGAGTTCGTGTTCGATCCGGCGGAGGGAACGGATCAGTTCGGGGCCATCCAGGAGGTTTCGCGAGAACTCGAAGCCCTGCCGGGGATCCGGACCGTCTTCAGCGCGGCCGACGTTGCCGCCACCCTTCCCCCCGATCAGGCGGCCGCTCTCCTCAGCGGTGACGTGGCGCTGCCGATCGGCGACATGGTGTCTGCCGATGGACTCCGCTTCATGGTGCTTCCCGGGGACTTCACCACCGACGATCTGCGGGGATGGTTGGAGTTCGCCGAGGCGACCCCGGAGATCCGGACACTGTCGGGGATGCCGATTCTGTGGGATGAGATCGCTCGCCTCGTGCTGCGCGCCCAGGTCGGATCACTCATCGCCGCCTTCATATTGGTGGCGATCATGCTGTTCGCCGCCTACCGCCGAATCCGGGAAACGCTGGCCTCGCTGGTGCCGATCGCGCTGACGGTGGCGACCCTGCTTGCGTTCATCGCCGCGTCCGGCATCCATCTCCACATGGTGACCGCCATCGCGTCGTCGATCGTTATCGGAGTTGGGATCGACTACGCGATTCACCTCGTCGCAGCCATCGACAACGCCCGGCCCGATGGTGACGGGTTCGTCCTCCGGGCGATCGACAAGGCGGGACGGCCGATTGTGGCCAATGCGCTTGGAATCGCCCTCGGCATGACGGCGCTGTGGCTCTCACCGTTCAAAGTCCATCCACAGATCTCGATGATCATGTGGGTGTCGATGATCACCGCGGCGGTCGCAGCTCTGGTCGTGATACCGGCGCTCACCGATCGGCGGGGGGTGCTCGACCCCGAGGAGCAACGCTCCGCTTCGTGATCACCCGCCCGGTTGTCTGAGGCCGTCTTTAGCGGCCTTCAGATTCGCTTCAGACCGGACTCATACGTTCCTACCAATTGCTCTGGAAGCAAAGGAGGGGCCATGAGAAGGAAGCGATGGACCAAACGTCTGGGGATCACCGCGATCACGGTGCTGGTGGGGTTGACGCTCACCCTGCCGGTGCGAGCGGTGACCACTCTGCATCCGGTCGGCGCCGACGACGGGGAGTACCCGTACATGGTGGCTCTGGTCGACTCAGGATCATCCGCCTACGACGGCCAATTCTGTGGCGGGTCGGTGATCGGAGATCGATGGGTGCTCACCGCAGCCCACTGCGTGACCACCGAAGACGGTCGGGTGCTCGACCCGGCCTCGATCGAGGCCGTCATCGGCAGGACCGACCTGAACGGGACCGACGGCGAGCGGATCACCGCTGTGGGCGTTGCGGTTCATCCGGAGTACGACGCCTGGACGACGGCGAACGACATTGCGGTGATCGAGCTCTCCTCGGCTACCAGCGCCTCCCCGGTGGGGTTGCCGTCGGGAGATGAGGACGCTGCCGGCAACGCCGCCACGGTCATCGGCTGGGGCGAGGACTCCAGCGGCAGCTATCCGAACGAGCTCCAGGAGACGAATGTCACCCTGGTCGGCGACGCGGCGTGCTCCGACGCCTACGACGGGGACTTCGAAGGCGACAACATGCTGTGCGCCGGCGACACCATTACCGGCGGGGAGGGCGATGCCTGCTACGGCGACTCCGGTGGCCCGCTGGTGACGAACACCGTTTCGGGGCCGGTCCAGGTCGGCGTTGTCTCGTGGGGGTATGAGTGCGACGGCGCCTATCCGGGAGTCTATGCCCAGGTGTCGAATCAGACCGATTGGATAGCCGCGGTCCTCGACGGTACCGAGGCGACCGCCACCGACGGTGTGGCCCTCGAGGATGCCGGTTTCGACGATGAGTTCGGTTGGGATCAGGAGTTCCTCTGGGACGACGAGTTCTGGGGTGACGATTCCGAAGACCCGTGGTTCGACGAACCGTTCGATGATCTCTCCGACGATGACATTGAAGCGATTCAGGCGGAGGATGCGGCGGTAATCGAGGCGCTGACCGAGGCCGGGATCCGCTTCGAGGTGGAGACAGATGAGATCGGTTCGTTTGCGGTCTTCGACGATTCGGATCCGTTGGTGTGGGACGTCATCGACGCCGCACTTGACGAGCTCTACGGAGACGCCGCGCCCGACCCGGCAGATGACCCGGCCGGTGGCGACGACTGGTACGTCGAGCCAATCGACGAGGATGGTTGGTTCGATGAGGGCTGGTTCGACGATCTCGAGGACGACGACTGGTACCACGAGCCCATCGATGAAGAGGGCTGGTTCGATGATCTGACCGATGCGGATCTGGCGGTGATTCAGGCGGAGGATGCGGCGATAATCGAGGCGCTGACCGAGGCCGGGATCCGCTTCGAGGTGGAGACAGATGAGATCGGTTCGTTTGCGGTCTTCGACGATTCGGATCCGTTGGTGTGGGACGTCATCGACGCCGCACTCTACGGCTGAGCGCGACTAGGACGGCGAGAGGGCCCGGTCACCGAGACCGGGCCCTCTGCGCGGTGCTATCCCGTCCTTGCGATTGGCGCGCCTGGCCGCCGATCAACGTGCCCGGCGGGCACGCCACATCGGCATTACTCAGCAGACTCCTAGGACGGCGGGACCCGTGTGTGCTCGGCCGCGGGAGTTGCATGACGGCGGCCGGTCCTCAGCCGCGGGGGCTGAGTAGTGATGCTGCTCTGAGACGACGGGCGGTCTACGCCAGGAGCGAGTACGACGGGGGCAGTGCCCCCACGCCGCTTAGTTCACACCCGCAGCCCGGGCACCAGTTGAAGCCCTCGGCGTGCCGCAGCCAATGGTGTTCCTCGACCCTGCTGCGCAGGGCGGTGAGGTCGATCCGGAGGACTCCGTCGACGCAGCGGACGTCGAGCCCGAGGCGGCGGGCTGCGACGTGCAGTTGGAATTCCGGATCCCCGTGGTCTCCGCGGATGCGGGCGGGGTAGTAGCGGCCGTCGCGCTCCTCGACCTGATCGCCGAGCCAGGGCCAGTCCGCGAGGTCGGACTCGCAGAGATCGATGGGACGCTCGTTCAATCCGGTGCGTTCGAACACGTCTCGATCTTTCGTTCGCCATCCGTGGCTAGAGGTCGCATCGGTCGATCGAATGGGGGGCTTGACCAAAGCTGCGGGCGCAGCGCGAGCCCATACAATCCGGCCATGCGAATCGGCGTACTGATCTTCGGGATCCTGCTGGGGGGACTGGTCTTCGGACTGCTCGCCCGGATGATCGTCCCTGCCCGCACTCGGATGAGGGTTGCGGAAACCACCCTGGTCGGAATTGCCGGGTCCGGGGTGGGTGCCTTTGCGATGAATCTGTCGGCTCCGGGCTCAGACGCGACCGAGTTCCAGTGGTGGACGGCACTCGGGATGCTCATCGGCGCCGTTGTGGTGTACGCACTGACCTCACTGGTCGTGGACCGGATCCGGAGCGGTGGTAGTGACGCCACCGTTGCGGTCGCGACGTTGATTGCCGCGGGGGAGAGTCACCGGGTCGAGTTCAAGCAGACGGCTCGCTGGAACGTGCATACCGAGGCGAAGGATCCGAGGATCGAACTCGTTATCGCCAAGACCGTCGCCGGGTTCCTGAACGCCGATGGCGGCACCCTGATCGTGGGGATCGACGACGACGGCCAGGCGGTGGGTCTGGACGAAGACCTCACCCTGATGAAGGAGCCGGACCTCGATCGGTACGAGCTGTGGTTGATGGACCACCTCGAGCGCTGCCTCGGCAAGCCGGCGCTGTCGAGCGTACGGGTCAGTTTTGAGGCGGTGACAGCAGTCACGGTCTGCCGCATCGACGTGACCCCTGCGCCGGAGGCGGTATTCCTCGACGAACCGGGCGGAGGGCGGGAAGCCGACATGTATGTCCGCATGGGGAATTCCACTCGCAAGCTCCTGACGGACGAGGCCATCGACTACGCAAGACACCATTGGCGCCGTTCTCCCCTGCGGAGGAAGCAGCGCTAGACGGACGCGGCACCGTCGAGCATGATGCCGGTATGGCGCGCCGTCGTTCCGGCGGATCGGACGGAGAACAGCAGCCCGATGACGCGGTCCGGGTCGTGGACTCATCCACCGCCCGGAGATCTCCACCCGAGACACCTCGCGGGCCATCGGCTCGGCCTGCGCTGATCGTCCTTGCCGCGGCGCTCCTGGCCGGCAGCGGCTTCTTCTACGGATACCAGGTGGGTGAGGATCGGACCAATGCCGAGTTCCCGATCCCCGGGCCGTCGTCGCCGACCGTCGCGCCGTCTACCACGGACGCCGTCATGACCACCTTGGGTTCGCCGGTTTCGCCCACTTCCACGACGATAGAAATCCCGGCGGAGTCGGGGATCACGTTTCCGGTGGAAACCGTCTCCCTGGTGCGACGGACGGTGGGTTTCGACCTCCCTGCCGGAGCTACCGACCTCCGCAATTCGAACCTGATTGTTGACGTCGCAGCCGGCGGCCCGGGTGAGGTTTGGACGGCCGGCCCCGGAGGGGTGATCAGATGGAACACGGAAGAGGGTGTGTCGGAACTCCTTTCACCCGGCGACGGCACCGGTCCGGTCGGTGCATCCCACATTGCCACCGACGGGGGGTCAGAGGTGTGGGTCGGGTCGGGGGGCATGCTGTCGCACTGGGACGGCGAACGCTGGGCTCACGGGGTGTACCGGAACCAGATGCGCCGCGAGATCGATATCACCGCACTCGCAGCTGCGGATGGCTCGGTATGGGTCGGCACGATTGAGTGGGGAACCACCGGTGCCGAGAAGCCTCGGTCCCGCATCCATCACATGACCGGTTTCTCCCCGGGTGACGTCGATGCCTTGGTCGCACCCGGGTACATCGATCAGATCGAGGTTCGTGATGGATTGGTCTGGGCCTTGATCGATGGCGACCTCTGGCGCATGCAGGGTGATGATTGGTCGGTGGTGATCGAATCCGGAATGGATTGGATCATCAATTTCGCACTGGACCCTTCCGGCGGCGTCTGGGTGGCTTCGGAACAGGGCGGCGGTCTCTGGAACGACGGGGAGGTCGGCGACCTTATCGAACTGGGGTGGGCAGAGGAGGGAGAGCCGCTCACGCACGCCGCGTGGCTGGGCCCGGGACCGGGTGGCGGCGTCTGGGCGGTGACGTCGAGGTGGTCCGAAGAGGGAGGCTCCCGGGTCCTGAACCAGCTCGACACCGAGGAGACATTTCCCCTACCCGACGGCATTGGGCTCCCGCGACCGGTCCTATCCGGGGGATCGCTCTGGTTCGGAACGGAGAACGGCATGCAAAGGTTCGACGGGGCCGAATGGGTCGAGCTTCGG
The DNA here is from genome assembly GCA_964511945.1 of uncultured Acidimicrobiia bacterium. Classification (GTDB taxonomy): domain Bacteria; phylum Actinomycetota; class Acidimicrobiia; order Spongiisociales; family UBA11373; genus CAZEHO01. Next base: position 9,999 of record CAZEHO010000043.1, on the reverse strand, counting down.
GTTGAGGGCGGGGCAGCTGTCGGCTGGCCCGACTCGGTGGGCGTCGACGAACAGGGCGTCGTCTGGCTGGGGAATGGACTGGAGCTCCGTGCGTGGGACGGCGAGGTGTGGACCGAGATCGATCTCGACGGCCTGGGATGGCCGGCGGATCGCGGCCCCGAAGCAGTCTGGGTTGCATCGAACGGGAACGGCACCCTGTGGCGAGGGGTCGGCTGCCATCCGGTCGTGGCGGACGACGGCGGATTTGCGCTCGGCGATCCACCGGGCGGTGATGCGGGGGTCCATTGGTGCTGGCCCCGCGTATCCGGACTCGACGGCGTGCTCTGGGTGATGGCTGATTCGCTTTCCAAACGTGGTCTCTATCGGTTCGACGGTGTCACCTGGACACCCGTTGTGCCGATGGCTCAGCGGAACGCGGCGACGGCCTTCGCGGTGGCTCCCGACGGCGGTCTGTGGGTGGTCGGTGATGGTGCGTACGTTCTTCACGACAACGAATGGGTGACCATGCTCGCCGGCGTTTCCTTCAGCTCGATAACCGTGGCCGGGGACGGGGCGATCTGGGCGGGCGCGGTGTGCTGGGATTGCTCGACGGGCGCCGATGCACTGTGGGAATACGACAACGGAGTCTGGACGCGCCACGGGTCGCTCGCAGGCGTGTACTCATTGGTCACTGCGGCGGACGGTGTGGTCTGGGCGGTGGGGACAGACGAGAATGGGCGCGACGTGGTCGTGCGCCAATCGGGTGGGGGGTTTGAGGTGGTGATGTCATCGGAGCCTCCCGTGCGTCTCGCTCCGGATCTCCATGGTGGAATGTGGGCCGCATCGCTCGGACGACTGGTGCACATCCCGGGGGAGTAGCTCGGCGTTGTCTGCAGCAGCACTGCGCCGGCGCGTAGGGTGGGGCCCTACTTCTGAGGGATTGAGCATGCGCTTCAGGATCCTTTGTCTGGCTCTCCTGGTCCTGCTGGCGGCTTGCGGTGATGACGATGCGGTGCTCCCGACCGTCGCACCTACGACTGCGGCGCCGGCGACCACTGCCGCGCCGGCAACGACCGCGACGACTGCGGCGCCGGCGACCACCGCCACCACGGCCGCTCCGGCGACGACCGCAGCACCCGCAACGACGGCGACCACTGCGGCTCCGGCGACCACGGTTACGACGGCGGCTCCGGCGACGACTGCAGCGGGTGGGCCCTTCCTGATCCTCGATGCGACGGTGCTCCCTCCGGTGCTCGGGCCACCCGGAAACTCCCACGGTTCCGGATGTGCTCCGCCCGGAGACGATCTTCCCGACGGAATCTGGTTCGGTTTCGCCGATGCCGTGGTCAATAACGTGATCACGTTCGACATGGGCTGCTATTTCAGCGAGCCGGCTGCGTCGGCAGCAGCTGCTCAGGACGGATACGGAGAGGTCGAGGACGGGTTCTACGTTCGCAACCAGAACCCGAAGGTGTTCCTGGCAGCGATCTCACCCACCGCGGATGTGTTCTGGGTCGACGGGGCTCCGTCCGCAACGAAGTTCCCGCAGCCGATCCCGCTGGCGCAATGGCCCTCTCCGAACTCGTGGTTGCCCTGTCCGGGAACGACGTGTGCGGTGTGGCTGTATGTGAACGGGGGAGAGGTCACCGGGATCGTGGAGCAGTTTCTACCCTGACGGTGCGGGCCGTGTGGCCTCATCCGCAGAAGACGGTGATCGATAGCTTCGTGGGAGTTCACGAGGGGAGCAGGTGATGTCGAGCAAGTACCTACCGTGGCTCATCGGACTGGGTGTGACCATCGTCGGGGTGCTCGCAGTGCTCATCGTGGTCATTGCGACCGATAGCGATGCGCCGCAGGCAGCCCCCACCACAACGGCTGCTCCGACCACCGCAGCTCCGCCGACGACCGCTCCTCCGATCACCGCAGCTCCCACCACGACGGCCGCTCCGACCACGACGGCCGCCCCGGCGACCACGGTGGCTCCCACCACAACCGCAGCCCCGACCACCACAGCAGCTCCGACCACGACGGCCGCTCCGGCAACGACGGCGACGACCAGTCCTCCTGCACCGGCCTGCGCGGACGCCGGTGGGATTCCCGGAACCGCAACCGATGTCAGCGGGCACGAAGGCGACTACGACGGAGACGGTGGATTCGACGACTTCGCGGCCTATCGCGACGGTGGCTCCTGGTTCGTGTACGCCCGCTTGTCGAATGGGAACTACAGGCTGAAGACCGCTCTCGATGCAGCCTGGTCCGCCGCCAACTGGGATGGAACCCTCCCCAACCCGGTGATCGTGCAGGGGCCCAGGACCCTGGGGGATCCGCGGCAGGCGGTCAGCGTGCAGATCTACGGGGGACTCGGGTCCCTCTACGCCCTGTTTGCGGTGGAGAACTGTCAGATCGTGCCGTTCTCATTGCCGGGCGGCGGACTGCCGGATCTCTTCCAGGCGATGGGCCCGACCCACACCGACTTCCCGGTGTGCATGGAACCAGATGCCATCGTGCAGCAGGCGAGTCTGGCGTGTGGCGCGGCCGTTGCGGACTGTCCCAATCTGGATGCCACGGTGACGCCCTATACGGTGAGCAGAGACCCGGCCCGGATCATCCCCGACGGCGGCGGGGCCTACACCCTCAACGTGAGCCAGGCTCAGTACCAGTCGCTGGCTGCGAAATCCTGCCTGGGGCCGTAGGGACGCAGCGGCAGGGGAAGCCGGCTGCGCGGAAGCGAGAGGGTGAGTTGCCGGCAACGGGCGCCCCCTCGACGGTTGAGTGCTCCCGCGTTCAGCCCGACCTGGATAGCAGGGAGGGAACCGCCCGCGTCACTTGGCTAGAAACGGACGTGGAGGACCGGCTGCGATCCACGGGACCTGAAGATTGTCCGGGGGCCGCTGGTTGTATGACCGGGATCAGGGAACGGAACCTCAGACGGCGGCGCATGGCAACCCCAAGTCCCGGCGCCCCCGACTCCTCCCACCGACAACCCTACCGAGCCCTACGAATGAGTCGGGGCTGCAGCCTGCGGGCGAGGTGTGGGGAGTCGCCGCCGTTTCCGTCGCCGGTCACCCCAGATCCATCTTCGACCACGAGAACGCCGTTCTCCACGCATCGTCCCCTCGGGCGTAGCTCTGGAACGCCGCCACCACCTGATCGAACGTCACCGACCCGCTCTCAACCTGGTAGTGCTCATCAAGGGACCCATCCTGGTGCTCGAGGTGGAACTCCCCAGGGGGAAGCGGGGTTGGGTCACGCCGGTTGCGGGAGAGGCCCCGCTGTGGAGGGTTGAGGGGGGCTGCCTGCATGTAGACGAGGTCGGATTTCAGCAGGATGGCGAACTCGTCGGCTCCCGCCAGCGCCTCGGCGATCTGGGCGTCGGTCGGGTTCTCGATCGACGTCGTGTTCCCGATCTGCAGGGTGGTCGCAGGCCGGGCCACGGTCGGGATCGGGTCGGCAACCATAGGTTCTGGTGCCTCTGGTGGCTGGTCGGCCGTTCTGGGGGGCGGTTCGACTTCCCGCTCTTCGGCCAGCCACTGCTGCACCTCCCGCAGCATGTCATCGGAGGAACGGTCGTTGGTCATGCGATGCTGCTTTCGGAACTGCCCGATGGTGGCCTGTGGAGCTGAGTCTGCAGCGCGGGTCCTCCTGACCGCATCCCCCTTGTGCCTGAGCCTACGCATTGACTACTCATGGGTTACAGTCCGCAGCGGGGCCCGATGCTGCATCACCACCAGCCCAAGCACGACGCGGAGCGCCTCTGGATCAACCAGTTGGAGCCCAAGGTCACAGCGCTGCGCACCGAATTGCGCCAGCGGCCACCCGACGAGGTTGCCCGCCGCGGTGGGGCAACGCTCGACGGCGACCGGCTTCGCATGGTCATGCTGTTCGAGGAGTTCGAGGTCGACACCGCCGAGTATGTGGTCACCCAGTCTGGAGGGGATGAGGTCAACCCCTTCATGCAGAGCCTGATCCTGAGCTACCTCGAGAGGGCGGACGGCGGCCCGCCGGCAGAACGCTGGGTCACCTTCCGGGATCTTCCGAACGGCTCGTTCTACAACCAGGCGTTCCAAGGTTACGGGCCCGATCGACTGGCGAAGCGCTGGCAGTTCGACATCGACGGGTTTTCCACGGCCTGCCGGGCCCTCGGAGGGACCCCAGTCGACGTCGGGGATGCCGGCTTCGCCCTTCCGGTGTTTCCCCGGGTAGATCTCGCCGCCGTCTACTGGCTGGGAGACGAGGACTTCCCGTCAAAGGCATCCATGCTCTTCGACGCCAACGCTCACTTCTACATGGTGATCGACGGGCTGGCGATCCTGGGCAGCCGGCTCGTCGACCGCATCCTCGCCCAAGCGTGAGCCGGTACGTGATCGGCGAGTTCGATGCTCGACCCGCGAATGCCAAAAATCTCCTGTGACCAGGGGGTTTGTGTGGTGGGCCCGGCTGGACTCGAACCAGCGACCTCATCCTTATCAGCCCTTATCGGGGGGTTCGGCCCACGCTGTGAATACGGCGATCTCCCTTATCGGATAAGGGTCTCTGAGGGGTAGCGCTTCATGGCGTTTGAGGGCGTTTTCCGTTCTCTTGCGGATTCTGTGCGGATTCCGACACTTGCTGCCGACGACCTGTTCACACACAAACCGCGTCAGGCAAGGTGACGATGCGACCAGGCAGATCGCGCCGGTAGCCGAAGCATCCGGCTACGACGCCTTGCGCGTCAACTCCTCAAGTGGGACCAGTCGCTCGAGGTAGGGGCTCGGATCTGCGGCCGCTCCTGATCCGTAGGCCGAGCCGGGCGGTCTTTCGGCAGCGGCTGAGACACCGGAAATGGCCTCTGAGCTGGGGTTTTACATCTTGACGGTTGATGGTGTTTCGTGCCGTTTTGTGACCTCTGGCGGCCCAGAGGCGGCCCAAGCACCTTCTGCCCCGTCCACGGATCGCTGGCCGGGAATGGGTCGTTGGTCCACACCAGGGGGGGTTCGCCTCTGCCCTTCACCCTCGCGTTTCTCCACGATGTTGCCGCAGAACGCGAAAACCGGATGAACCCTCTCGGGGGTTCAGGTGAATAGGTAGGGACAGACCGGCGAGCTTGGTGGAGGGTCGTGATGCGGCTGGGTCATCGTTTCGGTGTGGTGGGGGTCTCGGTTCTGTTGGTGATGGGGCTGATGGTCCCGGCGATTGCGGTGGAGCCGTCTGAGGTGATGGTGGTGGATCCGGAGGTGTTGTCGGAGCCTCCGTGGGAACGGGTGGACGAGCCACCGAAGACCATGCCGGAAGTGGTCGTGGCGCCGGATCCGGCGTATTCGGTGCGTCAGGTTGCCCCGGTTGTGGAGCTTCCGGATCGTGACGCCGCCCGGCCTGGCTTGACGCGTGGCTCGGCGACAATCAGTGGCCTGTCCGCCGTGGATGCGAGAGCCGGCGACCTGCCGGTCTCGCTGCGCACGGAATCGGAATCTGCCCTCTCGGCAAGCGTCGAGCTCCTACCTGAGGCCGCGGCGGCCGGTGTGTCTCCGTTTGGTGTTGCGCTCACTGTGGACCTTGTCGAGCCCGTCGGGTTGAAGACCGACGTCTCGGAAGGCATCGCCACGATCTCCTTCGATTACTCGGATCTCCCATTGGGGTACTCGGCTGGTGTGGTGGATCGGCTGGAGTTGTTGTGGGGCTCGGACTGTTCCGAGGACGCCGACGGGGTTCTCTCCTGCAAGGCGTTCACGCCGTTTGAGGCGTCGAATGACACGTTGAATCGGGTGTTCACCTTTGAGGTGTCTGATAGTGATCTGGGAGCTGGTGGGGAGGTGGCGGTTCCTTCCAGTCTGCTTTCAAGCGTCTCTCCTGCTGCTCCCTCTAGGAGCCCATCCGGCTCCACCTCCACCTCTACCTCTTCCTCGGAGGAGACTTCGTTGGTGGGTGGTGACGCTGTGATCATGATGTCGTCCTCGTCGTCCGGATCGACGGGTGATTACGGTGCGTCGCCATTGGCGGCGTTGGCGCCGTGGCAGGTGGGGGTCGGGACCGGGCATTTCGAGATGACCTATCCGATCATTGTGCCACCGGCGTTCTGGGGTCCGGAACCGTCAGTGGCGTTCCAGTATTCGTCGGGGATGGTTGATGGGCTGACGTCGGATGTGAACACTCAGGTGTCTGCCCTGGGTGTTGGGTGGGATTTCCATCCGGGGTTCATCACCCGCCATTACGTGAACTCGACGGGGCCGGGTTGGGGCGATTTCACTCCGGCGGGCAACGAGTTCTCGGTGTCGATGGGCGGGGTGGGTGGCCGCCTCGTCGAGGTCGACGCCACCAATCAGATCTACCGGTTGGAGACCGACCCGTTCTGGGTCTTCGAGTTGGAGACCGGTGCGAGTAACTCTGACTATGACGGGGAGTGGTGGAAGGCCACCTCCCCAGACGGATACACCTACACGTTCGGCAAAGAAGCACTGACTCCCGCCGCCAACTCTCTGTTGTGGGCGCCGGTGTACTCGCCCGGTTGGGACGGGTACGGGTGGTGTGATGACGAGCCGGGGGATCTATGCCCCAAGGCGTATCAGTGGAACATCGAAACGATCGCTGATCCCAACGGCTACACGATCGATTTCCACTACGAGTTGGAGACCAATTACTTCTTGGCTGGGCAGTCGTCGTCTCGTGAGGAGTATGTGCGGGCCGGGTTCTTGGACTACATCGAATACGGAGATGGGCCAGGGAAGGATCATCACGCCCGCGTGAGCTTTGTGGATGCGTGGCGTTGCGACCGCGGTGACACCGAATGCGACACCTCAACAGAGTGGTTCGGGTCGATGACGTCCACGCAGTTGGCTGACGGGGATCTGTTCCCTGATGTGCCGGTTGATTTGGTGTGCGCGGCGTCTGGTGGGTCGTGTACGCAGGAGTCACCGACGTTCTTCACCTACAAGGCGATCGGCAGTGTCGAAACCCAGTATCTCGATGACACCACCTGGGAGGACGTGGACCGCTGGGATCTCACCTTCTCGTTCGCCCCGGGACCATCCGGGGATGAGGCCCCGCCGCTCGATCCGAACAACGAGGAGTCCGATCCGAAGATGGCGTTGATGGCGATCCAGAAGATCGACCAGGTCGGTTCCACCAACCTCAACCCGATCGAGTTCGAATACTCCTGGCGGCCCAACCGGACGCATTACACCGGGGTGGGGGCATCAGCCCAATACGGAGCCCGCCTTGTTGGTGTCACCAACGAATTGAACGGTGAAGTCACGATCGAGTACGGCAAGTCGCATGACTGTGTGCATTACGACACCACTGATGATGAGTGGAACGACGACTACTCCTATGACGACCCGACTGACAATGATGTCACCTGGAACTACTACAGCCGGCGTCGTGCCTGCGACTCGTTCCCGGGCCGTGACCCCCTGGATTGGGACGCCTGGGTGCTGTGGAACAAATGGAAGGTGCTGTCCGTCACCCAGGAAGCCACCGGTGGGACACCGGCGGTGACGACTTGGTACACGTATGACACGGCACCGGAGTATCACCTCCAAGAGCACCCCACGATCCCCGATTCGGAGATGGCCTGGAACGACTACCGAGGTCACCACAAGTTCACGGTGACGGACTCATCGGGCGGGTCGACCACCTATACCCGGTATACGGGGATGAAGGACGACTACCAAGACACCATCGCCCCCTACCCCCGCGAAACGTTCACTACTTCTGAGACTGGTGCGACGACCCGTCAGAACGAGAACTGGATGGCCGGCCGGATCGCAGAGGTGCACCGCTACGACTCACAAACCACGCCTGACTCTATGTCTCGCACGGTCACGTACTTCCACGACTTCGAAACCGTGTCGGGCAAAGGCACCTACTGGGTCGGTCCGGACATCACGTATTCGACAGTGTTCGGGACGACGGATGTGACCACCAAGACCGATGTGAACTACGTCACCTCCTCGTGGCGGGTGTCGGATGTGATCGCCTACGGCGTTGTCGGTACGGATGATGTGCGGAGGACTCATACGGATTGGATTGAGTCGTCAACGATCGATGGGTACTGGCTCCCCAAGCAGGTGATCGTCTATGACGCTGCCTCCGGAGGGACAGCGCAGTCGAAGACGCAGCGTCTGTATGACGGTGCAACTTCTGTCTCGACGCAGCCCACTCGGGGGAACCTGACCGAAACCAGGGTTTTCACCCAGCTCACACCCACCGAGATCTACTCGTCGTCTGAGACGACGTTCCATTCGACCTATCTGTGGCCGACGGAGATTGAGGACCCAAACGGGACGGTGACTGAGTTCACCCGTGATGCCGATTATGGATACATCTCCAAGGAGACCGTTGATCCTGATGACGGGTCGGGTGACCCGGAGTTGGATCTCGAGACCGAGTACCAGATTGACCCCGGAAGGGGTCTGGCGACTCGTATCACGAACGTGAATAGTGGCTATACGACGCTGACTTATGACGGTCATGGCCGGTTGTTGAAGGTGTGGAAACCGTCACGCCATTCCGGCACCAACACCTGGGCTAACGCGTCGGTCGAGCACACCTACACCACCCCCTCGTCGGGGTTGGCGTCGGTGCACACACAGGTACGCACGCTGCTGAACGGGTCGGGTGGCTGGACCCACACCTACACCTACGTGGATGGGTTCGGGCGCACGGTGCAGGTCGGGGAGCCTTCGCCTGGCGGGACTGGTCGGATTCTGTTGATCAGTGCGTTCGACAATGTGGGGCGCCTCAAATACCAGTCCGCCCCCTCCTACAACACGTCGGCCGCCGGGTCTGGCTACTACACGCCGGCGTGGTCTGCGATCCCCGTCTATGAACGGTTCAGCTACGACGAGCTGCACAGGGTCATCGAGACGGAGCAGATGAACGGCTCGACGGTCAAGTGGGACGCCGAAGTGGAGTACGGCCCGGATTGGGTCAAGACGTATGACGCGGAGGCCCGCTGGATCAAACGATTCAGCAACGGTCACGGCGAACTCTCACTCGTCGAAGAGGTCACCGGCGCTGAGACCACCTACACATACACGTCACTCGGCCTCCTCGACACCGTGACCAACGACTACGCCACCGCATCGACGTTGGATGACGTTGTGACGGATGTGGACTACAACCCGGCCGGGTGGAAGACATCGTTGGATGATCCGGATATGGGTGAGTGGACCTACGCCTACGACTCAGCTGGGAACCTGACCGAACGAACCGACGCCCTGGGTAACGAGACCACCTACACCCTCGATGCCATCGGCCGGGTCACCAAGCGGGAAGAAACCTCCGGTACCGCAGTCGAGTTGGCCACCTACACGTATGACGAAACCTCAGGCGGCAACGTTGGGATCGGCCGGTTGACCTCCGTCGACACCAACGTCGGGAACGTCGACATCGACTACGTGTACAACTCCGATGGGTTGGTGACCTCCACCACCTGGACCTTCAACGACACCCCATCCGCCTCCTACACCATCTCCAACACCTACTTGCCTGATGGGAAGGTCGGAACCACCACCTACCCAGCAGTCGGCACCTCAGGTTCGTTCCTGGCTGCTGATGTGGTCACCACCACCTACGACAACACCGGACGCCTCTACTCCGTGATCAGTGACGACGGTGGTGCTAACGAGGAGGAGTACCTGCGGGCAACGACGTATCGGACGTATGGGTTGCCGGAGTACTGGGCGATCGGCCCTCAGGTTGATATCGGTGGAACGATGTATGACTCGGCGAACCGGTCGTTCGTGTATGACGCCACCACGCTGCGGACCACACAGATTCGGGCTGGTACTCGTCAGAAGAACACGGCGGATCAAATCAACCTCCAACGCCTCTACTACACCTTCGAGGACAACGGCAACGTCACCTCCATCCGTGACGTCAGAAACTCCAACCAGTATCAGTGCTACACCTACGACACCTCCAACCGTCTCACCGACGCCTTCAGCGGCAATGACTGCACCGGGTATGACACGACGGGTAAGGCGCCGTACGACCGGGACTACTCCTACGACGCGATCCACAACCTCACCGAGAAAGGACCGC
>CAZEHO010000042.1:18353-21057 GCA_964511945.1 uncultured Acidimicrobiia bacterium | reverse complement strand
CCGGCCGGGTCACCAAGATCATCAAGTAGGAATCGAGGACGAACCCCCCATGGCATCCGATAAGCGGCCACCGCTCACGCTCGCCTGCGAGGTGTGCAAACGCCGCAATTACGTCACAACCAAGAACAAGACGAACACCCGTGAGCGGATCACGCTGAAGAAGTACTGCCGGTGGTGCCGGCAGCACACCGCTCACAAGGAGACTCGCTGAGGGTTTCCCTCCGGGTGAGGTCGAGGTTGTCGGGCCGCCGCAGCGCAAGTGCGTGGTGGCCCGTACCCTTGCCTCGATGAAACCCGACGATCTGCTCGGCCGTCGCTACGGACCCGTCACCCACGAGGTGACCCGGCACCGTGTCGGCGCGTTCGTGACCGCTACCGCGGACGACCAGGAGCGTTGGGAGACACACGCTCCGCCCGGGTATGCCGGCGCGGTCCTGTTTGCAGTGGCTCCCGAGTTCCTCGCGGATCCCGACGTCGCGCCGCTGACACGATCGCTGGTCCACACCGAGCAGCGCTTCACCTGGCTGCGTCCGCTGGAAGCGGGGGAGCGCCTCGAGGTCCGCGGAGAGGTCTCGAGTGTCCGGGAGCGGGGCGCGCTCGTCATCGTTGGCTTCGACGTTGATGCCGGCGCCGACCAACCGTGGCTGGTGTCATCATCGACGTTTCTGCTGTCCGCCGAAGCGGCTGCGGCCGCCGCGGAGGAAGCCGAACCGCACCACGCCGAGCGGGGCCCGGTCGGTTTCCCTGGGAGGATGTCGGTGGCGGAGGGAGCGCTCCCGACACTGGCTCGCTCGGCGAGCCGAGCCGATCTGGTCCGCTACGCAGGTGCCAGCGGTGACTGGAACCCGATTCATTGGGACCACGACGCCGCCCGCGCCGCCGGTTTGCCGGGCGTCATCGTCCACGGATTGCTGATGGCGTCGTGGCTGTGTCAGTCGGCGGCCCGGCTGTCGTGGACTGCGGCACCCATCGACTCCATGCGAATCCGGTTCCGGAGCGCACTCCGTCCGGCCGTTGCTGCAACCGTGTCGGGCCGGGTGACGGGGACAGACGAGGGTGGATCAGACCTCGACCTCGAACTGGTTGCGGGAGACCAGCGGCTGGTGACGGCCAGCGCGCGGGTAACCACATGAACCGGCGCGAGGTCCAACGCGACGAACACGAACTCATTGCCGCGGCGAAGGCTGGTGATCGAGCCGCCTTCTCCGAGTTGGTATGGAGGCATCAGGACGCCGTGCACACGCTTGCCGTTCGACTGGTTGGCCCGAACCTTGCGCCGGATGTGACGCAGGAGGCACTGATTCGCGCCTGGCGGGCCCTGCCGCGTTTCCGGGGAGAAGCAGCGCTGGGGACCTGGCTGCACCGCATCACGGTGAACACCGCGTGGACCATGCGCAAGCGAGCGGCCCGCCATCAGGCCCAGGAACTCGAAGATGTCCTGCCGGACCCGGGGATGGGGCCGGAGCGTGCCGGCGAGCTCGTCGACGTACGCCGCGGACTGCGGGAGGCGATCGCCCGGCTCACCGACGGTCAGCGCGCCGTGCTGGTGCTTCGTGACATCTACGAATGGACCACCGCCGAGGCGGCCCGTGAGCTGGGGATCACCCAGACGACGGCCAAGGTACGGCTCCACCGCGCCCGCAAGCGCCTCGCCGAACTGCTCGAGGAGGCTTCATGACCTGGAACTGCACCCTTGCTATCGCAGTGCCCGGTCCCTGGAGGGCGTCTCATCAGCGGAGCTGCCTGCGGTGTCAGGCATCAGCCGCCAGGGCGCGCACGCTCGATCGAGAGCTCCGGTCACTTCGTGATGAGCTGGTCCCGGCTCCGCCGGGCGTGGTGACCGCGGTGAAGGAGAACCTGCAGCAACAGGATTCACTCGTCCCCCGGCGAATCCTTCAACTTCAGCGGTTGGCCCGGCAGGCGACTGCTGCCGTTGTTGCCGCCGCGACCGGTGTTGCGGTGGCAATGGGATTGATTCGCCGGCGGAAACGGCTGGTGGTGAGCCACTAGCGCTCGTCGCCCGTCGCGATCATCACCTTGCCGATCTCCGATTCGCGCGATGTAGAATGCCGCCCGGCCCCCCGTAGACTCGCGCGGGCTCGCCGACGGGAATACCCCAGAGGGGCGTAGCTCAATTTGGCAGAGCACTGGTCTCCAAAACCAGCGGTTGGGGGTTCGAGTCCCTCCGCCCCTGCGCACAGAGAAGGAAGCTGATGAACCGAGAACTGCGACGGCTCCAGGCGAAAGAGGAGAAGCGCACCCGCGATCGGCGGCGTGGCCCTCAGCAACGCCGCCGTCAGCGTGTGGGCATTCGCCAGTTCTTCTCCGAGGTCCGTACCGAACTGAAGCGGGTGGCGTGGCCCAGCCGCCGAGAGGTGATCACCTTCACCACCGTGACCCTGATCACGTCCGGCGCCGTCACGCTGTACACCTTCGGTCTCGACTTCGGCTTCAAGAACGCCGTCCTCTGGTTGCTGGAACTCCGATGAGTGACGTGACGGAGCAGCCGCTCGAGGCTGCGATCGCTTCCGATGCCGCCGAGGCGCTCGATACCCCTGAGGTCGTCGAGGAGCCGGTGGCCGTCGAGACTCCCGAGGTTGCTGAGGAGCCGGTGGCGACTGAACCTGTTGAGGCTGCCGAGGAGCCGGCGGCCGTCGAGACTCCCGAGGTTGCTGAGGAGCCGGTGGCGACTGAACCTGTTGAG
>CAZEHO010000042.1:0-18253 GCA_964511945.1 uncultured Acidimicrobiia bacterium | reverse complement strand
GCCGTCGAGACTCCCGAGGTTGCTGAGGAGCCGGTGGCGACTGAACCTGTTGAGGTCGTCGAGGAGCCGGTGGCCGTCGAGACTCCCGAGGTTGCTGAGGAGCCGGTGGCGACTGAACCTGTTGAGGCTGCCGAGGAGCCGGCGGAAGCTCCCGAGGCCGAAGAGGAGTCCGACGAGGTGACCGAGGCACCGGAACCTGTGGCTGCCGGGCCGTCGAGCCCCTACGACCTGCCGGGTGGGTGGTATGTCATCCACTCGTACTCGGGATATGAAAACAAGGTCAAGGCGAACCTGGGCACCCGCATCAAGTCGATGCACATGGAGGATTCGATCTTCGACGTCGTCATCCCGATGGAGGACGTGGTCGAGATCAAGGCCGGCCGCAAGGTGACGGTCCCCAAGAAGCAGTTCCCCGGCTATCTGCTGGTCCGGATGTACCTCGACGACGACTCGTGGTCGGCGGTGCGCAACACCCCGGGGGTGACCGGGTTCGTCGGATCGGCGAACAAGCCCACCCCGCTGTCCCGCCGTGAGGTGGAGCGGATCCTGGGTGTTCGCAAGGACGAGGAGAAGAAGACGCCTCGGTTCAAGCCCGATTGGGAGGTCGGTGAGACTGTGCGGGTCATTGACGGTCCGTTCGCCGACTTCAACGGGGTGATCGAGGACATCAACCTGGACCAGTCGAAGGTCCGGGTCCTGGTGGACATCTTCGGCCGGGAGACACCGGTCGAGCTCAATTTCGAGCAGATTCAGAAGTTCTAGTTCCGAGAGGGTTTCGAGATGGGTCGCAAGAGAGTCGCCGCGCTGCTCAAGCTGCAGATTCCTGCCGGGCAGGCAAGCCCGGCGCCGCCGGTCGGACCGGCGCTGGGTCAGCACGGCGTCAACATCATGGATTTTGTGAAGGCATACAACGCCGCCACCGAGAGTTCGGCCGGGACGATCATTCCCGTCGAGATCACCATCTACGACGATCGGTCGTTCACTTTCATCACGAAGACGCCGCCTGCGGCCGTGATGCTGCGCCAGGCCGCCCGGGTCGAGAAGGGTTCGCCGGAGCCGCACATCGAGAAGGTGGGTTCGGTGACCCACGAGCAGGTGCGTCACATCGCAGAGACGAAGATGCCGGACCTCAACGCCAACGACATCGAGGGTGCGATGAAGATCATCGAAGGCACCGCACGCTCGATGGGACTGGTCGTTGAGGGATAGCAGAGAGCTGATAGCGACCAGCAACCGGCAAAACGAACACGGCCGCTGCGGGGCTGGGACCCCGCAATGCGGAGGAGGTTGGGGTTGAGGCCCCAACCGGGAGAAACCAACTCAGTGGGAGGCCCCCGGGCCGCTGGAACCACAGGGAGCAAGACACCATGGCAGCCATGGGCAAGAAGCGCCGTGACGCGGCGCAGCGGTACGACCGCACCAACACCTATCCGCCGGAGGAGGCGCTCGGCCTCGTCAAGGCACTCGCCTCTGCGAACTTCGATGAGACCGTCGAGGCCGCTTTCCTGCTTGGGATCGACGCTCGGCAAGCTGATCAGATCGTCCGCGGCACGGTCGCACTGCCCGCCGGTACCGGGAAGGAAGTCCGGGTGGCGGTGTTCGCCGATGGTGATCAGGCCAAGGCTGCCGAAGAGGCCGGGGCGGACATCGTGGGCGGCGAGGACCTCGCCGAAGCGATTTCATCGGGTGCGCAGGCACTCGATTGGGACGTGACCATTGCGATGCCGTCGATGATGAGTCAGGTCGGCAAGTTGGGCCGCACCCTGGGCCCCCGTGGCCTGATGCCGAATCCGAAGGCCGGCACCGTGACGCCCGACGTCGGCACCGCAGTCAAGGAGTTCAAGGGCGGTCGGACGGAATACCGCAACGATCGCTACGGCAACGTGCACGTGGCCATTGGGCGTGCCGGCTTCACCGACGAGGATCTGCGGCGCAACCTTGCTGCAGTGGTCGACGAACTGAACCGGGCCCGTCCGGCGGCCGCCAAGGGCCGGTTCATCCGCAAGCTGACCATCTCATCGACGATGGGGCCCGGCGTCAAGGTGGATACCAACGTACTCGAGGACCTGCTCGAGACGGGCAGATAATCGGCGGGCAACGAGCACCAGCTCACGACGTGGGGCCTGCCCAATGGGCAGGCCCCTTGTTGTGGAGGGAGCCGAAGGCGACGCCGCCCCACGACACCGCGTTCTTGTGCCAGTGCTCCCTGTGACATGGTGGGACGGCCGCGGTGGGGTTGGGGCCCCATCCGGGCTAGACATACAAATAACCGGGGGGATCGCGACCCGAGCAGGTCGCTCGTCGACGACGGGCCAGGAAGTCGTCGACCGCTCGCCGGGCCTGGCCAGGGTAGGGGCTGGCCGTTTCGCACCCGGTCGCCGGACCCGCTCTCGAGACGCTGGTGGGAGCGTCCCTACAGAGCCGCGGATCCCCCCGTACGTCCATCATCGCGCCAAAGCGTGCCGTTTGTCCACTGGCAATCGGGAGCCGGGCACTGGGCGCTGGGTGCCGGGTGCCGGATCGCCCCGTCCAGGTTCCAGTTCCCGGTTTCCAGTTCCCATCCGGAGCGGCGATCTTGTGCCCCCGAGCCGCGCTCGGTACGCTCCGCTCCACAACTCACGGACCCGAGACCGCCGGTCCTCGCGACAATGGCCATTCGGCCGCCGGCGCAGGTTGCCGCTCTTTGCCGCTCCCGGTGTGTCTCGTGCCCGGGAGCGTTCTGATGTACGGGTCACCCGTACGACGACAATGAGGAGAAGGCATGCCACGACCTGAGAAGGTCCAGGCGGTCGCCCAAATCAGAGAGTGGATCGATTCGGCCCATGCCGTGTTCGTCGCGGAGTACTCCGGGCTTTCGGTCAAGGAGCAGCAGCAGCTGCGCCGTGGCTTGAAGGCTTCGGAGAGCGAGTTCAAGGTCGTGAAGATGACCCTGGCTCGCCGTGCCGCGGAGGAACTCGGACACGACGGCTTGCTCGAACTGCTGAGCGGTCCCACCGGGCTCGCCTTCTCGACTGAAGATGCTGCCGCCACCGCCAAGGTGCTCCGTGACTTCGCCGGCGATCACGCCCAGCTGGTCATCAAGGGTGCACTGCTGGCCGGTGAGGTGTTGCCACCGGAGCGGGTTACCGACCTGGCCAACCTGGAGCCCCGTGACGTCTTGCTCAGCAAGATCGCCGGTGCCTTCAAGGCCCCGATGACGGCGCTTGCCGGCCTGATGGCCGCGATGCCCCGCAACATGGCGTCGATGATGCAGCAACTGGTCGAGAAGAAGGAGCAGGAAGGCCCGGCCGAACCCGTGGCTGATCCTGCCGAGACCCCCGAGGCTGAGCCTGCAGCCGAAGCTGCTGCCGCTGAGGAATTGGCCGAGGAGCCGGCACCTGAGGCCGCTGAGGAATCAGCCGCCGATGACGCCGCGGAGGCTCCCGCCGCTGAAGCGACCACCGACGAAGGCGATGAACCGGCCCCGGCCGATGAGTCGGCCGCAGAGGCCGAGGAGGATAAGTAGATGGCTACCAAGCTGAGCAACGAGGACCTGCTCGAGGTCTTCGAGAGCATGACCGTGCTCGAGCTCTCCGAATTCCTGAAGGCGTTCGAGGAGAAGTTCGACGTGACGGCTGCGGCCCCGGTGGCGGTTGCCGCCGTTGCCGGAGGCGGCGAAGCCGCCGCCGCCGAGGAAGAGAAGGATGAGTTCGACGTTGTCCTCTCCGCCATCGGCGACAAGAAGATCCAGGTCATCAAAGAGGTTCGTGCCCTCACGAGCCTCGGCCTGAAGGAAGCCAAGGCCCTGGTGGACGAGGCCCCCAAGCCCGTCCTCGAAGGTGTCTCCAAGGAAGATGCCGAGAAGGCTAAGGAACAGCTGGAAGGCGCCGGCGCCACGATCGAGCTGAAGTAGATCCAGACCGGATCATGCTGCGGAGGGTAGGACGCGTCCTGCCCTCCGTTCGCGTACGCGCTTGCCGGGCATCAGGTATCAGAAGTCAGAGGTCAGACTGAATCTCTCTGATCTCTCATGACCGATCATGCGGCCACTACCGTGGCCGCATGATCGGTCCCATCCTCCTCCTCATCATTCTCACCGCCGCTGGTGCTGTCTCCGGTGGGTGGGCGGGAGCGATCGTCGGAGCCGCAGTCGCGGGCCTGATCACCTTCTTCGTCGCTGCCGCTGCGGCCGTATGGGCGCAGCGAATCGGCCGCTTGCTGGACCCCGACGAAGCGCACCGGCTGGCGCCGCGGCCGCCACTCTTCGGTGCTCTCTGCGACTCGATCTACCGCAGAGTGTTCGATTCCTCCGCAAACGCCTAAAGGCGCCCTACGGGGTGCCGACAGGACAGATGCGGTCGACACGGATGTCGACATTCCGGGTCCGGGTCGGTCCGGAAACACGCACGCTTCGGGCGACAAGGAGCTATCCACCGTGCGTATTGACCGGAATGTTGCGGCGTTCAGCGCGTACCGCAACCTGTCCGCAACCAATGTCCAGTTGTCGCGGTCGCTGGAGAAGCTCCCATCCGGGTATCGGATCAATCGCACTGCCGGCGACGCCGCGGGCATGGTGAAATCAGAGAGCCTGCGGGCTGAGATCCGCCGGATTCGTCAGGCGATCCGGAACGCCCAGGATGGTTCCGCTCAACAAGACGAGATAACCCTCGATACCGGTTCCGACCTCGCTCTTGCGAGCAACGATGTGTTCGGGACCGATCTGAGCGGCGTCGACGTCTCGAGCGATGCATCTGCCGCAATTACGTCCATCGATGCGGCCATCAATTCCCGTGCCGAACTCGGTGCTGCTCACAATCGGTTCGATCACGTGGTCGCTTCACAGAGCGTTGCGGCCGAGAACCTGTCCGCTTCGGAATCCCGTGTCCGTGACGTCGATCTCGCTGAAGAGATGGTTTCGTTCACGAGGCACCAGATCAGGGCTCAGGCCGGCACTGTGATGCCGGCTCGGGCCAACCAGATCCCGGCGACCGTGCTGGCGCTCATTCGGTAATCGGGATCAACTGGGGCGAAGCGACGGTCCCCAACCGGGGACCGTCGCTAGCCCGCGTTTGAGGAGGAAAGGGAAGGGATGACCCTCCCGAGCTTCGTTCTAAGGAGGCGCGATCGGGTTCTCGACGGCCGATTTGTCCCCGGAACGGCCTCGGTTTTCGAGCCATTAAGCGCGGCGCCGACCAGCCGACCGGCGGAGGGCAAGCACAGGTGGAGACCGGCGGTCACCGTCGCCGATGAGGCGCAGGAAGGGGTGCACAGGGTGGAACGGATCGCACAGCTTGAGGCGGAGCTCGCCGCGCACCGCCAGGAGTTGGGGGAGATGCGCCTCCAACTCGACATCCTTGCCACCATCGATCCAACCACCGGCCTGCTCAACCGCAACGGGATCCTTGACGCAGTCGATGCCGCCGCCCGGCGTCAGGGCCGCACCGGAGAGCCCTTCGGGTTGCTCCTGATCGCGATCCCGGAACTCCGTCGGATCCGCGCCGTCGACGGTGAGTTGCTGTACGTCGACGTGCTGCGGGACATCTCCGCCCTGGTGACCGCGTCGATGCGCGACATGGACCGTGTGGGCCGGGTGGACGACATGACCCTGCTCGCGCTGCTCCCATGGGTCGGCGAAGACGGCATGCCACAGGTGCGGTCCCGCATCGGGCGGATCCTGCGCGGCCGCGACTCGCGGTTGCGTCCCAGCTTCACCTCGGTCATTGCCAGCCCACACGGCCGGGTGGATCCCGACGACCTGCTCGCGGTGCTCGTCGGTGTGGCGATCGCCCCCCCGGCGGAAACGACGGCTGCACCGTTGTAATCAGTCGTCAGTTCTCAGTACCGACAACTGACGACTGACAACTCCTAAGGTCTGCGCCCCGCCGCGGCCGTCTCGCCGTGGTGCGGCGTGGGTTCGAACTGAAAGCTGACTGCCGATACCCAGTCCTTCCGACTCCCGATTCCCGCGAATCGCTCAAGTTTCTGTGGACAACTGCCGATGCCTCGTGCCATGAGCGCCAGCAGTGTCACGACGTATGCGGAGGCACCCGGTTCCGGGTGGCTTCCGCTCGACGCGCGGCTGGCATTGCCACGGGCACTCGCCGGATCCCATCGGGCCGGCGATGCCGCCACGCAGATCGAGGAGCATCGTTGTGACGACCGCAACCATTTCCCCCTCCGTCACTGATTCCGGAACCGGGACCACGTCCTGGCCCTGGGAGGTGACGGGCAAGGACCGCACCGCCCGCATCAAGCGGCTGCGGACCCAGATCAATAAGGACCGCTACACCGTGGCCGTCGACGACGTCGCCGCCGCCGTGCTGGCTGCCGTCGCCATGTCACGCCAATCCCGGCCCGACGACCCCAGGCTGCCGATTGCCAGATCCCGCATCGAGCGGCTGGTGCGCGAGCACCTGCACATCGTCGACGAAGTCGTGAGCCGGGTGTCGGCCAACTTCCCCCGTCACGTCGAACGTGACGAACTGCTCGATGCAGGGCGGCTCGGCCTGGTCGAGGCGGCCCGCCGCTACGACCCGTCGCTCGGCGTGCCGTTCGATCGGTATGCCGCGATTCGGATCCGCGGTGCCGTGCTCGACTCCACCAGGACCCGCGACTGGGTGAGCCGCTCGGTGCGCCGCGGTGCTCGTGAACTGGCCGAAGTGGAACAGGAACTGACGGCTCGCAAGGGCCGCCGCCCCCGGTCCACCGAACTCGCCGAGGCGCTCGGAGTGACGCCGGAGCGGGTCACCAAGATGCGCGCCGATGCGGCGTCGTCGATGCTGTTGTCGCTGGACTTTGAAGGCGACGACACCTCGGCCGCCGTCGAACGGATCCCGGACGACGCGATCCACACCACCCCCGAGGCCTCGCTGGAGCGGCGGGAGATGCTTGGGACCCTGCGGGAGGCCGTGGCGGAACTCCCGGGCGCTCACGGGATGGTGGTGCGCCGGTACTACTTCGGCGGCGACCTGCTGCAGGACATCGCGGCCGATCTCGGTGTCACCGAGGCCAGGGTGTCGCAGATCAACTCGGAGGCGGTGGCGGCACTGCGCCGGTACTTCACCAGCCTCTACGAGGGTGTCCCCGACGTGGACGAGCGGTTCCCCGGCAAGCGGACCCGTGCGGCATTCCTCGAGCGACTCACCGAGCGTTCGACGTGGCGCACCCGTCTCGCCGCCGCAGATGCGGGTTCGAACGTGGGCGTCGACCTGCGCGACCCCGACAAGGTGGAAGTGCGTCTGAAGTAATCCCGGGCGACGGGCGACGAGCCACGGGCAACCGCCCTCTGCTCGTCGCTGCGGCCCGCCGAAAGGCGGGCCGCACACCCTTGACCCTCTCGCGGGGGAGGGGTATCGTTGAGGTGACAGCTGAGACAAGCTGAGGTACGAAGACGTACATCCAGCCGGCCCGTGCCGAGCTAGGGTAGCAACGTGCTATCCTAGCTCTTCGCCGTCCCACGACTGGCTCGACCCGCCCGCCCCCCAGATCGAACACGGAGGAAGTCCCTTTGGCTCGTGCGCGCACCGAGCGTCTTTCGTTCGCAAAGATCCCTGAAGTCCTCCCACTCCCCGATCTTCTCGCCGTTCAGCATGAATCATTTCAGTGGTTCTTGGAGCGCGGCCTGAAAGAGATCTTCGAAGAGATCTCGCCGATCGAAGACTTCACCGGCTCCCTCGCTCTGGAGCTGACCGACCATCGTTTTGAGGATCCGACCCTCACCATCGAAGAGGCAAAGGAGCGCGACGCCAATTATTCGTGCCCGCTCTTCGTCACCGCGCGGTTCATGAACCGCCAGACCGGTGAGATCAAGGAACAGCAGGTATTCCTCGGCGACTTCCCCATGATGACGCCGAACGGCACCTTCATCATCAACGGCACCGAGCGCGTCGTGGTCAGCCAGCTGGTTCGCTCTCCAGGCGTCTATTTCGACCAGAGCGTCGACAAGACGAGCGACCGCGACATCTTCACCGCCAAGGTCATTCCCGGCCGCGGTGCCTGGCTCGAGTTCGACATCGACAAGAAGGGCACCGTCGGGGTGCGGGTCGATCGCAAGCGCCGCCAATACATCACCACGTTCCTGCGGGCCCTGGACTACGCCCAGACCGACGAGGAGATGCTGGCCCTGTTCGACGGGGCCCCGACCATCGCTGAGACCCTCGAGAAGGATCCGACGACCGAGCGCGATGAGGCGCTGCTCGACCTGTATCGCAAGCTGCGGCCGGGCGAGCTCACCACGGTCGAGTCGGCCCGCGGACTCATCAACACGCTGTTCTACAACCCGAAGCGCTACGACCTGACCCGGGTCGGCCGCTACAAGCTGAACCAGAAGTTCGGCGGCGGGGCCAGCGACTTCGAGAACCTGGACACGTACCGCAAGGACGATCTCGGGCTGCTCTCCAAGGACGACATCCTCGACACCATCAAGTACCTGGTGGGTCTCTACGAGGGTGCCCCCGATTACAACACCGACGACATCGACCACTTCGGCAACCGCCGGGTGCGTACCGTCGGCGAGTTGATCCAGAACCAGATCCGGGTGGGTCTCACCCGCCTCGAGCGTGTGGTTCGGGAGCGGATGACCACGCAGGATCCGGAAGCCATCACCCCGCAGAGCCTGATCAACATCCGGCCGGTCGTGGCGGCCATCAAGGAGTTCTTCGGCACCAGCCAGCTGAGCCAGTTCATGGATCAGCCCAATCCGCTGGCAGGTCTCACCCACCGGCGCCGCCTCTCGGCGCTCGGGCCGGGTGGGTTGTCGCGGGAGCGGGCCGGGTTCGAGGTGCGTGACGTCCACTCGTCCCACTACGGGCGCATGTGCCCGATCGAGACGCCCGAGGGTCCGAACATCGGCCTCATCGGATCGCTGGCGTCGTACGGCAACGTGAACCGATTCGGATTCATCGAAACGCCGTACCGCAAGGTCTCCGACGGCATCGTGTCCGATCAGATCGACTACCTGACGGCGACCGAGGAGGAGCGGTTCATCATCGCCCAGGCGAATGCTCCGCTGAATGAGGACGGCTCGTTTGTGCGCGACCGGGTGCTGGTGCGCCGCAGCCGCGGCGACGTCGATTACGTGTCGCCGTCTGAGGTCGACTACATGGACGTCGCTCCGAAGCAGGTCGTCTCCGTGGCAACGGCCCTGATCCCGTTCCTCGAGCACGACGACGCCAACCGCGCCCTGATGGGCTCGAACATGCAGCGCCAGGCTGTGCCGCTGCTGCAGGCCGACGCTCCGCTCGTCGGAACCGGCGTCGAACAGCGTGCCGCTCGCGACTCGGGTGACACCGTGATCGCCGACGAAGCCGGTGAGGTCACCGAGATCACCGGCGACGCCATTGTCGTGAAGGGCAAGGCCGGAACCCGCGAGTACGCCCTCAAGAAATTCGTCCGCTCCAACCAGGGGACCTCGATCAACCAGAAGCCGATCGTCAAGATCGGCGACAAGGTCAAGGTCGGCGACATCCTCGCCGACGGCCCCTCGACGGACCTCGGCGAGCTGGCGCTGGGCCGCAACCTGCTGGTCGCTTTCATGCCGTGGCAGGGCCACAACTTCGAGGACGCCATCGTCGTCTCGGAGCGATTGGTGAAGGACGACATCCTCACCTCGATCCACATCGAGGAATACGAGATCGAGGCCCGCGACACCAAGCTGGGCGCCGAGGAGATCACCAGGGACATCCCGAACGTGGCCGAAGAGGTGCTCCGTGATCTCGACGACCGCGGGATCATCCGCATCGGTGCCGAGGTCGGCCCCGGCGATTACCTCGTCGGGAAGGTCACCCCGAAGGGCGAGACCGAGCTCACCCCCGAGGAGCGCCTGCTGCGGGCGATCTTCGGTGAGAAGGCGCGTGAGGTTCGGGACATGTCCCTCAAGGTGCCGCACGGTGAGTCCGGCAAGGCGATCGACATCAAGGTGTTCGATCGTGACGAAGGTGACGAACTGCCCCCGGGCATGAATGAACTGGTCCGGGTGTACGTCGCCCAGCAGCGCAAGATCGCCGAGGGCGACAAGCTGGCCGGCCGCCACGGCAACAAGGGCGTCATCGCCAAGATCCTGCCCGAGGAGGACATGCCGTTCCTCCCCGATGGCACCCCGGTCGACATCATCCTGTCACCGCTCGGCGTGCCGTCGCGGATGAACCTCGGCCAGATCCTCGAGACTCACCTCGGCTGGGCCGCGGCCCAGGGGTGGCAGCCCTTCGACGGCGAATCGGCCGCCGCCGAGGGAACCGACCGCTGGTCCCATGTCGCAACCCCGGTGTTCGACGGTGCTCGCGAGGACGAGATCTCCCAGGTGCTCGAGTCCGTGCGGCCCAACGACGACGGGATGACCCTGGTCGACGACCGCGGCAAGGCCACGCTCCACGACGGCCGGACCGGTGAGCCGTTCGACTCACCGATCACGGTGGGCTACATCTACATCCTGAAGTTGCTCCACCTCGTGGACGACAAGATCCACGCTCGCTCGACCGGGCCCTATTCGATGATCACCCAGCAGCCGCTGGGCGGGAAGGCGCAGTTCGGCGGCCAGAGGTTCGGAGAGATGGAGGTCTGGGCGCTCGAAGCGTACGGCGCCGCCTATGCCCTCCAGGAACTGCTCACGATCAAGTCCGACGACGTCCGGGGCCGGGTCAAGGTCTACGAGGCGATCGTCAAGGGCGAGAACATTCCCGAACCGGGCATCCCCGAGTCCTTCAAGGTGCTCATCAAGGAGATGCAGAGCCTCTGCCTCAACGTGGAGATGCTGTCCGCCGGTGAGGAGGTCGAGCTGCGGGAGCTCGACGAAGACGCTTTCCGGACCGCCGAGTCGCTCGGCATCGACATCTCCCGCCCCGAGCGCAGTGACTGAACACCGATTTCCCATGCGTGACCGCGAAACGATGAACGAACGGAGGAGCCGCGTTGCCCCAGTTCTTCGATGAGCTGAAGATTGGCCTCGCCACCGCCGACCAGATCCGGGCCTGGTCGCACGGCGAGGTGAAGAAGCCTGAGACGATCAACTACCGGACGCTGAAGCCCGAGAAGGACGGCCTGTTCGACGAGCGCATCTTCGGTCCCAGCCGGGACTGGGAGTGCTACTGCGGGAAGTACAAGCGCGTCCGCTTCCGCGGCATCATCTGTGAGCGCTGCGGGGTGGAGGTCACCCGGTCCAAGGTGCGCCGCGAGCGCATGGGCCATATCGAGCTGGCCGCCCCGGTCACCCACATCTGGTACTTCAAGGGTGTTCCCAGCCGCCTCGGCTATCTCCTCGACATGTCGCCGAAGGACCTCGAGAAGGTCATCTACTTCGCCGCCTACCTCGTCACCGGTGTCGACGAGGAGAAGCGCCACGAGGATCTGGCCGAACTAGAGCAGGCGATGCGCCATGAGATCGATCTCGTACGCGGCGAGTTCGATGAGTGGCACGAGGCCCGTCTCGAACGGCTCGAGGGTGAGCTCAAGCAGATGGAGGACGCCGGCGCCAAGGCGCAGGAGATCTCCGCCGCCCGCCGCGAGGCCGAGCGGGAGATCCGGGACCGGCGCGAGCGGACCGAATACGAAGAGGAACTGGTTCGCGAGGCGTTCGACACGTTCAAGTCGGCCAAGGTCAAGGACCTCATCGAATCCGAGCAGCTGTGGCGTGAGATCAAGGACCGCTACGGCGAGTACTACACCGGCGGCATGGGTGCCGAGGCGATCAAGGAACTCCTCGCCCGTCTCGATCTCGACAACGAGATCGAAGCGCTGAAGGGTGACCTGAGCGCCAATTCCGCCCAGCGCCGGCAGCGGGCCACCAAGCGGCTCAAGGTCATCACGCCGTTTGCGGCCGGCACCAACGATCCGCAGGCGATGATCCTCGAATCCGTTCCGGTGATTCCGCCGGACCTGCGCCCGATGGTGCAGCTCGACGGCGGCCGGTTCGCCACCAGCGACCTCAATGACCTGTACCGCCGGGTCATCAACCGGAACAACCGGCTCAAGCGGCTGCTCGATCTCGGAGCCCCCGAGATCATCGTGAACAACGAGAAGCGCATGCTGCAGGAGGCCGTCGACGCCCTTTTCGACAACGGGCGCCGCGGTCGTGCGGTTACCGGGCCGGGCAACCGCCCGCTCAAGTCGCTGTCGGACATGCTGAAGGGCAAGCAGGGCCGGTTCCGTCAGAATCTGCTCGGCAAGCGCGTCGACTACTCAGGCCGTTCGGTCATCGTCGTCGGTCCCCAGTTGCGGCTCCATCAGTGCGGTCTGCCGAAGGCCATGGCGCTGGAGCTCTTCAAGCCGTTCGTGATGAAGCGCCTGGTGGATCTCGATCTGGCGCAGAACATCAAGGCGGCCAAGCGGATGGTCGAGCGGCAGCGTCCGCAGGTGTGGGACGTGCTCGCCGAGGTCATCCAAGAGCATCCGGTTCTGCTGAACCGGGCGCCCACCTTGCACCGCCTCGGCATCCAGGCGTTCGAGCCGGTGCTGGTCGAGGGGAAGGCTATTCAGATCCATCCGCTCGTGTGTGAGGCGTTCAACGCCGACTTCGATGGCGACCAGATGGCCGTGCATCTTCCGCTGTCGGCAGAGGCCCAGGCCGAAGCCCGGGTGCTGATGCTTTCCATCAACAACGTGCTGTCACCGGCCCACGGCCGTCCGATCGTCACACCGAGCCAGGACATGGTCATTGGGGTGTACTACCTGTCGGAGCGGATCGAGGATGAGCGCGGCGCCGGCCGGGTGTTCTCGGACATCGAGGAAGCCCAGATGGCGTACGACCTCGGCGAACTCGGCCTGCACGCTCCGATCAAGCTGCGCGTCGGTGAACTCGCCGGGGACCCCGAGCTGATCGATCAGGTGCCGGAGGGTATCCGCAAGCTGTTCCCGGCGGAGCCGGTGGACGGCAGCGTTCCCTTCGAAACCACTCTGGGGCGGGCGCTGCTCAATACCGCGTTCCCCGCCGACTTCCCCTACGTCGACGCCGTGATCATGAAGGGCGACGTGAAGGCCCTCATCGAAGAGGTCATCGAGCGCTACGACAAGGGCATCGTCGGGCGGTTCCTCGATGGGATCAAGGATCTCGGGTTCCGGTTCTCGACCAAGGCCGGCCTCACGATCGGCCTTGAGGACGTCAAGACCCCGCCGGACAAGCCGCAGATCCTCGCCGAGTACGAGGAGCGGGCCCGCAAGGTGGAGGACCTCTACCAGAAGGGCGTCATCACCGATGACGAGCGCCGTCAGGAACTCATCGAGATCTGGACCGAGGCGACGGACAAGGTCAAGGACGCCATGGAAATGGCGCTCAAGGCCGACAGGTTCAACCCCATCGAGATGATGGTGCGCTCCGGCGCCCGCGGGAACATCATGCAGGTGCGTCAGATCGCCGGCATGCGCGGCCTGGTGGCCAATCCCCGCGGTGACATCATCCCCCGTCCGATCCTGGCCAACTTCCGCGAGGGCCTGTCGGTGCTCGAGTACTTCATCTCGACGCACGGTGCCCGCAAGGGCCTGGCCGACACCGCCCTGCGTACCGCCGACTCCGGGTATCTCACCCGGCGTCTGGTCGACGTCAGCCAGGAGGTCATCGTCCGGGCCGACGACTGTGAGACCGACCGGGGCATCGTCATCTCGGTGCGCACCGCGACCGGTGAGCTGATCCGGAATCTGCGGAACCGCCTCCTCGGGCGCTACCTGGCCGATCCGATTGCAATCGACGGCAAGGTTGTCGCCACCCGCTTCGGTGTCGGGCTCAAAGCCGGCGCCCTGCTGGACCGCAAGGCCATCGAGGCGATCCCCGCAGCCGACGGAGTCGAGTCGGTGCGGGTGCGCTCGGTGCTCACCTGCGAGGAGCGCTACGGCGTGTGCGCCACCTGCTACGGCCTGAGCCTGGCAACCGGGCTCAGCGTCGAGTTGGGTGAAGCGGTCGGCATCGTCGCGGCCCAGTCCATCGGTGAGCCGGGTACCCAGCTCACGATGCGGACGTTCCACACCGGCGGCGTCGCCGGTGAGGACATCACCCACGGTCTGCCCCGCGTGGTCGAGCTGTTCGAGGCTCGTACCCCGAAGGGCAAGGCACTCATCTCTGAGATCGGTGGCGCCGTGAGCGTCCTCGAGGACGAGACCGGCCGCCGCGTTGTGATCGAGGGATCCGATGAGGAGCGGGAGTACCCACTGACCCGGTTCGCCCGGCTTCGGGTCCGCCAGGGCCAGACCATCGATCCCGGTGCCCAGCTCACCGAGGGTCCGCTCGACCCCAAGGAGGTCCTCGAGATCCAGGGTGTTCGGGCCGCCCAGCAGTACCTGGTCGATCAGGTACAGGAGGTGTACCGGAGCCAGGGCGTGGACATCCACGACAAGCACATCGAGATGATCGTGCGCCAGATGCTGCGCAAGGTGAGGGTAGTCAACCCCGGCGACTCGAACTACCTGCCGGCCGAACTGGTCGACGACCGCGAGTTCCTCGAGATGAACCGTGAGCTCGTCACCGACGGCAAACATCCGGCTGAGGGCCGGCCGGAACTGATGGGAATCACCAAGGCGTCGCTTGCCACCGAATCGTGGCTGTCGGCGGCGTCGTTCCAGGAGACCACCCGTGTGCTCACCGAGGCGGCGCTCCAGGGCAAGAGTGACTTCCTCCGGGGCCTCAAGGAGAACGTGATCATCGGCAAGCTGATCCCCGCCGGGACCGGCGCCGACGACTACCAGGCCGTCGAGCCCTCGCTGCCCGACGCCACGGTCGTCAGTGCGCTCGGACTGTTCGGCGAAGGGGTTCCCGAGTCCGAAGAAGAGGCGCTGCCGGCCAATCCGGCCGAATGGCTCGCCTCCCTCGGTGCCGGTGCCCCGGCCGAAGAGGAGACGCCCCCGGAGGAGTAGGGGAGAGCCGATTCGAGTGTGATGGAGCCGGGCCATGCGGCCCGGCTCTGCCGCGTTCCTTGCCCCCCGAATCGCCCAACAAACCGTTCCCGCGCTATGCTGCTGCTCGACCGTTCGCGGCTCGATCACCGACATTCGGTGCTCTCGACCAACCGGCACAGAGTGCTGGCAGGTTGCTTTGCGCTCGTTCAGGCTGAACGCCTATACTCGGCGGCCGTGACTCAGGTCTCCTAGCTCCTTCCGGGAGGGCAGGTTCGGCTGCGACCCAAGCCGTGCCACACGCCCGAGGTTGGAGGGTCAGATGGGTCGGCGAATCGGTCCCGACGGGACTGGTGAGCCGACCTTCGTATGTGTCAGAAGACTCCGTCCCTTGGGGACGGGTGCGCCGAGCGAGGCGAGAGGAACAGCGTGCCGACGATTCAGCAACTGGTTCGGAAGGGCCGGAAGCCGAAGCCGAAGAAGGAAAAGACGCCCGGTCTTGCCGGAGCGCCACAGCGTCGCGGCGTGTGCACCCGTGTGTACACCGTGACGCCCAAGAAGCCGAACTCGGCACTCCGCAAGGTGTGCCGTGTCCGTCTCTCATCCCAGGTGGAGGTCACTGCGTACATCCCTGGTGAGGGACACAACCTGCAGGAGCACAGCATCGTGCTCGTCCGCGGCGGTCGTGTAAAGGACCTGCCGGGGATCCGCTACAAGGTGATTCGGGGCACGCTCGACGCCGCCGGTGTCGACGAGCGCCGCCAGGCCCGTTCTCGCTACGGATCAAAGAAGGAGTCCTAGTGCGACGCGCCCCCGCAGAAGTTCGTGAACTCGAGCCGGATCCGGTCTTCCGCAGCCTGCTGGTCACCCAGGTGGTCAACAAGGTCCTGTGGAAAGGCAAGAAGACCAAGGCTCGCAAGACGGTATACGGCGCCCTCGAGATCGTGGAACGCCGCACCGGCCAGGACCCGATCCAGGTCCTGAAGAAGGCGATCGACAACATCCGGCCCCAGGTGGAGGTTCGCTCCCGCCGGGTCGGTGGTTCGTCGTATCAGGTTCCCGTCGAGCTGCGGCCCCGCCGTGCCCAGACGCTCGCCGTCCGCTGGCTGGTCGATTTCGCCCGCCGGCGTCGCGAGCACACCATCGCCGAGCGTCTGGCTAATGAGATTCTCGATGCCTCCAATCGCACCGGCGCCGCCGTGAAGCGGCGCGAGGACGTGCACAAGATGGCCGAGTCGAACAAGGCGTTCGCCCACTACCGCTGGTAGGTCCTGTCGATGAGTTCCAGTGACACGCTGACCCGCCTGCGCCAGTACCCGCTGTCCCGGACACGGAACATCGGGATCATGGCGCATATCGACGCGGGCAAGACGACGATCACGGAGCGCGTCCTCTACTACACGGGAAAGACCTACAAGATGGGCGAGGTCCATGAGGGCGCCGCCGTCATGGACTGGATGGAGCAGGAGCAGGAGCGCGGCATCACCATCACCTCTGCCGCCACCACCTGCCTCTGGAAGAACACCTGGGTCAACATCATCGACACGCCGGGCCACGTCGATTTCACCGTCGAGGTGGAGCGGGCACTGCGAGTACTCGACGGGGCGGTCGCCGTGTTCGACGCCGTTGCCGGGGTCGAGCCGCAGTCGGAGACCGTCTGGCGCCAGGCCGATCGATATGAGGTCCCGCGGATCTGCTTCATCAACAAGATGGATCGTGTCGGGGCCGATTTTTTTGCGTCGGTCAACTCAATCGTCGAACGGCTCGGGGCCAATCCCGTCCCGCTCCAGATCCCGATCGGTGCCGAGGGAGACTTCGCCGGCGTTGTGGACCTCATCGAGATGAAGGGTCACATCTGGCCGGAGGAGACCGGCGAGCGCTGGGACACCGTCGAGGTGCCCGCCGAACTCGCCGAGCAGGCCGAGGAGTGGCGTCACAAGATGCTCGACGTCATCACCGAAGCCGATGAGGACCTCCTCGAGAAGTACCTCGAGGACGAGGACGGCATCACCCCGGACGAGATTCGCCGGGCGGTTCGTGCCGGCACGCTGCAGGGCATGTTCGTTCCGGTGCTGCTCGGCAGTGCCTTCAAGAACAAGGGTGTGCAGCCGCTGCTCGATGCAGTGGTCTGGTACCTCCCGAGCCCGGTCGATTTGCCGGCGGTGATCGGTTCCAAGCCGGGATCCAACGGTGAGAAGGAGCTCAGCCGGGATCCGAAGGACACCGAGCCGTTTTCCGCGCTGGCGTTCAAGATCATGAGCGATCCGTACGTCGGCAAGCTTGCCTACTTTCGGGTCTACAGCGGGCATGCCGCCAAGGGCGACGCCATCTTCAACGTGTCCACCGGCAAGAAGGAGCGGTTGGGTCGACTGCTCCGAATGCACGCCAACCACCGGGAAGAGGTCGAGGACGTCTTCACCGGCGACATCATCGCCGCGGTAGGGCTCAAGGGAGTGACGACCGGCGACACGTTGTCCTCGGCCGGCTCTCCGATTCAGCTCGAATCGATGTCGTTCCCGGCCCCGGTGATCGCCGTCGCCATCGAGCCGAAGACCAAGGTCGATCAGGACCGTCTCGGGGAGGCGCTTACCCGCCTTGCCGAGGAGGACCCGACCTTCCTCGTCCGCAGCGACGAGGAAACCGGCCAAACGATCATCGCCGGGATGGGCGAACTCCATCTCGACGTGCTCGTCGATCGCATGCGCCGGGAGTTCAATGTCGATGCCAACGTCGGCCGCCCTCAGGTCGCGTATCGCGAGACCATCAAGAAGGCCGTCAACGGTGTCGTTGCCCGTCACGTCAAGCAGACCGGAGGCAAGGGGCAGTTCGCCCACGTGGTCATCGACCTCGAGCCGACCGGGCCCGGCGGCGGGTACGAGTTCGTCGACAGCACCAAGGGTGGCGCGGTACCGCGGGAGTACATCCCCTCGGTGGACGCCGGGATCGAGTCGGCGCTCGAATCGGGCGTGCTCGCCGGATACCCGCTCGTCGATGTTCGGGCCGTTCTCAGAGACGGATCCGCCCATGCGGTGGATTCCTCGGAGATGGCCTTCCGGATCGCCGGCTCGATGGCCGCCCAGGATGCGGCCGATCGGGCGGGGGTCAAGCTCCTCGAACCGGTCATGGACGTCGAAGTCGTGACCCCGGAGGGGTACATGGGTGACGTCATCGGTGACCTCAACGGCCGCCGGGGACAGATTGGGGAGATGGGTCAGCGAGGCAATGCCCGCGTTGTCAAGGCTCAGGTCCCGATGTCGGAAATGTTCGGCTACGCCACCGATCTGCGCTCTCGGACGCAGGGGCGGGCCCAGTACACGATGCAGTTCGATTCGTACAAGCCAGTACCGGATTCGATCGCCAACGAGATCGTTGCGAAGGTCCGCGGGGCATAACCACAAGGAGCAGGCAGATGGGGAAGGCGAAGTTTGAGCGGACGAAGCCGCATGTGAATGTTGGGACGATG
>CAZEHO010000041.1:0-21198 GCA_964511945.1 uncultured Acidimicrobiia bacterium | reverse complement strand
CCCCTGGTAGCAGGGGTGATCGACGCGGAATCCCTGGTCACGGGGTCGATTCTGAGTGATCGCTGCCTCCGGTCGTTTCTCAAGGTTTCTCGTTGTCGTGTGGACAGACCGTCGACAGGCAATCCAGGGCAGAGACGGGGGCCTCTCTTCATGGTCCTGATGGGACGGCTTTCGCACCTCGAAGTGCCTGGTCGGGGAACTGAGTTAGGTACCCGGACCCCAGGACGATGGCGAGACCGGTCTTCAGAACGCGGGATCTCAGCTCGTTGAGATGGTCGATGAGCGGCACGGAGGTC
The DNA here is from genome assembly GCA_964511945.1 of uncultured Acidimicrobiia bacterium. GTDB lineage: Bacteria > Actinomycetota > Acidimicrobiia > Spongiisociales > UBA11373 > CAZEHO01. The sequence continues at coordinate 20,902 of CAZEHO010000041.1, read as the reverse complement.
ACGTGGGCCACTGCTCCCAAACAGATGGGCAACCCGGCGGGAATAGACAGAGACCATCGACCCCGGCCGACCTCGGGTCGGCATTCACGAGTTGCATTCCGTCTGCCTGGCCGCCGAGTTGGTCACTCCCTCTCGGCTGCCGAACCTAGGTCGTCGTCGTCGTCCTCTTGCATCCCTTTGCGCAGCTCCTTGGCGGAGGTCCCGATGGACCGAGCAAGGTCGGGGAGCTTCTTCGCCCCAAAGAACAGCAGAACGACTCCGACGATTACCAGAATCTCGGTCGTGCCCAACACAGCCAGTATGAACGGGTGCATTCTCTCTCCTCAGGTTCGCGGCTTCCACCGAAGGGCGGGAGCCGAGGTTTCAGCCCTTGGTCACTCCTCCCTGACCAGTCGAGGCTTCTCCGGTCCCGGCGCCGGTTCGGAGGAGTTTGGCACCTCCTTCAGGAGTCCTGTGACACCCGATTCGATCTCCTTTGTTGCGTTCTCCACCTGGGACGTCGCGTCCTTGACGGTGTTCATCACCTCGCGCAACTCGGGCGCCTCATCGTCGAGAAGGGCCACGAGCTCTTCTCTCTCCGCCCTGTCGACGACATGCGCGAGCACCTGCGACACCTGGTCGTGAGGGCTGAACTCGACCATTCTGACCGCTTCTTCGACCACAACGGCGTGGCCGAAAGGCCAGTAGTGGATCTCACCGGCGCCTACGACCTCTTCGGTACCGTCCTCGTAATACACGCGGATACTGCCCTCGATGACGAACCCCCAATGCAGTCACTGGCAGTGGTCTCGCTCGACGCCCTCGAGCAGAGGGGCGCAGGCACAAGCAACGCGGCGTGCTCTGCTCGCCGCAGAGGAAGATGTGCCCGCTCGATCCCCCCAGGGAGAGAGCCGAGCTGACCGCCGCCAGTCGCTCCGTGCCAACGTCCCTACGCGAACGCCTCGCACCGACGGTCACCCTTAGTCCCCGCAGCCTGTGGCGGAATGGCCATACCCTCCTCTGCCGTCAGCGACTCGCGTCCCCGGAACATCTCCAACGTGACCGGCTCACCCTCCTCGACGGAACCGACGCCGCGAGGAATCACGGCGAAGGCATCGGAAGCCACCATCGAAGACAGCACGCCCGACGACTGGCTCCCGGCGAGGTGGGTCACTCGCCGTTCGCCGCGCACCATCACCCGCAGGAACACCGTCTTCTCGGGGTTGGTGTCCACGGTGGACCCCATGACGCCTGTCGTCCGGGGCCGGAACAGACACCGGGAACCCATCATGTGCAGCAGCGCCGGTCGGACCAACTGCTCGAAGGCGACCACGACCGCCGCCGGGTTGCCGGGGAGCCCGAAAACAGGGGTCTCGCCGTGAAAGCCAAAAGCGAAGGGCTTCCCCGGCTGCACTGCGAGCTTCCACAATCCAAACGACCCGAGTTCGAGCAGGGCCTGTTTGACCGCGTCCATGTCCCCCATGGAGACCCCTCCGCTGGTCACGATTACGTCGGCCGCCGCGGTGCACAGCACATCCCGAACCCGGGCCGGGTTGTCACTCACCACGCCGAAATCGGCCACCTCGGCACCGACATCCTCGAGCATGGCCCGCAGCATCGGACGGTTGGCGTCCCGAACCGATCCAAACGGAACCTCTTCGGTCTCGGCTGGAACCACTTCATCGCCCGTGGACAGGACTGCCACCCGCGGGCGGCGAGTGGCTCTCGGCGCCGTCACCCCGATCGCCGCCAGGAGCCCAATGTCGGTTGGCGACAGCCTTGTTCCCGGCTCCAGCAAACCAGCACCCGCTTCTAGATCTTCACCTGCTTCCCGGATGCACGAGCCCTCTGCCACGCGCTCCGACACCGTCACGAACCCCCGACCATCGTCGACCGTCGTTTCCACGGGCGTGACCGCATCGGCTCCCGGAGGGATGGGGCCACCGGTCATGATCTTGACAGCACAGCCCGGCTCGACGGGCATCGGTGACACCCCACCGGCGGCCACCGTGCCGACCACCCGCAACGCCACCGGAACCCGGTCTGTGTCAGCCGCGCGTAGGGCATACCCGTCCATCGCAGAGTTCCGAAAAGCCGGCAAGTCGCCCGTCGCTCGCACCCTCTCGACGAGCACGCGATTGCGTGCCTCGTCGAGAGGCACACGCTCGGCCGGTAGAGGATGAACCGACCCCAGGATTTCCAGTTGGGCCTCTTCGAGCGGTTTTAGTCGACCCATGGTCACTGACCTCGGCAGTCCAGGCAGCGCCGGGCTAGATAATCGAGTGCGTCTCCGTGCTCCTCCCCGAGCAGGGCCCCGATCCGCTCCAGCATCGGCGCGGGAGCAACCGGTCCGCCACATACCCCACACGTGGCAGCAATCCCACTCGCCAACACTTGCCGCCCCGCTTGCAGCGACGCGACATCTGCCCGCCTCACCACCTCGATCGCTCCCCGGGCTCGCTCCGGGCACATCGGAACGCATTGGTCGCAGGCCGGGCACAACTGCGGATCGAAGGAGATGGCGATGGCTCCAGTCTCGCCTTCGACGGCCAGCGCTCCAGTGGGACAGGCCCGCACACACTGACTGCAGAGGGTGCATACCGCAGGATCGATCACCACTTCCCCGAGCGGCGATGCTTCATGATCGAGTCCCACCAGGGGTACCGGAGAGGTTGCGGCCAGAGCCACCATCACCTCCACGGCCCCGGCGGTACCGAAGGGAGAATCAAGCGTGACCGGGGTCATCGACCCGAGCGGAGGAGTGGAGCAATCGGCGCGAGCACGTTCGGGCTCGAGCCCGGCGGTCCCAAGAGCCTCCCTGGCAAACCTCACCGCCTTTGCCGACCGGTCGGAGTTGTTGAGGGGGCAATCCACGGCACCGCAAGGGAGGACGGCGACCGACCCCGCCCCGAGGAGGATGGTGCCGAGCAGCCAGCTACCGGGGATCATGCCGGTGCACGGGACGTTCACCTCGTACCAGTCGGGCGCCGCAGCGAAGGCCCCGCTCCAGCTGCACCTGAACACGATCCCCAGCGGACCCTCGGCATCGCGCACCAACGCCCGAATCTCTGCATCGAGCGCGGCGGGATCGATCACCGGGTTGGCGATCGCGCCGGTCGGGCAAGCCGTGACGCAGATCCCGCAGGGCTCGCACACCGACTTGTCGAACCGAATCCGGCCGTTGGTCCACCGATACGCCTCTCGGGGGCAAGCGGCGGCACAAGCCCGACAGCCGTCTCCCGCCGCACAGAACTCCCGGTCGATAAGGGGCACGGCAACGTAGTGCGGCTTCGGCAGGCTCAGCAGGCCGCGCCTGGTCAGGCTCACCGCAAGGCTCGCCTTGGCGTGCTCGGGATCGCTCCCCGGAAAGGCGGCGGCGCGAGCTGCCGCCCCCCGGAGGACCCGCTCTGTTCTGTCGGGATCTGCCTCGAGCGCCTCGGCCGGGACCACCTGCATGCCCAGCGGGTCCACACCGAGGGAACGGACCGCCGTCTGCACCGCCGCCAAATCGAATGCGTTGCGATGGAGCACCATCACGACACCCGCCGGATCGGAGCACAGGTCGACGATCTGGCTCGGTCGAAGACACAACTCCTCCACACCGATCACACCATCGGGCAACGTCGCAGGGGGCCCATCAAGGCACACGAAGGCTGCGACGCTCACGTTTGCTCCTTGCGCATGGCGGCTACGAAGTCCACATCATGCACAACGAGTGCGTGAATCGCATCCACAACGGCGTCGTAGAACCTATGGCGAGCGGCTCGTCTAGCTTTGCGAGCGAACGCCGGCACCCACTGCGCCGGGTGGCGGCGCAGGAAGGCCTCCTCCAGCCTTATCTGTCGCAACGCCTCCATCTCGGCCGCGTTGTCCCAAGCGGCGGCCTCCCGTCCGCACAGGACCGACATCACCTCGAGTTCGCTGGTGATGTGGTCTGCAGGCTCGGAGCCGGTCACCGCCAGACCCAACACGCGGTACTCGGCCTGCAGGTCGGCGACGATCTCGGCCACGGCGCCCCCTCTTGCTTGGGCGCGGTAATACGACTCGGTAGGAGGACTGAGCGCACCGTCCACACCAGAGGCAAAGAGCCGAACGTACTCGACGCCGAGCTCCTCGAGATCGAGATCGCCGCCGAGCACGCCTGCGAAGTTGTCCCAGCTTCGGCCGAAGGCGAAAGCCTGCGGTTCCATCTCGTCGAGGTATGCCCCTCCCGCCCGAAGCACCTCGAGGCGTTCGGCATCGAGCGGCAACAGGGCCCCCCCGAGAAGCCGGTAAAGGCCCTGTCGAAGCCGTACAGTCCCGGCCCAGTCTGAGATCAGTCCTCCGATCGGTCCGGCATCAGTGCGTAGACGACCGGAGCGGCGGTTGCCAAGATCACGCCGACCACGAACAGGGTCGGCGCGAAGGCCATGGTGGGGTCGCTGTCGCTGATGCGGTCCGCACCCCAGGGAGCCGCGGTGACGAACCCGACCACCATGGCGGCGATCCCGGTACAGAGCAACGAGAGAGTGACGATCCTACGCATCGGCCGGCACCTCCTTCTCTTCGGCTAGCGGTAGCAGAGGGAACGCCTTGGCGAAGACCCCGATCAGGAGCGCCCCGAGAGCAAACAGGCCCCCAACCACCGCGAACTCGACCCAGTTGGGGAAGTAGGAGCCGTCCTGGTACGGCAGCAGCATCCCGTGGGTCTGCGACGGGATGACGGTGTGGAATCGCTCGGCCAGCGCTGAAGTCGAAGCGATGAGCGCAGCGGGCACCACCAACGCCATGCTCCACCGCCTCCGGGCTGCCGTCGTGACCAGCAGCGCAAAGGCCACCAGCATGCCTACGTGCGAGGCCCAGAAGACCCAGGCATAGGACCCACCCAGCAGTTCATCCGCCAGATCGCGCTCGGCCGCGGGCGTGGCATACAGGAGGGTGAAGGCTTCAACTACCGCGAAGTAGAGGGCAGCGGAGACGGCGACCAGCAGGAACGAGCCCAGCCACCGGAAGACCGCCGGACCGATCTCCTCCCCTCCTGGGATCACGCGCCGGACGATCGCGCCCAGCACGACCAGATTGGCGAGGCCCGACACCGCAGCGAGAACGATGAAATCCGGACCCTGGAGCGATCCGAACCACCCGGGCCTCCCCACCTGGAGCCCAAAGACGAGGCCCTCCGTAGAGAGGGCGATCACAACGATGGGGATGATTCCCAGCGACAGCCACAGCAGGGCGCGCCTGAGGCGCTCCTGCTCAGCATCCGTGCCGGAGAAGCTTCCGGCCCACGCCTTGTGGAACCTCTGCAACCGCGAAGGCTTCGCTGCCAGTACGGCAGCGTCTTGACGTCCGCCCAGGTACAGGTACGCGATGCTGATCAGCAGCACGCCGACCGCCACCAAGGTGAACGTTCCGAAGAACGGCGACTGGGGCCGGCCGTATCGCAACATGTTGACGATCCCCCTGATGGGATGCCCCAGATCGACGACCACGGCCAACACGCCGGCGAGCAGCGACACCACGGTCAGGAGCTCGGCGACACGCGTGATCGGCCGCAGCGCACGGATGCGGAACACCCGGCTGACCGCGGCGACCACGACGCCGGCGAAGCTCACCCCGATGAAGTACTCGACCATCACGATGTAAAGGCCCCAGGTCGCGCCGCCCATCGTGCCGGTGTTGCGGAGGTTGGTCACGCCCAACCCCGACGACAGCTGGTAGACGTACGCGTAGATCCCGAAGCCGAACAGCGCCGCGACCACGATGAGGAACAGCTTCCACCGAGGGGTCAGCTGCCCAACCCCGAGCGGGAGGGACGATTGCACAGCAGTGTCCGTCGTCATCAGCTCACCTCCGCCTTGGGCCTTTCGACCTCTCGATAGTCCTGAGTGGGTGGCTTGCCGCCCGTGTAATACACGTTGGGTTCCGTCCCCGCCTCCTCGAGGAGGTGCCATGGCTCCCGCTCCCGCAGGAAACGGCTCACCGGTGACGACCTGTCTTCGATGTCACCGAACTGGATGGCATCGACCGGGCACGTGGTCACGCAGGCCGGCTGCAGGCCCTTTTCGATCCGGTGGACGCAGAAGGTGCACTTCTCCATGACACCCTTCTCGTGTCCTCCCCCGGCGGTGCGACGCCGCTCCTCACCGTACCGGCCGGCCAGGTCCGGATTCTGGTAGGGCGGCAGGAGCCCGCCCGTGACGGCGCGGACGTCCTCGTCCTCCCAGTCGATGATGTCTGCGTACTGGCCGTCGTCCGGGTTGCGCCAGTTGAAGTAGTTGACCCCGTAGGGGCAAGCCAATTCGCAGTAGCGACATCCGATGCACTTGTCAGGATCGGTGAGCACCAATCCGTCCTCGCGCTTGAAGCGGGCACCGGTGGGGCACACCTTGACGCACGGTGCCTTGTGGCAGTGCTGGCAAGGCCTGGGCAGGAAGCTCATCTTGGTGTCCGGGTACGTGCCCTCCTCGAAGCGGAAGACGTGCATCCAGAAGACCCCCTGGGCCGTGTTGTTTTCCACCTTGCATGCCTCGACGCAACCGCGGCATCCTTGGCAGCGGTCGAGATCAACAACCATGCCGTAGCGGGTCATCCGGCATCACCCCCCTTCGTGACCTTGACTTTCACGTGGAAGGACTGATCGGCAGTGTTGGTCATGTATCCCTCACCGGTGAAGTAGATCTCGTTTGGTGACGGCCCCTGGCCGGTGTTCTGGGGGTGAGTCCACATTCCGAAGTGGTGCGGGATGCCGACGGTGTCGGGCCGCAGCCCTTCGCAGAAGACAGCCTGGGTCACCAACCGCCGAGTCTCCCCGGTCACTGCGTTGTGTGACTCGACCGTCACCGTGTCACCCTCATCGATCCGCAACCGGTTGGCGGCCTCGGGGTTGATGTCGAGCCTTGCGCCCGGCGCCAACTCGGCCAGCAGCGGAATGAAGCTGGTCCGGGATTGCTTGTGCTCGATCATGTGGTAGCTGATCAGGTAGAACTCGTAGTCGGGCGGCGAGTTGTCCATGGTTGGAGCTCGCCATGTCGGCCACGCCGTGTAGTCCTGCCAGTAGATCTCGTCGGCACCCTTGTCGCGCATCTGCTGCTGGGCATCGAGAAGGCTCTCGCCGTAGAACCGGTGCAGGGCGCCCCCGAACGGGGGATCGGTCACATACCCGTACATCTTCGTCGGGGAGATGGGCCCCTTGATGAAGACGCCGTTGGCGGGGTCCTCGAAGTAGGCCACGCCCTCGGCGATCCCCTGGGATCGGGCCCACCGATCGAAGATATCCCTCACCTCGGGCTTCGCATCCAGCGGCAGGGCAAACTGGGTGTCGGTGAGGTCCAATTCGTCGTTGACCACCGACAGGTACCCGCCGTCACCGTACAGCGTCCCGATGGCCTCGGTGAGATCCATGTAGATGTCGATCTCCCCGCGCGATTCGAACAACGGCTCCATCGGTGGGATACGAAGGGTCTTGGCGTCGATGTACTGATCCGTCGCCGAGATAGGGCCCTCGTACTTCTCGATGGTTGCCGCAGGCAGCACGACGTCGGCGAAGTAGTCGGCCGTCTCGGACAGCCAGGGACTGATCACCGCCACGAACTTGAACTTCATGTACGAGTCCAGGAACTCCTGCTGCGATGGAAAGGCATTGAGGGGGTTGACCATGTGCAGGATGGCCACCTCCGGGAGCTTGTCCACGCCGTAGCGATCGGGCTCGAGCATCACCTTCGCGACCATCCCGGGGAACCCGGTGTTGATCGGGAAGTACTTGCTGCCTTTCAGGACGAAGTCGTATGGGGGATCGTTCACCTCGAGCTTCTCGAACTTCGGGTAGTTCTTGTGGATCTTCCAGGTGAAGTCGGAGAGTTGCCCCCCTGCGGCCCCGACCGCCCCGACCAGCATGGGGACCATCGTCATCGCCCGGGCGGTCTGGAACCCCAGCTCCTGCTGGACCATGTGGTATGCCATGATCCCCACCGGCCGGTGGGGAACCTCGACTCCATCCACCACGGTCGTCGAACCGATGAGGGCGTTCTCCCCGAACTCCCTCGCCACCCGACGGATCTCGTCGGCCGCCAGACCGGTGACGTCGGCGGCCCATTCGGGCGCGTATTGCTCGACGTGCTCCTTGAACAACTGGAAGCCCGGCTTGACGGTTTCGCCGTCGAGCGTGAACTCGCCTTCCAGGGCCGGCGCGGCCGCCTCCCCGAAGGGCACCGCCGAGGCGGTCTCTTCGTCCCACACCAAGCCGACCTCTGAAGCATCATCACCCTCACCGACGGTCGCCTTGGCCACCGTTCCATCGGGCTTCACCAGGAACGGAGCGTTGGTGTAGGTGGACAGGTAGGGCCGATCGATGAAATCGCTACGGATCAGCTCATGGCACAGCGCCAGAGCCAGCGCCAGGTCGGTGCCCGGGCGAATCGGGAGCCAGGTGTCGGCGAACGGTCCGGCGCTCCGCAGCCTCGGATCAATGTGGGTGATCTTCATCCCCCGCTCCCGGGCCGCCACCATGTGGCGGGGCCAGGTCAGCCAGCAGAACTTGTTGCCGCCGGCGTTAGTGATGTTCCACCCCCAGGACAGCAAGTAGTTGCAGTGCCGGAAGTCGGGGTGCAGCACCGCGTGGGTGCCGATCGTGTACTCGAGTGCGCGATAGCCGGCATCGGAGCAGTAGGCGCCGTGACCGAGCTTGGAGGACCCGATGGACTTGACGAAGGCGTCGTCGTAGAAGTCCTTGGCCTTGGATCGGCCCTTCTGCCACAGCACCAGTTTGGGATCGCGCTCCCGCACCTCGTTCACGGCAGAGGCCACTGCCTGGATCGCTTCGTCCCACGACGCCCGACGCCACTCCCCGGTGACACCCTTCGCATTTGTGCGGATCAACGGCCACTTGACCCGATTCGGGTCGTACACGGCCTGGATCTGAGCCTGGCCCTTTGGACACAGCGTGCCCACGTTGCGCGGGTTGGTGGGGTTGCCCTCGAACTTGGTCACCCGGCCGTCGATGCGCCGGGCGATCATCCCGCAGTCTTGCTTGCCGATCCAACAGGTAGTGGCGATGAAATCCTCGACCGGGGCCTGCAAGGCAGCCTCCGCGGTGCCAATCGTCTCCGGCGAGCCGAAGAGGAACCGGTTGGCGACTGCCGCGGAGCCGGCCACCGCCACCCCCGTCTTGACGAACGTCCTGCGAGTCACATTGGGCATCGCCCCTCCTTTGGAGTTGACATCAGGAGGCGCGAGCGCCGTTGAGGCCCGCCACCTCCCACGTGCGATCCCGGATCGGGCCACTCCTGAGCGGTCCGCTGCAAACCGATGGGTGGCGGTGCCTCTGGCCGCTGCGGCACCGACATCCGCGAACCAAAATCGCGTCGCGACTGCATGCGAATAGATTCACAAAGCCGGCCAATCGGTTTGCAGGGCCATGTGACCCAACCGTGTGGGGGAGCTTCCCCACGAGTCGAGATCGTCGCAATGTAGGGAAGTTCCCCTACAAGGTCACTGGAGCACGCCGAGTTCGAGGGCGAGTCGGACGAGCGAGGCCCGACCGTCCAGGCCAAGCTTCCTCATCATCCGCTCTTTGTAGGTCTCGACCGTCTTCACGCTCAGATCGAGGCGCCCGGCGATCTCGGTGTTCGAATGCCCAAGGGCCGTCAACTCGAAGATCTGTGACTCTCGGTCGCTGAGGGACCGATAGCGGCGATGCTGATCGTCATCGACGTTGCGCGCCTCCTTCTCGGCGACCGCCTGGTCGAGCAGCACCTTGGCGTGTTGGGGGCTCACGTACAGGCCGCCGCCGGCGACGACCCTGATCGCAGAGAGCAACTCCTCGGCGGCCGACTCCTTGAGCAGATACCCCGATCCACCGGCCCGCAGCGTCATCCGCACGTAGGCGGGATCATCGTGCATCGTGAGCACCATCACCCGAGACCTCGGTGATGCATCGAGGATGGCCGGCAGTGCATCGAGCCCTCCGGATGCCGGCATGTTGATGTCCAGCACGATCACATCGGGAACCAGTTGATGAGCAAGCTCGATACAGACCATGCCGTTCTCGGCCTCGCCCACGACCTCCAGATCCGCCTCCGAGTCGAGCAAGGCCTTGAGCCCGGCACGCAGAACCGCATGATCGTCGGCAAGCAGAACCCGGATCGTGCGGCTCATATGGGGACTTCGACGAAGACCGCCGTCCCGCCGGCTCCGGATTCGAAGCGAGCGCGGCCCCCGATCAACTCGGCGCGTTCTTGGATCGCATGCAGCCCAACGCTGTTGCTGTGCCGCAAGGTGGATTCGACGTCGAACCCGACACCATCGTCCTCGATGATCACCTGCAGCCGACCATCGCGAGCGGTGACGATCACACTCAACAACGCGGCGTCGCTGTGGCGGACGGCGTTAGTCATACCCTCCTGCACAATTCGATAGAGGGCGGTTTCGATCGTCGTGGGCAGCCTGCGGTCAATATCGATCTGGGTGTCGATTCGGAATTGTGGCATCAATCCCGATAACTCCGCCGCGTAGAGGTCGACAGCGTCCGCGAGACCGAGATCATCCAGCACGCTAGGCCGAAGCTGGCGACTGATCTGTCGCACCGCCGTCAGGGTCTCCAGGGTCGCGTGCCGCAGCTCATCGATGTGCGCCGCCTGATCGCCATTCTCAGTCTCGAGGGTCGATAGCCCCAACACGAGTGAGTTGAGCGACTGGCCCACACCATCGTGAAGCTCGCGCGCGATCCGCTTGCGCTCCTCCTCCTGAGCTGAGATCAGCTGCCCCAGCAGCCGCTCCCGGGCCGCCTCCTTCTCCGCAATCGTCATGTGACTCGCTTCGAGATCTTCGACCATCACGTTGAACGCCTCAGCCAACACGCCGATCTCATCGGATGCCCAACGGTGGGCACGCGCCGAGAGGTCCCCGCCGCCAACCCGTCTGGTCGTCCGGACCAGATCAAGGATCGGCCGAACCAGGATCTTGGTGAGCAGCACCGCCGTTCCGACGCCGGCGAGGGCGACGGCCAGCGTCACCAGGAGCATCTGGATCGTGACGCCACTGATGATTGACTCGACGCGATCCTCCGACAGGCCGACGGCGACCGTTCCGGCCTGTCCATCCAGGATGCCGGCCCGGAAGTGGTGGATTCGGCCGAGCTCGCTGTCGAACACGAACGGCCCGGGCGCATCAGGAACCTCGAGGAGCTGCACCGGGAACCCGGCGCCTCCGAACGAGTGCGCCACCACGTTGGCGTCCGCGTCGGTCACGAACGCGTACACGACGTCGTCATGATTCCTCACTGTCCCGGATGCCAGCTCGAATACGGCCACTGCGTCACCCAGCAAGAGCGGATCAACGACGCGGGCCGCCAGATCGCTCGACACCGCGCCTCCGATCAGGTCGAGTTCCTCCTCGAGTACGCCCCGGGTGGTGGTCCGCACCTGCAGGGCGACACCGAGCCCCAGGACCAGCGTGAGCATCAGCACCATCACGAGGATCTTGGATCGGACACTCGTGGCCTGGAGCCGCCAGAACCAAGCTGCAGGGCGCCCGCGATACCGCGCGCGGCCGGCGCCCGGCATCACGCCCCCTCGAACTCGGCCAGGAGTCGTCGTACGCTCTCGTACGCATCGTCCTCGATGGTCACAAAGCGATCCACACCCATCGACTCCAGCACGCCCGACGCGGCCGGATCATCGGCCAACTCGAGCAACAGTCGCTGGATCTCCTCCGCCTCACGGGCCGGGAGATGGGGGGACGCCACGACGGGCGGAATCGCAAAGGCAGGTGATCTATCGATCACCTTGACGGGCAGGTCCGGCCGTGCCTCGAGCATGAATGCGAGCACCAGGCTGTCCACCCCGGCCCCGTCGGCTACCCCGTTGGCGACGGCCTGGACCGCCGCTTCGTGGCTGTACGTGTAGAACGTGTCGGAGAAGAAGGTCTCGGGCTCGAATCCCAGAGACCGCACGAGATGAGTCGGGTAGAAGCGCCCTGTGGTGCTCAGCGGATCGGTGAAGGCGAACACGGCTCCGCGGAGATCCTCGATCGAACTCGCCTCGTCGTCGATGGGCACGATCAGGTCCGAGTGGTACGACAGTGAACCGTTGACCTCCGGCGCTGCGAGCAGGCGAAGCCCAAAGTCATTGTGGCCGCGCGCGTAGGCGCTTGTGCAGACAAAGCCGATGTCGACCTCACCCGATTCGAGGAGGGCATTGACCTCTTGGTAGGTCCGTCGCTGAACGAGTTCGATCGGCCGGTCGAGTCGCTGCGCCAGGTAGTCCCCAAGGCCGCCGTAGCTGCTGATGTTGCCCTCCGGCGAGAGTATGGCGGCAATGGCAATCCTGACGGGTTCGACATCGGCCTGCTCGGTGCGGGGGGCGGAAACACGCTCGGACAGGTCCACGAATGGCACACCGGAAGCCGGACTGCACGCCGTCGCCAGCACGATCGAGAGCACCACTCCGGGCACGACCCGGACGATGCCTCGGGCCCCCTCCATCGTCGCCAGCCGCCTCACCCGGCGTCGAGCACTTCGAGGCACCACTGGTAGCCGGCAACCGCAGCCGACAGCCCCAAAGTCGAAACGGCCAGCGCCACCACGTGGAGGATGTCAGTTTCACCGGCGCCCGCGGCCAGTGCCCTGCGAGTGTTGGACTTCACCGCACCTGAGGCACCGGCGCCGATCGCGAGGCCGAGCTTTATCAGCCTTGCCTCCCGCTCGTCCAGCGGGCCGGCCTTGTCCGCCGCGGCGCCGAGGCCGTCCGCCGCAAACGCCAACTCAGGGAACTGCTCCCGGAACCGCACGTAGATGTCGGGAAGATACTGATCGGTCATGCCCTCTCTTCCTCCTCGTCCAGGTCTTCAAGCCCTTCGGACATCCCACCGGGCAACTCGCTGACGCTTCTGCCGATGCTGGGGGCCGGGTCGGGTCTGCGTAAGGCCCCGAGTAGGAGCAGCACCCCAAAGATGATCAGACCTACTTCGGCGGGCCCGAGGGTTCCCAACACCGCGCCTCCTCCTGATAGCGTCATCGCGCCCTGACCGGGCACCAAACTCTGCCACGATCCACGCCCCAAGTCTCGCAGGTGACCACCGGCACGGACCCTCGGGGTCGGGCCACCGATAATAGGGCCCAACTCCACGCCCTCAGTTGGACTCCGGATTGAACGCGGCAAACGACATCCTCACTCTTCCTCTCCAGGGTCCTCAAGGTTCTACACGATGGGCGTCCGAAGCAACGAGGGAAGCCCGCATCACTCAGATACCCGAGGCCTGGGCGGAGCCCAGGGGGATCAACGAACTGCGGCTCTATCGCGTGTGGCAGACGGCGGCTCAGTCGCATGAGCAAGTGCACAGGCTCCGGCGAAACCAATCCTTGTGAGGACGATTCCGACGCGAGGCCTCATTGACCGTTCCTCACGAACTCCATCACGAAATCGGCCAGGCCGGATGCATCGTCGAGTTCGAACTGTGGCACCGGGAGATCCCAGCGCCGATTCGTGGACAGAGCGAGTATCTCGTCGGCTGAGCAAAGGAGCTCTTCGCTTCGGGCGGAGCGGTGTACCTCGATCTTCGGATAGCCGCCCCGTTTGTACCCCTCGACAAGAACGAGGTCCACGTCATCGAAGTAGCGAGCGATCACCGCATCGAGGTCCCCGGAACCGTTCTCACGCCGAAACACGGCAACCTGCACAGGGCTCGCACCCACCACGATGTCGGCTCCCGCCTCAGCCAAGCGGTACGTGTCCTTGCCCGGCACGTCGAACGAGGACAGGTGACTGTGATGTTTGAGGACGCCAACCCTGAGGCCTCCTGACCTCAGCTTGGGAAGGAGATGCTCGAGCAGGGTGGTCTTTCCGGTTCCGGACTTGGCGACGATCGAGATGACCATCGGTGCGCGCCCGGCTGATACTGACTCTTCGACTGTGGCCATGGCCGCATAAGATACGAAAGGGAGGCAGTTGGGGCCAATCTGTGCCGGGTTCGAGTCGCTACCGACGCTACGTCACTGCGATACGACTCGTCGCATGATTCGATCGCGTGGGAAAGGCTCGCTACTAGCGAGGCAAGCTCGCTGATCTCGACCGTCTCGCAGATGTCGCCCTGAGCGTCGCCCATTTGATCTCTGTGGCGTTCTACCTTCGGCTGCTCGCCTGATTCGCCCTCCTCGCCGTTCGAAGGTGCCACCGACACCCCCGGCAGGGTGATCGCCACCGCGCTGTTGGCTGTGATCGTGTGATCGCGTGGGTCCGCGGCCTGGTCGGCCTCGAGATCCTCGAAGAGACAGTGGCCAACGTCACCGCCGACCAGCCCGGAGCGGCGCCGATGATCTTCACGCCCGACGTGGAGACGGAGGACACGGAGGCGCCAAGCATCCCCTCAACGAGTCAGACATTCGCACAGGGTGGATTCAAGGGCGAGGCCGCGAATCCACTCCCGGGCCGCGCCTTCGTGCATGGCGAGCTTCTCAGCGGCGGGAAGGAGACGATCCTGGCGAGCATCAGACGGCATCCTGAAGCACCAAACCACTGGCAAGTCCGCTACCGCGATCCAAGTGGTCGCCAGAGACCGAAGAACTTCGCCAGAAAGTCGGATGCCGACAAATACGCAGCAATCGTGGAGGCCGGAATCTCCCAGTGCCGCGACCAGGGAAGACACCGGAATCCGCTTGCGAATCAAGGCCTTCCGGCCTTCGACGCCTGGCAACACCGTTCGAGGTTACGCAGCGGTTTGTGGGCCAGTTGTGGGCCTACTGTGGGCCGAGACCGGGCATGAAAGACAGGCTCCAGGCCCATCGGGGAACACGTCTCAACGGAACCTCCTCTCCAAGTCTCCGCTGCTTTGTCCGTAACCAGGTGGAAGATGCCCGTGGCAAGGTGATGCGCCGGCTCGGCATCTGAGGACCAACGCCCCTTGCCACAGGGGGCGCGATGCGTGATGCTTTGGGCACCCGATCCGGGTGGGTGAGATGTCGCTTCCACCGCCTCCTCCGACAGAGGAAGAGCCGCCGCCACCACCACCGCCGCCACCACCCGACCTCGAGCAGGAGCGATCTCGCCGCGGGCTCTGGGTAACACTCGCGATGATCATCGGCGCTGCGGCCGTGACCGCGGTGGTATTTGCCGCCGGCGGCAATTCGTCCGACCCGAGCGAACCGGGCGCCGCAGGCACAACCCAGACGGACGAAACGATCGTCGGGGACCAGTCGACGACGGCAACAGCCGGCTCCGTTACAACCGGGCCTAGCGCGGCGTTGCCGGGCATCGACCCGGCGATCAACTGGAGGCGTGTCGCTCCGGAGCAGTTCGAGGAACCGGGCTCGCAGTTGATGGTCGATGTCGCGGTGTTTGAGGACATGCTGGTGGCAGTTGGGAGGTCCATCGTCTGGGAACCGGCGGACTTCATCATTCCGCTTGCGGATGCCGCCGGCGAGGTGACACTGCGGGATTGGCGCATAACGGTGGCGGCCGTGGATATGGATGCGGCCGCCGCCATCGTCGCCCACGACCCGGAGAACGAACCGGCTCCCGCGGACGTCCGCTACATCATGGTTCGCTTCGACATCGAGAACCTTTCCGGTGAGGACGATCGCAACTTCTGGGCCGACGTGGAGTTCTACGTCGCGACACCCGACGGGTCCGTGGTGGCGTGGAACTCGTGGTGTGGTTCGCTCCCCGACGGATTGGAGGGCGGGTCGATCGATGCAGGAGAGACCATCAGCGGCACCGATTGTTTTGCCATGCACGAAACCTGGCTGCGCGACGACCTGGTTCTTGCCTTCGTGCCCGACGGAGAGCGGCGGCGGGAAACCGACGCGGCAGTGTGGACGTCGAGCGACGGCGAGCAGTGGAAGCGAGTTGCCGATCCGGATCTAGCGGGTGCCGGGATCCAGGAGGCGACGAACCTAGCGGTCTTCGGTGACTGGCTCTATGCGGCCGGCCTCCATGAGCTTGAGGACGAGGACGGCGCCATCTGGAGGTCGAGCGATGGTGTTGCGTGGGACCGGGTCGACGCACCGGCACTCGCTGGGCCCGGCGACCAGGAGATCCGGGATTTGATAGTGCTCGATGGAACGATGGCCGCGGCCGGCAGTGACGCCTTCCCGGTCGCCTGGGGAGAGGACACATCGGGTTGGGATGAATACATCCGGCGGTACTGGCTGCGCGACATCGACTCTCGCCGCGGCGCCATATGGATTACCGATGACGGCGTCTCCTGGCGGGCGCTCGATCTCGGAGCCACCGGGTCGACGATGCGAGAGATCGTCAAGCTGGTCTGGCACGAGGGTCGGCTCATCGCCATCGGGTACGACATGGACCAAGCGCTGGCAGTCATCACGACTACAGACATCGAGACCTGGGAGCCGCTCGAGATCGAGCGGCGCGACACAACGCGGTGGCGCTGGGAGGCGAGCGGAGTGGCCGCCGGCCGCCTCCACGTGTTGGGCACCGGTGCCTTGTCGACTGCGGATGGGATCACCTGGGCGGTCGACGGTTACACACTGCTGAGCGATGTCGTTCCAGCCGGCAACGGCCTGCTCGGCGTCGGATGGTCGGGCAGCTACACACGGCTGGGTCCGATCAGTCTCGACCAGCGCCGGCCGGTGCTGCGACTGCTCGACGGTGACGGAGCGTGGTACGTCGTGAGGGATGCCGACCTCCTTCCCGAGGGGGTTTACGGTTGGATGAGAGGCGTGGTGGCGTGGCAGAACCGCTACGTGGCCGTCGGCACGGCCACGGTTCAGCGCAGGGAAACTCCTGCCGTCTGGATCGGCGGCGCTGCCGAGGGCGAGACGGTCCCCGATCTCGAAGAAATCGAGATGACGCCACCGGACCTGATTCCCGACCCCCCTGCGGCACCGCTGGCCGACATCATCCACTTCGATGGGACGACCTGGAACGTGGTGCATCGCGGCTACGACACCGAGGGCGCCGCGCTGCTGCAAGATCTGCCCGAGGCCACCTCACGCCGAATCGCACGCTCGCCCGACGGCACGTTGTGGCTGCCGACGGTCGAGAGCGGTGTCTATGCGCTGATCGGTGGCGAGTGGCGGCATTTCGGCCGCGCCGAAGGCCTGCCTTCAGTGCAGGTCACCGCGTTCGACCTGGATTCGAACGGCACGCCCTGGGCCGGAACGGTGGGAGGCCCGGCGTACTTCGACGGATCGGCGTGGGTGGCGCCGCCGCTGCCGAATACTCTCGCCGTCCCCCACGTCACCGGCTTGGCCGGCACGGCCGATGGAGCGGTCTGGGTGGCGACGGTGAGCGGTGTAGCCCGCTGGGACCCTGGGGCTGCAGCCTTGGAGGATGCCACGTCCGGGCTGCCCTCAACGGTGGCCACCAACGTACTCGCCGCCGGGGGGCAGGGGGTCTGGGTGATCACACCCGCTGGCATCGGGTATCGCCACGACTCCGATTGGGGAGTGTTCGCGGGCCCCGATTACCGGCCGGACTTCGGGTCCTATCCGTACGCCTCGCCGCTGTCGGATGCCCTCTATCTGGCGCCGGATCCGCCCGGGGACGGTGAGTACCGATCAGATCTAGTCCGGCTGATGCCGGATGGGTCCGCCACCGCCCTGATCTACGAGGCGTTCTACACGGCAACAACGCTGGCGCCCGACGGCACCCTGTTCGTCGGTACCGAACTCAATGGCCTCTTCGTGATCGGCGCCACCACCGAACACGTTGAGAGCATTAATGGAATCAATGTTCGACGGGTCGGCGAGTTGTGGACGGCGCCCGACGGAAAGGTGTGGATGGACACGTTCACAGGGCTTTTCGAAATCCACGAGGCCGGCAGCGCCACTCGCCACATCGACGTGCCCGGTCTCCCATATCAGCTAACGGCTCCGGATGAAGGCTTTTCGGACGGAGCGGTGGCCGATATGGCATTTGGTCCCGATGGTGAGGTTTGGGCGCTCGTCTATCCGCAACTTCCGGAATGGGATGAGGGGTCCTAGCCGGGCGCCCTGCTCCGATGTGCGCCTCCCAAGCTTCGAGCGTGTCCACTGGCCTCTTCGCGCCAGGTTCGAGTCCTTCAAGGTGGGCCTAATAGGACGGCTTTCACACCTCGAAGTGCCTGGTCAGGAAGCTGAATAGGTACCCGATCGGTCGCACACCCGCACTCCACCGGGGCATCCGCCGCCTCGCGGCAGAACTCCGGCTACAAAGGCTTAACACTGCTGGGAACAGAGGCTGAATCCCTGGGTGATTGTCTGTGACGACACGTTGATCAATCCCTGAGGGAGGTTCAGAGATGAGGAAGCTTGGCATCGTTCTTGCGATCGCTGTTGCGGTTGCGACAGTTCCCCTCGTGGCACTGGCCTGGCAAGGACCCGACCCAGCCCCCGGAGGGTCGTGGGGCCGCCACATGGGCGCACATGTCGTGGATGTGGCGTCGTTTGGCTGGGACCGGATGGACCACTGGCTGAACCCGGCCGTCGATTCGGACCGAGAGGAAGCCCTGACGTCAGCGAAGTCGGCACAGCGCAGCACCGCCGCGCAATCGCCATGGCAGACCGAACCGCTCGACCCGACAACCGTACCCGGTGACACCCAATGGCCGGGCTGCCCCATGTGGACCGATCTCGACCAGGACGGGCTCCCCGATAGCTACCCATGGCCCACCAACCCCGCCGACGCGGTACCGCCCGGATACGGACCCGCCGGCTGCCCCATGTGGGGCTACGGGTATCCGGATCCGACGTCGAGCGCCCCGGACACGCCCGTGCCCGGCTGCCAGAACCGGTGGGGCGGCCACATGTGGGGTCGCGGCATGATGCGCGGCGGCTGGTAGCTGATCGATTGGCGTGGGGCGGTATACAGCAGTGTGCCGCCCCTACCATCCCGCCGATGCCGAAACGTTCCGTGCTTGTTGTCGATGACGAACGAGAACTCCGTTCGATGCTCAGCAACTACCTGACTGCCCAAGGGTTCAAGGTCATCGAAGCGTCCGACGGTGAAGCCGCGCTGAAGTTGTTCGCCGAGGCCGGACCCGACGCCGTCGTTCTCGACATCGGACTGCCCGACATCGACGGTTTCGAGGTGCTTCGGCGCATGCACCAGATCTCCGAGACACCGGTGATCATGCTCACTGCCCGCTCCGATGAAGTCGATCGGGTCACAGGATTGACCATGGGTGCCGACGATTACCTCACCAAGCCGTTCAGCCCTCGCGAGCTGGTGGCCCGGATCGGAGCCGTCCTGCGGCGGACTGCCCGTGGCGCGGCGGCGGCTCCCAGCGAGGTGCTCCGGTTCGAAGGTTTGGAGATCGATCTCGCCAAGAGGTCGGTGACCGCCGCTGGTGCTCCGGTCGAGTTGAGCGCCCTGGAGTTCAACCTCCTGGCCAAGCTTGCGTCGTCGCCCGGTCGGGTGTTCGGCCGAGAGCAGCTGATGGACTCGGTGTGGGGGTGGGACTACGTCGGTGTCGAACGGATCGTTGATGTCCACATTGCCGGCATCCGCAAGGCCCTCGGCGACGATGCCGCCGCTCCCCAATTCGTGGGCACCGTGCGGGGGGTTGGCTACAAGTTCATCGGGAGCGAGCCGTGAGCGTGTTCACGAAGACGTTGCGGTTCCGGATGGTCGTGATGCTATTGGCAATCATCGCAGCGCTGGCACTGGCGTTGATCGTCCTGATGGAACTGCTCGCACCCACGTTCTTCTCCAATCAGCTCAACATGATGGGCATGAACGAGATGATCAACAACGGCGGGATGATGGGCCCCATGATGGGAGGCACCTCGACTGCCGATCTCGAGGCCGCCTTCGATTCATCGTTCCGGCGGGCGCTCATCCTCTCGATCGCCGCAGCAGGCATCGCTGCGGTCGCTCTCGGTGCCTTCGCCACCCGCCGCATCCTCACACCGCTCGACTCGATCCGCGCCGCGTCGCGTCGCATGGCCCAAGGCTCCTACACCGAACGGGTCGAAGTCCCCGACGAGACCGAACTGGCCGCCGTGGCAGAGGATGTCAATGCTCTGGCCGGAGCGCTCGAGGCAACCGAGAACCGACGAGCTCGGCTCGTCTCCGAGGTCGCCCACGAACTCCGCACCCCCCTCACCACCATCGAGGGCTACCTCGAAGGCATCCTCGACGGAATCTTCGAACCGACCGATGCAGTGCTGGCGGCATCGAGCCGGGAGATCCGACGACTCAAACGACTCGCCGACGACCTCGGTCGCCTTTCCCGCGCCGACGCCGACGCCCCGCTAGCGCTCGAACCGATCGACATCTCAACCCTGGCAGCGGCCGTCGGCGATCAACTCCGACCGCAGGCCGGCGCCAAACAGATCACCCTGGCTCTCCACGCCATGGGACCGGTGTCCATTCAGGGAGATCGCGACGGGCTCACCCAAGTCCTCACCAACATCATCGGCAACGCCATCGCCTACACCCCCGACGGCGGCACCGTCACCATCACAACCGAAGCAACCACAGGCCAGGCCGCCATTACGGTCCAAGACACCGGCATCGGTCTCACACCCACCGAACTCTCCGCCGCCTTCGATCGGTTCTACCGCGCCAACCCCGACGCCCCCGGCGGCACCGGCATCGGGCTCGCCATCGCCCGAAGCATCACCAAACGCCACAACGGCACCATCACCGCACAATCACCGGGCCCAGGCCAAGGAGCCACCTTCATCATCCGACTCCCCCTCGCCTGAGCCACACGCTGAGGGCCCGCCCCGCAACACACCCGCCGAGCCTCACCTCGCGGCTTCCACCGCCGACCGCAGCTGCGCCTCCGACGGCGAACCAGCAAGCCCCGACTCCGTCCGATACACCCGGCAGCTCAATCCCACCGCAGCCCCCGGCTCCAGAAACGGATCCACCCCATCGATCACCACCGTGGGCGAACCCACAAAGCTCAACCGCTCCGCCTCCTCCGGCGTCTTGACCAGCCGGCGACGCACCACCGCTTCGACACCCAACTCCCCCACCAGGCGGGACACCAACTCGTC
>CAZEHO010000040.1:0-23086 GCA_964511945.1 uncultured Acidimicrobiia bacterium | reverse complement strand
CTAGGCGGCGCGGTCCGGGCCTTGCCGGGGTTGATTCCGAGCTACTGCGGCGGGCAGTCGAAGGCGATCGTCACGACCTCGGCGGCCTCCCGTGGCATCCACGGAACGTCCTGAAACGACTTCCCCGTTGCGGTGGCGTCCATCACCTGCTGGGCCGTGATGCAGATCTCGATCGCTTCCTGCTCGATGGCCCAGATCTTCTGTGCTGTGGGCCCGTTCCACAACTCGTCGAGGTCGTCGACGGTCGTGACTCCGGTTCCGACGGCAATCCGTTCTCGTTCGGCGTCGAGTTGGCGGCTGAACACATCCATGATGCGGGCGTGGAGGTCGGTGATTCGCTCCGGGGGTGTGAGTGCAGCGAAACCATCCACCAGCTCCTCGTAACTCTCGACCCGTAGCGCGAAGTACTCGAGCGTCGCGTTCACCCGGTCGGGCTGATCCGCGATTTCAGTGACGGCCACATCCAACCTGCCGTCCACTTCCTCGATCAGCGCGTCGGCCCGTTCGGCGTAGTCGGACAGGCTCAGTTCGCCGGAACTGCATGCCGCCACGACGACGAACAGGGCGATAACGACCCGAAGTGTCCGCATCCCGGACCTCCTCTCCCGCACCCTACCGACCCTGATCGACCGATCGCGCGATGGAGGCGGGCCCGAGAGCCCGCCTCCATCGCGCCACGGAAGTCTCTTCAGGCGAACGGCACATCCCTCGCGACGACGTCGTCGAGGGTCTCCCGCCGCACCAGCCAGCGAGGTCCCCGATCGCCGACGATCACGGCCCCGGGGCGGGGGAGCCGGTTGTAGTTGCTGGCCATCGCCTCGGTGTAGGCGCCGGTGGCGGCCACCGCCAGCAGATCTCCGGGTGCCAGGTCGGATGGGAGTGCGGCGTGCTCGCGCACCAGGTCGCCAGATTCGCAGTGTTTGCCCACCACCGTGACCGGTTCGAGTGGCGCCTCGGAGATCCGCCCGGCGAGGGCGACTTCGTGCTCGGCGTCGTAGAGCGCCGGGCGGATGTTGTCGCTCATGCCGCCGTCGACGCTGACGTAGGTCCGGATACCCGGGAGGCGTTTCACCGTGCCGACCCGGTACAGCGTGATAGTCGAGGGCCCGATCAGTGCCCGGCCCGGCTCGACGAACAGATGGGGAGCGGGATAGCCGTGATGGGCGGCGGCCGCGGTCAACGCTTCTCCCAGGGCGCGGCCGTAGTCCGCGGGCGTCACCGGATGATCCTCGTGGGTGTAGCGGATGGCCATGCCGCCGCCGGCGTTCAGCTCCTCGAGGACGATGCCGTGGCGGTCCCGCCACGCCGCCAGGACCTCGAACAGCACCTCGGCGTTGGCCACGAGCGGCCCGGCTCCAAAGATCTGGGATCCGATGTGAGCGTGGACTCCGGTGAGCTCGACATGGTCGAGTTGCAGCGCCCGGGCGATCGCCTCGTCGGCCAAGCCCAGCGACAGCGTGAACCCGAACTTCGAGTCGTCGTGGCCGGTGCGCACGTAGTGGTGGGTATGGGCGTCGATCCCCGGGGTGATCCGGAGCCAGCACCGGAAGGTATGGCCCAGCTCGGCTCCGATGCGCTCGATCCGATCGAGTTCGTCAAAGCTGTCGAGCACCACCCTGCCGACTCCGAGCTCCGCCGCCATCCGGAGTTCGTCGTCCCCTTTGTTGTTGCCGTGGAGGATGACCAGTTCCATCGGGACACCGGCCCGCTGTGCGGTGTACAGCTCCCCGGCCGACGCCACATCGATCGCCAGCCCCTCGGCGGCGGCGATCTGGAGGATGCCGGTGGTACACCATGCCTTGGAGGCGTAGGCGACCGTGGCACCGTCGAACCCCTCGCGGTACCTCCGGCACCGGGTTCGAAGGTCGCCCTCATCGACAACCCACAGCGGGGTGCCGAACTGGGCTGCGGCCTCATCGAGGCTGGTGCCGCCGACCATCATCACCGAGCGGCCGTCGAGCTCGGCCGACAGCGGCCATGGAGAGGAGATCATGCGTGGGCGGCCCGGTATGAGCCGAGGTGATACAGCGCGTCGACGGCCGCCGGCAGCGGATCGAGGATGCGGCGGACGCCGGCCTCCCCGGGCTCATGGAGGAGGTCGACGTAGAAGCGGTACGACCAGGCGCTGGTCCCGGGCCGCGACTCGATGCGGGTCAGATTGGCACCGCGGAGTCCGAGCTCGGTGAGGGCCAATGCCAGGGCGCCGGGGCGGTGGGCGGTGGAGAAGCAGATCGAGCTCTTGTCGGCATCATCGGGGATGAGCGGGTCCCCCGGGGTGAGCACTACGAATCGGGTGGTGTTGTGGTCGCGGTCGATGACATCGGAAGCCAGCACCTCGAGGCCGTGGGGGTGGCCGGAGCGGGGTGGGCCCAGTGCCGCCAGAGTCGGGTCGCCGCGCTCGGCGACCTCGCGGACCGCGCCAGCCGTGTCGGTGACCGGAACCGGCTCCCAGCCGCGGGCCACCAGAGTCTCTTTGGTCTGGCGGAGCGCCTCAGGGTGGGACAGCACTCGGCGAACCGCAGTGGGATCCGCATCGGGGATGCCGATGAGTGCGTGGCGGATCTCGGAGTAGTGCTCGCGCACGATGGCGGTGTCGGTCTCGACGAGGCCGTCCAGCACCTCGAGCACGCTGCCGGTGGTCGAGTTCTCGATCGGCAGCATGAGCCGGTCGACGCGGCCGTCGGCGAGCCCGGCGAATGCGCCGGCGAACGACGACATGCCGACAGCTTGCGCTTCCGGGTACAGGGTTTCGATGGCCTGGTGGCTGTAGGAGTGGGGCTCACCCTGATAGCCGATGCGCATGGGGAGGGTTGCGGGCATCGTCATGCGCTCACCGCGCCGGCGGAAGGAACCGGGCCGATGCCTGCGACCCGCCGCCGCTGCTCCCGACGCGATTGGCGAAGCAGCAGCTCGAAGACCCGGCGGACGTCGGACGGCTCGATTCCGTGTTCGGCTGCGACCGCTTCGAGATTGACGAGGAGTTCCTCCTCGCGTTCCGGGGTGCGCAGTGCAATGCCCCGGGCGGTCTTGGCCTCGGCGATGGCGACGGCGTGCTCGCGGCGGCGGGCGATCAGCCGGACGATCTCCCGGTCGATGGCGTCGATCTCGGTTCGCGGTCCGGCCACCCCGAGGGCGTTCATCAGACTGGCGAAGTCGGCCGCATCGAGTTGCTGCGGGCCGTCGGACAATGCCACCGCGGGGTCGGGGTGGACCTCGACCATCATTCCGTCGGCTCCGACCGCCTTGCCGGCGAGTGCCAGCGGGGTGATGAGTTCCCGGTCCCCGGTGGCATGGCTCGGATCCACGATCACCGGCAGGTGGCTCATGCGCTGGACTACCGGCACCGCGCTGATGTCGAGCGTGTTGCGGGTTCGTGACTCGAAGGTCCGGATCCCCCGCTCACAGAGCACGACGTCCCCGTTGCCCTCGGCGAGCAGATACTCGGCGGCCAGGAGCCATTCATCGATCGTCGCGGCCAGGCCCCGCTTCAGCATGACCGGCCGGCCGGACTTGCCCGCAGCACGCAGGAGCGGGAAGTTCTGCATGTTGCGTGATCCGATCTGCAGCATGTCGGCGGACTCTGCGACGACATGGACCTCTTCGGGTTCCATGACCTCGGTCACCGTCGGCAGGCCGACGGCCCGGCCGGCGGCGGCGAGGAGGCGAAGCCCTTCCCGGCCCAGTCCCTGGAACGAGTATGGCGACGTGCGCGGCTTGAAGGTTCCGCCCCGGAGCATGGCGGCACCCGTGCCGGCGACGATCTCGGCCGCCTCGATCACCTGGGCCTCGGATTCCACGGCGCACGGCCCGGCGATCACCGGGTAGGTGCCGTTGCCAAAACGCACTGCGCCGACCTCGATCACGCTGCGGGCGGCGTCGGGAGTTCGGTGACTCTTGAGGAGCGTTGGATCGCTCATGGCCGTTCGGTCCTTTCTATGGACCGGCGCCCGGGAAACACGAAACCCGGAGCGCCGGCTCCGGGTCCTGGGTGTTGGTGGTGGTGCTCTACGTCAGCGCGCAGCCAAGACCCGGGCCGGAGCCCCGGTAAAGGCGAACGAATACACGTAGGTCATCTGCATATGTTGGCGAGGAAGGTAGTGGGACATCGGCGGTTTGGCAAGCTCAGTCGAGAAATGAGCGACGGGCCTCGTTGCCGTGTGATCGGCCGTAGGCCGATCACACGAAATCGAGCCAATGCCGGTACTGCGGCAACTTGCCCCGCACCGTCTCCGAGTAGATCCGCTGGGCAAGACGGGTCACCTCTCCCGGCTCACCGTCGCCGACCGGCCGGTCGTCGATCTCGCGGATCGGAGTGACCTCTGCGGCGGTGCCGGTGAGAAACAGCTCCTCGGCCTTGTACAGGTCCTCTTTGGTGAGGTCGGCCTCAACCACCCGGAGGCCCTCGTCACGCAGCAGGGTCATGACCGTGTCGCGGGTGATTCCATCGAGGCACCCGGCCGACAGCGGTGGCGTGTAGACGACGCCCTTGCCGACGGCGAAGAGGTTCTCGCCGGTCGCCTCCGACACGAAGCCGTCGGCGTTGAGCATGATCGCCTCGTGGTAGCCGTCCTGAACGGCCTCGGTCTTGGCGAGGATGCTGTTGATGTAGGTGCCGGTGGCCTTGGCGTTGGGGAACGAGGCGGCTCCGAACCGGCGCCACGACGCCATGCGGGCCCGGATCCCGTTCTTCACGCCGTCGTCGCCGAGGTAGGCGCCCCACTCCCAGGCCGCGATGGCGGTGCGGATTCCGGCGTGGGTGGTGTCGAGCCCCAGCGCTCCGGTCTCGAAGAACACGATCGGACGGATGTAACACGCCGTGAACCCGTTGATCCCGATGACTTCTTTGGCCGCGATGAACAAATCGTCCACGGACCACTTCAGGTCCATCCGGTAGGAGGCCGCGGAGCGATGCAGCCGCCTGAAGTGATCCTTCATGCGGAACCCGGCGGTGCCGCTGCCCGTGTCGTACGCCCGGATGCCTTCGAACACACCGCTGCCGTAGTGGAGGGCGTGGGTGAGGATGTGGGTGGTGGCCTCCTCCCAGGGGAGGAGCTTCCCGTCGTCCCAGATGTGGTGGTTGTTGAAGTTCATTGCCGGTCTCCGATCGAATACTCAGGGGTGGGGATGGTGGGGAGGTAGGCGGGTCGTACTCGCTCATGGGCGGCGATCGTGACCTCCCGTTCCAGGGTGCGGTCGATGTCGTCGAGGCCCTCGAGGAAGGCCTGCTTGACGAAGGAATCGATCTCGAAAGAAGCTCGGAAGCCGCCGGCGCTCACGGTCTGAGCCGGCAGGTCGACGGTCACCTCGAGGGCCGGGTCGGCGGTCACCAGCTGCATCAGTTCGGTGACCGCGGCGCCGTCGAGGGCCACGGGCAGCACGCCGATCTTGTGGCAGTTGCCCCGGAAGATGTCGGCGAAGGATTCGGCGATCACGGCTCGGAACCCGAAGTCCTGCACCGCCCATGCGGCGTGCTCCCGGGACGACCCAGATCCGAAGTTGGGGCCGGCAACGAGGACCGACACGCCCTGCCGCTCCCGGCGGTTCAGCACGAAGTCGGGATTGGGGTTGCCGTCGGTGTCGTGGGCCCAGTCGAAGAACAGCACCTCGCCGAACCCGGAGCGGGCCACCCGCTTGAGGAAACGGTGGGGGACGATCTGATCGGTGTCGATGTTGGCGCCGGGCATCGGCGCTGCAGTTCCGGTGATCACACTGACGGGTTCCATGTCAGTTCCACTCCCGGATGTCGACGAAGCGGCCGGTGACCGCAGCGGCGGCGGCCATGGTCGGGCTGACCAGGTGGGTACGTCCGCCCCTGCCCTGGCGGCCCTCGAAGTTGCGGTTCGACGTCGAGGCGCAGCGTTCGCCTGCTCCGAGCACGTCGGGGTTCATGGCCAGGCACATCGAGCACCCGGCGTCACGCCACTCGAACCCGGCGTCTGTGAAGACCCGGTCGAGACCCTCCGATTCGGCTTGCAGCTTCACCAGGCCTGAGCCGGGCACGACCATGGCGGACACCGACGGGTGCACCGTGCGTCCGTCGATGACCGCTGCTGCGGCACGCAGGTCCTCGATCCGGGCGTTGGTGCAGGAGCCGATGAACACCCGGTCGACGGTGATCTCGGTCATCGCGGTCCCGGCCTCCAGGTCCATGTACTCCAGGGCTCGGGCGGCTGCCTCCTGCTCGATGGGATCGGTGAAGGCATCGGGGGAGGGAACCGCGGCGCCGACCGGAATCGTCTGTGCCGGGTTCGTTCCCCAACTCACGTAGGGCTCGAGTTCGGCGGCATCGATGTGGACTTCGGTATCGAACCGGGCGTCCGGATCCGACCCGAGCCCACGCCAATCATCGATCGCCTGGTCCCACTCGGTTCCCTTGGGAGCGTGGATCCGGTCCTTCAGGTAGGCAAAGGTGGTCTCGTCGGGGGCGATCATGCCGGCGCGGGCTCCGGCCTCGATCGACATGTTGCAGATCGTCATCCGGCCCTCCATGGAGAGGGAGCGGATGGCTTCCCCGCGGTACTCGATGACATAGCCGGTGCCGCCCCCGACGCCGATCCGGGCGATAATGCCCAAGATCACATCCTTGGCGGTGATGCCCGGCGGCAGGTCCCCGTCAACGTTGATGGCCATCGACTTGGGCTTCTGCTGCCACAGGGTCTGGGTGGCCAGAACGTGCTCGACTTCAGATGTCCCGATGCCGAATCCGAGTGCCCCGAACGCGCCGTGAGTTGCGGTATGGCTGTCGCCGCACACCACGGTCATCCCGGGTTGCACGAACCCCTGCTCGGGTCCGATGACGTGCACGATGCCCTGGCGGGGGTCATCCACCCCGAACAGCAGGATCCCGTTGGACCTGCAGTTCTCGACCAGGGTGTCGATCTGGATCTTCGACAGGGGATCGGTGATTCCGAGTTCCCGGTCGGTGGTCGGCACTCCGTGGTCGACGGTGGCCAGGGTCAGATCCGGGCGCCGCACCGAGCGGCCGGCCATCCGCAGTGCTTCGAACGCCTGCGGTGAGGTGACCTCGTGCACCAGGTGCAGGTCGATGTACAGCAGATCGGGTTCGCGGGGCGCGCTGGAGATCGCATGGCGCTCCCAGATCTTGTCGAGCATGGTGGCGGCCATCACGCACCTCCAGCCACGATCGCCGCCGCCCGATCGCCGATCTCGGATGTGGCGGCCCCCATCTCGCCGGCCCGCTGCGACGGCATGGTTCCGGCCACCGCGGCGACGGCAGCTTCGACGGAAGCACCGGCCTCACCCGCCCCGGTGTGGGTGAGCAGCATGCCGGCGGCGGAGATGGCCGCCAGCGGGTTGATCTTGCCGGTCCCGGTGAAGTCGGGTGCGGTGCCGCCGATCGGCTCGAACATCGACACCCCGTCGGGGTTGAGGTTCACCCCGGCGGCGATGCCGAGGCCACCTTGAATGGCTGCGCCGAGGTCGGTGATGATGTCGCCGAACATGTTGTCGGTGACCACCACGTCGTAGCGCTCCGGGCTTTCGACCATCCACAGGCACAGCGCATCCACGTTGGCGTAGGAGGTCGTGACGTCGGGGTACTCGGCTGAGACTTCGTTGAACACCCGTGTCCACAGGTCGTGGCCGTAGACCAGGACGTTGGACTTGCCGCAGAGCGTCAGGTGGCGGCGGGGCCGGTTCTCGGCGACCTGGAACGCGTAGCGGACGCAGCGTTCGATCCCGGCCCTGGTGTTGACGGCCAGTTCGGTGGCGACCTCGTCGGGCGTGCCGTGATGGGCGAAGCCGCCGCCCCCGATGTAGAGCCCCTCGCTGTTCTCCCGGACAACGACCATATCGATGTCGTCGGGACCCTTGTCGCGCAGGGGCGAGGTGACCCCGGGGTGGAGCTTGATCGGCCGCAGGTTGATGTACTGGTTCAGCTCGCGGCGGATACGAAGGATGATTCCGCGTTCCAGGATGCCGGGCTGCACGTCGGGGTGACCGATGGCACCCATCAGGATGGCGTCGGACTCACCCAGATCCTTGAGCACCGGATCGGGGAGAACCTCGCCGGTTGCCATGTAGCGCTCGCCGCCGATGTCGTGCTCCCGGTACTCGAGTTCGAGGCCGAAGCGCGCCGCTGCCGCATCGAGGACCTTGCGGGCCTCGGCGACGACCTCCGGGCCGGTGCCGTCCCCTGGGATCACCGCAATGCGGGTCATCGCTGCTCAGCCCTCCTCCGGAGTCCTCGGTGTGACGAACGGCATCATCGAGCGCAGCTTGTGGCCGACGTCCTCGATGGGATGGTGGCGATCCCGGGATCGGTAGGCCGTCAGGTTGGGGATCCCGGCCTTGTTCTCGGCAATCCACTCCTCGGCGAAGGCCCCGGATTGCACCTCTTCGAGGATCTGCTTCATCGCCTCGCGGGTCTCATCGGTGACGATGCGCGGGCCGCGGGTGAAATCGCCGTACTCGGCGGTGTCCGACACCGAGTGGCGCATCCACGAGATGCCGCCCTCGTACATGAGGTCCACGATGAGCTTCAACTCGTGGAGGCACTCGAAGTAGGCCGATTCCGGCGCATATCCGGCGTCGACCAGGGTGTCGAACGACGCCTTGACCAGCTCGGAGACTCCGCCGCAGAGGATCACCTGCTCGCCGAACAGATCGGTTTCGGTCTCCTCGCGGAACGTGGTCTCGAGAACCCCGGCCCGGGTGCAGCCGATGGCCGCCGCGTAGGCCAGTCCGAGTGCCTTGGCGTTGCCGGTGGCGTCTTGGTGGACGGCCAGCAGTCCGGGGGTGCCGCTGCCCTCTTCGAAGGTGCGGCGGACCAGATGGCCCGGGCTCTTGGGAGCAACCATCGCCACGTCGACGCCGGCGGGCGGTGTGATCTGGCCGAAGTGGATGGTGAAGCCGTGGGCGAAGAACAGAGCGTTCCCGTCCTCGAGGTACGGCTCGATATCGGACTCGTACATCGCGCCCTGGTGCTGGTCCGGCACCAGGACCATGATCACGTCGGCCCGGGCGGCTGCATCGGCGGGCGAGGTCACGGCGAGCCCTTCGGCTTCGGCCTTGGCCCGGGAAGCCGATCCCTCACGGAGCCCGACGATGACGTCGACGCCGGAGTCACGCAGGTTCAATGAGTGGGCATGCCCCTGGCTTCCGTATCCGATGACGGCCACTTTGCGATCCCGAATCACATCGAAATCGGCATCGGCGTCGTAGTACACAGGGACGCTCACGGCATCCTCCTCGGGGTCTCGAATCCGTCGTGTTCGCCGTGGCCGTTACGAGCGAGGGCGATGCGACCCGATTTCACGAGGTCGGTGACCCCGAAGGGGCGCATCACCTCGAGGAAGGCCGCCAGCTTGCGGGGCCGGCCGGTGACTTCAAAGGTCACCGTGTCGACCGTCACGTCGACCGGCTTGGCGTCGAAGGCGGAACCGGTGTCCAGCACCTCCCGCCGCCGTGAGGTGTCGGCGTTCACCCTGCACAGCATGATCTCGCGCTCAACCGCCTCCTCCGGAGAGAACTCCGTGACCTTGATGACGTTGACGAGCTTGTTGAGCTGCTTGCTGACGGCCTCCATCTGATCGCCATCGACGACCATGGTGATCCGGGAGCGATCCGGTTCGTGGATCGGTCCCACCGCCAGCGAGTGGATGTTGAAGCCGCGCCGCGAACACAGGGAAGTGATCCTGGCGAGCACGCTCGGCTTGTTTTCAACGATGACCGACAGCGTGTGCTTCATCAGAGATCCTCCGGTCCGAGCACGATGTTGTCGTTGGAGCCACCCGCCGGCACCATCGGGAACACCATCTCTTCGGGGTCGACCTGAAACTCGACGACCACCGGGCGGTCGTCCACCGCAATCGACTTCTCGATCACCGGCCGGACCTCCGCCGGGCTCGTGGCCCGCATGGCAAGACACCCCATGGCCTCGGCCAGCTTCACGTAGTCGGGGTTGCCCCCGCTCAGATCGATCGCCGAGTAACGCTTGTCGTAGAACAGCGTTTGCCACTGGCGGACCATGCCCAGGCTGCTGTTGTTGAGGATCGCCACCTTGATGGGAATCCCCTCGATCGCTGCCGTGATCAGCTCCTGGCTGGTCATCTGGAAGCAGCCGTCGCCGTCGATGGCATACACCAGCGCGTCGGGCCGTCCCACCTTGGCGCCGATGGCCGCCGGAACGGCGAAGCCCATGGTGCCCAGGCCGCCGGAGTTAATCCAGGTCCGCGGATCGTTGAAGCGCCAGTACTGCGAGGCCCACATCTGGTGCTGGCCGACGCCGCTGACCACGATCGCCTCGCCACCGGTCGCTTCGAACAGCTGCTCGACCACGTATTGCGGCTTGATCGGACCGTCGTCCTCCTGCTCGTAGCGCAGCGGGAAGTCGGTCTGCCATGTGCGGATGGTCTCGAGCCACTCATCGCGAGGCGTCGCCCCATCCCAGCCCGTCTTTTCGATCTCGTCGAGGATCTGACCCATCACCCGGCGCACGTCGCCGACGATGGGAACCTCGGCCTTGCGGATCTTGCCGATCTCGGCGGGATCGATGTCGACGTGGATCACCTCGGCGAAGGGAGCGAAGGCGTCGGGATCACCGGTCACCCGGTCGTCGAACCGTGATCCGAGAGCAACCAGGAGGTCCGCCCGCTGCATCGCGGTCACCGCGGTGAAGTTCCCGTGCATGCCGGGCATGCCCAGCGCCAGCCGATGGTCGTCGGGGAATGCTCCCCGGGCCATCAGCGTCGTGACGACCGGCGCGTCGGTAAGTTCGGCCAGTCGCAGCAGTTCCCGTTCGCCTTCGGCCTTGATCACGCCGCCGCCGACGTAGAGCACGGGTCGCTGAGCCGCCTTCATCAGTTCGACGGCACGGCGAATCTGACGGGGGTTGCCGCTCTTGCTCGGCTTATAGCCAGGGAGCCCGTGCAGGCTCGGATCCCGCCAGGCGACCTCGGCGTTGAGGATGTTCTTCGGGAGATCCACCAGCACCGGGCCGGGACGGCCGGTCCGTGCAATGTGAAACGCCTCATGGATCGTGTCGATGATGTCCTCGGGGTGGGTCACCAGATAGGCGTGCTTGGTGCAGTTCATGGCGAACCCGGTGGTATCGGCCTCCTGGAAGGCGTCATTGCCGATGGAGGTTGTCGCCACCTGACCGGTGATCGCCACCACCGGAACCGAGTCCATCAATGCGTCCTGGAGCGGGGTGACGAGATTCGTCGCCCCCGGCCCCGACGTCGCCATCATCACGCCGACCCGCCCGGTGGCGTGGGCATAGCCCTCCGCCATGTGCCCGGCACCCTGCTCGTGCTTGGCCAGCACGTGGCGGATGCTTGAGCGAGTGAGGGCGTCGTACACCGGAAGGATCGCGCCACCAGGTACGCCGAAGATGACCTCGACACCCTCACGTTCGAGGGCCCGCATCACGGTGTTGGCTCCGCTGTCGATGGTGGTCATGGGTTCATCCCTTGGTGGGGTACAAAAAAACCCTCCGGGTTGCGGAGGGTGCGCACACGAAGATGTCCGTGTGCGCTACACGATGAGAACGACGACGACGAGTACAGAGTTCATTTGCATTGTTGGGTCGGCAGTATGGGCGGGGACTCAAGGCATGTCAAGCTCACACTGGAACCGGTTCCGGGCGGGGTGCCGATCTGTGGGCAATCAGTGACCCGACGCTGCCGTCGCGTTGCGGAAATCGTGTGTTGCGAATCGTGCCCCTCAGGTGTGTTGTGTTGGCGAGAAGGGGAACACGTGGGGACGCAATGGCCGAGAGAGAAACGGCTGAGGCACCGGCAGAACGCAGCGACGAGGGGACTTTCCGGGAGTTGTACACGCCCGTGCGCCGCTTCGCCGGTGTGGCTGCCCCTCCGGACGTCGAGCCCGAGGACCTGCTCCAGGATGCATTGGTCAACACGCTGCGGCGCCACCGTCTGGCGGATCTCGACGAACCGGCGGCGTATCTGCGAAGAGCCATGCCGAACCTCACCTCCAACTACCGGCGCCGCAGCATTCGAGACGGAAGGCGCTCGGCAAGCTGGTTGCCTCCTCGGCGCCAGTGGACGAGGCCTATCCGTGGAGGACGTTGAGAGGAACGTTGGGCCTGCCGTGCTGGCTCAGATCTGCTCCGTCGTTGGTCTCATCTTGGACTTCGGGCCGTAGGATGCCCCGATGAACTCGAAACGTCGCTCCCACGATGTCACCCGCTGGCCGGAGGCTTCGGCCGCCCGTGCCATGCTTCGCGCCGTCGGCCTCGACGACGAGGACTTCGGCAAGCCCCAGGTCGGGGTGGTCTCCGCCGGCAACGAGGTCACCCCGTGCAACCTGTCCGGCCAGCGCCTGGCCGGTAGAGCCAAGGAGGGCGCCCGCGCCGCCGGCACCGCGCCGCTCGAATTCACCACCATTGCTGTGTCCGACGGCATCGCAATGGGCCACGAGGGGATGCGGGCCTCGCTGGTGTCGCGCGAGGTCATTGCCGATTCGGTGGAACTGGTGATGCACGCCGAGCGCTTCGACGGCATGGTCACCATCGCCGGCTGCGACAAGTCACTGCCCGGCATGATGATGGCGATCGCCCGGGTCGATCTGCCCGCTGCGTTCCTCTACGGGGGCTCGTCGCTTCCCGGACATCACAAGGGCCGCGACATCTCGATCGTCGATGTCTTCGAGGGGATCGGGTCCGTTGCTCAGGGCTTGATGCCGGACGAGGAGTTGCTCGAGATCGAGCGCGCTGCATGTCCCGGTGAGGGATCGTGCGCCGGCATGTTCACCGCGAACACGATGGCGTCGATGGGGGAGGCTCTCGGGATCTCCCTGCCCGGCAGCGCGTCGGTTCCCGCCGAGGACCTGCGGCTGGAGGAGTACGCGGTTCGCTCCGGTGAGGCGGTCGCCGCCATGATCGAGACCGATCTGCGTCCGAGCCGGATCCTCACCCGGGAGGCCTTCGAGAACGCAATCACTCTGCTCATGGCGCTGGGCGGTTCCACCAACGCGGTGCTGCATCTGATGGCGATCGCTCGTGAAGCGCAGGTCGACATCGGCCTCGAGGATTTCGATCAGATCAGCCGCCGCACCCCGCACGTCGGGGATCTCAAGCCGTTCGGGAGCTACCACATGGTGGACCTCGACCAGATCGGTGGTGTGCCGGTGGTGCTGCGAGCCCTGCTCGACGACGACCGGCTCCATCCCGACACCATGACCGTCACCGGCAAGACGATGGCGGAGAACCTGGAGAGCGTGACCTTCCCCACGGAACAGGAGGTGGTCCGCTCCTTCGACGACGCGGTGGCGACCGAAGGCGGGCTGGCCATCCTGCGGGGCAACCTGGCCACCCAGGGTGCCGTGGTGAAGAGCGCCGGGATCGGGATCGACGTGTTCGAGGGAACCGCCCGCGTGTTCGACGGTGAGCAAGGTGCCCTCGACGCCCTCTTCAAGAAGCAGATCGAATCCGGCGATGTGGTGGTGATTCGATACGAGGGTCCCAAGGGTGGGCCGGGGATGCGGGAGATGCTCTCGATCACCGCCGCCATCCGGGGCGCCGGATTCGGCAAGGACGTTGCGCTGATCACCGACGGCCGGTTCTCCGGCGGTACCACCGGGTTGTGCATCGGGCACATGGCGCCGGAGGCGGTGGTCGGGGGATTGATCGGGCTGATCGAGACCGGTGACCCGATCCGCATCGACATTCCACAGCGCCGGGTGGACCTGCAGGTCGACGAGGCCATCCTCGAGGAGCGCCGCGCCGTGTGGCAGCCACCCGAGCCGCGCTACACCACCGGGGCGCTGGCCAAGTACGCCAAGCTGGCCGGATCGGCCGAGTTCGGTGCCTCTACGACGTAGCGCCACCTTGACAAACCCTGCGGGTTCCCGTAGAAAGCTCCAACCACCGAACCGGAGGATTGCCAAGGACACGCCGATCACACATATAGCCAAACGTCATCCAGAAAGGCGGAGGGAACAGGCCCTGTGAAGCCTTGGCAACCATCTCGACGGCGAGAACGGTGCCAAATCCTGCCCGTGAGACCACGGGGGAGATGAGGAAGGTCGGCGAGTTCGTGACCACCTCTCCACTGGATGAGGTGGTCCTTCTCGTTCTGGGCCCCTCATCCGGAAGGTGATCCGTCGACCCATCGAGAGGGGAAACCTATGTCGGATTACCGCTACGAGACACTGCAAATCCATGCCGGCCAGGAGCCGGCCCCGGGCACCAACGCCCGGGCCGTTCCGATCTACCAGACCACGTCGTATACGTTTGACGACTCCGACCACGCAGCCCGGCTGTTCGGCCTGGAGGAGTTCGGGAACATCTACACGCGGATCATGAACCCCACCACCGACGTGTTCGAGAAGCGGATCGCCGCCCTCGAAGGCGGGGTGGCAGCGGTGGCCACCGCGTCGGGGATGGCCGCCCAATTGACCGCGATCACCACGCTGGCCCAGGCGGGGGACGAGATCGTCAGCTCCAGCTATCTGTACGGGGGCACTTACAACCAGTTCAAGGTGACGCTGCCCCGGCTCGGGATCGACGTGACCTTCGCCGAGACCGATGATGCCGATGAGTTCGAGTCGCTGATCACCGATCGCACCAAGGCAATCTTCCTGGAGTCGATCGCCAACCCCGAGTTCTCGGTGCCCGACCTCGAGGCGGTCGCCGATGTGGCGCATCGCAACGGGATCCCGCTGATCGTCGACAACACCTTCGGGTGTGCCGGGTACATCGCCCGGCCGATCGACCACGGCGCCGACATCGTGGTGGCGTCGGCAACCAAGTGGATTGGGGGCCACGGCACCTCGATCGGCGGGGTCATCGTGGATGCCGGCAACTTCGATTGGGCAAGCGGCAAGTTCCCGCTGTTCACCGAGCCGGCACCCGGCTACCACGGCCTGGTGTTCACCGACGTGTTCGGCGTCGACGGTCCGTTCGGCAACATCGCCTTTGCCATCCGGGCCCGGGTCGAGGGGCTGCGCGACCTCGGCGCACCGCTGAGCCCGTTCAACGCCTTCCTCTCACTGCAGGGCCTCGAGACACTGTCGCTGCGAGTCCAGCGCCACGTGGACAACGCACTCGAACTGGCCGAGTGGCTGGAGGCGCATCCGGCCGTCTCCTGGGTGAGCTACCCCGGGCTGGGCAGCCACCCATCTCATGAACGAGCCAAGCAGGTGCTTCGCAACGGCTTCGGGGCGGTTCTGTCCTTTGGACTCAACGGTGGCTACGAGCCTGCCCGCACATTCATCGACTCGGTCGAATTGGCAAGTCACCTGGCGAATGTGGGTGACGCCAAGACCCTCGTGATTCACCCGGCTTCGACAACCCACCAGCAGCTCAGCGTTGAGGAGCGGGCTGCGTCGGGCGTGCGGGAGGACCTGGTTCGGGTGTCGGTCGGCATCGAGCACATCGATGACATCAAGACCGACTTCGATCAGGCGCTGGCAGAGGCTCGCGCCGCGGCGGGGGAGCCGGCCTCATGACCGGCTCCGCGCCGCCGGAGGTGGAGACGCGGTTCCACACGTTCGACGGACCGTTCGAGCTGTGCAACGGTGAGACGCTCGAGCCGGTGACGCTCGCGTATGAGATCTACGGGGAGCTGAACGAGGAGCGGGACAACGCCATCCTGTTGTTCCACGCGCTCACCGGCAGCCAGCACGCTGCCGGCTTCAACTCGAAGGTGGAAGGAGTGGGGGAGCGCTGGACCGACGAGGTGCAGGTGGGGTGGTGGGATGGTTTCATCGGGCCCCGCAAGGCGCTCGACACCGACCGTTTCGCCGTGATCTGCATCAACTACCTCGGCGGGTGCTACGGCTCCACCGGGCCCGCATCCACCAACCCTGCCACGGGAGAACCGTACGGGTCTGCCTTCCCCCGCTTGTCGCTGACCGACATCGTCGACTCGCAGGTCCGTCTGCTCGACGAACTGGACATCGGGAAGCTGCACGCGGTGATCGGTGGATCGGTGGGGGGGTTGATGTGTCTCAACCTGGCCACGAGGTATCCCGATCGGGTGACGAACGTGATCCCGATCGCAGCCGGGCTCGAGGTCACCGCGCTGCAGCGGATTCACATCTTCGAGCAGTGCCTGGCGATCGAGGCCGATGCCGGGTTTGGAGGCGGCGATTACTACCCGGGCCCGGGACCGGTGCGGGGGATGGCACTGGCGCGAATGGTTGCGCACAAGAGCTTCGTGTCGCTTTCAGCGATGGAGGAGCGGGCTCGGTCCGAGGTCGTCGAACGCGACGAGATCGGCGGGTACGTCCGCATCGTCAACCCGCTCGAGTCGTACATGTGGCACCAGGGCACCAAGTTCGTCGAGCGGTTTGATGCCAACAGCTATCTGCGGATCATGGAGATGTGGCAGACCTTCGACCTGCTGGCCAATACCGGGGCGGCCGACTCCAAGTCCCTCCTGGAGCGATGCGCCGACCAGCGGTTCATGGTGTTCACCATCGACAGCGACGTGTGCTTCTACCCCGGCGAACAGCAGGACATGGCGCTGGCGCTGTACAAGGCCGGTGTGCCGGTGCGGCGCATCACCGTCCATTCCGACAACGGACATGACGCGTTCCTGCTCGAGCCGGAACTGTTCTCACCGCATCTGGCCGACACGCTCGAACACGAGTGGTCCCGGTGGTAGCGCCCCCTCTGCCGCCTTCGGCGACATCTCCCCCGGCTCCGCCGGGAGAGAGGACTTCTGGATCGCCTCTCCCGCGAAGCGGGGGAGGCGCGAGGTGACGGAGTCGCCGAGCGGAGGGGGCAATCGGGAGCTGCCGGTCGCTACCGCCGGGCTCGCCATTCCCGGGCGGCTTCACCGACCACGGTTTCGCGTTTCAGGCCCATGAGGACCACTCCGCCACAACCCGCGACACGGGCCCGGTCGGCGACCGCAACCGCTTGATCCCATGCAAAGGAGCGGCGCTCCGCCGGCTCCAATGTGGTGAGGAGTTCCTTGAGTTCGGGCGTGGCGGCCACGGTGCCGATCTGTTCCATACGATTCACCCATCCCGCCGAGAACGGAGGGATGACCATCAGGATCACCGGCGGGTCCGCCGGACCCCGTTTCAGCAACTCGACCTTTTCATCGATGGTGTCGGGATCGATGATCGGCCCGGCGACCAGGTATTCAGCACCGGCGTCGACTCGCCGCCGGAACGCTTCGGCCCCGAACGGGGTCGGCATTCCCACGGTGCAGGGACCCAGAATCTGCTTCAGATCGACCATGTGCTCCAGGATCTCGAACTGGTTCGCCATGTGGTCGACCGCCGGCACCGTGTCGCCGGTGACCACGAGAAACGAGCAGACCCCGTTGCCGAGTGCACCGCGCACTTCGGACTCGATGGCCCGGATGTTTCGGTCCCGGGTCGATACGACCACGGTCGGATTGACGCTGGGGACGTCGTGGGTGATCCGGGCGGCATACGAGTAGGGCGACACCCTGATCTTCCCGAAGACGTTGTCGGTCACCAGCACGCGGTCCCACGCCCCGTCGAGCTGCTGGTGGCTCATGTCGGGCAGCACCGGCGGGTTGATCTCGACGACTTCGACCCATCCTGCCTGAGGATCGATCATCTGCTCTCCCTCGCCACGAAGTACTTGGCCTGGGGGTGATGAGAGATGATCGCAGATGTCGTCTGCTCCGGCTGGTACTGGTAGCCGGTCTCGGAGCCCACGGTGATCCCGATGCGATCGGCCCCGAGGAGCGCAGCCACCGTTGCGTTGTCCTCGAGGTCGGGGCACGCCGGGTATCCCCACGAGTAGCGGCTCCCGCGGAACCGCTGGCGGAACAGGCCGGTGACGGTCGGGTCGTCCTGCTCGCCGAATCCCCACTCATGGCGGATGTGACGGTGCCAGAACTCGGCGAGGGCTTCGGTGAGTTCGACTCCGAGGCCGTGAGTGAGCAGGTAGTCGTGGTAGCGGTCGGTGGCGAACAGTTCCGTCGCACGTTCCGACACCAGCGCGCCCATCGTGACGATGTGGAACGCAGCGGTGTCCGTCTCCGGCCCGTCGGCCGGTCGGAAGAAGTCGGCGATGCACAGGTATGGGGGTTCATGCTGGCGGGGGAACGAGAACCGGGCCAGTTCGGTGGAGCGTCCGGGGCCGTCGAAGACCACCAGATCGTCACCGTCGGCTCCGGCGGCGAAGTACCCGTAGACCACCTTGGGTTCGAGTAACCCCTCTTCGGCGGCCAGTTGCAGGCGCTCCTCGAGCAGAGGGGCAAGGCGGCGCTTGAAGGCGCTGTCGTCCTCGTCTGCCTCGGGCCGGAACTGCCACTGGTTGCGGAACAGCGCAGTGCGGTTGATGTAGCCGGCGAGGTCGTCGATCGGGACTCCGGTCACCACCCGGGAGCCGTGGAAGGGTGGCGCGAACAGGGGGTTGTCGGGTGCAACGTCGGGGGAGCGATCGGGGATCGGGCCGTCCGCCGCCGCAGCGGCACGCCGCTTCGGGAGTATCCGCTCCTCATCGACCCGACCAAAATCAGGTTCCAGGGTTCCGATCTTCTTGCTCTCGGCAATCCGGCTCATCATCCGAAGCCCGGCAAACGCGTCCTTGCCGTAGAAGAGGGGGCCTTCGTACACCTCTCGCAGATCACGTTCCACGTAGCCGCGGGTGAGAGCGGCGCCGCCGAGGATCACCGGGGTGCGCAGCCCCCGGCGCTCGATCTCTTCGAGGTTGTCGCGCATGACCAGGGTGCTCTTGACGAGCAGGCCGCTCATGCCGATGGCGTCGGCATCGTGTTCGACGACGGCCTCGAGCAGCTCGGTAATGCCGACTTTGATGCCGAGGTTGTGCACGCGGTAGCCGTTGTTGGTGAGGATGATGTCGACCAGGTTCTTGCCGATGTCGTGGACATCCCCGGCGACGGTGGCCACCACGATCGATGCCCGATCGGTGGCGGCAGCGTGTTCCATGAACGGTTCGAGATGGCGAACCGCGGCCTTCATGGTTTCCGCCGACTGCATGACGAACGGGAGTTGCATCTCGCCCGAGGCAAACAGTTCACCGACCGTCTTCATCCCCGACAGCAGCACGTCGTTGATGAGGTCGAGCGGCTGCCAGCCCTCCGACAGCGCCTCGTCGAGATCATCGGTGAGACCGGTGCGATCACCGTCAATGATCCGGTGGCGGAGGCGTTCTTCCACCGGGAGAGCGCGTCGCGCTTCAGGGTCGGGAGCGGCGGCCGCAGCATCCTCGAATTCGGCGAGCAGGCGGGTGAGCGGGTCGCCATCCCCCCGGCGGTCGTAGATCAGATCGAGGCAAATGTCGTGCTGCTGCTCGGGGATGCGATTCAGCGGGATCACCCGCCCGGCATGAACGATCGCAGCGTCGAGGCCGGCGGCGAGGCACTCGTGGAGGAATACCGAGTTGAGGATCTTGCGGGCACCCCACTTCAGACCGAACGACACGTTCGAGATGCCGAGCACGGTGCGAACACCCGGGAGTTCCTCTTTGATTCTGCGGACTGCCTCGATGGTGGCCATGGCATCGGCCCGGAGATCCTCATCGCCGGTGGTCAGCGGGAAGGTCAGCGGGTCGATCAGCAGGTCCGACGGATTGAGCCCGTAGCGCTCGACGGCGAGATCGTGGATGCGGTGAGCGATCCGCAGTTTCCATTCGACGTCGCGAGCCTGGCCCTCCTCATCGACCAGCAGGCAGATGACGCCGGCACCGTGGTCCCGGGCCAGCGACAGCGTGCGATCGAGGCGCGAGCCGGGTCCGTCACCGTCCTCGAGATTCACCGAGTTGAGGATCGAGCGCCCGCCGAGACGCTCGAGGCCGGCAGCCATCACCTCCGGTTCGGTGCTGTCGAGCACCATCGGCGCTTCGACTTGAGTGGCGAAGCGGAAGGCCAGTTCGGACATGTCCGTGGCTCCGTCCCGTCCGACGTAATCGACGCAGAGATCGATGAGATGGGCCGCCTCGCCAACCTGGCCGCGGCCGATGTCGACACAGGCATCCAGGTCCTCGGCCAGCAGCGCGTCGCGGAATGCTTTGGACCCGTTGGCGTTGGTTCGCTCGCCGATGATCAGAAACGACGTGTCCTGCTCGAACGGTACGAATCCGTAGATTGAGCTGGCCCCGGGTTGGTGGCGGGGTGCCCGGGCGGCGGGCTCCAGGCCGGCGCAACGATCGATCACCGCTGCGAGGTGCTCC
This sequence comes from uncultured Acidimicrobiia bacterium, assembly GCA_964511945.1. Classification (GTDB taxonomy): domain Bacteria; phylum Actinomycetota; class Acidimicrobiia; order Spongiisociales; family UBA11373; genus CAZEHO01. Next base: position 2,979 of record CAZEHO010000040.1, on the reverse strand, counting down.
GGGGTGGTGCCGCAGCACCCTCCGATGACGCTGACCCCCAGTTCGGTGATGAGGCGCTCGTGGTGATCGGCGAGGGCGTCCGGAGTGAGTCCGTAGTGCATCTCCCCTTCGACGATCGAGGGCATGCCGGCGTTGGGAATCGCGGAGATCGGCGTCCGGGAGTGAGCGGCCAGGTATCGAAGCGGCTCGATCATCTCTGCCGGACCGGTGGCGCAGTTCAACCCGATGACGTCGGGGCGGAGCGCCTCCACGGCGGCGAGGGCGGCTTCGATGTCCGTGCCGGCCAGCATGCGGCCGTTGGTCTCGATCGTGACTTGTGCCTGGATCGGAACCTCGCGCCCGGCTGCGGTCATCGCCCGGCGGCACGCGGCGATGGCCGCCTTGAGCCCGAGGAGGTCATACATGGTCTCGACCAGGAACAGGTCGATGCCGCCGTCGAGCAAGCCTTCGGCCATCACCTGGTAGGCGTCGCGCAGGTCGGCGTAGGTGATGTGCCCCAGCGTCGGCATCTTGGTGCCGGGACCTATGGATCCGGCCACCCAGCGGGGCCGGTCCGGTGTGGCAAACCTATCGGCGGCGTCCCGGGCCAGCGCCGCCCCGGCCGTTGCCAGTTCCCGGGTCCGGTCTTCAAGCCCGTACTCGGTCAGCGGGATGGCAAAGCACCCGAAGGTGTTTGTCTCCACGACGTCGACACCGACCTCTAGGAAACTGGTGTGCAGGGCAGTCACAACGTCGGGACGGGTGACGTTGAGGATCTCGTTGCACCCCTCGTACTGCTCGCCCCCGAAGTCGCCGGCGGTGAGTCCGGCGAGCTGCAGGTTGGTGCCCGCGGCACCATCGAAGATGACGACGCGCTCGCGGGCCGCTTCGATATAACTCTGCGTCACGCGGACCTCCGGTCCACTGTTTCCCTTCCCCCCTCCTGGGGAAGGGAACCCGGCGGCAGGGCCGTCGGGCGGAAGGGGGTATGCGAGTATGCCATCCCCACGCGACCTCACCAAAGGCTCGGACCTTGACGTTTCCGGCGGCCCGGGGCATACTCCCGTCCCACATGTCGACCGTCATCATTATTCCGTAGCGCACTCCCCGCCATGAGCGGGCAGTGTGCGCATGAGACCCTCCGGGGTCTCTTTTCTTTTGCCGGTCAGCCACCAACCCAAGGATCACGAGATGCATACCGCCGAGATCTACGACACAACGCTGCGAGACGGCCTCCAGCAGGAGGGTCTCTCGCTGACAGCCCGGGACCGCCTCCAGGTGGCCCAGCTCATCGATCAGCTCGGGGTGGACTACATCGAGGGGGGCTGGCCCGGCGCGAGCCCCAAGGATGACGAGTTCTTCGCGCTCGCCAAGGAGGAGCTGGTCCTCGAGCACGCCACGCTGACCGCATTCGGCTCGACCTGCCGGGTCGGCACCGATCCCGCCAATGATCCCCTGGTGGCCGGGACGCTGGCGGCCGGGACCGAGGTGGTGTGCATCGTCGGCAAATCGTGGGACTACCACGTGGAGGAGGTGCTGCGGACCGATCTGGACGAGGGGGTCCGGATTGTGGCGGACTCGGTGGCGTATTACCGGTCTCAAGGCAGGCGGGTGTTCTTCGATGCCGAGCACTACTTCGATGGGTACCGGGCCAATCCGGAGTTTGCCCTCCGAGTGCTGGCGGCTGCCCACGACGCGGGAGCGGAACGGCTGGTGTTGTGTGACACCAACGGCGGCACCCTGCCGGGACCGGCCGCTGAGGTCGTGTCGAAGGTGGCCGCCGCACTTCCGGATGCGGTGCTCGGTGTGCACTTCCACAACGACGCCGGGTGCGCCGTGGCCAGCTCACTTGCCGCCTTCGATGCGGGGGCGGTACAGCTGCAGGGATGCCTCAATGGGTTCGGCGAACGGACCGGCAACGCCGACCTGTGTACCGTGCTGCCGAATCTGGTATTGAAGATGGGGGCGGCGTCGGAGCAGCTTGCGGAGGGACTCCACAACCTCGGGCCGATCTCGCATCACGTTGCGGAGATCGCCAACCGGGCGATCGATCCTCGCCATCCGTACGTCGGTGCCGCCGCCTTTGCCCACAAGGCCGGATTGCACACGTCGGCATTGGCTCGGCGGCCCGACTCGTATGAACACGCCGATCCGGCGTCGGTCGGCAACACCACCCGGCTGCTGGTGTCGGAGCTGATGGGCCGCTCCGCGGTGTATTCGTGGGCGGAGGAACGGGGATTCGATGTCGACGCCGACACCGCGCTTCGTGTCGTGGAATCGGTGAAGGCGCTCGAGCATCAGGGGTACCTGTTCGAGGCTGCCGACGGCTCCTTCGAACTCCTGGTCCGTCGGGCCCTGGGATGGGAGCAGGACTTCTTCGAGGTCGAGTCGTTCCGCAGCCTGGTTGATGACCGGACCGAGGGTGTTCTGTCGGAGGCCACGGTCAAGCTGCTCGTCGACGGGGAGCGGGTCATGGTGACCGAGGAGGGCGAAGGCCCGGTGAACGCACTCGACAAGGCCCTCCACCGCGCACTGCGGGGCCATTACCCGCAGGTGGAGGACATCCGGCTGACCGACTACCGGGTGCGCGACCTCGACTCCTCGGATGGCACCGCGGCCCGGGTCCGGGTGCTCGTGGAGTTCTCCGACGGACATGGCTCCTGGGGTGTCGTCGGCGTTCATCGCAACGTCGTGGCGGCGTCGTGGGAGGCGCTGACCGACGGCACGGTGATCGGCCTGCTGCGGCATCGGGAGAACGGCCGGGCCGGGTAGGAGAGCTGGCTTGTTTTCCCGGGCGGGGCCCCAACCCCGCCCTCCTCCGCAACCTGGGGCCCCAACCCCAGGGCGGCCGTCTTGTCGTGTTGCGGGGAGTTCTGGCACAAGTACGCGCTGTGTTTGTTTGACCCGGGCGGGGCCCCAACCCCGCCCTCCTCCGCAAGGCGGGGCCCCAACCCCGCCGCGGCCGTCCCATCGTCCTGTAGGGAGCACTGGCACAAGAAC
>CAZEHO010000039.1:0-23613 GCA_964511945.1 uncultured Acidimicrobiia bacterium | reverse complement strand
ACCGTGGGTGAGGTGGCCGCCCTGGTCGAGCCGCATCCCGAGGATCTTGTCGCCGGGCCTCAGCAGGCTGAAGTACACGCCCATGTTGGCCTGGGAACCGCTGTGCGGCTGCACGTTGGCGTGCTCCGCCCCAAAGAGGGCCTTGGCCCGCTCCCGGGCCAGATTCTCCATGTCGTCGACGACGACGCAGCCCTCGTAGTAGCGCTTGCCCGGCAGACCCTCGGAGTACTTGTTGGTGAAGACGGAGCCGCTGGCCTCCAAGACCGCACGCGAGGCGAAGTTCTCCGATGCGATCAAATGGATCTTCGAACGCTGCCGCTCGACGTCAGCGTGGATGAGCGCTTCGAGCTCTAGATCAGCTTCCGAGAGCGGGCGCATGTCGACCATCGAGGGTTCCTCCACTGCGGTTTCGCGAAGCGTAGTGGGGTGGTCCCCCAGGGCCAGATCCGCCGCCGTGCCTATCTCCGCCGCTTGACCCCGCTGCGGCCGCGACGCTGCGGCGTCCGGGCCCGGGCAGCGGCGCTCCTCCCCGCCCGCGCCGGCTTCTTCCCGTCGTCGGAGGCCGCCCTCTCCCCCCGCCGCGAGGGCCGCGGTGCAGCCGCCCGGGCTTCAAGCTGCCGGGCCCGGCGCTGTCCGATCCGGTCGGCCCAACCGATCGCCGGCAGGATTGCGATCGGGCCGAGAACGAGCGACACGAGCGGCACTACGCCGAAGAACAGGAACTCGTACACCGTGACGAATAGCACCGCGACGACTCGATATCTGACCTTGCGCAGATAGCGGTAGCCCAGAACGGTGGCGCCGCCGGCGCCGTAGGCGGCAACTGTCGGGGTCAGCGGCTCACCGGTCACCGCAGGCAGCCAGACCCACACCGCCAGCGCCATCACCGTGCCGGTCACGAACGTCATGGCCTGGAAGGGCTTCAGGGTCATGAGGGCCATGATGTAGAGCGCCACGGGCATCAAGGCCAGGCCGACCCCGAACCAGATCGCAGCCGACGAGTCGGGATTGAAGCGGCTACCGGGTGCCAGTACCCCGGCGAGTGAGATCGGACCGGGTTGGTCGTTGCCGGAGATCGCCATCGCTCCGAAGAACACCGCCCAGAACGATGCCAGGGAGAAGGCCGAACCGATCGCAACGGCGTACCAGAAGCTCCGGATGTCCGGTGGTTGGAACTCGATCGGTTCCGCTCTGGGTCTGAAGAATCGTCCGGTCACTCCTGCTCCCATCGGGTCGGTCCGTCTCGCAGGACCACCGGTTCCGGCCCGGTCAGGTCCACCACGGTCGAGGCCGCTCCACCTGCCGCGTCGCCCGCAAGGTACACCGCAACACCGCGACCCAGCACATCGGCGGCCTCCCGATCATTCAGAGCCGGAGGTTGTCCACTCAGGTTTGCGCTGGTGACGGAGAGCGGGCCGGCAGCTCGCAGCAGTGCCAGCGCGGTTGGATGATCGGGGATTCGAACCCCGACGGTGTCCCGCTCCGGATCGCCGATCCAGTCGGGAAGCCCCGCGACTCGAGGCAGGACCAGTGTGAGCGGACCCGGCCAGAACCGGTCGGCGGCCGCTGTGATCGCTTCGGAGACCTCTGCAAGCCGGGCTACTCCGGCGAGGTCGCCGGCGAGGATCGGGATTGCCATGTCGGCCGGACGCTGCTTGACGGCAAACAGCTTGGCCAGGGCGGCGTCGTTCCACGGGTCGACCCCGATGCCGTACACGGTGTCGGTGGGGAGGCCAACGACGAGACCATCCTGCAAGGCGCGCAGAGCGAGAGCGAGATCGGTCATGCGAATCCGCCCCATCGGCCTGAGGTCAGATATCGGAGATCAGAGATCAGAGCTTCTGACCTCTGACTTCTGACCTCTGACCTCTTCTTCACACGCAACACGCCGCGCCCTTCCGTCCCACCACGAAGCGGTCCCGGCCCGTGAGATCCTGCCGGATCCCGCGATCGAATGCGAAGAACAGCCCGTCTGCGGCGGCGCCTTGCGTTTCGCCGATCTCACAGATCACGTAGCCGCCCACACCGAGCCACCAGTAGGCATCGTCGGCGATTCGGGCGAGCACTTCGGTCCCCTCGGGGCCGGCAACCAGGGCAGCCCGCGGCTCATGCCGGACGTCGACGGGCAGGTTGCCCCACTCCCCTGCTGCAACGTAAGGAGGATTGGACACCAACAGGTCGATCCGGCCCATCAGCCGCTGCGGCAGCGCCTCGAAGAGATCGCCCTGGAGATAGGTCACCTCGAGCCCCAGCCGGGCTGCGTTCTCCCGAGCAACTTCGAGGGCATCTCCGCTGAGGTCCGTCCCGTAGACCTGAGCCTTCGGGAACGCATGCTTGAGCGCCAGGGCAAGGGCTCCACTGCCGGTGCCGATATCGACGATCGCGGTCCCCGGACCGGCATCACCCAAGGCCTCCACGGCCAGTTCCCACAGTTGCTCCGTCTCCGGCCGCGGGATCAGCACTCTGGGATCGACCACCAGGTCGAGTGGGCCAAACGGGGCGGTTCCCTCCAGGTACTGCAGCGGTTCGCCGGCGTTGCGGCGGCTGATGAGCCGATCGAGGTCGGGACCAGCGGCGACGGCTGCCAGACGTTCGTATTCATGGGCGGGGAGTTCGGGCATCGGGCACCTATGATCGCATCCCGCCGGGACAACTCGCCGGTGAGATCGGTAGCGTGTCCCCTCCGGTCTGTGTCGCGAGGAGCACCATGAGGATCGCCCCCTACGGTTCGTGGGAATCACCGATCTCACCCGACCTGGTCACCCAGGCGTCGGTCGCCTATTCCGACTCCATAGAGGTCGACGGGACCGACATCTACTGGATGGAGAGCAGGCCCCTCGAAGGCGGCCGCAGCGTCGTTGTCCGCCGCAGTGGTGACGGCACCGTCACAGACGCAGTCCCCGAAGGCTTCAACGCTCGCACCCGGGTCCATGAGTACGGCGGCGGCGCATACGCCGTCGCCCGTGGCGTGCTCTTCGCCAGCAGCTTCGAGGATCAGCGGATCTACCGGTTCGAAGATGATTCCGATCCGGCACCGATCACCCCTGAGCCGGAGATCCCCGCCGGCGCCCGCTACGCGGATGCAACGCTCAGCCGCGAGTGGGGAATCTGGGTGCGGGAACTGCACCAGGCTGAGGGCGAACCGCTCAACGACCTCGTTCTGATTCCGCTGGACGGGTCCGCCGACCCCGAACGAATCGTCTCGGGGCACGACTTCTGTGCGTCGCCGCGACTCAGCCCCGACGGCTCCCAACTCGCGTTCGTGGCGTGGGACCACCCCAACATGCCGTGGAACGGCACCACGCTGTATGTGGCACCGATCGACGAGCACGGTGTGATGGGGACCCCGGAGGCGGTAGCCGGCGGCGATGCGGAGTCCATCTTCCAGCCGACCTGGTCACCCGACGGCGACCTCTACTTCAGTTCCGACCGCAGCGGGTGGTGGAACCCGTACCGGCTGATGGACGACGAGGTGAAGCCGGTTTGCCAGATCGACGGCGATGTCGGTTCGACGGCGTGGACCTTCCGCCGCAGCCGAATGGCGTTCCTGGGCGACGGCAACCTGGTCATGGTCGCCACCGGGGCCGGCGGACCGCGCATCCTGGTGCACGAGGGGGCGGCCGGGCTGCGGGAGATCGAATCGCCCGGCACCGCCATCCTGCCGTACGTTGCCCTCGATGGACGAGACCTGGTGCTCATCACGGGAGCCGCCGACCGGGCACCGCAGATCACCGTGGTGGACGTCGATCGACGCAGCTCCGAGTTCCTCACCGCTCCCGGTGGGCCGGCAATCGATCCGACGTACCTCTCGGTTCCCGAGATCGTCGCCTTCGAGACCCCCGATGGCCTCGCGTACGGTTACCACTACCCCCCGAGGAACCCTGAGTTCTCGGCGCCGGCCGGCGAACAGCCCCCGCTGATCGTGTTCAGCCACGGCGGTCCGACCGGCGGCACTACGACCGCGCTCAGCCTCGGGATCCAGTACTGGACGAGCAGGGGGTTTGCGGTCGTGGACGTCGACTACGGCGGATCGGCCGGTTACGGACGGGCCTACTGGGAACGCCTCGCCGGCACCTGGGGCATCGTGGACGTTCGCGACTGCGCCCTTGCCGCGCAGCACCTCGTGGCCGGCGGGAAGGCCGACGGGGACCGGCTCGCCATTCGCGGCGGCAGCGCCGGCGGATACACGACGCTGGCGGTACTCGCGTTCAGGGACGACTTCGCCGCAGGAGCCAGCCACTTCGGTGTGGCCGATCTGAAGCTCCTTGCCGAACACACCCACAAGTTCGAATCCCGCTATCTCGACTGGCTGATCGGACCCCTGCCCGAAGCCGAGGAGGTGTACCGGGAGCGCTCCCCGATCTTCCACGCGGATCAGATCGCCTGCCCCATCGTCCTCTTCCAGGGGCTCGAGGACCGGGTGGTGCCTCCAAAGCAGGCAGAACTGATGGCCGAGAAGCTGCGGGAGAACGGGGTGCCAGTGGCCCTGATCGAGTTCGAGGGAGAAGGGCACGGGTTCCGCAAGGCCGAGAACCAGGTCAAGGTGCTCGAGGCCGAGCTGTCCTTCTACGGGCAGGTCTTCGGGTTCGAGCCGGCCGGGAGCCTGGAGCCGGTCATCGAGGTCTGAACCCGGTGCACCTCAGCGCTCCACCCGGATGGCCTTGAAGTCGTCGAGGCACTTGGCGGACGCCACCCCGTGATCCCCAAGATGCAGCTCCCCGACCACTGGATCGGTCTTGTTGCCGTCGTCGATAGAGACGACGGCCCGCTGCTGATCGGACACGACTCCTGAGAATCGGTGCTGCGCTGGTCACGATCGGACGATGGTCGGTGGCAGGCTCTCGAATTCGATTCGCCGGTGTTTGGAACCAGTGCCGTGTTTGCGGCCACGTCGTTGGACGGCGCGCTCGTAGCGACCGGAGTCACTCAAGGTCAGGACGGTCTCGAGGCGCCGGTGTTCTGGTTCGAGCCCAAGCGAGCTCAGCCGGCGGAGGAGAGACGCCGCGCCTCGTCATCGAGCGTCAACGCGTCGATGAAGTCGTCGAGGTCGCCCTCGAGGATCTGCGGGAGCCGCTTGATGGTCATGCCGATGCGGTGGTCGGTGACCCGGTTCTCCCGGTAGTTGTAGGTGCGGATCTTCTCGGCGCGTTCGCCGGTCCCGACCTGAGCCTTGCGGTCGGCGGCAAGCTCGGCGTTCTGCCGATCGATCTCGGCCTGCAGCAGCCGGGCCCGCAGCACCCGCATTGCCTTCAGTTTGTTCTGCAGCTGCGACTTCTCGTCCTGGCAGGTGACCACCAGCCCGGTCGGCTTGTGGGTGATCCGCACCGCAGAGTCGGTGGTGTTGACCGACTGCCCGCCCGGACCGGTGGAACGAAACACGTCGACCTCGAGATCGTTGTCGTGGATCTCGATGTCCACCGCCTCGGCCTCGGGAAGCACCGCAACGGTCGCGATCGAAGTGTGGATCCGGCCCTGCGACTCGGTCTTGGGGACCCGCTGCACCCGGTGCGGCCCGGCCTCGAACTTAAGGCGGGAGTACGCCCCCTTTCCCTTGACGGCGAAGGTGGCCTCCTTGACCCCACCGGCCTCGGATGCCGACGTCGTGATCGGCTCGATCGACCATCCGTGGGCTTCGGCATACCGCTCATACATGCGGTACAGGTCGCCACCCCAGATGGCCGCTTCGTCTCCACCGGCGGCGGCCCGGATTTCCATGATCACGTCCTTCTCGTCATTGGGATCCTTGGGCACCAGCATCACCTTGAGCCGCTGCTCGAGCCGATCTGCTTCCTCGCTGCGGGCCGTCGCCATCTCGGCGAGTTCTGCCGCCAGGTCGGCATCGTCCTCGATGCCGGCGAGTTCGGCGGCTTCATCGGCGTCGGTTGATGCCGCTCGGTACGCGTTGAAGGCTTCGACGATCGGTTTGAGATCGGCGTGGCGCTTGGCGACTTCGGTGTATCGAACCTGATCCCCGGCGACGTCGGGATCCGCCATGGACTCCAGGGTCTCCCGGAAGCTCTGCTCGACTTCCTCGAGCCGCTCGACGAGTTGGGCGTCCATCAGGCGACCTCGGCTGCCGTGGCCCCCGGTGCGATCTCACCCCGTGCGGCCACAGCCTCGCGCTCTTCGTCGGTGAGGGCGGCGAGGAGGCTGGCCACGGCCACTTCGACCATGTCGTCGGTGGGCTCGCGGGTGGTGAGCCGCTGCAGCCAGATCCCCGGCTTGGACGCGATCGCCAGCCAGCGGCGATCCGCCGCCGCCTTCAGGATCTCGTAGCTGAACCCGGCGATGACCGGAATCAGGAAGACGCGGCTGGCAATGAGCCACGGCCACGCAGGCCGGCCCAGTGCGGTGAACACGATCAGCGCAATGAGCACGACGATCATCAGGAAGTTGGTTCCACACCGCGGATGGCGGGGGCTGTACGGCTGGATATGATCAATCGCCAGCGGCTTGCCGGCCTCATAGGCATGGATGGTCTTGTGCTCGGCGCCGTGGTATTGGAAGACCCGCTGAATCTCCTTCGAGCGCCCAATCGCCCAGATGTAGCCGATGAACAGGCCGAGCCGCACCAGGCCATCGACCACGTTGAAGAACACCGTGTTCTCCCCGAAGATCGATTCGGCACCGTGGGCGACCAGCAGCGGCAGCACCATGAACAGCCCGACGAAGAAGACGAGCGCGATCGCCATGGCGAACGCGATCGAGCGCCCGGTGATCTCTTCCTCTTCGTCACCGGCCTTCTGGGCCGACCACGAAAGGGCCCGGAACCCAAGGTTGAGCGACTCGACGAGCACCAGCACGCCGCGCACGAACGGAACTCGGGCCCAGCGGGAGCGCGCTGAAAGCCTGGGGAGTTCGTGGCCTGCAGCCTCGATCACACCGTCGGGACGGCGCACGGCGACCGCCCACCGGTTTGGGGCGCGCATCATCACGCCTTCAATGACGGCCTGTCCGCCGACCGTTGCGCCCGGGGGGCGGGACACTATGCCTCCGCCGAGTCCTCGGTGGCCTCCGCGGCGGTGTCGTCGGCAGCAGCCTCCTCGTTGGTGAACGAGGTCCGACCGTACCGCTTGCGGAACCGCTCAACGCGTCCGCCGGAATCGACCAGGATCTGCTTGCCGGTATAGAAGGGATGGCTGGCGCTCGAGATCTCGACGCGCACCATCGGGTACGTCTTGCCGTCCTCCCACTCGATCTCCTCCTTGGTGGAGACCGTCGAGCGGGTGAGGAACTTGAAGTCCGACGAGGTGTCGACGAACACGACCTCGCGGTAGTCGGGGTGGATGCCTTCCTTCACGTATGTGCTCCTGAGTGCTGCCGAGGGATTCTACGAACCTGTCTTGGCCACGTCGGCCAGGAATTCCTTGTTGGACTTGGTGCTCTTGAGGCGGTCGATGAGCAGCTCGAGTCCGGCCGCCGGCTCCGGGAGCGCCAGGAGCACTCTCCGCAGCTTCCAGACCTCGACCAGCTCCTTCGGCTCGAAGAGCAGTTCCTCCTTGCGGGTGCCGGAGGCCTCGATGTCGATCGCCGGGTACACCCGTTTGTCGGCAAGCTTGCGATCGAGCCGGAGTTCCATGTTTCCGGTTCCCTTGAACTCCTCGAAAATCACCTCGTCCATCCGCGACCCGGTCTCGACGAGTGCGGTACCGAGGATGGTGAGGCTGCCACCCTCCTCGATGTTGCGGGCAGCACCGAAGAACCGCTTCGGCGGATACAGGGCGGTGGAGTCGACACCACCTGAGAGGATCCGGCCGCTGGCCGGGGTCGCCAGGTTGTACGCCCGTGCCAGCCTGGTGATCGAGTCGAGCAGGATGACTACGTTGGTCTGCATCTCCACCAGCCGCTTGGCCCGTTCCAGGGCCAGCTCGGCCACCTGGGTGTGCTCCTCGGCGGGACGGTCGAAGGTGGAAAAGACCACCTCACCCTTGACCGAACGCTGCATGTCGGTGACCTCTTCGGGACGCTCGTCGACGAGGACAACGATGAGATGGCATTCGGGGTTGTTGTGCGTGATCGAGTTCGCCAGTTCCTTCAGCACTGTGGTCTTCCCGGCCTTGGGCGGGGAGACGATCAGGCCGCGCTGGCCCTTTCCGATCGGTGCGATGAGATCGACGATGCGGGCCAGTACGTGATTGGGCTGGCCGTCGACCTCGAGATGGAGGCGCTCGTCGGGGAACAGCGGTGTGAGATCGCCGAACTTGGGACGCCGGCGGGCATCTTCGATCGACATGCCGTTGATCGCTTCGATGCGAACCAGCGCCGGGAATTTCTCCTGGGAGCGCGGGGGCCGAATCGGGCCGCCGAGCCGGTCACCCTTGCGGAGCCCGAACTTGCGCACCTGGGACGCCGACACATAGACGTCTTTCTCGCCGGGGAGGTATCCGGTGACGCGGAGGAATCCGTAGCCCTCGGGGAGGATGTCGAGGGTGCCCTCACGAACCTCTGCCTTGGACTCGTCGAACGGCTCTTCGGGACGTCCACCACTGCGGCGGCGGCGGCGCTTGCGGTTCTGGCCGTCACCCCGCTGACCGTCTTCACGCTGCCCATCGCCTTCGCGGGCACCGCTCTCGGCCTTCTCGCCTCTGCTCTTCGTTTCACCCTTGGCCTCGTCGTGGTCGTCGGACTCAGCCTTGCCTTCGGCCTCGGCGTCTTCGTCGCCTCCCTTGGGGGCGGAAGCCTCGTCCTGTTCGGCTGCAGGACCGTCGCCGTTGGAAGCCGCTTCGGCCTCCGCCGGGCGCACTTCTTCTATCCCGGGCAGCTCGACGGGAGCCGGCTCGTTGCTGCCTTCGAAGCCGTCGGCATCGAGAATGGCGGCGATCAGCTTCGTCTTCTGAAGCTTCTTGTGATCGTCGATCCCCACCGATGCAGCAATCGTGCGCAGTTCGTCAAGGGTCTTCTCCTGGAGCTTGGCTCTGTTCATGGTGTCCTTTCCGGCTGCGCTCGCCGCTCCCTGCAGCGAGAGGTGCCGGTGCGATCCGTCGATTGACCGTGCCACGCCGTTGGGTCCCGTTGTCCGGAGTGCTGCACCGTGATCTGCGGAGCGGATCCGGGACGTTGCCTGCTCATGAGCAAACGCGATGAGCGGCGTTCGGGCCGGGAACGTGCGGTCGAATGACCGTGGGGGATTGTAGACCGTCGGCAGCGCAGGGCAAAGGGTAAGAGAAACGATGAGCAATGAGCCCTGAGCAATGAGCTATGAACCCGACGTGACCTCGTAGATCAGCACTTCGCCGCCGTCAATCGAAGCGACCGGTTCCTGCCCGAACGCATCCCAGGCAGCCGCGCCCGGCTGCCGTTTGCCGTTCTGGACACGGAACACAAATACGACGTCGGTGGAAGCGGCGAGTCCGGGGCGAACCTCCACGCTCCCCGTCCCCGGGTATCCGGTCACGATGCAGTCCGAGTACCAGTCGGCCTGCGGGGTATGTCCGGTCTGGAGTCCGCAGGAGCGGTCACCGGCCCCCGTAGTCGTCCAACGGGCGGCCTCTTCGATGTGTCCGTAGTTCCAGGTGTTGAACCGATTGGTCGCTTGTCCGAAGTCCAGCGCGGTGACCAGCAACGCGATCGCCAGCGCCGCCGCGGCGGCCGTCGCAAAGAACTGCGGAAGCTGGACGAAGCGACTGGTCCCGGCGAGTCCGAACCCGGCAGCCACCCAGAGCAACGGCATCGTCGGGCTCAGGTAGCGGAGCTCGCCGTGAAGCGAGATCGCGGTCGCAAGAAACGTACCGAGCCCTGCTCCTGCCATCATCACCACCGCGCCTCGCCGGCGTGGGTCCCTCATCGCGGAGACGGCTGCAATCAGGAGGCCGATCCCCAGGAGCAACCCAGAGACCGAACCAACCAGAATGCCCGCCTCGAGGGCGTAGTCCACGAACCCTTCGAACATCCGGGTGGTCCGCTCGGCAGTTGCTCGGAGCGGAGCTGCCTCACTCCCGGTGGCCCGAGGAACCAGCAGGATGATCGCCACGGCCGTGACCGACGCTGCCGCGGTGACGCCGGCGGCGGGAAGCGATCGCACCAGGACCCGCCACCGCCAGATTCCGACGGCTCCGAGGCCGATCGCCAACTGCAGCGGGGCCCCGAAGCGAACAACCGTCGCCGCCGCCACCAGCGGAACCACAAGCAGGATCCACCACGAGGCCCGGTCTCCCGACGTTGCGAACACCAGGACACCAATGGCAAGAACCCCGAGCGCCGCGCCCGGGACGTCGGGCCACACCTGGATCGATGAAGCGACGATCAGCGGCGTCGTCGCAACGCCGGCTGCGGCGATCAAGCCGGGCCGGGAGCCGAACACGGCCCGGCCGAGCAGCCAGGTGCCGGCCACCAGCAGCACCCCGAAGATCACGGTCACCGACCGGAGCCCCACCTCGGAGGGACCGCCGAGCCACGCGAGCTGCAGCAGGAACGGCAGGCCGGGAGCCCGGTATGCCGCCCAGGTGTTTGATGCCGGTTCGCCGAGGCGGAAGCTCTCGGCGCGCAGTGAATACACCGATTCGTCGTGGCCGAGTGGCCCCCCCTTGAGCACCAGCAGGCCGGCCATGAGGACGAACACCGCCAGTATGGCGGCGAGGATCAGCAGCTCCCGGCGGTCGGGACGGGATCCGATCGAGAACCGCTCGGATGGCCACGACCCGGCCGGAGCGGAGTCGCCTACCACCCGAGCCATGAGGTCAGCGCTGCGAGCGTCGGCGGGATGGGTTTCGGGTCGGGTACATCAAGGAGAGCGGTGTTCGGATCCTTGAGACCGTGGCCGGTGAGCGTGCAGACCACCGGCCCCTCCGGCAGGTCGTCGGAGAACTTCAGGATCCCGGCAACCGACGCGGCGGAGGCCGGTTCGGCGAACACCCCCTCCCGCTCCGCAATCAAGCGGTAGGCGTCGAGGATTTCGTCGTCGGTGACCGCTTCGATCCGTCCGCCGGATTCATCCCGCGCCGCAACCGCTCCGTCCCATGAGGCCGGAGCGCCGATCCGAATCGCGGTGGCGATGGTCTCGGGCTGCAGCACCGGTTCGCCGAGCACGATCGGCGCAGCCCCGGCAGCCTGGAAGCCCCACATCCGGGGCCGCTCCCCCACTGCGGTGTATCCCATCCAATAGGCGGTGATGTTCCCGGCGTTGCCGACCGGAAGCGCGTGGACGGCCGGCGCAGAGCCGAGGGCATCGACGACTTCCCAGGCACCCGTTTGCTGGCCGAGGATGCGGTACGGATTGAGCGAGTTGACCAGCGTTATGTCGTAGTCCGTGGTCACCTTGCGAACCAATTCGAGCGCGTCGTCGAACGACCCATCGACGGCCACCACCTTTGCGCCGTGGCGAATGGCCTGGGCCAGCTTGCCGAGAGCAACGTTGCCTGCAGGAAGGATCACCAGGCAGTCGATCCCGGCCTTCGCGGCATACGCAGCAGCCGACGCCGACGTGTTCCCGGTCGACGCGCAGGCGACGGCGCGCGATCCCTCTTCCACCGCTTTGGTAACGGCGAGCGTCATGCCCCGGTCCTTGAACGAGCCGGTGGGATTGGTGCCGTCGTACTTGAGAAAGACCGGCCGCTCGACTCGCTCCGACAGGTGCTCCGCGTGGATCAGCGGGGTGCTGCCTTCCTGGAGGGTAACGACCGGTGTGTCGTCGGTGACCGGCAATCGTTCCCGGTAGGCCTCGATGAGACCCGGCCACGGTTTCACGATTCGTCGCCTTCGACCCGGATCACCGAAGCAACCTCGGCGACGACGTCGAGGTTGCGAAGTGCATCGACTGCTGCCCGCTGGGACCGTTCCGGAGCCTCGTGGGTGACCAACAGCAGCGTGGCCCGATCACCGCGGCCGTCCTGCCACACAGAGCGAATGCTCACGTCGGCGTCCCCGAAGGCCCCGGCGATCTGCGCCAGCACCCCGGGCCGGTCGGCGACTTCGAGACGGATGTACCAGCACGTCGGGACATCACCGAAGTCCATCAACGCACCGGGAGCGAACCGGATCCGGGGAGACACCTGGGCTTCGGCGAGGATCTCACGTGCGGCATCGATCACATCACCCAGCACCGCGGTCGCCGTCGGGTCACCCCCGGCGCCCGGCCCGGCAAACAGCAGCTCATCGATCGATGGGCCCTCGATGAAGATCGCATTGGTGGACCCGCGGATCGGAGCCAGCGGGTGATCGTTGGGGATCATCACCGGATGCACCCGGGTACTGATGCCCTCAGGGCGACGCTCCGACACCCCAAGCAACTTGATCACGAACCCCAGATCGGCAGCGAAGGCAATGTCCTCCACGCCGATCTGCTCAATCCCCTCGGTATACACCCCCGCCGGAGGCACCCACGTCCCGAACGCCAGGCTCCCCAGGATTGCCGCCTTCGACGCCGCGTCGGCCCCGGTCACATCGGCGGTCGGATCCGGCTCGGCGTACCCCAGCTCCTGCGCCTCGGCCAGGGCCTCCCCGTAGGGCGCGTTCAGCTCGGTCATCTGGGTGAGGATGTAGTTCGTCGTCCCATTGACGATCCCCATCACCCGTCCAATAGGCTCCCCGGCCAGCGTCTCCGCCAGCGGCCGGATGATCGGGATGCCGCCACCGACCGCCGCCTCGAACAGCAGCGGCACCCCTGAGGCCTCGGCGGCGGCGATCAGCTCACGGCCCTCGGCCGCGATCAACTCCTTGTTTGCGGTTATCACCGGCTTGCCCGCCTCCAGGGCGGCCAGTACAAAACTCCCGGCAGGCTCGATGCCGCCCATCACTTCGACCACGAGGTCGATGTCGTCGGCCGTCACCAGCTCATCGGGGCGATCGCTCAACACCCCTTCGGGAAGGGTGAACGCCCGAGCCTTGTCCAACGACCGCACCGCAACCCGGCGCACCTCCAGATCCAGACCCGTCTTGGCCCGAACCACATCGTGCTCATCGATCAACCGGCGAATCAGCGTGCCGCCGATCGTTCCCGCCCCAAGAATCCCAACGCCCAGTGGATGCTGCATAAGAGGAATGTAACTGCTGCGGAGCGCCGCTTGGAATCAGACGGCGGCCGTCGCTACATCCGTTCCGGAGCCGACAGCCCGAGGATCCCGAGCACGGCCACGAGTGCACTCTTGGTGGCCTCGACCAGCCACAGCCGGGCCTGGCTCAGTTCGGCGTCGTCGATGACCACCCGGCAGTCCGTGTAGAACTTGTGGAACGCCGCGGCCAGGTCCTGGCCGTAGCTCGCTACCCGGTGCGGCGCCCGCCGAACGGCGGCTTCGTGCACCTCTTCGCCGAGACGGTCGATCTGCTTCAGCAGCTCGACCTCAGCCGGATCGACCAGCAGCGCCAGGTCGACCTCGTCGATCGGCCGGCGCGGCACGCCGGCGTCGGCGGCAAAGCCCTCCAGGCTCGACACCCGGGCGTGGGCGTACTGGAGGTAATACACCGGGTTGTCCATGCTCTGTTCCTTCGCCTTCTCAAGGTCGAAGGTGATCGCGCTGTCGGGACTCACAGCAGCCAGGAAGTAGCGGGTGGCGTCGGTGCCGACCTCTTCGAGTACCTCTCGGAAGGTCACGAATTCGCCGGCCCGCATCGACATCCGCACCGGCTCCCCGGCCCGGGTCAGGTTGACCATCTGGGTGATGATGATCTCGAGGGCGTCCGGGTCGTACCCGAGTGCCTCAATGGCCGCCTTCATCCGGGGGATGTAGCCGTGGTGGTCGGCACCCCAGATGTTGATGAGGCGGTCGAATCCACGCTGGAACTTGTCATGGTGATAGGCCACGTCGGGGGCCAGGTAGGTGGGACTCCCGTCGGATTTGACCAGCACCCGGTCCTTTTCGTCGCCGAACTCGGTGGTGCGGAACCACACCGCACCTTCGTCCCGGAATACGTGGCCACGGTCTTCGAGGCGCCCGACTGCATTCTCGACCTCGCCCCGTTCGTGCAAGGTCAACTCGCTGAACCACACATCGAAGGGGATTCGTGCAAGCTCCAGGGTCTCCTCGATGTCGCGCATCGCCCGATCCAGGCCCCACTGGCGGATCCGGGCCAGGCGCTCCTCGGGCTCGAGGTCGAGCAATTCGGATCCGGCCTCTTCGGCGAGTTCCCGGCCCCAGTCGATCACGTACTGTCCGGGATACCCGTCCTCCGGGAACTCGGCGTCACGTCCCAGCGCCTGCAGATAGCGGGCCTCGAGGCTGGCGGCGTAGCGGTCCATCTGGACCCCGGCGTCGTTGTAGTAGTACTCACGAGACACCGGGTGACCGACGTACTCGAAGATCCGGCACAGCACATCGCCGGTCACTCCCCCGCGGGCATGACCGATGTGGAGCGGGCCGTTCGGATTGGACGACACGAACTCCACCTGGATCCGCTCGTCTTTGCCGGTGTCGCTCCGGGCGTGATCGGGCCCGCCTTGCGCCGCGGCACGGAGCACCTCCAGGTACCAGGACGCACCGAGGGTGAAGTTGATGAACCCGGGGCCGGCGATCTCGATCGCCTCTACATGCTCGACGTCCGCAAGATGGCTGACCACGATCTCGGCGATCGCCCGCGGGGCCGCATTGGCCGGCCGCGCCGCCACCATCGCGACGTTGACCGCCCAATCGCCGTTGCTGCGATCGCGGGGGCGTTCGACGACGAACGGCAGGTCGCTCAGGTCGGGCAGCTCACCGGTTGTGTGAGCCGTGGCGAGCGCCGCTCGGACGGCATCATGGATGGCTGCGGGGAACATGCTTGATCCGGGTTCGGGTCCGAGCATCGTACCCCCGGTGCCGGAGACCCCGTGGTTGGTATATTGACCCGGCACGCCCTCGTAGCTCAGGGGATAGAGCGCCGGCCTCCGGAGCCGGGAGCGCAGGTTCGAATCCTGCCGGGGGCACGCGGGCTTGCCGGAGGCAGGCCCGTCTTCAAGTCCCTTCGGAGACCGCGGCTCGATTGAACTGCGAATCGCGTCACAGCTAGAAAACCCGCGTGAGCATCTCGCCGAATCCCACCTCGCGGCCGATGACGAAGGTGTCCATCATGATCCCGACCGACCAGTGGACTATCACCCCCCACAGGAACGACCGGGACCGCAGCGCCATGTACCCGAGCAGCACTCCGGCAACGATGGCCGCAAAGGTCTCGGGCGCCGGTTTCCCGAAGTGGATCATCACGTACGGGATGGTCATGATCGCGATGGCGTAGTACCCGAAGCGCTTCTCCAGGCCGAACAGCATGAAGCCCCGGAAGAACCCCTCGACGCCGAGGAACTGCAGGCCGTAGAACAGCTGGAACCCCCAGAAGTGCCACCCGCCGAGCACCGCCCCGTCGTAGAAGGGGTACTTGTTCTGGAACGACTGCAGGGTCGACACCCACAGCAGCACCGGAACCATCGCAATCAGGAAGTAGACGTAGGGCCGGATGTGGCGCCACTGCCCGCTGATCCGGAACCCCCAGTCCCGCGGCGATTCCCGCAGCACCCAGACGATCACACCGAGCGGAACGAGCACCCGGATGACCAGCGACGACACCCCCCAGTACTGGTACGGCAAAAGCCCGAAATAGGGGTCGTACCCGTCGCCCAGCCGATCGGCCACCGAGCTGTGCAGCGAGGTCCCGGCGAACGACGACGCCAGACCCCAATACTCGAACACGATGAGCAGCACCACCGTGACGGCGAACACGGTCACGGTACGCCGGTCCAGCGGCGGTGCCTGGCTCTCGGTGTCGGGGGGATCGGTCACGGATTGGCCCGGGTCTGCGGACGCACACGCTAGTGCCCACCGCAGACCCTCCCCCAAGCCGGCGGCGGCCCGTATGATCGGCGCCGCGAAGAGCAAGGAAGGGTGCCATGCCGCGCGCCATCTGGAAGGGAGCCATCTCCTTCGGACTGGTCACGATCCCGATCGGGTTGTATTCGGCAACCGAGAGCAAGCGTCCCAAGTTCCGCCAGCTGCGGAAGGGCGATCACTCGCGCATCCGCTACAAGAGGGTCGCCGAGAGCGACGAGCAGGAAGTCGTCTGGGACGACATCGTGAAGGGCTACGAGTTCGAGAAGGACCGCTACGTAGTCTTCAGTGATGAAGAACTCGAAACCGCGCTGTCGACCAAGGGTGCCGGCACCGTCGATGTGGTGCAGTTCGTCGCCGATGAGGAGATCGACCCAATCTTCTATCGCCAGTCCTACTACCTGGCTCCCGAGAAGACCGGAGTCAAGGCCTACCGAATCCTCCACCGAGCCCTGACCGAGAAGGGGTTGGTCGGACTGGCCCGAGTCGCGATCCGGGAGCGTGAGTACCCGGCGACGCTGCGGGCCGAGGACGACGTGATCGTCCTCGAGACCATGTACTGGCCGGATGAGATCCGCGAACCCGAGTTCGAGCAGCTCTCCGAGGACATCGAGATTCGCGATGACGAGGTCCAGATGGCCGAGATGCTCATCGACAACCTCACCCGACCGTTCGAACCCGATCGGTGGATCGACGAATCCCGGGAGGCGGTCGAGGAGCTCGCCCGCCGCAAAATCGAGGGTGAGGAGATCGTGGCTCCCGAGCAGCCCACTCCGACCGGGGTCGTGGACCTCATGGAGGCGCTCAAGGCAAGCGTCGAGGCAACGAAGGCGAAGCGAGCCGCCGGGTAGTCATCAGTCATCGGTTCTCAGTGATCACACGGAACTGAACACTGAGCAGCACTCACGGCCCCTCTTGCTCCCACGTCACAACCTCAACCGGGTCATCCGTGAAACCCTGGAAACGCGGCGCCCGGAGCCGGCCCGCCGACGTCCATTCCCGGAACCCGATCCGGGCAACGAGCACCGGCTCGATCCACGTCGGCATCCCCTCGATGGCCGCTGAGTCGTGGAACGCCGGGTCGGATCGTTCCATCTCGTCGAGCGCCTCCTTCACCGCCATCAGGTCCGCGTCGGAGAATCCGGTGCCGACGTTGCCGATCCAGCGCAACCGGTCCCCCTCCCACAGTCCCATGACCAGTGAGCCGAGCGTTCCGGTGCGTCCACCCTCACCCACGGTGAATCCGCCGACGACCGCCCGCAGCGAATTGACGTGCACGACCTTGCGCCAATCGGGCGACCGCACCCCGGGGCGATAGCTGCTGCCCAGCCGCTTCGCCACCATGCCCTCCAGGCCCCGATCCACGACGGCGTCCCACATGGCATGGCCGTCACCTCGGATCGGTTCCACCGTCACGAACGGTGGCTCCGGCCCGAGTGCCGTCAGACGCTCCTGCCGGTCCTCCAACGGCAATCCGATGATGGGCTCACCGTCGAACAGCAGGTCAAAGGCGACCATCGACACTGCAATCCGCGACCGCTTGCGGCCCTGGAGCAGCTCGAACGACGGACGGCCGTCGGCGCCGAGGGCAACGATCTCCCCATCGATGACGCAAGGCCGCGTTGCCCGAAACGCGCTCAGCTCCGAATAGGTGTCGGTGAAGTCGTTCCCTCGGCGGCTGCGCAGATGGACTTCCGTCCCGTCCCAGGTCAGGATCGCTCGGTAGCCGTCCCACTTAGGCTCGAACGACCAGCCGGGGTCGGCGAACGGCCGCTCCCACGGCGTCGCCAGCATTGGATAGAACAACGGCGGCGACTTCAACCGGCGTCGAGCTCCTCCCGCACCAACCGGTTGACCAGGGCGCCGTCGAGACCGTCTGGACCGTGACGCATGACGTGCCCGATCACCCGACCGGCCATCTTCGGGTCGTCGACTCCGAGCTCATCGATGGCGGTGCGGACCAGCGCCCGCGTCTCGTCCTGGCCGGCGGTGCTCGGCAGCCACCGAGCGAGGTACTCGATCTCCCACTCGAGCTTGGCAGCACGGTCCAGGCCCGCCGGGCCACCGGCCTCGAACTCAGCGCGAGCCTTGTCCATCTTCTTGGAGAAGGACGAGATGACCCGCCGGTAGAGCCCGTCGTCGAGGTCACCATCGAAACCGGGCTCGCTGCGCACCTTGGCCACTTCGGTTTCGATCGAACGAATCACATCGAGGCGGCGGCGGTCGCGAGCACGCATCGCGTCGGTCAATTCGGCACGGAGTTCTTCGTGAATCGACATTGTGGACTCAGCGTACCCCCTTGCCGTTCGGCGAGTTCGGGAAACCGCTTTCAGGGCTCACACCGGAACCGGTTCCAAAAACCTCTTGACCGCCCCGAAACAGGCGTGTACGGTGGGCTTCGTCGCTTGTGAACGGTTTCACAACGATGGCGACAACCGATAACCGAGAAAACGATCATGCTGACGATCACCGATTGGCGCGAACTGTCCGCCTGCCGCGACTCGGAACCCAACCTCTTTTTCCCCGTTGGGACCACCGGTCCTGCAGTCGATCAGATCGAAGCCGCCAAGTTCATCTGCGCTCAGTGCACCGTGCGTGAGGAGTGCCTGAACTACGCGCTTGGAACCAACCAGGAAGCGGGGGTTTGGGGCGGGTACGCCGAAGATGAGCGCCGCCGGCTGCGCAAGCGCTGGCTGGCAGAACGACGCCGCCGGGCAAGCTGACCTCCCTCCCCCACTTGTCCATCGAGGGCCCGCAACACGGGCCCTCGATACTGTTCTCAGGAGCCTGCGAGCGGTCGCTCAGGTGCTGAATCCGACCCCGGAGCGTGTCTTCTCTGGCTCGACGTCCACGTAGACGATCATCTCGGTGACGAGGCCGTAGCGCCGACCGTCCTCTTCGGTGACCCAGAGCACCTTCTCGTCGCTCTCGAGGGCCTTCTCGAAGTTCTTTATCAACGCCTTGGCATCGTCGACCTCGATGTCGATCTCGCGGGCCGTGTCGGCCATTCCAAACCTGACGCGCACGATGATTTCCTCCTCGGGGTGAATCGTAGGCCGGCCGCAGCCGTCAGCTGATGATGAGTTCCGGTGGACGCCGCACCCGGGGCCGGGCGTCGATGAGCTGCCGGGCGATTTCGGCGAACGCCTCCTCGGCCTCGCCGCCCGGTGCCGCGATGACCGCCGGCTCTCCCCGATCGGCTCCCTCCCGCATCGCCGGGACCAGCGGAACCCTGCCCAACAGCGGAACCTCGAGTTCGGCGGCGAGCTGCTCTCCACCGCCCGACCCGAAGATCTCGTAGCGTTTTCCGTCGTCCCCGGTGAACCAGGACATGTTCTCGACGACCCCGACGACTTCCTGGTTGACCTTGGTGGCCATCACCGCAGCGCGTTTGGCGACCCGCTGCGCCGTGATCTGTGGCGTCGTCACTATGACCGAGAGCGCACCGGGAAGGAACTGCGACAACGAGATGGCAACGTCACCGGTTCCCGGCGGCAGGTCGAGCAGAAGGAACTCGGGTTCGTCCCACAGCACGTCGTCGAGGAACTGCTCGAGCGCTTTGTGCAGCATTGGGCCACGCCACACCACGGCCTGATCAGCGCCGACGAAGAAGTCCATCGAGATAGCCCGCACGCCGTAGGCACCGGGCGGGATGATCGTCTGCGACAACGCGTTCGGCGGGCTGTCGATGCCCAGCATCTTGGGGATCGAGAAGCCCCAGACATCGGCATCGATGACACCGACATCGTGACCGCTCCGTGCCAGCGCCACCGCCACGTTGGCGGTGACTGAGGACTTGCCGACCCCGCCCTTGCCCGAGGCGATGGTGACGACCCGGGTCCGCGAACCGGGGCCTCCGGGACGCGAGGGCACACCCTCGCGGAGGAACGAGACCACCGAGTCCTGCTGCGCCTCGGTCATGAAGTCGACGTCGACGGCGACCTCGCCGACCCCTTCGATAGCTTTGGCGGCATCGGCGATCGTCAGGCCGACGGGCTCTCCGGGCCACTGCGGACCGGGCAGCGTCAGGGCAACTCGAACCTCGCCGTCGTCACCGACGGTGACCTCATCCACCATCCCCAGCTTGCCCAGCGGACGGCGCAATTCGGGGTCTACGACCCCTTCGACGGCAGCGGTGACGGCGTTGATATCGACCACGGGTCTCCTCGGAATCTGGATGCTGCCGAATATAGTGACGCCGGGGGACGTACCCTCCAGACCCATGCAGGCGCAGGATTTCGAGCGGACCATCGGCGATCTCGCAGCCTCCCTCGGTGATCCCACCCGACGGGGGATCTACATCACCGCCCGCGAATCCGCCCACCCGGTCACCGCAGGTCAGATCGCAGACATCTTCGGGATCCATCCGAACGTGGCTCGCCATCACCTCGACCGGCTCACCGACGACGGCTACCTCAGTGTCTCCAGCCGCCGGATTCCCGGTCAGGGTGCCGGCCGGCCTGCCAAGGCATACGAGGCCACCGAGAAGGAAATCGCCGTGTCGTACCCGGCACGACGCTACGACCTGCTGGCGGAACTGCTGGTCCGAATCATCGAGCGGGTGGCGCCGGACGATGCGGCCGCCATTGCCGAACAAGTCGGCCGGGAGTACGGCGCGGAATTGGCGGCTGAGGTCGGCCTTCCGGAAGAGGAAGGATTCGCCGACGCCGTGAGGGCGGTCACCCGGGCGATGGCGGGGGTCGGCTTCGGCATCGACGCCGGCGACGATCTGCAGTTGCTCACTCGTCACTGTCCGTTCGGCACCGCGGCCACCAATCACCCCGAGGTCGTGTGCCGGCTCGACCAGGGCATCGTCCGCGGACTGCTGGCCGCTACCGGTGTCGACATGGAACCGGTCACCGTCAACCCCCACGTGGATCCGGCCGGGAACTGCGTGACGGAAGTGGCAACCGCCGAATAACCCAACGCCGGCTCACCTGCTGCAAACTGCCCGCAGTAACCTCGCCGTCTGGCCACATATCCCGGAGCTGATGTCATGACGCACGACCCCTTCGGCGCCCGCACCACCATCGCCACCCCCCTCGGCGAGCGTGAGATCTGGCGCCTCGACGCCCTCAAGGACGCCGGCGACGTTGCCGGGCTGCCCTACTCCATCAAGGTGCTGCTCGAAGCGGTGTTGCGATCACATGACGGCCGCGTCGTACGCGATGACGATGTGCTGGCCCTGGCCTCCTACGACGCCACCAAGGTGCCGGAGACCGAGATCGCGTTCCGCCCCGGCAGGGTGGTGCTGCAGGACTTCACCGGTGTGCCGGCCGTCGTCGACCTCGCCGCCATGCGGGCCGCCGTCGTTCGGATGACCAGCGATCCCAACTCGGCGCAGAAGGTGAATCCGCTGGTTGCCGCCGACCTCGTCATCGACCACTCGGTTCAGGTGGATGCCTTCAACTCGGCGATGGCGCTGGCGCTCAACAGCGAAAAGGAGTTCGAACGCAACCGGGAGCGCTACGAGTTCCTGAAGTGGGGCCAGCAGGCGTTCGACAACTTCCGGGTCGTGCCGCCGTCAACCGGCATCGTCCATCAGGTGAACCTGGAGTACCTAGCCAAAGTCGCGTGGGACGAGAACGGTGCCCTCTATCCCGACAGCCTTGTCGGAACCGACAGCCACACGACGATGATCAACGGCCTCGGCGTCCTCGGCTGGGGCGTCGGCGGCATCGAAGCCGAAGCAGCAATGGTGGGCCAGCCGGTCTACATGCTGATTCCAGAGGTCGTCGGGTTCCGTCTCACCGGAACGCTGCCACAGGGCGCCACGGCCACCGACCTCGTCCTCCGGGTGACCGAAATGCTGCGGGCCCACGGCGTGGTCGGCAAGTTCGTGGAGTTTTTCGGACCCGGACTGGCCGACATGCCGCTCGCCAATCGGGCAACCATCGCCAACATGGCGCCCGAGTACGGCGCCACCGTCGGGTTCTTCCCCGTCGACGAACAGACCACCGCCTATCTGCGGCTCACCGGCCGGGACGAGGCGCTGATCGAGACCGTCGAGCAGTACTACCGAATCCAGGGGATGTGGCGCGACGACTCACACGACATCGTGTACTCGTCGGTGCTCGAACTCGACATGGGATCGGTGGTGCCGTCCCTGTCGGGGCCGCGGCGTCCTCAGGACCGCATCGACCTCGATCAGATGCAGGCCACCTGGCGCCGCGAGCTCACCGACGGCTTCGAGGCCGACACCACGACGACCGCCTCCGGCGTCGAGTTCGACGGTGACGTCTTCGATCTGACCCACGGCGACGTCGTCATCGCCGCCATCACGTCGTGCACCAACACGTCCAACCCCGATGTGATGGTGGGAGCAGGCCTCGTCGCCAAGAAAGCCCGCGAAGCGGGCCTCACCCGCAAGCCCTGGGTGAAGACCTCGTTTGCTCCCGGGTCCAAGGTCGTGACCGAGTATCTCGACGCCGCCGGCCTCACCGGTGACCTCGAAGCCATGGGGTTCTTTCTCGTCGGGTACGGCTGCACTACGTGCATCGGGAATTCGGGCCCGGTACCGGCACCGATCAGCGAGGCCATCAACAGCCACGACCTGGTCGCAACGTCGGTGCTCTCCGGCAATCGCAATTTCGAGGGACGGATCTCGCCCGACGTGCGCGCCAACTACCTCGCCTCTCCTCCGCTCGTGGTTGCCTACGCCATCGCCGGGACGGTCGACATCGATCTGGCCACCGCGCCGATCGGCATCGACGGCAACGGTGAGCCCGTGTACCTGCGTGACATCTGGCCGAGCCAGGACGAGATCGCAGAGATCGTCGGATCGACCGTGACAAGCGAGCAGTTCCGCACCCAGTACGCATCGGTATTCGAAGGCTCGGACGCCTGGAGGGCCGTCGAAGTAGGCGGCGGAGCGCTCTATCAGTGGAGCGATGACTCCACCTATATCCAGGAGCCGCCCTTCTTCGCAGACCTGGCGCCGGAGCCGTCACCGATCGAGCCGGTCACCGGCGCCCGGGTCCTGCTCAAGCTCGGGGACTCGACCACGACCGACCACATCAGTCCGGCGGGAGCGATCGGCACCGACACGCCGGCCGGCCGCTACTTGATCGAGCGCGGCGTGGATCCGGCGATGTTCAACTCATACGGATCGCGTCGCGGCAACGACCGCGTGATGACCCGCGGCACCTTCGCCAACATCCGCATCCGCAATCAGCTGGTGCCGGGAACCGAGGGCGGCTTCACCACCGACTTCATGACCGGTGAGGTGTCGACGGTCTACGAGGCAGCGCTGTCGTACCGGGATGCCGGGGTCCCGCTCATCGTCCTGGCCGGAATCGACTACGGCATGGGATCGTCACGGGACTGGGCGGCCAAGGGCACCTTCCTCTTGGGAGTGAAGGCCGTGATCGCCGCGTCCTACGAGCGAATCCACCGCTCGAATCTGGTGATGATGGGCGTGCTTCCGCTGACCTTCCCCGAGGGGGAAACGGCCGACAGCCTCGGCCTGGACGGCACGGAGGTCTTCGACATCGCAGTCGACGACACCCTGGTCCCCCGCCAGCCGGTGACAGTGCGGGCGATCCGATCAGACGGTTCCGTGGTGAGTTTCGAGGCAACCGCCCGGGTGGACACACCGGTTGAGGTGGACTACCTCCGCCACGGCGGCATCCTCCACATGGTGCTGCGCCGCATGGCGAGCGAGTGATTGGTGCCGTGCCTCATGACGTTGGCGAGGTTCAAGGCGAGCTCAGGGCGTCGCCCGGCAAGGACGCAGTCCCGCAGGCGCATTGGATGAAATGCGTCAAGGGCGAGGACGCAGCCGGAGGCGGCCTGAGCCACATTTGAACCCGGCAAACGCGGTGAGGCGCGGCACTAGGAGTCTGCTGAGTAATGCCGATGTGGCGTGCCCGCCGGGCACGTTGATCGG
>CAZEHO010000038.1:14002-24357 GCA_964511945.1 uncultured Acidimicrobiia bacterium | reverse complement strand
TCACCTATCCAGCGGCATTTCCCCCCGGCCATACACCACGAACGTGGACGCAACTGCTTGGGAATCGAAACAACCACTCGAATCACTGATCCGTAGTCAGACCCAACTCGTGACCTCTGGTGTCCTTCCGTGTCCCTTGGCCCCGAATTACAAGGGGAATCGCCCGGCGAGATGCCCGTTCGTATCCCCTGGTGACGGCCTGTATCCGGCTTGGCGTTTCCAGGCGGTTTGCAGTCGGAGCGTCTCCGTGGCCTCTCATCGAACCGAGAGCCTGTCGTGTTTCCCTGCATATGCTGGAGGATTCGAGTCAGAGCCGGATTGTGCCCCGGGCAGGCCTCCGCCTCGCATGCTCGGCAGCCAGCCACAACCTCTTTCTCGAAGGAATCTCTCCCTACCGCCGACAGTGGTGACGTCCTAGGTTGCACTTCGGGTTCCAGAGCGCCTCGAGCGCACTGAACCAGTGACGGAGATCAAGTCATAGCTCGGGGCTCATCGAGGAGTGGCAACAGCCGACGACGAACAGTCGCATACGAATACTGCTCGAGACAGATCTCATAGTTGGCAGCGCTTGCGGATTGGCGAAGATCAGCGTCGCCCAGCCAGGTTCGGACCTCGCCAACAGTGTCCGTGGTGATGGCGCCGTTGATCTCGATCACGTTGAGACCAGTGGCGGCGATGTCGGCAACAAAGACCGGATACCGGTTCACCAGCACACCGCAGCCGTAGTAGATCGCTTCGAGCAGCGCGTTACCGAATCCCTCGATGCGGGATGGATAGGTGACCAAGTCGGCAGCGGCGTAGGAATCCGCCAGCGACGGCTGACCGGCGCCACCGACAGGAGCCATTCTGTAGTCGACTCCGAGATCACCGGCACGCTGCACGAGTGATTCCGCATACTCGGTGCCCTGGTCGAGGCCGGGGTGGGTGGCCACAACCTTCACCGCGCGATCGGCCATCAATGAGGCAAGTTCCAGCGTCAACTCAATCGACTTGCGGGGGATGATCCTCGTCGACTGGATCAAGACGATGTCGTCGGCCCTAAGCCCCGCATAGCGGCGAAACGCCTCGCCATCGCCGGGAGGCGGGCGATTCTCGAAGTCCATGACGTTGGGGAGGATCGACGACGACGCTCCCGTTCTCTCCTGCAGTGCCTGTTGTGCCAGCGAGTTGATCACAAGGTGCCGGACGCTCGGCGCAATGGGCGGGAAGGCCACTTCGAGGATCGAGCCAACGCCGTTGGGGTAGAAGCGCTTTCGTTCCCAGGCAAAATCGTGGTGGTGGGCGACCATGGACATACCCCCGCGGGCCAGTCCGGCCAGTGCCATACCCAGCGGCAACTGCATCGGGATCGAGAGGGCGTTCTGGGGGATCAGGACGGCAATGGACTCGGCGGCGATGTACTCCTCGATCGCCGCCGTCAGCTGCATCGCTCGCTGCTCGATCTCGTCGAGGACCGCGGCGGCCGTCTCCTCCACGCCGAAGCACGCCTCTTGAAGCGCCAGGTTCTCGGCGGTGTCAAACCGGGCCGGCGCGAACGCGACACCGGGGGTGTATTCGGCGCCCAACTCGCCGGCGAACCATGACACCTCGTGCCCGGCAGCGCGCAAGACGTCGGCGAGCTTGGCGGATTCGAGCGTGACGCCGTCGAGCCCCGCAAAGCGAACGCCGATGAACCCGATCTTCATGATGTCTCGCCTGCCAACCACAGGGTCTCGTAGGGGCCAAGCTCGAACATCGGCTCGTACCTCTCCCCGGCGATGACATCAGTCGAGGCACCCTGAATCAACGCTGAGACGTCGACGACCGCCGGTTCGCCGCTCACGTTGTTAAGACACAGGACGGAGCCCTGTTCACTCGATCGCAGGACGGCGAAGACACTCCGATGGAGGCTGATGATCCGCTGTTCGGCCGCAGGGGCAAATGCCGTGTGTTCGGCTCGTGCCCGCAGCAGCGCGGCGTAGCCGGTGAAGACCAGGTTGCGCAGCGAGCCGCCAGTGCGAAGCTCGTCCTCGATACGCCGCCTTACGAGCTTTTCCCGGTTGACGGTACGATATGCCCCGGTCTGTGCCACACCTTCCGGCCAGCCTCGCGAGCCGAACAGGCTGTGGAAATAGGCAGCCGGCATCCCCTGGAGCGAGAGCATCACGGCCTGCGAGGTCAAGAAGCGACGGGCAACCAGCTCGTCGGTCTCGTCCACGTTCGGTTGGCCGAGCGCGTCCAGATAATTGACGTTCAGCTCGTAGGGCATTCGGCCGTGACCGGGGGTTGCTCGATAGGACACGTTCCCGCCAAGGTCCTCGACCCTGTCGGCCATCGCCAGGATGTCGTCCTCGGACAAATAGCCCCGAGCCCCTCCCACCCCGATGCCGTCGTGGGACGCGAGGAAGTTGAGGAATGTCGTAGTCTCCGAGGGAGCGCGCATCCCGTCCGCCCACTCCGACAGCACTGATGCATCACCGGTATGGAAGGCGTGCAGCGTCAACGGGGGCAGCGCGAAGTTGTATACGAGATCGGCCTCGTCGGTTCCGTCTCCGAAGTAGGACACGTTCTCCGCGTGGGGCGCATTCGTCTCTGTGATGAGTATCACCGCCGGTGCCACAACGTTGACCACGGAGCGGAACAGCTGGATGATGTGGTGAGTCTGGGGCAGATGGATACAGGAAGTCCCGAGTTCCTTCCAGAGGAAGGTGACCGCATCGAGCCGGATCGCATCCGCCCCGCGGGCCACATACGTGAGGAGCACCTCGATCGTCGCTAACAACACCGCCGGATTGCGATAGTTGAGATCGATTTGGTCGGCGCTGAAGGTAGTCCACACGTGACGAGGGCCCGACGCCGTGTCCACTTCCGTAAGGAGCGGAAGCTCGCGTGGACGGAAGACCTCCGAGACATCGGCATCGGGCTCGACAACGGTGAAGAAGTCTCGATACCGCGGGTCCCCCTTGAGGAAACCCTCGAACCACTCGCTCGAAGCTGAGATGTGGTTGAGCACGGCATCGAACATCAGATGGAACGACAGCCGCATGCTCTCCACGTCTCCCCAGCCACCCAATGCTGGGTCGACCTCCGAATAGTCGATCACTGAGAACCCGTCATCAGACGAATACGGGTAAAACGGCAGGATGTGCACCGTGTTGATGACCTCGGCGACGTGCCCGGTGAGGAAGTCGCCGAGGCTTTCCAGCGGAGACCGCCCCGCCTCGGTCACCATGTCGCCATATGTGATGAGCACCGCGTCCTTCTCGGTGAGTTGTCGCCGTGGCCCGACATCGAGGCGTCCTTCGAACGAACGCATCAGCCGCAGCAGGTCATCGAGAACCGATTCGGCATCAGGCCCATACAGGAACTCGAGATGCGCCAGAAGGGTGGACTCGATGTCAGCCACTTGACGCCCCGACCCCATCTCAAGCCTCGGCGATGAGCGGTGCGATTTCCACCTTGGCGTGACGTTTCGAGGACTCGTAGGCGCCGAGGCCCATGGCGAGCGCGACAATTCCGTCCTTGGCCGTAATCGGGGGATCGAGGTCCTCGATGACCATCCTGGCGAATGCGTCGATCTGACCATCGGTGTCCGGCTTGAGCCAGGCGAGACGGAACGCGGATTCGTTGGTGTACAACGCGAGGTCGTGATGCGGCTTGTTGATGATGAACACGCCCTTGGTGGTCAGGATCTCGAACTTGACGTCGAGCCACGTTGGGGAGTGGTCGGGGTTGGCCCAGCCCGCCGACAACGTGGCAACTACACCGTTCTCGAACTCGTAGGTGGCGACACCGAAGTCCTCGTTGCCGAGTTCCTCGTTGACCATGTTTCCGACTCGGGCGTTTACGGTCACTGGCTCGGCCCCGGCCAGCCAGCGCAATGCGTCCATGGCATGGATCCCAATGTCGAGGAACCCGCCGCCACCGGTGATCCTTGGGTCGAGGTACCAGTCGGTTGGTAGGTCGGTCGCGGCCTTGGTAGGAACACGACCGTACTTGACCGCATAGATCGCGACTACCTCACCGGCATCGCCGCGATCAAGCTCTTGTTTGGCCTTGATGAGCGGAAGCTGGAAGCGCGGGAAGAACGACACCATGAGTTTGATGCCAGCTTCATTGGCGACCCTGTCAGCTTCCTTGGCGCCGGCCAGCGTCGTCGCCAGCGGCTTGTCGCACAGCACATGCACTCCCCGTGCTGCCGTCCGCTTGATGGCGTCGAGATGGTCAACGGGGAGGTTGCCGAGATACACCGCGTCGATATCGTCGAGATCGAGCAGTGCGTCGTGGGAGCCAAAGAACGGGACCCCCTCCTCTGCCGCGGTCCGCTCCCCGATCGCGGCGGCGTCGCCTTCCTCGGAGATACCGACGAGTTGCAGCTGCCGGCTCTTGAGGATGCTCTCCAGATATCGCGGGGTGTGGAGGTTGATACATCCCAGGATTCCCATGTTGATCGGCTGGGTCATACGCCCGCCTCCGCTGTGACGATCCCGCGGCCTGTCCTGAGCGAGCCGTCGAACCTCACCACCTTGCCGGTTACTGCCGACTCCTGAGCAGCTAGTGCCATGGCCACCGCGGCACGGGCGTCGGCGGGGTCGAGCACGGACTCGGACCCGGTAGCGACGGCGTCCACGAAGGCTGCGATCTCGGCAGCGAAGGCGAACTCCGTCGACGACATGAGAGCGAAGTAGCGCGGCAACGAGAGGCCGGTGTCGGCGCTGAGAGTCAGCATCGGGTTCGAGTCCCGGTCGCTGTATTCGATCTTGCCGTCGGTTCCGACAACATCGAGGGCCGCATACTGCCCTCCACCAAAATCACCGGGGTGGGCCCAGCTTGTCTCTGCGAATCCAATGCCGCCGTCGGCGAACTTGAACGTGATCTGTGCGTAGTCGAATGAGTGAGCTTCCGCTGCCGCGGCGCTCACTGCCCCGGCGACTGCGTAGACCTCAACGGGCTCATCGTCGAACAGCCACCGCAGCAGGTCCGAGGCATGGACTCCGATGTCGAGGATCACACCTCCACCCACCGACGTGTCCCAGTACCACGCATCGGCGGGGAAGGGCAGAAGCTGACGCTCCGAACGCCGCACGTAGACGGGACGGCCGACTTGGCCGGCATCGATCTGCTCCTTGACCGTTCGATAACGATCATCGAAGCGCCTGGTCTGCCCCGCCATCAGCGTGACACCGGCTGCTGCAGCCGCCGCGATCATCTCATCGGCGTCTTCAAGCGAAGGTGCTATCGGCTTCTCGCAGAGTATGTGCTTTCCGGCCTCTGCCGCCTTGATTGCCAACTCCGCGTGGGTCCATGGTGGAGTACAGATGTCAACGGCATCGACGTCCTCCGTGGAGAGAAGCTCGTCGAAGTCCGTGTACGTCGTGGCTCCGGTAAGTTCTCCGGCGGCGGTGGCGATTTCGGCAACACCATCGCAGACCGCCGTGATCGAAGCGTTGGGGAGTCCCGCGTAGGCGGGTATGTGTCCTTTGACTGCAATATTGCCGCAACCGATGAGCGCCACGCGCACAGAATGACTAGCGAGCATAGGTGCAGAACCTTTCTCTCGTTTTCACCCGCTATGCCGTTGCGAGCTTCGGATAAAGCGTCTTGCCTGATTCCGGGTCGACCCATCTGATCTTGTCGGCCGGGAACCGCAGCCAGATGTCGTCGTCGGCCGCAACGGCGAACGTTGGGTGCGTGGCGATCTTGACGGTGTCACCGCCGATTCGGACAGTCAGCAGGTTCTGCGAACCGAGTGGCTCGACGACAATGACCTGGACGCAAAGCGCTTCGTCGGAAGGACGGTTCACCGCCTCCATGTTCTCCGCCCGGATACCAATGACGATCTCGCCGCCGGCGTAAGGAGCCAGGACCGGAGACATCTCGTCGGACGGCTCGATCTGGAAATCGCCGACCATCGCATGCACTCTTCGAGCTTCACCGTTTGCGACGATACGGCCGCCCAGGAAGTTCATTGGGGGATTGCCGATGAAGCCACCCACGAATCGATTCGCCGGTTGGTCGTACACGGTTGTCGGGTGTTCGAACTGCTGGATGACACCCTCCTTCATGACAGCGATGCGGTCGCCCATGCTCAGGGCCTCGATCTGGTCGTGGGTCACGTAGATCGTTGTCGCTCCAATGTCGGCGAGGAGGCGCTTCAGCTCGGCCCTCATCTCGAGTCGCAGCAGGGCGTCGAGGTTGCTCAATGGCTCATCCATGAGCAGAACCTTGGCCTGCATGGCGATCGCGCGGGCCACGGCGACGCGTTGCCGCTGGCCACCACTCATGTCGCTGGGAAAGCGATCGAGCATTTCCTCGATGTGGAGCAGCTCGGCGGCCATGTGGACTCGCTCCTCCATGACCTTGGGATCGGTCTTGGCCATCTTGAGCCCAAACGCGATGTTCTTCTCCACCGACATGTGGGGGAAGATCGCATAGCTCTGGAATACCATCGATATCCCCCGCTCCCGGGGCGGGAGGTAAGTCACATCCGTGTCGCCGATGGTGATGCGCCCGGCGTCGGCCATCCCGAGTCCGGCGACCGCGCGGAGGAGCGTCGTCTTTCCACAACCGGAAGGGCCGAGGAGAACGGCGAACTCCCGGTCGCGAATTTCCAGGCTTGCGTTGTCGACAGCAACGAAGTCACCGAAGTTCTTGCTCACGTTTTCGATACTGATCTTCGCCATTGACTCGTCCCTTACTTGGTGACTTGGCCCCACATGTTGTACAGATACCGCCGGATGAGGAAGATGAACAGCAGCGACGGGATCAACATGAAGAATGCGGCTGCGAACTGGTAATGCTCGGGTGACCCGTCGATGGCGAACAACACCTGGGCGGGCAGCGTCCGATTTCGAACGGTGAGGATGCTTGCTGCAAAGACCTCGTTCCACGACATGACGAACGTGAAGATCGCGGCGGCCGCGATGCCCGGCAGCACGAGAGGCAGCACCACGTAGCGGAACGCCTTCATCGGCGTACAGCCGAAGATCATCGCTGCCTCTTCGAGCTCGTAGGGGACGCTGGCAAACACGCTCCCGATCACGAGAACCGTTGTCGGCAACGTGAGTGCGGTATGCATCAGCGCCAGGCTGCCGACGTTGTCGAATATGCCCAAACTGATGAACATGACCGCGATCGGGATCGCCAGGATGACGATCGGGAACGCTCGCACCGCCAGGATGCCTAGCCGGAAAGCATCCCGACCCTTGAAAAAGTAGCGCGATATCGCATATCCGGCCGGGGCCGCGATGATCGTCGACAGAACCAGCGTGATCACCGCAACGATGACGCTGTTGACGAAACCGGGCACGACTCCATCGGACTCGAGGAAAAAGCGCATCGACTCGGTCGAGAACGGAATGAAAGGCAGGATCCCCTTCGGGTAGGCGCGTACGGTCTCGGGGGTGGTCAACGCCATCGATCCGATGAACAGGATCGGCACGAGGATCCACAGCGAGATTCCCACAGCGAGGGCATACACCGAGCCGCGGTTCATCTTCTGACGACGCAGCATGCGCCGGTGGATCTCCTGGACCTCCTCGGAAGCTTGAGCCGGCTGCGTCACTTCAGGAACGGTCGTCATGCCGCCTTCTCCTCCTGCGTCCGCAGGGTGTACAGGTACGCGACAGCGCTGATCATCGACAACAGCAAGATGAACACTGCGTAGGCTGCCGCGACGTTGGAGTTACGGATCTCGTCGTACTGTCGGAACGTCTCGTTTGTGAGCACCGTCACGACGTCCCCACCACTAAGCACGATCACCACGGCGAACACCTGCAGCGCCAGAATCGTTCTCAAGATGAGAGCAACCTGAATGCTGGGCCGCAACAGAGGAAGGATGATGTAGCGCACTCGGCGCCACAGATTGGCACCGAACAGCTCGGCAGCCTCGAGGACTTCCCGAGAAATGGCCTGCAACCCGGACACGAGGATGATCATCACAATCGAGGTAGCGCGCCAGACCTCGGCAACGATGATGGCGACGATGATCCAGCCCTTGGTGTCGGCCGATAAGAAGGTCGCCGGCGAGTCGATTATGCCGACTCCCTCCAGGATCGAATTCAAAAACCCGTTCTGGGTGAAGATCGCAAAGAAGACGATGCCGACCGCCAGATCGGAAACCCCCAGCGGGATTGCGTATATGTACAGCCAGCTCGTGTGACCCTTCAACCTGGCCTGGATCACCAGTGACATGATCATCGCGAGCACGAACTGGATCGGAATGATGATGACCATCAGCAACAGCGTGGTCCTGAGGGCTGGACCAAAGAACCGGTGGTTGACCATTCCTTGGATGTATCTGGTGGTCAGCTCACCACTATTGCCACGGTCCACTCTGCCGGTTGCTTCATCCTCGAAGACCTGGATGAAGCGTGACTGCGCCCAGCCCTGAACGGTCTCGCCATCGTCGTCCTCCCCCGAAACCTGGTACCAGACCTCGAGAACCGTCTGGTCCGTGATCTGAACTTCGGCTCGCTGTTCGAGCTGGCCGACGACTTGGCTTGTCCCGCTGGCCTCGGCGAATACCGACGTGAGCGGATCGGCATCAACGCCAATTCTGCTGCGAACAGAGCCGCCGATGGGGTTGCCGGCATCGTCCTCGGCCCTCACCCTTATCCGGGATTCCGGAGTCCAGCCGGTGATCGGCTGCCCATCGGGGTCTTGTCCCGACACGTTGAACCAGATCTCGGTGATGAGGTTGGGTTGCTCGGCCAGGTCGGCAGCATCGACGACGTTGGCGCGGCGATCAAGGACGTCAATGGGGCTGTTTTGCCTGATCCGTCCCGTCGAATCTGAGTCGAGAGCCGCATCTGCATGCAGGCTCAGAAAGGCTTCATCGTCCCAGATCGCCAGGCTTAGCCCGCGCACCATGGGGTAGGCAAAGAACAGGGCGAGAAAGATGATCGTGGGCAGGATGAGCAGATACGGAGTCCACTTGACCCTTTTGGGTTTGCGAGGTTGAGCTTCGCGTATCTTTTCCTCGGTGCTCGTTTTCTGATCAGTGGTCATCAGCTCCCCGCCCACTTGATCAAAGTCGTTGTGCCGGCCCGCCCAGATAAGGCGGGCCGGCACAACCTTGTGTGTTCGTGCTTACTTCACCTGGCAGGGCCCGTCGCTCGGCGGATCCGGCGCCCAGCACGGGGCTCCGGTCTCGTTGAAGAGGGTCTGCAGATTTGCCGCCTCTGCAGCGAGGACAGTTGCGATGTCCTCACCGTCGAGCACAATCCGGTCGAACGCAGCGCGGAAGATCTCGTTGATCTCGCCGCCGCGATCGCCCAGGCCGATCGGCAAGAGAGCGGGCAGCGCATCGGGAGCCGACGCCTGGGCCGTCACGGCCCCGGCCTCGATGCCGATGCCCACCGGCAGGTTGCTGAAGTCCACGCCGGATACGACGGGGAAGAAGCCGAGTTGGTTGAGGACCTCGCTCTGAATCTCCGGACGGGTCAGATACTCGATCAGAGCCGCCGCGCCCTCCGGGTTGTTAGAGCCCGCGGGAATACCCAGGCCGACGATTACCGGCATGAAGCCACGCCCCGCCGGACCCGCAGGTGCCGGGAAGGCGACGAAGTCGTCAGGCGCCGTATCGAAGGCATCCTTGAGGCGAGCAGTGTGATCGAACGCAACCCAGACCTCACCCGAGAGCAGTGGCTCTTGCATGAACTCATAGCTGATCGACTGGGGGTGAATGGTCGGCCACAACGAGTCGCGAGCCCACTCCATCATGGACTCAGCCTCGGCGGACTTGAATTCGGTGACCACGCCGCCCGTGAAGGACGGGAACATGTATCCCTCGAGGAAGCGATGGAACAGCCCCGCGTGCGGGAGGCCGCAGCGAGGTTCACCCGTCTCGTCGAGGATGTTCTGACACCACTGCCCGAACTGCTCCCACGTGATCGCCTGGACGTCAGCACCGTCGGGCAGATAGGCCAGGGCGTCATTGTGGGCGGCCATGATGTACGTCGCTTGCATCCACGGCACGTAATAGAGGGTGTCGTCACTGCCCAGCAGGCCCGCCTCGAGGAACGAAGGGGCGATGTCGCGATCGGCAGCGAGGTCGTCGGCGATGTCGATCATGTTCTCCACTGCACCCTCGCGTGCCAGCGGCGGGAACATTCCGTGGAGACCACCGATCAGGTCGACCTCGCTGCTACCGGCCTGAGCACCGGCAAGCACGAGATCGATCAGCGGACCCTCGTCGCTCCCGATTACGTCGAACCCACCGCCTTCGAGGATGGCGCGGAAGACCTCCTGCTCCTCGATCGGCACGAACTGCGTCGAGAAGAACGCGACATCCGTATCCGCGGGTGCGGCCGTCGTCCCAGGTGCGGCCGTCGTCCCAGGTGCGGCCGTCGTCCCAGGTGCGGCCGTCGTCCCAG
>CAZEHO010000038.1:0-13902 GCA_964511945.1 uncultured Acidimicrobiia bacterium | reverse complement strand
GTGCGGCCGTGGTATCGCCGCCGTCGTCGTCGTCCCCGCACGCTGCGACAATCAGCGCAAACGCCATGATGATTGCGAACACTCTTAATCTTCGTAGGGTCATTGTTGCCCTCCCAGTTTGTGGCCTCCAGCGAGCCACCTCGATTCCGATTAGCCCGACACGCATTCACGGTGCCGTTGCTATCAACCTCCATTACCTCCCATTGACTGGTGGCCCAGTGGAATCCCGGACCACGAGCTCCAAATCCAACAGGACTTGGCGCTCTTCTATCTGGAAGCCTCTAATCGACCTACCGAGAATCTCCGCCGCCTTTCGACCGGAGCAACTGGCCGCGTTTCGCACCGTCGTCAGGGACGGATTGGCGTAGCCGGCGAGGGCGATGTCGTCGAAACCAGTGATGCTGACATCGTGTCCCACGATGAGCCCGCGCTCTTGAGCCGCCCGCATCGCACCCAGCGCGAGCAGGTCGTTGCAGCAGGCGATGGCCGTCGGCGGATGTAACTCCGACAGCATGCGATCGGCCACCTCATGACCCGATTCCTGCCTGTAGCCGGCAACTACAACCGATTCCGATGTTGTGGGAAGGCCCTGTGCGTTGAGGCCGGCAAGGAACCCCTGCACGCGATGGTGGGCTTTCGAATACCCGGGCGGTTCCGCGATACACGCAATGCGCCGGTGGCCCAGACCGGCAAGATGGTCCACAACGGCAGCCATTGCGGTTGCCCCGTCCTCGTCGACATAGCAGTGCGTGTCGGCAGGACGGCTACGGCCGAAGGACACGAATGGGATACCGTGCCGGGCGAGGAGCCGGATGCGCGGATCCTCGAGCTTGGTGCGTACGACGACGAAGCCGTCCACCCGCCTCGCCCGAATGTGCTTGAGATACGTCTCCTCGGATTCGGCGTCGGCGACTGTCGACAGAAGGACTCCCAGATCGAGGGAATCCAGATGCTCAACGAGTCCGGTGAGGAACTCGGCAAAGAACGGATCCGAGAGCCGCAGATCGGCACGTGCTGGCAGCATCAACCCCACCGTGTCGGTGCGCTGCAGCTTCAACTGCTGGGCGGCAGTGTTGGGTTCGTAGCCGAGTTCTTCTGCTGCTCGACGAACCGCGTCAGACGTCTCCCTCCCGATGTCCGGGGCGCCACTCAAGGCCTTGGATACGGCCGAAACCGATTTCCCAACGTGGTCTGCGATATCCCGCAACGTGACCGACTGAGCCATAACCCACTCAAACGTTTGAGGGCACCTCGGAGCGTAGACTCAAACGATTGAGTGTGTCAAGTGGTTTGAAGCCGCGGCCACTCGGGTCAACGCGAATACGCCAGCGAGGTGCAATCAGCTTGCCCGGAGGGACTCGAACCATCACCGCGAGGGCCCGGGATCAGCCAGCAAACAAGAAGCGGCCTCACGCGTAGCCACGCCCAGGACCGCTCTATCAGCATGCCCGGAGGGACTCGAACCCCCAACCTTCTGATCCGTGGATCTCCAAAGCAGCATCCACAACCGTCCTCACAGCCCAGCATTCCACGGCCTGCCGTCCATGAGCGTTCACAGCCGTCCACACGAATCCACAGCGAATGGCTCTCGACTTGGCTCCCAGCATGGCCGAAATGTCGGTCGTTCGCGCCGCCGACAGCTCATCCGCAGCTGGCCCGCCAGCTACCAGACAGGGCCCGGTTCCACGACCCCCGCCTCCGCCTCGCTGTGAGTAGGCCACTCCGCGCTGGGCAGGTGCCGGCGTGATCCGGGAACGGGTGCTTCGCCGCGCTTCAACCAGTGATGGTCTGCGTTGATCCGACAGGCATTAGTTCAGTCGGGCCGGGTTCGTTCTGCCCACGTTTGACGCAGCTTGTGGCTGGCATGCTCGGGTGGACCTGGGTTCAGAACGCCAGCAGCCGTGCCGGGTTGTCGACCACCAGCATCTGAACCTCTCGTTCCGGGTACCCGGATTCGATCAACTTCGGAATCACGAAATCGAGTATCCGGGTGTAGCCATGCCCTCCGTAGCGGTGGTAGTGGAGCTTCCACATCACCTCGTGACCGAGCACGATCTGACCGGCATGGCCTCGACGGAGCAACTCGGCTGATCCAGCTCCCCGAACACCCCAACGGTCGATCTTGCCCAGCACTCCCCGATCCAACACCATCAACCCACCCCAGCGGTCAACCAGTCAACCGGACGCAACTTGTTGCAGATGCGTGTGTCGCTGACACCCTCTTGAAAGAACCGGATTGAGCCCTCCCGTCCGGTGGGATCGAGCGGCGGTCTGGTCGGGTGGCAGCGTGGGGCGGCACCTCGTCGACCTGGTCCCGGACACCATCCCGGCCAACGAGACCGATCTCGTCGTTGCGGTAATCGTGGGATCCGCGGGATCTGTGCCATGGAGCCGTCCGGGTCCCCGTGGCTTGGGTGCGGCCGCGCGGATGGCCGTCCCTCGATTTGCGTTGTCGGGGAGCGCGTCGTTCTCGACGGCGGCCAGTGCGTGTGAGGCGGGTCGGTCGGGCCGCGGCCGGGGGGACGAACTCGCAATGAACAGCTCCGATGGGCCTCGAAGTTGCACAGGTTGGCCTTCGGCAATTGAACCGAACACCTTCAGACGTGTTCGTGGAAGGTTGTGGAGAGTGGCGTGAGAGGCCGGTCTGTGATGGTGATGCTGTTGGGTTGCCGTTAGCTGTGTTGGAGATGTCTGTGGAGAAGCTGTTGTTGCGACCGGAGGAGGCGTCGGAGGTTCTGTCGATCGGCCGGTCGATGGTGTACGAGCTGATGGGTGCCGGGGTGTTGGGCTCGGTACGGATCGGAGCGAGCCGCAGAATCCCCGTTGGGGTGTTGACGGAGTTCGTGCAGCGGCTGGCAGACGGGCCGACGAACGGATTCGGATCGTAGGGGCGGGTAAGTGTTCATGTGCGTCGTACGCGTCGGGGCGAGCGGAGGTATGACGTTCGGCTTCGTGACCCGGCCGGGCGTGGCTACACGAAGACGTTTCGGACCCGCCGCGAGGCCGAGGCGTTTGAGGCGCAGGAACGTACCCGGCAAGCTTCGGGGTTGTGGATCGACCCGCGGGCGGCCCGGACACCGTTTCGGGAGGTGGCGTCGGGGTGGCTGGTATCGAA
Source organism: uncultured Acidimicrobiia bacterium (assembly GCA_964511945.1). GTDB lineage: Bacteria > Actinomycetota > Acidimicrobiia > Spongiisociales > UBA11373 > CAZEHO01. Next base: position 10,787 of record CAZEHO010000038.1, on the reverse strand, counting down.
CCCGGCCAAGCGTGCCTCGACGTTGTCTCGTGACCTCTCGATACTGCGGACCCATGTGCTGCCGGTGCTGGGGGAGCGGGCGGTTGGGGATCTGCGACCGGTCGACATCCAAGCCCGTGTCAGTGACTGGTCGAAGCGGCTTGCCCCCCGAACGGTGCGGAGGGTCTACGGCACCCTCAGGGCGGTCCTCAATCATGCGGTGCTGCGAGAACTGATCGGCCGTTTCCCTTGCCGGGGGATCCAGCTCCCCTCAGTCGAGCCGGTCGAACGGCCACTCCTCACCCCCGCCGATCTGGTCGCTGTCGCTGAGGCGCTCGGCCCGTCCTACGGCGCGATGGCGTACGTGGGAGCGGTGCTGGGGCTGCGCTGGGGCGAGTGCGCTGGTCTGCGGGTCGGCCGGATCGATTTCGAGCGTTCCGTCGTCACCGTCGCCGAACAGGTCACCCGCGGGCCCGGCGGGACCGCGGCGGTAGGGCCACCCAAATCCACTGCGGGGCGCCGCACTCTCGCCGCTCCGCCGGCTCTCATGGCGATCCTCTCCGCTCATCTCACTCACCGCGGGCTTTCACCAAACGATCATGACGCTTTCGTGTTCACGGGACCCGACGGGGAACAACTCGACTACTCGAACTGGCTGCACCGCATCTGGTACCCGGCCCGGCGCCAAGCAGGGATCGAGTGGCTCCAATTCCACGACCTCCGCCGCGCCAACGCCACCGGCCTGGTCATCGAGGGTGTCGACATCAAGACCACGCAGACACGGCTGGGGCACACCGACCCTCGCCTCACACTGTCGATCTACGCCCAGGCCGTCAGCGAAGCCGACCGGGCCGCAGCCAAGGTCCTCGAACGTCGGTTCCTTGGCCGTTCCCACGACGCTGGCCCCGGCTTCTTCTGACCCGGTGCTCCGTCTCGGAACCTCTGCTGCGTTCAGATGCGGCTGAGGACACCACCGGCAGCGTCCTCGTCCTCGACGCACTGCTCGAGTGCGCCTTCGTCCTGCGTCCTTGCCGGACGACGCCCTCAGCTCGCCCTGAACATCACCAAGATCCCGAGACGGAGCACTGGGTGAATCTGGATGTGCAATAGATGTGCGATGGAACCGATTCCGCAGCTTCGAGTGCCCCCGCTGCCAGCGGCGCACCTGATCTGATTCAGAGCGCGTACGGGCCCTTTCAGGGAGTCTTCCGCTCGAACCCCGATACCCGCATTGCCTCAGTGTTCATGGGTTTCAGCACCGATTCACCCGGCCCGTGTCGATCAGCAAGCCGGGATAGACAAAGCCCCCGGCATGATGCCGGGGGCTTCGTCGGGACGGCCGGATTTGAACCGGCGACCTCAGCGTCCCGAACGCTGCGCGCTGCCAAACTGCGCCACGTCCCGCAGGCGGGCAATCATATCGGGTCGCCGGAGTCGATCCGAACCCGATCGACCCGGTGTCGGTCCATTCGAAGCACCGTGATCGTCATCCCGTCGATGTCGATGGAATCGCCGACATCGGGGATCCTCCCGGCCTGGTCGAAGATCAATCCTCCAACGGTTGAGTAGGCCCCCTTGGGGAGTTCCATCTTGAGTTCCTCATCGAGGTCGTCCACGGGCACCCGCCCGTCGGCCAGCCAGGAACCGCTCCCCAGCGCCACAATCGCGGGGACGCCCGGGTCGTACTCGTCCTGCAGATCGCCGACGAGTTCGGAAACGATGTCTTTGATCGTCACCATGCCCTCGACGCCGCCGTGTTCATCGAGCACGAAGGCGAAAGCTCGCCTGCCGGTCCGCAGCTCATGGAGGAGTTCAAGGAGCGGTTTCGTCTCGGGAACGAAGTGCGGCGCTCGCAGTGATCGGCGGATGTCGTGCTCATCCGGGTCGTGACCCATTCGAAGCAAATCCTTCACGTGGAGCACACCGACCAACTGATCGAGATCCTCCTGGATGACGGGGAAGCGGCTGTGGCCGCTGGCCGCCACTGCATCCCGAACCGCTTCAGCGGTCACCGGTTCCTGCAAAGCCACAATGTCGGGTCGAGGCGTCATGACCTCCCGGGCCCTGCGATCCGTCAGCCGGAACAGCGAGTGGATGATCTCCCGTTCGGCAGATTCGATGTCTCCGGAGAGCTCGCCGAGTTCGGCCATCGTGCGGATGTCCTCCTGCGTCACCGGAGCCGGACCGCCGCTGGCGTTGATCCTGAAGATGCGGAAGAGGCCCCTCGAGAGGGCGAGAAAAAGCCGGGAGATCGGCAGGAGGAGCTTCGACAGGCGCCAGATGGTGGGTCCGACGAACAGTGAGAAGCGTTCCGGGTACCGAGTCGCCAGGCTCTTCGGAGTGATCTCACCGAGCAGGAGCACCGTTGCGGTGACCGCCCCCGTAGCGACCCAGGGCCCCCAGTCCTCACCGACCAGGTCGACGAACAGCACCGTGGCAACGGAGGCTCCGAGGATGTTGACGAAGTTGTTCGCCACCAGCAACGTGCTGAGCATGATGTCGGGGTCCTCGGTGAGCTTGCCGACGGCTGTGGCACGTCGGTCCACCGTGAGCAGCTGTGCCACCCGCTCCCGGGGCACGCCGACCAGTGCCGTCTCTGATCCCGAGAAGAAGCCGGAGGCGAGGATGCAGACCGACAGGATCACCAGATAGGTGATCTGCAGCGCGCTCACGGGTGCCCCCTGCGGGGGTAGGTACTCGGAGGCTCCTCAGGCCGAAGGCTCATGAGGTTGCTTCGGCAGCTGCGGCCGTGAGCTCACCGATTCTTTCGCGCAGGTCGAAGGCGGCGAGTGGCTTCAGGAGCCAGGCATCGGCGCCTGATCTGCCGGCGAGGAAGGTGTCGACGGTCCGGTCAAGCAGGAGGATGGTCGGTGTCGGCGACTCGTTGAGCGCAGACGCCGCACTGCGGAGCGATCGGGTGACCGCGAATCCGCCCATCGAGCCCACCTGGAGATCCACGACGACAACGTCGGGCTCCTCGTCGTACCACGCATCTTCGGCCTCGCGCGGATCAGCGACCTCGACCAGTTCGTGTGCGGGGTCGGAAAGGGCGGCCCGGACGTCGTTGATCACCCATTCCGCGTCCGCAACCAGCAGTACTTTCGCCATGAGCGGGAACTGTAATCGCCGCACAACGGGTCGTGCTCCCGGTCTCCTACCATGTCCGGCCGTGATCGTCCGCCGACTGCTCATCGTGCTGTTCCTGCTGGCCGGGTATGCGGCGTCCGGATGGTCTCCGGCCGCCGCACAAGAAGCCCTGCCCCCGGTCGACGTTGTTGAACTCAGCGGGCCGATCGACCGCCGGCTCGTCGGGTTCGCCGTCGACGCCATCGAGAGCTCGGACGCCCAATTGGTGATCCTCCAGGTCGATTCTCCGGGTGCTGTGGACGGTGACATCGAGGAGCTGCTGGCACTCGTGTCCGACCCCCCGGTTCCGGTTGCGGTGTGGGTCGGCCCAGCGCCGGCACGCGCCTATGGCGCTGCGCTGCAGTTGCTGGCGGCCGCGGATCTTCGAGGTGCCGCCCCGGGAGCCGTGGTCGGGTACATCGCACCGACGTTCGCAGGCGAGTCGGACGATCCAACGCCGGTCCTCGATCGTTTCCCGAACCTGCCGGAAGAGGCATTCCTGGAATTCGAGGTGACGGGGACGGTCCCGGGGTTGATCGACTTCGTCAGTCCGGCGATCGGCCAGGTGGTCGTCGGCTTCGATGGGGTCGGGGTAGCGGCCGGTGGCACGACCACAACGCTGGCCACCGCGCGCACCGAAGTCGAAGACGGCGTCGAGGTCACCAAGCCTGCGGCCGAGGTCACGTTTATCAAGCCGGGGCTGGTCGATAGGACCCTCCGCATCGCGGTGTCGCCCGAGGCAGCTTTCTTCCTGCTGGTGGCGGCGCTCGCCTTTGCCGTCTTCGAGTTCTATGCGATCGGCCCCGGCGTCGCCGCCGGTGTAGCGCTGGCGGGGCTACTGCTTGCCGGGTACGGAATGGCGGTGCTGCCGACCAACTGGTGGGCGGTGGCGGCCACGCTGGCAGGGCTGATGCTCTACACGATGGACTTCCAGCGCAACGATCTCGGTTGGCGGAGCCTGCTGGGAACCGGAGCGCTGCTCTACGGCGGACTCAGGTTCGTCGAGGCCGGACCGCAGATCACCGTGTTGTGGTGGCCGATCGTCCTCGTGGTGCTCGGTGCCGCACTCTTCTTCGGCATCGGTATGACGACGGTGGTGAGGGCGCGGTTCGCTACGGCCACCATCGGACGTGAACACCTGATCGGGGAGAGCGGAGTAGCCGCCTCCGACCTTGCGCCGGATGGAGTCGTCCTGGTCGGCGACGCCAGATGGCGGGCCCGGTCGGCTCGGACGGCGGGTATCGGTGAGGGCGATTCGATCACAGTCACCGGCGTCGACGGCATCGTTCTCGAGGTCGAGCCGGCGTCGATCGAGAGCTCCTGAACATCACCCTTTTTTTTCCTGGCATCCTCTGAACCCGCCGTCTAGTGTCCGACCCGGCTCGACGTACCGGGAGGAGTTCGAATGGCGGGCGTCGTCGAAATGGATCGTTCCTGGCAGATGCGGGGTCTCTGCCGCGGGAATCACTCGTATCTGTTCTTTCCACCGTCTTCAGTGGAGCGAAAGGACGAACGGGAACGCAGGGAAGCCAAGGCGAAAGCCATTTGCTCGGCATGCCCGGTCAAGGTCGATTGCCTGGAGTTCGCCCTGGTGATCCGGGAGCCCTACGGCATCTGGGGTGGTCTCACCGAGACTGAGCGTCGCCAGACGCTGGCCCGTCAGGCGGCGAACGTCTGACCGCCCGCCCGTTGCCCTGACGGCGGGTGATCTCTTCACCATCGAGCCATTCGAGCAACGGCACCGCGTGCTTGCGTGTGATCCCCGTCGCATCCCTGAAGTCGGCGACCGTGAAGCCATCTGGCATGGAGTTCACGGTCTGCACCAGGGTCCGCAGGGTGTCGGGCGGATACACGAAGAGGTCTCCGACCTCCACCAGGTCGCCGCGGCGAACGAGTGCGTGGAGCAATTCGGCCTCGAGTCCCAGTTCGGTGCGGCGCGGGACGGCAAGTCCGGCAGTTCTCAGGGTCTCGAGGGCATGATCCCTCGCCTCGGTCTCGGCCTCCTGGAGGGCTCCGCCGAAGTCCCTGCGGCGCACTGTGGCGCCATCGTCCTCGATAACATCCGAGGCTGAAGCCAGCGCGTCCAGAAGCCAGGGTTCGACGCCGAGACGGCTTGCCATATCGGGCTTCGGCATCCCCGGGCGGAGTGGGAACTGCTCGTGGAACGTGTCGACCAGGGTGGTCGCCTCTTCGATGAGCCGGGCCGCTTCGTCCTTGGCAACGGCCGTTTGCCCGATGACGATTGATCCTTCTGGTGTGCCGCCACCGCTGTCGGCGTCCAGAGCGGCAATCTCCTCCCGGCCCCTGATCCGCAGCAAGGCAGTGGCGATCTCATTGGGACCATCGGCGTCGGCGAATTGGGTGAGCGCATCGCGCAGCCCGGCCCCCGACCGGGGTGGGTGGGGGTCGGCGACGATGCCGCCGGCCACGACACTGCGCCGGCCCACGTCACGCAGGATGAACCGGTCCCCGGCCCGCAAGGGAATCGGCGAGTCCACGGTGACCAGTGCCGGCCCCGCCTCGCTGATCTCGGATCCCTCCAGGAGGCGCAGCCGGGCAGACCAGGCCCCGCTTCCGGCATGGAGGTGGAACGCGCCGCGGTCGCGGAGACCTTCTCCGTAGCTCCGGACCGTGCGAAGCCGGGCAAGGAATCGACCGGTCGGGCGCCACTGCCCGGGGAGGCCCAGCATGGCGCCGCGGGTGATCGTGTGGCGATCGATGCCGGCGAGGTTCACGGCGGCTCGGTTCCCGGCCTCGATGTGATCGACGCTCTGCTCGTGGGCCTGCAGGCCGCGGACTCGAACCTCGATCCCGTCCGGCCACAGCACCAGGCCGTCTCCCGCTGCGATCGGACCGTCGACGAGTGTGCCCGTCACGACAGTCCCGGCACCGCTGATGCTGAACGACCGATCGATCCACATCCGCGTACGGCCGCTGGATTGCTCCGAGCTTGCGACCAGCACCTCGAGAGCGGACGCCACCCGGTCGACCCCGACACCGTTGGGCGAGGCCACCGGGACCACTGCTGCATCGGCGAGTGTCGTGCCTTCCAACTGTTCGCGAACTTCGAGTTCCGCGAACTCGAGAGTCTCGTCATCAACGAGATCGGCGCGGGTGAGGGCCACCAGGCCGCGGTCGACCCCGAGCTGGTCGAGGATCGCCAGGTGTTCTTCGGACTGAGGCATCCAGCCCTCATCTGCGGCTACCACGAAGAGCGCGGCGTCCACGACATCAACTCCTGCGAGCATGTTCTTGATGAACCGTTCGTGGCCGGGGACATCGACGAATCCGATCTCGGTCCCACCGGGGAGCACCGTCCAGGCGAACCCGAGATCGATGGTGAGACCCCGTTCCTTCTCCTCGGTCCACCGGTCGGGATCGCGGCCGGTGAGCGCCTGAACCAGGGTGGATTTCCCGTGGTCGACGTGCCCGGCAGTGGCTACGACCGGCATGCCTCACTCAGCGCCGCAGCGACGTGGCCGTCATCACTCGGGTCGACCGCACGAAGGTCAATGATCAACCGGTCGTCCTCGTAGCGAGCGAGCACGGGGGGATAGGCGGTGAGAAGCCGGCGCCACGAAGCCCGCGCCGCCCGAACGGCGATGACCGGACCGGGGATGCCTTCGCCGGGGACGGACCCGGCACCCGGGAGCGAACGCCCCTCCTCGACCGATGCCGCCTCTCCGACGGCCGATGCAACGCTTGCACAGCGGTCGCCGAGGATCGACTCCGGGAGCGACGCCATGCGCCAGAACGGGATCTCCGCCCCCCGGCCGTCTGCATAGAGCTCGAGCGTTGCGGCCAGGGCGCCCATCCGGTGACCATCGATCCGGACGGCTCTCGCGATGGGATGCTTCGCCATGGTCTGGATGAGGTCCGGCCGGCCGGCCACGATGCCGGCCTGCGGGCCTCCGAGGAGTTTGTCGCCGGAGAACATGACCAGGTCGGCCCCGGCGTCGAGGGTTTGGCGAACGGCCGGCTCGGCGGCAAGCCACGATGGAGGTGGACCGTCGAGCCAGGGGGCCCGGGCATCGAGCAGACCGCTGCCGACGTCCGCTGCGAACGGGACATCCGCCTCCGCGGCCACCGCGGCGAGGTCCGGGTAATCAACCTCTTCGGTGAACCCTTCGATCCGGTAGTTCGACGGATGCACCTTGAGCACGAGGGCGGTGCCCGGCCCGCACGCCCCGGCGTAGTCGGCGGCCCGGGTCCGATTGGTGGTTCCGACCTCGACGAGTTTCGCCCCGCTTGCCGCCATCAGCGCGGGTAGGCGGAATGAGCCACCGATTTCGATCAGTTCACCCCGCGACACCACTGCTTCGCGGCCGCCTGCGATGGCCGCGAGCGTGAGGAAGAGGGCACCCGCATTGTTGTTCACGACCAGGGCGCTCTCGGCCCCGGTGAGGGTCGTCACCAGGTCGTTGACGTAGGCGCCGCGTCCACCGCGAGCGGCGTCGGCGAGATCGAACTCGAGGTTGCTGAACCCGGCTGCGACCTCGGCGGCTTCGGCGCTGGCCGCTGAGGCGAGCGGTGCCCTGCCCAGGTTGGTGTGCAGGAGTACCCCGGTGGCGTTGACGATCCGTTGCGGCCGCCGCATGGCCAGTTCGGCGGCGAGCCGGCGTGCCCGAACGTGGGGCGAGGCGCCGTCGGGGTCCTCTCTCCAATCGGCGATTGCCTGGCGAGCGAGTCCGATCAGCACGGATCGGGGCAGTCCGGTGCCCTCGAGATCGGTTGCGAGCGTATCCACCGAAGGGGGTCGTGGGACCATGGGATCAGCCTACCGGCGTCGGTATATTGCCCCCGTGAGGCTCGACACGGTCCCGGACCCGCCGGTGCGCCCGGCCTCGACGGTCATCGTTCTCCGTCCCTCGTCCACCGGCTTCGACGTGCTCACCGTGCGTCGGGGTGGAAGCGCGCCGTTTATGGGGAACGCCAGGGTGTTTCCCGGGGGAGCGCTGAGCGACATCGATGACGGTCCCCTGATCCGTGAGGTGGTCTCCTGGTCGGGTGCCGATGAGGAGCTGCCGTGGCGGTCGGCTGCGCTTCGGGAGCTTGCAGAGGAAGCAGGCCTGCTGCTCGGAGCCGATGCGGATGCCCCGGTCACCGGCACCGACCTGGAACTCATCACCGATCTTTATGCCCGCCATCTGCGCCTCGACGCCGACCGCCTGGTCTACCTGTCGAATTGGGTGACCCCGAAGGGACTGCCGCGGCGCTACGACACGCGCTTCTACGTGGCCGGTGTCCCTGCATCGACGGAAGCGGCTGCCGACTACCAGGAAGTCTTCGACGCTGCCTGGACCTCCGCCGCCGCTGCTCTGGAGATGGCCGACGACGAGCGCTGGATCGTGGAATTCCCGACACGGTGCCACCTTGAACTCCTCGCCGGATTCCATGAGGTTCAAGACGTGCTGAACTATGCACAGGCACAGGACCCGGTTCCCAGGGTCGAACCCCGCCTGCTTGTGGGAGAGGATGGGTCGTGGAGGGTTCTACTCCCGGGTGAGCCCGGTTATGAGGAGGCATTGCAGTGAAGGTTCATCGAGTGCTCGCTCCCAACCCCGGTTTGTTCACCGGGGCGGGTACCAACTCGTGGGTCATCCAATCGACCGGGCGGGTGGCCGTTGTCGATCCGGGACCACCGATTGAGCTGCACATCGATGCCATTCGTGAGCTCGTCGAGGAACTTGAACCGGTTGCCGTCCTCGTGACGCATACCCATCCGGACCATGCACCGGCCGCCAATCAGGTCGCCAAGGAACTGGGAGTCCCCGCTTACGGCAAGTCGCCGGGGCCCGGATTCAAGCCGGACGTCGCTCTCGACGATGGAGACAAGGTGACCGTCGGAACCGTGGAGGTCACCGCCTTGGCCACCCCGGGACACTCCCCGGATCATCTGTGCTACGTGGTCGACGACGCCTGCTTCTCCGGGGATCACATCATTGGTGGATCGAGCACGGTCATCGAGGATTTCTCCGACTACATGGAATCTCTCGACCGTCTACTCGGCATCGGCCTGGAGGTGATCTATCCCGGCCACGGCGATCCGATCACGGATCCCGATGTCGTGATCACCGAGTACATCGAGCACCGACTGGATCGCGAGCGCGAGATCGTCAACGCGCTCCAGTCGGGTGCAGCGACAGTCGGTGAGGTCGTCGAGAAGGTGTATCAGGACGTCGATCGGGCTCTGCATTTCGCCGCCGCCCAATCAGTCGCAGCGCATCTCCGCAAACTCGTGGACGATGAGTACGTGACCGTGCCGGACGGGGCAGGCCTGTGGAGGTCGCGGGTGGTGCTCGAACCCGGCGCGGAGCCGCCCCAGTCGTGACCCGTGCGGCCGCTCATCTCCTTTCCGCGGCGGCCGTCGCAATTGGCTTGGTGATCGCGGCGCTGCCGGCCTTTGCTCAGCAGGTGACCGAAGCGGACGTCGAAGCCGCCCGGCAGAAGCTGCGCGAGGTATCGGCAGAACTCGAAGGTGAGGTGGCACGCTACGAAGCGGCCGTATTGCAGGACGAGGCGCTCCGGCAGCGGCTCGACGAACTGGTCCTCGATCTCGCCGCCCGGGAGCGCGACTTGGTCCTGGCCCGCCGCTCTGCCCGGGAGCGTGTTGCCGAGATGTACATGGCCGCCGGATCCAATGACGTGTCGGCGACCGCACTGCTGGCGTTCGAGGATTTCGGTGACGTCCCGGCGCGGCTCGCTTACCTGGACACCGTCGCGGCCACCGACCGGGATGTCGTGAACCAGCTCGAGGCGGCGCGGAAGGGATACGTGCGGCAGCAGGAGTTGTTGGAGACGACCTCCCTGGAGCAGGCGGCGGTTCGAATGGAGATGGAGGCGCTGCTCGAGTCCATCTACAGCCGCCTGGAAGCCGCCGATGCCGAGTACCGGCAGGTGAAGAGCCAGTGGGACGTCCAGGAGGCCGCGCGCATCGCCCGCGAGGAGGAGGAACGCCGCCAGCGCGAACTGGCCCTGTTCCTGTCAACGTCGACCACCACAACGACAACGCCTCCGGCTCCGGCGACGACGAGCCCGCCCGCGGCCACGACAACCACCACCGTGGCGGTGACCACCACGGTGGGCGGTGCGGACACCACGGAGCCTCCGTCGGACGACACCTCGACAACGACTGCGGCGTCCGACGGCGGCGACACGACGACGACAACGGCAACGGTCACCACATTGCCGCCGACGACCACGACGGCCGCCCCGCCACCACCGCCACCACCGGCCGGGACCATGGTCTGCCCGATCGACGGTGCCACCAGCTTCCGCGACAGCTGGGGAGAACCGAGGTCCGGCGGCCGTTCCCACACGGGCACCGACATGATGTCCCCGATCGGTACGCCGTTGGTTGCCGTCGAGAGCGGGACGATCTGGAGCCCGAGCTGGCACTACGCCGGCGGTCTCGGGCTCTACGTCAACGGCGACAGCGGCAATCGCTGGTACTACGCACACATGGACTCGTACGCCCCCGGGATCAGCGATGGAGTCCGGGTGACGGCGGGGCAACTGGTCGGCTACGTCGGGGACACAGGGAATGCGTCGGTGCCCCATCTGCACATCGCCTGGATCGTCGGCGGCACCACCTACACCAATCCGTACCCGGTGATGGCCGACCTGTGCTACTAGGTGTACTCGGTCAGGACGTTGGTTACGGATTTGGGTAGGTGAAGACC
>CAZEHO010000037.1:0-29268 GCA_964511945.1 uncultured Acidimicrobiia bacterium | reverse complement strand
CGCATCTGATTCCCAATCGCATGCAGCCGGGATGCGATGTGCCCGAGCGGTGCGACGAACGCCCCATAGGAGGCGACCGCACCGCAGTGGGGCCGGCGGCTAGGTAGATCTGCTCCACATCGGGGGCACCGGCACGCAGGGTGCGGCCCCGATCGGCCAAACGTTGCTTCGAGGCTTCGAGGGTCCCGGCGAGGATCCCGGGCATCGTGTCTGCGCCGAGGGGAAACTGAACCCCGACTCCTCCCCCAGCCGCAGCGGGACCGGTACCGCACCGACATACTGGATGAACGACTCAAACAACGGATACCCCGGTGACGGGTAGATCACCTCATCGCCCGGCTCCAAGTACGCATGCTGCGCCAAGCCAATCGGGGGACGGCCCCCCGCAAACACCACCACCCGCTCCGGACCAATCGGGTCCAGGCCCCGATCCGCCGCCACCTTGGTGGCAATAGCCGCTCGGACTTCGGGGAGGCCCTGCGGGTCGCAATACGTCGTCTGACCGGCCCGGATCGCCGCGATCACCGCATCGGCAACATGAGTCGCGAAGGGAAACCCGGCTGACCCAAATTCGCCCGGATCACCCGCTCCCCACCAGACTCAACCTCACCGATCAACGCACCAAGCGCAAACGCCTCCTCAGTCCCCAACACCCCAATCTGCTCGGCGAACAGACCCGCCACACCCATCACATGCGTCCTTCGCCCGTCCGCCGACGCGACCGGGAGGGTGGTCAACCACCCAGGCTAGGACGGGCAGTCGGTGTCGGTACGGGCCGCAATCCTTTTCAGCAAGGAAGACCGGCCAGATCCGGTCGAAGCGGTAGCCTCGTCCCGATCGGCCGCTCATCAGGCCGGCAGGGAGGTGTGTTCTGCTCATGGATCCGGCAACGGTGCTGGCGGATTCCACCACAGGGGATTCCCTCGACTGGTTCCTGATCATCGTGACACTGCTCGGGGGCCTCGCCCTGTTCCTCCTCGGCCTCGACCGGCTCACCGAGTCCTTGAAGATGGTGGCCGGCTCCAAGATGCGATCCGTTCTCGATCGGCTGACTTCCAATCGGTTCGCCGGATTGGCCACCGGCGCCGGGCTGACCGCGGTCATCCAATCCTCCTCGGTGACGACGGTGCTGGTGGTCGGCTTCATCACATCCGGCCTCATGACGCTGTCCCAATCGATCGGGGTCATCCTGGGGGCCGACATCGGCACGACCGTCACCGCTCAGGTACTGGCCTTCGACGTCAAGCGCTGGGCGCTGGCCATCGTTGCCACCGGGTTCGGGGTGTCATTCTTCTCCCGGAGGTCAACCCGAAGGACCCAGGGCCACCTGGTCATGGGCCTCGGACTCGTCTTCTACGGGATGAGCGTGATGGGTGACGCGATGGCGCCGCTGCGGACCAACGAGACGTTCATCGATGCCATGGCCCGCATGGAAAACCCACTGATCGGCATCGCCGCCGCCGCCCTGTTCACAGCTCTCGTCCAGTCGTCGTCGGCAACCATCGGCATCGTGATCGTGCTGGCGTCGCAGGGCCTCATCACCATCGAGGCGGGGATCGCCCTGATCCTCGGCGCGAACATCGGAACCACCGTTACCGCCATGCTCGCAGCCATCGGGAAGCCGCGCGATGCGCTCCAGGCAGCCGTGGCTCACACCATGTTCAAAGTGATCGGGGTCGTGCTGTGGGTGGGATTCGTCGGTGTTTTCGCCGACTTCGTCTCCGGCCTCGGCGGCGGCACCGCCCGCCAGGTCGCCAACGCTCACACGATCTTCAACGTGGTCAACGCCTTCCTGTTCATCGGGTTCACCAATCAGTTCGCCGCCTTGATCCAGCGCATAGTCCCGGAACGGGCGCCGGCCGAAGAGGCCTTAGTTCGGGCGAAGTACCTCGACGAGGAACTCCTGAGAACGGCTCCACCGCTCGCGCTGGATCACGCTCGCAGAGAACTGGAGCGCATGGCGCGGCGGGCCCGAAGCATGCTCGCGATGGCCCTCGACACTGTGATCAATGGTGACCTCGACCAACTCGAGGAGTTGGCGGCCGCCGACGACGAGATCGACGCACTCCACGGGCAGATCATCACCTATCTCGGCCGGATCGGAGAGAGCCGACTGAGCGAGACGAGCACGGCCGAACTCGTCGGCGTCATGGAGGCCACGAACGACCTCGAGGCCATAGGCGACATCATCGAAACAAACCTGGTTGGGCTCGGCAGGGCTCGTCTGGCCGGTGGGATCGTCGTAAGCGAATCGACCCAAGCGGTCCTCCGCGAGTTCCACCAGGCGGTGCTGCGAGCGCTCGACCTGGCGCTGGTGGCTCTCGCCGAGAAGGATAGTGAGGCGGCCGCCGAAGCCATTGGCATGAAGCGCGACGTGACCACGATGGAACAGGCAACGCTGGCCCACGAGGCGAGGCGCCTGGCCGCACCGGAGCCAAAACGGGTAGCCACCTACCGCTTCGAAATCGATGTCATCGCCAACCTGAAACGCATCTACTACTTCGCAAAACGGATCGCTAGGGCGAGCCTTCCCTCGGACGACCGTCCGGAGATCTGATCCCGCTGGACTCCGGCTTGCCTAAGTTGAGCGGTGCTGCGAATCTGCGGTCGGCCGAACCCCGAGGACCTGGTCCGTGACGTCGCCAAGTGATGCCATAGATCCGACATCCCAGCCCCGCCGTCGGCTCCCGGCTCCGGCGAGAGCAGTCCTTGTTCTTGCTCTTCTCTACCTCTTCCTGGTCGGCGTGCGCCTTCTCGAGTCGGGGATCAAGGCGCTCGGCAGTGACTTCACCGATGCACTGTTCGACAACGTCACCAACCCGGTAGCCGGCCTGTTTGTCGGCATCCTGGCGACGGTCCTCGTCCAGTCGTCTTCGGTGACGACGGCCACGATTGTCGGCCTCGTCGCCGCTGGTGTGCTGGACGTCGATGCGGCGGTCCCCATGATCATGGGAGCCAACATCGGCACAACGGTCACCAACACCATCGTCTCGCTGGCGCACCTGCGTGAGTCGGAGGAGTTCCGGCGGGCATTCACTGCCGCGACGATGCACGACTTCTTCAATCTCATCGCCGTCGCAGTGATCCTGCCACTCGAGGTGTTGACCGGGTTCCTGTCCAAGGCCGCCAAGTCGATTTCGACCTTCCTCGCCGGCGGTGAGGAACTCGGTGGGAGCTTCAACAGTCCGATCAAGGGTGCAGTCAAGTGGCTGAGCGGAATCCTCGAGGACACCGTCGAGTGGATGTCCTCCTCGGATGGCGTCATCGGCACAATCCTGATCCTGATGGGGATCGCACTCATCTTCGTCACGCTGACCTTTGTGACGAAGAACATGAAGGTCCTGGTTGCCTCCCGAATCGAGCGGTCGCTGAATGCGGCACTGGCTCGCAGCGGCCTCGTCGGCATGACCGTCGGGTTGGTCGTCACGGTGGCGGTTCAGTCGTCGAGCATCACCACATCGATCCTGATCCCGCTGGTGGCATCGGGCATCCTGGCGGTTCGCAATGCCTACCCGATCACCCTCGGGGCAAATGTCGGGACCACCATCACAGCGCTGCTGGCTGCACTCGGCGCCGGCAAGGTCGCCGGGCTGACGATTGCCGTGGTCCACACCCTTTTCAACATCACCGGAATCCTGATCCTGTTCTCTTGGTCGAAGATCCGCTATGTCCCGGTTACCCTCGCCGACCACCTCGCCGGAGTGGCCATGCGGCGCAAGACACTGGCGCTGGCCTACGTGGCCGGGTTCTTCATTGCGCTGCCGGTGCTGGGTATCGTGATTCTGAGTTAAGGAGCGTCGCCATGGTTCTTGAGTTCTTCAGAAGGGGCGCCCACTCGACACTGGAAGACGTCGAGAGCATGCTCGTGGAAATGGTCCGCGATGCTCGTGATGTGTTCGACGCGGCAACCGACGCGGTGTTCGGTGGGGGCAAGTCCAAGGCCACCAAGAAGCGAGTCAAGCGCACCGACCAGGAAATCAATGCCATCCAGCAGGCGGTGCGGCGCGCTCTGATGGTGCACGCTTCGGTGGAGACCGTCGACCTGCCACTGGTCCTCGGGTACATGAGCGTCGTCAAGGACGCAGAGCGGGTTGGCGACTACGCCAAGAACCTCTACGACCTGGCCAAGTACGGGGCAGACTTCGAAGCTGCCGATGACCGCGACGAACTCGAGTCGTACCGGGAGAAGGCGGGCAATCTCATTGACGACGTCGCAGACGTCTTCGGGGACCGGGAAACGCAGCGGGCCCAAGAGCTGATCCACCGAGCCGACGGCTTTCTCGATGAGTACGACGCTCACATCAAGGCCGCCTACAACTCACAGGGCTCACCGGCCGACGCCGTCGCCCGTGCACTGTACTTCCGCTACCTGAAGCGGCTGACCGCACACCTCATGAACGTGCTTACCTCCCTGGTGATGCCGCTGGACCGGCTCGACTATTACGACGAGGCGAAGGAAGACCGGACCTAACCCCGGCCTCGCCTCCTCCGCCCGCTGCTGCCCCGAGGAGGACACGATGGGACCGATGCTCGACGGCAAGACCGCCATCATCACCGGCTCGGGACGCGGCATCGGCGCCGCCGCCGCCCATCTCTTCGCCGCTGAAGGCGCCCGGGTGGTGATCAACGACCTCGACGGCGATCCGCTGGAGGAGGTCGCGGCAGACATCCGCCACGGCGGCGGAGCAGTCGCCCCGGTGGTGGGCGACGTGTCCGATCCGACGACGACCGCCGCACTCATCGACGCCGCCGTCGGCACCTGGGGCGGGATCGACATCCTGGTCAACAACGCCGGATTCACCTGGGACGGGGTCATTCACAACATGACCGACGAACAGTGGCAGACGATCCTCGACATCCACCTGACCTCGGCATTCCGCCTCATCCGGGCAGCAACGCCGTACATCAGGGAGCAGGCTAAGGCCGAGATCGCCGAGCACGGCGCGGCGCAGGCGCGCAAGATCGTCTCGGTGTCGTCGACGAGCGGGACCCGGGGCAACTTCGGCCAGGCCAACTACTCGGCGGCCAAGGCCGGCATAGTCGGGCTCACCAAGACCCTGGCGATCGAATGGGGCCGGTTCAACGTCCAGGCGAATGCGGTCGCCTTCGGGTTCATCGATACCCGGCTCACCTTCGCCAAAGACGGTAGTGAGGTCGTGGAGCGCGGGGACAACGAGATAACTCTCGGGATCCCCGAGCAGATGCGCAACATCGGGATCCAGATGGTGCCAATGGGTCGACCGGGAACGCCCGAAGAGGCCGCCGGGGTGCTGCTCTTCCTGGCCTCGCCGCTGTCGAACTACGTGTCGGGCCACTGCATCGAAGTGACCGGCGCCCGCTAACTCATGACATCGGCCCCTCTGGAACCTGTTCTGGTCGCCGATTTCTCGCGCATCCTGGCGGGACCGCTGGTGACCCAGACCCTGGCCGAGATGGGCGCCACCGTCATCAAGGTGGAGCACCCGGAAGGCGGCGACGATACCCGCCACTGGGGCCCGCCCTTCCGGGGAGACACCGCCACCTACTTCGCATCGGTCAACAAGGGCAAGCGCTCGGTGGCGCTCGACCTCAAAGACCCGGATGATCTCAAGTTGGCCCGGCAGTTGATCGATCAGGCGGACGTGCTGGTGGAGAACTTCCGCCCCGGCGTCATGGAGCGACTCGGGCTCGGCTACACCGAGGTGGCTGCAACGAACCCCGGAGTGGTCTACTGCTCGATCAGCGGGTTCGGCCGGGAGGGAGCCGGGGCCGACCTCCCCGGCATCGACCTCCTCATCCAGGCGATGGCGGGGTGGATGCACGTCACCGGTAACCCCGACGGTCCGCCGACGAAGGTCGGCATGGCGGCCTCCGATGTGGTGGCCGGATTGTTCGCGACCAGCGGAGTTCTGGCCGCCCTCTATGAACGGGAGCGGACCGGGAAGGGCCGCCATGTGCAGGTGTCGCTCTTCGAGGCGGCGCTCGCCGGCCTCATCAACCTGGCGTCGGGCTATCTCGGCGCCGGCGAGGATCACCAGCGCGACGGCAACCGCCACCCTTCGATCGCCCCCTACGAACCGGTTCGGGCAGCCGATCGGGAATTCGTGCTGGCAGCGGCCAACGACCGCCTGTTCGCACGGACCTGCGAGGTGATCGGACGCGCCGACCTGCTCGATGATCCCCGCTTCGCCACCAACGGGGACCGGCGCCGCAACATCGATGACCTGATCACCGAACTCGAGCGGGAGTTCACATCGAGGCCGGCGGCGGAGTGGATCGCCGAGCTTCGGGCCGCAGGAGTTCCGGTGGGTGAGATCAACACCGTGGCCGAAGCGTTTGCGCTGGCAGAGCGGCTCGGGATCGAGGCCACCACCGATCTGGGCGACGGCACCTGCGGGGTCGGATCCCCCATCCGCTTCGGGCCCGAATCGTCACCGGCGCTGGGGGCACCACCGCCGCTCGACAGTGACGGCGAGGAGATCCGGCGTCGCCTGGTGAACGGAGCGTCGCTGCGCCCCGACGGTGGTCAGCCGGCCCGGTAGGCAGCGATCAACCCGGCGGCTTCCGATTGGATCTCGGTCAGGCGGCCCGGGTCGGTGAGCAGGCTCCGCAGGACCAGCGTCGCCGACTCTGCGGCGACGGCTACGCGGGTCTCGCAAAGGTCATCTTCGAAGAGCGGCGCCCGCAGGAACAGCCCGGTCACGACGTGGTGGCCAGTGCGGGGTCGACATCGACGAAGTCGCCCTCCTCCTGTCCGGCTCGGATGATGAGCCGGACCATGTGGTCGAAGCGATCGGACAACTCGCGATAGGTGGCGAGGTCCGGATCTGTTCGATCCGGTCCTTGGAGACGCCGGTGCGACTCATGATGTGCTCCTCGGTCAGAGCGTGTCGCCGCGCTATTCGCCGACGCTGTCGTAAGCCTTGGCGACGATCAGCCGTTCGCCGCCGATCTCGAGCAGCAGGAATCGGTTCAGGTAGTCACGCCCGAGCAGGTCGTACTCCCTGACCGCACCGACACCCACCCACCCGCCCGACAGCCTCCACCGCTGTCACCTCGCCGCGATAGGGCTCTCCGGAGGATTGCGGAGCGGGATTGCCGGCGGTTTCCTCGAAGAACGGCTCGGGGGTCCCCACCTCCGGAACATCGTCGAGGAAGCCGCCGATGAGGGCATCGGGGTGAAACTGCCGCCGCAAGGCCTCAGCATCGCCGGCATGGCAGGCTGCGATGTACCGATCGAGAACCTCGCGGACCGCTGCATCGTGCGGCGATTCGGTCACCATTCCTCCTCCCGAGACGATGCCTATCAAATGATAGAGAGCCATGCACGCCTCCGTCATTTCATCTATCGTTTGATAGGCATCCGCAAACCTGGGCGTTGAATCCCGATCGGCGGACCGTTCCGAAAGGCAGGGAAGAACCGATGACTCGAGTCAACTCCTGGAACGAGTGGGACCCGCTGAAGCACGTGATCATCGGACGGATCGACAGCCGCATGGTCGGCGCCCCGGAAGCCGGCATGGTTCTCGATCTCCCCGAAGTAGGGATCAACGCCGGGCAGTGGATCCAGATCCCCGACCATTACATCGAGACCGGGCACGAGCAGATGGAAAGCTTCGCCTCGATGCTGGCGGGGCGGGGCATCAGAGTCGACCGCCCCACGTCGATGGACGACCGCCAGTACGTCCGCACCCCCGACTGGGAGTGCGACCACCTCTTCGGCACCATGCCGCCACGCGACATCCTCATGGCCTACGGCAACGAGATCCTCGAAGCCACGATGTCGCAGCGGGCCCGCTGGTTCGAGTTCCTCGCCTACAAGCCGCTCCTGGAGCAGTACTTCAAAGACGACCCGAACTTCCTGTGGGAGGCCGCCCCCAAGCCGCGCCTCTCGGATGAATCCTACGTCCCGGGGTACTGGGAGAAGTTCCACGGGGAGTGGAGCGACGAGGAACTCATGGAGAACATGCGCCGCCTCGAGTTCCAGCTCACCGAAAAGGAGCCGATGTTCGACACTGCCGATGCGATGCGCTTCGGCAAGGACATCTTCATCCAGCACTCGGCGCCGTCGAACAGATCCGGCCTCGATTGGTTCAAGCGCCACTTCGAATCCCGCGGGTTCCGGGTGCACTTCCTGCACTTCGGCGGTACCCCGGTGCCATGGCACATCGACGTCACCCTGATTCCGCTGCGCGCCGGCCAAGTCATGATCAACTCCGACCATCCGTCGCTAATCCCGGAGTTCCACGAACTGCTGCGCCTGAATGACTGGGAGATCATCGAGGCGGCCCCGGTCTCCGGTGCGAAACAGCCGGGGTATTCGATGTGCCACGAGTCGCTCGGGTACAACGTGTTCTCGATCGACCCGAACACGATCTGTGTGGAGACGAACGAAGTAGCGCTGCAGGAGCAACTCGATGGGCTCGGCTTCGACGTGATCCCGGTGCCCTTCATCGACGTGTCGATGTTCGGCGGTGCCCTGCACTGCGCAACCCTCGATGTGGAGCGCGAGGGCGATATGGAGGATTACTTCCCGAAGCAGATCCCCGGATTCTGAATCGTCGTTCCCAGCAAGATCTCAGACGTACCCATCCGAAAGGATCAACCAATGGCAGACACCAACCAGATCGTCGAGTGGGACAAGCAGCATCACCTCCATCCGTATCAGCTGTTCGACGTGTTCCCGGAAGAGGGAGCTCTCCCGATCGAGTCCGGGGAAGGTGCCTACATCACCGATACCGATGGGAAGCGGTACCTGGATGCGGTCGGCGGCCTGTGGTGCAACAACGTCGGGCAGGGCCGGGAGGACATGGTCGAGGCCATAGCCGACCAGGTGCGCAAGCTTGCCTACTCGAGTCCGTTCGTCGACCTCACCCATCCGCCGGCCGCGGAATTTGCCGCCAGGCTGGCGGAGCTGGCTCCGGGCGACCTCAACCACGTGTTCTTCACCACCGGTGGGTCGACCGCCAACGACATCGCTTACCGCCTGATTCAGTTCTATCAGAACGTCCGCGGCAAGCCGGAGAAGCGCCACGTGATCTCCCGCAAGGACGCCTACCACGGCCAGACCTACGCAGCAGGCTCGCTGGGCGGGAAAGCATCGGACCGGATTGACCTGCTGGAGTTCATGGACAACATCCACCACCTGTCATCCCCCAACTACTACCGGTACGGCGGCGACCTGACCGAAGCAGAGTTCGCCGACAAACTGGTCGCCGAGTTCGAGGACATGGTCGCCGGCCTGGGCGGCCCGGAACACGTGTCGGCCTTCATCGCCGAGCCGGTGATGGGTGCCGGCGGTGTGGTTCCGCCTCCGGCCAACTACCTGAAACGGATCTGGGAGTTCTGCCGGGCGAACGACATCGTGTACATCTCCGATGAGGTCGTCACCGGTTTCGGACGGCTCGGCGAGTGGTTCGCCTCCGAGAAGCTGTTCGGCATCACCCCGGACGTGATCACAACCGCCAAGGGCCTGACGTCGGGATACATCCCGCTCGGGGCAACGATCTTCTCCGACCGGATCTGGGACGTCATCGCGGAGCCGGGGAACGAGCGGTACATGGCGATGGGCTTCACCTACGGCGGTCATCCGGTCGCCTGCGCAGCCGGCCTCAAGAACATCGAGATCATCGAGAACGAGGGGATCCTCGAGCACGTTCGCGATGTCGGGCCGTACATGATGGATCAACTCGACATGCTGCGCGGCCTTCCGATGGTCGGCGACGTCCGCGGTTCGCACCTGATGGTGTGCCTCGAGTTCGTGCGCAACGTCGAGACGAAGGAGCCCTATCCCGATGCGATCGACATCGGCAAGCGGGTCGCCAACGAGGCCGATGAACTAGGCGTCATGGTTCGGCCGGTCGGGAACCTGAACGTGATGTCGCCGTCGCTCGTCATCACGAGGGACGACGTCGACACCATCGTTTCGACTCTTCGTGAGGCCATCCCCATCGCCTACGCCAAGGCCGAGGAGGACCTGCTCGAATTGCAGGGTTGAACAGCGCTGCGGAGGGCGCCGAACGAGCGCGGCCTGACGCCCTCCAGCCGGACGGATGGTTGAGACATCCAGGTGTGATGTGGCATAAGATTGATTACATCAATAGTTGCGGAAGGCCGCACAACGAAGGGAGCTGCAGTGACGGCCACGACACTCTCCGGTCGTGAGGTAGCGGATGCCCTGAAGGCGGAGGTGCGGCAGCGAGTTGCTGATCTGGCTGATCGTGGCAAGTCGGTCGGCCTCGCCACCGTGCTGGTCGGTGAAGACCCTGCCTCGCAGATCTACGTTCGCAACAAGCACCGGGCCGCCGAGCGAGCCGGCATGCTGTCGTTCGACTACTCGCTCCCGGCCTCCTCAAGCCAGCAAGAGGTCGAGGAACTCGTCGAACGGCTCAATCAGGACGAGCAAGTCGACGGCATGATCGTCCAACTCCCATTGCCCGACCACATGAACGGCAGCCGGGCCGTCCAGGCGATCGCGCCGCAAAAGGACGCAGACGGACTCCACCCTCACAACCTCGGCCTAATGGTGCTCGATGAGCCCGGACCGCGCCCGGCAACGCCGAGCGGGATCCTCCGCATTCTCGAGCACTACGGAATCGAAACGGCCCGGAAGTCCGCCGTGGTCATCGGCCGATCGTTCCTGGTCGGCCGTCCCATCGCCATGATGCTGGCGCGCAAGGGAGTCGACGCCACCGTGACCCAGGCGCACTCCCGGACGCCCGACCTGGGGAACCTGACGAGGCAAGCCGACATCCTCATCGTTGCCGCCGGAAGACAGGGCCTGGTCGGAGCCGACGACGTAAAGCCCGGGGCCACCGTGATCGACGTCGGGACCAACCGCACCGAGGATGGGCTCGTCGGCGACGTCGACTTCGCGGCCGTGGCCGAAGTCGCCGGCTTCATAACGCCGGTACCCGGCGGAGTCGGCCCGATGACGATCGCCTCGCTGCTCGCCAACACCGTGCAGGCCGCAGAGCAGACCATCCGGGCCGGCAATTAGGAGCGGAGGCCTTCGTGGATACGGCAATCCTTCTCGACCGCCACAGGACGGCGGTAGTCGAGGGAGATGCCGCTGCTGCAGTCCTCGTCGGGCGATGTCCGGCGGGCGGGATCGAACCCATGACGCTCATCGCGAGCGCGATCAACCCGGCGCTGGAGGACGTGGGTTCGGCGTTCGAGAGCGGGCGGGTATTCCGGGAGGCCTGCGAGACGGCCACATGCAACCGGCTCCGGAATAGGAGGCGGCGTACGACCGGGTCAGGACCGAGTGCATCGACATGGGACCCCTCTGGACACCCACTGGTAAGAACCACTGAGAGGAGAACGACGAGCCATGCAAACGAGGGTTTCGAACGACACGACCGAGGCCATCATCGACTCAACCGGCCCGATGACCATGATCGGAGAGAAGATCAATCCGACGGGCCGCAGGCGCCTGGCCGCCGCCCTCTCCGAGGGCAATTACGACTACGTCGTCGACCTGGCGGTTGCACAGGTCGAGGGCGGTGCTGATCTGCTCGACATCAACGTCGGGGTGCCCGGAACGGATGAGCCGATGGCGATGCGCCAGGTGGTGGCCGCCGTCAGCGACGCCGTCGATGTGCCGCTGAGCATCGACTCACCGAACCCCGACTCCGTTCGCGCCGGGGTCGAAGCCGCAGGCGGCCGACCGCTCGTCAACTCGGTCAACGGAGAGGAAGCGTCGCTCGGCGCCATCCTTCCCATCGTCAAGGAGTACGACACGGCGGTGATAGGGCTGACCCTCGATGAGGACGGCATCCCGGCCACAGCCGAGGACCGCCTTGCGGTCGCTGAGAGGATCATTGAGCGGGCGGGCGCCCTGGACATCCCGATCGAGTCGATCGTGATCGACCCGCTGGTCATGACCGTCGGCGCCGACAGCAGCGCCGCCCGGGTCACCCTCGACACCATTCGGATGCTCGTCGAGCGCTACGGCGTGAATATCAACCTGGGTGCCAGCAATGTGTCGTTCGGGCTCCCGGACCGCCATACGCTCAACCAGGCATTCCTCGGCCTGGCGATGGAGGCGGGGGCATCCTGCGCCATCACGGACGCCGCCAAGCTCGGTGCCACCATCCGCGCCGCAGATCTGCTCCGCGGCCGTGATCCCAACGGCATGCGGTACATCAAGTACTTCCGCTCGCAGCAGGTCAGAGAGGACTAGGACGTCATGGAGGTCCGGCGGGACTGGGAATTCGAACTAGACGTCGACGACGTCCTGCGCAGCCAGGGGGCCGACCCGGCTGTGATTCGCACCCGCCGGCCCTCCCTGGTTGATCTGGCGACGCGAGCGCTCGATAGCGGGCGTGATCTGCTCGACCCTGCGGTCGTCACCCGCGCCCTGCCGGTCACCAACGCCCGCCACAACCGGGTCACGCTCAACGGAGGGGCCACGTTGAGCGGACCGTTGATCACCGAGCACCTCGGCGGCGCCGAGCGCGTCACCGTGATGTTGGCAACAGTCGGACACCGTCTCGAAGAGGCGGCGGATCGGCAGAGCACCAAGGACCTCGCCTTCGCGCTGGCGCTGGACGCGGTGGGATCTGCGGCCGTCGATGCCCTCACCGTCACCGCCTGCAACGAGGTGGAACAGCACGCGATTGCCGCCGGGCTGCAGTCGAGCCTTCCCCTCAGCCCAGGAATGGTCGGGTGGGACGTCGGTACCGGGCAGCGGGAGATCTTCTCGATCCTCGACCCGGCGCTGGTCGACGTCACGGTGTCCTCCGGCATGGAGATGCGGCCGCTCAAATCGGCAACGACGGTCATCGGCATCGGTGCAGACATCGCAATCAAAGGAGTGATCTGTGACTTCTGCGACATGCGCGACATCTGCCGGCATAGGATCGCATAAGGACGCAGAGAACAGGACGGGCCGACGTGACCGATAGCGCACAGTACGAAGCCCATACGGAAGCGCTCCGCTTCGGCAATCGGAAGGAGAACGGCATCTGGAGACGGATCCGGTTCTTCCTGCAGGACCACCCAGGTCCCTTGGTGTGGACATGGAAAGCCGCCGAAGCAGTCCTCAGCCGCCTCGGTGGCTGGTTTGAGCGCTTCGGTGTCAAGCGTTCATCTCGCTGGGTGAAACCGGTTGAGGAACTCGTGAAGCGCCCGATCTTCGATTGCCGGATGTGCGGGCAGTGCATCCTGCACTCCACGGGGATGACGTGCCCGATGACCTGTCCCAAACAGCTCCGCAACGGGCCGTGCGGCGGGGTTCGGTTGGACGGTAGATGTGAGGTGTTCCCGGAGGCAGATTGTGTGTGGGTCAAGGCCGTCGCACGCTCGGCCATGACCTGCTACGCCGACCAGATCGGCGGCCTCAACCCGCCGGTGGATTGGCAGCTCCACGGCACCGCATCGTGGGTGACGTTCGCAATCGGCCGTGATCAGGTCGTGTCCGGAATCGGCAGCGGGCCCCAGCATGCATCGGAGGTCATCGCATCATGACGACGAGCACCACGACGACCCCGAAGGGTTCCAGCAATCTGGCCCGGGTGCTCGACGCCGGCCACTTCGTCGTCACGCTCGAGGTCTCCCCGCCGGTCGGGCCGAACCGGGGCGCCATCGAACGGCAGATCGACATGCTGCGGTCCTACGGCGACGCCTTCAACGTCACCGACAACCAGTCGGCGCGGGTCCACACCTCGAGCATGGCGGTCAGCATCATGCTGCAGCAGGCGGGAATGGAGCCGATTCTCCAGGTGACCTGCCGCGACCGCAACCGGCTCGGCATCCAATCCGACCTGCTCGGTGCGTCGGTCTTCGGCATCAAGAATGTGCTCGCCCTCAGCGGCGATACGCCCATCTGGGGAGATCATCCCCAGGCCCAGGGTGTGTTCGAGATCGACTCGATGAATCTGATCGGCATCCTGCGGATGATGCGCGACGACCAGGTGTTCGAGAACGGCGCACAAATCCCGAAGATCGCCCCGGAGTACTTCATCGGAGCCGCGGCAAATCCGTTCGCACCGCCGTTCGAGTTCCGGCCAACGCGGCTGGCGAAGAAGGTGGCCGCCGGCGCTCAGTTCATCCAGACCCAGCTGATCTACAACGTCCCGCGCTTCCGCGAGTACATGAAGCAGGTCGTCGACATGGGACTCCACGAGAAGGTGGCGATCCTCGCCGGGATCGGGCCGATACGTTCTGCTCGCGGAGCCGAATACATGAAGCACCAGGTCGCCGGAATGGATGTCCCCGACGAAATCGTCGAACGGATGCGCGGACTCGACAAGGAGCAGGCCGCTGCGACGGGCGCCGAGATCGCGATTGAGATCGCCGAAGAAGTCCGCCAGATCGAGGGAGTCCGCGGGCTCCACGTGATGGCGGTGTCGTGGGCCGCGATCATGCCCGAAATCGTCACCCGCCTCGGGCTGCACCCCCGACCCGAGATCCCGGAACCGGACGTTTCCGTCACTCAGGTTCCCGCTTGAGCGGATCCGGCGCGGCGCGCCACACGCTGGTGTTCCAGCCCTCCGGCGCCCGCGGATCGGTGGATGAGGGAACCAGCATCCGGGAGGCCGCCGCCGCGCTCGGCGTCGAGATCGAGAGCATCTGCGCCGACGCCGCCACCTGCGGAAAGTGCCGGGTGATCATCGAAGAGGGCACGTTCGGTCCGATCGTTTCCTCCCCCGCCCATGCGTCCCCGGCCGAAGCCGACGAGGCGGCATGGATCACCAAGCGCATGCAGACCTGGCGCCGGATGGGCATCGACCCCGATCGGCTGCGGATGTCCTGCCAGGCCCGGGTTCACGGGGATCTCGTCGTGTTTGTTCCCGAGTCGAGCCGCGGCAACCGCCAGGTCATCCGCAAGGCCGCGACCGACCGTCACATCGATCTTCATCCTGCGATCCGCCGCTACTACCTCAACGTGGAACCCGCCGTCCTGGAGCGGCCACACGGCGACATCGAGCGGCTTGCCGGCGAACTCGTCGAGGCGATGACCAGGGTGCACCGCGGAACCGGATGGGAAGCTCCGGACGCAGGCGACCTCAACTTCCCCCTCCCGGTGATCCGAACCGTCGGAGGTGCCCTCCGGGACGCGGACGGCAAGGTCACCGTCACGGTGTGGCACGACCGAACCGTCCTCGACATCCGGCCCGGGTTCCACGAGCAGGTTTTCGGCATCGCCGTTGACATCGGCAGCACCGCGATCGCGGCGTACCTCTGCGACCTCGACAGCGGGGACCTCGTCGGCGCCGACTCGATAATGAACCCGCAGACGTCGTTCGGTGACGACATCATGTCCCGGATGCGATACGAGATCGAGCACGACGCCGGTCTCGCCACCCTCCACGACGCGTTGATCGCGGGCATCAACACTCTCATCGAGCGACTGTGCCGATCCCACGGCGTCGTGCCGGAGGACATCGCCGAGATCACCGCCGTCGGCAACACGACGATGCACCACTTCCTGCTCGGCATCAGCACCCGGAATCTGAGCAGGGTGCCGTTCGTGCCCGCATTGGATCGAGCCGTCGACATTCCGGCCGCCGACCTCGGCATTGGCGCCGGGCCCGGCGCCAACCTGCACGTCCTCCCGATCGCGGCCAGCTTCGTGGGGGCGGATGCGATGGCGGTGGCCATCGTCGAGGAGCCGCACTTCCAGGATGAGAACGTGCTGGTAATCGACATCGGAACCAACGCCGAACTGATCGCCGGCAACCGCGACGGACTCGTCTGTACTTCGACGCCGACCGGTCCGGCCTTCGAAGGCGCCCACATCGAGTACGGAATGCGGGCGGCCAACGGGGCAATTGAACACATCGAGATCGACCCCGAGACCCTCGAACCCCGCTTCCGGGTCATCGGGACCGACGGCTGGGGACCCGGCGAGTGGGACGCCGCCCTCACTGCCGATGGCCACGGGCCGGTCAAGGGCATCTGCGGGTCGGCGATCATCGACGGTGTCGCCGAGATGTTCCGGACCCGGATCATCACGTCCCGGGGCCACTTCTCGCCGGGTCTCGAGTCGGATCGCATCCGCCGCGGAGAGCTGGGCTGGGAGTACGTCGTCGCTCGCGCCTCTGAGACCTCAATCGGACGGGACATCCCAATCACACTCGAAGACGTCCGCCAGATCCAGCTGGCGAAGGCGGCGCTGTACACCGCCGGACAACTGCTGCTGCGCGAATTGGGGATCGAGACACCCGACCGCATCATCCTGGCCGGCGCGTTCGGCTCCCACATCGATACGGCACGGGCCATGATCCTGGGGATGATCCCGGATTGCCCGCTGGATCGAGTGTTCTCCGTCGGCAATGCAGCCGGTGATGGAGCCCGGATTGCGCTGCTCAACCGGGAGAAGCGGATCGAGGCCCAGGCGGTCGCTCGTTCCATCCGCAGAGTCGAGCTTCCCACCGATCCGGCATTTCAAGATGCGTACCTGCAGGCACTGAACCTCCCGCACATGTCACAGCGGTTCGCCTCAATCGCTCACCTGATCGGCGACCAGCAGCCTGACCCGATGTCGGAACGCTTCACGGACCCTCACTGATCCGGCGCTGGGAGTCTGGCGAGTAATGCCGATGTGGCGTGCCCGCCGGGCACGTTGATCGGCGGCCAGGCGCGCCAATCGCAAGGACGCAGGTTCCGCCACTCCTCGTGCGGGAATGGTGGGACCGAGGACACCGCGAGTGGTGATGACTGGTCGTCGAGATGTGCGACATGCATTGCTCAGCGGGCTCCTAGAACGAAGGGGGAACGCTGATGAAGAGGAATTCGACTTTGACGTCGCCCCGGTTCCACCACTCATGGGGGATGTGGGCCGGGTAGGCGTAGGCGTCGCCCATGTCGAGGTCGACCGGGTCGTGCCCCTCGAGCAGCACCGACATCGATCCCTCGAGCACATACACCGTCTCTTCACCGTTGTGGGACGGCTGATGGACGGCCTTGGCCCCCGGCTGGGCGACGACGAGATTGGCCTGCATCGAATGCCCGGATCCTTCGATCAGGAAGCTGATGGTGGTCCCCGGCCCCAGCTCGAACGATGGGTTGTCGGCGGCCCGCACCAATCTGATCTCATCCGACCCATGGGGCTGTAACAGCTCCTGCGGGGAGGTTTCCAGGGCCGCCGCTACTTGATGCAGGGCGAGCAAGCTGGGCATCGCCCGGCCGTTCTCGAGTTGGCTCAGGAACGGCTGCGACAATCCGCATCGATCGGCGAGCTGCTGCAGGGTGAGACCGCGTTCCTTGCGATGCCGCCGCAGCACCGCTCCGAGCGTCGTCGCCAGTTCGGCGCCGTCGACTTCCGCGGCCTCGACCGGAGGCTCCCCACGACTCTGGTCGCGATCGGTAGGCATCGGTATTGGCCTCTACCAGCGACGCCTGAGCGGGTCGTGCATCGGGATCACCTAACTGTGCCCGCCGCCGGCGGCGCCGCCTCGATGAGATCGAGTTCGAGGACGTCTAGTAGTTCATGCATCGTCGGGGTGAGGTCGAGACTGCGGACTTGCCGGAGTGGGACGAGAGCGACATCGGCGGCGTCGCTCCCCGCAACCAGCGAACCATCGAGAACGGTGGCGCGGAAGTCGATCAGAACGTTGTGTTTCGACGGCCGGTCTGCGGACGGACTCATCATCTCTCCGACCCAGACGACGTCGCCGATCTCGAGGATGAGACCGGTTTCCTCCCTGGCTTCACGGGCGGCGGCATCGCGGAGCGTTTCGCCCCAGCGCACCTTGCCCCCCGGGACAGCCCAGCATCCCCGGAATGGATCCTTCGATCGCTGGATGAGCAGCAGGCAGCCCGCCTCGATCACCACCACGCCGACGGCGGGGCGGGGATTCCCTTCCTGTGGTGACGGGTGCTCCATAACGTCCTGCCGTCGTCTTCGCCCATCTCGGGCGATACCATGAACATTGATTCTATCAATGTTCATTGGCCGTGCTCGCGTGGTCCGTGTGATCAATGCCCTCCTCTCCTCGGACGGAGCCGAGCGATGAGCTCCACCACGGCCGATCACGTCTTCCGCGGGGGCCGGATCTGGTCCGCGGGAACCTCATCTCAAGCCGCGGAATCGGTGGCGGTCGCCGGCGGCAGGATCGTGTTCGTCGGTGACAAACCCGGGTGCCGAATCCTTCATCGGTAGTCAGACCCGGATCACCGACCTCGACGGCCGGCTGCTGCTCCCTCTTCGACGCCGGTCTCTGACCGTCGTCCGACGTTTGCCGGGTCGAACCACCTTCCCTATCATTTGATTGATCTCATCAATAATCCGGGTGGTTCCACTCGGGGGCGCAGCGGCGCACGCGATCGGGTTCCATCGGAAGCCAGGTGCGAAACGACCAAGGAAGAGGTTCCCGAATGCTCAAGGGCTTCACCCGCAGGTATCCCCCGCTCGAGATGCTCAGCCCTGAGGAGATGGAGTCGATTCACTGCGGCGCGCTCTTCGTGCTGGAGAAGACGGGGATGCGCGTCCAGCACCCGGCGGCTCGTGCTCTGCTGTCCGAGGGCGGTTGCCGCATCGATGACGCCGCTGAGCGGGTCTGCTTCCCCGCCGCGCTCGTCGAGGACTGTCTCCGCAGCGTGCCGAGCCACTTCCGGATCCGCGCCCGGGACCCCAACCAGGACGTGATGGTCGGCGGCGACACCCTCTACTTCATGCAGGGCATGGGGATGAAGTACGTGGACCTCGATACGTGGGAGACCCGGCCGGCCACCACCGACGAACACCGCGACGCCATGATCGTGGCCGACGCATTGCCCAACACGCACCTCGCCGAAGCGTGGGAGATCTACACCGACCGGGAGGGGATCCCCCCCGTCATGGGCATGCTGGAGAACCTCGCCAGCGGGATCCGCCACTCATCGAAGGCCCAGGTCGCCGGGAACATCCAGGACTCCGAGATCTATGCCATCGCCATGGGGCAGGCCGTCGGCATCGACATCTTCCCCGAGATCGAGCACGCCTCGCCGCTGACGATCGGACCGGGCGGGATCGACGCTGCGTTCCGCTATTTGGACGCCGCGATGCCGATCTGCCCGGCGCTCGGCGTTGCCATGGGAGCGCAGGGGCCGGCGACGATCGCCGGTTCCCTCGTGCTCCAAGTCGCCGAAACCATGGGCTGGGCGGTCATCACCCAGCTGTATCGAAAGGGCTCGGCGATCGCAATCCACCACGGGGCCGGCCCGCTCGACATGCAGAGCGGGATCGACATCTGGGGTGGGGCGACCGTGTCGGTCTCCACCGCGATGCTGAACCAGATGCTGCGCCGCTACGGCATCCCGATCTGGTCGAATGCCGGCTTTGCCAGCGACTCCAAGAAAATCGACTACCAGGCGGGCTTCGAGAAGTCGACGGGCGCACTGACGGCCGCGCTGTCCGGTGCCAACCTCCAACTCTTCCAGGGTGGATCCAGCACCGAGTTGCTCTACAGCAACGAGCTCGCGGTCATGGACGACGACGTCGCCGGCTGGGTGGGACGGGTCCTCCAGGGGGCCCGCATCGACGACGAAACGCTGGCGGTCGACGTCATCGACGAAGTCGGCCCGGTGCCCGGTCAGTTCCTGGGGCACTCGCACACCCGGGAGCTCTGGCAGGAGGACGGCTCGTTCCTCGCAGTGACCGACCATCAGCCGTACTCCGAATGGGTGGTGAGCGGGAAACACGACATGCTCGATCGGGCCCGGCAGCAGGTCGAGGAGATTCTCGCCAACCACACACCCCTGCCGCTCAGCGACGGCGAACAGACCGCGCTGGCAGACATCCTCGAGGAGGCTCGAACCCGATACCGGGCCGACGGCGTCATCGACGACGACCAGTGGCGCACCTACATGGAGGTACTCGGCCGGTAGCAGGCGAGCTACTCAGGGCCAGCAGCGACGCGAACCCTCCGGGCCGTGCAAGGAGTCAAGGACCTTCTGTGGCATCCCTCACCCCGATACGTCAGGGTGATGTGCCGGTTCAGCAGATTCGCAGCGCAGTAGCGACGCACCGTCGCCCGGGCACGCCGCACCGCCTCATCAGCCGCCCGCACCGGGTCATACTCCCAGCCGCCGCCACCCGACCCGCCGCTGGCACGGTCACCCAGGCCACGGAACGAGCCGCCCGCCTCACCCGCCCCCGGGTACAACGCCAGCCGCCATCCTGCAGACTCGGCCCTCGGGCTTACAGCGTCCTCCAGACATGCAAAAGCCCGGGGGCCATTGAATGAGTCGAGGTCGCCGGGCTGATCTGGACTTGGTTGTTAACGCCTGGATGCGTTAGGCGGACGCTAGCGAGC
This sequence comes from uncultured Acidimicrobiia bacterium, assembly GCA_964511945.1. Classification (GTDB taxonomy): domain Bacteria; phylum Actinomycetota; class Acidimicrobiia; order Spongiisociales; family UBA11373; genus CAZEHO01. The sequence goes on along the minus strand of CAZEHO010000037.1, from coordinate 9,046 downwards.
GCCTATGACAGAAACCGCAGACACCCCCGAACACCGTGACGAGTTTCGTTGTGTATATCAAGCCAAGAGTGCTTCTGAGAGCTGTTCTCCGTCCGTGTATGCTTCTCGACCGTCATCTCGTTCCAGATTTCTCGCTGTCACCCTCTCACTGTGGTTCATTGCGTCGGACTCGACGTGTTGCGCTGATGGCAGAGTGAGTTCGAAGATGGACTCCGAATCCTGGCGACGGTAGGTGAGGTCGCCGCCCATGCATCGGGCGAGCCGCTGCGAGATGAAGAGCCCCAGGCCCAGGGACCCGGTCCTACCTGGTTTGTCGTTTGCCTTTTCGTAGGGTTTGAAGAGTCGCTCTACGTCCTCGGAGAGGAGCCCGTTGCCGTTGTCTGACACCTGAAGTGTGGCGGTGGTTTCGTCTGTGGCTGTGGTGATGCGGATTCGGGGCCCCCCGTGGCGGAGCGCGTTGATGATGAGATTGCGTATCACCTGGCGTACCCGGGCCGGATCACCCATTCCCGTGACATGGGGGCCGCTCAATTCGATGTGGGAAGCCGCCGCTGGCCCCCAGGTCTCCAAGACTTGGGCAGCTTGGGCCCGAAGGCTGGTGTTCACCCGGGCCACATCGAGTTGGCCGAGATCATCTCTTGCCATCACCAAGAGGTCCTCAACGATGCCGTTGAGATCGGAGCTCTGTTCGACCAGAACCTCTATCATCTGTCGCCGGTCTTCAGACGTCAGGTCGTCGCCGCCGCTTCGGAGGAGGTGGGCATATCCCAAGACCCCCGTCAGTGGGGTTCGGAGCTCATGGGAGACAGTGGCGATGAAGCCGTTCTTCGATCTCACGAGGTTCTCCAGCTCTTGGCGGGCCTGGACATGCTCTGTGATGTCCCGGGCCAGGACGAGGAGTTCAGGGCGGCCCTCCAGCTGTGATATCCGCATTTCCCAGTCCTGCTTCCGATTGCCGACCGGTGTTTGGCACTCGAAGGTCTGCAGGAGCCCGGTTTCCAGCGCCATGGCGATGGCAGCGCTTATCTCCTGGGTCAAGCCGGGCGGAAACACGTCGGCGAGTGTCTGGCCCAGCAACACATCAGGCGTGATCTGCCGACCGGTGACATGGGCGAGATCGGAAGCGTTCCCTGGCGCCGCGCCCGTGTTGTCATTGTGGTAGTCCAGGATTGCCCCGTTAGGAGCACAGCGGAACACTAGGTCGGGCATGGCATCGAGCAACGCCCGATTCGTTGCCTCGCTGCTCCTGAGCTCGGTCTCGCTCTGCACTCGCCTCGCCTCCTCCCTCCCGTGAGCGAGACGGCCGGCCAGGATGGGGGCAATCGTCTCAGCCAGCGCCTGCGCCAGCGACAGGTCGTCGTCGTCGTAGTCAGAGTCCTTGTTCGCGACCTGGAACAGCCCAACGACCTCGCCACGGTGAATCACCGGAGCGGTGATATTGCGATCGATGGTGACATGTCCCTCGGGAGTCAACCGAGAACGCTCATTCGAGTGGAGTATCTTCCTTTCGCTAATCGCTCGCGGCCAGATGCTGTCCCCCCACCCCTCACGAGGAAACACCCAGGCCTTGTCGGGCACCTCGCACTGATCCCAGACGTGACGTGTCATCGTGGGCACCACGAATGCACCCGCCTCGTCGATGTACCCAAACACGCCGTACCTGCTCTCGAAGGCCTCCAGAAGGACCTCAAGGATCCTTGAATACGTGTCATCGTCGGACATGGTGATGAAGGGAGTGGCGGCGATCTTGTTTCTGAATTCCAGTTCCCGAGCGTTCTTGCGAAGCTGTTCCTCGGCTTCGAGCTGGCTTGTGATATCACGTACCACCGCGGTGAAGAGGCGCTCTCCATCGATTTCGAGCTCAGATATGGCTATATCGACCGGAAACTCTTCCCCGCTGCTTCGTACCCCAACCAAACCTCGGCGATCACCCATCATGCGGCGTCTCGGTGTCTCGCCCCCGAAGCTCTCAACATGACCCGAGTGGGCTGCGTGATGCCGCTTGGGCAAGAGCCGCTCCAGCGAATCGCCAAGGATCTCATCTCGCGAATGACCGAACATCTCGCACGCCACGTCGTTGATCAGAACGATCCGCTGCCGCTCATCGACAGTCACAACCCCGTCGCTCGCTGTCTGGAGAAGAAGCCGAAAGCGCTCCTCGTTGCGTCGCACCAGATGCATCACCGACAGAACGATCCACCGGGCAACAACCACACCGGCCACAACTGGGACGAATCCAACCCAGACCGACCAACCACCCCCGCAGAGCCACCAAAGAGCCACCCCAGAGAAGGCCGCCAACATCGCAACAGCAACAGCGGAGCGGAGGCGCCGCCCGAGGACGGTAATCACCACAACCCCCACCAATGGGACACCGACCACGATCCCCGGAACCGCCCCACTGGCGAGAACCGGGCGCCGACCGCGGTCACCCCTCCTGCGAAAAGGACTACGAACGTCGGTGCTGGCTTTCGTGTCGCGAGCTGAATGCCGCCGACGGAACCCACCAGAAGCCCTGCGCCGCCCCACACCATCAGATCTACGGATGACGTAGCAAGCGCCATTAGCAGGATCACAACCCCCCCAATAGGGGCGGCCCAGGTCATAGAGCGCACCGCGCGCGTCCGAACCCCATTCGGATCAGCAGGCCAGGCTATCCAGCGATTCATACGGGATCCAAGTCACCCTTCCCTGTATCGACCACTGATCAGCACCCCTTGAGGGAATGGCAGACCACGGGGGTCCGTCCGTGGCATCAAACAACCCGAGGCCCGGCCCTCCTCCCACCGCTGACACCCGCCGCCTCGGAACGGCCGCTGACCCCCGCAATCGAGGCGTGTCGGAGTGAGGCGACCAATTCGCGGCCTCAGGCCAACATTCAAGATCCCACCTGAAACCGATGCTCCAAACCACATTCGCGAACGCTGCTCCAGCGTTGGTACATCAGAGGCGAGACCTGAGTTAAGGGGGTGTGTGCTTAAGGCCCGTCACCCCAGGGTGATGCCATAGCACTCTGCTGGGTGTCAATCACCGAATCGCGGTCTCCGGGTGCTTACTCCACAAGACGAATCGCGGAACCCTGTGGTTGCGAGACCCGAATCCAGGAAGCGCCGGGAACCATGCCGGGCTTCCCGACGGGCTATGGAGCATCGTCGCAACAGGTGGCACAACCGGACGGAGTGCCTACGGGTGTGTGAGTCGGAGCACGTATAGGCGGGACTCGAGCTTGCCGAGCATCTGGTAGATGCTCCACAGCGCATTGCCGTACATGACTCGGTAGGGAGATTCGCCGAGCTCGTCGATCAGTTGGTTCCTCGCACGCCTCAGGCGGGATACCTGCAGCAGGTAGTTGGGTGCAGTGCCGGCCTCCTGTGAAGCTTCTGCCCACTCCGATCCGACCAACTCCAGGCTCTCGACGCTGAAGCTGGAAGCATCGACGGCGGCCTCGAAGCCGCTGACAGACATCCGCTCCGGGAAGGTGGCGACGTCCGCGCAGAGCATCTGGGCCTCCCGAGGCTCCAGGAGCGGCGTGGCGAAGACCTCATGGATCACCATGACGCCATCTGGCGTGAGGACGCGGGAGCACTCTTCGAGGGCCCGACCGAGATCCTTGACGTGTCCCAGCATGTCGCGAGAGAGCACTAGATCGAAGGCGCCACTCTCAGCGGGGATTCCTTCGATCGCACCTAGCCGCAGTTCGACCAGATGGCCCAACTCGTGCTCAGCCAGCAGCCGTGCTCCCTTCGCGATGTTGGCCTCGACGGGATCGACCGAGACCGCCCGGCACCCGAAGCGTTCAGCCATCACCAGACTGTGGCGACCATCGCGGCCCCCGACATCCAGGATCATGTCGCCCTCACCAACACCGAGATCACCAATCATGTCGAACAGCGACATGCTTGAGCGCGGATTGAGGCTGCGCCCCAGGACTTCCACTGCGGCCTCGTAGTCCCAGTCGCCGTACATGTCTTCTACCGACACAGGGGACGCCCATTCCTGAAGCATGCGCTGAATGGTATCGAGACCGAGATCCACAGCGCGCCGGGGTGCTGGGCCTCGAAGACCCTGTCCTCTCCCGGGAGGGGTGTGCCTATCGCGCGCCACCCCAGGGTGCTGCGGTGAGAACGGCGGTGTTCCGTTCTGCTTCCTCCCCCTCAGGTGAGGATGCCAATGATCAAATCGTCGACCGGCAGGTTCCGACGACCGTACCGTCCGAAATCGATGTGAGCGATGGGAGTGCCGGCCTTATCGATGCCAACGAACTCGACCGATCCTCCCCACGCGACATTCGATGCATCCATGGGATCGGTCCAGGAGACCAGGGTCCCGGGACCGATCGCTGCCTTCACCTTCTCGGGTAGGACGCGCCTCTCGAGTTCGATCTCGAGGCACCAGGCGCCGTGGACCTCCTGCATGAGTTTGGCCGCAGCGTCAGTTCTCTTGGAGTTGCTTTTCAGTTGCCGGGCGATCGCGTCGAGTTTGTCGCTGATCTCTTCGAGCCTGTTGTCGCTCATCGCGCGCCCCCCTTTGACGCTCGTCCGAATCCTACGCCCCTGGCCCCACCAGGCCTCTAGTCAGGTCGGCCAACGCAAGGTTGTCCCGGGTCAGCCGCGGAGGTATGAGTTTTGCGATCGCCACCCCAAGGTGGTGCGGACTCATCCTCGGAGGTTGGCTGCTATCAGGACTGTTGTCGCAGCCGCCGTGATCGATACCGCGTTGGTGATGATCAGCAGACGATTGCTGATCGATATGCCGTAGGTGAAGTAGAGGACGAATCCGACAAGTAGCACCACTAGGTAGGTGATTGATACGTCGGCTGATGATCGTCGTTGCCGCATGCGCCGAACCTGGAGGAACGGAGCGAGCGACATGAATACTCCGTACACCGTGGCGACTGATTCGATGGCAACGAGGGATGTGGGCATGGCGATCTCCTTGTGAGGTGAGGTTGCGGCACCCGGGGTGGGTACCAAGGCAGCGGAGGTGAGTTCAGCTCACGGTTGGAGATCTCGGCGAGCGAGAGCTTCGCCGTATAGCGGAAGGCGCCGGCCTGGGCGTCGGTTCTCGCTCATGGATGGGGATTCTAGGCGAGTTGTCCGGCGGGACCGTGCGGCCTCTGGTGACCTTTCCGACCCCTGGCCGAGGGCGGGGTGATTCGCCATGAGATGTGAGGTAGTCCGCGGCTCAGCCGAGAGCCTGCAGGTAGAGGTCCTCTACTTCTGGTGTCGGTGAGACGCCCATCGATTCCTTCAGCAACTCTCGGACCTCGTTGTAGACGCGGACTGCTTCGGCGCGGTCCCCAGCCGCCAGGTGGCATTCCATGAGGCGGGCGTAGCCGGATTCACGAAACGGTGCCAGGTCAACGGCATGCCTCGCAGCGTGGCGCGCCGCGATCGGATTCCCGACCCCCAACCAAGCGGCGCTGGCCGCATCGAAGGCACGCACCTCCCAGTCATGGAGTTGCCGCCGCCGCTGGTCGACCCAGGGCCCCGAATCTCCCGACAGGAAGGAACGACGCAGGATGGTCGAGGCCACAACTGCGTCCGAAAGCGCGGACCTGTGGTCCCCGTGCCTTAGCGACCCTTCGGCGCGGTCTAAGGAGTTGATCGCTTCCCGAAGGTCGATCCAGGTCTCTCCAGGCCATCGCAACTCATAGCACCCGTGTGTGCTCTGCAGCGCCATGGATCCGTCGAGGCCGGCACGCCCCAGCACGCTGCGCAACTTGCTGATGAGCGCGTTCAGGGAGACATCCCAGGCGTCGGGGAGCCTGTCCGGCCACAGCAGATCTGCGAGTTCGGTGCGTTCGATGCGGCGGGAGGTGCTCGCCAGGTAGACGAACAAGAGCCTTCCCTGACGTCCGGGAAAGACCGAGGACTCCAGGACCTCAGCAGCGGTCTCGATCATGACCCGCCCCATTAGGTAGATACGCACCAACTGCCCCCAAGCGAACACCAAGAAGACGCCAAGGCCGTGATGATATGTTCCGCGCCGAAAGCCCATCAAGGAGGAATGCGATGGTCGACGGACACGCGAAAGTCATCGAATGCTCATGCGGGGCGATCATCACCGGGAGCAACGACGACGACGTGGTCACCAAGGCGCAGAAGCATGCCAAGGATACCCACGACATGGAGCTCACCCGGGAACAGGCCCTTTCCATGGCAAGACCTGGCTGAGGGTCACGCAGGTCGGCACCTAACGAGGAGGAGACATGGCGACCGACTTGACCGTGCTACTGGAGGACCGTCCGGGCACCCTGGCTGACGTCGGCGAGGTATTGGGCGGCGCCAATATCAATGTCGAAGGGATCTGTGGCTTCCCCTGCGAGGGCAAGGGTCGTCTGCACGTGCTCATCAACGGCGCAACCGGAGCCCGTGATGCACTGGATGGCGCTGGCCTACAGGTGGCGGCCGAACGAGAGGTCCTCGTCCTGGACATCGATGATCGTCCCGGTGCCCTCGGAGGAGCGTTGCGTCGCCTTGCCGACGCCGGAGTGAACGTGGATCTGACGTATCTGGCGACCAGCACCAGGCTGGTGATTGGCGCCGATGACCTGGACAAGGCGCGGACGGTGCTGTGAAGCCCGAAGCCCTCGGGTGACATTTCGTAACACTTGCCCACGCAAGGGGTTGGCTGCGGCCGCCAACAGCCCGCACCGGCGCGGACCTTCCGAACTCGGCCGGTAGTAGGCGAGTTCCACAGGGACTCACCGGCGGTCTATTGCGCTGCGGACTGTGCGACACACCGCTGGTGCCGCGTCCCCGCGCTGACACGACGCCCGTGCAGAAGGAGCCATCCGAGTCCGGCCACGATCCCGAGCGAGATGACCGGGGGCAACAGTCTGATCGGCTTCACGCGCAGAAGTGATCGACCGGCATCGTCTACCGGCCTGTTCCGTTTGAGGCACTGACTCGGGAATCGCAGAGATCGCGCCACAGCCGAACCGTTTCTGGAAGCTTGCACAAAGCGCCAAAACATATCCGAGTGTATGAATCGGTCGACGGCCGATCTTGATCGGGAATCTCACTCTTGGAGTGCCCCGAATGTCGGGTCACCTATTCGGACTCGAATCCATCCCAGACGACGGGTAGTAGTTCTCAGCAATACCGGTCAAGGTGAAGGGCCTGGGCACCTTCCCGGTGCAAGCGTTTGCTCGCTGGTAAACCTGTTCGCTACCCGACCTCGATTGGCTCCGGCTCCGCGGAAGCCTTCTCCTTGATCCGGAATGCGATACCCAATCCGATGGTCGCAGCGGCCGCCGACACGATGAACGTGTTCGTGTAGCTGCCCACAACGGACTTGATGAAGATCCCCGACAGCGCCGCCAGACCATATGCCTGATAGACGATGCCGTAGTTGGACCCGTACCGATAGGTACCCCATTGCTGGTTCGTGAAGGTTGGGAACAGGGCGAGGAATCCGCCGTACCCAACGGCCACACCGACCACTCCGAGGTAGAACATCGCCTGGATGTCCGCCAAGAAACTCAGAGACAAGAGTGCCAGGATCGTTATCACGAACACGCCCTTGAGGACGTTCAGCGTTCCCAGTTTGTCCGACAACGACCCTGAAACCAGGCGGCTGCTGGCATTGGAGATGGCGAGGATGGTGATGATCGACGCCGCAGCTGCATCCCCCAGACCGGCAACTTCGAGACCGATGTTCTTGGCAGCTCCCAGGACCAGCAGGCCTGGAATGACTGCAAGCCAGTACATCATCCAGGTCTTGTAGAACGTCGGCGTCCTGATCATCTCCGAAGTCGTGAAGTCGTCTTCGCCCTTCACAGCGGTCTGCTTTGTGTACCCGGCCGGGTTGCTCGTCAACTGCCCCCCAAGAATGATCAGCGCGGCAGCCAGCAACCCCAGTTGCACGAACGCAGTCGACACATCGGAACCTTCGATGAGCCAGCCGATCACATCCTTGAAGATGATGCTCCCCCCACCGAAGACGGCCACGGCCAAGCCGGTGACCATCCCCTTCCGGGCTGGGAACCACTTGACCAACGTGGCAATCGGGCAGACATAGACGAAGCCAACCCCTGCTCCGACGATCACGCCGTACGTCAGGTACAGCATGAGTGGGGAGGTGGCGAAGGAGGAGAGGATCAGGCCCCCTCCATACAGGATCCCGCCGATCGTGATCGTGAACCTCGGGCCCCGGGTGTCGACCAGCTTCCCGGAGAGCAGAGTGCTGAACGCAAAGACGAACTGCGCAATCGAGTAGGTCAACAGGATCTCGTCACCGGACCAGTCGGTCTCTTCTTCGATTGCGGTCCCGAAGATGCTCCAGGCATAGAGACCGGCAATTGTCACTTGGGCGAGCAGAGCACCCGCCAAGACCACATACTTGCTTCGCGTCATCCCCTCATCCTCGCTGTGGATCGATTAGGCCGCGCGTCACCACGCAGGCAAGAACTCGTAGGCGCCGATAGTGCGCCAAGCAGATCCGAATTGTCAAAACCGCAGCCGCCGAGTCGATCCCACCGGCACACATGCAGACCCGAGCCGGGTCGTCTTGTGCGGACTGACGATCGAGGACGGAAGCTGCTGCAACGCAGCCGGTGAGTCAGCGAGGCCTCGACGCGCGAGGATAGGAGGCGTACCTCGCCGGCGCGATCCCCGGCGGGCCGTCGCCATCACGGACTGAGGATCAGGAGTCGGCGTACCGTGTACATCGAAGGAACCGCCCTTCATGAGTGTCTGATCGACCGAGCCCCTTTGCCGAATGACGGTGAACGGCCGCTTGTCGTCGCCCTGCATGGTGGCGGCGCCCGACCCGAGCAGATGACAGGGTTGTGGGAAGCGGTGCCTACCCGAGGTTTTGATTCCGCCTCTCTTCAGGGACCTTTCCCATTCGGCATCGAAGGCGGCATTGGGTTCGATTGGGGGATGTGGCCCAGTGGAGATGAGGAAGTCATCGGACGGGCAACCCGAATCGCCGAGCGCTACGTACTCGACGCGACCGAGTATCTGATCGACCTGTGTTCCGCTTCGGGGGCGTTCCTGCTCGGCTTCTCTCAAGGTGCTGTGTTCAGCTACCTCATCGG
>CAZEHO010000036.1:29974-30537 GCA_964511945.1 uncultured Acidimicrobiia bacterium | reverse complement strand
TGGCTGGCGCTGCACGAAGTCCTCCACCGCGCCGAGTTCTCGGTGGACTGGGTGCGGGGTCGATTCGATGAACTCATCGCCGGGTTCATCGACGGCGCCCAACTCGACCCGGGATCGCTGGAGCAGCGGCTCGGTGGCCTGCAGGACCCGGAGCAACTGCAGCAGCTCTTCGAGGATCCTGCGGCGCTCACCGGCCTCATGGCATCCGAGGAGCAGGGTCCGATCCTCAGCGACATCCGAGCGTTCATGGCGGTGATGGAGGGATACGCCGAGTATGTGATCCAACAGACCTCGGCCACCCTGTTGCCCGAAGCCGAGCGCCTGCGCGAGGCCATCGACCGGCGCCGTGCCGAACCGTCACAGGGCGAACAGATGCTGCAGCGCCTGCTGGGCCTGGACATCGAACACCATCGCTACCGCCGCGGCACAACGTTCTGCGCCGAGGTCGACCGGCGCTGGGGTCCCGATGCCCTGGTGCGGCTCTGGGAGGGCCACGAGATGCTTCCCTCCGAGGCGGAACTCGACGACGTGGTCGGCTGGGCGGCGCGGGTGCTGCTCTAGCG
>CAZEHO010000036.1:0-29874 GCA_964511945.1 uncultured Acidimicrobiia bacterium | reverse complement strand
ACGAGCGACGAGCGACGAGCGACGAGCGACGAGCGACGAGCGACGAGCGACGAGCGACGAGCATCTTCCAGGCTCATAGCTCTTCGTGGGAACAAAGCCCGGTGTCAAAGTGTTGGGATGCTGACACTCTTGATCGAAAGGACCTCACCATGGTTGCCGTCGGCGACAAGGCCCCAGTGTTCAGCCTCCCCGACATCAACGGCGACGCCGTTTCCCTCGATGACTTCGAAGGCACCCGCCTCCTCGTCTTCATCCCGTTCCCCTACACCGGGATCTGTGACGACGAGGGCTGCGCCCTGCGCGACAACCTGGCGCAACTGAACGACCTCGGCGCCCAGGTGATCATCGTCACCGTCCACGCCAAGCCCATCACCAAGAAGTGGTCCGAGGAGCACGGATTCGAGTTCCCGGTGCTGTCGGACTACTGGCCCCACGGTGCAACCGCGCAGGCCTACGGAGCGTTCAACGAAACCGCCGGTGCTGCCAATCGGTTCAGCTTCGTGATCGACGGCGAAGGAACGATCCGCGAGATCATCTCGACCGAGGCACTCGGGATCGGCCGCGAGTACGACGCCTATGTGGAGGCGCTGGGCAAGCTCTAGCCCGGAACCAGCCGGTAGCCGACGCCCGGCGGTTCATCCTCCACGCTCAGGATCCTGCTCACGGTTCGGTCCACAGCGGAAGGCGGACCCGGAAGGTGCTTCCGACTCCGAGTTCGGACTCGACCTCCACGGTCCCCCTGTGGTTCATCACGGCGTGCCGCACGATCGAGAGCCCGAGACCGGTTCCACCGGTTGCCCGGCTGCGGCCCCGGTCCACCCGGTAGAAACGCTCGAAGATCCGGTCGAGATGGCCCTCCGGAATCCCGATGCCCTGATCCTGGACTTCCAGCACCGCCGTGTCGCCATCGACGAGTGCCCGCACGGTCACGACCGGTGGCTCGCCGCTGCCCTCGACGTCCGAGTACTTGGCCGCATTGTCGATCAGGTTGAGCACGACCGCCCGCAACTGGCGGCGATCACCCGAGACGGCGGCACCGGCCGGCGCAGCCCCGATCTGCAGATCGACTCCGAAACTGTCGGCTCGCACCACCGCCGGCGAGGCGATGTCGTCGAGCAGATCCTCGAGCAGCACCGGCTGGAACCCGGCGCCGCCGAGCGCTTCCGCCTGCGAGAGGTCGAGGATGTCCTCGAGCAGCTTCGACAACCGGGTCGACTCGGAGCCGAGCCGCTCGGCCAGACGGGCCGCCACCGCCGGGTCTTCGGCCTGACCGGCAAGGGTCTCCGCGAGAACCGCCAGGGCCCCCAGCGGAGTCTTCAGCTCGTGGCTGACGTTGGCGATGAAGTCGCGGCGCACCGCCTCGACGCGGCGCTCCTCGGTGACGTCGGTGACGTAGGCCACCGCTCCCAAGCTCTCCACTCCGTATTCCAACGGAATTGCGGTCAGGCGGAGAATCCGGCGGCGGGGGGTGTACAGCTCGACCTCCCGGGCCTCCGGTGTGCGATTCAGGATCGCCTGGTCGATGGCCTGGCGGATCCGGCCTTCGGCCACCGCCTCGCCCCTGCGGGCGCCGAGAAACGTGGCGGCCGCATCGTTGGCAAAAGTGACGATGCCGGAGTCATTGGTGCCGAGAATTCCGACCTCCGCCTGCTGGATTGCGGCAGCGAACTGGGCCCGTTCACGCTGCGAGCGAGCGACGGTGCTCTCCAGTTCGTCGATCGCCCGGCTCAAAGCCTCGGGACGGCGCCACCACCAGCGCGGCGCGCGAGCGCCGATGCGACCCAGTGCCTCATCGGCAGAGCGGACGAGCCTCGAGAATGAGACAGCGAACACGACGAGCAGGGTGAGCACAACGGCGCCGGCAACGGCAACCACGAGCACGGTGACACCACTCACGTCCGCCGACTATAGAGCGGCCGTGGCGGCCTCCTTTGGACCTCCCCAGGAGTTCACGCTGGGCCACGCGGGCAGGTTCCTCGAGCGCATCGCCGACATGTCGTCAACGTGGCGGAACACAGCTGTTTCATCGTGACCGGTTCGTCCCCCGAGAACGAGGATTCGGTCGCCACCGCCGACGAGAGCTGAGTCTCAGCCGAACAACCGGCGCCAGAGGCGAACGAATAAGCTCCGCTCCCCCGGCAGGGGGAGGTCGCGGAGAACCGCAGCGATGTGATCCGGCGGCAGGTCTCCCACCAGCACGTAGCTGTGGTCGGGCGCATGCCACTGCACCCACACCTGTGATGGGGTGACGATCCGCCGGTACACCTTGCCCCCGCTCACGAACCTGGTGGCTGCGGCGAACTGCTCCGGCGTCGGCCCCCGTCGCGACTCGAACACCGAGAACGAGAACAGCCCGTCCGTGAAGAAGGCATGGAGCGCATCGCCGGGCCCGCCGTAACTGTCGGCCTGCCGATACCAGGCCGCCATCACCGGAAGGGTGTCGGACCCGGCGGTGCCCTGCACCGACCGCAACTCCATCATCTCATCCATCGGCGGCATCGCGGCACCGCCGTCGGTGGCCTCGAAATCAATCAGGGCCGCCATGCGGTAGGTGGCACCGGACCCGTCGAAGACCTCCGTGAGCAGCGGGGCCCCCGTCTGGGCGTCCACGATGACCCGGGCCCGGGGATTGCCCTGCTCGAGCACCAGCATCTCCCGAGCAGGCCGGCCGAGTCGGGTGACCACCGATGCTGCCGAGAGCGAGTAGCGATCGCTGAGGTCCCAGTCCGACCACGCTTCGATCTCCAGGGCGTACCAGTCGGAGCCGGATCGGGTGGCCACCGCTCCGCCTCCGAGCAAGAACTCGGTCCCGCCGCCGCTCACCATGGACATCCCGTTGTGGCGGCTCACCTCATAGGTGGTTGCCGCCGAGTCGCCGCCCCAGGCGCACAGCACGACACCGCGGCCGTGGAAGTCCGCCGACATGGCCGTCTCGAGCATCTCCTCGAGGGCGTCGTCGGCGGTGGCGACCGCGGCCGAGCCGAGTATGAGCCCGGCGGTGAGCAGGGGAACGAGCCAGCGGCGCATCAGGGACCACCGACCGAAGCTCGGAGTGTGGAGATCCCGGGATCGACCACGACGCGGGCGGTGTGGCGCTCGGAGAGGTTGCTGAGGTCGAACACCGGACCCTGATCGCCACCGGTCATGAGGCCGACGGCCAGTAACCCGGCGGCCACAGCAGCTGCGGCCCAGGCGATTGGGCGTGAGGGGAAGCGGCGGACCACGGCCACTGGTTCCGGCTCCGGCAGCAAGCCCGGAGGAAGATCCATCATCGGGAGGGAGCGCACCGCAGCGCGGGCTCCGGACAGCTCGTCGATCTCGGTCCGGCACTCACCACAGCCGGGGAGATGGGTCTCAACGACGCGCCGCTCATCGGGCGTCACCTCACCATCGAGGTAGGCGGAAAGCAGATCGCCGGGATGACTCATGACAGCCGTTTCCTCAACATGGTCCTGCCCCGGTGGATTCTGCTGCGCACGGTACCGATCGGAGCCTCGATCGCATCGGAGATCTCGTCGTAGGTGAGACCGACCACATCACAGAGGACGACTGCTTCGCGGAATTCATAGGGAAGGTCGAGGAGCGCCGCCTGCACGTCCTCGCCGAGGCGGACGGACGCGAGCACGTCCTCCGGTGGAGGAGCGATGCCGGCCTCACCCCGCTCGGTGTCGGCCAGAGGAACCGTCGGGCGCCGCTGGCGGCGGCGGACGTCGTCGAGGAAAGCATTGCGGGTGATCCGCCACAGCCAACCCTCAAAGGAACCCGGGGTGTATGACGCCAAGCCCTTGCGGACGCGCAGCAGCACTTCCTGAGCGAGATCGGCCGCATCGTCGGGGTTGCCGGTGAGCCGGTGTGCAAACGAGTAGATCTTCCGCCCATAGCGCCGAGCAACCTCTTCCCAGCTGGGGACACCGTCTCGTTCAGTCACGCGCCAATCCCTTAACGTGAGCAACCCGGCGCGAGTTCCGCGCCCGCCGCAGCCTGGGCGCGGGGATGATGATCACCGCAGGGCGAGGGCGTCCACGAAGTGCTGCAGGCGCTCTCTGGTTACGAACCGGATCCGCGGTTCGCGCCGCTCCCGCTCGTAGATCTCGAACGGCGAATACTTCTCAGAGACCAGCAGGCCACGATCCGCACCGGATTCGGCGAACTCCACCGCAAACCGGCGGATCTCACCCTCTCCGAGTTCGGGATGGTCGCCGACGACATGGGGGACGACCCGCACGAAGGTCGTTTCGCCGGCTCTTGCGACGCGGTACGTCTCGTCACCACGATCCTCGATTGTGTAACCGGTGAGCCGCATGACGCCGATGACGACGTCGCCGGCTCCGGCGGCGGCGGGATCGACGCCCTGGGTCCGCAAGCCCACCTCGACGTTGGCCGCCAGGCGCAGCTCGTTGGCGAGCGGCGCCAATTCCCCACCAGCGGCCTCCTCGGCCAAGCCGGGGGCGTTCTGCAGGTCGCTCAATACCTCAAACGGATCGAACCCGGCCGCCTGCAGCTTCGGCAGCAGTTCCAGGGCAACCGGCGGCGGCAACTCACCGGGTGTGTCGAGATCCACCGCGCCGACCCAGACCTCGGCCCCACCGCGCCGCCCAAAGGCAACGACCCGATGCACCTCACCGATCGGCAGATGGTGCCGGTTCTCACGAACCACTTCGATGGCTTCCCGAATCAGCAGCTCGCCCAGCACCGGATCCGAATCCCCCTCGGGAAGCGGAACATCGAATGCGACGTGCGCCTCCTCGCCCCTGATATGAAACTCGCTCAGGGATGCCGGGAGCCGCAGGGCGGCGGCCTGCTGCGACGTGGGGGCGGAGGCGGTCCGGCGCTGCGCAACCATATAGACGACCGCGGCCGTAAAGACCGCACCGGCGATGATGATGACGATCACTGCGACACTGCCCACCCCGTCTCCCTCCGCAGTCCAGGTGCGGGGGATTCTACGAGGAGGGAACCCGAACCGAGCTGAGCACTAGCTGGCGCGGCGCTGTGCTGCGATCTGACGCTCGCGCCGGACTCGGCGCCGTTCCCGCTCGGAAAGCCCACCCCAGATCCCAAACTTCTCACCCGTCTCGATGGCGAAGTCGAGGCATTCATCACGAACGGCGCACTCGCGGCAAATCGATTTGGCGGTCCGGGTCGAGGCGCCACGTTCAGGGAAGAACAAGTCGGCGTTTGCACCCTTGCAGTTGGCCCGGTCCTGCCACGCCAACTGATCGACGCGCAACGCGTCCCTCAAGTCATCCCACATCCCCGGACTCCCCTTTTGAACTACAGCCGTGAAATTACGGACATGTCATTATTGCGCGCGGAGCGCGCGCATGTCAAAGCCGATATCGCCTGTAATTACAGGGTTGTCATTTTCTGGTTCGCGCGGAGAGTGGCAGAACGTGGGAGCTGGGAACTGGACGAAGTGAGCGTTGGGTGTTGGGCTACCCCTCTCCCGCCGCGGTGCGCTGCGGGAGAGGAACTTCAGACGCGCCCGCTCAGCTTGCGGTTCTTCCACTTGGCCCGGACGTAATCGGTATTGAGCATGGCGATGAAGTCGAGGCTGATGCTCTTGGGGCAGGCTGCTTCGCACTCCCCATGGTTGGAGCAGGCGCCGAAGTGGCCCTCCATGACCTCCACCATCGCCTCAACCCGGGACCACCGCTCCGGCTGCCCCTGGGGCAACAGCCCGAGATGGGCCACCTTGGCGGCAACGAACAGCTGCGCCGCCCCGTTGGGACAGGCGGCCACGCAGGCGCCACAGCCGATACAGGCAGCGGCGTCCATGGCGGCATCGGCTGCGTCCTTGGGGATGAGGATCAAGTTGGCATCGGGGGCGCTCCCGGTCGGAGTCCCGATGTAGCCGCCGGCCTCGATGATGCGGTCGAACACCGATCGATCGACGGCCAGGTCCTTGATGATTGGGAACCCGGCAGTGCGCCACGGCTCAATGGTGATCTCATCGCCGTCGGAGAAGTGCCGCATGTGGAGCTGGCAGGTGGCCGTCCCTCGCTGCGGCCCGTGGGGCCGGCCGTTGATCATCATTCCGCACGTCCCGCAGATCCCCTCGCGGCAATCGTGCTCGAACGCAATCGGCTCTTCGCCGGCGAGCGTCAGCCGGTCGTTCACGATGTCGAGCATCTCGAGGAACGACATGTCGGGACTGATCCCGGAGGCTTCGTAAGTGACGAACGAACCGGCCGACTCGGGTCCCGGCTGCCGCCACACTCGGAGCTTGAGATCCATTACTTGTAGCTCCTCTGCGCCAGCTTCACATGCTCGAACTCGAGGTCCTCGATGGTCAGGCTCGGCTCCTCGCCGGTGCCGGCGAAGCCCCATGCTGCGACGTGGCTGAAGTCCTCGTCGTTACGAAGCGCCTCCCCCTCCGGCGTCTGGTGCTCGACCCGGAAATGGCCGCCGCACGATTCCTCGCGATATAGCGCATCGCGGCACATCAGCTCGGCGAGCTCGAAGAAGTCGACGACCCGCCCCGCCTTCTCCAGCGACTGGTTCATCGAGGCTCCGTCCCCGGGAACCACCACGTCGTCGAAGAATTCCTCGCGCAGCGCCGGGATGTCGGACAGCGCCCTCCGCAGCCCGTCGGCATCGCGCGACATGCCGCACTCCTCGAGCATGATCTTGCCGAGCTCCCGGTGGAACCAATCGATCGTGCGGCTCCCGTTGTTCGACAGCAGCCGCTGCATCAGATCCCGAGTTGCGGACTCGGCCTCGGCAAATGCCGGGTGGTCGGTCGGAACAGGATCGGTACCCAGGCGAGGTGCAAGGAATGCCGCGATCGTATTGGGGAGGATGAAGTACCCGTCGGCCAGCCCTTGCATCAGCGCACTGGCGCCGAGCCGGTTGGCGCCGTGGTCGGAGAAATTCGCCTCCCCGACGGCGAACAGGCCGGGGATGGTGGTCTCCAGGTTGTAATCGACCCAGAGGCCGCCCATGGTGTAGTGAGGGGCCGGGTAGATCCGCATCGGCACCCGGTACGGGTCCTCACCGGTGATCCGCTCGTACATCTCGAACAGATTCCCGTAGCGCTCGACGATGGTGTCCCGCCCGAGCCGCTCGATGGCATCGGTGAAATCGAGATACACGCCGTTGTGGAGCGGACCGACACCCCGGCCCTCGTCCACGACCAGCTTGGCGGCTCGGGAAGCGACGTCGCGGGGCACCAGGTTCCCGAACGCCGGATAGCGACGCTCGAGGTAGTAGTCGCGCTCGGCTTCCGGAATGTCTCCGGCGGCACGGCCCTCCCCCACCGCTTCCGGCACCCAGATCCGGCCGTCGTTGCGCAGTGACTCCGACATCAGCGTCAGCTTCGACTGGAACTCGTCGGAGGCCGGGATGCAGGTCGGATGGATCTGGGTGAAGCACGGATTGGAAAACAGCGCACCCTTGCGATGCGCCCGCCAGATGGCGGTCGTATTGCAGGCCATGGCGTTGGTGGACAGGAAGTAGACGTTGCTGTAGCCACCGGTGGCGAGCACGACGGCGTGGGCAGCGTGTGACCGGATCTCCCCGGTCAGCATGTTCCTGACCACAATGCCGGCAGCCCGTCCGTCGGCCATCACCAGGTCGAGCATCTCGGTCCGGTTGTGGAGCTCGACGGTTCCGGCCTTGATCTGGCGGGCAAGTGCCTGATACGCCCCGAGCAGCAACTGCTGTCCGGTCTGACCCCTGGCATAGAAAGTCCGCGACACCTGAGCACCACCGAAGGACCGGTTGGCCAGCAGGCCGCCGTATTCGCGAGCGAAGGGCACGCCCTGGGCGGCGCACTGGTCGATGATCTCCAGGCTGACCTCGGCGAGGCGGTGGACGTTGGCCTCCCGCGAGCGATAGTCGCCACCCTTCACCGTGTCGTAGAACAGCCGGTGGACACTGTCACCATCGGCCTGGTAGTTCTTCGCCGCGTTGATCCCGCCCTGCGCCGCGATGCTGTGGGCGCGGCGGGGACTGTCGTGATAGGTGAACACCTTCACCCGGTAGCCGAGCTCGCCGAGGGTGGCGGCGGCACCGGCACCGGCAAGGCCGGTCCCGACCACGATCACCTCGTACTTCCGGCGGTTCGAAGGAGCAACCAATGGAATCTCGAAGCGGTGGTTCGCCCATTTCTCGCCGATCGGTCCCTCCGGGACCTTCGCGTCCAGCTGCATCGGTACCTCCGGACTCATGAGACGACCCCGGTCATGACGGCGATCGGGAAGCTGAGGTTGCCCAGCACGATCACTGCGGTGAACGCCCCGGCGCCGTAGCGGCGCCAGGCATTGAAGCGGGGATGGCTCCACCCGAGGCTCTGGAACAGGCTCCAGGTGCCGTGGAAGATGTGCAGCCCAAGCGCCAGGTTGGCAACGGTGTAGGCCACCGCGATCGGCATCCGTTCGAAACTGGCGATCAAGTTGCCGTAGACGTCACCCCTGAAGAACTCCCCGGTTGCGGCAGGTTCCACCCCCCAGGTGAGGTCGGCGAGGTGGAACACGATGAACAGCAGGATGATCGTCCCGCTCCACGCCATCGTCCTCGAGGCGTAGGTGGCGGCGATATAGTCACGCCGGTCGTAACGGGCTCCTCGGGCCTGCCACTTGGCGAGGGTGAGTGAGTACGCCGACCAAACGTGAAGGACGAAAGCGACGATCAGCACGATCCGCAGCGCCCACAGCAAGTGGGTGCGGGGGGCAAGCTCTCCACCGAGCTCCCGGAGGGCTTCTCCGTAGTGATTGATGGCATCGGCCCCGATGTAGAGCTTGAGGTTGCCGATCATGTGGGCGGCCAGGTAGCCGAGCCACACGATCCCGGTGATGGCCATCACCCACTTGCGACCGACGTAAGACCGCAGGAATTCCACGATCCACGGCGGTTGACGCCGGGCTCGCCGCTCCACGGGCTGCTCCGTCGTGGTCACCACACCTCCCCGCCAGACGATGGTGGCGCCATTATGGCGAGAGGGTCGCGGTGGAGCGACTGAGGCGGGCCAATCCTTGAAGCCGATGAGCCGCTTCACGAGGCCACGAGCCGCACGGTCGACCCTGCCCAGCGGGAGGCGTTCGAACTTGCACGCCGCGTACTCCACCGGTTGTGCCCCAAACCGCCCCTTGCAGAAGGACAGCGACTCGGAGTCGCCGCTCGCCCATGTGGTACCAGCGGCAGCCGGCCTCGCACGCTGCCTCCAGCTGCAGCCACTGCAGCAGGTAAGCGGCCCGAACCGGACCGGCCACCTCCTTGCCGATCGCGGTTCGCATCCCGTGGCCGCTGCCGTCGAGGAACGCCAGGTTGGCAGTGATCGGCCTTCCGTCGAGATACGCCATGGCCAGGCGGAATCGTTCTCCGAGGTGCTCCGCGATCCGCTCGAGCTCTCCGCCGGGCGGCCCGGAACAGGACCAGGACCTTGGGTTCGTGCTGCTGCTCGGCCCAGCGTTCAACCTACGACGCCATCACCGTCCGGTATTCGGCAAGTGCTTCGCCGCCATGGCTGACCACGGCCTCCAGACCCGACTTCTGCGCACCGGCGGCATCGACCCGGTGCGAAGTGAGCGAGGTTTGCGGATCAGGGGAAGCACGATGACCTGCCCATCGTCGAACTCATACGCCCGGCTTCAATCATCCCAGGGGCCACCGATGCACAGCGCGGCCGTGTACTCGGGGCTCTGATCCGGAATGGCCAGGGGGTCAGCGTCGAAACACCGACGCCACAGATCGGTCGGGTCCGGGGAAGTGACGCGTGCCAGGCCGCGCCGCTTGATCGGTCGTCAGCGCCATGCTCACCCCATCGGCGGAACCCCGTCGTTCTCTGAGGCGTCCGTCGGCCGGCCCGACAGGATTCGTGGTCCCGGTAGTGTCGCAACCATGCGGAACCCACCCCACGTCATGCCGGCCCTGGTCACCCCGTTCGTCAGGAACGGCCGGATCGACCTCGATGCCCACCGCCACAACGCCGAGACGATGCTCGGCCGCGGCATCGCTGGTTTGCTGCTCGGCGGCACCAATGGTGAAGGTCACTACCTGGAGCCCGGTGAGCGGGAGCAGCTGATCGCGACTGCCCGGGAGACCGTTCCCAGAGCATTCCTGCTCGCCGGTATCGCAGCCCAGTCGTTGCGGATGGCGCTGGCACAGGCTGCGGAGGCTGCCGCCGGTGGCGCCGATGCCGTGCTGGCGCTTCCACCCACCGAAGTGGTCCGCAATCGCCACCATCTCGTGGAGCAGTTCTACCTCGACCTCGCCGAGGCATCAGACCTCCCGGTGTTCCTGTACTCACATCCCAAGGTGACGCTGTACGAGATCCCGACCGAAACGATCGTTGCCGTTGCGCAGCATCCCAATGTCGTCGGTATGAAGGACTCCGGGGGGCATCCCGTCCGGGCCTCGGCGGTGATGAACGCCACTCCGGATGGGTTCATTCTCTACGCCGGAGCTTCGGCTGCGCTGGCGCTCTCGGTCGCCGCCGGTGCCCACGGAGCCATCACGGCAAGTACCAACCATCTCCCCGAACTCGTGACCGAAGTGGTCGGCCGGGCACGCCGCTCGCCCCGGACCGCGGCGACGCCGCAGCGGTCGCTCACTACGGCGGCGACGGCGATCGAGGCATTCGGGATCCCCGGCACAAAGGCCGCCGCCCGGCTCGCCGGACTGAAGCCGGGGCTCGCCCGCCGGCCTCTGCTCCCTCTGAAGCGCAGCCAGCAGCGAGCCGTGGAGCGGGCCTGGCTTGCCGCGGTCGCAGACCGAACCCCCGCCTGAGGATCTCTCCTCCCGACCAGGGTTCACTAGTCTCGCCTGGAGAGCCGAAAGGAGCCTCTGTTGGCGAAGTTTCTGACCGCGGCGTGGATGGACGCACTCACCGAGAAGATCAACGCGCACGACGGCTTCAAGGCCGCCATCGCCAGCGTCGACCTGACGCTGCAGTTCGAGACCAGTGACGCCCCCGAAGGGACCGAACCGGTCTATTACATCGCCATCGCCGACGGCACCGCGACCGCTGCCCCCGGGCCGGCCGAGGGCGCCGACGCGACGATCGGCAGCACGTACGAAACCGCCGTCGCCATCTCCAAGGGTGATCTGAACACCCAGATGGCGTTCATGACCGGCAAGCTGAAGGTCAGCGGGAACATGGCGAAGCTGATGATGAACCAGGCGATGCTGGGCCAGTACGCAGCAGCGTCCGAGGGCCTCGAGGTCGAGTACTAGTCCCGCATCACGACGCCGCCGATTCGAAGGCGCCCCTTCCGGGGCGCCTTCCTGGTCTCAGGCGACGGCGTCCTTCAGCACCCCGCCAGCGCGAAACGCCGGGCGGTGATGAGCGGGCACCTCGACCGCAGCTCCCGTCTTCGGATTCCGCGCGGTGCGAGCTGCAACCGGGCGAGCCTCGAACGCCCCGAAGCCGGCGATACCGACCGCCTCCCGGCGAACGAGCGCGCCGGTGATCACCTCGACGACCGCATCGACGATGGCGGCCGCATCCTTGCGACGTACCCCACTGGTGGCGGCAACGGCGTCGATCAGTTCGCGTTTGTTCATGGCCGCTCCCTCCGGTCGCTGCAACGAGCTACGGGCGACGAGCCACGAACCCAAGCCCGTGGCTCGTTGCCCGTGGCTCAATACTCCAGTGTGTGCAGTTCGTCGACCTTCGCCTGCACCGCCTCGGCGGCGCCGCGCAGTCCGGCGAGCTCGTCGTCGGTGAGTGGCAGCTCGATGATCTCGTTCACTCCGGCCGCCCCGACCTTGGCCGGGACACCGAGGTACACGTCGTTGATGCCGTACTCGCCCTCGGTCCAGGCGCACACCGGCATTTCGTCGTTGGAGTCCTCGAGGACCGCCTTCACCATGATCGAGGCGGCTGACGACGGGGCGTAATAGGCGCTCCCCGTCTTCAGATAGGCGACGATCTCGCCACCGCCCTTGCGGGTCCGATCGACGAGTTCCTCAACGGTGGCGTCGTCGAGAACGTCGGTCAGCGGCCTGCCTGCCACCCGGCACTGCGAGGGAACCGGGACCATGGTCTCCCCATGGCTCCCCAGCGTGAGAGCATCGACCTCGAGGACATCGACGCCGGCCTTCTCCGAGATGAAGTGCATGAACCTGGCACTGTCGAGATTGCCGGCCTGCCCCATAACCCGGTTGCGGGGCAGCCCGGAGACCTCGGCAGCAAGCGTGGTCATTTGGTCCAGCGGATTGGTAACGACGATGACCACCGGGTTCTCGGAGTAGGTCATGATCTCCCGGGTGACATCGGCAACGATCTTGGCGTTGACCTCGAGCAGATCCATCCGGCTCATGCCGGGCTTGCGCGGCAGCCCCGCAGTGATGACGACGACGTCCGAGTTGGCGGTGGCGGCGTAGTCGTTCGACCCGGTCACCAGCGTGCGATAGCGCTCCAGCGGCCGGGATTGATTCATATCGAGCGCCAATCCTTCGGGGAGACCCTCGACGATGTCGGTCATCACCACTTCGTCTGCGACATCCATCGCCGCGATGCGCTGCACGGTGGTCGATCCGTATTTCCCTGCCCCAACCACAGTCACCTTGGTCATGAGCTCACTCCCTCGTATTCGTCGATCTGCATGCAAAGCTAGGTGACGGATGCCCTCCGCTACATCCGGTCGATCATCGCCGAGGCGAACTCCGAGGTCTTCACCTCGTCGGCGCCCTCCATGAGCCGGGCGAAGTCGTACGTGACCACCCGGTCCTCGACGGCCGCCTCAAGGCTCTGCTCGATCAGGTCGGCCGCCTCGCCCCACCCCAGGTAACGGAGCATCAGGGCCCCGGAAAGGATCACCGATCCGGGGTTGACCTTGTCCTGCCCTGCGTACTTGGGAGCCGTGCCGTGGGTGGCCTCGAACACTGCGTGGCCCGAGTCGTAGTTGATGTTCCCACCCGGAGCGATACCGATTCCGCCGACCTGGGCGGCAAGCGCATCGGAGATGTAGTCACCGTTCAGGTTCATCGTGGCGATGACGTCGTACTCGTCGGCCCGGGTCAGAATCTGCTGGAGGAAGGCATCGGCGATAGCGTCTTTGATCAGCAGCCGGTCGCCCGCATCACCGCCCGATTCCTCCCAGGACACCGTCTGATCACCAAACTCGTCCTTCGCCAGCTCGTAGCCCCACGTGCGGAATGCACCCTCGGTGAACTTCATGATGTTGCCTTTGTGCACGAGGGTCACCGAGCGCCGTCCATTGTCGAGGGCGAAGCGGATCGCCGCCTTGACCAGGCGCTTGGTCCCGGTCGCCGAAATCGGTTTGATCCCGATGCCGCTGTCGCCGCGAATCGCCCACCCGAACTCATCCTCGAGGTACTCGAGGAGCTTCACCACGCCGGCGGAACCCGCCTCGAGTTCCTTCCCGGCGTAGACGTCCTCGGTGTTCTCACGGAAGATCACCATGTCGACCTTCTCGGGTGCCTTCACCGGCGACGGCACCCCCCGGAACCACCGGACCGGGCGGACACATGCATAGAGATCCATGATCTGACGGATTGCCACGTTGAGCGAGCGAATACCCCCGCCGACCGGAGTGGTCAGCGGACCCTTGATTCCAACCAGGTACCGATTGAACGCCTCGATGGTGGCCTGCGGCAGCCACTCCCCGGTCTCGTCGAAGGCCTTCTGGCCGGCCAGGACCTCTTCCCACACGATCGAGCGGGACCCCCCGTAGGCCTTGGCCACCGCCTCGTCGAACACCCTGCTCGCTGCCGCCCAGATGTCCGGCCCGATGCCGTCACCCTCGATGAAGGGCAGGATCGGGTCGTCGGGAACCTGGAGCCCGTCGGGGCCCATGGTGATGGCGGATGGCATTTGACACTCCTCGTGTGGGCGCAGTGATTATCGCAGGCAACGAGGGGGACTCGGCCGGCAAACGGCGACACCGCCCTGCATCGCACTAGCTTGCCACCATGACTCTCACCACAGGCTTCACGGCCAGCATCGATCTGGTGGTCGCCGATGCCGACACCGCCGGAGCCTTCCGCTCCGGTGATGTGCCGGTGCTGGCGACACCCCGCATCGTCGCCTTGGCCGAGGAAGCGACCGTCGCTGCCATCGCACCGGTGCTCCCGGACGGTGAGACCACCGTTGGGGTGCGAGTCGAACTGGATCACACCGCCCCATCTCCGGTCGGCGCCACGGTGACGGCGATCGCTGAACTCACCGAGATCGACGGACGACTACTCACCTTCGAGGTCAAGGTGGGTGAGGCCGGCAGAATCGTGGCCCGGGGCGTCGTGCGGCGGGTCGTGGTCGACCGGCAGCGGTTCGTCGATCGGCTCGGCTGAGGCGGGTCGGCCCGGCCCGGGCCTACCGCCCGGTTACCGCCTCAGTTATCCCGAGCCTCGCCGCGCTCAATGCCGGAAATGCCTCCTGCCGGTGAACAGCAGTGTGATCCCTCGCTCGTCGGCGGCCTCGATGACATCGGCGTCCCGTGCTGATCCACCGGGCTCTGCGATGGCTACGACACCCGCATCGGCGAGGGTGTCGAGTCCGTCGCGGAACGGGAAGAAGGCGTCGCTAGCCGCCACCGCGCCCCTGGCCCGGTCGCCCGCCTTGGCCACGGCGCGTTGCGCCGCCCCGACCCTGCTCTGGTCACCGCCGCCGACGCCCACCGCGGCTCCACCTGCAGCGAGCACGATGGCATTCGATTTGGTATGCGCCCCAACGGTCCACGCGATCCTCAAGTCGTCCACCAGAGACGCATGTGGCGCCGGACCGGCGACGTGGTCCCACTCCGCCGGATCTGCCGCTACCCGGTCGCGCACCTGCGCGGTGAACCCCCCTTCGAGGCGCCGCAAGTCGAGACCCGCATCCGTCGGAGCGGGCGCCGCCAGCACTCGCAGAGCCGACTTCGAGGACAGGACCTGGGCGGCGGCGGGGTCGACCTCGGGAGCGATCACCACCTCGACGAAGAACTCGGCGATGGCTTCTGCGGTGGCTGCATCCAGAATCCCGTTCAGTGCCACCACCCCTCCGAATGCGGCCAGCGGATCACCCGCCCACGCCGACCGGAACGCCTCGAGGATGGTTTCTCCTTCGGCTGCGCCGCACGCGATGGTGTGCTTGACCACCACCGCGGCCGGTGAATCCAGGTCGTGGACCAGCCTCCAGGCCGCCTCGGTGTCGTTGAGGTTGTTGAACGACAGTTCCTTGCCCTGCAACTGGCGAGCCGTCGACCACCACCCTCCCTCGGTTCGGTAGGCGGCGGCCGGTTGGTGCGGGTTCTCCCCGTACCGGAGCGCGGTCACCCGCTCGAGCGGCAGCACCACCCGCTCCGGCAGGTCTCCGGGCTCGAGATACTCCACGATGGCGGCGTCGTAGGCGGCGGTCCGGAAGAAGGCCCGGCGCGCCAGCGCAGCCCGCTGCTCCCCGCCGAGCCCGCCCGACTCGACGGCGTCGGCCACAGCGTCGTAGTCGGCGGGATCGACCACGATCCCTACCGCGGCATGGTTCTTGGCGGCAGCCCGAATCATCGCCGGGCCCCCGATGTCGATCTGCTCCACGGCCTCCTCGATACTCGAATCGCCCGATGCGACCGTGGCCTCGAAGGGGTACAGATTGACGACGACCAGTTGGAACGGCTCGATGCCGACTGCTTCGAGGTCGTCGCGATGGCCGGGCAGCGCAGGGTCGGCCAGGATGCCGCCGTAGACGGCGGGGTGCAGCGTCTTCACCCGGCCGCCGAGGATCTCGGGGAACCCGGTCACCGTGTCGACCCGGGTCACCGGGATGCCGGCGCCTTCCAGCTCCGCCGCGGTGCCGCCCGAAGAGACGATCTCAACCCCGGCATCGACGAGCCGCCGTCCAAAGGGGACCAGCCCGGTCTTGTCACTGACTGAAACAAGGGCGCGCCGCACGGGGATCGTTGTCATGGGCCGCGAGCTTAGGGCACCTGCAGCGAGGCCACGAATGCGGCTTCGTCGGCCGCCGTTCGCAGCCGGACCGCTAGCAGATGGCCCCAGCGAGGGTCGGCGAGACGGCGCGGATACCGCCGCCGGTTGGGAACGAAGGTTTTGATCTGCCACCAGAGGATCGAATCCGGGCTCGCCAGTGCGAGACGCAGTGATTCACGATTCCCCGCCCACAGGTCCTCCCGTCGAATCGACCGCCGGAACGTCCGGCGGACCAGCCGGGCGAACAGCCGCGGGAACGAGTGATCCAGCCAAACGACCGTGTCGGCGAGATCCCAGATCCCCGGCTGGAATCGCGAGTAGTTGCCGTCGATTACCCAGCCCTCGGCGGCCATGAACTCATCGACCCGGGCCTGGATCGTCGCATCGGAGAGCGGGGCCCAATCCGGGCCCAGTACACCTCATCGAGCTCGAAGACCGGGAGCCCGAGCCGTTCACGGAGCGCCCTCGCCATCGTCGTCTTTCCGCTTCCGGTGGTTCCGACCACAGAGATTCGGCGCGGGGGCGAGTCGAGCACGGGCGGCATCGGGGATGAGTCAGCGGCTGCGCAGGACGTCGCGGATCATCGAGATGACGGTCTCGACGGCACCGATGTTGTATCCCTCGGGGATCACGATGTCGGCGTAACGCTTCGACGGCTCCACGAACTGCATGTGCATCGGCCGCACCGTCTGCAGGTACTGGTCCCGCACCGATGCGAACGACCGGCCCCGTTCCGAGATGTCCCGCTCCCAGCGGCGGACGATGCGGAGGTCGGCGTCGGCATCGACGTAGATCCTCAGATCCATCAGCCGGCGCAGGTCGGGATCGCTGAGGACCAGGATCCCTTCGACCAGCAGGGCCGGACGTGGCTCAATCCTCACAATCTCGGCAGACCTGTTGTGCAGAGTGAAGTCGTATACGGGCCGCTCGATCGCTTCCCACTCCAAGAGCTGCTGGATGTGGCGAACCATAAGATCGGTCTCGAGCGAGTTGGGATGGTCGTAATTGACCTTCACCCGCTCCTCGAACAACACGTCGCTCTGATCGCGGTAGTACGCATCGTGCTGCAGGACCGCCATCTGCTCCGGGCCGATGGCATCGACGATCGACCGGGCGATGGTCGTCTTGCCGGACCCGGACCCGCCGGCGAGCCCGATCACCAGGGGTCCGGTGCTGGGCCAGTTGGCGCGGGTATCGAAGTCGGCCATCAGCGGCGACGTTAGCCGTTCGTCCCCATCGCCAGCCAACCCCACTACCGTCCGTGTCGATGACCGACGCCCCGACCTTCGAGCGACCCTCCAAGCCGGTTGCCGCAGCGTGTGTGATCCGGGATGCTGACGGGCGGATCCTCTGCGTCGAACCGGTCTATCGGCCCGAGTGGCTGCTCCCGGGCGGGTACGTCGAGGCCGGTGAGTCGCCGCACGCCGCGTGTGGGCGCGAGGTCGCCGAAGAGTTGGGCCTGGATCTGCCGGTGGGCCGCATGCTGGCCGTCGATCACCTCACCGGGAA
Source organism: uncultured Acidimicrobiia bacterium (assembly GCA_964511945.1). GTDB lineage: Bacteria > Actinomycetota > Acidimicrobiia > Spongiisociales > UBA11373 > CAZEHO01. Next base: position 12,501 of record CAZEHO010000036.1, on the reverse strand, counting down.
CGATCCGTACGGCGAATCTCTGGTCTTCATGTTCGATGGCGGCCGGATGGGCGCCGAACTGGCCGCCGAGATCAACCTGCAGGCCGAGGAGTTGCGGTCCTGGCGATTCCTCCCCGTCGACGAGGCCAAGAAGATCCTGGCCTCCGGCCTGGCCGCCCGGATCGATGCGGTGATTGCAGCGGCGGACGGTGGCGGGACGTTGTACCTCGAAGATGGACTCGCTCCGGCTCGTCGCTCGTAGCTCGTCGCCCGCAGCTACAGCAAAGCCTTGACGGCGCTCCCGATCTCGGTCGGATACGTCACCACGGTCACCCCGGCGGCTTCGAGTGCCTCCTGCTTGGCGATGGCCGTCCCGCTCGATCCACTGATGATCGCCCCGGCATGGCCCATCTTCTTCCCGGGAGGTGCAGTGAACCCAGCGATGTAGCCGACCACCGGTTTGGTCATGTGCTCGGCGATGTAGGCAGCCGCCTGTTCCTCGGCGTCACCACCGATCTCACCGATCATCACCACGGCGTCGGTCTCGTCATCGGCCTGGAACCGTTCGAGGACGTCGAGGAACGAGGTCCCGGGCACCGGGTCACCGCCGATGCCGATACAGGTGGTCTGGCCGATCCCGAGGGTCGTCAGTTCGTGGACCGCCTGATAGGTCAGGGTGCCGGATCGCGAGACGACACCGACGTTGCCCGGCATCGTGATCTCGTGCGGCATGATGCCGACGCTTGCCTTTCCCGGTGAGATCACGCCCGGGCAGTTCGGGCCGATGAGCGCCACGTCCGAGGTGTGGCGCAGGTAGTTGAACATCCGGGCCTCATCCTGAGCGGGGATTCCCTCGGTAATGCACACGATGAGGTCGAGGCCGTCGGCGGCCGCCGCTTCGAGGACCGCGTCTGCGGCGAACGGAGGCGGCACAAAGGTCATGGCCGTGTTGGCTCCGGTTGCGGCCACCGCTTCGGTGACGGTGTCGAAGATCGGAACCCCCTCGACGTCGGTGCCACCCTTGCCCGGGGTGACTCCGGCCACGAGATTCGTGCCGTAATCGCGGTTGCGGAATCCGTGGAACTTGCCCTCCCGGCCGGTCAGGCCCTGGATGAGGAGGCGGGTATCGGAATCGACGTAGATCGCCATGCCTATTCGCCTCCTGCCAGCTCGACGGCCTTCCGGGCGGCCTCCAGCATCGTGGCCGCCGGAATCACCGCGTCGGGTGCAACGGTTCCGAGGATGTCACGCCCTTCGGCTGCGTTGGTGCCGTCGAGACGGACCACGATCGGCCACGGGAGCTCGATGCGTCGGAGAGCCTCGACGATGCCCTGGGCGACCAGGTCGCAGCGGGTGATGCCCCCGAAGATGTTGATCAGGACCGAACGCACCGTTGGGTCCTGGGTCAGCACCTCGAGCGCGTTGGTAATCGTCTCGGCGCTGGCGCCGCCACCGACGTCGAGGAAGTTCGAAGCAGCGCCGCCGACGTTGGCGACCACGTCGAGCGTCGACATCACCAGGCCGGCACCGTTGCCGATGATCCCCACCGTGCCCTCAAGCTTGATGAAGTTCAGATCGCGCTCCCGCGCCATGCGCTCGACCGGATCCTCGGTGAAGTCCTTGCGGAAGTCGTCGAAGCCCTTGTGGCGGAAGAAGGCGCTGGTGTCGAGCGAGACCTTGGAATCGAGCGCCACGATGCCGCCCTCGGTGGTGAGGATCAGCGGGTTGACCTCCACCAGATCGCAGTCGAGGTCCACGAACGCCCGGTAGAGCTTGCGCAACGCCGCCGCCGATTGGCGGGCGGTGGCCCGGTCCAGTCCGGCCCGATACACCAGTTCCGACGCCTGCCACGGGACCAGGCCGACCACCGGGTCGATGTGCATCTTGATCACCGCATCGGGGTCGTCGGCGGCGACGGCTTCGATGTCCATGCCGCCCTTCGCACTCACCATGACGAGGTGCTGCTTTGCTCCCCGATCGAGCGTGAACGAGACGTAGTACTCATCCGCAATCGGCGATGCCTTCTCGACCCACACCAGATGCACCGTGTGGCCCTTGATGTCCATGCCGAGGATGTCCGCAGCCCGGGCCTCGGCCTCCTCGGGTCCCGCCGCCAGCTTGATGCCGCCGGCTTTGCCGCGGCCACCAACCTGCACCTGTGCTTTCACCACCACTGTGCCGCCCAGCTCTGCGGCGGCGGCCCCGGCCTCGGCCGGGGTCCGAGCCACCCGGCCCTCCGGCACCGGCACGCCCGCCTGGGCGAACAGGGTCTTCCCCTGGAATTCGAAGAGGTCCACGGCGTCCTTCCGTCAGTGTTGCGGGATGTGCTCGTCGACCCACTCCACGATCTCCGACAGCGGAGTTCCCGGAGTGAAGATTGCTGCAAGCCCCTGGTCCTCGAGGACCGGGATGTCGTCCTGCGGGATGATGCCGCCGCCGAACACCACGATGTCGTCGGCCTCGCGCTCCCTGAGCAGTTCGACGACCCTGGGGAACAAGGTCAGATGTGCTCCGGAGAGGACCGAGAGCCCGACACCGGCCACATCCTCCTGAATCGCCGCCTCGACGATCTGCTCAGGGGTCTGATGGAGGCCCGAGTAGACCACCTCGCACCCGGCGTCACGCAGTGCCCGGGCGATGACTTTGGCTCCGCGGTCATGGCCGTCGAGCCCGGGTTTGGCGATGAGAATGCGACGGGGCATAACGGTGTGGAGGTTAGCGAGGGAGACCGACCGGAGGGAGCGAGCTACATGCGTTCCAGGGGCGCCCAGGCGAGCAGCAGCCTCTTGCGGCCGCGGCCGTCGAACTCGACGGTGGCCTCGGCCCGATCCCCGTCACCGGCGAGGTCGATCACCGTGCCCTCACCCCAGTGCTGGTGCCGGACCCGGTCGCCCGCGGTCAACTCCGATCGGTCGACCGTGAGGCGGGGGGCGATCGACTCCACGTCGCTGCGACGGGTGCGGGCCTCCGCCTTCGTCAGCAAGGAATCGGGAATCTCGGCGAGGAACCGGCTCGGGGAGTTGTAGTTCACCGAACCCCACAGGTTGCGAGTCGTTGCCAGTGAGAAATAGAGCCGCTCCTGGGTGCGGGTGATGCCGACGTAGGCAAGGCGCCGCTCCTCCTCGAGTTCGTGCGGGTCCCCCAGCGACCGCATGTGGGGAAACACCCCCTCCTCCATGCCGGCCATGAAGATGACCGGGAACTCGAGCCCCTTGGCGTTGTGGAGCGTCATCAGCGTCACGTTGCCGGTGTCGTCGCTCATCGAGTCGACGTCGGAGACGAGACTCACCGATTCGAGGAAGAGCTCCAGCCGGCGCAGGCCGTCGAGGTCCTCCCAGTTCTCCTCGTCGCCCACCCAGCCGACCGGCCCCTGCTCCTCGAGCTCGCTGGCGACCGAAGCCAGCTCCTTGAGGTTCTCGACCCGGCCTAGGGCCTCGATGGTGCGTTCCGCCTCGAGCTCGGCCAGGTACCCGGTGTGCTCCAGCACCGCTTCCAGCGCCGCCCGAGGACCATCTTCCGCCAGCGCCCGCAGCTGATCCATCAACGCGACGAAGTCGCCGATCTGCCGCGCCGCCCGGGCCGACACCCTCGGGTTGTCTGCAGCCTTCTCCAGAGCGGTCATGAACGAGATGCTCTCGGCATCGACCACCCGATCGATATGCCCGATCGTGGTGGCGCCGATCCCGCGTTTTGGCACGTTGACCACCCGCTTCACCGCGACCTGATCGTCCGGGTTGACGATGGCCCGCAGGTAGGCCAGCACGTCCTTGACCTCGCGCCGGTCGTAGAATTTCGGCCCGCCGATCACCTGATACGGGACACCGGAGCGGACGAACACCTCTTCCACCACCCGGCTCTGGGCGTGAGTCCGGTAGAACACCGCCATATCGGACCGGCGGATCCCCAGGTCCTCCAGCTTGCCGACTTCCTCGGCGATGAAGGCCGCCTCGTCGTGCTCGTCCTGAGCCCGGTAGAGCACGATCGGATCCCCGGTTCCGAGGTCGGTCCACAGCCGCTTCGGCTTGCGGCTCCGGTTGTTGTCGATGACCGAATTCGCCGCGTTCAGAATCGTCTCGGTCGACCGGTAGTTGCGATCCAGCACGATGATCCGGGCATCCGGGTAGTCGCGTTCGAACTCGTTGATGTTGCGGATGTCGGCGCCCCGGAACGCATAGATGCTCTGGTCGGAGTCGCCGACGACACACACGTTGCGATGCTTCTCCCCCAGCATCTTCACCAGGCGGTACTGCGCATGGTTCGTGTCCTGGTACTCGTCCACCAGGATGTGCCGGAACCGGTCCTGGTAGTGCTCGAGCACCGCCGGGAACGCGCCGAGCAGTTCGACGGTGATCATCAGGAGATCGTCGAAGTCCATTGCGGAGGCTTCGAGCAGCCGCTGCTGGTAGAGCCGGTACACCTCGGCAACCCGCTCGTGGTACGGCCCGCTGCCGGACGAGGTGAACGACTCGAAGTCAACCAGCTCGTTCTTGGCGTTGCTGATCGCAGCGCGAATCGACTTGGGTGGAAACTGCTTCGGGTCGAGATCGAGATCCCGCACGCAGTAGTCCACGAGGCGCCGGGCGTCGGCGTCGTCGTAGATGGTGAACGACGACTTGTAGCCGAGCATCGAGGCGTCCCGCCGCAGGATGCGGACACATGCGGAGTGGAACGTGGACACCCACATCGACCGGGACACTCCGCCGCCGATCAGTTGGGCGACCCTGTGCTTCATCTCATCCGCGGCCTTGTTGGTGAACGTGATGGCGAGCACCTGATAGGGCGAGACCTCGAGGTCGCGGATCAGGTGGGCGATGCGATAGGTGAGCACCCGAGTCTTCCCGGAGCCGGCTCCGGCGACGACCAGCACCGGGCCCTCGGTGGTGGCCACGGCTTCCCGCTGAGCGGGATTGAGGTCGGCGAAGAGCGGGGATTCGGTCACGGACGGCGAGTGTACCCGGGCACGGATATCCGAATCCGAAGGGTGTGATTCACCCGGCGGACTGCGCCGGGGACTCAGCAGGCCAGGGCTGCGGAACGCACCGAACCGTCGACCACCGACGCCAGTGCCGGGCCCGCGGTCCGCAGTGTGCGGTGTGCGGTGCCCTCGAAGATCCCCGGAGCGGCGGCGGCGAGACAGACCAGTCCGATCAGCTTGCCCTTGGCAACCAGCGGCTGCATATGCACCGACTGCCACTCGATCTCCCCGGAACCGTCGTCCACCTCACCGCTGCCCACCACAGACACTGCCAGGTCCTCGATCGACAGTGCGGCATCCGCCAACTGGTTGAAGTGGCGCATCACGATGGTGGCGAAGGCGTCAAAACCCTGCTGCGGAATGCGGCGCGCCAACTGCACCGTGACCGCCATGCCGCTCACCGTGACGAACGCTCCGACGTCATAGGCGACCAGGCGCCGGAGTGAATCGAGCATCTGCACCGTGGCAGCTTCCGGCTCCATCTCCCGGATGCCGATAGCGGTGATCTCGTTCACCACGGTCGCATCGAACAGCTTCCGATCAAGGACATCACAGACCCGGGCCAGTACATCCGGCGGTTCGTGCGGCTGCGGCAGGCCGGCCTGACCCGAGAGTTCGGAAAGCGCCCGGCTTGCCGAGAGCGCGTGGATCTTGGCGACCAGACCGGTACCGATTTGATCCTTCTTGAGGAAGGCATCTGCACCGGACTCCTCGGCCCAGAAGCGATCCTCGGAACCGTCCATCCCGGTGATGACGAGAACCGGAATCCGGTCACCGAGCGGATCGTCCTTGATGAGCCGGCATGCCACCCATCCGGTCAGGCGCGGCATGTATAGATCGAGCAGGACGAGATCCGGTGGATCGGCGAAGAACGACTCAACCGCTTCGACACCATCCACCACCAGAGTCACCTCGTGCCCCGCCTCGTGGAGGACATCGGCGACCGCAGCTCGGATGGTCGGGCTGTCGTCGGCGAAGAGGACCCTCATCCCGTCTTCTCCTGGCGGGCCAGCAAGCTGCGCAGCGCCGCAGCAAGCGCACCCTTGCGGACATCGTCCTTGTCGAGACAGGCATCGGCACCGGCGGCGAGGGCCCGTGCCTTGTCACCTTCGGTGGCGAGGCCGGAAAGCACCACGATCGGCGCCTCGACGCCGAGTTCCCGGACCTTCCTGACCAGCGCGGCACCGTCCATCGTCGGCAGCACGAAGTCGAGCACGAGAGCGTCGAACTGCTCCCTACCGATGATCGCCAGCGCTTCGTCGGCGGAGCCGGCGAGGTCGACCTCGAATCCGGCCGAACCGAGGGCGCCACCCACAACCTGGCGCGCACCCTGGGAGTCATCCACGACCAGCACCCGGGGCCGGGGCCCGACCTCTCCCGACGACACCAGGCGGGCGCGTTCCACCAGCCGGGCCGGATCGACAAGGACCACGATGTTGCCGCCGCCGAGCAGCGCGGCACCGGTCAGGTGTGGCACACCGCTGAGCACCGGTCCGACTTCCCGGGCCGCCACCTGGCGGCGCCCGATCTCCGAAGCAACGAGGAAGGCCACCGGACCGGCCGGGTGCGAGACCACCAGCGCCCTGGTAGGTGGCTCCGTTTCGACGAGGCCGACTGCATCGGCGAAGGGAATCGCCGGGATCGTCCCGCCCTCCCAGGGCAGCGTCCATGAGTCCGACGGGCCGGTCTGGGCGGCTGCATCGAACGGTTGGCGGGCCAGAACGGCGATGGCCGGTATGCCCCAGGTCTGTCCGGCAGCCGTGATCAAGACCGCGCCCTGCAATGCCCTCGAGGTGGGCACCACCAGGGAAACCTTCGTCCCCCGGCCCAGTTCGGTCTCCAGCCGCAGGGTGCCGTGGACCGACTCGACGGCTTGGGACACCGTCGACAGCCCATCACCATCGCCGACCAATTCCCCGGGCGGCAACGTCGAGAAGTGCTCGGACAGCAGCAGTGCATAGAGGGCTTCGTTGTCGGCCTCGGCATCCGGCTCCAGCAGGCCACGCCGGCGCGCACTGGCCTCGACCTTGCTCCAGTCGATCCCGCGGCCGTCGTCCTCGATCTCGACGTGGAGCCGGTGGTCCTGCACCGCAAACGACAGGGTGACGGTCCCGGTCGTCTCCTTGCCGAGGGCCACTCGCTCGCTCTTGGGCTCGATGCCGTGGTGGACGGCGTTGACCAGCAGGAGGCGGAGCGGATCCGAGAGCCGTTCGAGGATCTGCCGGTCGACCGCGTGGTGGTCACCGATGAGCTCGAAGCGAATGTCTTTGCCGCTCTTGCGGGCGATGTAGCGAAGTAGTTGGGGAAAGGTGTTGGTGATCTCGCTGATGGGTGCCGCCGCCAGATCTACCGCATCCTGCTGCAGCTGCACGATGGTCTTTTCGGTCGACATCGCCAGTGTTGTGAGTTGCTCGAGATGCTCATCGAATTCGTCCGGATCACCGATCGCGACCCGGACTGCAGCGGCGGCCTCACTCAGCGCTTCGGACTCCACCCGCAGCGCGCTGATGGCGTTGATGAACGTGAACAGGTTCGAGGCATTGACCCGGACGTTCTCGCCGAACGCCCAGTCGTCGATCGCACCGAGCAGTCCGCCGAGGTCGGCGCTCTCCATCATCGATCCCGCCGTCTGCAGGGTCTCCGGCGTGTCCGAGGCGGGCCGGTGTTCACCGTTGCCGGTCGGATGTGCCTCACCGGCGATGTGTACCTGCAGCGCGGTCGCTGCCTCGGCCAGCTCAGGTGTTCCGGTCTCCGGATCGGCATCCAGCGCCGCTTCGAACTCGGCGGCGACGGCTCCGAGAAGCCCGGCAAGCTCGGGATCGATCTCGCGGTCGCCCTCGTCGACGGACCGCCACGTGTCCTCGAGCAGCTTGCCGGCGGAAGAGATGGCGATGAATCCCATCATGCGGCCGGTGCCCTTGATGGTGTGGCCCTCGCGGTAGAGATCGTGGGCCAGGCCCTCGGCTGCATCGCCGGCCGCGAAGGCGCGGGCGCCCTCGACGAGCACACCCGCTCGTTCGAACACCTCTCCGCGGAACAGTTCGCGCAGCTCTGCGTCTTCGCTGATGGGCAAGCCCAACTCGCACTCCTGACCGGTCGTAAGAGGTATCGACCAAGTGACCGGAGTGCTTGAGAGTTCACGAGGCAGCAGGCGGCAGGCGGCAGGCAATAAGCCGCAGCCAGCAGCGCAGCGCGGCGTTCCGTCTACTTCCTACTGTCCATTCCCTACCCCCTGCTCCCGAGATTCGCTCGGGGAGCTACTCCCACTCGATCGTGGCCGGAGGTTTCGACGAAATGTCGTAGGCGACCCGATTGATCCCGGCGACCTCGTTCATCACCCGCGACGAGATCAGCTCCAGCACGTCGTAGGGGATCCGGGCCCAATCTGCCGTCATCGCATCCTCACTGGTGACGGCTCGAACGATCAGGGGATGGGCGTAGGTCCGCTCGTCGCCCTGAACGCCGACACTGCGGACCCCGATGAGCACGCCGAACGCCTGCCAGATCTCCCGCTGCAGACCGGCCCGGCGCAGTTCCTCCCTCACGATGGCATCCGCCGCCCGGAGAATCTCGAGGCGCTCCCGGGTGATCTCACCGATGATGCGCACCGCCAGACCGGGACCCGGGAAGGGATGGCGCCAGACCATCTCCTCGGGCAGCCCCAGTTCCTCGCCGATCGCCCGGACCTCGTCCTTGAACAGGTCGCGCAACGGCTCCACGAGATCGAACTGCATGTCGTCCGGCAATCCTCCGACGTTGTGATGGCTCTTGATCTTGGCGGCGTCCTTGGTGCCCGACTCGATCACATCCGGGTAGAGCGTCCCCTGCACCAGGAATCCGGCGTCGCTGTGGTCCGCCGCGACTTCCTCAAAGGTCCTGATGAAGGTTTCACCGATGATCTTGCGCTTCTGCTCGGGTTCGGTGACCCCGTCGAGGGCACCGATGAACCGATCGGCAGCGTCGACGTGCACCAAATTGACGTCGAAATGTGCCCGGAACGTTTCGACTACCTGTTCCGCCTCGTCGGCCCGGAGCAGGCCGTGGTCGATGAACACGCAGGTGAGCTGATCACCGATTGCCTCGTGGACCAGCGCAGCCGCCACCGAAGAGTCGACACCGCCGGAGAGACCGCAGATGACCTTCGCATCCCCCACCTGGCGGCGGATCGCAGCCACCGATTGCTCGATGATCGAATGGTGGGTCCAGGTGGGGCGAGCGCCGCACACGTCGTAGAGGAATCGCTTGAGGATCTCCTGGCCGCGCGGGGTATGCGCTACCTCCGGGTGGAATTGAACACCGCACAACCTGCGCTCAGGGTGCTCCATCGCGGCAACCGGAGATTCCGACGTCGAGGCCGCCACCCGGAACCCGGGCGGTGCCGAGGTGACGGCGTCCCGATGGCTCATCCACACGGTCTGGCGATCGGGTAGATCGCGCAGCAGGCGGCCCGGATCTTTGACCCGCATCTCGGTCTTGCCGTACTCGGCCGTATCCGAGCGGGTCACCTCACCGCCGAGGGTGTGCGCCATGACCTGGTGTCCGTAGCAGATCCCCAGGATCGGCACGCCCAGGTCGAGGATCCCGGAGTCGATCCTGTAGGCATCCTCGGCGTACACCGACGCCGGACCACCCGACAGGATGATGCCGGTCGGCGACATCTCCTTGATCTCGGCTGCGGTGATGTCGCGCGGAACGATCCGGCTGAAGACGTGCGCTTCGCGCACCCTCCGTGCGATCAGCTGGGCATACTGCGCACCGAAATCGACGACGAGGACCCGGTCGCTGGGCTCGGTCACAGCCTCACCCCATGCCGACCCGCTGCGATTTCTGCAGCGCCTTGCCTTCGGTCTGCAGCGCCGGCGCCACCATGACCTCGGCCTGCTGGAACTCCTTCACATCGGCGTAGCCGGTGGTGGCCATCGAGGTGCGGAGCGCGCCGAATAGGTTGCGCCGTCCGTCGTTCTCGATCGCCGGACCGAGGAGGATCTCCTCCATCGTGCCGAGCCGGCCGACTTCGACGCGGGTACCTCGCGGCAGGGTCGGATGGAAGGTGGCCATCCCCCAATGAAAGCCTCGGCCGGGCGCTTCGGCGGCCGCCGCGATCGGCGATCCGAGCATCACCGCATCAGCACCGCAAGCGATGGCCTTGGCAATGTCCCCGCCCGTACGCATCCCGCCGTCGGCGATCACGTGGGCATAGCGGCCGGTCTCTTCGAGGTGGCGGGTCCGGGCCGCCGCCGCGTCGGCGACAGCGGTGGCCTGAGGCACCCCGATACCAAGCACACCACGGGTCGTACAGGCGGCGCCGGGACCGACACCAACCAGAACGCCGGCGGCTCCCGTGCGCATCAAGTGCAGCGCCGTGCTGTACGAGGCACAGCCGCCGACGATCACCGGGAGATCGAAGTCCCGGATGAACTCCTTGAGGTTGAGGGGCTCGGTGGTCTTCGAGACGTGTTCGGCCGACACCACGGTCCCCTGGATCACCAGCATGTCCAGTCCGGCAGCAAGGATCGCCGGGGCGTAGCGCTCCACCCGCTGTGGCGTGAGGCTGGCGGCAGTGACGATCTCGCCCGCCTTCATCTCGGCGATGCGCTGGCCGAACAGGTCCGGATCGACCGGCCGGGCGTAGATCTCTTGCATTCTGCGGGTGGCTTCCGCTGCGGGGAGGGAGGAGATCTCCTCGAACAGCGGCTCGGGATCGGCGTAGCGGGTCCAGAGCCCTTCGAGGTTGAGCACTGCAAGGCCCCCCAACTGGCCGACGAGCACGGCGGTGGCCGGGCTCACCGCACCGTCCATCGCAGACGCCATCAGCGGAAGCTCGAACCGGAAGGCGTCGATTTCCCAGCTCAGATCGATGTCGTCGGGATCACGGGTCCGACGGCTCGGGACGATGGCGATGTCGTCCAACCCGTAGGCGCGGCGCCCGGTCTTCCCCATGCCGATATCGATGTCCACATGCGCTCCTGTCGGCGTTCGGATCACGGTAGCGGGTCGAAATCGGGCGCGGTCGAGGGGGTACGCTCATCTGATGATGCGGCGTCTGAGGTCCCTGCTGCCCGGTGCCAAGCCCCGTGGCGGCTTGTTCCTGTGGATCCCGAAATGTGCCGGGACCTCGATTGCATCCGTCTGTCACGATCTCGACATCCTCGTCGACCCGCTCAACGTGGCCGATCTCTCCGGAACCCCCTACGTCAGTGCCGAGGACCACCCGAGCCGCTTCACCTTCGGGTTCGTTCGAAACCCGTGGGATCGGGTCGTGTCCGCATACGCCATGTTCCGCAGGGGTCGACGCCCGCAGTGGCTGGCACCGCCGTCGCTGGCCGAGTTCCTCGACATCTGCGCCTCCGAGCCGCTGGAGCAGCGGCCCCGGGACGTCGAGGTATGGATGGATCCCGACCTCGCCGGATCACTCGATCGCGGTGAAATCGAAGCCCAGTACCGGCGCTCGATTCGCAACCACACCGCCCCGGTGACCGATCCCTTCTACAAGCTCTTCGACGAGCACGGGAACCGCACCGTGGACTTCATCGGCCGCTTCGAGACCCTCAACGACGACTTCACCGCGGTGTGCCGCCGGCTTCGCATCGACCCCCCACCCCTTCCGCATCGGAATCCGAGCCGGCGGGAGGACTACGCCGGGTACTACGACGCGGCGACCCGTCGCAAGGTCGAGGAGTTGTTCGCTGCTGAGATCGACGAGTTCGGGTACTCGTTCGAGGGGTAGTGCTGCGCCGCACGGCGCAGCACCACCTATCCGGTCAGTCCGACCCGCTTGCGAACCGCCTGCTGGAAGCCCTCGGCCCGGGTTCGGGCGTCGAGCGCTCCGCGCTGCATGAGTCGGGCCACCTCGCCGTCATCGAGGTTCGTATAGCGGTCCCGCATCGGCGCCAGCCCTTCGATCACCGCATCGGCGACGACGTCCTTGAAGCGCCCGTATCCCGACTCCCCGTACTCGGCCTCGATCTCGGCAACGCTGAGCCCGGCGAACAGCGACAGGATCTCGATGAGGTTCGATACCCCGGGCTTGTGCTCCCAATCCAGGCGGACGTCGGAACCCGAGTCGGTGACCGCCCGCCGCAGCCTGCGGCGGATCGTGTCCGGATCGTCGAGGATCAGGATCCGGCTGTTGGGGTCGGGATCCGACTTCGACATCTTCGCCCCGGGATCCTGCAGGGACATGACCCGGGCCCCGACCGCGGGGATGATCGGATCGGGCAGCGGGAACTCCTCACCGAAGCGGTGATTGAACCGCTCGGCCAGATCCCGGGTGAGCTCGAGGTGTTGCTTCTGGTCCTCCCCCACCGGCACCGCCTCCGCCCGGAACAGCAGGATGTCGGCGGCCATCAGAACCGGGTAGGCGTACAGCCCCAGGTTGGACCCGGCCCTGTCGGCCTTGTCCTTGAACTGGGTCATGCGGTTCAACTGGCCGGTCCCGGTGATGGTTCCGAGGATCCATGCCAGTTCGCTGTGCTGGGGAACCTGGCTCTGGAAGTAGAGCAGCGAGCGGTCCGGGTCGACCCCCATCGCCAGCAGCACCTTCGCCG
>CAZEHO010000035.1:27283-30942 GCA_964511945.1 uncultured Acidimicrobiia bacterium | reverse complement strand
GCAGTCGGGTTCGTGGGGTGTGATAGGGAGGATCAACGTGGCAGTGGCAGAGCAGCGGCCAGAGGAGCAGTGGAGTCCAGCTCGGCTGATTCCAGCGATGGGGATGAAGGGGTGGGGAGGTCGGTCCTGGTCGTCGGGTTAGACGACTAGACCATCAACGATCCAGGTAGATCCGCTCCCCGCAGGACGGGCACGGGCCGAAGGAGGGGTGGTCGTAGTGATCGGCCTACCTGTCTGCCTCAGAGGTACTCCTGGCACACGGTGGTCCCCTGGGGTTTGCCGTTTGTTATGTCATGCCCGGGGTAATGCCCATTCGGAGGATCCCAGCCATGGGCCCGGTAGTCGGAGAGTGATTGACAATACTTCTCCGCCATTCGCTTCCCGTCAGGGGTGCCTGGTGGGTGGTGCCAGACCGCGAACTTGTAGGCGGTGAGACGGTCCATCCACACAACCCGGTCTACATGGGCCTTGGCCTCAGGGGTATCCGGCATGTCCTTATCTCCATATATCCCGGTTCGGACGGCATCGGTGAGGCCTGCCGCAGCAGCTGCGTATTCGGGGGTTGGCTTGCCATCAGGTCCGTACTGGCGACCCGTGGCTAAAAGGATCGCAAGCTTGATCTCATAGAACCCCGGCGCAGGCCACTCATCGAGGATCTCGGTGATCTTGTCAAGGTCGAGGTCCCTCAGAGCATCCTTGGAGTCCTTCAGTGCTTGGTTCCAATCCCGAGTGGCCTTGTCGGTCTTGTCCGCTGCTTTGATTCCAGTGTCGTCGGAGTCTCCCCATGCGACGCCGGTCAGTTCCCCGAGGAAGTTTTCGAGTTGCGCCAGATCGAGGCTGCCGTCCTCGGCGCAGGCACTCACCAGCAACGTCCCGACCACCAACGCCGCGAGGAGCCGAATCAAGTGTCTACACACTGCTACTCCTCCCGGATCAGCCTGAAGAGACCGTCTTCAAACGGCAGGTCGGTCTGGTCGCGCATCGACTGCAGTACCACATCGAAGGCGAAGGTGGCGGACAGGGTGAAGGGTCCCTGATCATCGGTGCTGCGGTAGTTCATGACCAGTCGGGTCACCCCGGCGTCCTCCAACACCGGTGACAGCAGCGTCTCCCAGAGCTTGACGACGGCTTCCTCATCGTCGAGAAGCCCAACCGCGATGTCGTCGATATTCAGGATCAGCAGCACATCGTCGCTCCCGATGACAGGCCAGATCCACGCCTCGATGCCGGTTGGATCAAGACCGGTATCGGCCAGCACGACGGCGAAGGCTGCCGTTGATTCCTCGTCGGGACCACCACTCAGTCCCTCGTAGAGGGGATCGACCGGTTCGTCCCATGGGGGGATCGACGACGGATCATCCAGAGGATCGACAAACAACACGGACACAGCGGTCGTGGTGGTCGCCTCGGATGTGGCGGTCGTCCCCTCGGTGGGGTCCACCACAGTGGTTGGTGTGGTCGCCCCGCTGCCGGTTGTCTCGGTGCCAACAGTGGTCGAAGGTTGCCCAGTGACAGTCGGTGTTGCAGCGGTCGATTCACTGGACCGGTTGCTGTTCAGGTACCAGGCCACACCCCCGGTGGCCGCCCCAGCGATGATCATCACCCCCAAAGCCACCCACAGACCCCTCCGAGACCGCCGACCCGGACCGGTGGGCGGCATCCCTGCCGGTGGACCCACGGGAGGTGCATCCATTGCTGGGGCGGCCACCGCGAGGGGGAGAAGCTGGGTTCCGTCAACCCACGACAGACGCCCATCGGCGGTGGCTACCTGGACCCAGCCGCCGTGTCGGGCCACCACCGCTACCGGCTCGGAGGGAAGCAACCCCCCCACCGGTGGCTGGGACGGGTCCGGCGTCGCCCAGGCGGCCGTCCCGGCAGGACCGGCCCGATGATCCGGCACAAACGGCGGTGGAGGAGACTTCATCCCCGGACCCCCCAATCCCGACACAGGACGTGGCCCTTCCCGGAAGCCGACCGCTCCCAGAGGCGAAAGGGAACCACCGCAAGACAGAGGAACACGGTGTCACAACGACCCCGCCACTGCACGGCACCTCCAGACAGCCCCCTCCCCTGCCAACTCTACGCAGCTCCCCTCCTACCCTTCCCCCCGGGCCCGGCCAGACCCGTACCCTGACCCCGTGGACTACCGCCTCATGCCCCCGCCCGACAACGAGTGGTGGCGACCCGACCGCATCCGACCGAAGTGGCCGAAGTTCCGGGGACCCGACGATCCGCCGTTCGACGGTGACGAACCGGAGTTCTGGGCTGCGCCGTACCCGTGGGAAACGATGGCGGATTTCATGGAGCGGTGGGGCCAGCACCTGGAGGAGCGGAAGAAGCAGTCGAGCGGCGACAGCTAACGGCCAACCGCCTCTCGATGCGCAGCGGCGAGGGCCTCCAGCAACTCGTCGCTGACCTCCCTGGTGGTGGTGCCCTGTCCGATCGTCACCGGTGCCGCCTCCTCGATTCTCTCCAGGCTGTTGGGGCAGCGCCGCTCCATCACCGACCGCCAGAATCAGGATGGGGACGGTGGTGGCGGTAGTGGTTGCAGGCCGGCCGCTCGTGTCTTGAGGTCGTAGAACATGACGGCTTGGAGAGCGCCCCATAGTGGAGCGATGAAGATCTCGGTCAGTCCCCCCAGCACGCGTGGAACAACGACGGCCGGGGTCGCCGTGTCGAAGTCGTCTATGAACGCGGCGACGAAACTGATGGAAACGAACACGGCAAGGATGATCGCCACGAAGAGCAGAAAACAGAGGAGGACGGTTCCCAGTGTCGGCCACCATCGACCCCGAACCAGATCGAGCGACCGTCCCAGTGCCCGAGTTGGATTCTCGCCCTCGATCATGAACGCCGCGTGCGATACGAACCACGCCACGAGCAGGTAGACCCCTGGAATGACCAGCAACACGAGGCCCACCCCGATGCCGAGGTAGAACAGGAGGGTCATGGCGATGAGCGGCCAAAAACGGCTCAGCGCCCGCCGAACAGCCGTCCTCCAGTTCATCGCTAGCCCCTGGTAACGGTCAGACACTGCCACGACCGCGGCTGCCATCCCCACCGAGGAGGCGAGGATGCTGCCCAGACTGATGAGCAGTGTGTACGTTTCGAACCGGTCGAGTTCGGCTTCCGTGGAGAAGCGGGCCACCGGCTCCCCGAATACGAACAGGAACTCATCGGCCATCAGCCATAACACCAGCAAGTCCAACGCGACAAACGGCACCACGAACACTGCAGCAATCAGCGCCAGTTGACCCTGATGGCGTGACCACAACCGGAAAGCCAACCCGACAATCTCGGTCGCGCTGCGCTGACGCCGCTCAACCGGCTGGTGCTGCCCGGTCCAAGAGATTGGCTGGAGACATACCGGGCAAGCATCCGCATCGGCGTGGATCACCTCGCCACATGACTGACACCTCGACACCTCCACGGTCACTCCAAACCGCAGCCCCCTCCACCCCGAACCCTACGCATCGAATCTCACGGTTTCACCATGGGCCGGAACCTCACCGTTTCCACATGCAGATACGAGATCCATTGGGAAGGCGTGAGCGGCGGTGGCGGGTCAGTCGGTCAGGGATTTGCCCCACTCGTACCAAGCGTCCAGATGCCGACGGCAAAGCGCCGCCGTTGCGACCGCCATGATGACGTTGATCATC
>CAZEHO010000035.1:0-27183 GCA_964511945.1 uncultured Acidimicrobiia bacterium | reverse complement strand
GAGATCGTTCGTGACCAGTTGGGGCACTCGACCGTCACGGTTACTGAAGGGTACGTCCACCCGCAATCCGAGCTTGTCGGCAATGCTGTTGAGAAGCAGCTCGGTCCGGCGGTCGAAGAAGCGTTGGGCTGTTGGGATTCTGTTGGGGTTCCTGGTGAATCCGCCCGATCCCCACATAACTGCTAGACCCCAACCAGACGAAACCCCCCGGCTGACCAGGGGCTTTGTGGATCGGTGAACTGGTGGTCAGGGGCAGGATTGAACTGCCGACCTCCGGTTTTTCAGACCGGCGCTCTCCCAACTGAGCTACCTGACCATGAGGCTCCGGTGGAGCCTCGTTGGCGGGGACGACGAGATTTGAACTCGCGACCTCCGGCTTGACAGGCCGGCGTGAACTCCTGACTTCACCACGCCCCCGTGGCGTGCCCCCAACGGGATTCGAACCCGTGTTACTGGCTTGAAAGGCCAGCGTCCTAGACCGCTGGACGATGGGGGCGGTGCCGCCCGAGGATAGTTTCCCGGAGACACCTTCCGTCCAACAGTTTTGGCGAAGCGCGAGTATACCCGCGTGTTCTGGTGCGCTTCAGATGGTGAAGTCGTATGTCTCACCGTTGATGCTCACCGTGTGGGTCCCGGAGGTGTAGTCCCCGACCGGGATGATGACCTCGAACGGTTCGGCCACGACCGCGGCACAAACCTCATCGGCTCCGATGGCGGAGGAGACGGTGATCGCCACCCCGTCGGTTCCGTCTTGCAGGCTCCACACCACGGTGTGGCACGGGCTGGGCAGGGTGCCGCGCACAATCGCTCGGACCTGCACGGGCCAGGATTCGAGGTAGATGAACTCGACCTCGTCAACCCATGCGGGCGCCGAGATCACCTCGTCGGGGTCCGGGGGAAGCGGCCCGGAGTCGGTCGACGACACGGCCCAGGGCCAGCAGGCGCTGGTGGCAAACGCAATCAAGAAGGTGAGGACTGGCAGTTTCCGCATCGGTGGATCCTTTTGTGTGGTCTCCACCGCTGTGACGGTCTGCCGCTCTGCAGCGGTTCCCGCGGCCTCCAGTTGGTTGCTCAGGAGGAGTGGACCACCACCGTCACCGTGAAGGTCCGCGGGCCCTGGGGGTGGTCGAAGGTGATCTCGGATTCACCGACGCGAACGGCGCGGAACAGGTACTCGTCGTACGGGTCGGCCTCTCCGGTCTCGGAGGGGCGGAACCGGATTCGATCACCGGTAGTCAGCACACCGGGATTCGAGATCGAGGCCCGCCATGGCGGATCATCGTTCTCGCCGACCACAAGACGGGCGCGGATGTCGTCACCGGCGCGGATCCGGAGGCGAGCGCCGTCGTCGGTTTCGTCGATGGCAAAGGTTACGCCCTCCGGTGTGCCGGCTCCGGCGACGGTGGTCGTGGTGGCAACTGAAGGGGTGTCGTCACTGCAGGCGGGACTCAGAAACGTGAGCGCCATCAGGACCGTCAGGGCGATCCATCGGTTCCGATCCCGTCGATGGCTCAACTCGGTTCCTCAATCTGCCGAAGGAGACTCAGGCAATCATGCTCGCAGTAGTCCACGTCCACAAAACCGCCGGCACGACCCTCGCAGGAGTGCTGAAGCGTGCCTACGGCATGCGGCATTGCCATGTCTACGCCGAAGACGAGGGTGCGCCGTACTTCTCGGCCGAACATCTGTGGCGCATGCGGCGCCGCTTCTACCCCCGGCTGGCCAGCATCCTGGGTCACGACGTTCGGGTCTACAGCGATCTGGAGCAGGCCGTCGAAGATGTTCAGTGGGTCACCTTCCTGCGGGACCCGGTTACGCGCACCGCCTCGCATTACCAGTACGACGTGCAGCGGGGCGGCGTCGACATCCCGTTCGAGGAGTGGGTGACGCACGACGCGGTTCCGGACCGTCAGACACGGATAATCGCGGGGCCCGAAGGGACCGCCGATGAGGCGGTGGCGCTCCTGGGCCGGTTCTCGTTCGTGGGACTCACCGAGCGCTTCGACGAGTCGCTGGTGATGCTGCAGCGAGCGGTGGGGTTGCCCACCATCCGATACGCCCCGAGGTGGGTGGCGCCCAGCAACGAGATCAAGAAGGCGCTGCTGTCTGATCCCGAGTCGGTGCGGATGATCGAAGAGGTCAATCGTCACGACATCGAGCTGTACCGGCATGTGGTCGAAGAGGTCTACCCGAAGCAGCAGATTCAATACGGGGAGGCCCTCGACGAGGATGTCATCGCATTTCGGGCCGTCAACAAGTTGATGCGGCCCCGGCACCAGTACTTCCACCCCCGCTATGCCGGATACGTCGCCAAGTGGCGGCTGCTGTACGAACCCTGGGTCGAGCGGCAGCGCCGCAGGGCCCGAGCGGAGTAGGCGCACAGGGTCTTCCAGCCGCGATCTCGCACGGCAACATCAATAGGCCGTTCATGGACCCGCTCGATGGCCGAGTTCTCCGACCTGCCCGTCGATCAAGTCCGCATCGGATCCCATCTGGCCCGGAACCGTTCCGACAGGTGCCTCACTGCAACGGGATGGGATATCGGGATCCCTCGATGCTGGCCGAGATGAGAGGGATGAAGGCCGAGGGCGGCTGGGCAGAGGAACTCGACGGCCGCGACGGCACGGCGACATCCAACGCAACGTGGCGCGGCTGTAGAACCGTCAGGCTCCCGAAGCTCAGTGCCGTTCCGATGGCCGGCTTTCCGAGTCGAATCAGGCGTCGTAGAGCAGGTCCATGTACCGCTTGAGGAGATCGCGGACTGCGCCCCGTGCCGGAAACGAACCCGCCATGCCATAGATCGGCGCCATGCCTTCGTCGTCGGAATCGGAGCCGGCGGGTTCGCCGACCGCCGCCTGTAGGTCGGCAAGGAATCGCTGCGCCGCTCCGTCTCTGGTGTGAGGAAGCGTCACCGCCAGATGTACCGCCGGCGGCCGCTGCAGGCCGTTGAGGCTCCAACCCCGCGCCGCCATGCGGTCCACGATGCGGTAGATGTCCACGCCCGGCGAAGTGAACGCAATCACCCACAGCGGGTCGCCGAGGACTTCCAGTCCGTCGATCTCCTCGATTCCTTCGCGGATGACCGCCGCAGTCTCCAGGATCCGGCGGGTCGCTTCGAGGTAGCCATTTTCGCCGAGCGACACCATCGCGGCCCAGGCCGCGGCACTGAGTGCACCGGGTCGGCTTCCCGCCAGCGTCGGCGAGGTGTAGATCCCACCCGGCCAGTCGGTCGAGACGAAGTACTGACTGCGCCGCAGGCTCCGACCCCGGTACAGCACGACAGACGTGCCCTTGGCGGCGTAGCCGTACTTGTGGGTGTCGGCGGACATGGAGGTGACGCCGGGGAGGCGGAAGTCGAAGGGCGGGACCGGGTACCCGAGGCGCTCCGCCCAGGGGAGGACGAACCCTCCGAGGCATGCGTCCGTGTGGAATCCCACGTCGTGTTCACGGGCCAGTTCCGAGAGATCCGCAATCGGATCGACGACGCCGTGGGGGAACCCCGGCGCCGATCCCACCACCGCGATGGTTCGCTTCCCGATTGCCGCCGCCACCGCACCCACGTCGGCCCGGCCGTCGGCGCCGACCGGTGTCCGCACCAGCTCGAGACCAAGCAGCGTCGCAGCCTTCTCGAACGCCACGTGAGCGCTGACCGGGGCAACCACCTCAGGTCGGCGGACGCCGGCGTGATCCCGGTAGGTCTTCATTGCCAGGATGATCGACTCGGTACCACCGGAGCTCACGGTCCCGCAGATCTCGTCTTCGGTTTTGGAGCCGCCGAGCATCTCGGCGGTCATGGCGACGATCTCTGCCTCGAACTTAATGGTGCTCGGCCAGATGTCGACGTGGAGCGGGTTGGCCTGAGAGTGACGGGCGTAGACCTCGTTGAGGAACTCGATGTGATCGGCGGCCCCGTGATACACCGAGCCGGAGGCATGGCCCTCCTGCCAACCGGCGGCCTCCGCTTCGGCCAGGTGGCCGATCTGGGCGAGGACGTCGTCGCGGCTCAAGCCTTGCTCCGGCAGTCGGCGGAACGCGGGTGCGCCACTGCGGTGACGGTGAACGGTCGGTGCCAGGTCGTCCATCAGTGCCGCGTACTCCTCGTCGACCTTGCGCCGCACTGCCGGGATGGCCCGCACCGCCTTGTAGATCGCCTCGGCCAGCCTGCCCGGCAAGCGGCGCACCAGATCGGAGTCGAGTCGTTTCAGGTCCACCGCGGTCTCCTCGGATCGGACGTCATCACCGTAGGCCGCTTCGGCACCTCAGGACACGTTGAGACGCCGGGAGATGCCCCTGGTCGCCTTGTGCGCATCGATGAAGGCCTCAAACCCGCGGTCGAACACGTCGCGGTGGGCCGCATTGGGCCGATAGGTGGCCTTGATCGGCACCGCTGCGGCGACACCCTCGAGGTCGATGCGCTCCAGAGCGAGGGAAGCGAGCAGGGCGGCTCCCCGGAGGTTCACCGATGACGGGTCGGCGACCTGACGAATCGGGCGGTTGAGGACGTCGGCAAAGACCTGACACCAGACGTCCGATCTGGCGCCGCCGCCGACGAACGTCAATCCACCGAGCGGTCGCTTGCAGAAGCGCTCCACATATTGGAGGAGCCACCGTGCATTCATTGCGACCCCTTCGAACACCGCTCGCACCAGGTGTTCCCGGGTGGTGTTGAGCGACTGATTGAGGAAGGCGGCGCGCAGCGTTGAGTCCTCCACGGGGGTTCGTTCTCCGAGCAACCACGGGGTGAAGATCACGCCGCCCGCTCCCGCCGGTGCTTCGGCGGCGATCTCATCGAGATGCCGGTAGAGGTCGTTGTCGGGCCCGGCCCAATCGGGGAAAAAGACCGCCCCGAGGTAGTCGAGGCAGGCACCTGCGGTTTCCTGCTCGTTGGCCAGGAAGTAGCGCCCCGGGAGGGGAGAAGGAAGAGCCGCAAGACTGTGCAGCAGATCCGTCTTCTTGAACGGGACATGGGTATTGATCCAGGCCGAAGTCCCGACGTAGAGGTGAGCGGCGAAATCGGTGACGCATCCGGAGCCGATCCCGGCCGATTGCAGATCCGCGGTCCCGGCCGCCACCGGGATTCCGGCCGGCAGCCCGAGGTGCCCGGCTGCGCCGGCCTGCAGTGTGCCGACCACGTCGGTGGCCTGCAGCAGTGGGGGCAGCTTCTCCCGCGGCAATCCGGCGAGGCGGAGCAACCGGGGGTGGTAGTCGACGGCATCGAGGCGCCTGTTGTCCGTGACCCAGTGGAGGGTCATCGAGTCGTAGCTGGCGGCTGGAACGCCGGTCATCCGGAGGTTCAGGTAGTCCTTCGGCTCGAGGAATGTGGTCGTCTCCCGATAGCGCTCGGGATCGGCCGCCTCCAGCCACAGGATGTGAGCGATCGGGTCCTTGCCCGCCCGGCCCGGAGCGCCGCCGGTGAGTCGGATCCACCGCCACAGCTTGCGCAGGCTGTATCCCTCAAATGAGACGGCACCACCGATCCGCTCGGCGAGGAGCGATGCACCGCGGCTGTCCATCCAGATGATCGCGTTGCCCAGCGGATCTCCGTGCTCGTCGACAGCGACCGTTCCCGACCACTGCGCGGTGGTGCCGACCCCGACAACAGTGGCCCCGGAGTTGCGTTCCATGAGGCGGCGGGAGGCTATTCCCAGCGCGCTCCACCATTGGCGCGGGTCCTGCTCGGCGCCGCCGCCGGGAAGCAGGTAAAGGTCGACGGGCTCGAAGTCTGTGTCGAGCACCTTTCCGGTGATATCGACCAGACCCACCTTGGGACCCGAGGTACCGAGGTCGGTTGCGAAGATCAGGTCACTGCTCATGAGTGGGCTCGACGGTAGCGACGGTCCCTAAGCGTTTCATCAGCCTCGGCCCGGCGGGAACCGCGGGAGCCACTCGAGGCGTCGCAGGTCTGGGAGCGCGTGCAGCACGATCTGGGGGTCTTCGGTGACATCGATTCAGCCCCGACCTTCACGATGACCGGTGGAGCGGTCCTGGGTGAGGATCTGGTGGTGGTCGGGTTCAGCGGCAGGAGCATCGACCTGGCCGGTGGCACCGGAACGGCGTGCTGCATCTACGAGCCGGCGGTGTGGGCACCCGGATGATGACACGGCATCCGGGTGCCCACCCACTCGGTGCTACCTTGCTCGGTGGGCCGGTAGCTCAATTGGCAGAGCAGCGGGCTTTTAACCCGACGGTTGGGGGTTCGAGTCCCCCCCGGCCCACCTCGGAAACCCTTACGCGATGGGGGTTCCTTGCGGATCCGCCGGGTGCTGGGCTGGTTCGTGTCAAACCTGTGTCAAACCGGATCCGGGTTCTGGACCCCATGCGACGGTCGTACCCCATGCAAGGTTGCGGGTTTCAAGTCGACCTCATGGGAGACCCTGACCTCATGGAAGGTGCCACCAGATCGGCGAGTTGTGTGCGCTGCGCGGTCGAAATAATGCGGAGCGTACACAGCTATTTCGACATCAGAATCGACCCTCGGGATGGGCGTCGCTGAGCGTCGCTGCTCATCGATCCGAGCCGATTGAGTGGTACGGTGATCGGGTTCGTGTTGTCGAGCGCCGTCGAGCGCCTTCCTGAAAGGAGAGGCGCCATGGCCTCGAACCGACTCCCTGCCCACCTCGCTGCGTTGAGACTCGGAATCCGTGAGGTACGGCTGCTCTATGTGGCTTGGCTCGGTGAACAGGACCGTGACCCGGTCATCCCGTCGGACTTCGAGGAGTTCCTCGATTGGTGGTGGGATCAACTGGAGCCGGAGGGTGGGATCCCGTGGCAGATGGATCCTCGCCGGCTTCGCGAGTGGTGGATCGTCTGGTGTCATCGCACCGGCCGCCGTTACGACATCGTGCCGTTTGATTTGACCTTGTTCATGGAGTGGTGGGCGGCGGGGATTCATTGAGCGACCTTGCGTCGACGAGTTGGGCGATCTGGGCGGCGGCTTGGGCTTGCATGCCGGGGATGGCGTGGGTGTATTGGCGGAGGGTGAAGGCGGGGTCTTGGTGTCCGAGGCGTTCGGAGACCACCTTGATGGGTACGCCGGCTTGGAGGGCGAGGGTGGCGTGGGTGTGGCGGAGGTCGTGGAGACGGATCCGGGGTAGTCCGATGCGGGCGACGAGGTTGGTGAAGGTTTGGGTGAATCCGTCGGGGTGGATTGGGGTGCCGTTCTCGCGGGCGAAGACGAGTCCCTGATCCTGGTATTCGATGCCCCAGTGTTCTCGTTCTGCCTGCTGCCGGGCCTGGTGGTTCCGGAGTTGGGTGATGGTTTGGGAGTCGAGGTCGATGGTTCGGGCCTGGTGGGTCTTGGGGGTGGAGTGCTGGATCCGATAGGCGACGGAGATGAGGGTGCGGCGTACCGCGAGGCGTCCGGCATCGAGGTCGACATCGGCCCAGCGGAGCCCGAGGATCTCGCCGCGGCGCATCCCGGTCATGGCGGCGAGGCGCCAGGCCGCAGCCAGACGGTGTTTCCGGGTGGTGTCGAGGAACTGTGCGAGTTGGTCGGCGGTCCAGGTGCGAAGCTCACTGGCGGGGGTCGGCCGGATTCGGGGTGGTTTGGCTCGGTCGGCCGGGTTGGTGGCGAGGATTCCGGCGTCGACGGCGTCGGAGAGCGCCTTGCGGATGGTGGTGTGGATGTAGCGCACAGTCTTGGCGGCGAGGCCACCCGTTCGGGTGTGGTTGCCGGTCTCGAGGAGCCCGGCATACAGGGTGTTGAGCCGGCCCGGGGTGAGATGGCGCAGCGGTGTATTACCGAGGGATGGGAGGACGTGGAGGGTCAGGTTCCGGTTGTAGGAGTGCCAGGTGCTCGGTTTGAGCTGGGTACGCATCGCCGGCAGCCACCCCTCAGTGGTCCACTCCGCCAGCGTGGTGTTGGTTACCTCGACGTAGCGGCCGGTGTTGAGTTGGTGCACCAGCTCGGCCCGGGCGGCCTCGGCTTGTTTGCGGGTGGGGTAGCCGCCGTGCCACTTCTGGCGGCGTCTCCCATCCGGCGTTCGCCCGATATCGATCACCACATACCACCGCGTGGTGGTCCTCCCCGTTGTGGTGGCGCGAGTTCGTTTGTGGATGTGACCCTGCACGACGGCCGGTCAGGCCGCAGTGTCGGTGCCCAGCCACTCCAGCAGGGCGGGCACCGGGATCAGGATTCGGCGGCCGAGCCGGCGAGTCGGCAACTCACCGCGCCGGCAGGCTTCATACACCGCGGAGCGGCCCAACCCGAGAAACAGGGCAGCCTCCTCGACGGTGAGTACGACCCGTTCCGATAGCTCGGTGACGATGGGGTGGGGGAGTGGCGTAGCCTGAACCATGTCGGAACCTCCTCTGCAGGTTTCCGGCCGGGTCCCGGGGTGTTCCAGCACCGCCGGGACCGGCTCCGGTTGTCTTAATTTTAAGACTAGCAGATTTGTGGCACAGTGTCAGTCGTAATGCTTAGACTTCCGGCCTGTGAGCCGGCGTATCGACCCCGAGGATCTCATCGACTCTCAGGGGGTTGCCGAGATCCTCGGTCTCTCGCAGCACCAATCAGTGAGCACCTACCAACGGCGCTACTCGGACATGCCTCGCCCGATCGTGGACATCAAGCGAAGCCGAATCCGACTCTGGCTGAGACAGGACATCGAGGAATGGGCTGCCGATCGAGCGAAGCGGCAATAGCGCGAGGTTGGATCCCGGACTTCGAGTGATGCCGTGTTCCGACGGCTGAGGATGCCGGTTCGATGTGCGGGTACTGCAGGTCGTCGAAGCCGACCGTCTCGAAACCTTGCCGAACCGGATTATCCAGCCTCTTGCCGCTGATTCGTGGTCTTACTGGCAATTGCAGCAAGTGAATCCATGGATTAGGATCCCGATCTCGGTGGATTAGATGGTTCATGTGGATCCTGACCGATTAGTGGAGGCGGCGGCGATCACCACTCGGTCGGGGTCATTGAGAGAGGCTGCGATACGAGGCACACCGTGGCCGCGATCCACGAAGGGGAGCCATATGAAGCCGGCGGAAACAGACCTCCTCGAGGGGATTGCTGCAGGGTTGCGGCCGCCCTCCGAGGACGAATTCAATCGCGTCACAGCGAAGTGGCTCTTTGGCCGTGGGGCGGACATGATGATGCGGTACGCCCCCTGGAGCTTCGTCCTTCTCAAGTTGATGTGGAAGGAGGGAGAAGCACCATGGGAACGCTGACAGGGGCGATTCTGGACCTGGATAAGGAGGGCGCTCTCGCGGCGGTGCAACGCGCTCTCCGTGATAACCGAGATCCTCTCGAGATAGTGGACGAGGCCAGGGCCGGCATGGAGGAAGTCGGCCGGAGGTATGAGAACGGCGACTACTTCCTGATGGAGCTGATGCGTGCCGCACAGGTCTTCCGGGCAGCGGCGGCGGCATTGAGCCCTGCCATCAAGGAACGCTATGGATCCACGGAAGCGAAGGGCACGGTCCTCCTAGGAACCGTCAAGGGCGACGTTCACGATCTCGGGAAGAACATCGTTGCCAACCTGCTGGATTGCAAAGGGTATGAGGTCATCGACCTGGGCGTGGATGTCCCTGCGGCTGCCTTCGTTGAAAAGGTGAAGGAGGCCCGGCCGGCCGTTGTCGGCCTGAGCGCCCTGCTCACGGCGTGTGTCCACGAGATGAGCAACACGATCCACGGCATGGAGGCTGCCGGCATTCGGAGCCAGGTGAAGGTGATCGTTGGCGGTGGAATCGTTGGGGATGTCGACCCCGGTGAGATTGGGGCCGATCATGCTGCGGCCAACGCAAACGAGGGTATCAAGGTGATCGAGAGATGGTTCGAAGCGGGGGCCGGAGGTGAATGGTGACCAAGGGCATGACACCGTTCGAGCGAATGGAAGCGGCCTACCGCATGGAGGAAACCGATCGGGTGCCAGTGGCGCCCATAACTCTGTACCTCATCCCCTACCTCGCGGGGATGTCGATCAAGGAGATGTTCAGCGAACCGGAGAGGATGGTGGAGGCTTTCGTCGAACACGGAGACCTGGTCGGGGATGCGTGCGACCCCAACCTGATCATCCTCGATCACCGCTATCTGCTGGGCAGAGGTGCGTGGGATCAGGTCACGCTGGATTGGAGGATTGCCGACGAGTTCCCACCTGAGGGCAACATCCCGAATATCAGGGAGAAGCTGATCATTGAGGACTACGACGATATCCAGGAGCGGGGCTTTGCACCGATCCTCTTCAACCGGGGACTCGATAACGATGTCTTTTATCGGAGCCCCGGCGAGTTTCTCCACAACCATTTCGAATTCCCCAAGCGCTTTGCGAATGCGTGGTCGGCGTACGTTGAGCAGACCGGGATCCCGCTGCTGAAGGGTGCCCGCGCCTGCCATCCCCTTGATCTCCTCCAGTACTACCGGGGCATCGATCAACTGACCATGGACCTCTACGAGGAGCCCGAGAAGGTTCATGCCTTCTGTGAGTGGGTAATGGAATACGAGATCGTTCATGCGATGCAGATCGCCATGGCCATGGGGGCCGGCGAAGTGCCCGGCGCCGATGTGATCTTCTTCTACAACGGGGGACCTCCCGGCATGTCACGAGGGATCTACGAAGAGGTGTTCTGGCCGTACGCGAAGGCTATGAACGCTGCCTGGGTGGGTCGGGGCTTCAAGGTTTGGAACCATTGGGACAACGACCACACGCCCTTCCTGGAGACGATTCGGGCGATCAGCGAGGGCATACCCAAGGGCAAGATCGTCATGGATTTCGAGAAGACGAACATGAAGGCGGCCAAGGAGGCCCTGGGCGGAATCGTCACCGTCTATGGGAACGTTCCCTCGGCCCTGTTCGTGTATGGCTCGCCCGAGGACGTGGACGACTACTGCAGGCAATTGATCGAGGACTGTGCCGAGGGAGGAGGATTCATCCTGGGGTCGGAGTGTGAAGTGCCCTGGGACGCGAAGCCGGACAACGTCCGCGCAATGATCGATGCCGCCAGGAATTACGGATAGTCAGCGCGTCAGGTGGCGGCTTCCAGGGTGCGCATGTAAGTGGCCCACTCGTCGTCTGAGATGAGACCGGTCTTGCGATAGTGATCTCGTGCGTCCGTGAGCACACGTTCAATGGCGCGGTGGTGCTCTGGGCTGAGGGGCTCGGGCTGGTGGGTGGCCAAGATGCTGTCCATGCGGACGCGGGCGTGGTCGAGAATGTCCTTCTTGCCCGACTCGAACCACACCGGGTAGTTCTCTTCGTCGGCTACCTGGGGGAAGTTGTGTTCGTCGCGCCAGTGGGCTCTGGTGTGGGCGGTGTTGAGGTAGTGGCCGGGGATGGGGCCGACTTCGTTGATCAGGTCGACGGCGAGGGTGTCGTGGGTGACGTTGATCCCACGGAGAAGGCGTCCGATCCATCCGGCGATGTCGTCGTCCATGATCGACAACACCGGGCTGTAGGCGAGCTCGGCGGTGGTCCCTCCCTGGAAGATGTGGACGTTGCTGCCGGAGAGGGCCGCCACCAACGTGCCGAGGGCTTTCTCGTAGGCGCACTGGTAATCGAGCTTCTTGGAGAGGCTGGTGAAGCCGGCGCTGGTGCAAGAGGGGATATCGTGGGCTCGCAGCCATTGAGTCATGCCGACATGCCCGAGGGCGTTGACGACTGATCCGAAGAGGGGGCCGCCGCGGCGCATGTCCATCGGCTTGAACCCGTATTCGATGGAGAGGGGGGCGCCCTTGCGGATCAACTGCGCGAGCACCACCCATCCCATCACCATCGCCACCGCCTGCACGAGGGTGCCGGCGGTCGTCATGGGACCCTCTGCACCCATGGTGATCCCCACACACGCCATGATGGGCATACCCGCTTCGACGTAGGTGAAGGCGGCATCGACGGCGTCGCCGAAGATCGTGAGAGGCTCGGCGGCGTCGACCTCGGCCTCCAGATTGATGCCGAGGTCATTTGCGAGTTGGACGGCGAAGGGGGCGCAGTCCCGGGAGTAGCCGTAGTGCTGGGCCTTGCCCGAGTACCGCAGCCCGGACGCCAGCGTTTCCAGGAAGGTGATCGCCGGAGGGATTCCTTCTAGTTCCGTATACGAGAAGACTGCGTCACCCACGTGGCAGTGCTCGAGGGCATCGGCGACGATCGTCGCTTCCTGATGCTCGATCAGCGTTGCCGGGCGGGTCTCCCAGGTGTCGAGGTCGAGGAACTTCATTCCCATGCCCTGCATGAAATACAGCGTGTCGCCGCCGATCATCACGTCGCTCCTGCGGTCGCGGGCAGTGATGACGTAGTTGCTGGGGGTAAGCCGGAGGCACCCCTCGGCCAGCCAGGCCGGAATCCGCACCCGGTTGGCTTCCCGGTCCAATCGACAGCCGGCGCTCTCCATCAGGTCGAGGGCCCGGCCGCATTCGATCCGCATCCCGGTCCTCTCCAGGACGAACAACGCCCGGCCATGGATCGTCTCCAGCTCCTCTGAACTCAACGTCACGAGAGGATCCATCGCACGGGTGAAACCATTCAGCATCAGCCACCTCCGCCCATCTCAGGACCGATGTCGTTGGCACGGAGCATTTGGCCGAGTTCGGCTTTGGCAACCTTCCCCGACGCGGTGTGGGGCAGGTCCTCGACGAAGTAGATGCGCTGTGGTGCCTTGTATTTCGCCAGATGCTCGAGGCAGTGCTGGGTAACGGCTTCGGCGCTGAGGTCGGTCTGAGGTCTGAGGACCACGAAGGCGGCGCCGGTTTCTCCCCACTTCTCGTGGGGCACCCCGATGACGGCCACTTCGAGAACCTGATCGAGGTTGCTGATCACGTTCTCCACTTCAGCCGGGTAGACGTTCTCGCCTCCTGAGATGTACATGTCCTTCCACCGATCGACAATGAAGTAATCACCCTCCTCATCCCGATAGGCCGCGTCTCCAGTTCGAAGCCAGCCGTCGGTGAAGTCCGTCGTGTCGGCGTCCGGACGCTGCCAGTAGCCCGGGGTGATGCTCGGACCCTTCACCCAGATCTCACCGACCTCTCCGTCCTCGGCCGGGGTGCCGTCGGCTGCCACCAGCTTCAGATCCACATGCATGAGCGGCTTCCCGCTCGAACCGATCTTCCGCTGGGCGTCGACGGGGTCCAGCAGCAGGACGGCAGGGCCCGTTTCGGTCATGCCGTAACCCTGGCTCAGTCGAAGGCCAGCGTCGAAACAGGCCCTCAGCAGAGATTCCGGGCATGGAGCTCCGCCGACGAATGCGGCTGCGACACGGCTGAAATCGGTGGCTGCGAAAACTGGTTCCTGTGCCATGAACTGATACATCGACGGGACGCCCATGAAGTGGGTGATCCCGTACTCGTCGTCCCCGATCAGGGAGAGCAGCCGGGCGGCGTCGAACTTTCGCACGATCACATTTGCTCCACCTGCGTGGAAAGCCGGGTTGGCGAACACGTTGAGCCCGCTGACGTGAAACATAGGGAGCGTGCAGAGGTTGACGCTGTCGCTTCCCAGGCGCGCAGGGAAGCTCAGGTTGACGGCATGGGCCAGTGTCATCCCGTACGTGATGCGAGCCCCTTTGGGGCGGCCCGTCGTTCCGGAGGTATAGAGGATGGTCCAGGTGTCCTCCTGATCGACGAGTGCAATCTCGTGAACCGGCCGGGCACCGTCGAGGCCCCGCTCGTAGTCGCTGTCGCTTCCGTCGCCGTTGAATCCGATCACGTAGTCAAGTCGGCAGTGCTCCCGCAACGTCCGGCCTGCTTCGTCGAATTCCCGTCCGCAGAGGAGCACTCGGGCACCGACGTCGTCGAGCATGTAGACGAGCTCCGGGATGGCCAATCGGGTGTTGAGTGGAACGAAGATTGCTCCGAGTCGTGCACAGGCAAACTGGATTTCGAAGATGTCGCTGGAATTCGGGCCCAAGACGGCGACGCGGTCGGCCGGGCCGATGCTGAGTTCATCACGCAGATAGCCGGCCAGCGCCGCCACTCGCTCGTTCATGGCGGCATAGTCGAAGGACCGCCCGCCATCCACATCGATTTGCGCCAGCTTCGAAGGGATGCGGCTGGCGTGGGTGCTGAGCCAGTCGTAGGTCCGCATGTGCTCTCCTCCCTCAGGGATCAGCAATCGATGTCAGATAGAGATGGTAACGAATGAATCCATGGAGTACCATTGAGATCTCCTCGGATTGGATGGTTTGCTGTGAGCCTCTCGGGCAAGGTCGCGATCGTCACCGGGGCGGGACGCGACCGCGGAATCGGGCGGGCCGCATCCGTGAGGATGGCGGAGGCCGGCGCAACGGTGGTGGTCACCGACGTCACCCACCCAGAAGCGGATGGCCGCGGGCTTGGTCGACCGGCCGACTTGGAGAAGACAGCCGAATTGTGCAGAAGCCGGGGTGTGCCGGCCATGGCACTGGCACTCGACGTCACCGACGCCACAGCGGTCCAGGGCTGTGTCGATGCGGTCGTGGCCACATATGGGAGGGTCGACGTCGTCTTCAACAACGCCGGGACGGCAGTCGGAGTCGGTCCGCTTCTCGACATCTCCGAAGCTCATTGGAATCTGTCGTGGCAGGTAAATGTCATGGGGATGGTGCACATGATCCGATCGGTTGTGCCCTTCATGCGGGAGTCTGGGGGTGGATCGATCATCAATAACGCCTCGATCGCCGCTCTCGGTGCGGTGGCCGAATTCGCTGCGTACACAACGACGAAGTTTGCGGTCATCGGCCTGACAAAGTCGGCTGCCGTCGACCTGGGCACCGACGGCATCCGAGTCAACGCGGTATGTCCGGGCCTCATTTCCACTCAGATGGCCGACAAGGAGATAGAGCTGTACGCGGATGCGTGGAACGTCAGCCTTGATGAGTCAAGAACCAAGCTTTCGGAGATGGTGCCCCTCGGTGCGTGGGGTGCGCCCGAGGATGTCGCGGATGCGGTCGCCTGGCTAGCGGGCGCTTCGTCGAGATACGTTTCCGGCGTCGCGATACCGGTGGCGGGTGGTCTCGCACCTGGTCTGTAATCGGAGGTCCCGGAATGAACCTGGCCGAGTACTCACGTCTTGATGCCGTCACGCTGGGGGAGTTGGTTCGAGAGGGGAGTGTGTCCGCCGAGGCCTTAGCTCAAGCCGCTTGCGACGGAATCGAGTTGCTGAACCCGCAGTTGAACGCGGTGATCGAGCTGTGGCGCGACCGAGTCGAGCGCTGCGACGAGTCTGCGAACCTCGACGGCCCGTTTGCCGGTGTTCCCTTCCTGCTGAAGGACATCGCGGTGGCAGAGGAGGGCAGACTTCAGGAAATGGGCAGCCGGCTCTTTCGCGGCCATATCTCACCATTCACCACGGAGTTCGCCAAGCGGCTCAAAGCGACCGGTCTGAACTTCATCGGTCGGACGACCTGCCCCGACAACGCCTATTCGTTCTGCAGCGATTCGATCATGCACGGCCCCACCCGGAATCCGTGGGACCGAGATCGCATCTGCGGCGGCTCGTCGAGCGGGTCGGCAGCGGCGGTCTCTGCCGGGATTGTCCCGATGGCGTCTGCCAGCGATGGTGGAGGTTCGATCCGGATACCGGCCAGCATGTGCGGCCTGGTCGGGCTCAAGCCGTCTCGGGGGCGGTTCAGTCTCGCCCCGTTCGCGACCGAGCAAGCGATCCCGGAAGCGGTCGAAGGGGTGCTGTCGCGCACGGTTCGGGACACAGCAGTGGCCGTCTACGAGGCCGCAGGCTCCGATGTCGGTGAGTTCATGCGCGCCGAGCCGCCCCGCGACAGCTACGTCAATGAGGTGTTCAAACCGCGGCGATACCGCATCGCCGTCACTCTCGATGCGTGGGGACCGTTCGATGCACCACCGCACATCAAGACGCAGGTGGAGGAGACTGCCGAACTGCTCGAAGCCATGGGCCATAAGGTGGCGCCCGCCGTTCCGGCGGTGGACTTCGACGCCTTCTACGAGTGGTTCACTCTGCACTGGATCGGCGGCACACTGGCGCTCGACGCGGCCGCCGTCGAGATGGGTGTCGAACTGTCGGCGGACCTGCTCGAGCCGATGCTCTACGAGCATGTGGTCAGAGCCCGATCTGTGACACTCGCCGATTGGCTTCACAAGGACCAAGTGATGATGGAGGTGACGCGAGATCTCGACGCCTTCCTCGTGGACGATGGGTTCGACCTCGCGTTGACACCGGCGCTCGCCGTGGACACACCATTCTTCGACAATCCCTATCGACTCGACGTCACCGATGTGACGGTCGAGGAGTGGATTGAGAGATGCTGGTCGGCCGTACCGTATACAGCGCTGGCCAACGCAACGGGTGTGCCGGCGATTTCCGTTCCCGGGTCCCACGACGGGAACGGTCTTCCGCTCGGCATGCATTTCTTCGGCCGGTGGGGGAGCGAGAGCGACCTGATCAATATCGCCGCGCAAATGGAACTGGCTCGGCCGTGGGCGGATTCGCTCCCACCTCTCCACATCTCATCCGGGACAGTCGTGGAATGACTTGAAAGCGACCTCTCTGATTTGTGATTCCATGTCCTCATGATGTGATTCCTAGGAATCGCTTGCGACGCAGCTCAATTTGTGATTAGATCCCTGTGCAGCGGCGTGCCCGCCGCGCGGAGACGAGAGGGAGCCTCCCATGACCCGGACACGACCTCTAATAGGACTAGTACTGGTTCTTGCGTTAGTCGGATCGGCTTGCGGTTCGGATACAGACGACGACGCCGCCACCACGGTGGCCACCACTGCGGCGACTCAGGAATCGACGGCGACCACTGCCGCTACTCCCGAATCGACGGCGACCACTGCCGCGACTCAGGAATCGACGACCACCACCACGGCCGAACCGTCCGAACTCGTGGTCGGTTGCTCCGACGGCGTTCCTTCGTGGGACGGTTTCATTGCCTTTGAGAACGAATGCGGCGCAGTGGGGATCCCGATGGTCTTCGACGTGGTGGCATTCCCGACAAACGATCTCTCCGACACGGAGGGAATCGCTGCCGCATCGATCACCCCGAATGACGACTTCTCCGTGTGGACGGTTTCACTCCGCCCGGGGATGGTGTTCCACAACGGTGACCCCGTCACTTCTGCCGATCTGGAGTTCACCCTCGACAGAATCGCCGCCTCGGAGGCGTGGTCCTACACACTCGGGGGTTTCGCTCCGGATGTGATCACGCAGGTGGACATCGTGGACGACCTCACGGTCGCCATCACTCCACCGGGCCCGAATGCTGAAATCGAGGTACTCGGACTGGCGCACTTCGCGGTCGGCATCCTTCCCAAGGACTTCGGTGGGATGACCGAAGATGAGTTCTGGGCTAATCCGTACGGGAGCGGCCCGTACCGACTCGTCTCATGGACCCCGAGCGACGAGGCCAAACTCGAGAAGTTCGACGACTACCACACTCCCGAGTGGCAGAACTTCGACCTGATCACCCTCAAAGGGATTCCCGACGACAACGCCCGGATTCTCGGACTGGAATCCGGGGAACTGGATTTGGGGCTTCGGCTTCCGACGAATGCGTCGGCCATCGTCGGAAGTGACGATGTGGAGTTGCTCATCGGCAATCCGTCGGCGGTCTCCGAGATGATCTTTGTTGCGAACGCCCCGCCGTTCGACGACCTCGAGTTTCGGCGGGCGGTTTGGTTCGCACTCAATCGGGAGGATCTGCTGGCCGGTGCATGGGACGGGGTCGGGAACCTCCCGAGCGGTGTGATCCCGAGTGCTCTGCCCGACACAGCGCCCGGCGCCATCGCGCCCGTCTACGACCTTGCAGCTGCGCAAGACCATTTGGCGAATTCGGCGTATCCAGATGGCGCCGAGTTCGAGTTGCTCGTGGTGGACGGGGACAGTCCCCGGCAGACGGCTGCTCAGATCATCCAGTCCGATCTGGCCGAACTCGGCATCACGGTCACGATCACCGCTTTGGCGTTCGCTGAGTTCTTCGATCGGTTCACCACCGGCGGTCACCAGGCCGTGCTGTTCGGCTACGAGGCCGTCGTCTCACCCCCGAGCGACATCATCGGGTACTACTTCGCGACTGCCGGATTCTTCGGCGGCTGGAATACCGACGAGGCTCTCAATCAGTTCCTGACCATCCAGGCAACGGGCGATCCCGCCGAAAAGCGAGCGACGATCGCGGCCTATGAGACGATGATGGCCGACGGCGTCTACGCAATACCGTCGGCCGAGCGGTTCTGGGTCGCCGGCCACCGGGCGGAGCTCAGGAATGTCGTGATGAATCCGACCGGCTTCATCTGGATCAACCGAGCAACGCGCTGATCTGCAGATGAGGGAGGGCCGGTCCGAGGACCGGCCCTCCCGCTGGGGAGTAGGGGTTACGGCATGGCCCGTTACGGATTCATCGCCAGACGAGTTGCCGGGATCGTCCCGCTGCTGCTCGGGGTTCTCCTTGCAGTGTTTGCACTGCAGCACGTCGCACCTGGTGACCCGGCACGGCTCATTCTCGGGGCCCGTGCATCCGAGGAGGCGGTCCAGGAGTTGCGGTCCGAACTCCGTTTGGACGACCCGGTCGCTACCCAGTTCCTGCGCTACGCAGGCGATGTGTTTCAGGGCGACCTGGGGCGTTCGCTGCGGGCCAGCAAGCCCGTCACCTCGATCATCGCTGATCGGCTTCCTGTGACGCTCTGGCTGCTCGGGGCGGGGGTGCTGCTTTCGCTGCTGATCAGCATTCCACTTGGTACCTGGGCGGCGATGCGCCAGGGCGGTTGGGCCGACCACGCCATTCGCGGCGTGAGCTTGCTCGGGTTGACGCTGCCGCCCTTCTGGATCGGCATCATGCTTCTTCTCTTCGTGGCGCTCCCGACCGGATGGTTCCCGATCACTGGTTTTGGCGACACGTTCACCGAGCACGTCCGGTCGATCACACTCCCGGCACTCACTCTTGCGATCGCGCTGGCGCCGATTCAGATTCGGTCGCTGCGGTCGGCGATGATCGAGGTCGTCGAGTCGGACGCGGTCACCACCGCGCGGTCGCTGGGGATCAGGGGTTGGCGACTGGTTAGCCGTCACGTGATCCCCAATGCGGTGCTGCCGATGATCACGCTGCTGGCCGTCGAAGTGGGATACATGTTGTTCGGGGCGGTGGTGGTGGAATCCACGTTCTCTCTGCCCGGCCTGGGAAGCGAGATGGTCATCGCCGTGGCGGGCCGGGATTTCGCGGTCGTGCAGGGCATCACGCTTGTGTTCGCATTGATGGTCGTCGCCATTCACCTGCTGGCAGACATCGCTCTCGCGTTCATTGACCCGAGGGTGGAGGTGTCATCATGACCGACGGGCCGGCTGAGGCGTTCGAGAGCGACGCAGTCAGTGCGCGGCGCCCCGTTCCGCGGTTGCTGGTGGCGGGCATCGTGATCGTCGGCTTCTTCGTCCTCGTGGCGCTTCTTGCTCCGTTCATCGCCCCGTTCGATGCCGTAGAGCAAGACATTCCCAACAAGCTCGCCGCTCCCAGCACCGAGCACTGGCTCGGCACCGACGAGGTTGGGAGAGACGTCTTCTCGCGGGTGATCTGGGCGACGCGAGTCGACCTACCGATCGGGTTCCTTGCGGCACTGTTCCCAATGATCCTGGGGACCTTCCTCGGGGCGTTGGCTGCGTATTTCGGGGGCTGGGTCGACTTCGCCGTCACCCGAACCGCAGAGGTCGTGCAGGCCTTTCCCATCTATGTGTTCCTGATCGCCCTCATCTTTGCGCTCGGACCGGGCATTAGATCCATTCTGATCACCTTCACGGCGGTCTCATGGGTGTTGTATGCACGCCTGATCCGTGGCGAAATCCTCCGGATCCGGAATCGTGAGTACGTTCAGGCCGCCGAAGCCCTCGGCTACTCCCACGCCCGAATACTGACCCGCCACCTGCTCCCGAACGCGGGTCGGCAAACCCTCGTGTATTTCGCCTCCGACGTCGTTCTCGCGCTCATCACGCTGGCGGCTCTCAGCTATTTCGGGCTGGGCGTGCAGCCTCCGACACCG
Organism: uncultured Acidimicrobiia bacterium; assembly: GCA_964511945.1. Taxonomy (GTDB): domain Bacteria; phylum Actinomycetota; class Acidimicrobiia; order Spongiisociales; family UBA11373; genus CAZEHO01. Next base: position 7,279 of record CAZEHO010000035.1, on the reverse strand, counting down.
GAGTGGGGGGCGATGATCGCCGCCGGACAGCGGTTCCTGAGGACCCAGTGGTGGCTGTCTGTCACCCCCGGGTTGGTGATCGCCGCGCTGGGAACAGGCTTGTCACTGATTTCCGACGGGCTCGATGAATGGCTGAAGGACGCATGAGCAACCCGCTGCTGACCGTCGAGGATCTCCGCGTCGAGATAGATCGACACGGATCGATTGTGACCCCGGTCGACGAGGTCTCGTTCGAGCTTCAGGAAGGCGAGATCCTCGGACTGGTCGGCGAATCGGGTTCGGGCAAGACCATCACGCTCAAGGCCATGATGGGGTTGCTTCCGCCGGGGGCCATCCAGGCCGGTGGGTCCGTTTGCCTCCGTTCCGGGGACGACCTCCAACCGATAGATCCGGCGACGGCACGGGGCCGGATCATGGCGATGATCTTCCAGGAGCCGGCAACGGCCCTCAACCCTCTCCGAAGAGTGCGAGACCTGGTCGCCGAACCGCTCATCATCGGACATGGCGTTTCTCGCAGCGATGCCCGGGCCAAGGCGGTCACCTTGATGCGGGCGGTGGGCATCCCGGATCCCGAGCAGCGTTCCCGGGCATATCCTCACGAGCTGTCCGGTGGCCTTCGACAGAGGGTGATGATCGCGATGGCACTGGCCACCGAATCGACGGTTCTCCTGTGTGATGAGCCCACGACTGCGCTCGACGTCACGATCCAGGATCAGATCCTCGGCTTGCTCGTCGACCTGAAGAGAGAGCGGGATCTCACGATGGTCCTGGTGACTCATGACCTCGCCGTCGTATCGGAGCTGTGTGACCGGGTGGCGGTGATGTACGCCGGAAGGATCGTGGAAACGGGCGCCACTGTGGAGGTCTTTGCGAGCCCTCACCACCCGTACACCGCGGCTCTCCTGGCGGCGGTACCGAGGTTCGAGCCGGGCCAGAGGGACTTGACCACGATCGGCGGGTCACCGCCCGACCTCGGCAGTGTGCCGAGCGGCTGCCGGTTCCGCACGAGATGCTCGTATGCATTCGACGAGTGCGCAGCCGCGAACCACCGTCTGACCCGCGTGGAAGGCAATCACGAGACAGCTTGTGTCCATCCAACTTGGATCGAGCGGGGGATGCCCTCGTGACCGCTCTTCTTGAGATCGAAGGCCTGACCGTCGAATTCGGTTCTGTGGGACTCGTCGGGCGAATCCTCCGCCGAGAAGCCCGGGTACTCAAGGCGGTCGATGATCTGTCGCTCATCGTTGAACGGGGCGAGGCGCTGGCCGTCGTCGGTGAGTCCGGCTGCGGGAAGTCGACCCTGGCTCGAGCGATCACGGGACTCGTGCCGATCACATCCGGCCGAATCCACTTCGATGGCACGGATATCAGCAAAGGTCGAGATCGGTCCACCAGACACCGGATCCAGATGGTGTTCCAGGATCCTGGGTCGTCGCTCAACCCATCGCTCACCGTCCGCAGCACCCTTGCCGAGGTGCTCAAGGTCCATTCGATGGTTCCCAGCGATCAGATCGATGCTCGTTGCGAGGAGCTGATGGACCTGGTCGAGCTTCCTGCGGCCATTCTCGGTGCTCGGCCGCAACGGCTCTCGGGCGGCCAGAAGCAGCGGATCGGGATCGCTCGTGCTCTGGCGGCCGAGCCAGATCTGCTGATCGCCGATGAGGCGGTCGCGGCTCTGGATGTCTCCGTGCAGGCCTCGGTGCTCAATCTCCTCCGGGACCTGAGGAATCGGCTTGGATTGACTCTCCTCTTCATCTCTCATGACCTGGCCGTGGTTCGCAATCTGTGCGAACGGGTTGCCGTCATGTACCTGGGCAGCCTTGTCGAGGAGAGCGCCACGGAGGAGGTCTTCGGTGATCCCCGACACCCGTACACTCGGGCTCTTCTCAGCGCCGTGCCGAGGATCGGGGTGAGGAGGACCTCCGGCGAAGCGGCGCTGGCGGGCGAGCCTCCGAGCCCGCTGGCCCTACCTCGAGGGTGTCGATTCCACCCCCGCTGCCCGATCGCACGTGAGGCCTGCTGGACCGACGAACCGTCGCTGGAGAACCGGGGCGGGCATGGGGCGCGTTGCCACTATGCCTGGACGTCAGAAGTGACTATCAGGGGAGAAGAGAAATGAATCTCGGTCTCGTGCCGGATCGCAGCCCTCAAGGGCCGCGACGACTGGATGAATCCGACCGGGCGATCGTCCAAGTCCTCGCTCGCTCCCCGAGAGCGTCCTACGCCGAAATCGGGAGGAGCGTTGGATTGTCCGAAGCATCGGTCCGCGCTCGCGTGCTTCGGATACTCGACGATGAGAGTGTCGTGGTGACCGGCAGGGTGGATCCTCGCGCCCTGGGCATGGGCGTGGTCGGCGCTGCGTTCGTTCAATGTGGTGGTGCGAGCCATGAGACCGCCGACGCTATCGGCAAGCTGCGCGAGGTAGTCACCGTGGCTGCCACCGCGGGGCGGTTCGACATCATCGTCGAGGTCCGTTGCCGAGACGCGGACCATCAACATTCGACGCTGGAAGCCATCCGGCAAGTCGAAGGAGTAGCTGCTGTGGAGTCATGCACATTCCTTCGCTACCTGAAGCAGGACTGGTCGCAGGTTGGATTGGATGGCACCGGCGACCAGCCGGTAGGCCGGGTCGAGACTCTGACGGGTGAGCAGTGGGTTGGCGGAATCGACGACATCGATCGAGTTCTGATCGCTGCGCTGGTAGCCAACGGCCGTGCAACGTTCGCTGACCTCGGACCGCTCGTGGACCTGTCGGCGGCCGCCGTGCGCGCCAGGGTGCTGAAGCTGCTCGAAACCGGTGTGGTGACCGTTCAGACCATCACCGCACCTGAGGCCATGGGTATCGGTGGATACGCGGATGTCGGCGTCATCGTCGAGGGTCCGGTCAGCGCGTGTTTGGAGGCCCTGGCGCGGTTCAGGGAGACGACGCTGGTTGTGGCGGTGGCCGGCCGCTATCACGTATTGACTGAGATCTGGTGGCGTGACGCTGCCCATTTGGTCGACATCCTGGATCGAATACGGGCTCTTCCAGGCGTGCAGCGGTTGGAGACGCTGCTGGATCTGATATACGAGAAGACCGACTACTCGGGCGGCTTGACGGGTTTGGAGGGCTGGCGCTGATGTTTCGCCTCGACGACCGGGTCGCTGTCATCACCGGAGGCGCTGCCGGAATCGGCCTTGCCATCGCGAGCAGGCTCCGCAATGCGGGCGCCCTGATCGTCGTCGCCGATATCGCCGACGGTTCGGACGTCGCAGACCGGCTTGGCGGAGGGTTTGTTCGCACCGATGTGTCGATCGACAGTGAGGTAGAAGCGCTGATGGCCGAGGTCGGCGAACGGTTCGATCGGATCGACATCCTGGTGAACAACGCAGGGATTGCCCGCGGAGTCGAGAGCGTGGGTGAGCAGAGTGACTCCGACTACCGGGACCAGTTCGGTGTCAATGTGATGGGGGTCGTCCACGGAATCCGGCATGTGACGAGATGGATGCCGGATGGTGGGTCGATCGTCAACATCGCCTCGCTGGCCGGGATCATCGGATTCCCCGGATACGGATCATATGTGACGTCCAAGTGGGCGGTCGTCGGGCTCACGAAGACCGCTGCCCTCGAGCTTGCCTCCCGCCGAATACGGGTCAACGCCGTGTGTCCGAGCGGAGTTGCGACAGCGATGTACGACGCCGAGGAAACCCCAGAGGAAGTCGCACTCATCGAGATGGTGCAACCGATCGCCCGGCCCGGCGCGGCGGATGAAGTAGCTGCAGCAGTCCATTTTCTCGTCGCCGGCGACTGTGCGCTTCTGACCGGCCAAGCCCTGGTGCTCGACGGAGGCCTGACGGCCGGCCCGAGCGTCGCCACCATGAAGATGGCCCTCGAGCAATGGAAGTACCGGCCGTCGTATCTGGAGGACCAAGCATGAATGAGGTGACATGCCGTCTCGATTGCGGCAGGCGGCTGATCAGCACGCCGCGGCCCGGCTGAGTGAGGTTCGACCGGACGCGACATCCGGACGTGAAAAGGAGGAGAGGCAATGAGGTTCACACTGGACGCGGTTGTCTTGGAGTGCGCGGATGCTGCCGAGACCCGGGCCGGGTACCTGGGCCTGGGATGCACAGCTGCTGGGGATCTCGGCCTGGGGGCGGGGGTTGATACGCTGCTGGAGGTCGGGACCGCCGGTGAGTCGACTCCCCCCGGCAGGTCGATCGATCGCATCGTGTTCGGGGTCGATGACCTGGCCACGGCATTTGGGTTCCTTCTATCGAACGGCGTTGAAGCGGCCGGCGATCCGTACGACGGATCGGCCGTTGTGCTCGGACCCGACGGTCTACGCATCGAGATCCGGGAAGCCGATCGGCCCCGGGCGGCTGCCGTTGGGCCTGATGGTCTGCGGCTGCATCACGTCTGTCTTCTCACCACCGACTACCAGGGTGCCGAGGCGTTCTTCGCAGCGAACTTCGGGATGCGGAAACTCTATGAGTTCTCAAAGGCCGGGGTCTCGGGCTTCATGTTTCTCGCCGACGATGGGTGGGACGCTGGAGACCACGGGTTCCTTCTGGAGATCATCGGCGGCCCCAACTTCATGACCGAGCAACCCGCCTGGGATGCTCACGGGCCCCATTACGATCACCTGTGCTTTTCGATGGACGACGTTGCCGCTGCGTACGATCGCGGATGTGGCGCAGGGCTTTCTCCTATGTCTCTTCCGCGTCACTACCCCGAGTACGATCTCGACATCGCGTGGCTGTACGACCGCGATGGGCTCCATGTGGAACTGCTCGAGGAGATGCCGGTCGATGACTTGCGTCGCGCCCTCGAGACCGGAGTCGTTGAGAATCAGTGGGTTGACGATGTCATAGCGTCGCTCGACATGGTCCCGTTCAAGGGCCGGCCCTAGGAACGGAAGAGCCGGTCCGTCAATGAGAGACCTGCGGGATGGTTGAGGCGCTATCTCTCGAGGCGAACGCCGTCCTCAGCGCCGGTGCTCTCGAGTTGCCCCAGGTCGACATGGGTGACCGATCCGCTGTCGCTCTTTGGAGACAGGAGGTCCATGCCGTTTGGCGCGGGGCGATGGCCGATCCCGATGTTCAACACGAGCTTGAATCGATGGTGGTTGCTGGGGTGAATTGTCTCCGGATCACCTCTCCAACCACAGTCGAGGGCCGCGGGACGATCCTTTACTACCACGGCGGCGGGTATGTGCTGGGCGACTCGCTGGTGTCATTGCCGCTGAGTGCTCCCGTTGCTCACTTCAGCACTGTGCCCGTGATCTCTGTCGACTATCGCCTTGCCCCCGAAGCCGCCTTCCCGGCCGCCATCGAGGATTGCCTTGCGGTCTATGCCGCCGTACTCGAAGAGGGAGACCCTGTCGCGCTGTTCGGTGACTCGGCGGGGGGAGCCCTGGCTTTGTCCGTCGCGGTTGCGGCGCGAGAAGCCGGGCTGTCGCAGCCGTCGGCGATCGCCGCGATCGCTCCCTTTGCCGACGCGACCGGCTCCGGCGATACGGTGACGACCCTGTCGGCATGGGACCCGTCGTTTCCTGATCCGGAGGCCGATTTGTACTCGGCGATTCCCTTCTATGCGGTCGGCGCAGACCTCAAACACCCATGGCTCTCGCCCCTTTTTGCCGATCTGAGCGGTCTTCCGCCCTTGCTGATTCAGGTGGGTGGCCGTGAGATCCTCGCCAGCGATGCATTCCGGTTGGCGCGTTCGGCGCGATCTGCCGGTGTCGACGTCATCCTTGATGTATGGGACGGGCTGTGGCACGTGTGGCAGGCATACCCCATTCCCGAAGCTCGGATGGCGCTGGAGGAAGTGAGCAGGTTCCTGGCTGATCACCTTTGGGGAGGCGAGCGTCGATGAGGTTCCGGGCCCGGTGATGCAATAGGCCCGGGTATCAAACCCGTGTCAAACGAACCGGGCCAAACAGGTGCGAATGAGACCGGATTGGCCCACTCGGGCTTTTCGGGCATCCAAGGAATCCGCAGGTCGTCGGACTGCGCGGTGCCCACCCGGATCCCCCGTTCCGGCTGTTAACCCAAAGGTTGTGGGTTCGATTCCCACCCGGCCCACTCCGTTCCTCCGCTTCGGTCTCGATCCTCCCCACGGTCGTTTCATCCGAGCGGACGGTTCGGGTGCCGGTCGGGAACCTGGGAGTGCATCTGTGACGTCCGACGGACATGAGCGACAAGAAGAGAATCATGAAACGCCTCGTTGCACTTCTTGCAGCTGCCGCCCTCCTCCTCGCCGCCTGCAGCGGTGCAGAGGCCGATGGTGAACACCCGTCCGATGTCGGCAATGCCCCCACCACTCAGGCTCCTGATACCGGAGGCAATACTCCGCTCGCGGACGATGCCGGAGGGACTATCACCGCGGGGATGGGTCCTGGCATCAGCATCGCCGACCTGCTCGGCGCGACCACCGATGGTCCGTTCCTGATCAGCGGGTACGTGTTCGTAGGAACCGACGGCAGCGTGGTCATCGCCGACGAAATCGCCGAGTCGTATCCACCCCAGCCGGCCGGGGCGCAAGTCGCGGTCGAGAACGTTGACCTTATGCAACTGCCGCTCGTCGAAGGCTCCATCGACAGCGAGATTCCCACGCTGTCGTGGACGGAGCAGCGGGTCCAGTTGCTCGGTGACCTTATCGATGGCGTCTTCGTTGGGAGCTCGTCCGCATCCGCGTGAGATAGCCGTGGTTCGACGTCGAGCGGGGAACTGGGCTAGCCCGGGGGTCCCTACATCTGGGGACCCCGATCCGTCATCCGACCCCACCCGACGTCATAGTCGGAAGAGAACGTCTAGCCCGATGGTTGGGGTTTTGAGTCCCCCGGGGGGTCAACGCGCGAATAACCCCGCGGTCTCGATGGTAGGTTCCGATGGAAGCTGATATTCCTCGGTTTTGATGCGGGGCAATGCCTTCGATCGGGGCCGTTGATCCAAGGATGCGACCATGTCGAGCGATTTCCTTTCCCTCCGGGGCAAGACCGCACTCATCACCGGGGGCACCAGCGGCATCGGGCTCGCTACGGCTCGGCGGTTCGTCGGCGCCGGTGCGCAGGTGGTCATTTCCGGAAGGCGGGAAGCCGGACCCGAGATCGCCAAGGAGATAGGTGCCGACTTCGTTGCGGCCGAACTCGCCGACTCGGCGCAGATTTCGTCGCTGGTGAGCCGGGCCGCGGAGTTGCTGGGCGGCTTCGACATCCTGGTCTCGAACGCCGGGGCGGTGATCGAGTTCGTCATGGTCGAGGACACCGACGATGAATCGCTCGGGCGGATGGTGGAT
>CAZEHO010000034.1:29686-32516 GCA_964511945.1 uncultured Acidimicrobiia bacterium | reverse complement strand
TTCAAGCTGCAGGTCGTGTCTCCGGAGGAGATCGTCTGGACCGGCGAGGCCGAGATGGTCATTACCCGGACCACCGAGGGCGAGATCGGGATCCTCGCCGACCACGAGCCAACGATGGCGGCGCTGGCGACCGGCAGCACCGTGGTGCACGCGGTCGGTGGCGACAAGATCACCATCGCGATGCACGGTGGCTTCCTGCAGATCGATCACAACGATGTCACGCTGCTCACCGACCGGGCTGTGCTCGCCGAGGGCGATGCCGACGCGGCCAAGGAACTGGCTGAATCGATGGCGGCCGAAGAGGCCGAGTAGCGACGGGCTACGAGCAGCGAGCGGCGAGCCGCTCTGAGAACCGCTTCGACTGGTCCTTGATCGAACTCCTGATCGTCTGGTCGATCACACCCCAGAACAGTCCTGAGAGCATGCCCTTCGACCGGGCCTGAATCGTGACCCCCATCTCGGTTCCGGTTTCACCCGGCGTCAACTGGGCGGTGACGACGGCCGCCATCTCCGATGAATCGAGATGGATCTCCATCTTTCGGCCCGGCTCGGCGTGCCTGGTCGTGGCGGTTCCATCCCAGCGGCGGCCTGCGATGGTGGCGTCCCAGCGGTAGCGGTCGAGGTATCCCTCGGCGGTGAACGCCGGGTCGCGCACGTGCTCGATCGGACCGACCCCGATCCACACCGCCGGCTCCTGCATGGCCTCCCAGAGCGGCTCCGGAGGGCAGGCGACGGTCACGGCGTGGTGGTAGCGGGCTGCAGGCACGGCGGTTGAGCGTAGCCGCCGGCCCGGCTCGCTGCCGGTCCCGCCGCACTACGATCCCGCCGCATGCCAGGCTTGCTCGCACTCCACGCCCATCCCGACGACGAATCCCTGTCCATGGGGGGCGTTCTCGCCAAATACGCCGCGGCTGGGGAGCACGTCGTCGTGGTCACCGCCACCGGCGGCGAGGTCGCCACGATCTACAACCACGACGATCCCGAGTCTCTGCGCTCGCGGCTGCGGGAGATCCGCCAGGCGGAGCTACGGGCTGCCTGTGAGATCCTCGGGGTCTCCACGATCGAGTTCCTCGGGTATCGCGATTCCGGCATGGCATTGAGTGAGCACAACTCCCATCCCGACTGCTTCTGGCGAGCCAACTTCCACGAGGCGGTGGGGCGTCTGGTGCGCATCATCCGCACTCATCAGCCCGAAGTGATGACGGCCTATGACCCTTACGGGGGATACGGCCATCCCGATCACATCATGGTGCACCGGGTCGGGACCGCAGCCTTCTTCGGTGCCGCTGATGTCGGTCGGTTCCCGGCGGAGGACCACGGGGATCCCTGGGAGCCGCTGCGCCTGTTCTGGGCAACCTGGCCCCGGGAGCGGAGCAGACGGAGGCGCCGGGAGATGGTGGAGGCCGGCCTGCTCGATCCCGAGGACGCGGAGCGGGAGCCGGAGCACGGCACCCGAAACGAGGACATCACCACCTGGATCGACGTTCGAGAGCAGTTTGATCGGAAGTGGGAGGCGGTGCTCGCTCATCACACCCAGATCGCTGAGGACTCCTGGTTCCGCACCATGCCCGAGGAATTGCGTCGCGAAGCCTTCAGCCGGGAGACCTTCATCAGGGTGTTCTCCCGGGTGGATGCGCCCATCGACGCACCGGACTTGTTCGCAGGCCTGAGGTAGCTACCTGCAACGAGCGACGAGCTGCCAGGATGGCCCGATGACCTCAGCAGCATCCCAGTGGTCCGCCGCCCTCGAGTCCTGGCGCCTTCCGGATCGCCTGATCGAGGCCGTGACCGACACCACCTTCACATCCCCGCCGGCGCTGTGGCGGAGGGCGCGGCTTGCCGAGGCGCGTCACGGCACGGGCGAGACCACCAGGGTGGTTCGGGAGTTGCTCGGAGCCTCCGGAACGCTCCTCGACGTCGGTGCGGGCACTGGGCGGTTGTCGGTCCCGATTGCCGGCGAAGGATTTCCCGTCACCGCCGTGGAGCCCGACGAGGCGATGGCGGAAGGTCTGGCCGCCGAAGCCAAGGAGTTGGGGATCACGGTGCGCCGCGTCGCTGCGATGTGGCCCGACGCCGCCGGGGAGGCCGGCCCTCACGACGTCGTGCTGTGCGCCAACGTGGTCTACAACGTTCCGGATCTGCCGCCTTTCCTGAAGGCGCTGCATGCCGCGGCCGTCCGGGGTGTGGTCGTTGAGCTGACGCCGTCCCATCCGTGGACGCATCTGACGTCCTACTACCGCGCCGTGCACGATCACCAGCTTCCCGTGGTTCCAACGGCTGACACCTTCTGCGACGTCGTCACCGAAACGCTTGGCATCACCCCGGAACGGATCGATTGGTCACGCGGAGGGGTGCACCGGTTTGCCGACCTGCAGGAACTCATCGCCTACTACGGACGGCGGCTACTGGTGCCGGCGGAGCGAGCAGAGGAGTTGATGCGGGTGCTCGGTCCGGACGTGCGGGAGGAAGACGGCTGGTTGGTGCTCGGAGACCCGGTGCGGCCGTCGGTCACCGTGTGGTGGCCGGCCGGCTGACCGTTCAGTATTCCTCGCCCTTCTTATCCCGCCTCCGCTCGACCCGTTCCCTGGCCTCAGCGGCAGCGTTCGAGGCAATCTCAGACACGAACGCCACGATGATCCCGACGCCTGCCAGGACGTAGAAGATCGTGAACAGGCGCCCGGCGAACGTGTCCGGTGAGAAATCGCCGTACCCGACCGTGGTCAGTGTGATCACGCTGAAGTAGAGGCTCTGGAAGAGCGTCCAGCCCTCGGTGCCCCGGTAGAAGAGCATGCCGGCGACCAGCAGGATGGCGACGAGCCCGAGTAACCCC
>CAZEHO010000034.1:0-29586 GCA_964511945.1 uncultured Acidimicrobiia bacterium | reverse complement strand
CCGTCTCCTCCGAGTTGCAGTTGCGGGTTGCGAACCCCGAGTTGCGAATCCGCTCAGTTGACGTCCCAGGCGCCGGTTTGGGTGATGAGTTTTTCGAGGTCGCCTGGTCCGCGGTTCTCTTGGGCGGTGAGGATCTGTTCGGTGAGGCTGTCCTCGTATAGGGGTCGTTCGACTGCCCGGAATACCCCGATGGGGGTGGGTCCGTATGGTCCGTGTGATAGCCGGCTGAGGGCGAAGGCGGTGGTGGGTTCGTAGGCCCGCATGTCGTGGATGTGGATCTTGTCGATGCCGACGTCGGCGACGTTGACCAGTCGGGCGTCGGCACCGTCGAAGACGACCCCGAACTCGTTGTCGGCGCCGAAGGTGACCGGTTTGCCGTGTTCGAGGTTGATGCGGTTCTGGGCACGTTCTTGCTTGCCGGTGAGTTCGAGGAAGGCTTTGTCGTTGAAGACGTTGCAGTTCTGGTAGATCTCCACGAACGCGGTGCCCTGATGTTCGTGGGCCGCCCGCAGTATCTCGATGGTGTGTTTGCGGTCCATGTCGATGGTGCGGGCGACGAAGCTGGCTTCGGCGCCGAGGGCGAGGCTGACGGGGTTGAACGGGTAGTCGATCGAACCCGCCGGTGAACTCTTGGTGCGTTTCCCGACTTCGGAGGTGGGGGAATACTGGCCTTTGGTGAGTCCGTAGATCTGGTTGTTGAACAGCAGCACCTTGAGGTTCACGTTGCGGCGCATCGCGTGGATCAGGTGGTTGCCGCCGATCGACAGGGCGTCGCCGTCACCGGTGACCACCCACACGGAGAGATCGGGGTTGGCGGTGGCGATGCCTGATGCGATGGCGGGGGCCCGGCCGTGGATGCCGTGGATGCCATAGGTGTTCATGTAGTAGGGGAAACGTGACGAGCATCCGATCCCGGAGACGAACACCACGTTCTCGCGTAGCAGATCGGTCTCGGCCATGAAGTTCTGGACGGAGGCGAGGATCGTGTAGTCACCGCATCCCGGGCACCAGCGAACTTCCTGACCGCTCTGATAGTCCTGACGGGTGTAGGTGGTCATGATGCGATGGTCTCCATGATCTTTGCCGTGATGTCGTGTGCTTTGAACGGCATGCCCTTCACCTGGGAGTAGCGGATCGCATCGATGAGGAACTCGCCGCGGATCATCCCCCAGAGCTGGCCCCGGTTCATCTCGGGGATCAGCACCTCGTCGTAGGAGGCGAGCACCTCACCCAAGTTGGCCGGGAAGGGGAACAGGTGTCGCAGATGCGTCCAGGCGACCTTGGCTCCCTGCACCCGGGCGATCCGCACCGCGGCACCGATCGCCGAATACGTCGATCCCCAGCCCAACACCAGGACGTCGGCGCCGTCGGGATCGTCGACCTCGACCGGGGGGATGTCGTGGGCGATCCCGGCGATCTTCTCCTCCCGCAGGATCACCATCTTCTCGTGGTTGTCCGGCAGGTAGTTGACCGCCCCGGTGAGGTCTTCCTTCTCCAACCCACCGATGCGATGCTCCAGACCCGGTGTGCCCGGGATGGTCCAGGGCCGCGCCATCGTGTCGGGGTTGCGCAGATAGGGGAGGAAATCACCGTTCAGGTTCGGTTCCGTCTGGAACGGCACCGAGATATCCGGCAGCTCCGTCAGATCCGGGATCTGCCACGGCTCCGCACTGTTGGCGATATACCCATCCGACAACAGCAGCACCGGTGTCATGTACTTCAAGGCGATCCGGGCCGCCTCGATCGTCGTGTTGAAGGCATCCGACGGTGACGCAATCGCGATCACCGGCATCGGCGCCTCACCGTGACGGCCGTGGATCGCCATCAGCAGATCCGACTGCTCCGTCTTCGTCGGCAAACCCGTCGAGGGACCGCCCCGCTGCACATCGATGATCAGCAGCGGCAGCTCGGTCATCAACGCCAGACCGATCGTCTCGCTCTTGAGCGCGACGCCGGGTCCGCTGGTCCCGGTCACCCCGAGATGTCCGGCAAACGACGCCCCGAGAGCCACACCCACGGCAGCGATCTCGTCCTCTGCCTGATAGGTCCGCACTCCGAAGTTACGGTGCCGCGACAACTCGTGCAGCACATCGGAGGCCGGGGTGATCGGGTACGAGGCGTAATACAGCGGGAGCTTCGCCTGCTGGGCGGCCGCGATCAGACCCCAGGCAGTGCCCTGATTCCCTGTCACGTTCACATACCGGCCCTGCGGCAGATCGGCAGGCTTGATCTCCACGGTGAACCGGAAGACCTGGGTGGTGATCCCGAAGTTGTAACCCGCTTGGAACGCGGCCAGGTTCGCCGCCACCACCTCCGGCTTGTCGGCGAACTTCCTCTCGATCCACTTCGTCGTCGGCTCCGTCGGACGATGGAACATCCAGGCCAACAACCCCAGAGCGAACAGGTTCTTCGAGCGCAGCACCGCCCGCCCCGCAATCCCGGTGCCCTTCACCGCCTCCTTGGTCAAGGTCTCCATCGGGACCTCAATCACCTCATAACCATCCAGCGAGTGGTCCTGCAGCGGGTTCTCCTCATACTCCGCCTTCGCCAGATTGCGCTCATCGAACGCATCCGTATTCACGATCAGCGTCCCGGCCGGGGCCACATCCGCGATGTTCGCCTTCAACGCCGCAGGGTTCATCGCCACCAGCACATCCGGGTAATCACCCGGCGTCAGGATGTCGCGCGACGCGATGTGGATCTGGAACGACGACACGCCGGGGATGGTCCCGGCGGGGGCCCGGATCTCAGAGGGGAAATCCGGCAACGTCGCCAAATCATTGCCAAAAATCGCCGACGCATCCGAGAACCGGGCACCGGCCAACTGCATCCCATCACCGGAATCACCGGCAAAACGGATACGGACGGATGCCTGTTCTCGAACTTCAGGTTCGGGAGGCGCTTCGTTGGACACGAGTGGGGTCAACTCCTTGTGAAGCTGCAAACCCGACGGTGTGGGCGTGGCGCCCGACCGTCGGGGAATCGAGGGTGATCGGCACTGTCAAGGGGCCTCCATTGTATGCGGACTCGTGCTGATCCCCAGACGTTGCAGCGTCAGTGTTTGCCCGCTGTGGAGTCCTTTTGCGGCGGCCGGCGGTTGGCGACGATGCCGGCCGCTTCGAGGGCAGATCCCAGCGCCAGCAACCGCTCCTCCTGCCACCACGGTGCGATGAATTGCACCGACGGAGGCGGGTCACCGGCAGCGTCGATGGGGAGGGCGATCGCCGGCGTTCCCGCCTGGTTGACCGGCGCCGTGAACCAGGAGAGCGCTCTGCGATACGGCTCCGGACCGGCGGACGTCTCCACGTCGTCGATTCCGAGACGCTTGCTTTGGACGGCCACGGTCGGAGTGACCAGAACGTCGAGGTCTCGAAATGCGGCCGCGACCTCGTGTCCGAGCCGCGCCCGCCATCGGAGCCCATCGACCAGTTCGGTGGGTCCGATCGCCATGGCGTCGCTGATCCGGATCACTAGATCTTCGCCGTAGCGATCCGGGTCCTCGGTGAACCACTCGCGGTGCACGGCGGCGGCTTCGGCCCCGATCACCGCCAGCATCCCGCGTCCGGGAGTGAACGAGGGCAGGCTCACCGGCCGCACCTCGGCGCCGGCATCCGAGAGCCGGTCAACCGCGGTGCCGAATCCGTGCGCGGTGACCGCGTCGAGGGGACGGTTGGTGAGCGGCTCGGGGATGCCGATGCGCAATCCCTGCACTGAGACGGGTGACGGCGGATCGACCGGCCGTGGAGCCGACCACGGATCGGTCGGGTCGTACCCTGCGATTGCCCGGTAGACCGCCGCGGCATCAGCTACGGAGCCGGCGATCGGCCCCACGGTGTCTAGCGATTCGACCAGTGGGAAGATCCCCCGCAGCGGTACCCGCCCGTGGGTCACCTTGAGTCCGACAAGACCGCACAGTGCCGCCGGCACCCGAACAGAACCACCGGTGTCGGTGCCAATCGCGGCGGGCACGATGCCGGCGGCAACGGCTGCAGCCGAACCACCGGACGAGCCGCCTGCGGACGTTTCCGGGTCCCACGGATTGTGTACCGGACCGAACCAGGGATTCTCGCTCGAGAAACCGAAGGCGAATTCGTGAAGGTTGGCTCTGCCGAAGAGGACGGCCCCGGCGGTCTCCAGTCGGTCCACCACCGTGGCGTTGTGCTCGGCCACGTGGCGATAGAACGAGGAGCCGGCAGTGGTGACGGCTCCGACCTGGTCGATCAAGTCCTTGAGAGCAATCGGCACACCCGCCAGCGGACCGGCGGGTTCGTCATCGACCGCGGCAGCACGGCGCAGCACCGCATCGTGATCGAGGGAGATGAAGGAATTCAGCGGCTCGGCATCCGAGGCGAGGTGCAGGTGGTGTTCGGCGACCTCGGTTGCGCTCGCGGCGCCGCCGGAGACACTCCCGGCGATGCTCACAGCGCCGGTCACGAGAAGTCGAGTGTCCTGCTGTCCGGGAAGATCGACACCCAGGGCTTGCCGGGCGGCACGCTCATCGTGGTTCCATCCTCGGCGGTGAGGTGGAACATCTGGCCGATGCCGTCCCGCTGCCAAGTGCCGCGCATGACGGTCCCATCGAAGAAGATGTAGGCGTTGCCCGATCCCTCGGTATCGGTAGCCGGCACCGGGGAACCGCTGACCCCCGCAGGCGGGTACGCGGTGTAGCGCTGACCGACCAGGACGACGAGGACATCGACTGCGACCTGGTGGGGGGTGCCGTCCCGGCCCGAGATCCAGGTGTGCTCCCGGCTGCCCTCGTACCGGTAGTACTTGCCGTCGCGGAACTCCCAGCGGACGGTGTGGAACTCATCCCAGGACAACTCCAGTTCTGTCGCCGATTCGCCCGGTGTTTCCGCCCATGGAGCCACGTCGTACAGCGGGAGCCCGAATTCGTCGTCGAACCCGTAGTTATCGGCGGCGTTGCGCAGCCCCTCGGTATCGGCGTACAGGTTGTGGGGCGCCAAACGGGATCCGATCCGGAAGAGCCCCTCGATTCCTTCCCCCATGATCCGGATGCTGCGTGCGACGAGGTAGCGGGCCACCCAGTTCTGAGCTCCGGAGATGGCGAATACGCCGTCGAGCGGGCGCAGGATTCCGGCATCGGTCGGCCGACCCGAGCGCACCGGGCCGAGATAGTCGCTGGCGGCCGAGTGGAAGATCGAGATGAACCGGGTGAAGCCACCCTCGACGAGGATCTCAACGACCATGTCTGCATCGAGGAGGCCGCTCTGCGGCCTCGCCTGCGGGTGGTTGTCGATCTTGATCGACATCACCCTCCGGTCGAGGAGCGACTCGTCCTCGACGGGAAGGCCGTTGAGCGGGGAGACCGGTCCGAGGTCCGTGGTGGTGGTCGTCTCGGCCGCAGTGGTCGAGGTGGTCTCGGGCACCGTGGTGGTTGAGGTAGTGCTGGTGGTCGCGGCTGTCGTCGTCGGTGCGGCAGTCGTTGTGCTGGCCGTAGCGTCGGGCTGCGTTGTGGCCGCGACCCCCTGCGGAGCCGTATCGGTGGGGGCATCGTCGCTGCACGCAGCGGCGACCAGGGCGAACGCAACCAGAGAAGCGAGGAAGAATCTGCGCATGGCCCTGGCAGCGTAGTCGTGGCCGCCTGCAGCCTTGGGGTGCGATCTCAGATTGCGCTCAGTCGGCCCGGCGCCCCTCCGGCATCAGCACCAGTGTCGAGTGTGCGGCGCGGGCGACTTCGGATTCAGACCAGGGAATGGGGATGGCGTCGCCCTTCTGCCAGAGCGTGAACTGGTCGCCGTAGTTCGGTGAGAAGGGGTTGCCGGACTGTCCGCCGGGGAGCACGAAGCGGCTCCGTTCCCAGTCTCCGATGTCGACGACCATGCGGAGCGACGCGATGGCGAACACCGGATCGGCGAGCGGGTCGGCAGGATCCACCGGCGCCGGATTGATCGTGTTGGCGTCCCCGCCGTGGGGCACCGGACCTAGGTTGTAGACCCGGTCAAGCGGTGGCCGCAGGCCGAGTGGATGGAGCAGTGTGAGCTGCCGCAGGGAGCCCCATTGCCAGCCGGAGGGGTCCTCCCCGAACTGGTCGATCAGGTCCCGGTGTGCCCGGCGCAACGCTGCGGCGATCTCCCGATCCCAGCCGCCGGGGAACCATCCGTCCGGCTGCCGGTGGACGAGATCGACGATGTGGGACACCCGCCGGAACAGAAACATGTTCATCGGAACCAACGGGTGGAAACCGGCGCCGAGCGCCCAGCGGGCACCGACCGGTGCCCGCGTGTCGACAACCCGGCGGATCAGCTTCCCCAGGAATACCTCGAACAGCGCGGCGGTCGGTGATCCGACATCCAGTTTCCCGTCCCATCCTTCGAGGAGGTCGGTCACGAAGGCAAGGTCGTCCTCGCCGCTCGCCGTCCTCAACACCGTGGTCCGCAGTTCTCGCCATGGGATCGAGTGCTGGTCCATCTGCATCTCGAGCACACCGGCAACATCCCAATCGGCGGCCGACGCCAGCATCTCGGTGATCCGGGAGATGCGATACCCATCGAGGAAATCGGATCCGAGATCGACTCCGGCTGCCGACGGAAGGTTGTTGGCAGTGGCAACGAAGCCGGAGTCGGGATTGGTGACGTGGGGGAGATCGTGAAGGCCAAGGGTGCCTTCCCACCCGGCCGATTCATCCCACGCCGGCAGCGGGATCATGCCCGACCCCCGGCGCCGCACCGGGCCCTCGCCGATGAACTGCCATCCGATCGTCCCGGCCGTGTCCGCGTAGGCAACGTTGAGGGGGAGTGAGTTCCATCCGTCGAATGTGGTCTGAAGGTCGTCGAACGATCTGACCCGACCGATATCGAAGATCCGTCCCAGCGGCTTCGGATCCAGCCATGTCGCGGCGAACGACAAGGCGGGAAGGTCGGCGTCGAAGCCATCACTGACGATCGGGCCGCGGTCGGTGGCCAGGACGTCGATGGTGTCGGTGTCCCCGCCCCTGACCCGGATCACCTCGCGGTGGACCTCACACGGAACGTATTCCTTGCCGCGGCGGACGGAGACCCCGTCCGGTCCGAGTTCTTCCAGGAAGAGGTCGGTGTTGTCGATGAGACCTGCGGTGATGCCCCAGGCAGCGTGTCCGTTGTGGGCGGCGGCGATCGCCGGAGCGCCGGGGAACGAGGCGCCGGCCAGGCTCCATTCCGGAGTGGTGATGTGTAACAGGTACCAGTGCGGCGGCAACATCGGAGCCAGATGTGGGTCGTTCGCGAGCATCGGGCGCCCGGTAGCGGTTCTCGACTCCGCGAGTGCCCAATTGTTCGATCCGCCGCCCATCCCGATGGTTCCCGCCAGCGAGGCAAGGTCCTCGGCGAGCCGGGTCACCACCGGGCCGGCGTCGACGCCGGGGCGATCGCTCGCCGGGTGCCGGGCGGCGTACCCCGGATCGAGATCGGCCACGGCTTTTGGTCCGTCGAGTGTCAGCAGCAACAGCCTCGCCAGCTCGGCGTCCCAGTTCGAGGCGAGGACGAAGCACTGCAGGGCGAGGAACCCGAGGGCGTCCGCCGGATCGAACTTGGAGGGTCGGGAGCGGAGCAGCACGAACTCGTGCGGGAGCGCCCGTTGGCCGAGCCCGGCACCATCGGTGACACCCGCGGCGTACGCCTCGGCGAGTGCCCGGTGCCGGGGCTCGAGCGCCTCCACGGCAGCATCGCCGTACCGTCGGAAGCCGATCCGCCGGGAGATCCGATCGATCGGCAGGCCGTCGGGCCCGATCAGCGCTGCCAGGGTCCCTCGGACCACCCGAATCCGGGTCTCGATCTGGAAGGTCCGGTCCTGGCCGTGGCAGAACCCGATGGCGTACCAGGCGTCGCCATCGCTCGATGCCGTGATGTGCGGAACCCCGAAGCGATCGCGACGGATGGTCACGGCGCCGTCGATGCCGTTCACCGACAAGCTTCCTTGCGTGCGCGGCAGCCGCTTGCCGAGGGCTCGCAGCGCCAGCTTGGGCCAGTTCATCGCACCTCCAGACTCGGCCCGGATGCTATGCGGTTCCGGGGCCGACCGGCGGTAGGGTTGGGGAATCCGGCGGGTACGGAGGCACCCATGCGGAATGTTGTCACCGCGATCCTTGGAGGAGGCCAGGGCTCCCGGCTGTGGCCGTTGACGCGAGATCGTGCCAAACCTGCGGTGCCTGTGGCCGGGAAGTTCCGGCTGATCGACATCCCCATCAGCAACAGCTTGCATGCGGGCATCGACCGCATCTATGTGCTGACCCAGTTCAACAGCGAGAGCCTGCACCGGCATATCGCCCAGACGTACCGGTTCGACGCGTTCTCCGCCGGCTATGTGAACATCCTCGCTGCACAGCAGAGCATTGCCAGCAAGGACTGGTACCAGGGGACCGCCGACGCCGTCCGTCAGAACCTCCGGCGTCTCACTGAGTCGGGCGCGGACGAGGTCGTGGTGCTCTCCGGGGATCAGCTCTACCTGATGGAACTCGAGGACTTCGTCGGCGTGCACAGAGAGCACGATGCCGACCTCACCATTGCCGTGAAACCGGTGAGCCCCGACGAAGCCGCCGCGTTGGGCATCATGCAGCTCGATCCTTCCCGGCGCATCGTGGACTTCGTTGAGAAGCCGAAGGACCCCGGCGTCGTCGCCGGGCTTGCGGTCGACAATGCGACGATCGAAGCCACCGGCATCGATGCCACCCCGGGAAGCCTCCTTGCGAGTATGGGCATCTACGTGTTCAAGACCGAGGCCCTCGTCCGGCTCTTCGAGAAGTACGAGGGTGATGACTTCGGCAAGGAGCTGATTCCGCAGGCGGTCGCCGACATGGACGTGTTCGGCTTCGTCCACGACGGCTACTGGCGCGACATCGGAACCATCGGCACATTTCATGAATCGAGTCTCGAGCTCACCCACCAGCTCCCGGCGCTGAATCTGTACGACGCCGAATTCCCGATCTACACCCACCCCCGGTTCCTCCCCGGAAGCAAGATCACCGACTGTCATGTGTATGAGTCCGTGCTGTCCGACGGCAGCATCCTCTTCGGGTCGAAGGTCACGAACTCGATCATCGGCGTCCGGGCGGTGGTCCGATCGGGGTCGGTGGTGGAGCGGACGATCGTGATGGGGGCGGAGGAGTTCGAGGATGAGGCACCGCCCGGGTTGCCCCAACTCGGCATCGGTCACGGATGTCACATCCGCAACGCGATCATCGATACCAATGTCCGGATCGGAGACGGGTCCCGGCTCCTCAATGAGGAGGGTCTGACCGAAGCAGATGGCGACGGCTGGCACATCCGCGATGGGATCATCGTTGTTCCCAAGAACACCGTGATCCCACCGGGCACGGTCGTCTAGCACCGTGAAGATCGCCTTTGCCACCACGGAGCTGGCGCCCCATGTGCAGGTGGGTGGGCTCGGAGACGTTTCCCGCTGGCTGCCGGCCAAGCTCGCCGCAGGTGGTGACGATGTCCGGGTGTTCCTTCCTCACTACGACGTGCTCGATCCCGGTGGGCTGGAGGTGGAGCCGGTATCGGGCTTGGGGGAAATCGATGTGGGGCCGTTCGGCTCCGTCACGGTGTCCATCCTGGGCGACGGTCCGGCGACGATATTCCTGGTGGGCTCGGAGGACTGGTTCGCCAGGGGCGCGATCTACGACCCGGGGCCCGATGAGCATCTTCGCTTCGGATGCCTCTCGGCTGCAATTCCGGCGATCTGCCGCGAACTGGGGTGGGTGCCCGACCTCTGGCACCTCAACGACTGGCACACCGCGCTGCTGGCGTATCACGCCGACGCGGCTGGGGAGCCGTGGAGTGGTGTCCCATCACTGCTGACCATCCACAACCTGGCGTTCCAGGGGGTATTCCCGGCAGGGGATCTCGACCGCCTGGGGCTCTCCGAGCAGGCGGGGCGGCTCGATGCCGGAGATCTCCTCGACGGGTGGATCAACTCGCTGCGCAACGGCATTGCAGCGGCTTCGGTTGTTACGACGGTAAGCCCCACCTACGCCCGCGAGATCACGACCCCTGCATTCGGGATGGCACTCGACGGGTCGCTGCGGGAGAAGGGAGATCGCCTGATCGGCATCCTCAACGGGATCGGTGAAGAGTGGGACCCCACCGCCGATCGTTACCTGCCGAAGCCGTATGGGCCCGACAGCCTCCATCGCAAGCAAGTGAGCACCACCGAGCTGCGCGCCCGTCTCGAACTGCGGGACCGGCCCACGGTCCCGATCGCCGGTGTGGTGTCCCGCCTGACCGGGCAAAAGGGGTTCGACGTCCTGCGCCACACGCTGCCCCCGCTGCTTGACGCCCATCGGATCCAGCTCGCCGTCATCGGCACCGGGGAACCGGTCTATGAGGCGATGTTCGCGGGCCTCGCCGAGCTCCACGCAGGAGAGGCTGCGTACGTCAGAGACTTCGACCCGGCAGTGGCCCACCTGATCGAGGCGGGATCCGAGATCTTCCTGATGCCTTCACAGTTTGAGCCTTCGGGACTCAATCAGATGTACTCGATGAAGTACGGAACGGTCCCGATCGTCCGGCAGACCGGCGGGCTCGCCGACTCGGTACGGCCGTGGGATCCCGAGACCGGCGTTGGGACCGGGTTCCTCTTCGATGAGTTCTCCGACGAGGCGTTTGCCGCAGCACTGGAGCAGGCGCTGCAGACCTATGCCCTGCCGGCGGCGTGGCGGCGGCTGCAGCACAACGGCATGACGACCGACTTCTCGTGGGAGCGCAGGTCCGAGGAGTATCGAGACGCCTATCGCCTGGCGATCAGCGCGGGTGGCAACGGGGCATAGCGCACCACGACCCGCGCCGCGATCTCCCCCGTCCGGATGGGACCGAACGAGCGGCTGTCCACACTGCCGGCGTCCGGATTGTCGCCGGCGACCCAGACCTCACCCTGCTCGAGCGGGCGGTCCCACCCGCAAGGACGATCCCCTGAGATGCCGGTCACCCGCTTGACCGGGTCGAATCCGGGTCGGGCAGGGCGCTCGAAGATCACCACGTCGCCGGGCCGGACGGTGCCGGGCCGCCGCCACGCCGCCACCCAATCACCGGGATTGAGGGCCGGGGACATGCTGTTCTCGGCGATCTCGTAGGCGGTGATCCGACGTGCGGCAACCGCAGCACCGACCGCCAGGACGAACCCGGTGAGGATGGTGATGGGACGCAGGATCCGGCCTCCGGCAGCGACGCGGCGGAGTGTAGGGTGTTGCCGCATTGCCGATCCCCAGGAGGGTGACTCCCATGGCGTTTCTGAAGCCCAGCAAGGTGGCCCACGCTCACTGCGATCTGATGTGCGGCGTGTACAACCCGGCTCAGGCACGAATCGAAGCCGAGTCGGTCAAGGCCATCGCCGAGAAGTACCACGCTTCCGACGACGAGGTCTTCCGCCAGCGCGCCGTGTTCATCAAGGAGCAGCGGGCTGAAGAGGTCAAGCATCATCTCTGGGTGCTGTGGACCGACTACTTCAAGCCGCCGCACGTTGAGCAATTCCCCCAGATTCACGACCTGTTCTGGCGGGCGACCAAGAAGGCCGGCGACGCCAAGAAGTCGATGGATCCCGCCGTCGGGCAGGAGTTGCTCGATCTCATCGACGAGATCGACGAGATCTTCGCCGAGACCAAGAAGTAGACCAGACCGCCGCGCGCGGCCCGTACGACCTACCTTCCACCCATCCGGGGCGCGTCGCGCCCGGGGTGAGCCCGCAGCGACCACGTAGGATCTGCCGCGATGTCGCAGACGCTCGAGGAACTCGTCGAGATCGCCGTCGGCCACCAGCGCCGCAAGCGCTGGCGACCGGCGCTCGACGCATGGGATCAGGCCATCGAGGCCTTCCCAGAGGATGTTCGCGGGCACGCCGGGAGAGCGGAAACCCGGCTGATGCAGGGCGACTTCGTGGGGGCTGGGGAGGCGTTTGCCGCCATCGAAGCCCGCTGGCCGCAGCGCCCGGAGGGTCCCCAGGGCAGGGCCCGAATCCTGTCTCGGACCGAATGCGGCCGCGAGGCGGTTGCGGCGTGGCGGGAGCTGTGTGAGCGGTTCCCGAAGCGGCTGGCGGCTCACCGGGGACTCGCCGATGCCCTGCTCGAGGCAGGGGACTTCACCGAGGCTGATCGAGCCTTTGCAGATCTCAATGAGCGGTGGCCGGACCGTCCTGAGGGCCGGGCCGGGCTGGCCCGGGTCGCGGAGATGCAGGAGCAGTGGGATGATGCATTGGAGATCTGGGACGGCGTCATTCGGACCCACCCGGATTGGGTGAAGGCGTACGCCGGATCTTCGAAGTGCCTCGCGGAACTCAACCGATTCGACGAGGCGCACGCTCGTTGCGACGAGATCGAGGAGCGTTTCGGGGCTGAGGCTGCTGCGGTTCCCCGCTCGGTGGTCTGCCTCCTTGGTGGTGACCGGCCGGGGGCACAGGAAGCTCTCGGCGATGCCCGAGCCGAAACGGTCGGGGCCGCCCGATTGGCGGTGCTCCGCAGTGATCTGGAGGATCCCGAGGAGCGGCTCGCGATGCTCGAGGCCGCCCACGCCGAACATCCCGACTCTCTTGCAGTGATGGTGGCGCTGGCGAAGGCTTGTATCGAACAGGGACGCCGGGATGAGGCAATCCGGGTGGTCGACTCGATTCCGTCGGCCCACCAGCGGCAGTGGGTCAGGCGCCTCCGCGCCTGGGCTGAAGCGGCCCGGGGAGACATCGAAGCTGCCCGGTGGGAGTGGCAGCCGCTGCGCCGGAGCCCGCTGTTTCAGAACCGGCTCGGGCCGACCGATGCCCTCCGGCGCCGGGACCGGTTGGTGATCCCCGGTGGTCCCCGCGAGATCCGTCTGTTTTCGGTGGTCCGCAATGAGAATGACCGCCTTCCGTGGTTCCTGCGGTACTACCGGAATCTCGGGGTCGACCGGTTCTTCTTCGTGGACAACGATTCCGACGACGGCACAGCGGAGTATCTGCTCGAGCAACCCGACGTCCACGTGTTCTGGACCGACGACAGCTACGGGGAGTCCCGCTTCGGAGTCCGGTGGCTGAACCGGCTGACGGAGGAGTACGGCGGCTCGCACTGGTGCATGTACATCGATGTCGACGAGCAACTGCTGTACCCGGGAGTCGAGCAGCTCGGGCTGCGCCATGTGACTCGATACCTCGAGGCGCACGGCCATGAGGCGATGCGGGGGTTCATGCTCGACATGTACGCAGATCCACTCGGCGCCGCCGAATACCGGCCGGGAGATGAACCGCTCGGCGCCTGTTCGCTGTTCGACCGGGCGCATCGCACGGTCGGGCAGATCGATGCGCCGTACATCCGGATTCGCGGCGGCATGCGACAGCGGGTGTTCTGGCCGAGTGGTGTCGGGCCGGTGCAGAGCAAGACGCCACTGTTCCGGGGCGATCGGGACATCAAGCTCCTCGCCAGCAGCCATGTTGTGACGCCGGCGCTGGTGTCCGACGTGTCCTGCGTGCTGCTGCACTTCAAGTTCCTCGGGGACTACGCGGCGCGCATCGCCGAGGAGATCTCCCGGGGTGAGCATGCCGCCGGAGGCCGCCAGTACATCATGTACCGCGAGGGGATGGAGGCGGAGGGTCCGGAGATGAGCGTTGTCGCCGACGTCACCGAGCGCTACACCGGAAGCGCTCAGCTGATCGACCTTGGCCTCATGGATGAGCCGGAGGCCTATCGCGGAATGACCCCGCTTCCGGAGCACCGGCGCTCACGCTGACTGTTCGTCCGAGGCCAATCCCCGGCGGACCGGCCTCGGTCCCAGACTCAGTGCCAGGAGGACCACCCCGCCTGCCCCCGCTCCGAGCAGACTCGGCGCAAACCCGGGATCGGCAAATGCGCCGAGGATGAGTTCCGAAACACCCCATGCAGCCACTCCGGCGATGGCGGCGACCGGGAGGTTGCGCAGCGCTGTCACCGCGACCGGGCGGGCGAACGGCCAGCCGGTGCGGTGGTACCACACGGCACCGAGCGCTGTGGTGTACAGCAGGATGGAGACGCTCGATGCCAGTGCCAGGCCGTTGACGCCCATCGCTTCGTGGAGGCCCCAGTAGATCGGGATGGCGGCAGCGAAGGCGAAGGTCCCGATGATGACGGGTGTCCACATTTCCTCACGGGCGTAGAAGCCCCTGGCGTAGATCTGCTGGAGGCCCCACAACGGGACCCCGAGCGCAAAGAAAACCAGGGTCCCTGCGGTAGCGACCGTATCCGCGGCATCCCACGATCCCCGCTCGTACAACGCCCGGATGGCCGGCAGGGCGAGCGCCATCAGCCCGGCCGCCGCGGCCATGCTCAGGACCACGATGTAGCGCAGGGCGCGCGACACCGCCTGGGCCATCTCGCGGTGTTTGCCTTCGGCGACCAGTCTGGCGAGAAACGGATAGGTGGCCACCCCGGCGGCCTGGGCGATGACTCCGACCGGCACCAGCATGGTCTGGCGCCCGAAATTGAGCCACGAGATTCCGCCGTCCTCGACCAGCGAACCGAACGTGCGGCCCAGTTGCTCGTCGAGGACGACCAGCGATTGACCCAGCATCAGCGGGATCGCCAGGGCGAAGTAGCGGCGGATCGCCGGATGGCGGCGCAGCGATCCTGTGGGGAGGCGAAGTCCGCAGCGCCAGGCTCCCCACACCTGGAGGGCGAACACTCCGACGATTGCTCCACCGAGCACGCCCCAGGCGAATCCCTCAGCGGTGGCCTCCTCCCGGCCCAGGCCACCGATGAGCCCGCCGGCGATGATGCCGAGGTTGTAGATGATCGGGCCCAGGGTCGGGATGATGAACTTCTCCCTGGCGAACTGCACGGCAGTCAGCAGCTGTCCGAGGATGAAGAACACCTGTGCCGGCAGCACAATGCGGGTGAGGCGAGTGGCGTTGGCCACCTGCTCTTCGGTGAAGCCGGGCTCGATTGCCCTCAGCACCGGCTCAACGAGCGGCATGGCGACGACGATCAGCACGACGGCTCCGATCGTCAGGGGCCGGGTGATCGCCCAGAACGCCCGCCAGGCATCCTCCTCGTCACCGGCGGCGAAGCGCCTGGTGAGGATCGGGATGAGCGTGATCGCCATGTAGGCGCCCGCTAGCAGGTAGTTGAGGAAGTCGGGGATGAGGAACGCGACGAAGTACTCGTCGCCGGTCGCACCGGCGCCGACCAGCCAGGCGAACACCATCTGGCGGACGAGTCCGAGAACTCGGGACAGCAGTGTGCCGCCGGCCACGATGGCGGCGGCGATTCCCATGCGCCGGTAGAGGCTGCGGCCGGTCACGGGCGAAGGGTAGGGCGGGGGATGACAGAGCCGGGGGAGCACGGCCGATGCGGATCTGCGCGAGCATTCGGCTGTGGCCGTACCTGACACCTTCGAGCATCTCGAGTTGCCCGATCGGGACGAGTGGCGCGCCTGGCTGGCCGAACACTTCGAGACCGCTCCCGGGATCTGGCTCGTCTACGCCAAGAAGAACTCCGGGCTGACCAGCGTCTCGTACAGCGATGCCGTTGAGGAGGCGCTGTGTTTCGGGTGGATCGACTCGAAGGTGCGCTCGATCGACGACGATCGGTATCGCCAGCTGTATACGCCCCGTCGGCCCGGCAGCGTGTGGTCACGTCCGAACAAGGAACGTGTCGAGCGGGTGATTGCCGCCGGACTGATGACCGACACCGGCATCGCCAGGATCGAGGCGGCCAAGGCGGACGGCTCGTGGCACATGCTCGACGAGATCGATGAGCTGATCGTGCCCGATGACCTGGCGGAGGCGCTGGCCGGTCAGGCAGGCGCGACCGAGGCGTTCGAGAAATTCACCCCATCACAGAAGAAGCCGCTGCTCTACTGGATTGCTTCGGCGAAACGGCAGGCAACCCGTGAGCAGCGGATTGCAGAGACGGTTCGCCGCGCCGTCACCAATGACCCCTTCGGGGAAGCCTCGTAGCCCGCAGCTCGTGGCCCGTCGCGGCTACGTCACATCGCGTCGCCGGAGCAGGATGGCTCCCAGTTCGGTCGCGACGATGGCGATTACGACCACCTTGGCGATCGCACCCCAGGTGCCCGGCTCCAGGTTGCCCAGCACGTCGGCCACGGCGAGGTTGTTCGCGCTGGGCAGCAGGTCGACGTAGACCGTGATTCCGATTCGTGACAGCGACACGCTGGCCAGTGCGTCCACGGCCTGGGTGAGTCCTAACTCCCAAAACAGCACGTAGAACGCCCCGTAAACCACCGCCCGGCTGGTGAAGTACCCCAGCAGCAGGAAAATGGATGCGTAGCCGAGGCCGGCTACGACCACCGTGACCACCAGCGGAAGGATCACCTCGCCGCGTCCCACCGTGAGTTGCAGCATCAACCCCGTGATGGCGGCGCCTCCGCCCACGACCAGCGCAATCGAGGCCCAGCCCGCCAGCAGCTTGGCGCCGATGATGCTCTCGCGCCGGATCGGCCGCAGCAGCAGGAACGAGAGTGTTTCGTCGCGGCGTTCGTCTCCCAGCGGTGCGGCACCCAGGAACAGGGCGACCAGCGGCAATGCGAGCAGCATGAGGGTGAAGAACGGGCCCTCGTGGAATTCCCGGAACGCCGTGATCGGGATGATCCCGTTGGTGACCGTGAAGGTCACCAGAGCCGGCAGCAGTGTGAACAGCCCGAGCAGGATCACCCGCTTGATACCGAGCACCTGGCGGAAGCCGGTCCGGGTCATGGCGATGAAGGCGTTCATCGGCCACCCCGCACCAGGTACCGGAAGACGCTCTCGAGCGACTCATCCTCGGGTTCGAAGAGCCGGATGCGGATGTCGAGGTCACGGGCGGTCGCCGGCAGGCTGCGCCCCAATCCGGCCAGATCCGAGGTCTCGACGTGGAGGAGATCACCGGCCACCGCGATGCTGAGCACATCGTCCGCTTCGACCAGCGACCGGGCCAGGGTCCGCGGATCGCCGGCTTCCACCCGCACCCTGTACGGGATGTGGGTCATGGCGCGGCGGATGGCGGCGACATCGCCGGCTGCGGCCAGCTTGCCGTCGACGATGGCGATCACTCGGTCGGCCATTCGCTCCACCTCTGCGAGCACGTGAGACGACACGACCACGGTGTGGCCGTTGGCACCGAGTTCGCGGAACAGGGCGATCAGCCGCGCCCGCTGCACCGGATCGGTCCCGTTGAGCGGTTCGTCCAGGATCAGGACTCGCGGTTCTCCGACCAGCGCCGCCGCCACCTTGGCTCGCTGCCGCATGCCCTTGGAGAACCCGGCGATCGGACGGTCTGCGGCATCACCGAGTTCCACCGCGTCGATGGCGGCATCCGCTTCGGCGGCGCCGCCGCTGCCGGCGAGGGTCACGGCGTAGCGCACGTACTCCCGAGCGGTCAGGAATCCGTAGACCGCGTCCTCCTCGGGGACGAGGGCGAGGTCGGCATAGACCGAGGGGTCGCGCCGCGGGTTCCGGCCGAGGACGGTGACTTCCCCATCGCTGGGCTCCAGGAGTCCGCACACCAGTCGCAGCAGCGTGGTCTTGCCGGCGCCGTTGGGGCCGAGCAGGCCGGTCAGCCCGGACCCGAAGCTGCACGAGACATCGGAGACTGCGACCTTCTGGCCGAACCATTTCGATAGGGAGGAGATCTCGATGGTGGCCTCGGCGGCAAAGGCCGGGGACGTCATCGCAGCCTCCGGTATCGCTCGAAGACCACGACGGCCGCCCCCACCGCAATCAGCACGATCATCACCAGCGATACCACCGGTTCGAACCCGGCCCGCTCCGGGATCCAGAGATGAGCGTTATCGCTCAGGATCCAATCCTTGACGTACCCCGGGTGATGCTGCAGCGCCAGCAAGCCGGCTCCGGAGAACGTGTCGGAATCGACCAGCACCGCCGAGGCCGGACCCGAGATCGGAACCAACAAGACGACGGCGAACACTGCCGCCGCGGTTCGGGTGGCGAAGGCTGCGACCAGCAGACCCAGAGAACCGAACGCGACGAAGTAGATGAACGACGCCAGTGCCGTCTGCCACAGCACCTCGATGTTGTCCGCCACATAGGTCCCGAAACCGTCGTCGCTGACCCATGCCCGCCCGATGAACAGGATCAGGTGGGGAACATAGAGGAATCCGAACACCACCGTTCCGAGGGCGGCGGTACGTCCGATCAGGTAGTCGATCACGGTCAGCGGGCGGGAGGCGTACACCGCCATGACTTCGTTGACCCGATCGGGGACCAGCAGCTCGCTCGATGCCAGTGCAACAAACACCAGCGTGATCGCTCCGGTCAACTCGAAGTAGAGGCCGTGGTCGAAGAAATCGTCCTGGCCCAGCTCTCCGCTGATCACGCCGAAGGCGATGAAGAACAGCGCCGGGAGGATGGCAATCGACAGCAGCAGCCAGGGGAACACCTTCTGCCGGGCCCGGCGGCGCAAACCGAGCACCTTGCGTAAACCATCCCGGTAGAGCGCCCGGACCGCACCGGGACGCCCCAGCCGCGGGCCCTCGTGGGGCTGGTACCCGAGGTCGAAGACGACGCCGCGATCGTCACTCATCGTCGGCCTCGGCAAGGAAGACATCCTCGAGGGTGGTCCTGCGGGGACCCATCCGGCGCAGCCCGGCCCCGGTCGCGGCGAGCGCGTCGCGCACTAGATCGAACGGATCCTCGGTCGGGTGGCGAACTCCAATGGTCGTGTCGTCGATGGTGACGCTCGCTCCCCGGGCTTCGAGCGCAGCCGCGACCGGAGCCGGGTCGTCGAGGACCTCGACGGCGACCTCCTCGGCGACCGACAGTTCGGTCAGCGGGCCAGACCGCAGCACCTTGCCCCCATCGAGCATGACCACCCAGTCGCAGGTTGCTTCGATGTCGGTGAGAACGTGCGACGAGAGGATGGAGTGGATGCCGAAGTCCTCGAGGCGGGTGACCAGGCTCAGTATCTCCTCGCGGCCTTCCGGGTCGAGGCCGGCAGTCGGCTCGTCGAGCAGCACGAGGTCCGGGTCGTGGACGATCGCCTGGGCGAGCTTGGCCCGCTGGACCATGCCGGTGGAGAACTCGCGGAGATAGCGGAACCGCTCTTCGTGGAGGCCGACGAGGGTAAGCACGTCGCTGGCGCGCTGCCGTGCAGCTCGTCCCGAAAGCCCGGCGAGCTCGGCCGTGTATCCGGTGAAGTCGGCGGCAGTCTGGTCGGGCGGCAGGCAGTTGCCCTCCGGCAGGTACCCGACCTGGGCTCGGATCTGGAGCAGGCTGGCCGGGAGGGGACGGCCGAGTACGGACACGCCGCCTGTAGCCGGAGGCAGGATGCCGAGCAGCAGCTTGAGAAGGGTGGTCTTCCCGGCGCCGTTGGCACCCACGAGACCGATCCGTCCCAGGGGGACGTCGAGATCGACCCCGTCGAGTGCCACGATATCGCCGTAGGCGAAACGAAGCCCGGTGGTGGTCAGGAGCGTGTCCTGCATCGTGCCGAGGCTAGTGGTGCGCGCCACAGCGCTTGGCGCGTTCATCCGGCCTGCGAGAAACGCGAGCTACCCGTAGCCCAGCTTGGCCGCTGCTTCGGCGAGGGCTTCGTCGACCCGTTCGCCCAGGGCCGGGTCGAGTTCGTGCCGCCAGCGGCCGATCGATGCGGCGGCGTCCGGCGTCGTCCGGTGCTCCCGCAATAGGTCCGAATCGTCGCGTCTGGTCCCGGGCAGCAGGTCGATGCCGAGGCCCTCCACGAGGGACTCGGAGAGCGCCGTGCCGGTCACCAGATCCTCGTAGCGGACCAGCAGGCCGGCGGGAGACCGCAGGGCCACCATGTCGGCGAAGCGGTTCGCCCGCTGTGCAAAGTGGCCGACGAACTCCTCCTCCGAGGCAACCTCCTGGCGGCCGAAGTCGTCGAACCCCCGCTTGCGGTTGAAGGCCAGCACCGAGGTGAAGACGTCGCGGGGATCCCGTACCAGCAGGATTTCCACGGGTGCAGAGAACAACTCCCGAAGCTCGGCGGTCGGGGCACCCTTCTCTGCGATGAAGGCCGCATCGGCGGCGAACGGGCCCCGGATCATCGAGCGGGCCATCGCGTCCGCAGCTGCATCTCGGGCGGCCCCAAAGGCTCCCCAACCGGCGGTTTCCGGGAGTGCCTGCGTCGCCGCTCCCTTGGGGATACGGGTCGGCTGATACTGGGTGAACGCGGTGGAGGACTCGATGACCATCCTCCTGATCGCGAGGCAGTGTGCGATCCAGCGCCCCTCGTAGGGGTACTCCGCATGGCCCTCGATTGCGGGATGCCCGAGCAGCACGTGCATCAGATAGGTCGAGCCCGACCGCCCCATGCTGGTGATGGTCAGGGGCTGGGCACCGCCCGGATCCTCGACGGCCGTTGTCCTCTCGACGACGGCGACGGCGAGATCCCTCGTCGTTCCGTCAGCGAGATGGGCGCGGATTCGGAACCGCAGCCGGTCGCTCAGTCCGGTCATGTCCAGGGTCCCGGAGAACCGGCCGTCGGCGACCGGGATCCGCTGGAGTGAGTTGTTGCCCCGCATCGCCTCGATCATCGTGACCCGCCGATCCGCGGCCGTGCCGGCGATGTCGAGTCCGGCACCGCCGGTGGCCCCGGTGGCCGGCCGCTCGAGCGTCACCAATCCCGGTTCGCCGACGGTGCCGACCGACTCGATCCGGGATTCCGAACCCATCAGGTACCTCGGGATTCGAGGAATCGGGGTTCGAGCCGGGCCCTGCGATGGTGCTCGGCCTTGGGGATCTGGCCGAGTTCGAGGGTGTGCTTCTTCTGGGTGAGATGGGGGTTGTAGTACGGATCGCGCCGCAACCGGCCGTTCCAGATGAACATCATGCGGGAGATGGTGTAGCCGCTGGATGCCCCCTTGTTGCCGCGTGTCGCACCCTGATCGTGGGTGAGCGGATGGGTGGGGTCGTACATGATGATCCCGCCGGCGATCTCCCGGAGCCGCAGGCAGAAATCGACGTCCTGGAAGTCGAGGGGAAGGTCTTCGTTGAACCCTCCGACCTGATGGAACGCATCCGCCCGGACCAGGGCGCATGCGGCGGTGACACAGTCGACCTCGCGGGCCTGATCGTGGAGATTGCCGAGGATCGGCTTCTCCTTGTGGCCGAGGGCGTAGTGCCCGGCCACCCCACCCAGCCCGACGATCACGCCGGCGTGCTGGATCCGGCCGTCGGGGAAGAGGAGCTTGGTGCCCACGGCAACAACCTCCGGGTCGGTCATCCACCCGAGCAATTGGCCGAGCCAGGCGCGGTGGTGGACGACGACGTCGTTGTTGAACATCACCAGGTACTCGGTCTCCGGCCCGGTGGCGGCGCCCAGATTCATGAGCCGTGAGTAGTTGAATGCATCGTTCACCCGGATGACGCTCACCCGTTCGTCCTGCTCGAGAGCGGCGAGGTACTCGAGCGTGTCCTCCTCGCGGGACCCGTTGTCGATGATCACGAGGTGGAGGTTGGCACCGTCGGTGAGTTCGAGAATCCCGTAGACGGCTTCCCGCAGCAGCTCGAGCCGGTCCCTGGTGGGGAGCAGCACCTTCACCGCTGGTTCCGGGTTGGGCGGGTTCCATTTCACCCGGTAGTTGAACGGCGCTCCGGCGCCCAGGCCCGGCTCAGCCTTCCACTCGCGCCGCGTGATCGCTTCGCCCAGCGCCTTCAGTCCCGCGTCCTCCGCCCAGGTCTTCGATCCGGCATCGCCGGCCACCGACCCGGCCCAGGTCCGCCATCGGTAGAGCAGGTTGGGGAGGTGGGCGACGGTGAGCGGTCGCTCCGACAGCCGCATGAGCAGGTCGTGATCCTGGGCTCCGTCGAATCCCGTCCGCAGGCCGCCGGCCTCCTGCACCAGGTCGGTGCGGATTGCGGTGAGGTGGTTGACGTAATTCAGGCCGAGGAGCAGGTGCGGTGACCACGCCGGCTTGAAGAACGGAGACGACGGAACACCCTTCTCGTTGATCTTGTACTCGTCGCTGTAGATCAGATCGGCTCGCGGCGCCGCTGCGGCACACCATTCGAGCGCCGTCGGGGCCAGCTCGTCGTCGGCATCCATGAACACCACGTAGTCCCCGGCAGCAGCCTCGATCCCGCGATTCGTGTTGGCTGCGATGCCGACGTTCTCGTCATACCGCAGGACCCGGACACGGCCGTCGGTTGCCTGCGCCCGATCCAGGGCGTTTCGGGTGCCCGGTTCCGTCGAGCCGTCGTCGACGAGGAGGAGTTCCCAGTGCGGGTAGCTCTGATCACGGATGGACAGGACGGCGGCTTCGAGCATGCCGGCGTCGGTATCGAACACGGGACACACCACGGAGAACCGGGGACCCTCGGTGATCAGGGGATCGGGCCGGAGAGAGGAGTATGCCTCCAGCCAGCGGTCGATGGTCGGCGGCTTGGGATCACCCTGCGGCGCGGTTCGGAACGGGGCGGCCAGTCTGCGGCCCACGTACCTGAGAGCGCGGCCGACCGTCTTCGCCGGACCATGACGGCGCAGTGACTGGCGGATGCGGCTGATGAGGCGGCCCACGATGATCCTGTCGGTCGCTGCCTCCCGGAACGTAGCAGCGGTCAGCGGACCCCGGATGCCGCGCCCCTGTGGCGGGCCTCAGAGCGTTCGGTGATGACGACCCCGGCGAGGATCAGCAATCCGCCGAGCACGATCCACAGCGTGATCACCTCGTCGAGTAGCGCCGCGCCGCCGATGAGTGCCACCACCGGCACGATGTACCCGGCAAGCGACACCTGCGTGGCCGAGACCCGCTGCAGCATCCAGAAGAACAGCACGAAAGGCATGAACGTGGAGATCACGCCGAGGTACGACACCAATCCCCAGCCGGCGACGGTGGCGTCGGGCGGGAGTCCTTCCCGCAACGCTGCTACCGCCAGCAGCGCAGCGGCGGCGATGCCGAACTGAGTGCCGGCCAGATCGATCGGGCTGAAGTGCGGGGCATGCCGCCGGGCGAAGACCCCGGCGTAGGAACCGGCCACGACTGCCGACAGCGTGAGGACCGCGCCGAGCACCGCATCACCCTTGGCGCCGATGCCGCTCTCGCCGGATGCGACCAGCACCCCGACTCCGCAGAGGGAGACCACCAACCCGAGCACCTTGCCGGAGTGGAGGCGTTCGTCGGGCAGCATGAAGTGGGCGAACAGTGCGGTTCCCAGCGGGATGGTCGCGATGAGCAGCCCGGCAAACCCGGCCGAGATGTGCTGGACGGCGAGCGCGAAGAGTGCGAACGGCACAGCCATGTTGATGGTTCCCAGCACCAATCCGAGGCGCCACGCGGCTGCCCCCGGTAGCGGCCGGCGTCTGGCGATGAGATAGGCGACGACTGCAATGAACCCGATCGAGGTTCGGAGGGCGGCCACGCTGTACGGGCCGAGGCCCTCCTGAAACGCGGCCCGGGTCGCAATGGCGGCGGTTCCCCACCCCAGGGAGGCGGTAAGCAGTGCGATCCAGACTCGACTCGAGTGGTTGCTCACCGCCGGGTTGCGCCTCTGCCGAATCGCTGGCGGAGGTCCCGAATCATCTCACCGATGCCCGGCCGCGGTGCCGGAGCTGATTCAGTGGATAGAGTCTGGGTCTCGGAGGGAGTGTCGACCCGGGACCGCAGTTCGTCGCGCTCTTCGCGCATTTCGGCAAGCCGCTCTCGAAGGAATACGGCTTCGGTCTCGTACCGGGCGGCCCGCTCGCGAGCCTCGGCCAGATGCTGGCCCGACTCGTGGAGATTGCCGAGCTGGTCCATCAGCTTGTCCCAGGCGGCCCTGGGCACCAGCATCGCTCCCGGCTCGGCGGCCGGCTCGGCCGGCGGGGAATCCTGTGCCGGGCGTCTACCGGTTGCTACCCGTTCCGCAACCGTCGCCGGCTTCACCATCCAGCGGCGGCCTGAAGGGCTCTCGACCAGCAGGCCGTCGACCTGCCCGGATCGGCACCAGTTGCGCAGCGTGCCGACCGAGACGCCGTATCGATCGGACGCCTCCCGCAAGGGAATCCGGTCGGTGACCGGCTCGGTTGCGGGTGCCGGTTCGGGGTCGGATTCCTGCTCGGTGGCGCCGGGTACGGGCGAAGTGGGGCGGCGTGGCGGCGACGGCCGCGCCGGCTGGTCCCAAACGAGTGCGCCGTTGTTGTCGGATGGCGGGGTCATGGTCAGAGGTTAGGGCTCCGTCGATGCGGGCGGAGTCAGCAGTTGTCAGTTCTCGGTCATCAGTTCTCAGATGTCGGGAGCCGCTCAATGGGTGGCTGATCACTGAAGACTGATGGCGGACGACTTCTGCCGCTTACAGACCCGGGCCCCGTCCTCCCGCCGCTGCGTGTGCCGGCGTGGAATAATCGCCTGGTGCCACCCTCGATTCCCGCCGAATCCGAGATCAGAGACCTCGTTCGCCGGGTGGTCTCCGGCGTCCTCGAGCAGCCGGCGGTCTCCGCCCCGGCTGCCGAGACTGCGCCGCCGTCACCTGCTACCGACGGCCGGTCCATCGCCATCGGTGCGGATCACGGCGGGTTCAAGATGAAGGAGCGCCTCGCCTTCCGGCTGCGGGAACACGGGTACGCCGTGCTCGATTGCGGCACCGACTCTGATGCCTCCGTCGACTACCCGGACTTCGCCCATGCAGTCGCGGAGAAGGTGGCGGGCGGGGAGGCGGATTGGGGCATCGTGGTCGACGGTGCCGGGATCGGTTCGTCGATGGTGGCCAACAAGGTGCCCGGGGTGCGGGCCGCGCTCTGCTACGACGTCTCCAGTGCGCGCAACAGCCGGGAACACAACCACGCCAACGTGTTGACACTCGGAGCTGGGCTCATTGGCGATAGCCTGGCGTGGCAAATCGTGGACACGTGGCTGGCAACCCCCTGGGGTTCGGATCGCCATGCCCGACGCGTCGAGAAGATCAATGAAATCGAGCGACGCTATCAGCGCAGCTCGTGAGGAGCGAAAGGTGAACACGGTCGATGTCGATGCCGTCGTCGAGGCGGTGACCAAGGAGGTCCTGGCGCAGCTCGCCGGGGATGCGCTCCACGAGTGTCTTGCGTGCATGACCGACACACTCACGTTGAACGCCGAGAACGCCCGGACCGTGGTGGCCGCCGGCGCCACCCGTATCTCCTACAACGGCAAGGGTGCAGACGTCCCGACCGATCTCGCCGGTTTCATCGACCACACCCTGCTGAAGCCGGAGGCATCGGCGTCGGACATCGACCGGATGTGCTGGGAAGCCATCGAGTACAACTTCGCTTCAGTGTGCGTGAACCCGTACTGGGTGAAGCGGGTCGCCGACAACCTTGCCGGTTCCGACGTCGCCACCTGCTCGGTCATCGGGTTCCCACTCGGATCGAGCCCACCGCAGATCAAATCGATGGAGGCCCGCCGGGCACTGCGGGACGGCGCCGTCGAAATCGACATGGTGCTGAACGTGGGTGCTCTCAAATCGGGTGATGTCGACACCGTCAGGGCCGACATCACCGGGGTTGCCGACGCCTGCAGGGAGCGGGGCGCCGTCTGCAAGGTCATTCTCGAGACGGCGTTGCTCGAGGATGAGGAGATCGTCATCGCCAGCCGCATCGCCCGCGCCGCCAAGGCCGACTTCGTCAAGACCTCGACCGGGTTCGGGCCCGGCGGCGCCACCGTCTACGACGTGGCGCTGATGCGCGAAGCGGTTGGTCCGGGGATGGGAGTCAAGGCTTCCGGAGGGATCCGTAATCGGGAGGATGCCGAAGCGATGATCGCCGCCGGCGCAACTCGAATCGGCGCCTCCGCAGGAATCGCCATCGTGGAGGGAGAGGAATCGAGTGAGCAATATTGACCTGCGGGGATACTCGTTCCTCGACAGCTTGCAGCCGCAGTACGCGGCATTCCTGGGCACGGTCGCGCAGGGCTTCCTCCCGCTCGCCGGAGAGGCGTCGCTGTTCGTGGAGATTTCGCCCGGGATCGAGATCAACCGGCTGACCGACGTCGCACTGAAGGCGACCACGGTGAAGCCGGGCATGCAGATCGTCGAGCGGTATTTCGGCCTGCTCGAGGTCCACTCGCCGTCGCAGGCCGAGACCCGTGCGGCGGGTGCTGCGATCCTCGAGGAGATCGGTGCCGCCGAGGGGGATCGGATCAAGCCCCGTATCGCCTCGAGCCAGATCGTTCGCAGGATCGACGATCACCAGGCGCAGTTGATCAACCGGATGCGCCACGGCCAGTTGCTGATCCCGGGCCAGACCCTGTACGTCCTCGAGATGGAGCCGGCGTCCTACGCGGCGATTGCGGCCAACGAGGCCGAGAAGGCAGCCGAGATCAACGTGCTCGAAGTCCGTTCGTTCGGGTCTCTCGGCCGGGTCTATCTGGGCGGAGAAGAGCGGGACATCGACGTCGGCTGGCGAGCCGCCGTCGCAGCTCTCGAAGGTATCGACGGCCGGGACATGGAGTAGCCCCCTCGGGGAACCAAACAGCAAGGAGAGCCCATGGCAGAAGCACTTGGCATGATCGAATGCCGCGGATTCGCGGCGATGGTGGAAGCATCTGATGCGATGGTGAAGGCCGCCAAGGTCGAACTCGTGTCGTACGAGAAGACCGGTGGCGGCTACGTGACGGCCGTTGTTCGGGGAGACGTCGCTGCGGTGAAGGCCGCCGTCGATGCCGGTACCCGCGGCGCCGAGAAGGTCGGTGAGGTCGTGGCCATCCACGTCATCGCCCGTCCGCACGTCAACATCGATCTTGTGCTCCCGCTGGGCCGGGCCGACGAAGCCGAGGCCGAAATCTCGGGGAAGTAGTCCGGCATGCTGTTGGGCAGGGTCGCCGGGACCCTGGTGGCCAGCCGCAAGGAGGAGACGCTCGAGGGTCTCAAGTTCCTCGTCGTTCGCACGATTGACGTCGACGAAGGTGAGACCGGCTCGTATGTGGTGGCCGCAGACGCGGTCGGCGCCGGCGTCGGTGAGATCGTGCTGTATGCCACCGGATCCAGCGCCCGCCAGACCCGCTACACGAAGGACCGCCCCTGCGACGCCGTCATCATGGCCATCGTCGACCAGTGGGAGATGGGCGGCGAACTGCAGTACCACAAGTACCGGACGTGACTGAATGAGGGACGCCTACAGCCGCGAGGAGGTCTATGACGTCATCGCCCGGGTGCGCCGCCGCCTCGGCGGTACTCCCGACGAGGCGCCGGCCGAACCCCGGGTTCCGGCGGAGATTCCTAAAGCCGAACTCGGTGACGGGATCCATCCGACGCTCGATGCTGCGGTGAAGGCGGCGCGCACTGCACAACGCTCATACGCCGAACTCGGCCCCGATGCCCGGGAGCGAATCGTCGCGGCGATCAGGGCGTCGATGATCGAACACGCCGAGCGGCTGGCCAGATCAGCGCTCGAGGAGACAGGTCTCGGCCGCTGGGACGACAAGAAACAGAAGATCATCCTGGTCGCTACCCGGACCCCCGGGCCCGAGGACCTGGCGCCGATCATCGAGACCGGTGAGGACGGGATGATGCTCACCGAGCATGCTCCCTTCGGTCTCATCGCATCGATCACTCCCACCACCAATCCGGTCTCGACCATCGTGAACAACACGATCGCCGTGGTGTCGGGGGGCAACGGGCTGATCTTCAACGTCCACCCCAATGCGAAGCGCACATCTGCCGAAACCATTCGCCTGCTGAACCGGGCCATCGTGTCCGCCGGCGGTCCGACCGACCTGATCACGGCGACGCCCGAGCCGACGGTTGCCAGTGCCCAGGAGCTGATGCGTCACCCCGACGTTCCGATCCTGATCGTCACCGGCGGGCCCGGAGTGGTCCGGGAAGCACTCAAGTCCGACAAGCGGGCCGTGACGGCCGGTCCCGGCAATCCGCCGGCGGTTGTCGACGACACAGCGAACATAGAGCAGGCAGGCCGCGACATCGTGGCCGGTGCTTCGTTCGACAACAACATCATTTGCATCGACGAGAAGGAAGTCATCGTTCTCCGGTCGGTGGCGGACGAACTGATCCGGGCGATGGGGCGCCACGGCGCCCGCATCCTCAAGGAGCATGAGCTCAAGAAGGTGGAACGGGTGGTCTTCAATGCCATGGGCCCACCCGGGAAGCCTGGAGTCATCAATCCCGCCTGGATCGGCAAGGACGCCAAGGCGATCGCGTCCGAGGCCGGCGTCGAGGTCGACGGTGACCCGCGCCTGCTGGTCGCCGAGGTATCGGCAGAGCACAACCTCGTTTGGACCGAACAGATGATGCCGGTGCTTCCGGTCGTCCGCGTTGGGAGCGTCGACGATGCGATCGATCTGGCGGTCCGGGCCGAGCATCGGTTCCGTCACACGGCATCGATTCACTCGACCAATGTCTCCACGATCACGCGGATGGCCCGCACGATCAACGTGAGCATCTTCATTGCCAACGGGCCCAATTACGCCGGGCTCGGCAAGGGCGGTGAGGGGTTCACCTCGTTCTCGATTGCCAGCCCCAGTGGAGACGGCATGACCCGGCCCCTGACCTTCACCAGGGAGCGCCGGATCTCGGTGGTCGGTGCGATGAGGATCGTGTGACATGAGCACGAGCTACCCCGCTATTGCCCTGCTGGAGTTCGACAGCGTCGCCGCCGGCATCGTTGCCGGCGACGCCATGATCAAGCGGGCACCGCTCGGCGACCTGGTCGTCGGGACGGTTCAGCCCGGCAACTACCTCGTGCTGGTTGCCGGTGACGTCGCCAGCGTGGAAGAAGCAATCGATGCCGGCATCGAGACGTCGGGGCACGCGCTGCTGGATCGGGTGTTTCTTCCCGATGTCCACGTAGATGTCGTCGCTGCGGTCCGGGGCCGGAGGGAGCCCGGTGACATCGAGGCGCTCGGCATCGTGGAGACCAAATCGGTAGCGGCGGTGCTGGAGGCCGCCGATGCCGGGATCAAGGGCGCCGACGTCACTCTGCTCGAGCTCTATATGGCCGACGGGCTCGGTGGGAAGGGCTACGTGCTGTTCGGCGGAGCGGTGCACGACGTGGAAGCGGCCGTGGAGATTGGTTCCGGCCGGGTTGCCGAAAGCCAGCTGATGGCCGGGTCGGTGATCTCCCAACTGCATCCCGACATGCGAGGCAACCTGGCCGAGCACGCCCGTTTCGCCCGTCGCAGCGGCCGCGAGCCGGAGGGTGGCGATGCAACTCGCTGAGGTCGTCGGCACCGTGGTCGCCACCGAAAAGGTGGAGGGCCTTGAAGGGGTCCGGTTCCTGATCGTGCAGCCCCTCGACCGGAACCGTGCGCCCAAGGGCCGTCCGGTGATCGCCGGGGATGCGGTCGAGATGGCGGCCCCCGGTGATCTGGTCTACGTCGTCGCCAGCCGGGAGGCCGCGCTGGCGATGCCGGAGCCGTTCGTGCCCGTCGACCACGCAATCGTCGGGATCGTGGACGAGGTGGAGCGGACCGGATGAAGCTCGGCAGAGTCAGCGGCACGGTCGTTTCGACGATCAATCATCCGATCTACGACTCACGCCGGCTGCTGATCTGCGACCTGCTCGACGAGCGAGGCGACGACACCGGCGGGTATCTCATTGCGATCGACTCGGTCGACGCCGGCCACGGGGAAACCGTGTTGATCCTCGACGAAGGGAACGGTGCCCGCCAGGTGGTCGGTGACCCGCATGCTCCGGTCCGGGCGGTCATAGTCGGCGTCGTCGACGAACTGCTGGTCGACGGCGAAGCTCGGTCTGTCGTTTGACCCGGATGGGGCCCC
>CAZEHO010000033.1:0-35380 GCA_964511945.1 uncultured Acidimicrobiia bacterium | reverse complement strand
CGAGTTCGTCATGGTCGAGGACACCGACGATGAATCGCTCGGGCGGATGGTGGATGTCAATCTGCTTGCTCACTACCGCTTGCTGCGGTCGGCCATTCCACACCTGCGGGATGGCGGATCGGTGCTCTTCACGGGGACACTGGTCACCGACACCGGCAACATCGGGGAGACGGCCTACTCCGCCGCGAAGTCGGGGCTCGTCATGCTGGCGCGCGGAGCTGCGATGGAGCTTGCTGCTCGTGGGATTCGCGTCAATGTCGTCAGCCCGGGTCCGACCGAGGGGGAGATGTGGCCCGTCGACCATCCCCAACGGGAGCTCATCAAGACCTTGTGCCCAATGGGACGGTTCGTTGATCCGGATGAGATCGCGGTGGTCTTCCAGTTTCTCTCGGCTGACGAATGCCAGTCCATCACAGGAACCAATCTCATGGTGGACGGGGGGATGACTGCCGGCTTTGCGCCGCAGATGCTCGAACGGCTGATGGACGGCTGACTCAAGACCTCGTTGAACCAGGGTCAGGCGCCGAATCGATCGACGATGCATAATACCGGCGTTAAGCTGGTGTGCTACGCTGGAAACCGCCAAGAAGCCGGTCTGGGATGCCGCATGGCGGTGCCAAAGGGAGGACCTGCCTCATGACCGCAGGAGCCGTCGAGAGCTTCGCTGAGAAGGTCGTCATCGTCACCGGTGCCGGCAGTGGGATCGGCCGAGCACTCTGCAAGGCGTTCGCCGCAGAAGGGGCCTACGTCATCGCCGCCGACCTCAACCACGCCGCCGCTGAGGAGACCCTCTCAATGCTCCTGGGTTCCAGCAAGTCGATCGCGGCTCACCTCGACGTCGGTGACGCCGCCTCCTGGGCCACCCTTGCCTCGCAGGTGGAGTCAGGCTTCGGACGTTGTGACATCCTGTGCAACAACGCCGGGATCACGCTGTTCGGTGGCTTCCGTGACACCGATCCGCTTGCGGATTGGGAGGCGCAGAACCGAGTGAACGTGCTTGGCCCGCTGCTCGGCTGCCGAACCTTCCTGCCTGGGATGCTCGAGCGGGGGAGCGGCATCATCTTGAACACCTCATCCGGGGCCGGACTCGCTCCGTGGCCCGAAGCGCCGATGTACACGGCCTCCAAGCATGCAGTGGTCGGGTTGTCGACCTCTCTGGCCGCGGAACTGGAGGGCACCGGCGTGTCGATCTCAGTCCTCTGTCCGGGGGCCGTCGACACCCCGATGAACGAGGGGTTCGAACCGGAGGAAGGCGAACGGCGGATCCCTCCGGAGGAAGTCGCAGACCGTGTGCTTCAGGGAATCGGCGAGGGACGGTTCTGGATCTTCACGCATGCCGAACTCCTGCCCTTCTTCGAGATGATCCACGGGCAGGTCGTAGCGGATCATGAGCCGCTCGAGGAACACGTGGACTCGGACTCGGAGTCGGTCGTCGGGGCCACCGGAATCCACCACACCGGTATCTCGACGCCCGACATCGACCGTCTTGTTGATTTCTACTGCGAGATGTTCGGCTTCCGCGAGGTCGAGCGGCTGGCCTGGGATGGCCGGCCAGACGTCGACGCCCTGCAGGGCTTGTCCGGATCGAAGGGCGTGACGGTGATGCTCCGACTTGGAGACACGCGTCTCGAACTCTTCCAGTTCCACCATCCCGATCCCGAATGGTCGCCCGTCGAGCGTCCGGTGTCTCGCGTCGGGCTGAACCACGTGTGTCTAGCCGTCGACGACGTGGAGGAGGCGTACCGGCGCCTGGTGGAAGCCGGCATGAGATTTCACAGTCCCCCGGCCGATCTCGGTGACGGCCGTCCCCTCGCCTACGGCAGGGACCCCGACGGCAATGTCGTCGAGATCTGGCAAGTCGGAATGACGGAGGTGTGACGACTCACGACGAGAGCCGGTGCACCACCGAGATGTGACGAGAACCCCCATTCGAACAGATGAGAGCGGGCAAGGGAGGAAGAGATGAGGAGATCAATTCGCTGGCTGGCGGTACTGCTTGCCCTGGGGCTGATCGTCGCCGCCTGTGGTGACGACGATGATGCGGCCTCCACGACAGCGGCCCCGGCCACGACAGCAGCCCCAGCCACGACGGCAGCCCCAGCGACGACTGCGGCGCCGGCAACGACCGCGACGACTGCGGCGCCGGCAACGACCGCGACGACTGCGGCGCCGGCGACCACAGCAGCCCCGGCCGGACCGGACGCGATCAAGTTCTTCGTGGTGAACCAGGAATCTGGATTCCTGGCGTTTCCGAACGACAGCGTGGCGGCCCAGGCCTACATCGACTACCTGAACGCAGAGCAGGGAGGAATCGATGGGGTCCCCATCGAGATGGAACTCTGCGGGACAGGTGATGATCCCGAGTCCGCTGTGGCTTGCGCTCAGCAGTTCGCCAACGACGACGATGCGGACCTGATGATCGGCCTCCAGCTGACGAACTCAGCTGCGATGTGGGACACGATTGGGTTGTCTGGAAAGCCGGTGTTCGGCGCAGTCGTCTACGACATTCCCGACCTGATGGTTCCCGGTTTCTACCTGACCGATCCGGGGTCACTGGTGATCGCCCAGGCGACCCTCGACGCGATGTCTGCCGCGGGTCACACCGACATCGGAGTGGTCTACCTGGGGAACGAGATCGGTGAGTCGAGCTACTTCCTGGTCGATGGCCTGTGGCAGGCCTATGGCGGGACGACCCGCGGCGTTGCCGTCGATGAGGCAGAAGCCGATTACCTCGGGGCTCTGGCTGCCGCGAACGTTGATGAGATCGACGCGCTGTTCGTGATCGTGGATCCGACAGGTTGCCAACCTATCGCCGATGGTCTGGCCACACTCGGCGCCGACGTTGATGTCTACACGCTCGACTGGTGCCTCAGCCCCGAGAACCTGGATGCCGGGTTCACCGAGGGTTGGTATCTCTCGATCTACAACTCCGGGTTCGTGACCGGAGATGCCGACGCAACGGAAGCGCGGCGGATCCTGGCGGAGTACGGCCCCGACGTGTACCTCCAGAGTGAGGTGTTCTCGGTCATGATCTGGGTCCAGTTCGCCTACGACGTCGTGTCGGCGGCAGCGGACGCCGTCGGGGTGGCGAACCTTTCGCCCGAGGCGATTCACGAAGCGGCGACGAGTCAGATCTACGACTTGTTCCTGCTGACGGAAGCCAACTGCCCTGGCCCGGAACCGTGGGTGAGTCAGTGCTCGCCGGCCGTGGGCATCGCCCAGGTGCAGGGTGATGGACTCGTCTTGGTGCAGGACTTCACGACCTACGACCCGACCATTTTCAACTGGATCCTCGAGCTATAGGCGAAACGGTTTGGCTCAAACACCTGGGTGGGGCTGCCAGCGCCCCACCCGGGTGCAACACATAGGCTGAACGACGCATGGATCTGTACATCCAGTTCGCGCTGCTCGGCATCAGCGCCGGCGCGATCTACGCGGCACTGTCGCTGGGGTTGGTGCTGACGTACCGGGCTTCCGGGGTGATCAACTTCGCCCACGGCGCCATCGCGATGTACGTCGCTTACACCTACGCCGGTCTCACGAACGATGGGCGAGTGCCGATCCTTCCGTTGCCGAACCCGCTGTCGCTGATCGAAGCGGTGGGAGGATGGTTTGGCGCCGAATGGCAACTCTGGGATCTCCCCACCTTCGTGGAGTTCCCAGGGCCGCTGCATTGGATGTGGGCGTTGCTGTTGTCGATGGCCGTGGCTGCACTCATCGGAGCCGCGTTCCACTACCTGGTGTTCAAACCGCTGCGCTACCAGCCGGCGCTTCCCAAAGTTGTGGCATCCGTTGCGCTGATGCTGATCCTGCAATCAGCGATCGTGCTGCGATTCGGCTCGACTCGCCAGCCCGTCGACAGCGTCTTCCCAGACGGGTCGTGGAGCGTGCTGGGTGCAACCATTCCGGTCGATCGGTTCATTCTGTTGGGGATCGTCGTGGTCCTCACGGTCGGCCTGTGGGCCGTGTTCCGGTTCACCATGTTTGGGCTCAACACCCGGGCTGCGGCGGAGAGCGAAGAGAAGGCCACGATCCTCGGCGTGTCCGCCGACCGGACGGCGGCCGTCAACTGGATTGTGGCGTCGATGCTGGCCGGATTGGTCGGAATCCTGGTGGCGCCGATGACGGGCTTGAACGCGATCAACTTCACCCTGTTCATCATCCCCGCGCTGGCCGCAACGCTGTTGGCTCAGTTCACCTCGTTCTGGATGGCGGCCGCGGGTGGCTTGCTGATCGGGATGGGCCAGAGCCTGCTGCGGATCATGGAGATCGAGCTTTCGTGGGTGCCATCGATCAACCTCCAGAAGG
Organism: uncultured Acidimicrobiia bacterium; assembly: GCA_964511945.1. GTDB lineage: Bacteria > Actinomycetota > Acidimicrobiia > Spongiisociales > UBA11373 > CAZEHO01. Next base: position 31,072 of record CAZEHO010000033.1, on the reverse strand, counting down.
CCCTGCCCCTGGTGGTGATCATTGCGGTCATGCTCTTCCGTGGGCAGGCGCTGCCATCTCGTGGAGCGGTGGAAGTCGGGCGGCTCCCAACGGCGCATCCGGCTCCGTGGCGGCCCTGGATGACGACCGTGCTGCTGGTCGGCAGTTTGGCAGTGATCGTCTTCGCGCCCTTCCAGTACCGCGGCGCAATGACCAACACGATGATCGGTGCGATCCTTGCCCTGTCGCTGGTCGTGGTTGCCGGATTTGTCGGCCAGATCTCTCTCGCTCAGTTGGCCGTTGGCGGGATCTCAGCGTTTGCCGTGGCCACCTTCGCTACGGACGCCGGAATGTCGTTCCTCATTGCAGCTCCGCTGGCGGTGGTGGTGGCGGTCGGGTCTGGCTTCGTCATTGCCATCCCGGCGATGCGGGTTCGCGGTGCCAGCCTGGCGATCATGACGCTCGCCGCCGGTGTTGCCATCGAGGAGCTGCTCCTCAAAACGGACAACTGGTTCGGCTCAGAGAGCATCGCGGTCGTTGAGGGTCCGAGCGTTCTCGGAATCGACTTCGGGGTGAACGCCCCCTTCTTCATCGACGACGGCAAGCTGCCGACTCCGTCGTTCGGCCTGTTTGTCCTGATCGTGACCGCGATTGTCTTCGTCGGCATCGTCCGGCTGCGTCAGAGCAAACTCGGTGACCGGATGCTGGCGGTTCGCGCCAACGAGCGGGCGGCTGCTGCGGCCGGTATCAACGTGCAGTCGATCAAGCTCACCGCCTTCGTGATCAGCGCCGCCCTGGCCGGAGTGGCGGGCGTGCTCACGGCGTACAAGTTCGGCCGCTACGGCGCCGATGGGTTCACCATTCTTCCCTCGTTGATGTTGCTGACATTCGCCTACCTTGGCGGGATCGCCACCGTGTCGGGTGCCGCCTGGGCCGGCACCTTCTTCTCGGGCGGCCTCGGGATCGTGCTGTTCGAGGAATGGTTCTTCGACCTCGGGCAGTACGAGGCCTATCTGGCGGGTCTGTTGCTGGTGCTGACCGTCATTTTCTATCCGGCCGGCGTCGATGAGATCGGGCGTGAGCAGAACGCCAAGTTGAAGGCGTGGAGGCAGCGGAGGCGACAAGCACAGGGGGTGGGTTCGTGACCGCGTTGCTGCAGACCACCGATCTCACCGTCCGCTTCGGAGGGCTGGTCGCCGTCGACCATCTCAGCCTGGAGATCCACGCAGGAGAACTGGTAGGCCTGATCGGGCCCAATGGGTCGGGCAAGACCACATTCATCAACGCGGTGACCGGGTTCGTTCCTTCGACGGGAACGGTCACCTTCGACGGTGACGACGTGACCGGCTGGGCGCCGCATCGCATCGCCAACCGCGGACTGACCCGGACGTGGCAGACCCTCGAGTTGTTCGACGACCTATCGATCCGGGTGAATCTCGAGGTGGCGGCCGAGCAGCTCACCTTCTTGGGTGCCGTCCGCGATTACTACGGCCGAGGCTCTGAGGCCGACGAACGGGTGGACGAGGCCCTGGCGGTGCTGAACCTCACCGACATCCAGCACCGGATGCCGAGTGACCTGTCGCAGGGAAATCGGAAGCTGGTGGGGGTGGCCCGCGCACTAGTCGGCGACGTCAAGCTCGTGCTGCTCGACGAACCCGCGGCCGGCCTCGACCGGGAGGAGACCACGTGGCTCGGTGGCCAGTTGCGGGATGTCGTTGAGTCGGGGATCTCCGGGATGCTCATCGATCATGACATGGGCCTGGTGCTCTCGGTGTGTGATCGGATCTACGTGATCAACTACGGCGGGCTGATCGCTGTGGGCACTCCGGAGGAGATCCGGGCCCATCCCGAGGTTCGCAAGGCGTATCTCGGCGTGTCGGGTGGAGGTGAGGGATGAGCGACCGGCTGCTCACCATCGACGGCGTCCACACCGGGTATGCGGGCGTTGCGGTCGTTCGCGATCTCACCCTCCATGTCGATGCGGGAGAGGTCGTCGGCCTGCTCGGTCCCAACGGGGCCGGCAAGACCACCACCCTCAAGGCTGTGTCGGGATTGGTTCCGGTCATGGCGGGATCGATCGAAGTGATCGGTGAGCCGGTCCCCAGGCTTCGGCTGGCGCACACGGTGACCCGGCGTGGAGTGATGCACGTTCCGGAAGGCCGTGGCCTGCTCTATCAGATGACGGTTCGGGAGAACTTGCTGATGGCGCCGTGTGACGGACGGCCGGACGTCGATCGGGCGTTCGAGTTCTTCCCAGCCCTGGTGTCGCTGGCGAGCAAACGGGCAGGGCTCCTCTCGGGGGGTGAGCAGCAGATGCTGGCGCTGGGACGTGCTTTCATCGCCGAACCCCGGCTGCTGATGCTCGACGAGATGAGCCTGGGGCTGGCGCCTGTCATCTACGAGGAGCTGATGCCCCTGGTGCGACGAATTGCCGATGAAACCGAGGCTGGGGTGCTGCTCGTCGAGCAACACACCGACCTGGCGCTCGCGCAGTCGGATCGGGCGTATGTGTTGAGCCACGGAGACCTGGTCCTCGAGGGCGCGGCGGCGCACCTGATGGAGAGCAAGCACCTGCTCGAGGCGGCCTATCTTGGGGCCGGCTCGCTGGAGGACTGACTGGAAGGAGTGGGACGTGGTCGGCAACGCGACGATCGCATCACAGGGGCTGGATGCGATTGATCTGCAGCTGATCGATGAGCTGCACCTCGACGGCCGTGCCTCACAGTCCGCTCTTGGGTTGAAGGTCGGGCTCTCACAGACGGCTGTCCGCCGCAGGATCAACCGCCTGCTCGACTCCGGGATTCTCCGCATCACCGCCATCGTCAATCCGGCTGTGCTCGGCATCGAGTGGATGGGAATCGTCGGGTTGTCGGTTCGGGAGTCCAGCCGGGAGATTGCCGCAGAACTCGCTGAGATCACCGGTGTGGGCAATGTGTTCATCGCATCCGGGCGCTACGACGTCGTCGTGGAGCTGCGCTGCCGTTCGAAAGAGCAGTTCCTCGACCTCATCGAGGCCGTGCGCTCCGATCCGGGGGTCGCCGATGTGGAAGCCGTCACCTATCTGCAGGTGGTCAAGGAGTCGGTGTTCATGCCCACCGCCGAGCACTCGCCGGTGCTCGACGCGCTCGATCTGGCGGTGGTCCACGAGTTGGAGAAGGACGGTCGCCAGAGCTATGCCGAGTTGGCGCCCAAGGTCGGACTGTCGGAGACGGCGGTTCGGGCTCGTGTGCTGCAACTCCTGGAGACCGGCGCAATCACGGTGACCGGCCTCGTCGATCGGGTCGCCCTCGGCCTGGAATTGGAATCTGCCTTCACCCTCGAGGTATCGGGATCGGTGCGTGAAGCGACGGCGAAGGTCGCCGAGATACCGGAGGTGGCGTTCTTGGCGATCACCGCCGGTCCCTACGACGCAGTGGGCAACCTGAGCTGCGAGTCACGGGAGCACGCGCTGGAGACGGCGGACCGGATTCGGGCCATTCCCGGCATCCGTACCGTGACCTCGCTGCCCTTCCTGCGGACGGTGCGCGAGAGCTACCCCTCGGTGGCGTCCTCGGGCCTCATCCCATCGTAGGGGCGCCGCGCTAGACCAGAAGCAGGCTCATTTCTTCGAGCGTGTCCGCGACGTTGCGAAGGAATCCCATGCCCTCGAGCCCGTCCACAGCACGATGGTCGAAGGTTGCCGACAAACCCATCACGGGTGCGACGACGATCGAACCGTTCCTTACGATTGCCTGCTCTTGTGCCTTGCCGACCGACAGGATCCCGGTGGTGCCGGCAGGAATCACCTGGGTGGCGTATTGGCCCCGCAGCGCTCCCAGGTTGGAGATCGTGAAGGTTTGGTCACCCATCTCGTCGGGCCGCAGGCTGCGGTTCCGTGCCCGGGTGACGAGGTCGGTCACGATGTCCACGAGGTCGGCAAGACCCAGGCTGTCGGCGTCGCGCACGATCGGGACCAGGAGACCCTCCTCGGTGCCGACGGCCACCCCGATGTCGTAGTACTCGCGGTGCACGATGTCGTCGCCGTCGATCAGCGCGTTCGTGGCGGGGAACGCCTTGAGGGCCGGGATCACAGCTGCGACCAGTAGCGCGTCGACCGGGACCGGCTTCCCCAGCCGCTCTGCCACTGCCCGGCGGGTCGCCAGCAGTGACGAGGCGTCGGCATCGACCAGGCCTGAGATGTGGGGAACCTCACGCCACCGTGAAGTCATGTGATCGGCGATGGTGCGGCGCAGCTTCGAGAGTCGCTGCCGACGCTCGGTCCGCTGTCCGGGCTGCGGCGCCGCGGCCGGGGCTGCGGGCTCAGAAGGCGATGGGGTGGCGGCCTCGACATCCTCGCGGGTGATCCGGCCACCCGGACCGGTGCCCGCCACTGTGGCGAGGTCCACCCCGAGGCTCTTCGCCAGCTTCCGGACGACCGGCATTACCCCCGGCTTCGGGGAACCTGGTGCGGTCGCAGGAGCCAAGGGCGTGTCGGCTGCGGTCGGCGCCGGTTCTGCCGAGGGCTGTGGTGTGGCCGCCTCGGCGACCGTCTCGCCGGCTTCCCCGATCACCACCAGCAACTCGCCGACCATGACCGAAGTCCCGGGTGGGCCGGCCAGTTGCAGGATCGTGCCGGCGAACGGCACCGGGATTTCGACGACCGACTTCTCGGTCTCGACCTCGCACAGAACCTGCTCATCGGTGACGGTGTCCCCGACCTCGACGTGCCAGGTGACAATCTCGGCTTCTTGGAGGCCGGATCCGATGTCGGGGAGGTTGAACTGCTGCGCCATGATCAGCCCTCCAGAGTGCGCCGGACCGCGTCGGCGACCTCTTCCGGCGTCAGCTTCGAATAGGCCTCGATCCGTGCCTGGCCCCAGACCATGTCGGGGTGACCCACCCTGACGGGTGGCGCTTCGAGGTACTCGACGGCTTGCTCGGCGACGACGGCGGTGATCTCGCCCCCTAAGCCGCCGTACACTGTCGCTTCGTGTGCCACGACCAAGCGGCCGGTCCTCTCGACGCTCGTCAGGACCACCTGACGGTCCCACGGCTTGAGGGTGCGCAGGTCGATGATCTCGGCCGAGACGCTCTCTGCCTCCAGAGCATCGGCTGCGGCCAGGGCGATGTTCACCGCGTTGCCGTAGGCGACCACCGTGGCATCGGTTCCCTCTCGAGCCACACGTGCCTTCCCGATCGGCACTGTGAAGTGCCCGGTGGGCACTCCGTCCTGCTTGACGAAGTACTGCACGATCGGCTCGAAGAACACGACCGGGTCCTCCGCTTGGAGTGCGGCCGCCATCAGGCCCTTGGCGTCATACGGATTTGAGGGGTAGACGACGTTGAGGCCCGGGGTATGCACGAAGATCGCCTCCGGGTTGTCGGAGTGGCCCTCGTAGCCTTCATGGCCGCCGCCACCCGGGACCCGGATGACCATCGGCATGTTGATCTTGCTCCGGGTCCGCCATCGGTAGCGGGCGGCGTGGAACACGATCTGGTCGAACGCCGTGTAGCCCAGGCCGGCGAACTCCAACTCGGGGACGGGCCGCAAGCCGGCAATCGCCATTCCGACCGAAGTCCCGATGATCCCAACCTCGCACAGCGGGGTATCGATCACCCTCTCCGCTCCGAAGGCGTCGAGGAGGCCCGCGGTGACCCGGAAGATCCCGCCCTCGATGCCGACGTCCTCACCGAGCACGACCACGGCGGGATCGGATTCCATGGCGTAGCGCAGCGCCGCGTTGAGCGCGTCGACCATCGTCATCTTGGCCGTCTCGCCGGTCGGCGCAACCTCATCGGGGATCGGAGCCGCCTGCAACGGGGTGGCCGGCTCGCCGGCCACCCGCTCGTCCTCGCCGAGCTCCCGAGCCAAATGGGCCGGGACCTTCCCGTACACGTGGCGGAAGGGCACATCCCGATCGGGGAGGCCCATTGCCTCGAACTTAGTGATCGCTGCCTCGACCTCGGCGGCGGTCTGCCCCTTCAGTTCGTCCTCCTCGGCCACGGAGAACAGCTCTCGCTCTTGCACCAGTGCCCGCATCCGAATCAGGGGGTCCTTCTCTCTCCATTCCGCCTCTTCCTCGCGGGTGCGGTACACGGGCTCGCCGTCGTAGGTCGAGTGCGGAGCGAAGCGGTACATCAGGGCCTCCACCAGTGTCGGCCCGCCCCCGGCATGGGCTTTCTCGACCGCCTTGCGGACTGCCGAGTACACCGCGAGAACGTCCATCCCGTCGACTCGGATTCCCTCGAACCCGTAGGCGACCGCCTTTTGGGCCAACGTCTCGGCCGCCGTCTGCAGGGCGATCGGCGTCGACTGGGCGTACTGGTTGTTCTGGCAGTAGAAGATCGTGGGCGTCTTCCAAACCCCGGCGTAGTTGAGCCCGGCATGGAAGTCGCCCTCGGAGGTGGCACCGTCACCGAAGACGACGAGCGATGCGGCGTCGTTGCCGAGCAGGCGCTCCCCGTATGCGACGCCGGTGGCATGGGGGATCTGCGAACCGATGGTGGAGGAGATCGGGGTAATCCGCCGCTCGACCGGATCCCACAGCGAGTCGACCGCGTTGAAGAAGACGGCGAGCTCCTCCTCGATGGTCACGCCTCGCGCCAGCCGAAGCGGCTGTTCCCGACCGAACGACACCACCCAATCCTGCGGTTCGAGCGCGTAGGCCACTGCCGCCGATGCTTCCTGTCCCGAGCACTGGTAGTAGGCCGGGACCCGGCCGGTGCGCTGCAGGTGCAGCACCCGCTTGTCGAACTCTCGGGCGATCACCATCGACCGGAACAGCCCGATCAGGAGGTCGTCGCCGAACCCGGGATCGTCGCCGGTGAACCGGCCCTGTTCATCGAGCACTTGCTGCATGTGTTCCTCCTTGCCCATCGGTGTGGCCGCGCTGATGGGCCGGCTTCAGTTCTCCTCTTCGGCTGCGAACAGGGCGAGAGCTTCGTCCAGCTCGCGCTCCTCGTACTGAAACTCCTCGCGCACGATTTTCCCGTTCTCGATCGTGTAGGTCCCGACCTCCCGGAACACCTGGCGCTCCTGGGTGTCCCGCATGATGAAGTCGCTTTCGATGATCACCGAGAAGCCGTTGCATCCGATGAACGGCCCTTCCACGGCCTTGATCGAGTTCACGATCACCTGGGTCTCCCAGAGCCACTCCTCGTGGTCCGCCAGTGCCTCGTTGCCGACCGTGGTGTTCGGCAGGTCGCCCCAGGCGAGGGGCTCGACCTTCACCGCATCCTCTGCGTAGTAGGTCATGTAGGCCTCGCGGAACTTGAGCTGGCCCCACAGCTCCATGCAGGCTTTGGCGATCTCGCGATAGGTGTCGTGCTCGAACACGGTGGTCTCCTTGTGGTCAGGTGCCGATCTGCTCCGCGATCCATTCGAGGCCGAGGCCGGTGAGGGTTTCGGCGGTTGGGGTCCCGGTGGGGGTCCAGCCGGCTTGGCGGTAGTACTCGTCTAGGGCCGCTTCGAACTCGGGGCGATCCAGTGCCATTCCGTCGGTGACGCCGCCGACGAGCGGTTCGTCGAAGAGACGGTTGGGGAGTGTGTCGTGGTCCCGGTCGAGGCCTTCGCGGGCGTTGAAGGCGCGCAGCATGTTGAGCCGCCGCTTCCCCATGGTGACGACGTCATCGATGGAGGTCTCGATGCCGGTCACCGCGGTGATGATCCCGGCGAGCTCTTCGGTGCCCATCAGTTCCCAGCCGGGTCCGTAGACGAATTGGCACACGTTGGTGGTGTCCATCGCCGAGAACACGTATTGGGTGGTGAGTGAGTAGCGGACCTTTTCGGGGGTGAGGTTCCAGGGGTCCTGGGGGTCGGTGAGACCGAGGTCGCCCATGCGTTTTACATACTCGGGGGAGGTCTCGAAGGTTTCTGGTTCGTAGGAGGGGTCGTGCTCGTGGGATTGGTGGTCGGCCCCGAACGGGTTCACCGCATAGATCAAGGCGAGTGACCGTTTGACGTGGGGCATGTGTGCCGGGAGCTCAGAGCCCTTCACCGTGATCGTCAGATCCACTGCTCCCCGGCCGATCCGCTCCGCTGCCATCGCGGAGCCGTCAGCCAACACGTCACCAAACCCCTCACGCTTTAGGGTCTGCTCGAGCAGCTGCAGCATGGCCGGGGTGTTGCCCCAGCCCAGTTCGATGCCACCGGTGTCGGCGGGCCCGATGATCCCGGCTTCGAAGCAGTCGATGGCAAACGCCATGGTGGCCCCGGCAGCGATGGTGTCGACTCCGTACTGGTTGCAGAGCTGATTGGCATAGGCAATCGCGTGGTGGTCGTCGATCCCGCAGTACGACCCGAACGTTGCGGTGGTCTCGTACTCCTGCCCGCCCGAGAGCGGATCGATCGGGTTGCCTTCCCACTCGGCCTCCACCACCCGCTTGCAGCGCACCGCACACGAATAACAGGTATCCCGGCCGGTCTTCATCTGCGTCCCCTCATCAGCGCCGCGCAGATAAGTGTCGAACAGCGCCGCACCCGAGATGGCCGCCGCCTTGTCCCCGAAATACCCGGAGCGGTAGTTGCGGGTCGGCAGGCCACCGGATTCGTTCTGGAACTCCAAGATGTCGAGGGTCCCGTACTGCGCCAGCGACGCCACATTCGGGTTGTCGGTCAATCCGGCCCGTGATCCCTGCATGAAGGCCCGCAAGCCTTCAGGATCCGCCATCGGGAGCTTCTTCTTGCCGCCCCGCACCGCAATCGCCCTGAGGTTCTTCGATCCCATCACCGCGCCCATCCCGGTACGGCCATGCGCCCGGTTCGCCATGTTCATCACCGCCGCAAACCGCACCAGCCGCTCACCGGCAGGGCCGATCTGGGCGATCTCAGCCCGGGACTCCCCAAGTTCCTCCTTGAGCTGCGCGTCGACCTCCCGGGTGGTCTTGCCCCACAGATGCCCCGCCGGGCGCAGCTCGGCCTTCCCCTCTTTGATCCACAGGTACACCGGTTCCGGGGACCGGCCGGTGATCACGATCCCATCGAACCCGGCGAACTTCAGCTCCGCCGGCCAGAACCCACCCGCCTGGCTGTCACCGGCACCGCCGGTGACCGGAGACTTCGCCACCGCTGTCGCCCGACTCTGGCCCGCAATCGGCGCCCCCGTGATCCCCGCCAGGGCGTACGTCAGGGTGTTGTCGGGACCCAGCGGGTCGGCCCCGACCGGGGTGTTGCGGAACAGGTAATACAGCCCCATCGCAGAGCCACCCACATACGTGCGATAGAACTCCTCAGCCGGCTGCTCGATGTCGATGGTTCCCGACGTCAGATCGACATGCAGCACCTTGCCCGCATACCCGTACAGCATTAGTGCCCTCCCCCGTCATTGCCTAGCGATGGGTGTCTGTGGCGATTGTCGCAGCGCGATCGGGTGATCGTGGACCCGGGTGCTTCCTGGAATACGACCACCTCTATGCTCCCGACGTGCGAACCACGGTTCCGGCTGTGCAGTATGAATCCCGTAGAAATAGGATATCAGACGCAGGAACCAGACGTATTCGCTATTGTTTGAACATGAATCAGCTTGCTTCGCTGGTGGGCGGTTCTGCTGACCGTCGGGGTCGATCAAGGGAGTTGTGTCGTGATCTCGAATCCGAAGGACAAGGTTGCGGTCATCACAGGAGGCGCCAGCGGTATCGGTCTGGCCCACGCCAGGGAGTTTCTTGACGCGGGAATGAAGGTCGTCATCTCTGACATCAACGATGACTCTCTGGCCGCTGCTGTGGCCGAACTCGATGCCGGGGATCGGCTCCACGCGGTGAACAGCGATGCCGCCGACATCGAAGCCAACAAGGAACTTGCTGCTGAAGCGGCGGAGCGTTTCGGTGGGATCAACATCGCTCACTTCAACGCGGCGCTGCTCGGTGAGGTAGGGGGTTGGGGGGCATCGGACATCACCCTCGATTCCTGGCACCTCAACATGGCGGTCAGCCTCAACGGGCCGTTCTACGGCTTGAAGGCGTTCCTTCCCTACCTGGAGGAACAGGAGGAGGCACACGTCATCTTCACCTGCTCGTCGTTCTCGCTGATCCCGAGCCTCGGCGACCCTGCTCCCTACTTCGTTGCCAAGGCGGGCCTCCTCGCTCTCGCGGAGTGCCTCTATCACGACCTGGAGTACAAGGGCTCGCACATCGGCGTGACCGCGGTCCTACCAGGGAACACCTACAACGGCATCTATTACCAGTTGGTGGATCTGCTCAACGCAACCGAAACCGATCCGGCCGGTTGGGATGAATCTGTCTTCGGCCCCCGGGACCTCGTTGAACCCTTGATCGAGCACTTCACCGAGGAAGGCACCGAACCTGAGGTCATCACTCCCAAGACCCTGGAAGCGATTCAGAACGGCACCTTCTACGTGACGCCGAACATAGGGAACCACTGGAAGTACATCGATGCCCGCTTTGCGAATATCAAGGCGGGGAACAACCCGGACCTGCTGGACAAGAGCCCGTCGGTCTGCCTGCCCTACTAGGGGACTCAAGCGCTGAGATCCGGCCAGGATCGCGGATTCTCCCCGTTGCTGCGCGGTCAAACAGGTGTCAAACGAACATGTCCCAACCTGCCTCGACGGCAGCGGCTCGGCCTGGATGTGTCGCCTCGGACGCCCAACGAGAGAGCAGGTTCCTGATCTGGCCGGCATTCACCGGACTCCCTGCTCCGGCTTTTGACCCGAAGGTTGAGGGTTCGATTCCCACCCGGCCCACGGGAGGGTTTCCTGGCCCTGGCTACGCGTCAATGGTTCTGGTGTTGGTGCCGGTGTGTGACAGCAGCGTCGACTAGCGCGTCGTAACCCACCAGATCAACCACGTCCTTCACGAATGCCTCGCCCATGCAGCGAGCTTCACGCTCGGTGAAGAAGCCGGCTCCCTCTCGTTCCCGAATAGGCTCCATGGAGCCGGCTGGACGGGAAGAGGGTCGAGATGACTGGACAGATGACCTCGCGGGAACGGGTGCTGACCGCGTTGAACCATCAGGAACCGGATCGGGTTCCCACCGCACTGTGGGGCGGTCCCTACGGACTCGTCGACGAACTCTATCTGGAGTTGATCGAGCGGCTCGGAATCGGCGAACCGGTCGCTCCATTCCGGTCGGGCCACAACATCTCGTACATGGACGACCGGGTACTCGATGCGTTGGGTACGGATACCCGCTACGTGTGGCCGGGCGCATCACCCAGCAGTCCGGTGCCCGACCCAAACGATCCCGAGACCATCCGGGATGGATACGGCCAGCCCTGGGTTCAGGCGTTCCCGTACTACTACCCAGGCCCGGGGATGCTGCGAGAAGGAACCGCCGACGACGTCGACCGGCTGGTGACATGGCCGGACCCATCCGATCCGCGCTGGACCACGGGGGTGCGGGAGCGGGCCAGACACCTCAAGGAGGACACCGGCTACTTCGTCGTCGGGCGGATGGTGACCTCACACGGAGTGTTCCAGACCGCAGGTGACCTTCGCGGGATGGAGAATCTCCTGCTCGATCTGGCGCGAGGCAATCCTATGGCCACCCGGCTCATCGACCGGGTGACCGACACCATCGCCGGCCTGCTTCGTGGATACCTGGAGGCCGGAGGCGAGTACTTCGACATGGTCGAGTTGCCGGGTGACGATTACGCCGGCACCGAGAACCTGATCCTGTCGCCCAAGATGTTCCGGGAGCACTTCAAGCCGCCCCTGCAGCGCCTGGTTCGAACCATTCGAGACTTCCGGCCCGACCTGAAGATCATGTTCCACAGCGACGGCATGATCGAGCGCTTGATCCCGGAGCTGGTCGATCTCGGCATCGACGTCATCCACCCGGTCGAGCCCCTTCCGGCGATGGATCTCCCGGCCATCAAGAGTGAGTACGGCGATCGCATCTCGTTCCTCGGCGCCATCGACATCGTCGACGCAATGCCGGGCACGGTCGACGATGTCGTCGCAGAGGCAAAGCTGCGGATCGGGCAGCTGGCCCCGGGCGGGGGCTACGTCCTTGCCCCGTCGAATCATCTGCAGGCCGACGTGGCCCCGGAGAATGTGATCGCACTGTTCGAGACCGCTCGCCTGTACGGGTCGTATCCCATCGGGGGGTGACCGCCGGGTCTCCGGAGTCCAACGAGCTGCGACCGCCGGGATCAGCTGTCCGTCACCCGCAGGTACAGATCGAGGATGCCCTGCATGCCCCACTTGTCGGCTCGAGCGCGGAACTCGTTGTCCCAGGTTTCCTGGTGGGGGCCCTCGGGCAGATTGGCGGCGATGGCTCCTGCCAGTTGGGTTCCTTGAATACGGTCGGATCGATCGTCGAACTCCTCCAGCGACGCCGTTGCCCCGGCCAGTGCTTCGGGCGATGGATCGGTGACGACGCCCAGCATCGCCTCCACCATGCGCCGGTAGGCGTGGGTCGACGCCCCGATGGCTTCGAGGGCGTCGAGGATCTCTTGGAGGCGGGATCGGTCGCCCATCCACATTGCGGAGTCCATCGCTGCGCGTATCTGCGCCATCGGGGTGAGCGACGATTCCCGGTAGAGGCGCAATGATGCCTCATATGCATTTTCCAGGTCACCCCGCAGCACCTGCAGAGCCTGTTCGACCCTGCGGTGCCCCTCTCGCACCTGCAGATCCTCACTCTTCTGTGTCAGAGTGGCGGCCTGTTCGCGCAATGCGGCTGCCGCGGTGGCATCACCCATCAGACCGGCGCGAAGCGCGCGGACTCCGAGCAGTTGCCCGCGGGCGTCGTCGGGGGCGTCTTCAATCTCGGGGCTCGTCGCCACCGCCTCGCATTGATCGAAGTCGGCACGATATGCATACCAGAACCCGAGGAGCGGGCTGAGAAACAGCAGCATCTGCCGTTGGCCGGTCCGTTTGGCAATGGCGTATGCCTCCTCGGATGCCTGAAACGCGATCTGGGGGTTCTCTACCCAGCCGGAGTATGCGGTGTTGATCCGGCCGCGGATCGAGGTCGCGGCCAGCCCGGCACCGTCGGCGAGTTCGAGGCCGCCTCTGATGAGGGCCATCGCCTGGCGTGGCCGGCCCAGGTTGCTGAGCGCGGTCCCACGGCTGATCAATGCATTGGCCAATGCCTCAGTGAGCTCAAAGGCTTCAAGGGCCGGCAGCGCCGCCTCGGCCGTGTCGGCGGTCAGCTGTGGTGGCCGTCCGTCGAGCAGCATCGCTCGCGCCAGCGAGCCCGCCGCCGTTGCGAGATGCGGATCGGACGTCAGGTCCTTTCCTTCGAGATGCGCCTGAAGGAGGTCGATCGCCCTGGCGGAGAGATTGCCGTCGTTGAGGACCTGGCCGAGCAGCGACATCGCCCGGTTCAGGCCGGCATCGTCTCCGGTGTCGCGATAGTGGGCAATGGCGAGTTCGGCGTGTTCGATGGCCGACTCGCGATCGGCGAGCCAGCTTGCCGCGGGGGCAATCCGTTCCCAGATCGGGGCCCGCTCCGCGTCCTCGGCGGCGGCACCGAGCGCTCGCTCGGCAAGGGCCAGGGCCTGGTCGTACGAATGCAGGCCGGCGGCACGGTCGGATGCAACGAGGAGGGCGTCGAGGGCCCGCCCACGAAGCTCCTCGGCTTCCGGGCCGGATGCGGCGTCGTAGGCGTCCATGAAGTGGGAGGCTGCGACGGGCGCCAATTCCGGTCCCAGCGTCTGGAGAAAGGTGGCGACTTCAAGGTGGCGGCGGCGACGGACCTCGCGGCTGATCCGGCCGTGGGCGACCTCCCTGATGAGGCTCTGCACGAACATGTACTGGCCGCGCTCGGGCGATCTCGGATCACGGTTCGGTTCCAGGAGGTCGGCCCGAACCAGCGCTTCGAGACGCGGTTCGAGGTCGTCGAGGGGAATCCCGGTGATGTGGGCCAGGCTGTCGGTGGTGAAGCTGTGTCCGAGGATGGCGCAATCCTGAATCAGGGCCCGGTCCTCGGATTCGAGCCGGTCGAGGCGCGCTCCAATGACCGCCTGCAGCGACTCCGGAACCGCGAGATCTCCGATCTGCCCTTCGAAGGCGAATCCATCGCCTTCGGCAACGACGTCACCGGTCGCGAGCAGCATGCGGACGATCTCCACCGCGTAGAGCGGTATCCCGCCGGTCCTTTCGATCACGGACTCGCGCACATTCAAGGGAATGCCCGGCACCATGCCGTCGATAAGGTCGCCCATGTCGACGTCGGCCAGCGGTCCCAGGTGGAGTGAGATGCAGCGGTGGCGTCCCTGCCCCCAGCCGGGCCGGTGCTCCAAGAGGTCTGGCCGGGCAAGGGTGACGATGAGTACCGGATGATCACGGGAGCCGTCCGGGAGTTGATCGACGAAATCGAGTAGTGCCGGGTCTGCCCAGTGCAGGTCCTCGAAGACCAGCACCGTGGTGCCGTCGCCGGAGACCCGCTCGAAGAAGGTGCGGACCGCGGCAAACAACTCGGCCTGGTCGCCGACCGGAGCGGCGCCCACTCCGAGGAGGCTGGCCAGCCTCGATTCGAGCCAGGCAGCCTCTTGCGGATCGGCCGACCAGCGGGCGACGGTGTCCCTGAGCAGCTCACGCGTCTGCGTTGCGTCGTCGGTTTCGGCGATTCCGGCCCGGCCGCGAATCATCTCGCCCAGTGCCCACAGAGTCACCCCATCGCCATACGCCGGAGAGCGGCCCTCGTGCCAGAACACCGTTTCCACGATCCCGTCGAGGTACTTCCGGAACTCCCAGATGAGGCGGCTCTTGCCGATCCCGGCTTGACCGACGATCGAGACCATTCGGGCCCGCTGCTCCCGCCCGACGGTCGCGAAAGAATCCTTGAGGAGCCGGAGTTCGTCCACCCGTCCGACGAACGGCGGCTCGAGGCCCTTCGCACGTCCGCGTCCGGCGGCCTCGGAGATGATGCGGTCCGCGCGGAACGCGGCAACCGGAATCTCCTTGCCCTTGACCTGATGTTCCCCGATCGGCGTGAACGCCACCGACTGCTGTGCAGCTCGGAAGGTTGTCTCGCCGACGAAGACGGTTCCTGCTTCGGCGATCGATTGAAGGCGTGAGGCGGTGTTGACCATGTCGCCGACGACCAGGCCCTGCTCGTTTCCGCCGGGACCGACGGAGGCCTCTCCGGTGAGGATGCCGACACGTAGCGCCAATTCGGAGACCTCGTTCTCGGCGCCGAGTTGGGCGACCGCATCGGTCAGTTCGAGTCCGGCCCGTACCGCTCGTTCGGCATCGTCCTCGTGAGCGGCCTTCGCTCCCCACACCGCCATGACTGCATCGCCGATGAACTTGTCGACGACACCCCCGAACGACTCGATGACGGCCTGTGACCTCTCGAAGTACTTCGTGAGGAATCCGCGAACCTCCTCCGGGTCACGTTTCTCCGAGAACGGTGTGAATCCGGTGAGATCGGCGAAGAGCACCGAAACCAGGCGCCGTTCGCCCTCGACGACCGACGGTGCCGGCTCTGGTTCGGCTGCGGCCGGGCCGGTCTGTCCCGTCGCCGTGCCGCACTGGCCGCAGAAGCGGTCGCCCGCAGGGATCGAATTCCCACAGGCTGCGCAGGTTTGCTCCAGCGGTGAGCCGCACGATCCGCAGAAGCGATTTCCTGCGGGATTCTCTGTGGAGCAGGTGGGACAGGCCGGCATAGGGCCCGGAGCGTACAGAATCCCGCGTTCGTGCGCTCGGACCGACGATCGGTTTGCCCTGCGAGTGGTTTCAACCGCCGGCAGGCTCGAGGCGAACTCTGCGTCTCTGCGTCGTTGCGCTGCGACAACCGCCCCGACCACGATGAGCTGCAGGATGTTTCCCCGGATGTCGATCGCGGGAGCTGTTGGAAGACCGACGACCGCTGCGGCGATCAGCCGCTCCGGCAACAGCGGGGCCACCGATCGGCCTCGCCGCGGCTGATTGGCCGACGGCCACCTCGACCGCGGCCGGCCGGATGCCGGTCGTCAGGAACCAGGCTGCCGGCGGAATACCAGGCATCGCAGGTGGTGTGTGCACGGTGGCCGAGACACCGACGAGGAGCGAGATGGACACCTTCGAGCTGGGTCTGACCAGCTTCGCCGAGACGATGCCGGGCGGGGCAACCTCCGATCACGGGGAGCGCCTGCGCCAGGTGATCGCCGAGATCGAACTCGCCGATCGTGTCGGGCTCGATGTCTACGGCCTCGGTGAGCATCACCGGGCCGACATGGCCGCCTCCGCACCGGCGATCACGCTTGCGGCTGCTGCCGCTCGGACCGAACACATTCGCCTCAGTTCGGCGGTGATTGTGCTCAGCTCGACCGATCCCGTTCGGACCTTCCAGGACTTCTCGACGCTGGACCTGATCTCTTCCGGCCGCGCCGAGCTCATGGTCGGCAGGGGTTCGTTCATCGAGTCGTTTCCGCTCTTCGGATACTCGCTCGACGACTACGAGGAGCTGTTCGTCGAGAAGCTCGAACTGCTCCTGCAACTGCGGGACGAGGAGCGGGTCACCTGGAGCGGCCGGTTCCGCGCACCTCTCTCCGATCAGCCGGTGTTCCCTAGGCCGCAGCAGAATCCGCTGCCGGTGTGGGTCGGGGTCGGTGGCACGCCCACCTCGATCATCCGCGCCGGTCGCCTCGGGCTGCCGGTCGCCCTGGCGATCATCGGTGGTGATTCGTCCCGCTTCCGGGTGCTGACCGAGTTGTATCGCCGAACCCTGTCCGATTCCGGGTTCGATCCATCCGAGATCCCGCTGGCGGTTCACGCCCACGGGTTCGTCGCCGACACGGTCGAAGGGGCATCCGAGGCAGTGTGGCCGACCTACTCGGCCACGATGAACAGGATCGGGCGGGAGCGCGGCTGGCCACCCATCACCCAAGAGCAGTTCGAGTGGATGTACGGCCCCGACGGCAACTTGCTTCTCGGTGATCCGGAGACGGTTGCCGAGAAGATCCTTCGATGGAAGGAGCTGCTCGGCCTCGACCGCTTCATGCTGCACGGTGCGGGATCATTGCCGCCCGAGCCGACTTTGCGTTCGATCGAACTACTCGGCACCAAGGTGGCGCCCCTGGTTCGTGGAGCGGGCGCCTAGCCGAACCGCACCGATTGCTTCGACAGCTCCCACCAGAAGCCGTCGATGACCGTTTCTTCCCGGTCGGCATCATCGAGACCGGCTCCTATGGCGACACGAAAGGGCGCGAAGTGTTCGGTCGTTGGGTGCGCCGTCGATGCCGCAGGGGCCTTGGCAGACCTGCTGGATAAGAGCCCGTCGGTCTGCCTGCCCTACTAGGCGCCACCCAGGAAGGCCCTGCGTACCTCGGGATCGGCGAGGAGTGCTCGGCCGGTCCCCTGATAGGTGTTGCGGCCGAGTTCGAGGACGTACCCGCGGTGTGACACCTCGAGTCCGCGGCGGGCGTTCTGTTCGATCATCAGCACGGTCAGGCCCGTCGTCTCGTTGAGCCGGGCGATGTGTCCGAAGATGGTGCGGGTCACCGCCGGTGCCAGGCCCGCAGAGGGTTCATCCATCATGATCAGCTTGGGCTCGAGCATGAGCGCCCGGCCGATCTCCAGCATGCGCTGCTCACCACCGCTCATGCTGCCTGCTTGCTGGGTGCGGCGGTGCGCCAGCCGTGGGAATAGTTCGAACACGACCTCGATGCGTTCCCGGACCCGGGCGGGATTCCGTTCCAGGTACATTCCGAGTTCGAGGTTCTCGAGCACCGTCATCTGCGGGAACAGGCTGCGGAGCTGGGGCACGATGGCGATCCCGCCCCTCAGCACCTGCTGAGGCGTGGAGTTGGTGATGTCGGCCCCATCGAAGAACACCCGACCGCGCCGCACCGGGATCAGCCCGTAGACGGCACGAAACACGGTGGACTTCCCGGCGCCGTTCGGGCCGATCACGCACACCACCTCACCCCGATGCACCTCGAGGTTCACTCCGTGGAGGATGTCGTAGTCGAGGTATCCGGCGTGCACCTCGCTGATCTCGAGGAGGGGGCGGGGCGTGCTATTCATGATCCGAAGTACGCCTCGATCACGGCCTGGTTCTCCATGACCTCCGACGGAGTTCCCTCGGCCAGCAACCTCCCCCGGTCCAGCACGTAGACCCGGCGGCACAGCTCCGAGATGAACCGCATGTCGTGCTCCACCACCAGGAAGGTGGTGCCCTCCTCGCGATTGAGCTGGAGGATCCGATCCTTGATGGTCTCCACCAGGGTCGGGTTGATGCCGGACGCGGCTTCATCGAGAAGGACGAGGTCCGGGTCCGGCATCAGCGCCATTCCCAGTTCCAGCAGCCGCCGCTGGCCTCCCGACAGCTGGCCGGCGAGATGATCCGCCACGTGGCTGAGGTCGAGGAATCCGATCAGCTGGTGGGCCCTCTGCGCGACGTTGCGGTGCCCGCGACTCAGTTGGCTGATCAGTCGTTCGCCCCGCCATTGCCGGCTCACCGTGAGGTTCTCCAGCACCGTTAGCCGGCGATACACCCGGATCACCTGGAACGTCCGGGCCATGCCGAGGTGGGCCACCTGGTGCGGTCTCGATCGGGTGATGTCGTGCCCCATGAACGTGACGGCCCCGGCGTCGATGGATTGCACCCGGCTGAGACAGTCGAACAGCGTTGTTTTGCCGCTGCCGTTGGGTCCGATCAGGCCGACGATCTCCCCGGCATCGACGTGGAGATCGACATCGTTGACCGCGGCGAGTCCGCCGAAGCTCTTCGAGATACCGCGGGCGTCGAGCAGCGCGGTCACTTCGGTTCCTCTCCATCGGACCGGGGCGAGCGCCGCCACACCCTCCACAGGCTGGTCCCCGACCGGTCGCCGAGTTTCCCCATGATCCCCTCGGGGAGGTAGAGAACGATGGCGATCAGGAGCAGTCCCTCGATCAGCAAGTGGTACTGCAGGAAGTTGGCCCACACCACATCGCGCAGCCAGTAGATCGTGGTGGCTCCTAGCACCGGGCCGGCCACGGTGCCCAGGCCGCCGAGCATGGCCATCATGACCAACTCGACGTTGCGGCTTTCGATGAACACGATGTCGGGATCGATGAACGTGTTCTGATAGGCCCACATCCCGCCGACGATTCCGGTGAAGAACGCGGCCACACAGAATGCCGTGATCTTGTTCAGGGTGGTGTTGATGCCGCGCATCTCGGCGCCGACCTCGTCTTCCCGGATGGCGATCAGGGTCGACCCGAACTCCGAGCGGCGGATCCACCACATCACCCCAATCACCGCCAACGCCAGTGCCAGGGTGAGGTAGTAGAACAGTGCCCGGTTGAGATACGGGGGCAGGGTGAGCCCCACCCCGCCGCCGGTCAGCGGCTTGGCGACCCTGATGATCTCACGCATCGCTACGAACGTGCCCAGCATGGCGATGGAGAAGTACGGGCCCTTGAGCCTGAGAGTCGGGTATCCGATCACGACTGCGAAGAGCGATGCGATCAGCGCTCCGGCAGGCATCGCCACCCAGAACGCCCATCCCTCGTTCATCAGGATCCCGGTGCCGTAGGCCCCGACGCCGAAGAACACCGCGTGTCCGAAGTCCACGTACCCGGTGAAACCTCCGGTGAGGTTCCAGTTCGATGCCAGGGTGACCAGCATGAACATCTGGGTGAACGAGAAGAGCCGGGAGTTGGTTACCCAGGACTGGTCGGGGAACAGACCGCTCACCAGGGGGAGCGCAAGCAGGACCACGATGCCGGCGCCGGCGAGGACCATCCGGCGGCGGGTGCGGGTGTTCGGCGGAGCGGTGATCACAGCTGCACCGGCCGATCCATCGGGCGCAACCCGCCGGTCAGGCCCTGCGGCCGGCTGATCAGCACGACGACCAGGAGGACGAACGAGGCGATGATCGCCAGGTTGGTGCCGATGCCCGAGACGTAGACACCGATGTAGCTCTCGACCAACCCGAGGACGAGTCCCCCAATCAGCGCCCCGGGGATGCTGCCCAATCCGGCGAGTGCGGTGATGGCAAACGCCCGGAGTGTCAGCGGAGGCCCCATGAACGGGTAGATCGCCTGCGTGGAGCTGATCATGGCGCCAGCGGCGCCGGTGATCGCGATGCAGATCCCGAACGTGATGGCGTACGTCCGGTTGATGTCGATGCCCACGATCCGGGCGGCTTCCTTGTTCTGCGAGGCTGCCCGGATCGCCTTGCCGGTGCGGGTCCGGCCGAGGAACAGGTACAGCCCGGCCATGACCAGGAGGGCCCCGCCGAGGATTGCCGTCTTGGTGACCGGGAAGGTCACCGTGCCGAGATTCCAAGTGCCTTCCAGGGCCGTGTCGGTGATGCGGGGATCTGCCGTGAAGATCAGCTTGGCGGTGTTGGCAAGGATGATCGACAACCCGAACGTCACCAGCAGCGAGACGAGGTGGGGCCGATCAACGATCCGGTTGATGAGCGCCCGCTGCAGCAGGTACCCGAACCCGAACATCACGGGGACGACGACCGCCAGACTCACGAAGGGGTCCCAGCCGAAGCCATCGTTCAGCATCCACGCCAAGTAGGCCCCGACCATGATTATCTCCCCGTGGGCGAGGTTGATGACCCCCATGACCCCCCAGATCACGGAGAAGCCGAGCATCATCGCGGCGTAGAAGCCGCCGAGCATGACCCCGTTGATCAGTGCCTGCAGGAACTGGTCCACGGGCCCCCTTCGCTGGTCATCGGTGTGTCCCGGTCCCGGCTATCGGTCGCCCCACGCGGTCATTGGGTAGCGCAGATCGCTGACCGCCGCCGCCTCGGGCGCCACGACGTTGATCACACCGTCCTGGATCTGAATCGACCCCATCGGTTTGGCGACGTTCTTGCCGGTGTCGTCGAAGTTGATGGGCCCGTAGAAGGTGACCACATCGAGGTCGTACAGGGCCTGGCGGACCGCATCCATTTCCAGGGTCCCGGCTGCTTCGATCGCCAACTGCAAAGCGAGTGCCGTCGCCGCCGACTCCGCCACGTGATACGTCGGTGGCTCGCCCCACATGGCCTCGGCGCGAGCGGCGAAATCCTGGGCGGTCCCGAAGTAGTCACCCTCCCACGACATCGTCGCCTCCCACTGAGTTGGGCCGAGCACGAAATCGGCGTCGGTACCGACCTCTTCCACGAACGTGGGGTTGCTCGGCCCAACGGTGATGACCATCGCTCCCGGCGTCCAGTCGAGCTCCTTGGCCGCCCGCACGAACAGCAGCGCGTCGTTGAAGTGGCCGCCGCCGACGAACACGTCGGGATCGAGGTCGCGGAACTTGGTCATGATGGCCGACACGTCGGCGACGTCCTTGGGATATGTCTCGACGGCCAGCACATCGAGGCCGTACTCGGCCGCCCAGCGCTGCGCCCCTGCCGCCACCGAGGTCGGAAAGGCCGTGTCCTCGTAGGCGATCACCACCGAGGTTGCTCCCTGCGCGGCGAGCGCCTCGAGCGCCGACTGGGTGTAGTTCCCGGCCGGAGTCAGCACCGCAAAGATGTTCTTGAACCCGCGCTCGAAGATCGACTCCGACGCGCCGTTGCCCTCGACCATGATCACGCCGTAGGCCTCTGCCGTGGCGCTGGCGGCCATCGTCAGACCGCTCGAGTACGGCCCGAGGAGGAAATCGACGTCGTCCTCGGTGATTAGCTTCTCGACAAGGTTTGCCGCGGTGTCCGGGTCGCTCTCGTCGTCGTACATCACCAGTTCAACGCCGTAGCGCTGATCGCCGACCTTGATGCCGCCGTAGTCGTTGTTCACCCAGTCGAGCCAGATGCCGTAGCCCTGGCGGGTGTCTTCACCCTCGCGGGCGTACTTGCCGGTTTCGCTGACGGCGGCGCCCAGCACGATGGTGCCGTCGAAGTCCCCCGATGGTCCGCTAGTGGTCGCCGTGTCGTCGTCGCCACATGCTGCAAAGCTGAGTGCCATCACGACGAGGAGGCACAGCGCCGATCTCGTGGTTCGTCCCATGCCCACTCCTTTGTGTCGCGCACGGAGTGGGTTGCGCACCGTGCGCTGTCGCCGGTCAGTGTGCCCCCGCCATCGACGCTACCAAAAGAAGGGATGCGAGCCGGGTGAATCGGCCGGCTCCAACCCTGCTTCAATCCACCCATGACACGAGTGACGCTGATCACCGGAGCCGGGAGGGGCATCGGGAAGACCCTCGCTCACGCGTTCGCGGAGACGGGCGACGACCTGGTCCTGACCGGCCGGCACCTCGCCACCCTCGAGGAGACCGCCGCCGAGTGCAGTTCCCGTGGGAGCGACACCCTGACGGTCCCGGCCGATGTCTCCGATCCTGCAGCGGTGGAGGCGCTGGCCGCGGCGGCCCTCGGCCGCTTCGGTGGGGTGGACGTGGTGATCAACAACGCCGGGATCGGTGGACCGAGTGCACCGTTGTGGGAGGTGGGGCTCGATGAGTGGCGCCGGACCCACGAGACCAACGTCACCGGTGTGTTCCTCGTCAGCCGGGCGTTGCTCTCGCAGATGATCGAGCGCGGGTCCGGAGTGATTCTCAACATCGGGTCGATCAGTGGGAAACGTCCGCTGTGGGGCCGCTCCGCCTACACGTCCTCGAAGACTGCGCTGATCGGCCTCACCAAGACACTCGCCGCCGAGACCGGGCCGTACGGAATCCGGGTGAACCTCGTCTCACCGGGATTCGTCCACGGACCACGAATGGACTGGGTGATGGACGCCCAGGCGCAGGGGAGGGGAATCACGGTTCCCGAGGTGAGGTCCGAACTCGAGGCGACGTCCGCTTTCGACGAGTTCACCCAGCCCGGGGATGTCGCCGGTACCTGCGTGTTCCTTGCATCCGATGCCGGCGCCGGGATCTCCGGCACCGATATCAGCGTCAACCACGTTTGGTGACCGAGCAGCGATGCACGAGTTCTGGAGGCGGCGCCTCGAGCTAACAATCCCGATCGTGGAGCGAGCGGTCGCCCGGGGCGAACTCCCCGACGACGTCGATCCGATCCTGGTCGTGGAAACCGTTGTGTCCCCGCTGTGGCTGCGGCTGATGCTGACCGGGGAACCGATCACCACCGAAGTCGCCGACCGGATCGCCGATCTCGTGGCGGGTGCCGCGGAACGTGGCAAGTGACCCACGGCTGATCGTGGCTACCGTGAGCTCGTGATCGAACTCCAACCTTCCGGCATCGCCCACGGCGGTGAGGCCATCGCCCGGCTCGACGGCAAAGCGCATTTTGTCGAAGGTGCGATGCCAGGGGAGCGGGTGAGCGCCGAGGTCGTCAAGGACGGGGGTTCTTGGGCCAGAGCGGAGCTCGTGGAGGTGCTGGAACCTTCCCCACAGCGGGTCGACCCGCCGTGCCGCCACTTCGATGAGTGTGGTGGGTGCCAGTGGCAGTTCGCCGAATACCAGGCCCAGCTCGAATGGAAGCAGTCGGTCGTCGAGGGGCAGCTCGCCCACCTGGGGCGGATGTCGGATCCGCCGGTCAGGGCGACCGTGGCGCCGGGCGATCCGTACCACTACCGCAACCGGATGGACTTCGCGGTCGAGGCGGGGCGTCCCGCGTTGCGCCGCCGCCGCAGCCGGGATCTCACCGCGCTCGATGAGTGTCTGCTCCTCGAACCCCGATTGGCCGAACTGCTCGAGGCCGCCGGAGACTTGGGACGTGCCGAGGGCATCACGCTCCGGATCGGCGTGACTACCGGCGAAACCCTGGCGGTCATCGAAGGCCCGGTCCCCAAGGGGATCGAGTCGTGGGGCTGCTCGGTCGCGAAGAAGAAGGGACGGTTCCCGAAGCCGATCATCGGTACCGGCGAGATCCATGAGACCGTCGGCGGGGTCACCTTCCGCATCACCGGGCACGCCTTCTTCCAGAGCAACACGGCCGGGGCGGCGGTGCTGGTGGATCTGGTCGATGAAGCGCTGGCTCCAGGACCGGCTGATGTTCTGCTCGATGCCTATGCCGGCGGCGGGCTATTCGGGCTGACCGTCGGCAGGAATGCGGCACGGCTCCTCGCGATCGAATCGAGCCCGCTGGGCATCAACGACCTCATCTTCAACGCCCGGTCTGCCGGCATCCGGGGACGCATAGAGGAAGGGACCGTCGAACAGGCCGCGGCAGAACTCGAGGACGAGTGGACGATCGCGGTGGTCGATCCGCCTCGCACCGGGCTGGGCCGCGAGGGTGCAGCCGCCGTTGTGCGTACTCGTCCGCGGGCGATTGCGTACGTCTCGTGTGACCCCGCCGCCCTGGCCCGCGACACGCGTCTGCTGGCGGAGGCCGGCTACTCCCTCGACTGGGCCGCTCCCGTGGACATGTTCCCGCAGACGTTCCACATCGAGACCGTCGCGTCGTTCGTTGCCGGCTGAGATCGCTGAGGACTAGGTCCTGGGGTACCGTGTGCTCCTTCTGAATCCGCCACAGTCGCGGGTTTGTCACGAGGGAGTTTCACCATGGAACGGCGGGACGATGAGTGGGTGCCGCCGGTCCTGATCCAGGGAGGCATGGGCGTCGGGGTCTCCGGCTGGCGCCTTGCCCGTGCCGTCTCCACCGCCGGACACCTCGGGGTTGTGTCGGGCACCGCGCTCGACAGTGTGTTCGTCAGGCGGCTGCAACTGGGAGATCCGGACCGCGAGGTGCGGCGAGCCCTTGCAGCCTTTCCCAAGGCCGGCGTCGCCGATCGGCTCCTGGATCGCTACTTCGTTGAGGGTGGCAAGGAGCCGGACCGTCGCTTCCGCTCGGCCCCGATGCCGAGCATCGCCCCGTCGGAGACGCTGCTCGATCTGCTGGTCGCGGCAAACTTTGTCGAGGTGTTCCTCGCCAAGTCCGGGCACGGCAATGCGGTTGGCATCAACTACCTCGAGAAGATCCAGGCCCCGACCTTGCCGTCGCTCTACGGGGCCATGCTGGCGGGTGTCGATGTGATCATCATCGGCGCCGGAATCCCGCGGGCGATCCCGGGGATTCTCGATGCCCTGGCTTCCGGGAGGAAAGCAGACCTGCGGATCGATGTCACCGGTGCCGCCGAGGCGGTCCGTGCCTTCTTCGATCCGTCGGAGTGGTGGGGGAGTCCTGCACCGCGAATCACCCGGCCCCGGTTCTTCCCGATCGTTTCGTCGCACGTCCTGGCCACGATGCTGGCGCGCAGGACTGCTGGCGGCATTCAGGGTTTCGTCGTCGAGGGCCCGACCGCCGGCGGCCACAATGCCCCACCCCGTTCCAAGGAGGTCGGTCTCGAGGGCGAGCCCGTCTACGGAGACCGCGACATTCCGGACCTTGACGCCATTGGCGACCTGGGCGTGCCGTTTTGGTTGGCGGGATCGTACGGGAGACCGGATGGGCTCGCCGCGGCCCAGGAACTTGGAGCGGCGGGAATCCAGGTCGGCACTGCCTTTGCCTTCTGTGAGGAATCCGACCTCGATCCGGACCTGAAACGAAAGGTGCTCGATTCGAGCCGCCGGGGCGAACTCGGTGTGAAGACGGATGCCAGGGGTTCACCGACCGGGTTCCCGTTCAAGCTCGTGCAGCTTCCGGGGACGCTGTCAGACCCATCGGTGGAGCGCACCCGGGTCTGCGATCTCGGGTATCTGCGCAGCGCCTACGTGGAGAAAGACGGATCGATCGGGTGGCGGTGTGCCTCTGAGCCCGTGGAGGATTACGTGCGCAAGGGGGGCGATGAGGAAGACACCGTTGGCCGCCGGTGTCTCTGCAACGCGCTGTTCTCCAATATCGGCCTGGCGGCAGTGCGGCCCGGCGGCACCGATGAGATGCCGCTGCTCACCGCCGGTGACGACGCCGCCGATGTTGCCCGGTTCCTCCCCCCCGGTGCCGACACGTACTCCGCCGCTCACGTCATCCGGGTGCTGGTCGGGGAGTGAACGGCTTCGCTGTTTGGTGCCGGAGGACTCGGGGTCGAGATACGCCCGGTAGTTGCTGGTGCGGACGGTGAAGGGAAGACCGACCGCGACCACCCCCGGTCCGGGGAGCAGAGCGGCGGCGGCCGTGCCGGGTCAGGTCAGATCGGCAAGCGTCGGGCACGGATCGATGGCATGGATGAAGTCGAGTGATCTCCGCTTCAAAATGGCCCTCGACGTCCGCGTAGGGATGCCCGCGCCAGCGGGCGAGTGCCGCCCGCAGATCAGCGCCTGCTTGCTCGGGGTTGACCGCCAGTATCGACTCGGCGCTGTCGACGGCATGCTCGAAACCGACCGCATCGATGAGCTCCGGATCGACGTCGAGGACGTACCCATCACCGCGGCGGTGGATCACTTCCCCGAGGTCGCGACGGAAAGCCGAAATGAACGTCTGAATTGACCTTCGGGCTCCGGGACCGGCGTCCTCGCCGTAGACCTCGACGGTCAGACGGTCGAGCGAAACCGGGCGACCTGCATTCGCCACGAGCAGCACCAACACACTGCGCTGCTTGGGGCCTCCAACCGGCCGCCTCAACCCTTCACTCGTCATCTCGACCGGGCCGAGGACGTGAAACTCCACGGCTGAAACATACGGGAAGGGCGTCCGCCGCAACCAGGGGAATTCGTCATAGCCAGTCATGCGACTCAGGCTGCCGGATCGGTGTTAAGAAAACGTCAACGTCAGCTCGGGCCGGATCCTCTAGAGTTCCCGTCCTATCACGGGAGGGGATTGGGTGCCCGAGAACCAGCAGCCGCGCGCCAAGCTTCCGAAGGAGTTTCCGGCACCGCTTGCCGACTTCGTGCGATGCCGCACCGATGCCGCCGAGCTCGGACCCGGGCAGCTCACCTGGCTTCCCAAACCGAAGGGCGCCGCCGCCGAAATGATCCAGGACGCCCCGCCGGAAATCAGCTTCGAGCCGAATGCCGGCGGCGGTGTCGACATCACGGTCGGCTGGGGCTTCGTGTCGTTCACCGTGACCGCCTCGATCACCAACGGGAACCTGACGGTGACCTCGTCGAATCCGTTCCTTCCCCAGGACGACATCAACGAGTGGCTCGACGACCTCAATGCCGACCTTCGCGACAACGGCAGACAGTTCGACTCGGTGACCATCGAGGGCGGCAAGCTCAAGATGACCAAGAAACCGGTGGCCGCTGCCGCGCCCGAAACTGAGGCAGCATCGGTCCCGTCCGACTCCGCCCCCGTGGCCGTTGCCGCCGGAACTCCCGCCGCCCAGGGATCGGCACAGGACGCAGCGCAGCCGGCCGGCGGCGGGGCTGAGACTCCGGTCCTCGGGCCCAAAGCCGGCTGGAGGACCCAGCTCTTCCATCATCGGTGGAAGGCCGCAGGGGTGGCCGGTGGAACGCTTGCACTCGGAGTCGCCGCCTTCTTCATTTTCGGCGGGGGTGATTCGACCGACGACACGGAGGGTGTCGTCGTGCCTCCGCCGCCACCGGTCATCGAACCGGCCGATGACATTCTCGGGGGCGACGACGGAGATGCCCTCGACGGGGATCCCGGTGATGACGTACTGCCCGGAGACGACTCCGGCGACGGAGACGCGCTTGACGGGGATACCGGTGACGACACACTGTTCGGCGACGGCCAGGTCGGCATGGGAGGGATTCCCTGCGATTCGCCGAGCCATGCCTCCGGAGCGGCCCCGACCCTGCCCGAATCCGCCCCCTACTTCTGGCGGATCGACGAGGTCCACGAGCCGTGCGATGGGATCCCGGCGTACCCGGCCGACGGCACCTTCACGCCGCCCTCGTTCCTGCACGGGTTCGACATCCCGGTGCAGGGACCAGGCCAGGTGGTGGTGAGTCACGCCGGTTCGGTTCCCGACGCGGTGACCGGTGAGACCGGCCTGTCGATGTTCACCACCGGGTTCCCGACGAATACCAATCAGCTGTGGGGCGATTGGTTCTTCGTGAACCAATGTGGTGACAACACCCACACCGCGGCGGGGAGTTTCGCCGAACCGAACGCAGTGTTGGGAAGCGGCCCGCTCGTGCAGTACGGGCCGTGCGACGGTAACCCGGGCATGGCGACCGGACCGGACGGGATGACGTACCACTTCCTGCCCCCGGTCCCCGAGTTCGTTGTCGACGACACCGAGGGAACGCTCACCGGCCAGGACGTGTTGAACGACGACCGCTTCCCGGTCGTCATCGATTGGGGTCGTGTTCCCGATCCGGCGGGACTCGGGTCGCAGCTCTCCGACGCCAACGAGGTCTCCCAGTTCCTGACCGGCAACTCGTTCGGTGGTACCGACAAGTTCTGGTTCTTCAATCCGGACAACAGCGAACTCGTCGTCAAGGTCCTGTCGGCCGCCGGTGCTCCCAGCAGTGATTTCTGGGTGTTCGCCGGAGGCATGACCGACGTCGAGTACAGCATCACGGTCACGGATTCTGTTTCGGGTGACACGTCGGTGTTCGGAGCGGGGTTCGGGAGCGGCACGATGCCCACGGGTATCGGTGACACGCTCTTCGCGCAGACGATCTTCCCGTGCGGCTACGGCAGAGTGGCGTTCACCGCCTGTCCATCACCGGAGCCCGGGGTGTTCCCCGACGGCGGCGAGGTGGTCCTGGCGCAGATGGTCCTCGAGAGCGGGGTCATGATCGAGCAATCCGGCACGACCTACGGCTTCGCCTTTGACGGGGACGCCGATCCCGCCACCGGAGAAGCGCTCGATTCGGGCGGCATCCTCGGCGGGACCGATATCGCCTATCTGATCTCGCTCGACGGTGAGAGCTGGGTAGTTGCCCGAAGCGACGGCGGCACCACCACCGCCAGGGCGATGATCCGCGGTAATTCGATCACACTGGTAGTCCCGGTCGCCGAGTTCGGCGGTGTGCCCGGCGCCTACCGGGTGTGGGCTGAAGATGCGGACGGCGCAGGCACCGCCGTGCCTCGCATCGGATCGCCGGCGGTCGCCGTTCCGGACACCGGCGCCATCATCGACTTCGCCGACCTCGGACAGGCGGGGGAACCCGATGACGCTGCCGCCGGCGACGAACCGCTCACGATCACCGATCAGGTGATCGCGTTCATCGACCGCCTCGACACCATCTTCGAAACCGGTGACACCGCAGGACTGCTGGCGATTCAGCACCCCGACGTGATCGACATCTACGGCGCCGAGCAGTGCGAGGCCGCCATCGAGGCGCAATTCACAGTGCTCGACGGAATCGACTGGACCGAGTTCAGCGGACCCGACCCGATCGAGATCGCCTTCGACGGCCGCAACCTGACCTATGAGGGCTTCGAGGCCTCGGTTGTGCTCGATCGAGACGACGGCACGCAGAGCGAACGCACCATCAACATCGCATTGGTCGACGGTGAGCTCTTCGGATTCTCCGACTGCGGAGATCCCCTGGAGTGATCGGGCCGGCCGATGCCGCCGATGTGGCAGGGTGGGGTGACCGCGACCAGGAGGAATGGTGATGGAGCCGGCTGTGGCGATCACGGAGTTGCTCCGGTGGGACACGCCGACCATCTACAACGGGTGGGAGCAGGTGACCCAGCGGGACTATGCGACCACCGGATTCAACCTGGAGCCGGTCGTCGACTTCCTCCCCGGCGCCGGGATGATCGGAGGCTTGGCGGTCACCGTGACGATCCAGCCGTCGAGTCCCCGCTACGCCGCCGACGCGGCGGAGCGCTGGACCGCCTATCGGCGCTACGTCGCAGAAGCGCCCGGGCCCAAGGTCGTGGTCGTGCAGGACCTCGACAAGCCGGCCCTGTACGGGTCGTTCTGGGGTGAGGTCAACGGGTCGATCCACACCGCGCTCGAGTGCGCCGGCAGCATCACCGACGGAGGAGTGCGTGACCTGACCCCGCTCGAGGAGATCGGGTTCAAGGTCGTCGCCCGCCGCTCCTGCGTCGGACACGCCCATGTCGCTCCGGTCGACTGGGATGTCCCTGTCGAGGTCTTCGGCATCCCCATTCGGCCCGGGGACGCCGTCTTTGGAGATCGCCACGGCGTGCTCTCGATCCCGGAGGAGGATCTCGCTGCGGTGTCGGAAGCCGTCTCGTTCATGGACGACGTCGAGCGCTCGACGATCATCGCCGCCGCCCGGGACCTCACCGGTGATGTGCCGGAGCGCCTCGATCGGATCGAGGGCGGTGCGAGGCACTTCGGCGAGCGGGTCAGAGGCCGCTTCGGCAGAACCTCCGAGTTTTAGTGCCGCGTCTCACGACGGTTGGCGGGTTCAGATGCGGCTCAGGACGCCTCCGGCTGCGTCCTCGCCCTTGACGCATTTCATCCAATGCGCCTGCGGGACTGCGTCCTTGCCGGGCGACGCCCTGATCGCCGGCGAACCTCACCCACGCCGTGAGACACGGCGCGTCAGGCGTCGACTTCGCTCGGGACGAACAGCTCCATGAGGTAGGCCGCGATCCCGATCAGCAGCGCCAGGCCGAGCAACGGTGTGAAGATCTGCTTGAGTACGTCGGTGGTGGTGACCAATCCGAGTGCAAACCCGGTGATCCCGATGTTCACGCCCCACAGCAGGATGCGATTGGCCATTGCAGTCCGGACCGTCATCAGATCGACCGCCAGCACCCCGAACAGCACGTTGGTCATGACCCCGATGAACATCACGTGATCAAACGACAGGATCAGCCCCACCTGTGAATCGGTGAGGGCATCGAAGTCGATCGAATCCGTGACCAGCCAGGACACCAGCACGGTGAGCAAGGCCAAGTACACGACGAGGAACAGCATGCTCATCCGGGGAAACATCCCGGCGCCGGATCCACGCCAGCCGGCCGGCGCCAGCATGGCACGCGACCTCCAAAGCAGCATCCCTCCGGCGACGATCATCAGCAGGTTCGCCGGGCCGGCGAGTTGCTCCTCCAGGCCGCTGACGAATCCGATGTTGATGGCGACTCCGGCGATGAACAGCAGCCACATTTGAATCGACCCGGCGCGGTCCGCTCCCTTGTCATCGTGCAGCAGCCATTCGACGACGGCAAAGGCGGCCAGCAACAGGTAGCCGATCACCATCGCCGGCGGGTGGGCCTCGGCCACCGCGGCCGCGGTGTCGTCGCTGAAGCCGGGAACCTCACCGTTGGCGATGTAGAGCCCGAGGATGACTCCGAAGACTGCGCCGATGATCAATGAGATCCAGGCGAGCACGAATCCGAGCCGGGCGGCGCTCTTCGATTCGTAGGCGCGGTTGGCTCCCAGCAGCCAAACGAAGAACCAGACGACCACGATGAACAGGACGGTGCCGACGATCGGCCGCTGGATCCGATCATCGAATAGGCCGTTTCCGACGAAGAACGCCATGACGTAGAGCGTGATGGCTCCCGTCATTGCCCATGCGAGTGTTTTGGCTCGCTGTGCCTCCTCCGGA
>CAZEHO010000032.1:0-36489 GCA_964511945.1 uncultured Acidimicrobiia bacterium | reverse complement strand
CCAACCGCGCAGATTTCAACCGGCGCAAACCGCGCAGATTTCAACCGGCGTTGACATGAGTGCCGATTCTTAGGTGCATGCCCCCTTGGGGGTCAGGGGTCCCGAGGTCGCCAATCCCGATTCCCGAGACATCGAGACCACAGTGAGAACGTCATCAACTGATGTGAGGCTCGTCCGTCAACCTTCCCTTCTCCTGTCGTTGGGCCATCAGGGCGGCCTCCACGCGGGTTCGAACTTGGAGCTTCTGGAGGATTCCGGTCATGTAGTGCTCGATGGTCTTCTCAGCTAGATAGAGGCGATCCCCGATTTCGCGATTGGTTAGGCCATCGCCAACGAGTTGGAGTACTTCGTTCTCCCGTTGGATCAACGCACCAAGCGACCGCCACCCGACAGGACCACCCCTCAGGGAGGGCAAGGGTCGGACGTCCTTTGCTCCGATGCCCCCGCCGGTTGACACATCCTTGTGATTTCACCCAGGATTCGGGGAGGGCCCGGACCGTCGCGTTCACATCCGTGGTGCGCATCGGGAGCCGGGTCGCCGGAACGCGGCAGGTCCGGAGGAGACATGCGAAACGCGGCAGCGCTGGCCGTGGCATTGGTGCTGCTTGCCGCCGCGTGCTCCGACGACGGCAGCAACTCCACGACCTCTGGCAGTGTTCCGCTGGCCACGGTCCCCGACCCGACCACCATCCCGACCCAAACCACGGTCCCGTCGACCACCACAACCACCAGCACGACCACCCCGGCGCCGACTCCCACAACCACCGCTCCAGCCCCGGTTGAGCCGTTCCCCGAGGAGAAGGCCCTGGTCGGCATCACCGCTGCCGGATGGCCGGAGGAAGCGACGGGATGCTCGGCAACCATCGAGTTGTTCAGCGGTGACTTCCTGGCGGCGACCCACACTGCACACTGCATCAACGATGCTTCTTCGATCCCCTTCGCGTTCCATGTCGGGAGCGGTGAGTACCGGATCCGGACCACCGTGAGCTGGCAATCCGGTGGTAACACCGAGCGGCGGTCCGAGTGGTATCCGGATGCACCCTTCCGGAATGAGGCTCACGTCATCTCCATCGACGAGGGCACGACGGCAAACCTCGCCGACCATGTCGTCAACCAACCGACCGGGACCTTCGACGGGACCTTCCGGGATGCGGTGACCGGCGCCGCGATCACCGACCAATGGGTGGCGGGCAAAGGAAGCGTGTGCGCGGCCGTGTTCGAACCCGATGGGTTCTTCACCGGCCTCGTCTTCGACAATCGCAGCAACGGCAGATACACCGTCGGTGATGCGCTAAATGCCGGCCGCTACTACGTGGTTGCGTTCGACTGCGGCGGCGGATTCACCCCAACGGTGCGGGCCTCGGAGAGGTCCTACATCGACGGCTGGGTGGGGGCAGAGCCGTCCGGCGATCTGGCGCGGACCCGGCTCCTGGAGTTCGACGGGCGCCCACCCGTGATCCCGGATGATGCCCGCCTGATCCAGATTCGGGCCGGAGAGGAGATCGATCTCGACCCCATGCTGCACCCGGTTCCGGTCTGCGAGCACAGCCACCCAACGGTGCTCGGAACCACCGCCCGAGACGTCCTCACCGCAACCGATGCTGCGGACGTGTTCGTCACTATGGGCGGCGGCGACGAGATCCAGGGACTCGGGGACGACGACACCGTCTGCCGGGTTCCGGTCACCAATCCGATCGACATCGAGGAACTGACCTACTGCGTGCCCGGACCGGTGCATCAGCGCCTCGGCCCCAGCATCGACTACCGGGTGCTGTCTGAAACAACGCCGCGCACTACTCGCGAAGGGACCGGCGCCGCCATCGTCGACGTCGAGGGGCGAACCTGGGTCGAGGTGGAGCGGGGTTCCAGCGACGCCTGGATGGCCCGGTGGCTGCTACGCGCAGGCAATTGCCCGTACATCGCGGTTGCCGGCTATGTGATCGTGGCCAACCCCGACGGCGTGGGGGCGTATCGCAACGATCGGCTCATAGAGCGTCCGATCACGTCGTCGGTGGGCCTGGCGTTCTCAGACACGCTCGGTGGAATCGTCTACCAGGCACGGCCCAGCTCTCAGATCTTCCGCTACGACCGCAACGGAGATCGCACCACTCTCGCCTCGGGCACATTGTGGGATGTCACCCGCATCGACGACACGGTGGCGGTCGTCTACACCAAGAGCTCGGGAACCGGAGCCAACCGCGTCGAGAATCTCTGGGTCACCTGGGTCCCCACCCAGGTCGACGTGAAGATCGGCGAACTGGCAACCGACACGCTGACGGTGACCGGGGCGTCGTGGACCGGAAGCCGGTTCTTCTACTCGGCGGCAGATGACCCGACCGTTCGATACGGAACGATCACCTTCGACGGCGTTCGCCAGGATGTCGTCGCCACCGATCCCGGGTTCGTTCCCATCGCCACCGGTGCGTTCGTTGGTGCCGGCTCCATCGTTGCGATCGACGGGGCGCAGCTAGTCGTGTTCGATTTGACTCTGACCGAGGTCCGCCGAATCGATCTCCCGATCACGCCGAACACGGCGACGCGGGTCGATGGGGCCGGCGGGATCGTGATCGTTTCGACCGGCGGACATGGCTACATGGTCGACCTCAGCGACGACTCGGTCGTACAGCTCGGGTGGCAGGGCACCGGCACCCTCGCCGAGTAAGGGCGACTTCGCCGAAACGGGGTTCCGTAGAATCCGACCGATGCCGCCCGAACGCGTCGAACTGCTGACGACCTGCATCGTTGATGCCGTTTCCCCCAGACTGGGCCGGGCCGCGGCGGCCGTGCTCGAGCGGCTCGGCTACGAGGTGGTCATCCCGAAGACGGCCACGTGTTGCGGCCAGCCGGCCTGGAACTCCGGGTTTGCCCGAGAAGCCGCGGCAGTCGCGGCGACCACGCTCGAGGCCTTCGGCCGGGACCCGGACACTGCGGTGTGCATTCCGGCCGGCAGTTGCGCAACCATGATGAAGGTCTATTGGCCGGAGCTGTTCAGACTGGTCGATGCACCGGACCAGCGTGATGCCGCAGAAGCACTGGTCCCCCGCATTGCTGAGTTCTCCGAACTGGTGACGGCTGCCGGACTGCCGTCGGGCCGCTATCCGAAGACGGTGGCCTATCACAAATCGTGCCACATGCTGCGGGAGCTCGAGATCGACGACGGACCCGCAGCGATCCTGCGGGGTCTCGATGGGTGTGAACTCACGGAGTGGCGCGACGATTTGTGCTGTGGCTTCGGCGGCACGTTCTCGGTCAAGGAGCCGGAGCTGTCGGTGGCGATGGCCGATGCCAAGATCGAATCCCTGCTCGACGGCGAACCCGATGAACTGATCGGCTGCGACCGATCGTGCCTCATGCACCTCGAATCCCGGATGCGGCGGCGAGGCATCGATCTGCCGGTTCGCCACCTCGCCGAGGTACTCGCCGACGTGCTGGGGGTCGCGGTATGAGCACCGGGTTCCGCAGCCGGGCGGAGGACGCCATCGATAGCGGGGTCGGACTCCGTATCGCGTCCGCGATGGACACCCTGGCAGCCAAGCGGGAAGCCGCCGAGGCGGATCTGAAGAACTACCAGGAGCTGCGAGTTTCGGCGAGCCGCATACGAGCCCGGGTCATCGAGCGCCTCCCTGACCTTCTGGAGCAGCTGGCCGATGGAGTCGAGGCAGCCGGAGGGAAGGTGTTCTTCGCCGGCGACGCGCAGGAAGCGAACGACTACATCGTCGACGTGGCCCGGGATCACGATGCCCACCGCATCGTGAAGTCGAAGTCGATGGTCACCGAGGAACTCAAGCTGAACCACGAGCTCGAAGCCGCCGGTATGAAGGTGGTCGAAACCGATCTCGGCGAGTGGATCGTGCAACTGGCGGAGGAACCGCCGGCTCACATCGTTGCGCCGGCGGTGCACATGAACCGCCGCGACATCGCCGACCTGTTCGCCAAACACGGACGCGACGCGCTCAACGACATCCCCGAGGAGCTCACCCAGTTCGCCCGGGAGCAGCTCCGCAAGGAGTTCCTGGCTGCGGACCTCGGGATCAGCGGCGTCAACTTCGGCGTGGCCGAGACCGGGAGCATCGGGATCATCACCAACGAGGGCAACGGCCGCATGGTCACCTCGGTCCCACCGGTCCACATCGCGGTGATGGGGATGGAGCGGATCGTCGAGACCTGGGGGGAGTTCGAGCTGCTGATGGCAATGCTCCCCCGGGCCGCCACCGGAGCACCACTGACGGTCTACGTGAACATGATCACCGGGCCGCGGCGTCCCGGCGAAGTCGACGGCCCTGACGAGTTCCACCTGGTGATCCTCGACAACGGCCGGTCGGACCTGATCGGGACCGAGTTGCAGGTGGCGCTGCATTGCATCCGCTGCGGGGCGTGTCTCAATGTGTGTCCCGTGTTCCGTCAGATCGGTGGGCAGGCCTACGGGACCACCTATTCGGGCCCGATCGGGTCGGTGATCTCTCCGATCATGGTGGGCGGTGAGACCAAGGAGTTGGCGAAGGCCTCCACCCTGTGTGGTGCGTGTTACGACGCCTGCCCGGTCAAGATCCCGCTGCAGGACCTGCTGCTCGCGTTGCGGAGACGCGACGCTGCAGGGGCATCCGCCGCGGAACGCACGCTCTGGAAGGGGTGGGCCGCAGCTTGGAGACGGCCCCTGCTGTATCGGATCACCGCGGCACTGGCACGGTTCGGGAGCCGGATCCTCCCCTCCCGGCTGATTCCGCGCTGGGGCCGAGGCCGCAATGCCCCCCGTTCCGATGGGCTCGGTCCACCGAAAAGGCGCTCCTGATGGAACGCTCCGCCTTCCTCGACCGCATCCGCAAGAGGCTGGCAATCGACGCCCCGACGCTCGGCACCCATGCGCCGGAGGACTACGAAGGGGTCGCTCAACCGGAGTACCACTACGACTTCTCCGACCTGGTAGCGCTCTTCGACGAGCAGGCGGCCAACAGCGGAGCGGTGGTGCGGAGGATTGCTCCGCACGGGATCGTGGACCTTCTGGCAGAGGTCGTGGCCGCCGAGGGATGCCGCACAGCGGTGATCTCGAAGGATCCCGAGACGGAGGGAACCACCGAGTTGTTGGCGGCCGCCGGGGTCGAAGTCAGGCCGTTCACCGGTCCCACCGCTGCCTCGGAAGCCGACCTCGGGGTCACCGGGGCAATCCTCGGGCTCGCCATGCCGGGCACGATCGTCGTCGATGCCGGCCGGGCCGGCGGGAGGACGGCCTCGCTGGTCCCGCCGATTCACCTGGCTCTGCTGAGTGCCGAACGGATCATCCCCCATCCCGCCGCGATGTGGCATCAGATGGACGAGCACTTCCCCGACGGGATGCCGTCGCAGCTGGTGACCATCACCGGGCCTTCGAAGACGGGGGACATCGAACTGGTGCTTACCACCGGAGTCCATGGCCCGAAGCGCCTCTGGATCGGTGTGATCGAGGGATAGGTCTCAGCCGGCTTCGAGGGTTCGCTCCCACTCGACCAGGATCTCGAGACGAACCAGCGAGTAGGTGGCCGACGTGCCGTTGCCACCTCCGCGCCATCGCGCGAAGATCTGCCCATCTTCGGGCACCAATGCCTGGAACTCGGCATTTGGGTACTCGGTCCAGAGCCGGTTGAGGACGGCATCGGCGGCATCCGCAAGGATCAGCACCCACTGCATCGACGTGTTTGCCACCTCGGCGGTATCAACGAGCTCTGCGCGGCGATGTCCGGGTTCACCCTCGATCCGGAAGCAGACAGCCGTTCCAGGCGGTCCGGTCAACCGAGCCTCCAGTGCGGATCCCCTTGGGCCGTACTCGTAGAGGTCGTCGTAGCCCAGATCCCACGACAACTCGGGATACTCGAGCCACGGCGATCTGCCGAGGGGTCCGTCCTCCTCGATGATCCTTGCGACCCCGGTGTCCGTCGACACAGTGATCGCCGAAACGAGGTCGCCCTTGCCACATGCATCCCAGGCGCCGGCAGCAGGCGGTGCCGGCGGATCCGGATCGAATTCACCAAGGAAGTAGAGGGCGAGGATCACGGCACCACCGAGGATCAGGACGCTCACCAGAATCTGGAGCCCAGTCGGAAGCCCTGCTAGGAATGGCAGACGCCCCGGAGGCTTGGGATTGAGAGCGACGCGGCGCAGACGCCCGCCCGGCTTGGTGCCCGGTGGCACATCGGGAACCGGCACCTCCAAGCCCGAACTCGCATAGCTCAACCCACCACCAGGCTCCACGCCCGGCGGCGCTTCAGGAACCGGCACCTCGATCTCCCGGCTCGGCAGACTCGTCTGGCTCAACCCACCACCAGGCTCCACACCAGACGGCGCCTCAGGAACCGGAACCTCGATTCCTGGATCGGAGGACGGCACCGCCGATCCGTCCTCAGGCGGCGGCGGTGGCGGTGGCGGCTGACCCGTCATGTCCCTCCCATCACGAACGGCTTCATCATCTCGGAGGTACTCCACTATCTACCAGGGCAAAGGCCCCACCTTCAGGGACCGGCGCCGCCGCCGCCTATCGTTGGGCCGACCGCAAGCAAGGCATCACATGACGCGCCAATTGATCAAGCACGTGCTCGAACGTGAGGACTTCGGGGCCTCCGTGACCGTCGCAGGATGGGTCCGTACCCGCCGCGATTCCAAGGGAGGATTCTCGTTCATTGAACTCAACGACGGCTCCAGCTTCGGCGGTCTCCAGATCATCGCCGACGGGGCCCTCCCCAACTACGAGACCGATGTGAAGTCACTGTCCATCGGTGCCGCGGTGCGCATCACCGGTGAGCTCGTCGAGTCACCCGGCAAGGGCCAGCGGGTGGAGCTCAAGGCCACCGAGGTCGACGTCTACGGTCTGGCAGACCCCGAGTCGTACCCGCTGCAGAAGAAGCGAGTCTCGTTTGAGCGCCTCCGCGAGATCGCCCATCTGCGCCCCCGCACCAACACCTTTGGAGCGATTGCCCGGGTACGCAATGCTCTCGCCTATGCCACCCACCGCTTCTACCAGGACCGGGACTTCCTCTACCTCCATGCCCCGATGATCACCTCGTCAGATGCCGAGGGCGCCGGTGAGATGTTCCGTGTCACCACGCTCGACCCGGCAGGGCCGCCGCGCACCCCGGACGGCGCTGTCGACTACGCCGCCGATTTCTTCGGCCGCCCCACATTCCTCACGGTGAGCGGCCAACTCGAAGCCGAGACGTATGCCCTCGCCCTCGATCGGGTGTACACCTTCGGACCGACCTTCCGCGCAGAGAACTCGAATACCCGCCGCCACCTGGCCGAGTTCTGGATGATCGAGCCTGAAGTCGCCTTCGCCGATCTCAGCGACAACGCCCAACTCGCCGAGGACTACGTGCGCTACCTCTTCCGCTACGTGCTCGATCACTGCGAGGACGACCTGGCGTTCTTCAATAAGTGGGTTGAGGAGGGCCTCATCGACCGTCTCACCGCCATCGCCGACACCGATTTCGAACGCATGACCTACACCGAAGCGGTTGAGACCCTCGAAGGCGCCAACGCTGAATTCGAATATCCGGTCCATTGGGGGGCAGACCTGCAATCCGAGCACGAGCGCTACCTCACCGAGACCGCTGTGGGCAAGCCGGTGGTGGTCACCGATTACCCGTTTGACATCAAGGCCTTCTACATGCGGCGCAACGACGACGGCAAGACGGTCGCCGCGATGGACGTGCTGCTCCCAGGAGTCGGAGAGATCGTCGGCGGCAGCCAGCGCGAGGAGCGGCTCGACGTCCTGGCCGAGAACATCGAGGCGAAGGGCCTGGACCCGGAGATCTACTGGTGGTACCTGGACCTGCGCCGCTTCGGGAGCGCGCCCCATGCGGGCTTCGGGCTCGGCTTCGAGCGGGTCGTGCAGTTCAGCACCGGCATGCAGAACATCCGCGACGTCATCCCGTTCCCCAGGACGCCGAACAACGCGGAGTTCTAGGACCTAGTGCCACGTCACAAAACGTTTGGCGGGTTCAGATGCGGCTCAGGACGCCTCCGGCTGTGTCCTCGCCCTTGACGCACGCATCCGAGTGCGCCTGCGGGACTGCGTCCTTGCCGGGCGACGCCCTGAGCTCGCCCTGAAACCTCGCCAACGTTATGAGACACGGCACTAGCGGTCTGCCCACTCCCTGACGAGCCGGCCGAGCGTCTCCAGAGGGATCACGCCCGAGCCGAGCACCACGTCGTGAAATCCGGCGATGTCGAAGCGCTCTCCAAGCTTCCTTTCCACCTCGGCCCGAAGGTTCTGGATCTCGATGCGGCCGATCATGTACGACAGCGCCTGCCCCGGCACCCCGATGTAGCGGTCGACCTCGGATTCGATCTGACCGAGCACCATGGGTGAGTTGGCGGCGACGTAGTCGATCGCCTGCTGGCGGCTCCAGCCCAATGCATGAAGTCCGGTATCGACCACCAACCGGCATGCCCGCATCGAGTCTCCCCACAACATCCCGAGCCGATCTAGTGGGCCGTCGTACAGGCCCATCTCATCCGCCAGGCGCTCGGTGTAGAGGCCCCAGCCTTCGCCGTACGCCGAGATGAACGCGTGGCGGCGGAATGCCGGTACATCCTCGAGTTCCTGCGAGATGGCCAGCTGGAGATGATGCCCGGGGATGCCCTCGTGGAACGCCATCGACTGGATCTGGAACGTGCCCCAGTTCTCCGGCACCGAGGTATTCACGAAGAACATGCCGGGGCGTGAACCGTCCTCCGCCGGCCGGAAGTAGAAGGCGATTGGGCCGGTTGCGGTCTCCGACACCACACAATCCGACTGCGGGAAACGCCCGAACCACTCGAACATGGCGGCCTTCGCCTTGGCCAGGGCGGCCTCGGCCGCGGCGATGATGGCGGGCCCGTCGGAGAAGTGGAGTGCCGGGTCCTCCCGCAGCGCGTTGAAGATCTCGGACAGATCGGCGGTCCCCAGTACCTTTCCGCCCAATTCGCGGTACTCGTCGGCGAGCCGCTCGATCTGTTCCAGGCCGATGCGATGGATCTCCTCTGGATCCATGTCGAGGGTCACGTACCGGCGAATGGTGCGGGCGTAGGCCTCTCCGCCACCTTCCAGGAAGCAGAGTCCCGGCTGATCGTCGGTGCGGGAGACGGGCGCCAGCTCGTCGGCCAGCACATCTCGGGCGCGCCGCATGGCCGGAATCACGGAAGTCTCGAGCGCCGCCGCCAGTTCGGCCCTCCACGCAGCGGTCTGCGCCTCGTCGAAAGCGGGCGGTGGCCGCATCGTGAGCAGCGGGTGCCCGTCGACCGGGGCCTTGATGAACTGCTCGAACTGCTCGGCGACCGCCTCGGCATGCCGCCGAATCGGAACCCGGCCGGAGGCGATTCCCTCGCGGAGCCTCCCGTTGCCCTCGTCGAACAGCCGGCCGAGATCGGTCATCTTGGCGACCATCTGATCGGCATGCTCCGGCTCGACGATCGGCAGTTGGGCGAACGCCACCGGCAGCAGAGCCTGGAACCCCATGGTGGGATTCACCGCGAACTCCGACGCCCGGCTCTCGTCGTCGTCGGCGGCCGCTGTTGCCAGGTGGATCATGACCTCCCTGGTCACCGCATCTTGCGGCTCCAGGTCTGCAGGGTCGAACTCGGCCGCCCTCCGGGCGAAGTCGCGCAGCTTGGCGATGTGGCGATCTTCGTCCTCGCGGGTCACCCGCTCCATCCGATCGCCGTAGCGGTGATCGCCCTGCATCAGGGCCTGGGTGGGCGATACCTCGAGTTCGTACTCCCAGTACTCCTCGGCGAGTCGGGCAAGATCCTCATTCACGAGCGGCCTCCGGGGCGTTGGATCCGAGAAGGCTACAACGGCCGCCCCGCCGCCCGGTGAGGTCGGTTTCCGAAGTCTGGGAAGGTCGCAGAATCAACCACTCTGCGTAGTGATGTTGACCACTGTCAGTTGACAATCCGTCGTGATGGAACCACAATCCGTGGTGCTGAGCGAGGGAGAGCACGCCGTGAGCATCCACCCGGCCCGCCGTCGCGGCCGTCACAGGATTCTGCTGCTCGTGCTCGTCCTCATCGCCGCCTCGGCTCCGATGGGAGCTCTCCTGGCGGCGGACACGACCACCATCGAAATCCGGATCGCCGCCACCGACGACGACGTCGAGGAACTCGGCAACGGCTGGCTGTATCGAGACTCATCCGACCTCGAATTCGTCGAGGACGACAGCGAGCCCCAGGTCATCGGACTCCGTTTCACCAATCTCGGGATCCCCCAGGGGGCAGCGATCACCGCGGCATGGATCCAGTTCACCGCCGACGAGACCGACGCCACGCCGACCGCGCTGCAGATCCGCGCGGTCGATGCATCGGACGCCGCCCCGTTCTCCGGCTCCGGCGGAGTCAGCACCCGATCCACCCTCGATGTGGTCATTCCCTGGACACCGCCGCCGTGGCCGAACATCGGCGCTGCCGGACCGGACCAACGGACTCCCGACCTGACCTCTCTCGTGCAGAGCCTCGTTGCCTTGCCGGACTGGACCGCCGAGAGCGCGTTGGCCCTGGTCATAACCGGAGCCGGACAAAGGACAGCCGACAGCTTCGATGGTGACCCGGCCACCGCTCCCCTGCTGCACATCGAGTTCACCACCGACGGCCCGCCTCCCCCGATCAACCTGCCGCCGACGGTCACCGCGAGCATCGCCGACATCACCGCGCCCGGTTCGTTCGATCTGGTCGGCTCCGTCACCGACGACGGACTTCCCGACCCCCCGGCGAGCATCACGATGGCCTGGACCCAACTCTCCGGTCCACCGGCAACAATCGCCGATCCCTCGGCGGTCACCACCACCGCCACTGCCACCGAGGCCGGCACCTACACCTTCCGCCTGACCGCATCCGACGGTGCCATCACCGTCAACGCTGAACGCACGGCCGTCGCCCTCCCCGCTCCAGGAGGATCGGGTGTTGTCGACATTGCGGTGCTCCGGTCGGGGGACGATGTCGAGGAGCAGGCGAACGGGTGGCTGTACACAAACTCGTCCGACTTGGAACTCACGCTCGGGAACTCGTCTCAAACGGTCGGTCTCCGCTTCCGGGACCTGCCGATCCCGCAAGGAGCGGCCATCACCGCAGCATGGATCCAGTTCACCGCGGATGAACCGGACTCCGAGCCGACCGCCCTGGAGCTGAGGGCGGTTGCCGCCGACGATGCAGCGGCCTTTTCGGGGAGCCACGGTGTATCGACACTGGCACTGACGAATGCGACCACCGCCTGGTCCCCGCCTCCCTGGACCAGCGTCGGAGACGACGGCCCCGACCAGCGGACACCCGACCTTTCGGCCGTCATCACCGAGGTGACCGCACGGCCCGGATGGGCGCCGGGTAACGACATCGCCGTCGTGATTACAGGATCCGGAGTCCGTACCGCCGACAGCTATGACGGCAGCCCATCGACCGCACCGTGGCTGCACGTCGAGTACACCACGGATCCCCTCCCCCCGGTGAACCTGCCTCCCACCGTGGCGGCGACGGCCACTGGAACCACCGCCCCGGGTTCCATCGTGCTCGATGGGACGATCGGCGACGACGGACTCCCGGATCCGCCCGGAGCCCTCACGGTCCAGTGGACCCAGACCGGTGGACCCGCAACCGCCCCCATTGCGGATCCCGCCGCAGTCGACACCACTGCAGACCTGCCGGTGGCCGGTACATACGTCTTCGAGCTGACCGCCTCCGATGGAGAGTTAGCCACATCAACCGCCGTCGAGGCCGTCGCCGACCCGGAGCCGGCCCCCGACGAAGCCAGCTTCGCCGTGCTCGGCGACTTCGGGACCGCCGGCACCGACCCCGATGCGGTTGCCACACTGATCGACGGCCTGGTGGTCGACTACATCCTCACGACCGGCGACAACGTGCAGGTGCCCGGTTCCTACGACGATCTGGTCGGTTCGCGTTATGCCGGCTACATCGGTAGCTACCAGGGCGTCCACGGACCGGGGGCTGCGACCAACCGGTTCTTCCCGACGCTCGGCAATCACGATTACACCGAGCCGGGAGGTGTCCAGGCATACCTCGACTTCTTCACGCTCCCCGGCCGGGGATTCACCTCGTCGTCGGGAACCGAGCGGTACTACGACGTCGTCCTCGGACCGGTCCACGTCTTCAGCATCGACGGATACGTCGACACTGAGGTGCAGCAGGCGTGGCTGCAGCAGCAATTGGCCCTCTCTCCCTCACCGTGGCAGTTCGTGCTCGTCCACTTCCCGCCGTACTCGTCTGGTACCGACCATGGCTCGTCGGATTGGGTGCAATGGCCGTTCGCCGAGTGGGGGGCCGACATCGTGCTGTCGGGCCACGACCACATCTATGAGCGACTGAGCCACGATGACGGTTCGGGCCCGATCCCCTACGTCATCACCGGCCTCGGTGGAGCCGAGATCGATCCGTTCGCAGCACCGGTCGCCGGCAGCGTGCTTCGTTACAACGGCGGCCACGGAGCGCTCGTTGCCGATGCCTGCCAGACCGGCATCGTGTTCCGGTTCCACTCGGTGCCCGACGGCCTCGTCGACACGTTCACCCTCGGCGACGGATGCGGGGTCGTGCCCGACCCGCCCCCGATCGCCAACCCGGATTCGTATCAGACCGACCATGGTGCCCTCCTCACGGTCCCGGCACCCGGG
Source organism: uncultured Acidimicrobiia bacterium (assembly GCA_964511945.1). Lineage (GTDB taxonomy): Bacteria > Actinomycetota > Acidimicrobiia > Spongiisociales > UBA11373 > CAZEHO01. The sequence continues at coordinate 23,872 of CAZEHO010000032.1, read as the reverse complement.
GTGCTCGGCAACGACACCGGGACCGCCCCACTGAGCGCCGAAGTCCTCACAAGCACCGCCCACGGAACCCTCACCCTCAACGCCGACGGGGCATTCACCTACCAACACAACGGGACCGCCACCATCACCGACACCTTCACCTACCGAACCACCGGACCCACCGGCTCTTCGAACCCGGCAACCGTCACGATCACCATTCCCCCACCGGAGCCCCCGATCGCCAACCCGGATTCGTATCAGACCGACCATGGTGCCCTCCTCACGGTCCCGGCACCCGGGGTGCTCGGCAACGACACCGGGACCGCCCCACTGAGCGCCGAAGTCCTCACAAGCACCGCCCACGGAACCCTCACCCTCAACGCCGACGGGGCATTCACCTACCAACACAACGGGACCGCCACCATCACCGACACCTTCACCTACCGAACCACCGGACCCACCGGCTCTTCGAACCCGGCAACCGTCACGATCACCATTCCCCCACCGGCCGACCCTGGTAACACCATCCGATTCGCCCACATCAGCGACTACGGGGACCCATACGCTGGGGAGGCAGTGGTCGCTGCCATGGTCGATTCCTGGAACCCCGAGTTCATCATCACCACCGGCGACAACGTCAACCTGGATATCACATACGACTGGATCATCGGGCAGTTCTACGCGCAGTACATCGGGAGCTACAGCGGCGAGTTCGGCCCCGGGTCGCCGGCAAACCGGTTCTTCCCATCGATCGGAAAGCACGACTATCGGGAAGCCGGCGGCGAAGCCGCCTACTACGAGTTCTTCACCTTGCCCGGCGATGGGTTCACATCGTCGTCCGGGACGGAGCGCTACTACGACTTCGTGTGGGGACCGATCCATTTCTTCTCAATCGACTCCCACTTCAACATCACGCCCCAGAAGGTGTGGCTGGAGGAGCAGCTCGCGGCATCGACGTCGCCCTGGCAGGTTGTGTATTTCCACTTCCCGCCCTACTCATCGGGAGGATTCCGCGGGTCATCGGAGTGGATGCAGTGGGACTTCGAGGCCTGGGGAGCCGACCTCATCCTGTCCGGGAGCTCGCAGATCTACGAACGCCTGTCCTTCGACATCGATGGGGATGGGACCGCCATCCCCTACATCGTCAATGGTCTCGGCGGAGCCAACATCCACCCCATGCAGCCGCCGATCCCGGGGGTGGTTTTCCAGTACAACGACGACTACGGCGCCGGACTGCTCGAAGCATGCGACGCAGGCATCACGTACTCGTTCTTCTCGGTGAGCGTCGGAATGCTCGATCAGGTGACCATCGGCGGAGCTTGCACGTAGATACGGCAACTCCGGGAATCCGGAATCAGAGATCAGAGAACTGACAATCGGCGACTCACGCCTGAGCTCGCGAACGGCGAACAGCCGGGCAACGAGACGGGACCTCGGGTAACACCTCTACCATCTGTCTCCGTGAAGAAGCTCCTCATTGCCGCCGCCGTTGCCACCGGGTTCTCGCGGCTGTTCCCCAGGCTGCTGAAGACCCATATGGCACCGCCGCAGCGGCCTCAACCACACACGCCGGCCGATCTCGACCTCCCCGAGGTCCCAATCACGCTGCGAAGTCCGGGCGACATCGATCTCCATGCCTGGTTCATCCCGGCAGGCTCACGAGCACCCGCGGTGATCGTGCTCCACGGTTGGGGCGCCAACGCCTCGTTGATGCTGCCGCTGGCGCCACACCTCCATCGGGCCGGATTCCACGCACTGTTCCTCGACGCCCGCAACCACGGTCGCAGTGAACATGACGATTTCGTGTCCATGCCGCGATTCGCCGAGGACCTCGACGTCGCCATCGATTGGCTCCACGAGCACCAGGATGTGACGACGGTCGGCGTCATCGGCCATTCCGTCGGCGCAGGCGCCGCATTACTCAGCGGCTCCCGGCGAGATGATCTCGGCGCCATCGTCTCGGTCTCGGCATTCGCCCACCCCGGGGACACCATGGCTCAGTCACCTCCGATGAACCGGCTCCCGGGGCCGGTTCGAGCCGGGATCTTCCGCACGATGGAGAACACAATCGGCTACAAGTTCGATGAGATCGCACCCCGGGCGACCATCAAGCGGGTGGACACGCCGCTGCTCCTGGTCCACGGCGACGCCGACCAGGTCGTGGACATAGAGGCGCTCCACGAACTCGTCGGTCTGAGGCCGGAGGCCGAGACGCTCATCGTCCCCGGTGCGGGGCATGCCTCCCTCGACCGGTTCGAGCCGCACGTTCATCGCATCCTTGGATTCCTCAGCACCAACCTGGGTGAGGCCGCAGCGCCACCGCCTGCAGGAGACGGCTAGACCGCGGCCGCCCGCCGGTCCCGCCGGCGCTGGTGCCACCGATCCCACAAGGCCAGGCCACTCGGCTGGAGGAACACCGCCCCGAGCAGCGAGTAGAGAATCGTGATCGCCGTCACGATGCCGAACTGCTGCGTTGGAGCCAGTGAAGCGAAGACCAACACGCCGAAGCCTGCCGCCGTGGTGAGCGCAGCGCCGGTGAGTGCCGCTCCGGTGTGGCTGACGGTCAGGCGAATGGCGTCGTCGACGTCGTTGGCTCGCTCCCGGTCCTCGAGGAACCGATGCGTCACATGAATGCCGTACGGCACCCCGATACCGATCGCCAGCGACGCGACCGTGGCGGTCAGCACGTTGTAGCTCAGCCCGATGAGGCGCATGGTCCCGAGGGTCCACGCAACCACGACCATCGAGGGCAGCATGGTGAGCGCACCCAGCATGGGGCGCCGCTGGCTGAACCAGTAGTACCCGACCAGCAGGATCAGCGCCGCACCCAGCGTGAAGAATATCGATCGCGTCTGTGATGCGATGAGGCTGTCGAGCACTTCCTTGATGATGATGTTCTCGCTGGTGATCACCGCGGCTGCGCCCGTCGTAGCCGCCGGCACCAGCGCGATCAACAATGCAGTTTCGAGTTCGACGGTGCGGTGCTCACCCGCCGTCGTCGAAATCGACACAAGCCCGCTGCCCCGATCGGCGCTGAGGACCTGCGCCAGCCGTCCCGGCGCCAGTTCCTCGGTCAGGGCATACAACGAAGGCATGTCGGCATCGGGAGCGAATCCCTGTCCATCGATCACACCAAGGTCGGCAAAGCGGTCCGCATGCTCGGGAGCCTGCTGGGGTGCCAGTGTCCCGATCTGATACACGATCGCCGGCGCAGATGACGCCTGCGCCTGCCCCTGCACGGAGCGCACATCAGCGATCCCGGGAAGCTCCTGGTGCAGCAGCATGATGGTGTTGGCCAGCATCGGATCGTCGAAGTCGCCGTCGATCACGACATGGGTGACCTCGGTGATGTCGCCACCAAACAGGTCGTCGAGACGGTTGATAAGCCGATCCGATTCCGAGCCCTCCGGGATGAAGTCCGTCTGGCTGAACGCGGTAGAGATGCCGCTGGCGGCAACGACCGCGCCCGCGGTCAGCACTGCACCCACGGCCAAGGTGACGGCTGGAACGTGCTCGGTGAGCAGTGCCGCCCGGCTGAGGACCCGGGAGAGCCCCGAGGTGCGATCGGCTCGCGCCTTGCGGCCCTTGGCGTGGCGGCGACGATCCAACAAGCTGCGCACCGCAGGAACGCCGAGGCCCATGACGACGAACGACCCGAGCACGCCGAGCCCCGCGAAGACGCCGAAGTCTCCGATCGGAGGGAGCGGGGAAACCACATTCGTGAGGAACCCGATCAGTGTGGTGACGGTCGCCAGCACCAGCGCCGCGCCGACGGTGATCACCGCCTGCTTCGCCGCTTCCGGCGGTGCGGCGTCCTGTCCGCGTTCCTCCCGATACCGCGACGTCAGATGCACGGCGTAATCGATCCCGAGCCCGACCAGCAGGACCGGAACGACGATCGAGATCTGCGTGAAGTCACCAACGAGCCCCAGGTACTTGGGTCCCATGAGGACACCGAAGCCGTACATCCAGATGATCGACACCATGAGCCCGACCACCCCGATGACCACATCACTGAAGCTTCGATAGATGAAGGCGAGGATCACGACGATGAGCAGGAAGGACAGGCCGAGGAGCGGCGGCAGTTCGCCCTCGGCGCTCGTCTGGACCTCGTCGTAGAGGATCCCGACACTGAAGACATCCAGATCGATGCCCGGTGTCTCGAGTTCGGCAAGAGCATCACGCAGCGCCAGTGATGCAGTCTGCTGACCGACGTCGTCGAGGTCCGCGGCAAACTGCACGATCACCAGACCCGCTCGGGCCGACGGAACGGAGAGATCCCGATCCTTTGACGTCAGGCCCGCTGCCGGAGCACCTTCGGGGCTCGCGTACGACTGCTGTGCCACGGCCACGATCACGTCGTCGGGGGCGGTCGCCGGATCGATGCCTTCCATCTGCAGACCGACGGTGACCGGGGTGGCGAAGGAAATCACCGCCGGCAGCTGCGGAGTCGAAGGCGCCAGCACGTCGGCGACTTCCGGGGTCGCAGCCACGACCCGTTCGACCGCCAGCGCCGCACGCACCCCTGCGGCCGAGATCACCGAGCCACCCTCCCCGGCGTCGAGAATCACCTGAGCCGAACCGCCACCCCCTGCGAAGTCATCCTGCACCCGGTAGTAGGCATTCGCCTTCTCGGTGTCCGGAGCGAATGCGGTGATGTCGGTATCGGTTCGCTGTTGGCTGGCGAATATGCCAAGGACCACAGTGAGGAGGCCGACGATGCCGAGGGCCGCCCAGGGGCGAGCGGCGACGAATGATCCGACGCGGTGCATGGTGATGTTCTCGTTTCAGACGGCGGTGGTGTCGGTTGGCACCTCGCTACCGGCCGCCTCCCGCTCTTCGCGACACAACCGGCACTCGGTGAAGTAGGCACCGGCAATCAAGCCGGCGATCACACAGAGGAGTATGACGGTCACGAACATTGCGGACCTCCATCTCACTCAGCCTGCGTTGAAGGCTACCGACCTCACGAATGCCCTCCACCACACGCGTTTGGGCCCCCGATCCCGGGGCCCAAACATCGATTAGCCGGTTCCGGCTACTCCTCAGCGAGCGGTTCGTCGGCAGCCGGCGCTTCGGCCGGGGCTGCATCCTCTTCCTTCTTCACGAAGGCGAAGTAGCCGCCGAAGAGCGCCAGTACCGCACCCAGCCCGACTGCGCTCCACGGGACGATCGTCCCGAAGATGTTGAGCAGGCCCTTGCCGTCGTCGGCATCTTCCTTGGCATCGGCAATGGAATCCGCCGTGTGCTGATAGACCAAGCCGAGCACCGGACCCACCGGAACGATGCCGCCGGGCACCTGGTCGCTCTCGAACGCGAGCACGACTGCTTCGTCCTTGGTGTAGTCGATCAGCACGCCGGTCGCCGGGTCCACCCAGTAGTTCGTCTCATACTCATAGAGATAGGAGAACGGCACCGGGTCGGGCAGTGCGGGGGCGAACTGCTGCAGCATGCCGAGCAGTTCCGGCGGGGCCAGGGTCGGCGCCAGCGCCAGCACCACATCCTTGGGGAATGCCGGCGGGAACATCGCCAGGGTTTCCGGATCCACGATCGGTGCTGTATTGGAGCGAGCGCGGAAGTGATACAGGTCCCAGCCGTGACGCTCTTCCTCGGCGACGAACTTGATGTCCTGCAGGCCCTGGAAGTAGTCGGACCAACCCTCGTATGTCCGCTTCTCGGTCCCGATCGGGAAGCCGATCACCAGCCCCTGACGGTTGTTGTCGACGGCAGAGTTGTCGGTGAAGTTCGGTACGTGATCCATCGTCCTGCGATCGATCGTGTACCAGGAGTCCCCACTCAGGAGGTCGGACAACTGGCCGGCGATCAGCACGTCGGCATCCTCGAGAACGAGGGCCTTCCCGCCGTCGGTGGCCTCGGTCGTCACATGCCGGTTGATGTTGACCGGCAGATTGGTGAGGAACACGTTGCCCAGGTCCCCGGTGGCGATTGCCTCTGGGTTGAGCATCACTTCGAGCGTGCCCTCATATGTGCGGGTCGCATCCACGTCGTCGGGGAACACGGCGAAAGCAGGTACCACGACGAACTTCACGATCAGGCCGGCAGCGATGAGCAATACCCCCAGCCCGAGAGCAGTAAGTGCCCCAATCTTCCCTTTCATTTGCCACTCCCAGGTCGGCTGCTCGCGTTCGACCCACCCCTTCGCCCGACACGCTAGGCGAACCCGCTGGAGGGTGCGATCTCGGGGGCGGTCATGCCCTGCTCGTCTCGGGCGCTCTGATGAACGCCAAACCCGCCAGCACCAGCGGCAGCCCAGCGGCTATGAACCCGAATCCCCAGGCCCCGGCGTCACCCAGGGCACCGAGCACCAGGGGTCCAACGATCCACCCACCGTCGTTCGCCATGCGGAAGACGCCCGAGGCCATGCCCTCGGTCCCCGCAGGAGCCAGATCCCCAACCATCGCCGGCAGCGGCACCGAGGCAAGGCCGACGGTCAACCCGGCGATGGCGGACACGATCAGCAGCCCGGTGAGCGACGAGGTCGTCCCGTAGAGCGCGACCGAACCGGCTGCTACCACCGCTCCAACCAGGGTGACCGGCTTCCGACCGATCCGATCCACCAGCCGTCCGGTCGGGATCATCGCCAGCACCGAGGTGATCGAGCTCGCACTGATCACTGCACCGATCGCCGTCGGGCTGAGACCCACGACCTCGTCGGCATAGGCCGGCAGCAGCGCGTTGCGGGCTCCGGCCCTCATGAAGAACAGCGAGAAGCCCAGCGCCATCACACCGAGGAACACCGGGCGCCGCACGAACGACCGCGCCGCTCGAAACGAGTCTGCGACTCCGCGGGGTGTGGTTGGCATCTGCCGCATAGTGAGCCGCACCACCGGGACGATGAGCAGGCCCATCACGGCCTGTGCCCAGAAGGGGGTCCGCAGATCACCCCAATCGGCCAGGACGCCCCCAACGAACGGGCCCGCTGACGCTCCGGCAACGATGCCGGTTTGGAACACCGCCGTCGCTCGGCCCAGATACCGGCGCGGGGTGATGACCAGCAGGTGCTGGCTGATCGCGGTGCCGAAGAACGCGACACCGACTCCCTGGACTGCCCGGGCGGCAAGCACCATCCAGAACTCCGGGGCGACCGCCGCCCCGGCGGCACCGGCGATCACCACCACCGCCGAGGCCTGCGCCGCACGGCGGGCCCCGAACCGGTCTGCCCCCATGCCGCCCCAGAACCGGAACAGCAACCGTCCAGCGGCGAACACGGACACCATCGCGGCCGCTGCGGCCAGGCTGACGTCGAAGTGATCGGCGTAGTCGGGAATCACGGGAACAATGAGCGTCATCATCGCCACGGTCATGGCCATGATGACCCCGAGGACGATCACTTCGGAGCGCGGATATGCCTCAGCGGGCGGTTCGGGCACCGGCCCACGCTACCCGGGCGAGCATTCGGCCCCGCCGGCGGGTAGCGTGCGCGCTCACCGGGTGACCGAGGAAGGACTGCCGTGGGCGGAATCGAACCGCACTTGTGGACCCTGAATCTCGAGCGGGCGGTCGAGTGGTACCAAGCCGTGCTCGGCTTCGAGGTGAATGCCTGGTTCCCGGATGAGCAGACCGCAACCTGGGCAAAGCTCAAACGCGGCGATGCCGAGTTGATGATCGCGGTCGCTCCGGATCCGAACGATCTCGCTCCTCATCAGGGGTACCTCGAGCCGGTCGCGGCGAAGGTGGGGAGCGGCGGGCCGCTGTCGCTCTACCTCACGGTCGACGACCCCGATGCGGTCCACGCAGATGCGACCGCAGCCGGCGCAGACATCATCGAGGACATCTGGGATGCCTGGTGGGGTGGCCGCCAGTTCACCGTTGCCGACCCCGACGGCAATTGGTGGACCGTGTTCCGCCCGACCGGAACCTAAGCGAGTTCGGCCGCCTGGAGGGCGGCCCCGATGGCGTTGGCCCGCTCCCCGAGTTCGGCCGTCCGGATCTCCGGCGGCCGTCGCCACGAACCTCCATGAAGGCGATCCTCGACAACATGCCGCGCCGGGCCCAACAGCAGTTCTCCGATCGAGCCGAGGCCACCTCCGACCACGATGATTTCGGGGTCGAGCATCGCAGTGAGCAACGCAAGCCCGGCACCGAGCGCTTCCCCGATCCGACCGACCAGACGCACCGCCTCGGCATCGCCGGCGGCCGCAGCAGCGGTGACGTCCTGGGCGTCCGGATCCGCGCCGTCGCACCGCCCTGCGAGGGTCCCATCGGGATAGCTGCGAATGTGTTCGGCTGCCATGCGGGTGAGCCCCGGGCCCGAGACCTCGGTCTCCCAGCAGCCGGTGCGGCCGCATTCACAGGGGAAGTCACCGTCCCCGAACGGCACGTGACCCCACTCCCCGGCGTATCGCCGGCCGTGAATCAGCCGCCCATCTGCGATCCAGCCGCCACCGATCCCCGTCCCGACCGTCACCAGCAGCATGTTCGCCGACCCGCGGCCCGCGCCGATTCGGTGCTCGGCGACTGCGGCCATGTTGGCGTCATTGTCGACGACGACCGGCACACCGAACGTGCTCCGCAGGATCTCCCCGACGGGGATATCCGTCCCGGCAACATGAGGACCCCACACGAACGAACCGTCGGGCGAGTCGACCAAGCCGGCGACCCCGACTCCGATGGCACCCACCTCGGGGATCCACAGCTCGCGGATCGCCTCGACCGTCTCTATTGATGGCGGTGGTTCGGTGCCGGTCTCAATCCGCTGATCGGCTGCAACGGCGCCGCCGGCCCAGCGGACCGCCAGCACCTTGGTCCCGCCGACGTCGACACCGATGGTCGCCACTCGAATCCCTTCGCGACGAGCGCCAGCCTATCGACGGGCTCCCGGCACACCGGCACCAGGGCCAAACGGCCCGACGAAACCGTCCATCCTCCACCCCCGGAATTGGCAGGTACAACCCGGCGGCGACCGGTAGGGTCCCTGGTATGGATCCGCTCGCCGGTGACTCATGCCTGGGGTTGCGACGGTGACGGACACCCCGGCGGACCACAACAACGAGATGGTTATTGCACTGACGCCTCAGCAACTGGGCGCGATCGTGGCCATCATCGTTGCGCTCGTGCTTATCCGCCGGGCTCGTAAGCACAGGGCCACCGTCTGAAGTGCAGCGGCAGGGCCAATATCTCGGATCGTGTGAAAGGTGAGGCAATGGCTATTGAGGTAGTCAAGGTCGTTCTTGAGAGTGTCTCTGATGCATCGGGGATGGCGCAGGCCATCGACGACGGGTTGTTTGCCGCCGATGAGGTGATCGCCGTTGTGGGAAAGACGGAGGGCAACGGCGGGGTGAACGACTTCACCCGGATCCTCGCCGACCAGGCGTTCCGTAAGGTGTTGATGGAGCGGGGCACCCGCCCCGAGGCCGAGATCAACGAGATCCCGATGGTGTGGTCCGGTGGAACCGACGGGATCCTCACCCCGCATGCCACGGTGTTCGCACGCACTGCTGAGACTGGTGATCCGTCCGAGGAGCGGTTGTCGGTCGGGTTTGCGATGAGTGATGTGATCCTGCCCGAGGACATTGGGCGGCCGGCGATGGTTGAGAAGGTGGCGGCCGGGGTGCGCGAGGCGATGGCGGAGGCCGGGATCACCGACCCGGCCGAGGTGCATTACGTGCAGACGAAGACGCCGCTGCTGACGATGGAGACCATCAACGATGCCCGCTCCCGCGGGGAGACAGTGTGGACCGAGGAGCCGCTGGAGTCGATGAACCTCTCCAACGGCACGACGGCGCTGGGGATTGCGGTGGCGCTGGGTGAGATCGACATGCCGACCGCCGAGGCGATCGGCCATGACACGTCGCTGTTCTCATCGGTGGCGTCGTGTTCGTCGGGTGTGGAGTTGGATCGTGCTCAGATCGTGCTGGTCGGCAACGCCCCCGGAGCCGGCGGCAGATACCGCATCGGCCACGATGTCATGAACGATGCCATCGACTTCGAGGGCGTCTACAAGGCGATCCGCTCGGCTGGGCTGGATCTGCCGGAGCGGGCTCGGGCCGAGGATCTCGACGGCCGCCTGGTCAACGTGTTCCTCAAGTGTGAGGCGGATCCCAACGCCAAGGTGCGGGGACGCCGCCAGGTGTCACTCGACGACTCCGACGTCCATCACCACCGCCACATCAAAGGCGCCGTGGGCGGCGTGGTCGCCGCCGCAGTCGGCGACACCGCCGTGTTCGTGTCGGTCGCCGCACTGCACCAGGGCCCATCGGGCGGCGGCCCGGTCGCGGCGATCGTGGACGTCGGCTGAACGTGACGGCGTCGGCTCCGGTCCGCCCGGCCATCGATCGTGCGGTCATCAACGCAGCTGCGAGCGTTGCGCTGCAGCCGGTCCTATCGGCCGCCCCGGTTGAGGGACGCGTGCTCGGTGTCAACAGTGCCGCCATCTGGCTCCGGGTCGGAAATGAGTGCATCGTCATCGAGCGGAACGGAGCCGGCCTCCCCAACGGTGTCACCACCGTGGTCCCGCTCCCCGATCGGGTGGTCACCGGCGAGACCGCCGTCGTCGGCGATGGAGCAGTCGTCACCCGCGCGTCGGTGATCACCATCAGAAGGTGGTGGGACCCGCAGCCGAGACTCGCCGAATTCGACGCGGCCGATTCCCTGGCAGCCTTCGAGCGACTGGGTCCGCCCGAGACGAACGATTGCGGGCTCGAAGCAGCGCTCACGACCGGGCACAAGCCCAGCATCGTTGGCTCCGCCGTCGCGCTCGTCGGCCTCGGCGATGGGCTCACCCCGGCCGGTGACGACATCCTCTCCGGGACCGTGGCCACCCTGCGGCTTCACCGGTCTGCCCGGGCAGCCCACCTTGCCGACATCCTCATCCCGGCTGTGCTCGCGGCCGCCGAGGAACGCACCACGCTGCTCAGCCGGTCGCTGCTCCATCATGCCGCTCACGGCAGAGTGGTCCGGCCGGTTGCCGACCTGTTCACGAGTCTGTTCGGCTCATCGGACCCAACCGACTCGTACCGCCGCCTGCTGGCCATCGGACACAGTTCCGGGCCTGCGCTGGCTGCAGGAATTCGCATCGGGTTGCGAGCCATCGTCGGGGGTGACGGATGATCGACCATGTAGAAGTGCGCAGGCGCACGTATCACGATTCGGTGCGGCTGATGCAGGCGAGTGCTGCCGTGCAGTCCGTTGCAGGTGTCGATACGGCGTTGATTGCGATGGCGACCGATCTCAACACCGAGTTGCTCGGGGATCTGCGGTTTGGGCTCCCGGCGGAGACGACACCGGACGACATGGTGATCGCCATCCGGGTGAGCGACGAGGCGGCAATTCCGGCGGCGCTGGCTGCGCTCGAGTCGGCGCTCGTGGCGACCCCGGACAGCGGCGGGGCGATGGAGGCACCACCGCCTCGCATCTTGTCGCGGGCGGCCGAACGCGTGGATCTGGATCTGGCGTTGATCTCGGTGCCGGGTGAGCATGCCTATGTCGAGGCGGCCGATGCCTTGGCTGCGGGGCTTCATGTGATGGTCTTCAGCGACAACGTCGCCGTCGGCCACGAGGTGGATCTCAAGCGGCAGGGTGGCGAGCGGGGCCTGTTGGTGATGGGCCCGGACTGCGGCACCGCAATCGTGGGTGGCATCGGGCTGGGATTCGCCAACGCGGTCGTTCCGGGGCCGGTGGGGATCGCCGGGGCTTCGGGGACCGGTATCCAGCAGGTGTGCTGCCTGCTGGATGATGCCGGTGTCGGGATCCGGCATGCACTGGGGACCGGGAGCCGTGATCTTTCGGCGGCAGTCGGTGGTGCGGCAACGATGCAGGCACTGGGAGCCCTCGATCGGGATCCGGGCACCGAAGTGATCGTCGTCGTTTCGAAGCCACCGGCGCCCGAAGTGGCCGCCCGGATCCGTGAGGCGGCGGCTGCAGCTTCGAAGCCGGTGGTGTTTGCCCTGATCGGCGAGGAGACGCTCGAGGCTGCAGTCGCAGCCACGCTGCAGACCCTCGGAAGAGCTCCTCATGCCGCAGCGGAATGGATCACCGAAACCCGGCGCCGGCCGGGAGGCTTGATCGGGCTCTTTTCCGGAGGCACGCTGCGAGACGAGGCCCGCATGGTGATCCGGGGCGAACTGGGCGAGATCGCCGAGAGCTTCTCGATGCTGGATCTCGGCGACGACGAATACACCCGGGGCCGGCCGCATCCGATGATCGACCAGCGGATTCGCCTCGAGCACATCACCGACGCAACACAAGACGAGGAGCTCGGCATCTTGCTGCTCGATGTGGTGTTGGGCCACGGTTCACATCCAGACCCGGCCTCAGAACTGGCCCCACTCGTGGAGGAGGCAGCCGGAGCCGGCCTTGGCGTGATCGTGTCGCTGTGCGGCACGTCGTCGGATCCTCAGGGCCGGAACCGGCAGGCCGCCGCATTGCACGGTGCCGGTGCCTCTGTCTATCTGAGCAACGCCGCGGCGGCTCGAGCAGCGGCGGGAGGGGTGAACGTATGAGCGAACTCGATCGTCTTCTCCAGACCGAACCGGCAGTGGTCACGGCCGGCATCGATCTGCTCTCCGAGGCGCTGGCCGCTCAGGGGGCACGAGTCACGACGACCGAGTGGCGGCCTCCCGCCGAAGGGACTGCCGTCGCCCTGGGCACGCTGGCTGCAATCGACACTGCGACGGCCAACCGGGATGCGGTGAGCCGCTTAGTCGGAGTCGAACCGCATCTCTTATCGATCCGGACCGCACGGGACGTGATCCCCGGCCTCACCGAACGGACCTTCCTCCACGCCGGTCCGCCGCTGGCGTGGGATGACTGTTCCGGTCCGATGCGGGGCGCGCTGATCGGAGCGATGCTCTACGAAGGTCTCGCCACGACCCCGGACGAGGCGATCGCACTCGGGCCCGCATTGGAACTGTCGCCGTGCCATCACCATCAGGCGGTGGGTCCGATGGCGGGGGTGATCAGCCCGTCGATGCCGGTCCAGGTCATCGAGGACGCCGCCGGCAGCGGCATCGCCTACGCCACCCTCAACGAGGGCCTGGGCAAGGTGCTGCGCTACGGCGCCTTCGCCCCCGAAGTCATCGACCGCCTCCGCTGGATCGAACAGGTGCTGGGTCCCGTGCTCGGGGCCGCATTGGCCCGCGGTGGTGCGATCGACCTGCGCTCGATCGTCTCCCAGGCCCTGCAGATGGGCGACGACGGCCACAACCGCAACCGGGCCGCCACCTCGCTGCTGCTGCGGGCCCTCGGCGCCGCCCTGATCGACGGTGACGAGCCGACCAACAGGCGGGCCGAGGTCTTCCGGTTCATCGAAGCCAACGACCACTTCATGCTGAATCTGGTCATGGCCGCCGGCAAGGTCGGCGTCGACGCTGCAGCCGGTGTTCCCAACTCCAGCCTGGTGACGGTGATGGCCCGCAACGGCACCGAGTTTGGGATCCGCCTGTCGGGAACCGGTGATGCCTGGTTCACCGCCCCGGCACCGATCGTCGACGGTCTCTATCTCGGTGCCTTCACCGCCGCCGATGCCAACCCCGACATCGGCGACTCGGCAATCACCGAGACCGTAGGCCTCGGAGGGTTCGCCATGGCCGCTTCGCCGGCCATCGTCGGTTTCGTCGGCGGCAGCCCGATCGGGGCGGTGACCAGAACCCTGGAGATGTATGAGATCACCCTGACCGAGCATCCCGATTACCGGATTCCGATCCTGGAGTTCCGGGGCACCCCGACCGGCATCGACGCCACCCGGGTCGTCCGGACGGGAATCGCACCCCAGATCAACACCGGGGTCGCGGGAAAGGAGGCCGGAGTCGGCATGGTCGGCGCCGGGCTCGTCGAGGCGCCGATGGAGTGTTTCACCAAGGCCATCAACGCACTAGCTGAGACGGCAACCGCATGAGAGAGGGACCCGAGGTCCCAGGTTGGAGAGGTTTGTTGACCCTGGAGGGAATCACATGACGATCGCCCATGACTTCGCCTATCACCGGCCGGCAACGCTGGCCGAAGCGGTGGCGTTGCTCGCCGAAGGCGGCGAGGGAACCTGGGTGCTGGCAGGTGGGACAGACCTGGTCCCGTGGCTGCGCGACGACGCAGTGCACCCGGATGCTCTCGTCGATATCAAACACATCGATGGGCTGCGCACGATCGCCGAGGCCGACGGGGTCATCACGATCGGGGCACTCGTCACGTTCACCGACCTGCTCAAATCCGACCTGATCGCCGAGAAGCTGCCGCTGCTCGGCGAGGCCTCGGCAACCGTCGCGTCCGTCGGGGTCCGCAACCGGGCCACGCTGGTCGGCAACCTGTGTTCGGCGGTGCCGTCGTGTGATGCCGGGCCGGCACTGCTGGTCCACGACGCGGTGCTGCGGGTGACCGGTCCGGATGAGGACCGTGAGATCTCGATCGCCGAATGGTTCACCGGTCCTCGGAGCACCAGCCTCGGGCGCGGGGAGATCGTCACCGGCGTCGGCATTCCGGTCCCCGGTGAGCACGGTGCCTGCTACGCCAAGCTGGCCCGCTATCGCGGTGAGGACCTCTCGCAGGCAGGGGTTTCCGTCGTTGTGTATCCGGGGAACGTCTACCGGGTGGCGTATGGGGCGGTGGGTCCTATCCCCTTCTCCGCACCGGGCATCGAGGCGTTCCTCGACAGCAAGGACCTCGATTCGGAAACGGTTGAAGGGGCAGTGGCGCTGGTGGAGGAGGTGATCTCCCCAATCACCGATGTCAGGGCGACGAAGGAGTACCGGACGCACATGTGCAAGGTCATGCTGCGGCGGGCGCTCGCCGCAGCGGACGCCCGGTTGCGAGGAGACGGCCCGCCCTATCGAGAGCAGGTGGTGTGATGCGGCGCACGGTGGAGATGAATGTCAATGGTGTGCCGTGGGCCGTGGACATGGAGCCGGCCGAGGTGCTGCTCGACGTGCTTCGCGAGAAGGTCGGGGTCAAGAGCCCCAAGATCGGCTGTGAGCGCGGAGACTGTGGAACCTGCACCGTCTTGATGGACGGTGTGTCGGTCCGGGCATGCCTGGTGCTGGGTGTGGAAGCAGAGGGCATCGAGATCACGACCCTCGAGGGCCTCAGCGACGAGGGGCTCAGCGAGCTGCAGATGAAGCTGGTGGAGATGAGCTCGTTCCAGTGCGGATTCTGCGCTCCCGGCATCGTGCTCGCAGTGCACGAGTTGATGGAGGAGGATCCGCACCCGAGCAGGGAGGAAGTGGAGGAGGCCATCTCGGGGAATCTGTGCCGGTGCACCGGCTATGAGCCCATCGTGGATGCCGTGATGGCGGTCGTCGGAACCGAGGGGGCAACGACATGACCGACACGTATGTCGGCAAGGCCGATGAAGTGGCGTCGGAGCAGGATCTGCGCAGCGTCGGCAGCGGCGCACCTCGCATCGACGGATTGGACAAGATCACCGGAGCCGCCGAGTACGTCGATGACCTCGATTTCGGTCCCGGTCTGCTGCACGCCGCGGTAGTGGAGAGCCCGTACGGGCATGCCCGGATCAAGAGCATCGACACGTCCAAGGCGGAGGAGCTGCCGGGGGTGGTGAAGGTGGCGACCGGGAAGGACTTCCCCTACACGTTCGGCCTGTACATGCAGGACCGGTTCGTGTTCGCCACCGACCGGGTTCGCTTCGTCGGTGAGCAGGTTGCAGCGGTCATCGCTCGAGATGCCCGTATTGCGGCGAAGGCGGTCAAGCTGATCGACGTCGAGTACGAGGTGTTGAAACCCATCCTCGACCCGATCGAGGCCATTGAGGACGACGCCGATCTGCTGCACCCGGACCTGGCCAGCTACCCGCATGTTCCGTGGTTCTTCCCCAAGCCCGACACCAATATCGGGCACTGGCGCAAGACCCGCCGCGGTGACACTGAGGCCGGCTTCGCCGAGGCGGACGTGGTGCTGGAGGACACCTACACGGTGCCCCGGTACGCCCATTGCGCGATCGAGCCGCACGTCACGGTCTCCAAGTTCGATCACGCGGGACGGCTGACAATCTGGACGTCGTCGCAGTCGCCATACACCCAGCGGCATGTATTCGCAGAAGCTCTCGCCCCGCTCGGGCTGACCCACAAGGACATCCGGGTGATCACGCCCTATGTCGGCGGAGGGTTCGGCGCCAAGGCCGGGGTCAGCATGGAGATCGTCGGCGCCGCGCTGGCCACGATCGTCAAGGGGCGCCCGCTGAAGGTGCGCTGGACCCGGGAGCAGGAGTTCTACAACACCTATCAGCGCCAGGGCGTGGTCGCCAGGATCAAGGTCGGCGCCAAGGCCGACGGCACGCTGACGGCCATCGACCACACCCTGTACTGGGATGCCGGGGCCTACATCGAGTACGGCGCCAACGTGGTCAACGCCGCCGGCCTGTCGGCGACCGGTCCCTACCGGATCCCGAACATCAAGATCGACTCGCTGTGCGTGTACACCAACTTGCCCCCGGGAGGGCCGTACCGCGGATTCGGGTACTCGGAGTTCATGTTCGGTCTCGAACTGCACATGACCCGTCTCGCCAAGGAACTCGGGATCGATCCGGTCGAGTTCCGCAAGATCAACGCCATCCGTGAGGGTGACACCCTCGCCTACGGGGAGCCGATGAACCCCAACGGGCTGATCGAAGCGATCGAGCGAACCGCCGACGCGATCGATTGGGGCACCGAGGAGACCTCCGACAACCCCAACATTGAGATCGGCAAAGGCCTCGCCCTGTTCTGGAAGGCACCGGCGATGCCCCCGAACGCCTCGTCGGCGTCCTTCCTCAAGTTCAACGAGGACGGCAGCATCAACATCACCGTCTCCGGCATGGAGTTGGGGCAGGGCTACCTGACAGTCATGGCCCAGGTGGCTTCCGAGGTGCTTGCCGTGCCGACCTCGAAGATCCGGGTGGAGACGCCCGACACCGACCGCAATCCCTATGAGTGGCAGACGGTTGCGTCGCATGTTACGTGGTCGAGCGGCAACGCCGTGTATGCCGCCGCCATGGAGGCCAGGGAGAAGATCTTCAAGGTCGTCCACGACGCCCGCGGCTACGAGGAGGGTTCGCTCTACCTCGAAGACGAAAAGGTCAAGTGCGACACCGACCCCGAGTTCGAGCTGCCGCTCAGCGAGTTCGTCATCAACGGCATCGAGATGCCCGACGGCACCTACCGGGGCGGACCCATTGTCGGGAGCGGCAAGTTCATGCCCGAGTTCACCTCCGCCAAGTCGGATCCCGAAACCAGCCAGGGCGGACACCCCAACGTGCACTACACCGTTGGGGCCGCCGGGTGCATTCTCGAGATCGACCGGGACACCGGGAAGATGAGGGTCCGCCGCACCGCCCTGGCGGTTGACGTCGGCAAGGCCATCAACCCCACCCTCATCAAGGGGCAGATCACCGGCGGGCTGCTGCAAGGCCTGGCGACGGTCCTCTACGAGGACATGCGCTACGACGACAACGGCAAGCTGCTCAACCCGACCTTCACCGACTACAAGATCCCAACCTCCAAGGACGTCCCCGACGAGGTCATCCCGATCATCATCGAGGTCCCCCAGCCGGACGGTCCCTTCGGCGCCCGCGGGGTCGGCGAACACACCATGATCGCCGCCGCCCCCATGATCGGCGACGCCGTCACCGACGCCCTCGGAGTGGAACTGAACACGATGCCGATCACCGCCGAAGCCGTCACGCTCGCAGTGCTCGACAACGAGTAGGACAACCAAACACACGACAGATTGGAGTGCAAATGGCCGTTGATTTGGAGAGGATTCTCCGGCCGGTTGATTATCCGTTTCCGCCGTATCCGGCCAAGTTCATGACTTTGGCTTCGGGGGAGACGTTGGTGATCCGCCAGGCAACCCGTGATGAGGTGCCGACGCTGCTCAAACACGTCGCGCCGCTCATTTATGTGGAGCGGGATTATTACGACTTGGTGGCGGTGCGGGTGTATGCCGAGCTGTTGGGTTGGTATCACTACCGGATGCAGGATGAGTACGTGCTGGTGGCTCAGATCGATGGAGAGTTGGCCGCGATCGTGAATGGGCGGAGTGTCACCGCCAAGCAGGGGATGTCGTTGCACACGCTGGCGTTGCGCCGTGGTTTGCGGATTGGTGCTCATGCGTTTGCGGCGAAGATGGAGTACCACATCGACATCTTGGGTCAGGATGAGGTGCTGGTGGTTGCGGAGTCACCGATCGGTTTCCGCCGCTGGATGATCGAGTACCAGCTTGCGGAGCGGTTTGATACGGCCCATGAGCTGGGTGGGGTCCCGTCGTATGCCCTGACCAAGGAACTGTTCGATCGGGCCCGTTCCAGTTTGGTGGTGGGTCGACGCCCGGTGCCGGAGGATTTGTTGGCTAAGGCGCATGAGGCGATCCTGCCTCCGTCGGATCCTCCTACCCCGCCGGTGGATCTGCTGGCGGCTACGAGGGCGAAGTATGACTCGACGCTGTCGTCGCTGATTCTGCAGCGCTGGGCCTCAGATCGGAGTTCTGAAGATGCGTGATGTCTACGCCGTTGGGATCGGCATCACCACTTTCACCCGTCTGGAGTATCCGCTTGCGGAGATCGCAGCGTATGCCTCGATGGCGGCCTTCAAGGACAGCGGCTTGAAGACGGTGGACCACGTGTATGTGGCCAACATGGGTTCGGGTCGGATCAACAACCAGACGGCGCTCGCCTCAGCTGTGGTCGACACCCTGTCGTTGACTCCGGTTGGTGCGGATCGGATCGAGAACGGTCCGGCGTCGGGTGCTTCGGCCATCAAGGAGGGGTTCTTGGGTGTGGCGTCGGGGATGTATGACTCCGCGCTGGTGGTGGGTGCGGAGCGGATGCGTGAGGTCAACAACCTCGAAGCAACCAACTTCGTGGCCACGTTGACTCATCCGCTGGCGGAGTACATCTACGGGGTGACCCTGCCGTCGCATGCGGCGATGTTCACTCGCCTGTATATGGACAAATACGGTGTCACCGAACGCCATTTGGCCATGGTCGGGGTCAAGAACCAGAACAACGCGATGTTGAACGAGTGGGCGCATCTGCACCAGCCGATCAGCCTCGAGGGGATCATCGATTCACCCGAGGCGATGACCAACAACCCGTGGGTGGCCGAACCGATCCGGTTCTTCGACTGCTGCCCCGTCTCCGACGGAGGCGCCGCAGTCATCCTGGCCACCAAGGAGATAGCCGAAGCCACCGGCCGCCCCATGGTCCGCCTCACCGGCATCGGCCAAGCAACAGACACCCTGGCGGTGCACGAACGGGAGGAACCGACCGACCTGCTGGCAGTGCGCCGCTCTGCAGCCAAGGCCTATGAGATGGCCGGGGTCGGCCCCGAAGACGTCGACGTCGCCGAACTGCACGACGCGTTCACCATCTTGGAGATCGCCGAGAGCGAAGAGGTCGGGTTCTTCGACAAAGGCACCGGCCACATCGCCTTGGAGAACGGTGAGACCGCCATTGGGGGCAAGATCCCGATCAACCCCTCCGGCGGTCTCAAAGGCAAGGGCCATCCCGTCGGTGCCACCGGTGTCGCCCAGGCCTACGAGATCATCACCCAGCTACGGGGTGAAGCCGACCAGCGGCAGACACCCGACGCCAAGGTGGGCCTCACCACCAACTTCGGCGGGTTCGGCAACAACGTGATCACCATGATCTACCAGGGGGTGAAGTAGATGCACCTCCACACAGCATCTGCCGCGTTCAGGATCGGCCAGGACCGCCGCCGGCTGTGTCCTCGTCCTCGACGCACAGTCAAGTGCGCCTTCGTCCTGCGTCCTTGCCGGACGGCGCCCCTGACTCGCCCTGAACATCACCGACGCCGTATGGAGGTGCATTAATGGAACGGGAGCTGTATGCCTACCGCTGCCAAAAGTGCGACACCCTGCACTACCCCTTCCGGATGGTCTGCAAGGGCTGCGGCGAAAACGACTTCTTCGAATTCGACGCCGAAGCCCTGCCCCGCAACGGGAAACTGCTCACCTACACGTTCGTCCACAACCTCCCCGCCGAGTTCGAGGTTGCACGCCTCGGCCTCGGCATCGTGGAACTGGACAACGGAATCCGAGTCACCGGCCAAATCGAAATCGACCAACCCAAACTCGGCATGGACGTCACCGGCCACGTCGGCATCGTCCGGCGCGACGCCTACGAAAACCGCTACGGCATCATCTTCCAAGCGGCCTGATCGAAACGATGGACTTGGGGGCGGGCCCGCGGGCCCGCCCCCAAGTCGCGCCCGACACACTCTGTTCTGTGGGTCGAGATTCGGTTGCACGCCGGTGCCAGGACCCAAGGGCCCTTTCGGCATCGGCCTTCCTCGAACTCCGATGTGACGCCGACTCCGGTGTTCGCGACACTGGTGCGATGGAGACTCCAAGCTTCCGACTCGACGGCAAGGTGGCCGTCGTCACCGGCGCCAGCATGGGAATCGGCCACGGGCTCAGCTCTGCACTGGCCGGAGCCGGGGCCACCGTCGTCGTGGCCTCACGCAACACGGCAGCACTCGACGACCTGGCTGCGGATATCAACGGTGCCGGCGGCCGTGCCGTCGCGATGCCCCTCGATGTGCGCGATGTGGACTCGATCCGCGAGATCTTCGCTCGCGTGAAGCGTGAACTCGGCAGCGTCGACGTACTCATCAACAACGCAGGTTTGGGGGCGAACCATCCCGCCGAGGACGTCACCCCCGCCGATTGGGACGAGATGATGGACGTCAACCTGCGCGGCCTCTTCTTCTGTGCCCAGGCGGCCGGGAGAATCATGCTCGACCAGGGCGCCGGAAGCATCGTGAACATGTCGTCGCAGGCCGGCGTAGTCGGAATCCGGGATCACGCGGTGTACTCCACCTCAAAGGGTGGAGTGAACCTCCTGACCAAGGTGCTGGCGCTCGAGTGGTCATCCCGGGGCGTCACGGTGAACGCGGTCGCCCCGACGTTCATCCGCACCCCGGGGACTGCGGAAC
The DNA here is from genome assembly GCA_964511945.1 of uncultured Acidimicrobiia bacterium. Classification (GTDB taxonomy): domain Bacteria; phylum Actinomycetota; class Acidimicrobiia; order Spongiisociales; family UBA11373; genus CAZEHO01. The sequence continues at coordinate 2,996 of CAZEHO010000032.1, read as the reverse complement.
GTCTCGACCGTCCCGAGTTCCTGGACAGCGTGCTGACCCGGCTGCCCATCGGACACGTCGGGCAGATCGACGATGTCGCCGGCGCGGTGATCTACCTGGCTTCACCGGCGGGAGCCATGGTCACCGGTCACGTACTGCTGGTCGACGGAGGGTGGACGGCGCAGTAGCACCGACCGGCGCTAGCCCCACGGCTCGACGAGCACCATCCGCTCGTAGCCGGGCGTGTTCACGATCTGCAGGATCCCCTCATCGCGGTTGACCCAAACCCTCGTCTCGAAGACGAAATCCCCGCCCATCAACTCGCCGCTCGTGTCGATGGCGAACTGTGCGGCCGTGTAGGTGCCCGCAGGGGTCTCGAATTCGGGCACGAACTCGACGACATACAGGGTGAACACCGCGCCGAACTCGTCGACGCTGCCTCCGAACTCAACGAAGGCAGTCGTTTCGAACACCACGGGCTCCAGCAGATCCGAGCGGGCATCCAGAACGATGACCGGTTCGTACCACTCGGCAGTGACCCCGCCGTCGGCGCGATACGACTCCCAGCCGGCGAACTCGAGGACCCAGGGCTCGGGAGTCGAGAAGTACATCGTCATCCCGTCGTTGTTCGGCTCGGCCACTCCGACGGTCAGCCGGTCCCAGGTGCCTCCCTGGAACTCGACGCCGTAGTCGAACCGGGCCGGCATGGTCGTGACCGTGCCGAAGTCGTTGATCTCGTAGAGCGCCGTCGCACCATCGGGCGGTGGCCAGATGGCACCCCACGAGAAGCCGTACACCGGGTGGGCATCGTCGGGCGTGGTGTCCTCGGTAGTCGTCGGCGCTGCAGTCGTCGATGTCGTCGTCGGCGCTGCAGTCGTCGGCGCCGCGGTCGTCGGTGCCGCCGTCGTGGCGGTGGTGGTCGGCGCGGCGGTCGCCACGGTCGTCGCGGCGGCCGTAGTCACGGTCGCAGCCGTCGAATTCGGATCCGCTGCGTCGTCGTCACCACAGGCGGTGAGCATGAGAGCGAGGAGCATCGCAACGGCGAAACCGGCAAAGAGCCTAGGCATAGAGCACCCCCTTCGCCGGCAAGGCTACGCATCTCCGCAGCTGCACGACTGTCGCCAATGCGACACACCGCTGTCGTCAACCCGACTCCGGGCGTTGCTGAAAGGACAGGAGGTCACATGTCCCCCACCGAACTCACCACAACGCTCGATGATGACCGCATCGCCCCCGTCCTGCCGCTGATTTCCGAGGCCTGGGCAGACGGCGAACTCACCGAACTCGAGATTGCCGCCGTATGCATGGCGCTGATCCTCAAGAACGCAGGAGAGGTGAGCTGCAACGAAACGCTCCACCGCTGGCTCGATCCCGACCACCCCCCGAGCGCCGAGGATCTCGTGGCGCTGCGACGGCGGATCAAGCTCGCAGCCTGAGTTCAACCGAGTCCGACGAAGGCCCACCGGGATCCGGCGGGCCTTCCCGTTGGCGCGTTCCCGGTCTACTCCGCAGCTGATCTGGGACGGAAGAAAGCAGCGAGCTGGCCGATGGCGGCAGCAATGCCGGCCGCCACGACAACCGCACCGACACCACCTTCGAGATCGTCGGCCATCCCCATGGCGTGATCGAGCGACCAGTCGCCCGGGCCAAGAAGGGCGAGTGCTGCAGCGGCAACGGCCAGGACGAACGCATACTCCCAACCCTCGTCTGGCCGCGCGGTAATCCAGAATCCGGCGCGGCGGTGCACCGTCCAGAACGCAACGACCATCAGCGCCACCAGCCCCGCGGCGCCGGCCGGTGTCAACAGCCCCAGCAGCAACGAGATCCCGACCGCGATCTCGGCGAAGGACATGAAGAACCACTGGAGAGCTGGTGCCCGGAACCCGATGCTCGCCGTCCAGCGCATCGTCTTGTCACGATTCCGGAGATGTTTGACACCGTGAGCCAGGAGCACCAGGCCGAGAGCAATCCGGAGCCCCAGCAGGACAGCATTGGCGGTATCGGGCACGACTTCTCCTTGGACGTCTCCTCAGGGCAACAGTCCCCTGGACGACCTTCTTCCCCACGGGAATGTCGGATCGCCGACATGGTGTTCATGAGAGAGTGCATGCGGCAGGTTGCTGTTGGCATTAACCCATGAGGAAAGCCCAATGACGACACTCACACTTCCACCTCTTCCGAAGGAGTACGAACCGACCCGGGCCACGCTTCACGCCTACGCCGGTGCGGTCGGCGCCGTCCCCAGGGCATTTGCAGTGCCCCACCCGCATTGGTGGCACATCAGCCTGAAAGTTCGCCCGGAAGGTCTCGTCACCGATCCAATCCCGCTGCCGGACGGCGGCTCACTATCAATTCGTATGGACCTGCGCTCTCATGAAATCGTGATACGTGCCGCCGACGGCTCCGTGGACACGATCGACATGACCGCCGGACTCACCGCCACCGAGGTCGGTGACCGGATCGCTGCCGTCGCAGCCGAGCACGGCCTCAACGGGGGTATCGACCGTGAGCGATATGCCAACGGCGAAGCACACGAGTACAACCCCATCGCGGCGGAGGCCTACTTCGATGCATTCGTGGCCGTGGCCTCGATCTTCGAACAGCACCGGTCCACCCTCGGATTGCAGGTAGGTCCGGTCCAGGTGTGGCCCCACGGATTCGACCTCGCCTTCGACTGGATCGGTACGAGGACCGAGCGGTTCGATGGTAAAGACCTGCCGGCACAGCTGAACCTCGGCTTCTACCCAGGCGGTGATCCGTACTTCTACTCCAACCCGTGGCCCTTCGAGGAGCCGCTCATGGAGACACCGCTCCCCCACGGTGCCGTCTGGCATACCGAGGGATGGCAAGGGACCAAGCTCCCATACGCGGCGCTCGTCGGGGATCCGAAGGCCGAAACGAAGCTGCTGGAGTACGCCCGAGCGGTCTTCGAGACGGCCTCGCCCAGCCTGACCGAGTACACCTAGTGCCACGTCACAGAACGTTTGGCGGGTTCAGATGCGGCTCAGGACGCCTCC
>CAZEHO010000031.1:5371-37494 GCA_964511945.1 uncultured Acidimicrobiia bacterium | reverse complement strand
AGCCGAAAACCGCCTCCACATCCAAAAAGCACTCATGGCACTCACCATGGCCCCCCGGAGCTGAGCCAAATGTCAAAGCAACCCGAAGTCCCCGCGTCCTTGGCACAGGCGGCAGCACGGGTCCGTGAAGCAGCCGAAGGTATCGCACAAGCCCAAACGGCTTTCCTCGCTGACCTCATCCGGCATCCCAGCTTCACATGCGCGGAGGGTCCCGCCGTCGAGCGAACACTCCAGGAGATGACCAAGCACAAGCTGGGTGAGGTGCGAGCGTCATCGGCCGGGGACGCCCTGGCCACCTTTGGGGATGGAGAGTACGGGCTGCTCTACGACGCCCATGTCGATCACGTCGATGTCGGCGATGAGGATGCCTGGCCGTACCCGCCATTCGAGCCGACCATCGTTGACGGGACGCTCTACGGGCTCGGCGCATCAGACGATAAGGGATCGATCGCATCGATGGTCTACGGCGGAGCAATAGCATCTTCGCTCGACCTGACCGGCGACTGCACCGTCACCCTCCTCGCAGCCACCATGGAAGAAGACGCCGAAGGCTTCGCCCAACGCTACCTCTTAGAAGCCGACGGGTTCCCAACCCCAGATGCAGCGATCATCGCGGAAGCAAGCGATCTCGTTCTGCGCCGCGGCCACCGCGGGCGATGCGAGATCAAAGTCCGGGTACGCGGCGAGGCTGCTCACGCCAGTACTCCCGAACTGGGCACCAATGCCATTCTGGCGATGCAGCCCGTCATCGACGCTATCGAGCAGATGGCGCCGTCGCTCCCCATCGACCCGGTGCTCGGGCAAACAACGCAGGCGATCACGATGATCGAATCCCCCCCAACCCCCAACTCGGTACCGGGCTGGTGTGAAGTCACCATCGACCGGCGAATCACCCCGGGGGAAACCACCGAGTCGATCCTGGCCGATATCGGGAATGTGGTCGGGCCGTTGGGTGGGACTGCCCACGTACCAACCCAGACAATGCACACCTGGACCGGCATCGACGTCTCCGGACCCGCCTACTTCCCCGGATGGCTCCTCGAGGAGGACGACCTCCTCGTCGAGGCCGGCCGCCTCACGGGCGCCGCCCTCTGGGGACAAGCCCCACCAGTCGGCATTTGGCCCTTCAGTACCAACGGAACCTATTACGGAGGCATCGCCGGCATTCCCACTCTCGGCTACGGAGGGCTGGAGGAGAAGTACTGCCACACCCCACTCGACCAAGCAAACCTCTCCATGCTCCTCAAAGGAACCATGTTCTACGCACTATTCCCGCTCGCCTACACACACATGCGTCAGTCGTAAGAGACGGCGTAATCGACTCACGCGAGGTCGTCTATGGAACGGTTCGAATACGTCAGAGCTCACGACGTTGCAGACGCCGTCGGGCTTCTCAATGAGCCCGGCATTCGCAGCCGAGTGTTGTGCGGTGGCACGGATCTGCTGCTCTCGGTCCGCCCCGATGTCGGCGGTCCGGCCCCGGTTGACTTCGACCGGGTGGTAGACGTGAGCCTCATCAGTGAGATGAAGGCGGTCTCTTCGAGTGGTCGCTTCTCTCTCGGATCGGCCCTCACCTTCACCGAGGTACTGGAAGACGAGTCCGTTTGTCGGCGGGTGCCCTTTCTGGCTCAAGCCTGCGCCGAGGTGGGCGCGAATCAGGTTCGCAACATGGGAACGCTTGGGGGAAACATCGCCAACGCCTCCGTCGCCGCCGACACGCTACCGGTCCTCGTTTGTCTCGACGCAGTCGCAGTGATCGCCACCGCCGATGGCGAACGCCGGGAGCCGGTGAGCGAGCTGGTGCAGGGACCGAATCGCACCAGTCTTGCAACCGGCGAACTGATCGTGGCCTTTGAGTTTGACCGTCTGCCGAAAGGTGCAAGCACGGTGTTCCTCAAGCTGGGACGGCGGAATGCGATGGTCATAGCGCGAATGTCGGTAGCGGCGGTCGGTCGGCTGGATGACGAGGGCCGAGTTGACGTGATTCGTGTTGCTCCAGGCTCGATTCTGGCCCGTACCCGTCGTGTCACTGAAATCGAATCGAGCCTGATGGGCCGGATCCCCACCGACGATCTGCTGGCAGCTGCCGGCCGATCGATGGCAGAAACAATGATCGCCGACGGTGGCCGGCGATGGTCGACCGGGTACAAGGAGCCGGTCATTGCCGGGCTGACGACTCGGACACTGGCGGCAGTTCTGAATGGGGGCGCCGCGGCATGAAGTTCGAACTCTCGCTCAACGGACTTCCCGTCTCCACCGAGGGGGACGCCGACACAAGCTTGCTGTGGCTCTTGCGAGAAACCCTGGGGCTGACCGGGACAAAACGCGGCTGTGGAATCGGGGAGTGCGGATCCTGTTCGGTTCTCTTGGACGGCCGACTGGTGAATTCCTGCCAGGTCCTGGCCGGGCAAGCCGACGGTAGAGGCGTCGTGACGATCGAAGGGGTTCTGGATCCCGACGGCTCTCTCACCGACCTACAGCAGGCCTTTGTGGATCACGGCGCCGTGCAATGTGGATTCTGCACCCCCGGGCTGGTGATGGCCGGAGTCGCGGCGCTGGAGAGCAACTCGGTGCCAACCCGCGACGAGATCCGCCACGCGATAGCCGGGAACCTGTGTCGGTGCACCGGCTATCAGCAGGTCGTCGATGCCATCGAGGCCACCGCTCGGCAGCGGCAGGGTAGAGCAAAGACCGCCTATGCGGAAGGCAAGGAGCATGCTGGCAAGTTTGCTGTGGTCGGCAATCCTGCGACGCGGCTCGACGCGCCGCAGATGGTGGCGGGTGCGACGCGCTACGTAGGTGATATGCGAGAGCCGGGCATGCTGTTCACCCGGGTGTTGCGAAGCACGGTTCCCCATGGCGCCATCACCAAGCTGGACGTGGAGCCTGCCCTGGCAGTACCCGGGGTCGTGGCCGTGGTCGCCTCTGAGGACTTCGTGGATCACGGTCGGTATGGCCATCCGTTTGCCGACAACCACATACTGGCCTGGGAGAAGGTGCGCTATGTGGGTGATGCGATCGCGGCGGTCGCCGCTGAAGACGAACGAGCCGCGGAGGCGGGGCTGCGAGCCATCGTGTGTGAGATCGACGAGCTGCCCGGCGTGTTCAGTATCGAAGAGGCGCTGGCCCCCGATGCACCGCTGATCGGTCCGGACAGCAATCTTTGTGTGACTCAGATCGTTCGCAACGGCGACCCGCAAGCCGTGCTGGATGAGTGCGACATCGTATTCGAGGAGTCGTTCGGCACGAGTCACCAGGAGCACGCTTATCTAGAGACCGAGGGAGCCCTTGCCGTTCCTCAGCCGGACGGCGGAGTCCTCGTGTACGCCAATTCCCAGAGCCCATTCATCACGCGCGACGTTGTGGCACTCGTCCTGGGGTTGGCCGCTGAGCGGGTACGGATGGTCCAACCTCCCGTGGGAGGAGCCTTTGGCGGCAAGGATGACGTGGTGAGCGAGTGTGCGGCCCAGGCGGCCGTGCTGGCGCTGAAGACGGGGCGGCCGGTTCGTCTCATTCTCGATCGTGAGGAATCGTTCACGGCGTCCTGCAAGCGGGACCCGATGACGACCCGGGTTCGCGTCGGAATGGGTGACGACGGCAAGTTGCGGGCTGCGCAGATAGAGGCGCATTTCGACAGCGGCGCCTACGCCAGCACTGCGCCGTATGCCACTTGGAGGGCCGCTGTGCATATGGCCGGCCCGTATCGCTACGAGGCCGTCGACATCGACGCGCACCTGGTCTATACCAACAACAGTTACTCCGGCGCGTTCCGCGGCTTCGGCAACGCCCAAGCGGTGGCGTGCATCGAGCAAGCCATCGATGAGATCGCCGACAACCTCGAGACCGATCCGATCGAGTTCCGTCTCCGCAATTGCCTCCGTTCGGGCGACTACGCCCAAGCGGGCCAGTTCATCGAAGACGCCGACGGCCTGGCGGAATCTCTGGAACTGGTGCGTGACGAGTCCGACTGGAAGCGCAAGCGGGCGGAGTTCCCGGAGATGAACATCGGTTCCAGGGTCACTCGAGGTATCGGGGTGGCGTGCTACTTCCACGGATGCTCACTCGGAGCGGAGGGGGACGACCACGCCAGGGTCAGGCTGAGAGTTGAGGCCGACGGCAACATGACCCTCGCAACGGGGCTCACCGACTACGGAACCGGGAGTCGCACGGTCTACACGATGATTGCCGCCGAGATGCTCGGCCTGGACCCCGCTCGGATCTCAATGGAGCGGCCCGACACCGCCGAGGGCGTCGAATCAGGCCCGACTGTCGCATCCCGCGCCACGATCCTCGGCGGTAACGCAACCCGGGTGACGGCGACGCGGATGAACCGGCTGTTCATCAGGGCCGCTGCGGACGCGCTGGGATGCAGCGAGGACCAGGTGAGCCGCCAGGGCGAGGACTACATGGGTCCCGCCGGGACCATGATCGGCTTCGACCAGGTGATAGCCCACGCCCGGAAGGTGGGCTTTGAGCTCGAAGCAGAGGGCTACTGGGAGATGCCACCCATCAAATGGGACTTCGATGCCGGCGTGGGCGAGCCGTACCACATGTACTCCTTCGGGGCCCAGGTGGTCGAGGTTTCCGTAGACACACTCAGCGGCAAGGTCGATGTCGTTGGCGTGTGGGCGGCGCACGACGGTGGGCAAGTCATCTTCCCGCAGGGAGCGTTCGGGCAGATGTACGGCGGAATCGCCCAAGGGCTTGGGTACGGATTAATGGAGCGACTCGATTGGGACCGAGGGCGGATCCGCAACGTCAACTTCGACGAGTACCTCATTCCAACCGCAATGGATGTGCCTGAGATCAAGGCGACATTCCTCAACACAACGTCCGCCACAGGTCCCTACGGCGCCAAGAACCTGGCCGAACCGACCCTCCTCCCCGTGGCACCCGCCATTGCCAATGCCGTCAATCACGCCTCCGGCCGCCGCATTCGCCACTTGCCGGCGACGCTCGAGCGGGTGCTGCTGGGCCGTGAGTTGACGCGCCAGATGTCTGGATCGGCGCGTTGACGCAGGCAGCCCCAACCAGGGTCGAAATGGAGTAGTCATGATTGATTTGAGTGTGGATTCTGAGGTGTTGGGTCGGACGGTGGAGCGGGCTCGGGGTCGGCGTATTGTTTTGCCGACGTTTGCTCAGATGCGTGATCCGTCGTTGGTTCCTGCCGGGATTGTGGATGGGTTGGCGGCGGTGGGTTTGTGGGATTTGGATCCGTTGAATTTGTGGCGGATTACGTGGCATAACGAGCCTAAGCCGTCGGGTGGTGGGTTTGGGTCGGTGAACTTTGTGGAGTTTCCTTCTGAGTTGACTGGGGTGGATGCGCGGATTGTTGGGTTGGTGGGGAAGTGGTTTCCGACGGGGGCTCACAAGGTGGGGGCGGCGTATGGGTGTTTGACGCCGCGTCTGGTGACGGGGCAGTTTGATCCGACGTCGCAGAAGGCGGTGTGGCCGTCGACTGGGAATTATTGCCGGGGTGGTGCTTATGACTCGGCGCTGTTGGCGTGTGATTCGGTGGCGATCCTGCCTGAGGGGATGAGCAAGGAGCGGTTTGAGTGGCTGGCGACGGTTGCCGGTGAGGTGATTAAGACTCCGGGTTCGGAGAGCAACGTTAAGGAGATCTTTGATAAGTGTTGGGAGTTGCGGCGTTCTGGGGAGGACGTGGTGATTTTCAACCAGTTCGACGAGTTTGGGAACTATCTGTGGCATTACGCGGTGACTGGGCCGGCGATGGTGGAGGTGCTTGAGTCGGTGATGGGGGAGGGGGATCGGTTTGCTGGACTGTTTGCTACTACCGGGTCGGCTGGGACGATTGCTTCGGGTGATTACCTGAAGCAGCGGTACCCGACTTCGGTGATTGGGGCTGGGGAGGCTCTGCAGTGTCCAACGATGCTGCTCAACGGGTTCGGGGCGCATCGGATTGAGGGGATTGGCGATAAGCATGTTCCGTGGATTCACAACATGGGTAACACCGATGTGGTTGTGGCTCTTGATGATGAGGCACCGATGCAGTTGATGCGTCTGTTCAATGAGCCGGCTGGTGTTGACTATCTCGCCAAGCAGGGGATTTCGGGCGACTTGTTGGAGCATTTGCCGGAGTTGGGGATCAGTGGGATTGGGAATCTGTTGGGCGCCGTCAAGATGGCGAAGTACTACGAGATGAGTAGCAGTGATGTGATGGTCGTGGTGCTGACCGACTCGATGGATATGTATTCGAGCCGGATCGATGAGGCCCGGGAAGATGGGGGGCCCTTTGGTGAGGTTGAGGCTGCTGTGGCGTGGCATCGTCACTTGTTGGGCCAGTCGGTCGACTTTGTCGGTGAGTTGGGGTACTGGGACCGCAAGCGGGTCCACAACCTGAAGTATTTCACCTGGGTGGAGCAGCAGGGCAAGAGCGCCGAGGAACTCGATGCCCAGTGGGATCCCGCCTACTGGACCCAGATCCAGTCGCTGGTACCCCAGATCGACGAACTGATCGAAGCGTTCAACCAGAAGACGGGACTGATCTCATGAGATCGGGCGCGACGGGCGATCAGGGTGTTTGTGAAGGGGGTATGTGATGGGGCCGGTGGGTTTGTTCGCCGAGCGGATTGGGGTGTTGGGGACTGAGGAGGCGTTTGCTCTTGGTGCGTTGATCGCTGAGGTGGAGGCGGGTGGTGATCGGGTGATCCGGGCGAATCTGGGTCAGCCGGATTTTCCGTTACCGACGCATGTCGCAGATGCGGTGATCGCGGCAGTTCGTGCTGGTGAGACGACGTATTGTGATCCGCAGGGCCTGCCGGAGGTGCGCGCTGCGATCGCTACCAAGGTGGCGGCGGATCGTGGCCTCGATGAGATTGATCCGGAGCGGGTGGTGGTGTTTGCGGGGGGTCGTCCCCCGATCGGGTTGGCACAGCATGCGTACCTGGAGCCGGGCGACGAGGTGATCTACCCCTCACCGGGGTATCCACTGTTCGAGTCATTCATCCGCTATGTCGGCGCAGCCCCGGTTCCGTTGCGGCTGCGGGAGGAGACCGGGTTCAACTTCACCGGCGACGACCTGGCTGGATTGATCACGCCCCGGACGAAGTTGATCTTTGTGAACTTCCCCTCCAACCCGACGGGTGGGGTGGCGTCGATGGAACAGCTCACGGAGATCTCCGAAGCGATTGTGGAGAACGCTCGTCCCGATGTTCGGGTGTATTCCGATGAGGCCTATGAGGCGATCACCTTCGACGGCCACTCTCATGTGTCGATCGCATCGGTCCCGGGAATGGAGGAGTCAACGATCATCGCCACCGGTGCCTCGAAGACGTATTCGTGGACGGGTGGGCGGATCGGGTGGGGGATCTACCCCACGGTCGAAGAGGCCAAGGTGGCCCGCCGGTTGAACATCAACTATTTCGCTTCGATCCCGCCCTACAACCAGGCCGGGGTGAAGGCGGCGTTGGAGTCACCGGAGTCCCCGAAGGCCATAGAGAAGATGGTCTCGGCGTTCCAGCGGCGCCGGGACATCGTGGTGGAGGGTCTCAACGAGATCGAGGGGATCACGTGTCAGAACCCTCTGGGTGCGTTCTATGTGTTCCCCAACGTGACCGGGGTGTTGGAGAACCTGGGTGGGTTCGAGCTGTTCGATTCGCTGCCGGATGAGGTGAAGGCGCAGTCGTCGCCGGCGACGCTGTTGCAGTTGTTCCTGCTGTACCGGTACCGGGTGGCAACGATGGATCGGCGTTCGTTCGGGATCCTCGGATCCGAAGGCGAGAACTACCTGCGGCTCTCCATCGCCACCGGCGAAGGCGACCTCGTAGAAGCGGTTGAGCGAATCGGCGCCGCCTCGAGTGACATGTCTGGTTTTGCGCAGTTCATCAAGTCGGGTCAGCGGTTGACACTGGGATAAGGAGGATTTCATGCGATTCGGGCCGCGGCGGGCGACATGGATTCAGTTGTCTGAACCAACGGGGACCCTTCCCAATGTGGCAACGTTGGCAGCGTTGTCGCGTTTTGACAGGGTGTATCGGGCGTTGTGTGCGGTGTTGTTCAACTTCGCTCAATCGGGTCACCCAGGGGGTTCGGTGTCGTCGGGCCACATCGTCACCGGTTTGTTGTTCGATGGGATGGATTACGACATTGGTGATCCCAACGGCCGTGATCAGGACCTGATCTCGTACTCGGCGGGGCACAAGGCGCTCGGGCTGTATGCGATGTTTGCGCTGCGTGACGAGGTCACCCGCCTCGGGAACCCGGATCTGCTCCCGACCGCGCCCAATCTGCGGATGCGGTTCGAGGACCTGTTGGGGTTCCGCCGCAATCCGACCCATCCGACCCCGCTGTTCCGGGAGTTCGGGTCGAAGGCGCTCGATGGTCATCCGACTCCGGTGACCCCGTCGATTCGTCTGTCGACGGGTGCCTCCGGTGTCGGGGTGGGGTCGTCGCTGGGGTTGGCGGTGGCTGCGGCCGATGCCTTTGGGGCGGATGCGCCTCGGGTGCATCTGATTGAGGGTGAGGGTGGGCTGACGCCGGGGCGGGTTGCCGAAGCGGTGGCGTTTGCGGGGACTTCGGGGTTGTCGAACGCGGTGATCCATCTGGATTGGAATCAGGCGTCGATCGATTCCGATGCGGTGACCCGTGACGGCGCCAGCCCGGGTGATTATGTGCAGTGGGATCCGTGCGAGTTCTTCTATCTGAATGACTGGAACGTGATCTATGTTCCCGACGGCTTCAGCTTTCCGCTTGTCCTGTCGGCGCAGCGCATGTCTGCGGAGCTTGACAATGGGCAGCCGACGGCGATCGTGTATCGCACCACCAAGGGGTGGCGGTACGGCATCGAGGGCCGCAGGTCGCATGGGGCGGGGCACAAGATGTGTTCCGACGCCTACTACGACACCCAGCGCCCCATCTTCGGTGATCAGACCGACGGGTTGCCGTCGGCCGATGGGTCGGACCCGGTGGCGACCGAGGCCGCGTATTGGGCGACCCTCGAGCGCTACAGGGAACTGCTGGGCGGCGACCCCATGCCACGGGTGCTGGCGGGGACCCTCGAAGCGTCCAAGACTCGCCTCGCGACCCGTGGCCGTGCGTTGCGTGATGGTGCGCCGGATGTGGAGCGGATCTACCTAGCCGCCAGCCCTGAATCGACCCCCGAGGAGTTGGCCCTGGATCCGGGTGACAAGCTGGCGCTGCGCCAGGCTTTGGGCCGCACCCTCGGCTACCTCAACTCGGAGTCGAACGGCGCGATCCTGATCGGGGCCGCCGACCTGCTGGGGTCGACCGCCATCTCCGATACCGCGGCCGGGTTCCCTCCAGGGTTCTATCACCGTCACGACAACCCCGACGCTCGGGCGCTGTCGGTTGGCGGGATCTGTGAGGACGGTCTGTCGTGTGTGTTGACCGGTGCTGCGGCGTTCGGGCATCACGTCGGGGCAGTGGCCTCCTACGGGGCGTTCCTCGCACCGCTCGGGCACATCGCATCCCGGCTGCATGCGATTGGGAATCAGATGCGTCAGGAGACTGAACCCGGCCCGTATCGCCCGTTCGTGTTGGTGTGTGGGCATGCCGGGATGAAGACCGGCGAGGACGGCCCGACGCATGCCGACCCCCAGGCGTTGCAGTTGCTGCAGGAGAACTTCGTTGCGGGTACTGCCATTACCCTCACTCCGTGGGAACCCGCCGAGATGTGGCCGCTGGTCGCAGCAGCCTTCAAGGCACGACCCGCAGTGATCGCCCCCTTCGTCACCCGTCCCACCGAAGTCGTACCGGACCGCCAAGCACTCGGGCTGGCACCGGCCGCCGACGCCGCCCAGGGCGTCTACAAGCTGCGCTCGGCTAACGGCACCGCCGACGGCACCATCGTCCTCCAGGGCTCCGCTGTGGCCTACGCGTTCGTTGAAGAGACTATGCCGCTGTTGGCCGAAGCCGGGATCGACCTCGACGTCTACCTGGTCACCAGTGTGGAACTGTTCGACCAGCTCCCGGCCGAGCAACGGGCCGAGATCTTCCCCGAAGCCGCTGCTCAGCAGGCGATGGCGATCACCGGGTTCACTCTCCCGACCACCTACCGGTGGATCCGCAGCGACCTGGGCCGGGCCCACACCATGCACCCCTTCATGAAGGGCCACTACCTCGGATCAGGCACCGGAGAAGCCGTCGTTCACGAGGCAGGACTCGACGGAGAAGGACAACTCGAGCAGATCAAGTCGTACGTGGAGGGACGAGCTTCGGACGCCTCAGTCTCACGGTGACGCTCCACGATCAGCTTCGACCGAGAAGGAATGACCATGACAACCGTTGGAATCCCAGCCGAGATCAAAGACCAAGAGCGCCGCGTATCGCTTGTTCCCACCTCCGTTGCCGCGGTAGCCACACAGGCATCAGAGGTAAGGGTGCAGACGGGAGCTGGGAACGGCGCCGGGTTCAGCGACGACGACTACATCGCGGCCGGCGCCACCATTGTGCCCACGGCGGAGGATGCCTGGGCTGCCGATGTCGTGGTCAAGGTGAAGGAACCGCAGCCATCGGAGTTCCGATTCTTCCATGAGGATCTGACTCTGTTCACGTATCTGCATTTGGCTGCTGAGCCGGAACTCACGGCAGCTCTCGTGAAGACAGGAGTTGAGTCGTACGCCTACGAGACCCTTGAAGACAGAGGAGCGCTTCCACTGCTCGCCCCGATGTCCGAGGTTGCCGGTCGGGCAGCGGTGTTGCACGCCGCCGTGCTGCTGGGTCGCGGGAGCGGGAAGCTCATCGGCGGCTCAGCAGGTGTTCCGCCCGCCAATTCCTTGGTCATCGGACTGGGAATCTCGGGGACGGTTGCAGCGCATGGGCTCGCCGGTCTCGACTCACACGTCATTGGCGTCGATGTTGACCTTGACCGACTGCGCGGAGCCGCCGCGAGTGGGACCGTCCACTCGACCCTGGGTTCCGAACCGGCCGCGATCGCCGACGCCGTCGTTGACGCGGACATTGTGATTGGCGCTGCTCTGGTCCCTGGGGCACGTGCGCCAATTGTGGTCACCGAGGAACACGTCGCGGCCATGCGACCCGGCTCGGTGATCGTTGATCTTGCCATCGACCAGGGCGGGTGCGTCGCAACCGCCCGACCCACTTCCCACTCCGAGCCAACCTACGTCGTGCACGGTGTCACTCACTACTGCGTGACCAACGTGCCCGGCCAATTCCCCCAGACCGCGAGCCGAGCGCTCTCAGCCGCCGTGTCCCCTCGACTGAACCTCCTTCTGAGCGACAGGCATGCGGAAGGTTTGCGGGGCGCCCTAAACGTGGCCGGCCACCAGATCGTCCATCCCGCAGTAGCCGATGCATTCCCGGCGCTGCCCTCTGGAACGGCCTGAGATGACCGGAGGAATCGGACTCCCAAGGATGTGAACCCGCAACAGCTTCTGCTGCCACTAGGTCACATGGAGGCAGTCCCGTTCACCGATGGTCCAGCGTGGCATCTCAGTGTGGCTGTTTGAACCTGAACGGGTGGTGTCGGTGTCGAAGCCCTGGTTGGCCGGTCCATTTCATCGGCCAGAGCACGTAGCGTCGAACTTCCGCCGCCTGTGACACAGCACTCGTGCAGACGTTCCTGATCGTCTGCACGAACTGAATCCCATGGGCTGCTTCTCTACGTGCCTTGAACGTCGGGGATCGGTAGCGGACTCCGGAGGACTCGGAACATCTCTATCCGAATCTCAGATCGTGAGCTACCCAATGTTGGATATAGCGCTCAAGGCAATGGAAGGCGACCGCTCGCATGGAGTGGCGCCAAAGCTGCGCGAATCTCCTCCGTCAGCAGAACCGTCTCGGAGACGCTTTGACGCTTATTCACCTTCGTACGCTCGAGAGCGACAGCATCGGCTACTGCCTGCACAGAGGTACGACACACAACGCATATGGGCAAGAGCCGGCGTGAGCTGGTAGTCGGCGCGCCCGGTGTGTGGGCCCGCACCCGGAATGAGGCGGGCAGCAGCATCGACCGGATACGGCTCCGCGTGCCCACTCGCAGCCCTCACGATCGGTTGACGTCCGTCTGCAGCCCGGCCCGGGTGAACAGGCTCTTGCAGAGGGCAATGGCGTCCGCAAGTGCTTGTCGTTCGTCGAGCGTTATCAGTTGCCCATCCCGCAGGATGACCTTTCCACCGATGATGACGGTGCGGACGTCGCGGCTGCTGGCATTGAACACAAGGGCGGAGTAGGTGTTGTGAACCGGTGTCGCGAACGCAGTGGCCAGATCGACGACGATGATGTCGGCCAACCGCCCCTCGGCGAGTATGCCGAGGCGGTCCGTCGCTCCCATGGCGGTTGCCCCGCCTCGGCAAGCCATGCGAATGACTTCGCCCGGGCTGATGGCATTGGCGTCGAGACGGTGAACCTTCTGCAGGAGCACAGCGGTCTTCATCGTCTCGAACATGTCCTGGCTGTTGTTGGAACCCGGGCCGTCGGTGCCCAGAGCCACTGTGATGTTGCGCTCGATCATCTCGACGAGTGGCGCTACTCCCGACGCCAGGTACATGTTCGATACGGGGCAGTGAACGACGGTGGCCCCGGAGTCGGCGATGAGCTCGAGTTCGTCCTCATCGACCCACACCCCGTGTGCCAGCTGCATGGATGGTCCGAGGACTCCAAGTTCGCTGAGCCATTCGATCTCACGCAACCCGCTGCGTTCCAGGCTGAGCGCGATTTCCGCGTTGGTCTCGGCCGCATGAGTATGCATCCCGGTTCCGAGTTCGTCCGCAAGGGATTTGGCGGCCAGCATGCCCTCCTCGGAGCACCCCCACGGAACCAGAGGTCCGGTCTCGATGGCGATGCGGCCATCAACTCCATGCCAGCGTTCGTGGAGTTCGCGGGTGCCGGCAACGAACTCGTCGGTGGTCTCCCGGTAGATGTCGAACTCGATGATGTCCGTCCAGCCGCGAGCCAGGGTCATGCGTGAGCCGACCTCGAGTGCCGCCTCGCAGATCGCCTGGTCGATGCCGTCACTGCGGACGTATTGGTGCTCGAGAACGGAGGTTGCTCCCGACCGGACGTTCTCGATCAAGCCGACGGTGGCGGCGGCCCTGGCTTCGTCGGCCGTGATATGGGTAGTAATCGGGAGGATTGCCTTTTCGACCCACTCCAACAGCGGGACGTCATCACCCGTTCCACGAGCGAAGGTCTGGAACAGGTGGGTATGGGCGTTCACCAGGCCCGGCATGACCACAGCCCCGCCGACGTCGATCGTGACGTCGGCACCCTTCGTCGATCTCGGGGCCTCGCCTCCGCCGATCGCTTCTATCTGATCGCCCTCGATGTAGATCCACCCCGGTCGCAGTGAGCGGTCGTCGTCGAGGGTGATAACCGTGCCGTTCTCGATGAGCAGCGTGCTGGTCATCGAGTCCAGTCGGCGAAGGCGTCGACTACTGGTCGGATGTCCTCCATCATCGGGAAGAGGATGGGGCATGTGACTCCGGCTTCGATGTACTGGGCGACAGTTTCTCTGCAGTCGTCGGATGATCCCACTGCCATGACGGTGCGAGCAACCTCGTCGGGGATGAGGTGGGCTGCCTTGGCGTAATCGTCTTCGGTGGCGGGCCAGCCGACGACTTCCTGCACGCGAGCCACGAGATCCGGGTCCACCCTGCTGGCCTTCATGATGTGGGGTTCGGTTCCGAGGTAATACGCCAGGAGCTTCTTGCCCTCCATGATCGCGGCTCCGGGATCGTCGTCCGACAGCGAACACACGAGCAATTCGGGCCGGTCGATGTCCTCGATCGTCTTGCCGGCACGGCGAGCACCTTCGGCCAACTGCTCAACGGCCTCCTCGATGTATGCAATGGGAACGATGTAGTTCAGCACTGCCCCGTCGCAGATCTCGCCGGTGAGCTCCATCATCTTGGGCCCGGTCGCCCCGACGTAGATCGGGATGTCGCGGGGACTCACATCGCCAAAGGCCACGTCGAGCCGGACCTGATCGAGCTTCACGAACTCACCGTCGTAGGTGACTTCCTCCATCGTGAACAGCTGCTGAATAGCTTCAACGTTCTCGCGCATGGCCTTCAGGGGCCGCTTGCGCTCGACGCCCACCCGTGATGCGATCGGCTCCCACCATGCGCCGAGACCGAGCATCACTCTGGATTCACCGTCGGGGGTCAACCCCCCGAGCTCCCACATCGTGGAGAACGACGCTGCGATGACCGCGGCGTTTCGCGTGTAGATAGGCAACACACCGGAACCGATTCGGATCTCCTTGGATGCCTGCAGGAGAGCTCCCATCATGACGACGCAGTCGCGCGCAAGACGGGTATCCGCCTGCCAGATCTCAGAGAATCCTTTCTCCTCCGCATACTGAACAATCTCGATCTCGTGTGCGATCGAGTGCCTGTCCTGAAGGTAGAGCGCCATCCGTTGAGTCATGGCGCCTACTCTAACCCGCCCCGACCGGGTTGTACAGTTGTACTTGACAACAGATGGATCGGGGGCCTAGCGTTTTGTGTGCGGTTCAAGACCGGCCGAGGCGCGCCCGGCCGACCGGTTGCTTGTAGTTGACAGGGACCGAACGAGCGGCGAAGGCTCTGCCCGGAACGCCGGTAGGGGAGATGGCGAGCCGCCGCCGACGTTGGAGAATACGAAACGATGGACACTGCGACTTCTCCGAGCGTAAATCGCGGGGCCATGATGTTGGTGGCGGAGCTGATCGAGCGGGCCGATGAGCTGCAAATCGAGGTCGAAACCACCACCGCCGGCGCCACGGTCATCGACATGGGTCTGCGTGTGCCCGGAAGCCTGGAAGCCGGCCGGCTCTACGCCGAGGTCACCATGGGTGGACTCGGTTCGGTTTCCTTTGGCGATTTCGATCTCGGGGACCGGCGTCTCCGTTCAGTCCTCGTTTCCACCGACCACCCGGTCGAGGCCTGCTGGGTTGCCCAGAAGCACGCCGACCGCCGGCCTGATGACCCCCATGACATGATTCTGGCCGGGCCCGCCAAGGCCCTGCTCGTTCCCACCGATGACTCGGTCGCCCGAGCCGGTTATCACGAGACGCACCGCCAGGCGGTCGCGCCGCTCCAACTCGAGCGCAGCGTGACCGACGATGACATTGCCTGGCTCGCCGGGGCATGCCGGATCCCGGCTCGGGACATCTTCGTTCTTGTCGCGCCGACGCCGAGCGTGGTGTGTGCGGTGCAGGTAGCAGCGCGAACCGCGGACAACGCCATGCACCGGATGCACTCGGCAGGAATCGACCTGGATGAGGTCGTGTCACTCCGGGGGAGCGCCCCACTCCCACCCCGGGCGGACGATGAAACCGTTGCGCTCGGCCGGATCAATGATTCGCTGATGTATGGCTCTCAGGTGCATGCCCAGGTGAAGTACGGTGGTGATCTGGCGGCGGTCGCGAGCCGGGTTTCCAGTCAGCCGCCGGCGAGCCGCGGCCGGCCGTTCCTGGACATCTATGCAGCCGCCGGCAATGCCTTCCACAATGTCTCGCTTGATGTGTTCTGCATTGCGGAGATCTCAATCACCGATGTTGCTTCGGGTAGGGCCGTCACCGCCGGCACGCTGAATCGCGACCTCTTGGTGAAGTCGTTTTATGGGGAGGAGAACTGATGTTCCTCAGTATCGGACAAGTCGACGCCGGCACCGGTGAGTCCCCTGAGGACCTCCGCAATGCCTAAGCGAGCGTCCAAATCCGCTGCGGCACCCACGGACGAGCAACTTCTCGAGTTCTTCGACCAGATGGTGCTGATCCGCGAGTTCGATCTGCAGGCGGTACGTAGTCGACGCCAAGGCCTCATTCCCGGGTTCATTCATGCCAGCCAGGGACAGGAGGCGATTGCAGTGGGTGTTTGTGCGGCGATGACGGACGGCGATGTCATCACCAGCAACCACCGCGGTCACGCTCATCATCTCGCTTCCGGCGGCCGGCCCGACACGACGATGGCGGAACTTGCCGGCCGAGCTACCGGCACCTGCCGGGGCTGCGGCGGGAGTCTGCACGTCGCCGACAAGGATCTGGGCAACATTGGTGCGAACGGGATCGTCGGCGCGGGCATCCCCATAGCTGTTGGCGCCGCCCTCTCATTCGCGATGCGTGACCAGCGGCGTGTCGCCATCAGTTTCTTTGGCGATGGGGCATCGAACCAAGGGACTTTCCACGAGAGCCTCAATATGGCAGCGCTGTGGAACCTCCCGGTGGTCTTCGTCTGCGAGAACAACCACTACGCCGAAGGCACCGCACAACATCGCCATATGCCCGATACCGACATCGCGTCGCGGGCTGCTCCCTTTGGGATTGAGGGCCGATCCATCGACGGCAACGATGTTGAAGTCGTCTACGAGGCAGCGAGCACGGCTGTTGCGCGGGCTCGTGATCGACAGGGCCCGACGCTCATCGTTGCCAACACGGATCGCCTCTGCGGCGCCTACGAGGGCGATCCGCAGTTCTACCGAACGAACGACGACGTTGCTGCGCTCGAACCCAACGAGCCCATCATCCGGTTGCGCGCCGTCCTCGTCTCCCGCGGAGTCGCCGATGACTCGGAACTCGACCGCAGGATCGAGGCGGCAAGGGCGGAGATCAAGGAGGCGGTTGAGTTTGCTCAGCAGAGCGACCACCCCGCTCCCGACGCCGCGCTGCAGTTCGCGTATGTCGATGATCTCCAGGGCGCACTGGCGGAGGTGCAACCATGACGAGCGTGAACGGCAGTACCGAGGGCATTCCTGCGCCTGCGTCTGGGCGCGAAATGACCTACGCCGAAGCGATCCGCGATGCTCTCCGCGAGGAGATGCGTCGCGATGATGGGGTCTTCCTCATGGGGGAGGACATCGCCATCTTCCAGGGGGCATTCGGCGTGACCGGCGAGTTGTGGAAGGAGTTCGGTGAAGAGCGGGTTCTCGATTCGCCGATATCGGAGAACTCGTTGGTCGGGGTCGGTGTGGGAGCGGCGCTCATGGGGATGCGCCCGGTTGTGGAGTTGATGTTTGGAGACTTCCTGCTGCTGGCGATGGATCAGATCGTCAACCAGGCCGCCAAGGCTCGCCTTATGTCGGGAGGCAGGGTTTCCGTGCCCCTTACCGTCCGGACGACCACCGGCGCTACGGGCGCTGCCGGAGCGCACCACTCCCAGAGCATCGAGGGGTGGTTGCTAGGCATGCCGGGTCTGAAAGTCGTCGCTCCGACGACCCCGGCCGACGCCAAAGGTCTCATGGCGGCCGCGATACGCGATCCCGATCCTGTTGTGTTCCTCGAACACAAGAGGCTCTACGGCGCAAAAGGCGCCGTCCCCGAGGGGGAGCATCTCGTTCCCCTGGGATCTGCGGCGATCCGGCGAGCGGGCCACGACATCACACTGATCGGCGTCGGGGGTCTCGTGGCTGAATGTCTCGAGGCCGCCGAGCAGGTCGATAAGGCCGGGATCAGCGTCGAGGTCATCGACTTGAGGTCGATCGTACCGCTCGACACCTCGTTGATCTTCGGGTCGGTGGAGAAGACCAGTAGAGCCGTCATCGCCCAGGAGGCACCCGATCGTGGAGGTGTCGCCGCGGAGATCTCGGCACTGGTTGCCGAGCACCGTATCGACGTACTCGATGCTCCAATCGGCCGGGTCGGGGCAAAACCGATTCCCATCCCCTACAGCCCGGCGATGGAGCAGCACGTTCTCCCCACTAGCGATGACATCGCCGCGGCCCTTGTCGCGGCAATGGAGTGAGGGCCATGGCAGTCAAGAATCAAGACGTCTTGATGCCCTCGCTGGGCCTCACGATGGAGGAAGGCACCATCCTGGAGTGGTTCGCCGCGGTTGGAGACACGATCGAACTCGGCAGCGACCTCTTTCTATTGGAAACCGAGAAGTCACAAATCGAGATCGAATCTCCCTACGAGGGTGTCCTCACCGAGATCCTCGTGGAGGCAGGGGAGACCGTCGCCGTCGGCGTGCCGATCGCACGGATGGAGATCGAGGTGAACGGGGCGGTGCCCGGCACACCAGACGCAGATCCGGCAGCCGCTCCATCCCGGGATGCCCCGGCATCACAGCAGGTGGCCGGTGCGGTGCCCCCCACCCGTAGTGTTGGGCAGCAGCCCGGCGGAAGCGCCCGGGCTCGTGCCACCCCGTTGGCCCGCCGTCTTGCCGCTGAGCTCGGCGTCGATCTCGCGACTGTGTCGGGCAGTGGTCCGGCGGGCAGGATCAAACGCGCCGACATCGAGAGTGCCGCGACCCGTGCTGAGGTCGCCGGGGTATCGACGGTGATGGCGCTGGACGGCCGGCGTGCGATCATTGCCGACCGAATGCACTCCAGTTCGATGGCCACGGCCCCGGTCACCCTCACTACTCGGGCGAATGCGACCGATCTCGTGCGATTGCGTTCGCAGCTGATCGAACGAACGGACGAGGTGCGGCCCTCGTACAACGACATCATCGTTGCCGCCTGCGCCGCAGCCATCGGAGAGTATCCCGACATCATCCTTCAGCTGCACGAAGACGGGCTCTTCCGCCCGGAGCGCATCAACATCGGCCTCGCCGTCCAAGCGCTCGAAGGCCTCATCGTTCCCGTCATCAAGGACGCGGACAGGCGGACCATTGTCGACCTCGCCAGGGAATCGAAGCGCCTGGTTGACGGCGTGCGTCGAAACCGCCTCAACCCTGCCGACCTGGAGCAGGGGACGTTCACCGTTTCAACCCTCGGAAGCGAAGGGATCGACGCGTTCACTCCCATCATCAACCTTCCGGAAAGCGCGATATTGGGTGTCGGCGCGATCCGACCTTCAGTTGAAGCAGTCGATGGTGTCCCGGCCGTGGTCTCGATGATCACGCTCAGCCTGACATTCGACCACCGAACGATCGACGGACAGCCGGCGGCCCGTTTCCTGAAGAGAGTCGTCGAGATCCTCGAGTACCCCTACGAGCTGTCGACCGGAATCGAGTCGAAGCCTTGACCGTGGCGCCGTCGGCTCCGCACCGCCGGCCTCATGAAGGAGGACGAGTGACATGACACGGGGTTCTTCCGATCGTGTGGTCGTCGTGACCGGGGCCTCACGCGGTATTGGAGCCGCGACCGCTGCCGTCTTCGCTGGCGCCGGGGCCAGCGTCGGCGTCAACTACCGCGCCGATGAGGAGGGTGCGGCGGCGACCGTAGAAACCATCAGGGCCTCCGGCGGAACGGCAATCTCGATTCAGGCCGATGTGGGAGTCCCGGGCGACATCGAGCGACTGGTTTCGACGGTGACTGGTGAGTTCGGGCCCATCGATGTCCTGGTCAACAACGCGGCCGCATTCAGCCGCACCTCCTTTCTCGACGAGGATATGGACGTAGTCGATGCCCTATGGAACACGAATGTGCGAGGCCTCTACTACCTGTCGCAATTGGTTGCCGCGTCGATGGTTGAGCGGGGCAGGGGGGCCATCGTTCACGTTGGTTCGATCTTTGGCGGTCGCGCGATCCCGGGTCGCACCGCCTACTGCCTCACGAAAGGCGCCGTCGAGAGCCTGACCCGGGCGATGGCCCTCGATCTGGCCGCCCACGGGGTCCGGGTGAACGCAATCGCGCCCGGCATGGTCGCCACCGAGGGACTCCTGGGAGGGTTGCCGGATCCCGAACTGCAGGCATCACTCGAGAGCCACATACCCGGCGGTCAGTTCGGCCGGCCCGAGGAGGTCGCGAACGTCATCATGTTCCTTGCTTCAGACGAAGCGAGCTATGTGAATGGCTCGATCGTTCCCGTCGACGCCGGCTTGCGAGGCCGAGAGGCGGGGCCGTTCGTGTGGTCGCCGCCAGCCGGGAGGCCGTGAGACTTCCCCGGTCGAGTTCTATGGTGTGACCGGGAGGCGAACGACCCGTCATGATCGGCGCCGTTACCTCAAACCGGTTCTGGCCATCGTGCCGGGATCATCGGCCTCGTCTCGCCGCCGGAGGCAATTCGCCGGTTTGGGGTACGTCGAGGTTAGGATGGATGAATAGTTGTTGCACCTAAGAAACGGGTGAGGAGCCGATGGACATTGGTGTTGGAGCTGCACTGCGAAGACGGCGCAACGAGCTTGGGATGACGCTGCGGCAGGTCGCAGAACAGACCGGGCTCACGAGTGGTTACCTCTCGCAGGTCGAGAACGATCATGTGTCACCCTCGCTGAAGTC
This sequence comes from uncultured Acidimicrobiia bacterium, assembly GCA_964511945.1. Lineage (GTDB taxonomy): Bacteria > Actinomycetota > Acidimicrobiia > Spongiisociales > UBA11373 > CAZEHO01. The sequence goes on along the minus strand of CAZEHO010000031.1, from coordinate 17,412 downwards.
CCTTCGCCGCATGGCAGATGTCTTGCGGATTCCGCTCTTCCAACTCGTGAGTCCTCCCCCCGGCAACCCTGTTGTGCGTGCCAACGAACGAACCGTGCTCAATTGGTTTGACACAGGCGACGAACTGGTCTTGTTGACCCCGTATCGCGATTGGCAGATGATGCCGTTCCATTCGACGATGAGTGCCGGTGAGACACGGAAGGCAACCCGCCAGGACAGCGCTCGCGAGGAGTGGCTCTACATCCTGACGGGCACCGTCGAGGTGGAGCTGGTCGACGACCAATGTCACGAGCTCCACGAAGGCGACGCTATCCACTTCGAGAGCAGCCGGCTTGTCGCGATCTCGAACCGGGGCAAGAAGAAGGCCGCCTACATCGGCATGATGACACCACCACCGATGTCATAGGTCGGCAACTGACGCGGCGAATCCAGCAACGGATCGGCGATACGCAGATCCTTTACGGTGTTCGATGGATGGCCGTTTGCTGATCGGCCGAGGCTACAAGCACGCCTCTGTGGAAGACCCGGCGCGACATCGGCGCATCGGCGATCGCTTCTCGTGGCGACGCGGCGTTGATGGCCACGAGATCAGCGGGTGATCCGGTCTGGACGCTCAGCCGCGGCATTCCGATCGCCTCTCGCGCATCGTTACTGACCATCTGATATGCGGTGTCGGGGTACTGGTGGGCGGCCACCACGAGAAGGGCCGCGGTTTCGAGCGGATCGCTACGACCGACGGAGAAGAACGGATCCTGCACGTTGTCGGCGCCGGCGGCGACCAGCACACCGGCGTCCTGCAGGGCTCGGATGGCGGTCAGCCCTCGGGGCGTGGCCGTCGGATGGTCCCGCCCCTGCAGGAACAGATTGGTCTGGGGACACATGATGACACTGATACCGGCGGCGGCGACCTCCCGCGCAACTTCGGCTTGGACCCGTGGGGTCTGCATGCCGAGGGAGACGCAGTGGCTGGCAGCCACCTGGTGCTCGAATCCGCTTTCCTGCACCTGCCGGGCCAGATCGCGCAAGGTGAGAACGGATGGGTCGAGCTCCTCGTCCGTGTGGAAATCGATCCCGACACCGGCGTCGGTGGCTACTTCGATGGCGTATCTGATGAAGCTGGGGCCGTCGGCGTCGAGATGAGGCGCGCCGCTCACCAGGTCGACACCGATCTCGATGGCACTCTCGAACGTGGCCCGGTTGGCGGCACCCTCGGCCCCGGTCATTGGAGCGAAAGCAAATGCGGCGAGTTGGATGTCGATGAGGTCCCTGAACTGCGACTTGACCTCCTGCATCGCCCGCATGCCCCGCAGCCCGACCTCGCTGCCGATTCCTACATGGCTTCGCACAGCAGTGACCCCGTGGATCAATAGCAACTCGATCGCCCGGCCGGCTCGCGCCACAGTCTCCTCGTAGGTGTAGAGCCCGGCTTCGCCGGCCGCGATCTGCGCAGCGATGGCGCCCTCGAGGTCTCCGCTCCGGTTGGGCGCGATCTCCGCGGTGAGCGCGGTGTCGAGGTGAGCGTGGGGTTCGGCCATTGCCGGGAGCACGAGGCGGTTCTCCAAGTCGTGCACGACGGTCGCGTTGGGTGGGGATGCGTCGGCATCGGCCACAGCGCTGATGAGCCCATCGGTGATCTCGATGTCGACCCGGCGGCCGTCCGGCAGCCGGCCGTGGCGAAGCAGGCAATCCATTTCAACCTCTACCTTCGAAGACGGTGGCTATCTAACGTCTGGTGAGCTCGATACCGAGGGGCTCGACCTCGGCAGCCGAGTACGGGCCCTGCATGTTGAAGATCACCTGGTCGGCGCCCAGTTGGGCGAACTCTGCGGCCTGATCGGCAAGTTCGGACGGATCGGCCTGTGGGTTCCAAGCGATATGCACGGTCCGCTTGATCTCCTCATGGTTGCGGCCGATCGCTTCGCAGTGTCCGATGAGGGCATCGTTGGCATCCCGCCACTCGGCGACCGACGGGAACCCGGTATCCCACAGTTGAGCCCACCGGGCGACAATGGCCAGCGTGCGCTTCTTGCCCTTGCCTCCGATGAGAAGTGGGGGATGAGGCCGCTGGACTCCCTTCGGGTCGCAGCGTGCATCGGTGAGCTGGAAGTACTTACCTTCGAAGGTGGTGACTTCCTGGGTCAGGAGGCGGATGATGACCTCGATGCCTTCCTCGAAGCGATCGAAGCGTTCGGTCAGCGAGCCGAGCTGGATTCCGTAGGCATCGGATTCCTCGACATGCCAACCCGCGCCCATCCCAAGGTCAAGCCTGCCGCCGGAGATGATGTCGAGGGAGGCGGCCATGTTGGCGGTCACCGCAGGGTGCCTGTAGTGCATGCCGTTCACCATGCTGCCGATGCGAATCCGGGAGGTCGCCTGCGCGAGAGCAGCGAGCACCGTCCAGCTCTCCAGGCACGGGCCGTTCGGAGGGAAGCCCGGGTAGATGTCGCCGTTGAGCGAGTAGAAGTGGTCGAACACCCAACCCTGCGCAAAGGCTTCGCACTCGTCGGTGGCTCGCCAGATATCGAGATACTCCTGCCAGGTTCCATGCTGGAGTGGAGTCTTGATTGCATACTCGATCATTCCCACGGCTCCGGGCTCGATGTCGACCAGCGGCCGAACGATACCCGTGTGTTCATGCCGGCGAAGGGACGCCGACGAGCGAGCAACGATTCCACAGACCGGGCAGCGGCACGGTGAATCGCGTTCCGGCATGGGAGCAATGCCGTTGACGTCGGCGGGGGTTCTTGACATCTGATCGATCATCACACGCACCTGTTCTCGTTACTGACCGGTATCCGGACGGTCTCGCTGAAACAGTGAGTGTCAAGACGCACTACACGTTCTGCCTGGATGATCAGGTTCGGTGTAGGTGTGTTCCGTTGGGCAGTTGTAGCTCATGACCGCTGATTGTCGGTGGCATCGCACCGGATCAATTGCGGGGCAACGCTACGCCATTGGGGACTAGCTTGTCAAGCTCTACTTCACAGGATTATGATATGCTTGAGGATCCTGAGGGCACCGGACATGGTCTTCGAGGAGGTCATTCATGGAGAGTTGGAAGCCGAATCCCCCGCTGAAAGCGGCTCTGACCAAGGGGCCGTACACCTTCGGCTTGATCGCCGTCCCGTTCCTCGAGAAGTACGGCGAGGAGGCGAAGAAGCTCATTCACGACACCCTCTACGACATGGCCGTTGGCCAGGGAAAGGCCCGGGCCCAGAGGACGATCGAACTCGGCGGCAGTGTCGATGACATGGTCGAGTACGAGCGCCGTGGTGTTGAGGACTTCGCCATGGAAGGGCTGAACAGTCCTGCCATGGACGATCCGGCTCGGGAGTGGATCGTCAGGACCACGGGCAAGACCGTCAACAACCTCAGAAAGTGTGGCGGTTGTGAGACCAACGTCATGGGGGCCTGGCGCGACCAGCTGGGACTCGATGCCGAAACGATTAGCACTCTCTCGCAGATCTACTGCTGGCCCTGGGACGAAGGTGCCCGGAAGGGATTCAACCCGAGAATCAAGTTCTCGTTCAGCAAGCTGGAACCAGCAGGTGACGGATACTGCGAGTTCGTGACGGAACTCACAGACGAAGCCAGTTACGAGAGCACCTACTACGAGAGAGGCAACTAACCGTGACGGATGCAGATTTCGTGGACGGCAACGACAGGGACGAGCCGCTGTACGCAGCCGCTTCGGCTGCCAGAGAGGCACCCTGGATGTTCGCGGTGCTCGCCGTGCCCCTGGTGGAGAGGTTCGGAGAAGACGGGAAGGCTCTGATCTCCGATACCCGGTATCAGGAGGGTTTCAAGCTAGGTGAGGAACTGGCGGCCAAGGCCAAGGACCGCAACGATCTTCGTGAGTTCGAGCAATTGCGTATCGAGCACTACAACAAGGACTACCAGTTCACCCCGAACTACGACGATCCAAATCGGGAGTGGAAGGTCCAGACAGCCGGCAAGTGCAGTTTCACCAACCGTCTCACTGGTGGATGCGAGGTGGACATCCCTGCCGCCTGGTCGGATATGGGTCTGGATGCGGAGCAGGTCGAGATGCTGGGCGACTTGTACTGCCGGTCCTATGAGCTCGGTTTGCGCAAGGGCTTCAACCCGAACATCGAATTCAAACTGGAGAAGCTCCTTCCGGCCGGAGACCCCTACTGCCTCTTCACCGAAGAAATCTCCGAAACCTAGGAGAAGTCGAGTCACAGCTTGCGGGTCGTGTGGCGGCGGTGCCCTCGGTGAAGTGACCTCCCGGATCGAGTGGCACCGCGCCCGCGCGTCTCAGGGCAGCCGTCCAGTCATTGCGGTTCCTTGGTCGCCCGGCGTCCTCCCCAGTTCTCCAACTCCAAGGCGGTCGCGCGCGCTGAGATGCCCCTGTCCTCTCGGGGGGAGACCGTGAACACCCCGGCGGAGGCTCAGTTCAATGGCGGGATCGCAGCCAGCACTCGGGCTGCCTGTTCGACCAGGGAGATAGCGTCCGCCTCTCGATCGTGGTTCATGTCGACGAGGCTGATACCCAGTGCGTCCGGTTCGTGAAGAGCTGCCTCGCGGGCCAGACGCACACCCACGGTGTCCCATGGCAGTACCGTGTCCTCCTCGTCGGGAGCCCGGGTGCTTTCGGCGATCGCTGAACCAAGCGGTACCGAACTCGAACTCGCCGGAATCGCATTCCGTGCGGGGCCGCGAGCACTGACCGACTGAAGAATGGCGATCTCGATGGGGCGGATCGCACGAACCCGCTCCACGATTTCGACATGCTGCCGGGCAGTACAGCCCGACAACATGATCCCGTCGGCAAGGCGCGCCGCGAGCCGAGACATCTGTGGCCCCTGGGTTCCCACCCAGATTGGAACCGATCGCGGTCCGAAGGCATGGGCCGGGGGGGTGTAGTACTCGGATGGCTCGACCTCTAACACGGAGCGCGCAGTGAGAATCGCCCTCTTCATGACTCCGATCGGCCGATCGGAGTTGGCGAGTCCGAACGGTTCGAGGGCAAGATGGCCGCCGATCCCCAATCCCAATACCGCCCGTCCCCCGCTGAGCTCATCCAGCGTTGCGGACGTGACGGCGATCGCCCCGGGATGGCGAAGCAGAGGACTGGTGATTCCAACCCCGAGCCGGATACGGCTGGTGCGTTCAGCTGCTGCGGCCAGCACCATGAACGGGTCGCGCGAAGGTCCCTCATCAGCTAGCCACACTTCATCGAGACCAAGGTCCTCGGCCGCGACGACGGCGTCGGCGAGCATTCCTGCGGCTACCCCGGGGAACATCCAGATCCCCTTGCGAGGGGTCCGGATCGATCCCGCACCGGGGCTATCTGCCGGTGTGTTGGGTGATGGTGTCATTCGGGTGAGCTCCCCGCTGCCGTCTCACGAGACGAGTGCAAGTGTTGCACCGCAAACATCCTGCCGGAGCGCTAGAGCCGCTGTCGACCGGACCATCGCTCCTGCTCCAATCCGGTGGTACATGTGATTCCGTCGCAAGCCGGGATGTGACTGAGGGGCCCGGCCAGGAGCCGGACCCCTCAGTGCGTATCACCAAGTGATGTCAGCCGCTGAGGCTGATGCTCGGATCAATGTATTCATTGGTCACCAGATCCTCGGCCTTCAGGTCGGGATCGAACGTGTCGAGTTCGGCCTCGGCGAGGATCGGGATCAGGATGTCGATGAAGTTCTGGATCCGGGTCAGGTCCCAGTTCCCCAGCGTGTCGTCGCCGTCGGAACCGTTGTTGAACAGTCCCAGCTCGTGATACATCCTGACGGAGTATTCCCCGCTCGCCTCGGACATCGTCCAGAAGCTGGCCATGTCGTCGACGAGCTGGACCAGCGCCGCGTTGACGCCGGGCCAATCGTCGGTCATGTAGTCGATGGCGGACTGCTGCACCGTCGGCACGAACAGCTTCAGGCAGCTGTCGAGTTCGTCCTTGTCCTCGGGACGGATCCGCAAGGTACCGGACCCCGGATACCACTCGAACCCCGTGTCGTGTACGAACTGGTAGGCGATCTCGCGTCCGTACTCCTCGAACTCGAACTGATACCGGTAGATCTCATCGGTGGCGAATGCCTGCTGGGCGATCTTGTCTTCGGCGATGAACCGATCTGGCCCGCCGAAGTAGGACGCATCGACCTGATCCATCGTCATGTTTCCAACATCGATCTGGTACATGAGCCAGGCGGACCAGGCATCGAACATCAGGAAGGTCGCACCCCCGTCCGAGATCTCCTTGATCGTCGTGGCCCCGGGGAAGTCGAGGGGATCCCACATGACGACCGCCGGATGGGTGTCCAGCGTCGCTACCACGCCCAGGGTGGGGAACGCCTGGGAGAACTGGACGGCAAGATCCGACTGCTGCTGGACGAACGTGATGCTGTCATCGACGTACAGCTCGGCGGCGGTGTTGAAGACCGAGCCGTCGCCGCGGATCTCAATGATCGGCACGCTGTCGCCGTAGGGTTCTGCGTACTTCGCCTGGATCGGTCCCCGGTAGATGCCGTTCAGTGCATCCTGCTCGCCATCCGGACCGATCAGGTTATAGATGCCACCCGGATCCGGCTGCGGGAACCAGTCGATCAGGATGACGATCTTCTCCGGGCAGTTGTGCGCCGATGTGGCCGCCGTCTCTGAGGCGTCATCATCGCCGCATGCAGCTGCGACAAGCAGTAAAGCCACCAATACGGACAGATGAGTGATTCGTCGGCTTGGTCGGTCCATGAGGAAGCACCTCCCGGTAGCTCGCCTGTGTGTATTCGTGTCGGTCGCGTACGTTCACTGTTCCTTGGTGATTGCCGAGTCGTGCCAATTGCGGATTGCCAGGTCTCCGAGAAAACCGACGCTCCAGAACATCACGATGCCCAGCAAGCACGACCAAACCACCGCTGCGTAGAGCATCTCGGTCTGGACGGTTTGGCGGTAGACATCCAGCAGTCGGCCGATACCGGGTTCGCCCTTGCGGAAGAAGAAGTCTCCGACGATTCCCCCGATCACGGCTAGGCCGGCCGAGATACGGAGGCCGGTATAGATGGCCGGTTGAGCCGTGGGGTACTGCAACTTCCGCAGCCGCCTTCCGCGGCCGGCGCCGTGCAGGGTGAACAGGTCGTGATGGGCCGCGTCGGCCGACTTCAGGCCGAATAAGGTGTTCGTGATGAGCGGGAAGATCGCAATGATGACGCAGTTGATGACCCGGGCCCGGAAGCTCCAGTCAAACCACAGGCCGATCAGCGGCACGAGTGCGATGATCGGGACCGTCTGGATGATCACCGCATATGGATAGAGGGAAATCTCGACCCAGCGTGCCTGGCTCATCAGCGTCGCCAAACCCATCCCGAGCACAATCGCAATGCCGAACCCCCACAACGTGACCTGCGTCGTCGACCACAGACCCCGCAGGATCTCGCTGTGGTTGTCCCACGTCAGGAACCCCTCCTGGACCACCGCGTGAGGTGGCGGCATCAAGAACCGACGCCGCTCGGTCAGCAAGACGTACGTGAAGAAGTACCAGACGCCCAGGAACAGCATGAACACAATCAGCGGCCCGACAATCGTCCCCACGGAACGACGGGCGCGCTTCAGGCGCGGGGCCGGACCCGGAACGGCCTCGATCTCGGTGTCGGTCGCCTCGAGACCCGGCTCGACCTTTGCCTCCGTCGAATCCGTCTCCGCAGGCGGTTCGGGGACGTCGAACTCTGGTGTGGTGGTCCCGCCCGACAGGCCAACCGCAGCCCCCAGGGTGTCGTCGTTGGCGACCAGGCTGTAGAGACGATCCAGTTCGGCTTCGGACAGACCGGCAACAAGGTCGACCATGTCGGGGCCGGAAGGTGTTGCTGTTCGGCCACCTTCTCCGCCTGCCGTGCTCGGCCGATCCTCGAGCACATGGGCGACGACCGGACTTCCCGGGTCGGCCGCATCTCCACGTATCGCCATCGATACGTCACGGAGCAACCTCACGAATGCGGGATCGAACCGCAGGTCCTGAGTGCGCGGGTAATCGAACGGCACCTCGAACTCGGCGACGATCCGCCCGGGCCTCTCCGACATCACCAACACCCGTGTTGCCAGATACACGGCCTCGTACAGGTTGTGGGTTATGAACAGACTCCCGAAACCCACGCTGACGAAGAGTCGCAAGACCTCGTCGGCCATCGTCGCCCGCGTGATTTCGTCAAGGGCTGCGAACGGCTCATCGAACAGGAACAGCCCGGGACTCAGCGTCAACGAACGAGCCAGTGATACCCGCATCTTCATCCCGCCCGACAGGCGCCGCGGGTGGTGCCCCTCGAAGCCCTCGAGGCCGACGAGTTCAATTGCATCGCGGGCCAGCGCTTCACGCTCTGGTTTCGGGATGTCGCGAAGCTCGGTGAACAACTCGACGTTCTTCTGCACCGTGCGCCACGGCAACAGGGTCGGATCCTGGAATACGTAGCCGAGGTTCTCATCGGCGAGCGAATACGACCCGCCGGACAGTGGCAGCAAACCCGACGCGATCCGCAGAATGGTCGATTTGCCGCAACCACTCGGCCCAACCACCGCTACAAACTCGCCCCGGTCCAACGCAAAGGACACGTTGTCGAGAGCGTGGGTACCGTCGGGAAACACCTTCGACACACGGTCGAGGTCCAGCGCCGACGCACCCCTTGACACACTGCTCCCCCTCAGTGTGTTAATCATGGCTGCACACTATAACGTTACCAATCAGGGTTTGCATGGAAGGAACTGCTCGCTCGATGGGCCGGTCCCGTGCCTTCGGTATTGGCCATACGGTGAGCACGGGCGGCATCGCTCCTGATGCACGCACGCGGCTAGACCACTCAAGAGGACGCCAACTCGAGGAGGATCTGGGTGGTCCAGGTTCACACACTGGTTGAGGTGGCCGGGTCGGCACCGGCGTGGTGGGCGGGCGGTCTTCCCGATGATCAGCCTCCGGGGTGGCAGATCGAGCAAGAATGACCCGGCAAGGCACCCTGGGACATCTCGACCAGTGGTCGGATTCGGGTTGATGAGCGTCAACCCGCTCGATGCGAGGAATGATGATGGATCTCCTGCTGCACAACGGCCGGCTGCGCGACGGTCGGCGGGTCGATATCGAGATCACCGATGGCCTCGTTGCCGGTGTGGTCGATTCGAGCGGGTCGCTCCACGATGACGTAGAGGTGCACGACTTGGCCGGCTGGCTCGTTCTGCCTGCAGCGGCCGAGCCCCATGCCCACCTCGACCAGGCTCTGACCGCCGAGCTGGTGCCCAATCTGGCGGGCGATCTTGAGGGCGGGCAGGAGGCGTGGGCCGCAGCCACGCAGGCTGGGAAGATCACTCACAGTGGCATGGTTGCGAGGGCGATCGAGGCGATCGAGTTGGCACTGGCACACGGCACTACCGCCATCCGCAGTCACGTGGTCGTGGGTGGCGATATCGGTATCCAGCGGTTGGTGGCCATGCAGGAAGCCAAGTCACACTTCGAGGACCTCATCGACATTCAGTTCGTCGCACTCACCTACTCTCCGATGACCGGCGCAGAAGGAGCGGGGAACCGGGCTGCGCTGGTGAAGGCCATCGAGGCCGGTGTGGACGCGGTCGGGGGATGCCCCCACTTCGATCCCGACCCGGCCGGCCTCATCCGCAACACGATTGACGCCGCAACCGAGGCCGGTATCGGTATCGACCTGCACGTCGATGAGACCCTCGATCCTTCGACGCTCACCTTGCGCGAGCTCGCTCGCCAAGTACGGGACCGCGGGTTCGAGCACCCGGTGGCGGCCAGCCACTGCGTGAGCCTCGGAGTGCAGTCTCTCAGGGTTCAGGCCGAAGTGGCTGAGGAAGTCGCCGACGCCGGCATCGCGGTCTTCGCGCTTCCTCAGACCAACTTGTTCCTGCAGGGGCGGGACCGTCCGGAGGCCATGCCGCGGGGATTGACTGCCATCACCGCCCTCCGGCACGCCGGGGTGCTCGTCGCAGCCGGCGCCGACAACGTGCAGGACATCTATAACCCGGTCGGGCGAAGCGACCCGTTGGAGACCGCAGCCTTGCTGGTGATGGCCTGCCATCAGTTGCCGGAAAGGGCGTACGAGATGGTCAGTAACGATGCCCGCGAAGCCATCGGCCTGCGCAGAGTCGACATCACCTCCGGGGCACCGGCGGATTTGCTCGTGATCGACGCAGCCTCGACACGGGAGGCCATCGCCGGGTCATCGATGTCCCGTCGGGTCTATCGGCACGGGAGGCTGGTCGCATCTTCAGATCAGCAGACGGAGATCCACCGCTCCAACTGAACCGGCCCATCGGAAACCTTCGGCCCCGTGTCGAGCGCTTCGAGCTCCCTGATCGCGAGCGGATCGCCCGGCGTCTCGGTGTGTAGCATGTACAACTTGCGTGTAGTATGTACAAAGGTCGAGCCCTGGAGGATCCATGCCGGTTCGTGACTCGTACGTAGAGGGGACCCCTTCATGGGTCGACCTCACCACCATTGACGTCGAAGGCTCCAGGGCCTTCTACTCGGCGCTGTTGGGTTGGGATTGGGAGAAGATCGATATCGACGAGTCCGGCGGCGACTACTACCTGGCGAGACTGGACGGCCACATCGCTGCAGGCTTGCATCGGAAACCCGAACACGAGGTCGATACTCCCTGGTGGACGGTCTACATGAGCGTCGACGACCTCGACGCGACAATGAACAAGGTCGAACCCAGTGGTGGATCAGTCATCGTCCCGGCCTTCGATGTGCTGGATGACGGCCGAATGGCGATCGTCGCCGACCCAACTGGTGGCGCCATCGGTTTCTGGCAAGCCGGCAATCGCATCGGTGCTGAGATCGTGAACGACCCGGGCGCATTCTGCTGGTCCGACCTCGTCACTCCTGATCAGAAGGCGGCCGTCGACTTCTTCGGCAGGGTGGTGGGCTTGAACCACGTGTGGTTCGACAACCCCCAATTGGGCAAGATCGCATTCCTGAAGGTCGGCGATCACGGTGTCGCCGCCACCATGCCGCCCCCGGTGGAGGGCATCCCGGCACACTGGGATATCTACTTCACGGTGGTCGACTGCGATGCGAGCGTTGCCAAGATCAAGGAACTCGGCGGTTCGATCGTGGACGTGCCGCGCGATACCGGTCACGGCCGACTGGCCACGGTTGCCGACCCCGCCGGCGCAGTCTTCTCGATCATCGCGCTGTTCTAGCCGATCATCTGCTGAGCGTCGCCGGCTTCTAGGGGGCCAAACCCCGTGGACGCTCGGCAGCCTTGTTCGAGCAGGCACCTGAAGCAGGAGCGAAGACCAAGAGCGGGGGGTTCCGGTCATGAACGAGTTCAGTGAAGCTACCTACGTCAGTGTCCGCACGTTCCGGGCCAACGGTGAGCCGGTCGCAACCCCGGTGTGGTCGGTGGTTATCGACGACAAGCTGTACTTCGGCACTCCGGCCCAGACCCACAAGGTGAAGCGGATCGCCGACAATCCAAGGGTCGAGATCGCTGCATGCGATGCCCAGGGCAACACGTCCGGGCCATGGCGAAGCGGGTCCGCCCGGCGTCTCACCCGCCAAGAGTTCAAGCCGGCGCAGAAGGCCATCGGCAGCAGGCGCCCGATCAAGGCATTCCTGTTGAACATCAACCAGAGACTGCGGGGATGGGATTTCGTCGGCTACGAGATCACCGCCGACACGACGGACGAACCCGGCTGAGGGACGCTCGCGAAGGTCCGGCTTCGAGTTGCCGGCTTGCACCGGCCCCGTGCTCGGCCTCACGAGACCCTGCGCCAGGTTCGACGCCAGATCCCGGACGACCTGTTCCGCGGCCTCAGACAGTTGCCTGACGCGGGGGTAGTTTTGGCAGTTGCAATGCAAACTTTGATTCGTATATGCTAAGACTCTACCGACCTCCCGGGGGAGGAGATGCGGATGATTCGATCACAAACTGTACGAATGATCGCGTTGATGATGGCGCTCGCACTGGTCGTCGCAGCTTGCGGCGACGACGACGATGCGGCCACCACAACCGCAGCGCCTGCGACAACCGCAGCGCCTGCGACAACCGCAGCGCCTGCGACAACCGCAGCGCCTGCGA
>CAZEHO010000031.1:0-5271 GCA_964511945.1 uncultured Acidimicrobiia bacterium | reverse complement strand
CAACCGCGGCACCTGCGACAACGGAACCAGCGGACGAGGGCCTCGAGGGTGCGCTCGCCGGGGTCTGCCCGGACCCGCTCATCATCCAGACCGACTGGCACGCACAGGCCGAACACGGCCCGACGTACGAGCTGCTCGGCCAGGACTTCGAGGCTGCTAACGGCACCGTGACCGGCTCGCTCGTGGCCAGCGGTGAAGTCGACACCGGCATCGACGTTCAGATCGTCGAGGGCGGCCCTGCCATCGGCTGGCAGCAGGTTTCTTCGCAGATGTATCAGGAACAGGACATCTTCTTCGGCTACTCCAGCACCGACGGATCCGTCGGGAACTCGCTGGATCAGCCGGTGGTCTCGGTCATGGCCATCATGGAGATCAATCCGCAGATGATCATGTGGAACCCCGAGCAATTCCCGGGGGTCGAGCATGTGGCGGATATGCCCGGCGACACCACCCTGTTGGCGTTCTTCGGGGCGCACAACCTGTACTGGCTCGTCGCTGAAGGCATCGTCGATCAGAGTCAGGTCGACGGGTCCTACGACGGCGGAGTGACCCGGTTCGTCGTCGAGGATGGTGGCTTCATGCTGCAGGCCTACGCCTCATCCGAGCCATACATTTACGAGGTCGAGACGCCGGAGTACGGCAAGCCGGTCATGTACGAGCTCCTCCACGACATCGGGTTCCGGACCTACTCGCAGAACTACGGGGTGCGGCCTGAACGGCTCACCGAGGATCGCGAATGCCTCGAACTGGTGGTTCCGATTCTCCAGCAGGCCGCGGTCGACTACGTGAACAACGGTGCTGAGACCAATGCCACGATCGGCGCAATCAATGATGCGTACGACGACGGTTGGGTCTATTCGCAGGGTCTGGCCGAATTCGCCAACGGGGAGTTTGGTCGCCTCGGCTTGATCGGCAACGGTCCGGACGGCGTGGTCGGCAAGTTCGATATGGACCGCGTCCAGGAGGTCGTCGAGATCATGATTCCGGTGTTCGCGCACCCGGAGGTCAACACACCGATCCTTGAGGGGATCACCGCCGAGGACGTCGTGACCAACGAATTCCTCGATCCGGACATCGGCTTCTAGCCAGCGCTCGACTCGGATCGCGGTAGAGCCGTCGCCCTTCAGGGCGACGGCTCTACTGTTTCCGGGAGATTATGGTCTTGCGGTGACGTCGATCAGTCGACGGGCTCGGTCAAGAGCATCTCAACACCGCCCGGCAGCACCATGATGATGGTCTTTCCCCAGCCTTCATCCGTGATCTCGCCGCGGAACTGGATTCCTTTCGCCCGGAGCTCTTCGACCGTCGCTTCCATGTCCTCACACACGAAGCCGACTTCGTGGGTAATCCGGTCGGTGGGATGGATATCGAATTCCGGCGGACCGGGGTGGGGTTCCATCGTCGTCTTCGGGCAATCGAAGAGCATGAAGCCGTCATCAAAAGCCACATGCGGAAGCTCGAACACGTCGCGCATCACCGCACGGAAGGCGTCGACCTCCGTTGAGTAGAGCAGGGTGTGAAGTCCTGTGATGGGCATCGTCAGCTCGCCTTTCTCGCCCTGATTCGTGGGAGCGTAGCGTCGCTCGTCACACCCCGAGAACCTAGCACATACCAAGCAAAGTTTGTAATCAGCAAATGGTCCGTGGTAGGGTTTCTTTGTACCAATGCGAACCGGCGATGATCCGTCGAGCCACGAAAGGCACTTCCGATGCGTGCAACCCTCTTGACCCTCCACATAGTGGCCTCCTGCCTATGGATCGGCGCCAACGTCGTGGGTCTGGTCGTCAACCGGCAGCTCAACCCCAAGGCAACGACGGTCGCCTCAGATCCTTGGTATTTCGCTCTCATCGGGGCGAAACGGTATCTCTACCCGCCGCTGTACCTTGTCATCCTGGTCACCGGCGTGCTGCTCATCACCTCGGTCGAGTCCACCTCTTTCGCCTTCTCCGATACCTTCAACATCATCGGGATCGCCGCGGTCCTCATCGGGGCGTGGCTGGGTATGGTCTACTTCGAGCGCCAGGGCCGCAAGGTGGGCGAGGCCTTCGCGACCGGAGACATGCAGGCCGCCGGCGTGATCAAGACGAAGATGACGGTCGGGCAGATCGTCGACCTGGCCATTGTGGTCGTGGCCACGGTCGCGATGGTGGGCACTTGGGGCGCCTGACCCGATTCGATCGGGCGCCTGCCGCCGGACAAGGCATCGGCGGGGCGCTGCACCGGCATGCGGCCCCCCGCGACGCCCGCGACGCGATTAGTCGAACTCGCGAGCTTCGTAGAGGACCATTTCGACACCGCCCGGCAGCACCATCACGGTGACGATTCCCCAGCCCTTGTCGATCGGCTCGCCGCGGAACTCGACACCCTTGGCTTGGAGTTCCTCGATGGTCGCGTTGATGTCGTCACACACGAACGACAGCTCGTGGGTGGGCTGATCGCCGGGGTGGATGTCCAGCTCCGGTGGACCCGAATGGGGCTCCAACGTCGCGGGAGGCATCCCGAAGATCATGAAACCGTCATCCTCGTCGACGACGGGGAGTCCGACGCTGTCGCGCAGGAAGGCGCGGAGGGCCTCGACCTCCGAGGAGTAGAGGAGTGTGTGAAGTCCGGTGATGGCCATGGTCGGTTCGCCTTTCTCGCGATGGTTCCGGCAGGACGGTCAGCCGCTCCAGCGACTTTAGTACATACCAATCACAGTTTGGGAAAAGCAACCTGTCGTCTGGGGCCGATGCTTGCCGGTAGCCGATGTTGTCCCGAGCGCACCGGCGCGCCGGCGGGAGCCGCGGAGGTTGGATCGCCCGGCGATTCTCGGTCGAGTGACCCGTCGCCCAGAACCAGTACATACCAATCAAAGTTTGCAGTCAGCAAATGGCTCGTGGTAGGGTTTTGACGTCCCAAAACCCGAACCGGCGCTGATCCGTCGAGCCACGAAAGGCACTTCCGATGCGCGACACCCTGTTGACCGTCCACATTCTGGCCACGGGCCTTTGGATCGCCGCCACCGTGGTGGGGCTGGTGTTCAACCCGCGGATCAACTCCAAGGCATTGGCGTTTGCCTCAGACCACTGGAACCTCTCTGCAGTGGCCTTCAGGCGCTTTTTCTACGCTCCGGCGTACGTGGTCATTCTGGGTACCGGGATCGTGCTCGGTCGGCGCGCCGTTGATCCGACCTACAAGTGGTACGACCTGTTCAACATGATCGGGAAGGGCGCCATCCTCTTCGGAGCCGTCGTGGTGCTGTTCTATGTGGCGCGTCTGGGCCGCAAGGCAGCCGCGGCGTACGCCGCCGGCGACAGCCAGAGGGCGGCGTCGATCGAACGCACGGTCGCGATCTTGCTGGCTGCCGATCTGGCCGTCGTCGTGCTGGCCATCGTGGCGATGATCGGCAAGTGGGGCGTCTGAGACCGCCCTCATCTCTTGTGAAGATCACGAAGCCTCTGCGGCGCCGCACCAGCCGCAAGAAAGAGCGGGGAGAGGTTGTCCTCTCCCCGCATTCCTTGATCTCTGATCCCTAGTCGTTCAGCCGACGAGCGGGTCTCCCGTTTCCAGGAGCGTCTTCAGCCCCGAGATGATGAAGGGGAAGTGATCGATGGTGTCGGCCAGGGTCTTGCTGTCGGTGGCGACGTCGTACAGTTCCACGGTGAGCTTGGTGAGGCCCATCTTCTCGTCCTCGAGGATGTACACCTCGCGCGCCGGACCCTCGGCTTCGAGCTCGGGATCCCAGTGTGCGTGGAATGTGACCTCGAGACGATTTGGCTGATCAATCGCGATCACTTCGCCGTCGGCGACAACGGTGCCGCTTCCGTTCACATGCTCGACAGACGCGCCCGGCGTCCAATCGGATCGAACTCCGGTGCCGTACTCGGCCATGCCGAGGTCGGGATGGCACGGCCCGCGGTACTGAGAGGTCAGCTTGCCGTCGGTGATGCCTTGCCAGACCGTCTCGAGATCGGCCTTGATGTAGGCCTTGTACACGTGGACGGGTGCAGACATGAGAGACTCCTTGGTCGAGTCGAGCCTCAACGCCGGCGACCTTGTCGGCGGCGGGCCCTATGTATGTGGTGACTAATAATAGTTGAGTAAAAACTCACCGGTCAAACCGGTCCCAGATGGTCGGTCGACGCGTCGGTGGCGTGTTCCCGGGTGAACCACCAGGTTGCGAATGCGGCAAGAAGAGACGCCGCGGCGAATGCGCCCATCGTCCAGGCAAAGGCTGTGGTGAACGCTTCCCGGGCCGCTCCGACGACCAAACCCTCGAGTGCGGTCCCGAGGCCGGCAGCGACGCCAATCGCTGCACCGATCGACTCGCGGGCTGCGTCGCCGACGGCAGGTGCAAGGTTGAGGGAACTGAGATCGAGCGTCGCGGCATAGATGGTGGCGGCCAGG
The DNA here is from genome assembly GCA_964511945.1 of uncultured Acidimicrobiia bacterium. Taxonomy (GTDB): domain Bacteria; phylum Actinomycetota; class Acidimicrobiia; order Spongiisociales; family UBA11373; genus CAZEHO01. Next base: position 885 of record CAZEHO010000031.1, on the reverse strand, counting down.
CTGCCACCGATGGCGAGTCCGACGGCTCCACCGAGTTCCCGGGTCGTGTCGTTCACGGCGGAGGCGACACCGGCCTTGTCGGGGGGAACTGCGGCGATGATGTCGGCAGTCGCCGGAGTGGAGGCCAGGACTTCCCCGGTGCCGAGGACGGCGAAGATCACACCCAGGACCGGGTAGGGCGTAGAGGTTGAGACGGTGCTTAACCAAGCGAGGCCGGCGGCGGTGATCAGGAACCCGGCGACCATGACGGGCCCGGTCCCGAAACGGATCGACAACTGTGCCGCTCGAGGAGAGACGAGCATCATGGCGGCTCCGAACGGCACGGTGGCGACACCGGCCCTGAGTGGCGAGTAGCCGAGAACGAACTGGAGATACAGCGTCAGTAAGAAGAAAAAGGCGAACATCAGGGCGAATACCAGGGTCACGGCTCCACCCCCGACCGAGAACCGTCGGTTCCGGAAGAACGACGGGGGCAGCAAGGGATGGAGCGTTCGCGATTCCCACTTGGCAAAGGCCCCGCCGATGCCGGCTGCGATGACGAAGCTGCCGAGTACCAGTGGGTCGGTCCAGCCCAGTTCAGGCCCTTCGATGATGCCGAAGAGCAGGGCCGTGATGGCGGCGATCGAGAGGACGCTTCCGATTGGATCGAGTGGCGTACTGGTCGATTCCTTCGAATCCGGGACCACGATCGTGACAGCAGCGAGAACGATGGCGACGACGGGAAGGTTCACTATGAAGGTGGATTCCCACCCGAACTGGGGGAGTACCCACCAGCCTGTCAGCAACACTCCACTGAGGACCGGTCCGGCGTTTCCCCCTGCTCCGGCGAACCCTGCCCAGATGGCAATCGCCCGAAACCGCTCGTGAGGGGGGAATACGACGCTG
>CAZEHO010000030.1:0-37575 GCA_964511945.1 uncultured Acidimicrobiia bacterium | reverse complement strand
CCACCGCGGGCCACCCCACACCCCCCGACTTGACCAACCACCCCATATCAGTGCCACGTCACAAAACGTTTGGCGGGTTCAGATGCGGCTGAAACCTCGCCAACGTTATGAGACACGGCACTAGCGCCGTTCGGCTTCGCTCCGGGCCGTTTCGATCTTGGCGGTGGTCAGCTTCGGTGCCGCGTAGATCAGCAGGAACACGTAGGCGATCGCCACCAGGAAGAATGGCCAGCGCAGGGCCATGCCGCGGGACACAACGGTCGAACCGACCGCGACCACGGCCCCGCCGATGAGCGAGCCGATCGGCATCATCCCCCAGCCGAAGAACCGGTAGACGCTGTTCACCCGGCCCAAGAGGTGGTCGGGAATGATCGTCTGGCGCAGGGACACGGTGATCACGTTCCACAGCACCGCACCGGCCGTCGAGATCGCGAACATCACGAAGGCGAGCCACCACCGGCTGGCAAATCCGATTACCAGAGCGGTGAGGCTCCCGAACGCCATCGTGGCGTACAGGGATGGTCCGCTGCCCAGGGCCTTGCTGATCGCCGGGGCGAGCAGGCTGCCGGCGACCCCGCCGACCGCGCCACCCATCATGAGGAGGGCGAAAATCAGCGCCCCGACCGTCTCGAAGTTGAGGGCATCGGCCAGCGATCCGAGCACACCGGTGAACAGGCCGGTCTCGAGGTCCAGGTCCTCCTGAGCGAACAGGACGAACGTGGAGAACATCGCCATCCCGAGAGCGTTGAGAAGGCCGAGGATGATGGCCATCGGGCGCAGCAGCGGATGGCGCCACAGCCAGACGAAGCCCTCCTTGATCTCCCCCTTCCAATCGACCTTCTTCGATCTGCCGGCGTTCTCGGGTCGGAATTGCCCGCCGATCAGGAAGATCAGGCCCGCCGCCACCGCAAAGGTCCCGGCATCGACGAAGAACGGCAAGGCAAACCCGATCCCCAGCAGCACGCTCCCGATCGGGGGCCCGGCAAAGGAGTTCGCCACCATCTCGGCGCCCCACAACCGGCCGTTGGCGCGTTCGAGATCCTCGGTGGCGACGATGGCCGGTACGAAGGTCTGGGCGGCATTGTCGCGGAGCACCTCGGCCATCCCGAGGATGAGGGCTGAGACGAGCAGGATGAGGTAGACGCCGACGTTCGTGTCGACGTCGACACCCCCGGCCATTTCACCCGGGCTGGGAAGACGGGATTCGGCGCCGAGCACCGCAAATGCCACCACGACCGTTACCGCCGTCATCACGGTGTTGGCACCGATCATGATCTTGCGGCGGTCGATGCGGTCGGTGAGCACTCCGGCCGGAAGGGTGAACACCAGCCAGGGAAGGCGCTGTACCACCGCGATCAGTGCGATCAGCATCGGATCCCGGGTGACCGCTGAGGCCAGCCACGGATAAGCGATCGCTGCGATTCCATCGCCGAGGTTGGAGATGACGCTGGCAGACCACAGCCTCCGGTAGCGGCCGCCCAGTCCCCTGCGTGTCGATGTCGTATCGGTCATTCGGCGTCGGGCAGCGAGGGACGATCGGTTGGATAGAGGCCGAGCACCATGCCGTAGGTCGTGGTGCCGCCGGGTTTGGCGGTGGAGAACTCTTCGGCGATCTCGAGGAGCCGTTCGGAAAACTCCTCGGCCCGCTCCAGCGGGATACGCGAACGCCGCAGGGTCAGCAGCGCAGTCTCGTCGTCATCGGGGTCGCGCATCTCGGCAATCGCCTCGTCGAGGAAGGTCCGCTCCCCGGACTCGTCCATGTCGGGGAAGACAAAGGTCCTCGCCGTCCTCCCGTAGAACTTCTCGGTGATGGCTCGCACCTGGCGGGTCTCCACCACGTCAATGAGCCCGGCATCGGCGAGGCGTTTGATGTGATGCCCGATGGAACCCTTGGGCCGGCTCAGCGCCTCGGCCAGCTCCTTGATGCTGGCGGGTCGCTGCGAGATGAGCGAAATGATGTCGGCCCGGGTCGAATCGGCGAAGAGCTTCGCCTGCTCGGGGGTGAGGTGCAGCAGATTGCGTTCTGCGAATTTCTGTGACATGTCGGCCCGTATGGTCGGGGAATCCGGACCATTTTGCAACCAGGGCCCGTTAGGACATGGTCACCGTCAGCAGGCACGAGGCGCCTTCTGCCGAGGCACCTCCCGATACCTCGATGAACTACGTCCCTGGATCGACGAACCCGTCGGCTCCCGGCTCGATCCTGATCAATTCGTTCTCCCGTCCACCACGCTCTGAAGCCCAGAACTGGTCTCCACCGCCTTCGAGCGTCGCCAGGTCGGGGTATCCGACGAAGAGGCCAAGGGCCGCAGTCATCTCGGAGATCTCGAAGACGAACTCGGACGTCCCCCCGCGGATCGCAACACACACGTACATCTTCGAGCCGAACATCTCGATTTCGAACGGCAGGTTGGTGTCGATCAGCGTCGCCTTCTGCCATGTCTTCGCCACCCGTACCGGGTGCATGCCGCGATCTCCGTACCCTTTGGTTATGCACTCGATCACGATTCGCACCACCACCGTCACCGCAGTCTGCGACGACCTGACCACGATGGAGATCGACGCCATCGTCAATGCGGCCAACGAGGACCTCGAGCACGGCGGAGGACTGGCCGGTGCCATCTCCCGCGCCGGGGGACCTTCGATTCAGGCCGAGTCGCACCACTGGGTGGCGGAGCACGGCCGGGTGACACCGGGGCGGGCTGCAGTCACCACCGGCGGCAACCTGCCGGCCCGGAAGGTGATCCACGTCGCCGGTCCGATCTTCGGTGCGGAGCAGGACAACGAAGCGCTCCTGGCGACCGCGGTGCGGGCGGCCCTCGACGCCGCAATCGAGGCAGGCTGTCGCCGCGTCGCCGTACCTGCAATCAGCGCCGGCATCTTCGGGTACCCGCTCGCCGATTCCACCCGGGTGATTGCGGCGACCGTGATCGACTGGGTCGGCGAGCACTCCGGCCTGGATGAGGTCCACCTGGTCGGGTTCGACGAGGCGGCAGGATCTGCGTTCGAATCCGGCCTGGAGGCCGCAGCGACGTAACCTCGCCGGATGCGTAGGTTCCTCATCGCTCTCGACCCGCTGTTCGTTGTGCTCTTTGTCGCCATCGGACGGGACAGCCATGATGAACCGTCCACCTGGAGCGGACTGGTCGAGACCGCCGCACCCTTCCTCATCGCACTCGCCGTCGGTTGGGCGATCGCCCGCATCTGGCTGAGGCCGGAGGCGATCATCACCGGAGCGATTGTGGCGGCAACGACGCTGGTCCTCGGGATGGTCCTGCGCAGGCTCGTCTTCGAGGAAGGCACCGCGTTCGGGTTTCTGGTCGTGGCGACGATCTTCCTGGGAGTGACGATCGTCGGGTGGCGGCTGATCGCCGTCCGGTTCCGCGGCTCGGCCTGAGCACGGAAGGTCAGGAGCCGAAGACCTCATCCCCGGTGCGGACCGTAATCCATCCGCCCAGGTGATCGAGTCCGAACACGAACCCGCGCATCCCGTGGCCGAGGAACTCCAGATCGTTGCCGAGTTCCGCGCGATCGGGAATGTGATCCAGTCCAAGGAGATACGAGGTGAACTCGCGGCAGGGTGCCGCCACTCTGGCCCCGGTCAGCTCGACATCCCCCTCGGCGGCCTTGATCACGACGGTGCCGTCGAGGTCCGCCAGCGTCACCATGCCGGAACTCTCCACGATGATGTTCTCGCCGGCCTCGCCCAACAGCCGTGCTCCGTATCTGGCACTCATGGCGTCGTAGTGCGCGGTGAACCCGATGGACAGCGCCCGGTTCCCACCACCCCGGCAGGCGGGGTGCATCGAGCTGTGAACGTCGAGCACCCATCCCCCGGCGGAGCTCCCCAGCATCCCGTCGGGTCCCAGTGATGCGCTCTCGACCTCGAGAAGCGGCCTGGGATCGTAAGAAACGTCCTTGACCTTGAGCGGGCCTCGCTGCACCTGCAGCAGCTTGATCGTGCCGATCCTTCTCATCTCCGTCTCTCCCGCTCGGCGATCACGTCGTTGAGCACATCCGGCCGGTCGGTGATGATGCCGTCGACACCAACGTCCAGGAGACGATGCATCGTCTCGGCATCGTTCACCGTCCACACATGGACCTGTTTGCCGCCCCGGTGGGCGGCGGTAACGAACCGTTCCCCGACCACGGTCAACGGGCCGCCCTTCTCGGGCACCTGGAACGCATCCGCCGGACCCTGCGTCGGCCGCCCCACCCTGGCCGCGGCGAGCGCCATCACGACCTCGGCCGGACCCGCCGAAGTGGCCACCCGCCCGGCGGTCAGCCTGCGGAACCGCCGGATCCGTCCGTTGAAGAACGACCCGATCAGCACCCGGTCCTCGGCGCCGAGACGGGTCACTTCGGCGGCCACCGCCTGCTCGATCCCCGGCTGCTTGAGGTCGATATTGAACAACTGGTCGGGGAGCCCGGTCAGGGCTTCTTCCAGCAGCGGCATCCGGATTCCCCTCCCTCGCAGCGGGAACCCGCCCTCGGGATCGAAGTGGTGGGCTGCATCGAGGGTGCGCAGGTCGTTCCAGTCACGATCGGCCAGCTTGCCGGAGGCGTCGGTGAGGCGATTGAGCTCGTCGTCGTGGAAGATGACGACCTTGCCGTCGCGGGTGACGTGGACGTCGGTCTCGATGTAGCGGTAACCCAGATCCACCGCACCCTGGAAGGCATGCATTGTGTTCTCCGGCCACAACACCCGGCTGCCGCGGTGGGCAAAGCGGATGGGGTGCTCGTGGGACAGATAGGGGCGTGTCATGCGGTGCGGACGGTAGTTCAAGACCGGGAACTGGGCACTGGGAATCGAGCGAGTGGTGATGACTGGTCGTCGAGATGTGCGACATGTATTGCTCAGCGGGCTCCTAGGCCACGATCTCCCCGCCCTTCACCACCGAATGCACCAGGTCCGTGCCGGGCCGATACGCCAGATGCCGGCATGACGGTGCGTCGAGGACCACCAGGTCGGCGACCGCTCCGGCAGTCACGATCCCCTTGTCGGTCGCGGCAACTGCGAGTGCTCCACCACGGGTCGCCGCCCACACGGCTTCTTCCGGGGAAAGCCCCATCTCGAGGGCGGCGATGGCGATGATCAGCGGCATGCTCTCGACATAGGAGGTGCCGGGATTGCAGTCGGTGGCAACGGCGACGGTCACCCCGGCATCCCACAGCATCCGGCCCGGAGCCTGCGGTGTCCGCATCGAGAACGAAGCGCCCGGCAGCAGCACCGCAACGGTGCCGGCCGTCCGCAGCGCCGCCGCATCCTCCAGAGTCACATGATCGAGATGGTCTGCCGACAACGCTCCCAGTTCCGCCGCCATGGCCGCCCCACCGGTTCGGCTGAGCTGCTCGGCATGGATCCGCGGGACCAGTCCGTGGGATATCCCGGCCTCGAGGATGCTTCGTGACTCCTCGAGAGTGAAGGCGCCCCCTTCGCAGAACACATCGCACGCCTTCGCCAGCGGAGCAGCCGCGGGCAGCATCTCCGAAATCACCAGGTCGACGTACTCGGTCCGATCCGAATCCCGGTCCACCACGTGGGCACCGAGGAACGTCGGGACTACGTCGAGCGGGGTCACCTCACCGACCGTGCGAACCACCTCGAGCATCCGGACCTCATCGGCAGTCGTCAGGCCGTAGCCGGACTTGACCTCAACGGTGGTGGTACCCGACCGCAACATGCGGTCCGCCCGCCCGGCGGCACCCTCGACCAGGTCGTCGAACGACGCATCCCGGGTTGCCGCCACCGTCGAGTGGATGCTGCCGCCGGCGGCAAGGATCTCCTCGTAACTCTCGCCGCGCAGCCGGCGGGAGAACTCATCGGATCGATCTCCGGCAAACACCAGGTGGGTGTGGGCATCGACGAATCCGGGGAGCGCGGCCCGTCCCTCGACATCGTGCACCGGCCTATCGCGGAACTGATCGGGCATGTCGGCTTCAGGTCCCACCCAGACGAAGCGGCCGGCCTCGACCGCCACCGCGGCATCGTGGAGCGGCGCCAGCAGCGAGCCCGGCCCGTTGGTGACCAGCTCGCCGATCCCGGTGATCAGCAGATCGCTCACTCTTCGTGCATCGGGAGCCGGATCCCGCGCTCCCGGGCGACCTCGACCGCCCGCTCGTATCCGGCATCGGCGTGGCGCATCACTCCGGTCCCGGGGTCGTTGGTCAGGACCCGCTCCAGCCGGATGGCTCCATCGTCCGTTCCGTCGGCGACCACCTGGGCACCGGCGTGGATGGACTTGCCGATCCCGACCCCTCCGCCGTGGTGCACCGCCACCCAGGCGGCGCCGGATGCCGTGTTGAGCAGAGCGTTGAGGATCGGCCAATCGGCCACCGCATCGGAACCGTCGATCATTGCCTCCGTCTCCCGATATGGAGAGGCCACCGACCCCGAATCGAGGTGATCCCGGCCGATCACGATCGGCGCTGAGATCTTGCCGCGGCGAACCAGGTCGTTGAACGCCAGACCTGCCCGGTCGCGCTCCCCGTAGCCCAGCCAGCAGATCCGGGCCGGCAGCCCCTGATAGTGCACTCGTTCCTCGGCGAGGCGCAGCCAGCGGTGCAATGCCCGGTTATCCGGGAACAGATCGGCGATCGCCCGGTCCGTGGCTGCAATATCGGCGGGGTCACCCGAAAGCGCCACCCAGCGGAACGGGCCGAGTCCCTCACAGAACAGGGGGCGCAGATAGGCCGGAACGAACCCGGGGTAGGCGAAGGCGTCGGCGAAACCGCCCAGGGTCGCTTCTCCCCGCAGGTTGTTGCCGTAATCGAAGACCTCGGAGCCGGCCTGCTGGAAGCCGACCATCGCCTCGCAGTGGCGGGCCATCGAATCGCGGGCCTCTGAGATGTAGCGGTCTCGGTCATTCCCCCGCAGCCGGGCAGCCTCCGCGAGCGTGAACCCGCGGGGGATGTAGCCGTTGAGCGGATCGTGGGCCGAGGTCTGATCGGTGACGATGTCGAACGGCACCCCGTGCTCCAGGAGTTCGGGGAACGCGTCGGCAGCATTGGCCTCGACCCCGATGGAAACCGCCTCCCCTGCCGCCACGGCTTCGGTCACGCGTGCCACTGCAGCATCGAGGTCGGAAGCCGCCTCATCGAGGTATCCGGTCGCGAGACGGCGGTCGATCCGATCCGGGTCGACCTCGATCACCAGGGCCACACCTTCGTTCATGGTGACGGCCAGGGGTTGTGCCCCACCCATGCCCCCGAGACCGGCGGTGAGGGTGGCGGTGCCGCGGAGCGTGCCACCGAAGCGCTGCTCGGCGATGGCGGCAAAGGTCTGGTATGTACCCTGGAGGATCCCCTGGGTGCCGATGTAGATCCAGGAGCCGGCGGTCATCTGGCCGTACATCATGAGCCCGGCGGCTTCGAGGTCCCAAAAGGTCTCCCAATTGGCCCAGTCCGGCACCAGCAGGCTGTTGGCGATCAGCACCCTCGGCGCCATCGGATGAGTGGTGAAACGTCCCACCGGTTTGCCCGACTGCACCAGCAGCGTTTCGTCGTCGCCGAGATCGCGCAGGGTGGCGATGATCGCCTCGTATGCCTCCCATGAGCGAGCGGCCCGGCCCCGTCCGCCGTAGACCACGAGTTCGTCGGGCTTCTCCGCTACGTCGGGATCGAGGTTGTTCATCAGGCATCGCAGCGCTGCCTCCTGGAGCCAGCCGCGGCAGGACAGATCGGATCCACGCGGAGAACGGACCATGCTCAACGCTCGCTTTCGGGTGTGACACGCGAAGGCTACGTGAGAAGGCTCAAGTAGTAGGGAGTAGGGAATAGGCAGTAGCTGCGCGTCGTCGTCTCTATTGCCTATCTCCCACTTCCTCGAGCCACGCGATGGGTGGATCACCCTGACTACCCTCCGCCACCTCAACACGAGGGGAGCGTGGGGAAATGTCCCAAGCGTCGGTTACGTACGCGTACAACGAGGAGCCGAGCCGGGGGCTTGCCCTGGCCGGCGCCATCTTCTTCCTCAAAGCCATCCTGCTGTTCCCGCACCTCATCGTGGTCGGGATCCTGGGGTGGCTCGCGGGCATCGTCGGCTACATCGGGTTCTGGATCGTCACCTTCACAGGCAAGATGCCCGACGGGATTGCCTCGATCCTCGACATGTACCTCCGCTGGTACACCCGGACCAGCGGCTGGCTCTACGGCATTGCCGACGAGTACCCGCCCTTCGAGTCGGACCCGTCGGGGTATGCCTTCGAGGCGGTGGTTCCGCGCAACGAGAACCCGAGCCGCGGCCTGGCACTGGCCGGGGCGTTGTTCATGGTGAAGGCGTTCCTGCTGATCCCCCACTTCATCGCACTGTTCGTCCTGTACATCGGCGTGATGATTGCCACGTGGGTCGGGTACCTGCAGGTGGTGTTCACCGGCGAACTGTCGACCGGCATCCAGGACTTCCAGGCCGGCGTCTCCCAGTGGGTGCTGCGCATAATGAGCTGGCTGTACGGCATGACCGACGAGTATCCGCCGTTCAGCATGGAGATCAGCCCGGCGAGCTGATCACAACGACCACGCGAGCGGGCCCGCCGGTATCGGCGGGCCCGCTCTGCGTCTTTAGAACCGACTACTCGGCGGCGGGCTTCTCCTCGCCGCCGTCGTCGTCATCGTCGCCGCCGCGAAGGTCCTCGATCTTGTCCTCGACCTTCTCCTTGACGTCCTCGGCGACTTCCTTGGTCTTCTCCCAGGCTTTCTCGGCCGCCGGCTTCGCCTTCTCCCATGCGTCCTCGGCGACATCGCCGGCCTTTTCGACGACCGGCTTCGCCTTCTCCTGTGCTCGGCCGAACATGGCCTTGATCTTGTCCATGAAGCCCATGATGCCTTCCTCCCAGAAGTGCGGTTGAGTCCTGGATTCAGCGTAGCGATCCGACCGCAGCGCCGACCGCGGAGCAGAACTCACCCCGATCGATGAGTCCCGCGACCTCCTCGATGGCCGGTCCCGGGGGGCGATCCGCAGTGAGCCGGGGCACCACGGCACGGATTGCGTCTGCCGCCGCCGCGGTCCCGAGGCCCGGCTGCAGCGGCTCCCGGTGTTCGAGCCCCTCGACGGCACAGATCACCTCGACGGCCAGTACCCGGGTGGTGTTGTCGAGCACATCCCACAGCTTCTTGGCCGCACCCCACCCCATCGACACGTGGTCCTCCTGGGAACCCGACGTCGGGATGCTCTCCACAGACGCCGGGTGACTGAGCACCCGGTTCTCGGCGACGAGCGCCGCCGCCGTGTACTGGGCCAGCATGTAGCCGCTGTTGAGGCCGGGCTGGGTGGCCAGGAACGGAGGGAGTCCCGAGGACCGTTCCGGGTCGAGGATGCGGTCGGTTCGCCGCTCCGAGATGCTCCCCACTTCGGTGACTGCGACGGCAAGGAAGTCGAGCGCGAACGCCAGCGGCTGGCCGTGGAAGTTCCCGCCGGACACCACATCCCCGGAGTCGGGGAACACGATCGGGTTGTCGACCACAGCACCCGCCTCGCGTGTGAACACCTCGGCGGCAAAACCCATGGTGTCCCGGGCCGCCCCGTGGACCTGTGGGGCGCATCGCAGGCTGTAAGCGTCCTGTACGGCGTGGGTGAAGTCGTCGCGGTGGCTGGCGACGATCTCGCTGCCGGCGAGCAGCGCCCGCATGTTGGCTGCCGTGTCCGCCTGACCGGGGTGCGGCCTGAGTTCGTGGATGCGCTCCTGGAAGGGGCGTTCGCTGCCGAGCAGGGCCTCCACCGACAGGGCGCATGCAATGTCAGCGGACGTCGCCAGGGTGCGGGCTCGGTGGAGGGCGAGGATCCCGAGAGCCAGCATGCCCTCGGTGCCGTTGAGGAGGCTCAGCCCCTCCTTGGCTTGCAGGGTGAGGGGCTCCAGGTCGTGTTCGGCGAGCACGTCGACGGCGGGGGTACCGCCGATCGTGCCCTCACCGATCAGCGGCAGCATCAGGTGGGCGAACGGGGCCAGATCTCCAGACGCTCCCACCGATCCCTGCCAGGGCACATCGGGGAGCAGGTCCGATTGCAGGAACTCGATGATCCGCTCGACCACCCGGGGGCGGACGCCGGAGTGACCCTGGGACAGGGTCCGGGCCCGGAGCAGCAGCATCGCCCGGACCACCTCCGGCGGCAGCGGTGGCCCGACCCCGGCCGCGTGGCTGCGGAGCAGGGCCACCTGAGCCTCCTCGGCCAGACCCGGGTCGATCCGGGTGTTGGCGAGTGCACCGAACCCGGTCGAGATCCCGTAGACGGGGCGCCCTTCGGCCACCACCTCCTCCACCAGCTTCCGGGCCGGGACCATCCGCGCGATGGCGTCGGGCCCGAGGCGCACTGTGGCGCTCCGGTCTGCCACCGCGACCACATCGGCGATGGAGAGCGGTCCACCGGTGACGACGACTTCAGACATCAGCACCCTCTCGTTCGGCGAGGCCGGAGACGAACGCCAGGAACGCCGTGGCCAGGTTCATCCCGGTGAGGCCGCTCGGATCCCGGGCCGGATCGACCTCGACGAAGTCCACCGCCCGCGCCAACGGGTGTGCGCCTGCCGCTCTGGCGGCCGCCGCCAGTTGTCGGGGCGTCATGCCGCCGGGTCGGGCCCCGGGGCACCCCGGCGCGAACGCTGCATCGAGAACATCGATGTCGACGTCGACGTAGATCCATGAGCAGCGCTCGGCGAGGTCGTTGAGCGCACTGGTCACCACCCATCCGGCGCCGACATCGTCGACTGCTTCCATCGTGATGATCTCGATGCCGTGATCGTCGCAGTAGCCGCGGTACTCGGCGGAATTGGCAAACGAGTGGATTCCGACCTGGATCACCCTGCCGTGGGGCAGACCGTCTTCAATCAGGCCGCGGATCGGGCTGCCGTTGGTCGGACCGTTCCCGGTGGTGCGCACATCGTGATGGGCATCGAGCGTGAGGATGCCGACGTCGCCGAGCGGGCCGAGTCCCTTGACGAGCGGCCGGGTGATCGCGTTGTCACCGCCGAGGAACGCCTTCACCGGAGCTTCCGGAAGTCCGGCCGCATTGCGCTCGATCACCGGTGGTGCCTGGTACATGTCGAGATCGGCGACTTCCCAATCCCCAAGGTCGGCCACCTGAATCCGGCGTAGGTCGGCACCGGTCTCACCGTCGAACACAGAGAAGCGACTGAGCGCGGTCCGGACTTCACCGGGGGTCCGCCACGCTTCCGACGGGCTCAGGGATGCCGAAGACGAGGGCACCCCAACAACGACCAGATCCGGATCATCGGCACCGGTCGCCAGCCAGGTGTCGGCACGAGGCCAGTACGGATCGTGGATGGCCACGAGATCAGGCTACCGGCCGCCCGTAGACTCCGGCTCGTGCCCGACCTGCATCCCGATCTCCCATGATCGACGAGCCGCTGGTGATCGGCGACCGGGTGGTCATCCCGGCGAGTGAGCTGGCCTGGAGCTTCGATCCATCGGGCGGCCCCGGTGGTCAGCACGCCAACAAGGCGGCCACCCGGGTGGAAGTGCGTTTCGATCTGGGATCGAGCATCTCGGTGCCCGAGGACCTTCGGGAACGCATGCTGGCACGGCTCGCCACCCGGGCTCCGGGCGGAATCGTGACGGTGACGGTGGATGAGTCACGCTCGCAATGGCGCAACCGGGTGACAGCACGACGGCGGCTAGCGGAGTTGCTGGACGATGCGCTCCGCCCGCCCCGTCGCAAACGGCGCCCGACGATGCCGAGCCGGGCAGCCCGACGCCGCCGGTTGGAATCGAAGCGCCGCCGCGGCGACACCAAGCGGCTGCGGAGACGCCCCGAGTGGGAGTAGCAAGACTCTCTCCCTCGCAGCGTTGCGCTGCGGGGGAGGTGGGCCGGCCCGAAGGGCCGGGTCGGAGGGGGCGGGCCTCACCAACCCTGCAGTGCACTCCAGACCCCCCTCCCCGCCTTCGGAGTTTCACCTCAATGTGGTTCCGTGTCCGCCGGTTCCTCTCCGCTCAGCACTTGCCAGATGTGATCCACTGAGTCATCTGGGGCCAAGAGCACATCCTCATCGTTGAACCGGATGATGCGATAGCCGCGAGCCGCCATGTACGCGTCTCGCCGACGATCACGCTCGGGCGAGATGTGCGCATCGCCGTCTGTCTCAACGACCACCTTCCGAGATCGACAGACGAAGTCGGCGATGTAGGGCCCGATCGGCTCCTGACGCCGGAACTTCATACCCAGAGCGTTCCCACGCAGCTCCCGCCAGAGGATCTCCTCAGCCGGAGTCGGATCCCTCCGCATCTCCCTGGCGAACTGCAGAAGACGACGGTTCCGACGGGGCACATCGCAGACCTATCGAAGCGCGGCACCCAAGTCAACCCTCCCTCGCAGCGTTGCGCTGCGGGGGAGGTGGGCCGGCCCGAAGGGCCGGGTCGGAGGGGGCGGGCCTCACCAACCCTGCAGTGCACTCCAGACCCCCCTCCCCGCCTTCGGCGGTACTCCCCCCAATCCGCACCGGATTGGGGGGAGAGTCCGCATCTCTCTTCCTAACCCTCGGTGCCTCCGGTGAAGTTCCACCCTGCCAGCCGCAGCGACGGCACATAGGTGAACCCGGCACCGAACTCGTTGTCCGAAAGCCGTGAGTCGTTCCCCAACCCGAGCACCTGTCCGGGTGCCAGTGCCTTCACGAAGGACTGGGTGAACCGCATGTTCGTGACCGCACCGGTGATGCGGCCGTTCTCGATCATGAATGTGCCGTTCCGTGTCAGACCGGTCACCACCTGCGACTTCGGATCGAGGATCCGGCAGTAGTTGAAGGTCGCCACGTAGAGCCCGCGCTCCACGTCGGCGATCATCCCCCCGACCTCATCGTCCCCGCCCTCGAGTATCAGATTCATGGCCACGGGCCCGTACGTCTCGGAGCCCGGAACGCCGTGTCCGGTCGACTCGACCCCGACCTTGGCGGCGCTGCGGCGATCGTGAACGATCCCCATGGTCACCCCGCCCGAGATCAGGTCGGTCCTGCGCTTCGGCGTTCCCTCAGTGTCGTACGGGAGGCCGAGCGCCTGCGATCCGGTGGCGTCGTCGGCGAGCATGATCCGCTCGTCGAACTGCTGGGCGCCGACGTCGACGAACGACTGCCCCTCCGCGACCTGCTTCCCGTTGAATCCGTAGAAGGACAGGAAGATGAAGATCGTGCCGACGGCCTCCGGGCCGAGCACCACCTCGTACTCGCCGGGCTTGATGTCGTAGGCATCCAGACCGCGTCGCGCTCGATCGGCCGCGACGGCACCAACTGCGGCACCGTCGAGGTCGGCGAACCGTGATGAGGTCTGGTGACCCGATCCGGCGCTCTCCGGCGATCGATGGATCCCGTCGATGGTGGCCCGGGTCGCCCGACCCGTCACCCGCTGCCCCAGGCTGTTGGTAAAGGCGGCGTTGCTGACATCGATGTCGCAATACCCGGCTGCGAGCATCCCGGGACCCTCGTCGACGAAGCCCTTGACGACCGCCGCACGATCCGACGGTGTCGTCTCGGCGGTTGCGGCGTCGTAGTGGTCGACTTCGGGCACAGCGGCCGGCGAGGCAAGGCCCGGCCAGTCCGGGTCGGTCGGCTGCAACCGGGCAATCTCGGCGGTGCTGCCCACCAGGTTGCGCAGCGACTCATCGTCGATGCGGTTGGTGGTGCCACGGGCCACCTTGCCGTCGGCGGCAAGACGGAGCGAGACAGTTTCGTAGTTCTCGCCCACGTTCTGATGGATGAACGAGTTGGCAAAACGGGTCAGCGATGCTTCTCCGGCGGCGACGAGCACCTCGGCCTCGGCGCGGGGCCCGGCCAGCTCGACGACCTTGTCGGCAATTCGGAGCAGTTCCTCGCTCATCCCTTCACCCCCACACGCACGGTCGTGAAGCGGCCGGGCGATGCCGAGTGGCCGGTGTGGGCCACCTGCATCGGCTGTCCCTTGCCGCAGTTCGGAGTCCCCCAATGCACCCATTCGTCCTCGCCGCCGAGCATGTCGAGCTCGGCCCAGAACTGCGGGGTGATGCCTGTGTAGGTGGGGTTCTTGAGCATCCGGCCCAGCTTGCCGTTCTTGATCTCCCAGCCGATCTCGGTTCCGAACTGGAAGTTGAGCCGCCTGTCGTCGATCGACCACGAGCGGTTGGTGGCCATGTAGATGCCGTCGTCGGTGGCCGCGATCATCTCCTCCAGCGAGTAATCGCCCGGCTTCAGCCCGACGTTGGTCATCCGCACCATCGGGAGGCGGTTGTGGCCATCACCCCGCACCATGCCGCCGGGCGCCAGCCCGGCCATGGCGGCGGAATCCCGCCCGGAGAGGACACCGACCCAGACGCCGTCCTTGACGATGTCCACACACTGGGCGGGAGTGCCTTCGTCGTCGTAGCCGAATGTGCCGAGCGCTCCCGGCAGGGTGGCATCGGCTGTGATCTGCATCAGCTCGGAGCCGTACCGGTGGGTGCCGAGCTTCTCCAACTCCAGGTGCGAGGTCCCGGCGAAGGCGGCTTCCCACCCGAGAATGCGGTCAAGTTCGATGGCGTGCCCGACCGATTCGTGGATCTGCAGTGCCAGTTGGCTGGCTTCGAGGATGATCGTCTTCTCACCCTCGGGACACTCATCGGCGCTCAGCAGTGCGGCTGCCTCCTCAGCGATGCGCCCCGCGTTGCCCGGGTAATCCCAACGGCGGATGACTTCGTAGCCGCCGGTCTCGAACTGGCCAAATGACTGCGGGTAGGAGCGGCGCTGGGTCTCGGCCTCGCCGATTGCGGTGGAATCGAACCCACCGCCGGATTCGACCAGGTGCTGGTGGATCCGGTGACCCTGGGACGACACGAACCACTTGTCGGTGTCCCAGAACGCCAGCGAGCCGCGGGCGAGAGCAATCCCATCGACGGCGACCATGGTCTCGGTCACCCCGACCAGCATGTCGACCTTCTCCGACAGCGGCACCTCGAACGGAGCCTCCTCAAAGGGAGTCTCGTACTCGGCGGTCGTCACCGGCACGTCGGCCAGCACCAGTGGCTCGCCGGCGACCATCGCTGAGGCCCGGGCGGTTTCGGCAGCCCGGTTGCCGGCAGCGCGGGCCGCAGCATCGGTGAGGTCCGCGGTGGAGAAGAACCCCCAGGAAGAGCCCACCAGGGCCCTCACCCCGACCCCGGCGGTCTCGGTGCGATCGACACGTTCGACGCGCCCGTTGAGAACCTCGATGGTTTCGTTGCGGGCCAGGATCACCCGGGCATCCGCATACGAGGCTCCCGCCGCCAGCGCGCCTTCGACCGCAGCACTTGCGTAATCGAACACGATCAGTCCCTTGGACGGCGACCGGCTGATGGTAACGGTGGACAACACTCGCAAGGTTGTCCTGCCGGTCGGTTCTCAGTAGTCAGACCCCCAACCGGGTTTCCTCGACCAGCAGATCGACGACCTTCTGCAGCGCCTCGTGCTCACTGGCACCTTCGGCTCGGGCCTGCTCGTAGGTGGTCAACTGGTGATCGGCGCTCGTTCCCCGGGCAACGATGTCGCGGGCGGCCTCGACCTCGGCAAAACAACCGAACTCCTCTGCGTTGGTCCGGACCAGCTCGATCAGCTCCTCGACGAGCTCGTGATAGGGCACCTGCTCACCCTTGCCGTAGTCGACCAGATTCCCCTCGACGCCGTGACGCTGCGCCTGCCACACGTTCTCGGAGATGAGCATGTTGGCGTACTTCCGCCAGCGCTGATTCTCGGTGCGGCGCTCGTAAAGCATCCCCATGATCGACAGATACAGGGCCGCCACCGTCACGCCGTCGTCGACCCGAGTGCAGATGTCGGTGATCCGCATCTCGACCGTGGGGAACCGTTCCGACGGACGGATGTCCCACCACAGATGCGAAGCATCCTCGATGAGCCCGGCTTCGACCAGCACGTTCACGTGGCGCCGGTACTCACCCCAGCTACTGAACTGCTCCGGCAGCCCGGAGCGAGGCATGGAGCGGAACACACTGAGGCGATAGCTCTTGAGCCCGGTGCGGTTCCCCTGCCAGAACGGCGAAGACGTACTCAGTGCCAGCAGGTGAGGCACGAAGTAGGTCACCTGATCGAGCAGGTCGATCCGCAGATCGGGATCCTCAATGCCGAGGTGCACGTGCATCCCGCCGATCATCAGCCGCCGCACCACGACCTGCAGGTCGCGAGCGAGCAGCTGGTAACGCTCCTTGGCGGTGACCTGCTGGCGACCCCAGTGGGCAAACGGATGGGTGGAGGCGGCGATCACCGCCATGCCGTGCTCGGCGGCGACGTCGATCACGGTGCGGCGTAGCCGGGTCAGATCGTCCCGGACCTCGGCGATGTTCTTGCAGACCCGGGTTCCCACCTCGACCTGGGCCCGGAGGAACTCGGCGGTGACCTGAGGGCCGAGGATCTCTTCGCACCGATGCATCATCTCCGGGGGTGGATCATCCACGAGATCCCGGGTTGCAGGATCGACGAGGAGGTATTCCTCCTCGACGCCCAGGGTGAAGGACGGCCTCGGCACCGACACCGATGTCTCCTCGTCGGGGCTGCGAACCATACCGGCCGCGAAATCCCGGGTCGACCACTTCGGTCAAGTCGCGTGGGTCGTCTGCCGACATGACATGTTAAGAACGGAGGTCTGTTTGCCCGGCCACATCCTTGTTGTGGAGGATTCGCCGCTGATCCAGCGGCTTGTAGCGGTATGTCTGCGCGACGTGGGCCGCGAGATCACGAGCGCCACCGACGGCCCGTCGGGCGTCGAGGCGGCGCTCAGCGATCCGCCGGCGTTGATGATCCTCGACATCGGCCTGCCCGGATGTGACGGGTGGGAGGTGCTCGATCGGGTCCGCCGCGATCCCCTGGCTGCCAAGACACCCGTGCTGGTACTAACGGCTCACGCCCAGGAGGAGTATCGGATCCGGGCCGACCGCCAGGGCGCCGACGCATTCATGACCAAACCGTTCGAACCCACCACGCTGAGCAACGCCGTGGTGGAACTGCTCGCCGCGCCGGAACGCGACGCCGGCGTCGGGTAGCTCAGCCTCTCCTCCGACATCACGACCCGCCCCGGGAGTACTGTGAGGTCGGAACCAACCGGTGCCGAGACGTGGGACGGCACCGTTGCGGCGCGGCCTGGAAGGGCCGGGGAAGGAGCTCCGGTGAGCGACGAAGTCTTGAGCCGGATTGCGGCGTGGTGTGAGGGCGAGCCCGGAATGGAGTTCGCCGACGGGGATCCACCCTCGATAGTGTTCGAAGGCCATCAACTGACGCTCGATGCCAACGACATGCGAATTGTCATCACTCACCGCGCTGCTGGTGACGAAGCGACTGCGCGGGGCGCGCTCAGCGGAGCCCCGATGGCCCGCGCGGCGACGGAGGGGTCCGAAGTCGTTATCAGCCATCCCGTCTATATCGACGGCATGACCACCCAGGCGTTCATGGAGGCGGTGTACTCCGTTGGCCGGGCAGCACAAGCACTGGCGGCCACCCCGGCGGTAGCCGCACAGCCGGAACCGGAACCCGAGCCGACGGCAGTCGCCGAGCCACTGCAGCCGGCAGCGGCAGCCGCTGCCGAGCCGGCGTGGGCCGCGACCCACCGAGTCGTGTCCGGCATGAAGGTATGGCCCGAACCCAATCCGACGGCGCAGCCGATCGCCCAGTTCCAGGAGCCCATCGAGGTGAAGGTCGCGGAGGAGCGGGGTGCTTGGGCAAAGGTCTCCCGGTCCGACGGATGGGGCGGGTGGGTCGACGGCCGCCAACTACAGGCCATCGGCGTCGCGGCCGCCCAGCCCGAGCCGGTGAAGCCGGCGCCGCAGCCGCAGGTTCAGCAGACCCAGCCGCAGCCGCAGGTTCAGCAACCCGCGCAGCAGCAACCCGTGCAGCCGCAGCCGGTGCAGCCGCAGCCGGCACAGCAGGCATATCAGCAGCCATACGCGCAGCCTCAGCAGGCGGCTGCGTGGGCACCGACCCACGAGGTGCCGGCGGGCGGGATGCCTGCCTGGTCGGAGCCGAATCCGCAACTGCAGCCGGTGACCCAGTTGGCAGAGCGGGTGCAGCTCCGGGTCGATGAGCAGCGGGGGGCCTGGGCCAAGGTGACCGGGTCGAACGGCTGGACCGGGTGGGTCGACTCCCGCAACCTTCCGGTGCTCGGCGCCGGGGCCTACGGCGGGGGCGGGGCAGCAGCGGCCGCCGGCACCGGAGCGGGCACGGTGATGCTCGGCAACCTGGCAGTACGGATCATGCCGACGATCGGAGCCCTGGCGGCCGGGATCGCAGTGATCCTGCCCTGGTTGAGGAACCCGTTCGCCGGATCCGCCAACGGGTTCGACGTGCCGATGCCGTTCCTGTGGGACTACACCTCGGCAAGTAGCTTCGACCTGGCGTACGTGATTCTGATCCTGGCGGTGCTCGGCCTGGCGGTCGGGCTGTTCGCCCAACTGGATCCGAGGATTGCAGCGGTGGTCGGGTTCCTGCTGCTGGCCATCGGCGTGGCGTTCATCATCCAGGTGATCAGAGCGATCAGCGACGGCGGCGGATCCGCCAGCGATGCCTTCGGCGACTGGATCGGCTTTGCCCCGTACATCGTGGCCGTGGGCGGCGTGATCATGCTGGTCGGAGGCCTCCAGAAGAAGTAGACCGAAGCAAGTAGTGGTGCCCGGCTCCTGTGGAGCCGGGCACTGCCGTGTCTGGTACCCCCTCAGCCTCCCCCACAAGGTGTCGAGCGAACCCCTCTCTCCTCTTCCCTTCCCCCCTTGCGGTGGAAGGTGATTCGGCGCCAAATGGTGCCGAATCGGAAGGGAGGTAGGAAGAAGATCCGGAGAGACCCGCTACGGCGCGGTGCACCCCGAATCGCACCGATTCGGGGAAAGGGAGATTTACCCCCGCGGAACCCACCACACCGGGGCGCCCTCACCTTCGGCGATCGTCCAGTACCCACCGTCGCCGTCGAAGCCGATCGCCTCCACGAGTCCGTCGCCGGGTGATGGTGCCGCACATGGACTGCCCTGCAGCACCTCCCCGACGTCACTGCCTTCGGGCCGCTCCCAGATCCACACGTCGGCATAGGTCCGGAGAGCAATCACCGACCCAGCCGCGGTGATGTCGCCACCGGTCACCGGTCCCCCGGCCAATGCGAACGTCCCGATCCCGATCTCCCCGACCGGCTCCGCGATCACCGCGCCGGCCTCCCACCCGGCGGCAGGGACCCGCAGAATGCACCCCGGGCCCAGGATCCGCTTGGTGATGATGAACCCGTCACCGGAGATCGGATCGACGAGGAACGCCTCGGCATCGGCCGGTTCACCGGGGTAGATCACCGTGAGAACATCGGCCTGCACCTCTCCGTCGGTCACTTCGGGTTCGACGAACCGGTAGATCGTCACGTCGGGCCGGACTGCCTCGTTGTCGCCGATGTCCGCGACGTAGAGGCGGCCGTCGGCGAGGGCGATGTCCTCCCAATCGAGCGCATCGGAGCCATCGACGTCGACCCGCGCCAACTTCCGCCCTGCCGGATCGATCGCCCACACGACGGGACCGGATCCGGAGTCGTTGTGGACCCACAGCACGCCGGGGTTGGTGCTACTGGCGGCGATCCCCGAGACCTCGGTCAGCCCGTCCTCCAGCAGCATGCCGGTTTCCTGGGGCGCGCCGAACACGGCGCAGATCGATGACGGCTGCGTTGACGGAGGCTCGACTCCTTCAAACGCACACCCGGCGATCAGGAGCAGGAGAACGACGAGGCGTCGCATAGCGGCCATTGTGCGCGCGATGACGAGTTGTCGGCTACGGCGGGCAGCCCTGATGCTCGCTCACACCGAGCGAAACGACGCTGTAGGGCTCTCTACTCTGCCCGCATGCCCAACTGGGACCCCGACCAGTACCTGCACTTCGCCGATCACCGGATCCGGCCGGCGCTCGACTTGCTCAGCCGAATCCCCCTGATCGACCCCGAAACGGTGTGGGATCTCGGGTGCGGAACGGGCAACATCACCCGGCTCCTTCGGGAGCGCTGGCCGGGTGCGGATGTCACCGGGCTGGATTCATCTAGCGAGATGCTCGAGCAGGCCAGGGAACTGCCGGGCATCACCTGGGTACGGGGCCCGATCGAGGACTGGGCACCCAGGGGTCCGGTCGGCGTGATCTTCGCCAACGCCTCACTCCATTGGGTTCCCGACCACGAGCGCCTCTTCCCCCGCCTCGCGGGCCATCTCACACCGGGTGGGGTGCTGGCGGTGCAGATGCCGCGCAACTTCGATCTCCCCTCCCACGCCCTGCTCTACGAGACGGCCCGTGACCCGGATTGGGCCGACCGGGTCGGCCATCTCTCCACCGATCCTGCGGTCCAAGAACCGACCCGGTACTACGAGTTCCTCACCGCCACCTGCGAATCGGTTGAGGTGTGGGAGACCATCTACGTCCAGGTCCTCAGCGGACCCGATCCGGTCGCCCAATGGACCAGGGGCACCGCCGCCCGTTTCTACCTCGAGGAGTTGGGACCGGACGCCGAGGCCTTCATGGCGGACTACGCCGCCCGGCTCCGTGAGGCGTATCCGCTCCGACCGGATGGCACGACGCTCTTCCCGATGCGACGGCTGTTCGTGGTGGCGGTCAAGGAGTCTGCCCGGTGACGCAGTTGCGGAGATCGGCGGCCAGGCGCGCCGCTCGCAAGGACGCAGGCGAGAGTCGCTCCTGGGCGAAGGAACGGCCGAGCCGATGACACCGCGAGCGGCGATGACCGGCCGTCGATAACGCGACATGCGTCGCCGGGCGGGCTCCCCATAGCACAGGCACCCCCTACCATTCCGGCCATGCGGGTTCGGGTCGGGTTGGCAATGGTCCTGGTGCTCATCGTTTCCGCCTGCGCCAACCAGGGCGGAGTCGGCCCCGGGGAAGCCTTCACCACCACCACAACCACCGCGCCGGAGGATCCCGGCTCGCCCTTCGAACCGCCGTCGACGACCAGCACCTCGACGTCGACGACCACCACAGAACCGGGACAGCGGCTCGAGTCCGACGACCGCGATGAGGTCATCGACGCAGCCCGCGGATTCGGAGACGCCCTCGCCGCCGCCGATTGGGATGCGATCAGCCAAGCCCTGACCGGCGCCCCCGACGACGTCGGCCAGTTCTTCCAGGACACCTGGGAGGCACTCGTGGTGGAGAAGGTCTCCACCGTGATCATCGCCGACCGGCCCGACGCCGAGACCCCGGAGGTGGATGTCGGCATCACCCTCGACCTGCGCGATGCCGGCGAGTGGGATTACGTCACCACGCTCTCGTTCACCGAGACCCCAGACGGATGGGCGGTGGAGTGGGACCCGTCGATCATCCATCCGGGCATGGAGGAAGGTGACACGCTGCAACTCGCCGCCGAGTGGCCGGAGCGGGCGCCGATCCTCGACATCAACGGCGAAACGATCGTCAGCCAGGCTCCGGTCAGCATCATCGGCGTGGTGCCGGAACGCATCACCGATCTCGACACTCTGCTCGAAGCCCTGGAAGACCTTGCCGGAATCGAACCCGATGTCGTCACCACCGAACTCAATCGACCCGCTGTGCAGCCCGATTGGTTCCTCCCGGTCGGTGAGATGCCGACCGCCGCCTACGAGCAGATCGCCCCGGCGCTCGAGGACATCGGCGGGGTGCTGACCCGGGCTTCCTCCGGCCGAGCGGCCGCCATCGAGCCGTTCGCTGACTTCCTCATCGGGACCGTCGGTCCGATCACGGCTGAGCTGCTAGCCCTGTTCGGCCCGCCGTACGATGCCAACGACGTGGTTGGACGCTCCGGGCTGGAGCTGGCGCTGCAGCAGGATCTGGCCGGGCTGCCCGACCTCTCGGTGATCCGGGTGAACCAGTTCGGACGCGTCGAGGAGACACTCGCGTCCCGGGATGGGGAGCCGCCCTCCGCAGCGCAGACGACACTCGACATCGATCTGCAGCTTGCCGCCACCGAGGCGCTGGCCACCCACACCGACTTGCCGGCGGCCATGGTCGTGCTCGACATCGACACCGGAGGGATCCGGGCTGCGGCAACCCAGCCGCTCACCGACTTCGATCGGGCCCTCGGCGGGCTCTATCCGCCCGGGTCGACGTTCAAGATCATCACCGCCACTGCACTGCTGGCAGACCAGATTGGTCCTGGCGATGAAGTGGCCTGCCCGGAGACGGTCACGATCAACGGTCGGGTGTTCCGCAACGCCGACGAGCGGGATCTGGGAACGGTCGAGTTCCGACGAGCGTTCGCCGAGTCGTGCAACACGACCTTCAGCCAGCTCTCCGGAATCCTGGATGACGGCGAGCTGAAGGCGTGGGCCGAGGTGCTCGGGTTCAACACCGACTACGGCCTGCCGATCCCGTTCTCCGAATCCCAGTTCCCGGCCCCACCGGATCTGGCGACCAGGGCGGCAGCGGCGATCGGGCAGGCGCAGGTTCTGGCCAGCCCGCTGCAGATGGCGAGCGTCGCGGCCGCCATCGCCAACGGAGGCTGGCGGGCACCGACCATCCTCGCCACCGGGGATCTGCCGGAACTGGTGCCGATCGATGCAGGCGTGGCCGAAACGATGCGCGAGCTGATGCTGTACGCCGTCACCGAGGGCACCGGAAGCAAGGCGCAGGTGGCCGGTCAGATCGTGCGGGGGAAGACCGGCTCCGCCGAGTTCGGTGTCGGCGACGACCTGCCCACCCATGCCTGGTTCGTCGGCTACTGGGACGAATTGGCATTCGCGGTGGTGGTCGAAGGTGGGGGTTCGGGAGGCAACGACGCCGCCCCGATCGTCGCGACATTCATCGAGTTGGTGCTGGCCGGGCCGACAACCCGCAGTTGAGGCTTCTCAGCAAATCGCCCGGAAATGCTGGGTTTTGGGGGGTATCCGTGGTTACCGTGGGTGCTCACGCAGGCCACCAAGAGGCCGATACCACCACCGAAAGGGAGGGTTCTCGTGAACAAGACGGAGATGGCGCAGAAGCTCGCCAAGAAGGCAGACATCACTCAGGCGAAGGCTGCCCAGATCGTTGACATCATCTTCTCTTCGGAGCCCGGTGAGGGCATCATCGCAGTCGAACTCGACGCCGACCGTGATGTTTCCATCTCCGGCTTCGGGAAGTTCGAGACGCGGCGCCGCAAGGCTCGCGAGGGCCGCAACCCGGCCACCGGCGAGACAATCCACATTCCGGCGACCAAGTACGCCGCCTTCAAGCCGGCCAAGGGCCTGAAGGACCGCGTGGCGATCTAGTCGACGCCAGTACTCGCGACACGGGCCGCCTCCGGGCGGCCCGTTCGCGTGGGGGCATCTCTGGAGTAGCTGTGCTCCGCCTTCGACGGAGCGCTGCTTGGTCTTGTACCCCCCTTCCGGTTCGGCGCCATCCGGCGCCGAACCACCTTCCCCCGCATGGGGGGAAGGGAAGAGGTGTGCTTCGCTGACACCATGTGGGGGAGCTGCCGACGAAGACGGCGCCCGAGCGCAGCTCGGGCGCTACTACCTTTCTTCCATGAGCTTTCTCACTCCCTCCGACGACGCCTACCGGCTGCTCCTCAAACTGCGGGCCGTGCGCGCCTATCGCCCGGACCCGGTGAGACCCGAGGACGTCGAGGCGATCCTCCAGGCCGGGCGCTGGACCGGCAGCTCAAAGAACACCCAACGCTGGTTCCTCGTCGTCGTCGATGATCGGGAGGGCCTCGACCGTCTCGCCTCCGCCGGCAG
Source organism: uncultured Acidimicrobiia bacterium (assembly GCA_964511945.1). Lineage (GTDB taxonomy): Bacteria > Actinomycetota > Acidimicrobiia > Spongiisociales > UBA11373 > CAZEHO01. Next base: position 13,934 of record CAZEHO010000030.1, on the reverse strand, counting down.
CTTCACCGGGCCGATCAGGGCTGCGCCGCTCGCCATTGCCCTGGTCGCCCCATTCGATGGTTACGAGTTCGACATCGGACGGGTCGCCCAGAACATGATGCTGGCCGCAGCCACTCGCGGCATCGCCAGCTGTCCGATCACCCTCCACAAGGAGGATCGGGCACGTGAGGTCCTCGACGTTCCGGCACATCACCGCTGCCGCTACGCCATCTCATTCGGGTACCCGGACCCCGAACTTCTCCGGGAGGACCGGCAAAAGACCCGCTCACGAGGCATGGTGGGCAGGAAACCTCTGGAAGAGATCGTCCGTCACGGCGGTTTCCGCACTACCTGGCCAGATTCTGGATAATCGATCATCTGGGCCAAAGGACCCTAGGAGGTGGGCCTTCTGGCCCTGAAGGCGGTTACAAGGGGTGTGCGATTATTGGCCTTGCCGACAACAAGGCACCCACCTCCCAAGCGGGCCGGGCTATTGCCCGGCTCGCTTTTCGTCCTGGGTGACTAGTGGCGGATGATCACGCCCTCGTCGGGGCCCAGTTCCAGCACCCCGCCCACGTGCTCGGGTGACCTGATGAGCCCGGTGGCCACCACGACCTCGCCCTCCCCCACCGCCACCTCGAGCGGGGTTTCGGTGAAGTTGAGTGCGATCGTCATCGCCGCCCCGTACAGGGTGCGCCGATAGGCGAAACACCCCTCGGGAGCGTCGAGCACTTCCAGATCCCCGGCGTGCAGCAGTGGCTCCTCCCTGCGAAGCGCCAGCAGTGCCCGGGTCAGGTTGAGTATCGAGACCGGATCCTCCAGCTGGGCCGCCACCGAGATCTCCCCGATCGGGCCCACCGGCAGCCACGGCTCCACGTCGTCGTTGCAGAACCCGGTCCCGCGACTGTCGACCCACCGCATCGGGGTGCGGCACCCGTCGCGCGATTGGCCCGGCTCCCGGATCCCCCACGGGTCCTGCTGCCGTTCCTCCGGAACTGCGACGGCCGGCATCCCGAGCTCCTCGCCGTAGTACAGGGTGGGCGTGCCCCGCAGGGTGAGCAGCATCATCATCGCCACCCGGGTCCGTGCCGCCTTTCCCACCCGGCTGGCGATCCGAACGACGTCGTGGTTGCTCAACACGTAGTTGGGCCAGGCGTCGTCCGGGACCGCCTCCTCGATGGTGAGCACCGAGTCGCGGAACGCAGCCGCATCCCATTCGAGGTGCATCATCGAGAAGTTGAACGGCATGTGGAGCTCATCACCGTCGCCGTAGTACGACGCCCACTTCTCCGGATCGTGCTCGGTGATCTCCCCCACCGTGTAGCGGTCCGGGTACTCGTCGACCAGTGCGCGCATCTCACGGAACACCTGATGCACCTCCGGCCTGCCGACATCGTTCACATGGAGCTGAGTGTCGTAGGGGTAGCGAGCCTGTAGCCCCGAGATGTGGCCGGGGGGCGCCGGCGGATTGTCCGCGAACTCCGGGTGCTTGATGACGAAATGGGCGACGTCGATGCGGAACCCGTCCACTCCCCGCTCCAACCAGAAGCGCATCGCCCCGTACATCGCGTCGCGCACCTCGGGGTTGCGCCAGTTGAGATCGGGCTGTTCGGGAAGGAACAGGTGGAGGTAGTACTGCCCGGTGGCGGCGTCGAAGGTCCAGGGCCGGCCGCCGAAGTTGGCCAGCCAGTTGTTCGGCTCGGATCCATCCGGTTTCGGATCGCGCCAGATGTACCAGTCCCGCTTCGGGTTGTCGCGCGACGAACGGGATTCGATGAACCATGGGTGCTGGTCCGAGCTGTGGTTCGGCACGAAGTCGACGATCAGCTTCAGCCCCCGCTCGTGGCAGGCGGCGATCAGCGCATCGGCGTCGTCGAGCGTGCCGAAGATCGGATCGACGTCGCAGTAATCGGACACGTCGTAGCCGAAGTCCGCCATCGGCGACCGGTAGAACGGCGACAGCCAGATGGCGTCGATCCCGAGGGTGTCGGAGAGGTAGTCGAGCCGGGAGATGATGCCCGGCAGGTCGCCGATCCCGTCACCGTTCGAGTCCTGGAAGCTGCGCGGGTAGATCTGATAGATCACCCCGTGCTTCCACCACGTCCACTCACTCGTCATCGTGACCTCCGTGGTCTCCATGTGGACCGTACTCCTCGGATTCCTCCCAGTTCTCCCACGCTTCGTGAGCAGCAAAGACGGCGACTACCAGCGCCGCCGACGGGTCGGCCCACCACCAACCAGCGGCCGCGTTCAACACCAGTCCGAGCAACGTGGAAGCCGCCAGGAAGCCGTCGAGGATGCTCATCGTGGCTTCGCTGCGCAGCGGCGCCGAATCGATCCGATCGGCGGCCCGGCGCTTGGCAATGCCGAGCCCGAACATCACCAGAACGGTCACCGCGATGTAGGCGATGCCCCACGGCGATTCGTTTGCTTCGCGGCCACTGGTCAGATCGGAAATCGCGGCCGCAGTCAGCGCGATCGCTAGGGCGGCGAACGCCGCCGCGAGCAAGCGGAGTTCGAGACGGACCCGGTGGTCGTGCCCTTGATGAGCACCCGGCCACAAGTGCCACACCAGCACCAGTGATGCGAACAGCTCGATGACCGAGTCGGCCCCAAACCCGATGAGTGCCAGCGACGCCGCGGCGATGCCGAGGGCGATCGAGATGACCGCCTCCGGAACATTCCAAGCGATGGTGGCCCATACCCAGAATCGGGCCCGGCGCTGATCGGATGCGGATTCAGCCATCCGATCGTGTGGCGTGGATCGGTCCGGTGGTTCCTTGCAGCGACAATCCCGACCCGGCGCCGTAGCGCACCCGGATCATCTCGCCGAGAATCGACACGGCGACTTCCGCCGGCGACTCGGCGCTGATGTCGAGGCCTATGGGGCCGTGGATCCGTGCCAGGTCCTCGACATCGAAGCTGGCCTCGCCAAGCCGCTCGAGGCGGGCGGCGTGGGTCTTGCGGCTGCCCATCGCTCCGATGTAGCGAGCTTCGCTCTGCAGCAACTCCTTGAGGACCGGATCCTCGTGGCGGGCGTCGTGGTTGAGGATGGCGGCGTAGGTCCGCCGGTCGAGAACGAGCTTGTCGAGCCAGGCGTCGGGCCAGCCGATCAGGATTTCGTCGGCGTCGGGGAACCGCTCCTCGGTGGCGAAGGCGGCCCGCGAATCGGCCACCGACACCCGGAACCCCGCCATGCGGGCCATCGACGACAGGTACTGGGCGATATGGACCGCGCCGAAAATGAGCAGACTGGGGAAAGGAGTGATCGTGTCGATGAACACCAGGGTGTCGCCATAGGCCAGCGCCTTGCTCTTCTCCTGATCCATCATGACGACCGCGTCGGACACGATTTGGTGCTGGATCGCGGCCGGCAGTGATCCGGCGAGCACCCTGCCTTCGGCGTCGAGCACCGCTTCGCCTTCACCACCGTCGAGCACGGTGGCCACCGCGCCGTAGCGCTCTCCCTCCACCAGGGGGCGGGCCGCCTCCAGCGTGTCGATGTTGGCCGGGCGGATATACACCTGGATGGTGCCGCCGCACATGAGGCCGACCTCGAAGGCCTCGTCGTCGGCGATCCCGTAGGTGACCAGCTTGGGTGCCCGCTCGTTCAGCGAGGCGACGGCATGCAGCGAGACGTCGTTCTCGACGCAGCCGCCGCTGACCGACCCCTCCATGTCGCCTTCGCCGGCGATGAGCATGGTGGTGCCCACCGGGCGGGGGGCCGAGCCCTGCACCCGGACGACGGTGGCGAGGGCGACGTTGCGCCCGGCCCAGCGGTCATAGATCTCAAGGGTTTCGCGCATGGGGGAATGCTACGACCGGCCGGGGCGGTACGGGGCATCGAATCGGGCGACGGCGCCGCCTTCCTCGGCGGTGTCGACCAGATCGAGAGCGGCACGGAGCACTGCGGTCTGGGTGGCGGCATCCCCGGGCGGGCCCAGTGGGCGGCCCATCGGGTGTCCGGTGAGCAGGGTTCGCGGCAGGTTCATGTCGGCGGCGTAGTGGGAGAAGGCCTCGATCACGATGGTGGTGGTGGCGATCCTGGCTGCCTCGAAGATGCGTGCGACGTGTCCGACCGACACGTAACACACCGGTCAGACCGGGACCAGAACGGCGACGTCGATGCCGGCGGCGGTGAGATCGGCCGCCCACTCCGGGCCGTTCCGCTTGAGGAGCCGCATCTGGGAAGTCGCACCCGGGAAGCTGTAGGCCGGTGAGTGGAACTCCCCGATCGTGCCGTCGGCGACCAGCTCGTTGAGGCGGTCGATGGGCAGCGTGACGTTGCGGTCGGCCAGCGAACCGCTGATGTCGTACCCGCCGTGACGGACCCGGGTGCGCTCGCGGGGAGTGTCGGTGGGGATCGTCGAGAGGACCGGTGCCTCCTTGATGAAGTCGTCGATGCGCCGGGTCGCCTCCTCCTGGGTCATGTTCTCCATACCGAACGGCTTCGGGTCGTCACCTTCCACGAAGTGCCCGCTCGAGGTGAGCAGCGCCACCTTCGACTCGGCCACCGGCTTCGCCGGACGGAGGAAGGGCGAGTCGTCGTAGCGGTAGCGCTCATTGACCCGGCGGCTCTGATAGGCCGTTGCCTGCTCGGCGATGTATCGGTCGATCAGTTGACCTTGATCACCGGTGTCGATGAGGGTGCCAATCTCATCGATCAACACCCGGACCACCTCGCCCCCGGCCTCGCCGTCGTGACGGCTCAGGAACTTGAAGTTGTGGTTGCCCCGTTTGCCATACGAGAAAGAATGGGTGAACTGTTCAAGTGATTCCGTGGTGTCGTCCATGTGACGCACCGTAGTGGATTCGACTCCGCCGGGAACATGCCCCCATCTATCCTTTGCAGCGCCAGGACGACACCACCCGGCAGCCCTCCAGAACCCTGACACAAGTGACTCGACGCAGCGATCTCAGCAACTTCAACGGCCGCCGCCGGCGCCGCCCCCGTTACCGGCGGCGCAGCCCGCTGGTGCCGTTCCTGATCGGGGTAGCTGTGGTCGCCTTGGCCGGGGTGGCGGCGTGGGTTATGTACAACCGGTTCCTCACCACGCCGATGGCGACGTTCCGGGTGCTCGGCCTCGAAGCGGAACCGCTGCCGGGAGCGATCATCGAGGGCCCGGAGGGCCAGATCATCGCCGAGGGTGATCTGGCCGAGGCGACCATCGAGTTCGCTCCTCCGGGCCAGATCCGGGTGACCGCCGAGGGCTACTACCCGGCCGTGTTCGACGTGCAGGGCATCCCCGAGACCGGGCCGTTGTATCTGCAGTTGGAACCGCGGGTGCTGCGGGGCCTGGTGAGGGCACCCGACGGCACCGGGGTGCCGGGCGCCTACGTGACGATCGGTGACCGGTCGGTGGAGACCGGCCAGAGCGGTACCTTCGAGTTCCTGGCGGCGACCCCCGGGAACGTGACGGTCACCCGTCCGGCGTGGGAGGACACCACCGTGGAGTGGGACGGATCGGGCGGCCGGTTCGAGGTCGAGTTGGAGCCGTTCCTGGTACGGGGCCTGCGGGTCTACTCGAACATCGCGGCGGACCCATACCAGTTCGAGCTGTTGCTCGATCTCGCTGAGGGCACCGCCATCAACGCCCTGGTGATGGACACCAAAGAAGAGGGCGGGGCGGTGATGTACGACAGCCAGGTGCCCGAGGCGATCGAGGTGGGTGCCGTCGTCAACGGGTACGACGTGCACGCCCGGCTTGCCGAGGCCAAAGCGCGGGGCCTGTATGTGATCACCCGGGTAGTGACGTTCCAGGATGCGTTCCGTGCTCCCAATCGCCCCGAGCATGCAATCACCAATTCGGACACCGGTGAGGTGTGGACCAACTGGAAGGGCCTCGGTTGGATGGACCCGACCGACCCGGGAGCCTGGGAGTACCCGATCGAACTGGCGGTGGAGGCCTGCGAGATCGGGTTCGACGAGGTGCAGTTCGACTACGTGCGCTTCCCCTCGGACGGTGACGTGAGCGTCACGTCGTTCGACAAGGAAGTCGACGAGGAGGTTCGGGTCGAGAGCATCGCCGGGTTCCTGGCGGCGGCGCGCGATGCGCTGCATCCGCTGGGGTGCGCGGTGTCGGCCGACATCTTCGGGATCGTGATGTCGGTAGGGAACGACCAGGGGCTGGGCCAGCGGCCGCAGGAGCTGTCGTACTCGGTGGATGCGCTGAGCCCGATGATCTATCCCAGCCACTACTCGAATGGGTGGCTGAACCTGGACAATCCAAACGACCACCCCGGGATCGTGCTGGGGCAGGCGCTGGAGGCCGGGATGCCGAAGCTGGAGGGCGGGGCGTTGATGCGACCCTGGATCCAGGCGTTCTACTACGACCAGCCGCTGATGGAGGAGCAGTACGACGTGGCCGACGAACACGGCATCGGGTACCTGTTGTGGAACGCACTGTCGGCCTATGACCCGAGCTGGCTGCCCCCGGAGAGTCGGTACCCGACGGGGTAGAGGGCTTGCCGGGGTTCGGGTTCGGCGGCGCGCAATCGCGCCTCTCTCCGGATCTTCTGCCTACCCCCCATCCGCCCTGCGGCTACGCCGCCAGGCACCTTCCCCCGCATGGGGGGAAGGGAAGACGCACCTCTTCCATTCGGCTCCGCACATCCGCAGACTTCACTCGTGCCGCACCGCGAGGTGGCTCCCCGATTGCGAGCCAACGCACGAGCGCTGCGTTCGGAGATGACGGAGGAGGAGGGCCTGCTGTGGAGCTGTCTTCGCCTCAGGCGTCTGGGAGTGCGGTTCCGTCGCCAGGTCCCGATCGGGCAGTACATCGTGGACTTCGCCTGCTACCGGCCGAAGCTGATCGTGGAGGTCGACGGCGTTCAGCACGCCTGGAGCTCAGCCGACGCTGAGCGGGATCAGTTCTTGGAGCTTCAGGGGTGGCGGGTGTTGCGGTTCTGGAACTCGGAGGTGAACCGGGGGATCGACATGGTGGAGGAGACGATCGTGATCGCGATCGAGGAGTGGCGCAAAGGAATCTGGCCGGCATAGGGATTCGCTCCCCCCTTGCGGGGGAGCTGGGCCGGCGGCGAAGCCGCCGGGTCTGAGGGGGGTACCAAAAGACACAGCGCCCGAGCTTCGCTCGGGCACGACTCCTCCTACTGGGCGAACTCCTCAACAAGGCCCGGCCGTGCAGCGCCGAGCTTGGCAATGAGATCCGCCACGTACTTGCCCGCCGGGCCCATCGTGATCGCGGCCGTGGTCAGCACCCGGCCGTCGCGCAGCCCGAACCACATGAGGGTCGACTTCGGCTTGCCCCGCATCCACTTGGTGTCGGCGTCGAACCAGACCACCGAGTCGATTTCACCGATCGGGATGTCGGCCAGCACATCCTTCGGTTTTCCGAGGCCTGAGATCTTCCAGAGGATCAGCCGGTGGGTGGTCGCCGCCAAGAGGGCACCATTGGCCGGCACCTGTGGTTCGTACTGAGGCCGAGCGGCGATCTCGGGAAGCTGCGGCGCGTCGTCTTCCTCCTTCTTCTCCCGGAACTTGTCGTACGCAGCACCAACTGCCGCACCGACGGCTCCGCCGGCGATCATCCCGCCGACCATCCCGGCATTGGCCATCCCGAACGGCGCCGGACTCACGTTGGTCGCCCCGAGCACCTCCTCCCCCGGATGAAACAGCCCGCCACCGGCCTTGGCGGCCCGCTTGGCGAAATCGACCATCGCGCCCTCCCTCCTGATCGGCCCGGAAGGCTACTAGTGCCCCCTCCGCTTCGCGGGAGAGGCGTCTCTTCTTCTCCCCCGGCTCGCCGGGGGAGAGTATTCAGACCAGATACTCCAGGAACCAGGCTGCCGCCAGGCATTCCACCGCGTCGAGGGCACCCACCTCTTCGAACAGGTGGGTCGCGTCGGGGATGATCTCGAGCCGGACCTCGGCCGTCATCCGTGCCTGCGCCTCGTAGTTCAACTGCAGCACGGTCGGGTCGCGCTCGCCGACGATCAGCAGCGTCGCCGCCTCCACCACCGGAAGTGCCTCTCCTGCCAGATCGGGCCGTCCACCCCGGCTGACCACCGCGGTGACCTCTGGTCCGAGTTCTGCCGCAGCCACCAGTGCCGCCGCAGCACCCGTACTGGCCCCGAAGTACCCCAGCTTGAGATCCGCCGCATCGGTTTGGGAACCCAGCCACCTGGTCGCTGCCACCAGCCGCCGCCCCAGCAGCGGGATGTCGAACACCCGGGCACGATCGGCCGCCTCTGCGGGCGTCAGCAGATCGAACAGCAGCGTCCCGAACCCCCCGGCACGCAGCGCGTCGGCCACCGCCCGATTGCGAGGGCTGAGGCGGCTACTGCCGCTGCCGTGGGCGAACACCACCATCCCGAGCGCATCGTCCGGGATCTCGAGGTCGCCGGGGAGCCGCACCCCCTCGGCCGGTATCTCCACCAGCGGTGAGATGGCTTCGCCCGGCCCGAGCCGATCGAGCAGGGCCATAACCTCGCCGTCGGTTGTCTGGCGGAAGTCGGCATAGGAGGCACCGACCGCCATCAGCATCGCGGGAGCATCGACCGCGACCACGTCGTCGGCCAGGTACTGGAGTTCGTTGATCGTCTCCGGCGCTCCGACGGGCACGGCCAGCACCACACGGGCGGCAGATTGCTGGCGGGCGGCGGCGACGGCAGCCCGTGCGGTGAACCCGGTGGCCAACCCATCGTCGACGATCACGACCGTGCGCCCGGCGAGCCGGGTCCGGGGCCGACCCCGCCGGTAGGCGTCGACCCGGCGCTGCAATTCGGCATGCTCGGACTCGATCACCCGGTCCAATTGCCGCGAGGTGATGCGGAGACGGGCGATCAGGGGCTCATTGAGAACCGTGACCCCACCCTCGGCGATCGCCCCCACCCCGAGTTCAGGATTCCCCGGTGCCCCCAGCTTGCGAACCACGATGATGTCGAGTGGAGCTTCGAGCACCTGGGCGGCTCCGGCGGCAACCACGACCCCACCGCGGGGGAGGCCGAGGACGACCGGATCGTCGAGTTGCATGCGGGCCAGCAGCTCCGCGAGCCGGGCCCCGGCATCGGTCCGGTCGGCGAACATGATGTGACCAGCGTCCCTCAAGCGGTTCGAACATGCAAGACGAGATTGTCAGGGACGGGACCTTCGACTCTATGCAACTGGATTGTGCCGCAGGACCATGACGGGGCGACCTGAACAGCAGGGGGTGCGGTGTCACGGCCCGACCGGCGACCGGTACGGGCCTGTCCACCTCTCCTTTTGATGTGACGGTGCGCCAAGGCCGTGGTGGTGGCGTGCGGGTCCTGGGCCCGACCACACAGCGCCCCCTCCTGTGAGCGTCCGAGGTCTGACCCGCCGCCACCGCCACTGACCACCCGCTCCCGGCTTGCCGGGGGCGGGTGTTGTTACGTGGTAGGAATGGAGGCCGCTTTGCGTATTTCCCCTGGAAGTGGCAGGGTTTTGGGATGAGTTCGGACACGGCACGAGAGCTGTATCGGCTTCACGCATCGGTCTGCAAGGGATTGGCCGATCCGAAACGCCTGCTCGTGATCAATGCGCTGCGCGAAAGCGAGCGCACCGTGACCGAGTTGTGTACCGAACTCGACCTGCCCCAGGCGAACCTGTCACAGCACCTGGCGATCCTGCGGGAGAAGGGTCTGGTCCAGGCCCGCCGTGACGGCCAGTTCGCCTACTACTCACTGACGTCACCGAAGACGCTGCAGGCGGTCGACCTGCTGCGTGAGGTGATGGTGGAGCAGTTCGGGGAGGAGTAGGGATCTCTTCCCCCGATTCGGTGCGAATCGGGGGAAGTACCCGAGGCCGAAGGCCGAGGGGGATGGGGGCGGGCCCCAAGCAACTTGCGCCGTGGGGGAAGTACCCGAGGCCGAAGGCCGAGGGGGATGGGGGCGGGCCTCAAGCAGCTAGTGCCGCGGGGGAAGTGGCCCGGCCCGAAGGGACGGGTCGATGGGGGTCGGGAACCGGCTACGCCGGTTCCTTGGGAGTTGCTTCGCAACTCCACGGTGACGGCGGCGCGGTATCGGCTACGCCGACGCCGACCGGTACCTGGGCTCTGGAACAGGAAAGCCTTCCGCCTCAGCCGCCTCGATCCAGGCCCGCTTCGCCACCACAACCTCAGCGACCGCTTCCTCGGGAGTGTCCCCAACGGCTGAGCAGCTAGGAAGATCGGGAATCTCGGCGATGTAGCCGCCGTCCTCTTCGCTGAGGAACACGTTGATGTGATGGTCAGTCATCGGTCGCCTCGAACGTGAGGTGGTGATCGTCAATGGTAAAGAGCCTCTCCCCCGTCCAGCGGGGGAGAGGGGTGAGGCCAGAGGCCGAACCCAGAGGGGGCACCGGTCTCCGCTCCGCTGCAGACCCCCCTCCCCGCCTTCGGCGGTACTCCCCCCGAATCGCACCGATTCAGGGGGAGGGAAGACCGGCCTACCCTCACCCACTGTGAAACCGCGCGACCCGAATCCGCTCTTCCCGCCGCCCCGGCCACAGGTGGGCGATGTCATCGCCGGGGTTGCCGTTGCCCTGGTGCTGATCCCACAGTCGCTCGCCTACGCCGAGATCGCCGGGATGCCCCCGCAGTACGGGCTGTTCGCCGCCACCCTGGCCCCGATCGCAGCCGCCCTAATGGCCTCCTCGCCGTACCTGCAAACCGGGCCAGTGGCGATGACTGCGCTGCTGTCCTTCGGCGCCCTCTCCACGCTGGCCGACCCCTTCTCCGCCGAGTACATCGGACTGGCCGCAATGCTGGCCCTGGTCGTCGGCGTGGTGCGGGTGGTGATCGGCGTGGTGCGGGCCGGCAACATCTCGTACTTCCTATCGCGCCCGGTGCTGTCTGCGTTCACGTCGGCGGCGGCGATCCTGATCGTGTCGTCCCAGATCCCGACCGCCCTCGGCGTGTCGGCGCCCGACGGGAAGTTGCTGTGGCGAGCCGGGTGGGCACTCGGGCATCCCGACGCGTGGGATTGGCCGTCGATCGTCCTTGCCGGGGTCGCCGCGTTGCTCATCCTGGGTGGGCGGCGGATCCACACACTGTTTCCAGGAGTCCTGATCGCAGTCGTCATCGGCCTGGTGGTGACCACAGCCATGGACTTCTCGGGACCCATCGTGGGCGACCTCCCCAACGACCTTCCGGGCCTCTCCCTGTCACTCCCTTGGTCCCGGATCGACGAACTGCTCCTCCCCGGAGTGGTAATCGCCTTGGTGGGGTTCGCCGAATCCGCCTCGATCTCGCTGGCGTTTGCGGCTCGAGACCGAACCCGATGGGAGCCCGACCGGGAGTTCGTCGGGCAGGGGTTGGCCAACCTGGCGTCGGGTATCGCCGGCGGGTTCCCGGTCGGCGGATCGTTCTCCCGCTCGGCCATCAACCGGGCGTCGGGTGCCCGTACCCGTTGGTCGGGAGCCATTACCGGTGTCGCCGTACTGGCGTTCGTGCCGCTGATCACGATCTTCGAACCGCTCCCCCGCTCGATCCTGGCGGGGATCGTGATCGCCGCGGTAGTGCAACTGATCCGGATCAGCGACCTGGTGACGATCTTCCGCTACTCGCCGGCCCAGGGGTCGATCGCCGTTGCCACGTTCGTGCTGACCCTCGCGTTGTCGCCTCGGATCGACCAGGCGGTTCTGATCGGGATCGGGATGGGGGTGGTGATCCACCTGGTGCGAGAGCTCCGCATAGAAATCGACACCGACTTCGACGGGAATACACTGATCTTGCGCCCGGCCGGCGTGCTGTTCTTCGGATCGGCCCACACCCTGTCGGACCAATTCCTCGGGTGTCTGGCCGAGAACCCGGATGCAACCCGCCTGGTGATCGACATTGGTGGCGTCGGGCGCCTCGACTACACCGGTGCGATGACACTGCGAGGACTCAGGTACCGGGCAGAGGACGCCGGCATGCACGTCGAGTTGGTCGGTGTGACCCGGACCACGAAGCGAATCATCGACAGCGTGTGGCACGACAAGCCACCGGGGTTCCCATGGCGGAGAATGCTGGGCAGGTAGTCAGTGGGTCGTCCTGAAGGGACGGGTCGAAAGGGGTCTGAAACGGCGCGGCGTTGCCCCTCTGCCGCTTGCGGCGGCATCCCGCCGGAGGCGAGGATCAGAGCAAGCGGCGCGGACCCCCTGTACAACAACGCCGTGCGACTCTCGAGCCGCCGACATCCTGTCTTCCAATCTGTTATACGATCGGTATACTGCATCGTATGACGACTCCCGTGCCGACCCGGTTCACGGACGAGGAACTCGCACTCATCGACGAGCTCGTCGCCAAAGGGCTTGGAGACAGCCGATCGGCGGTGATCCGCCGAGGCGTCCACCATCTTGCCGATGCCGTTCGCCGAGCTCAGATCGGTGCCGCCATCGCACAGTCCTATCGGGAACGGCCCCAGAGCTCCGAGGACGACACCCTCGCCATGGCCAACGCCATCGCAATGACCGAGGCGGAGCCTTGGTAGCCCAGACCGAGCTCTGGCTGATGGAGACCCCCAATCAGAAGCGCCGGCCCGTGCTCGTCGTCACTCGCGACGAAGTCATCCCGGTCCTCAACAACATCGTCGTGGCCCCCATCACAAGCACGATCCGCAACATCCCCACCTGCATTCCGGTCGGGCCCGATGAAGGAATCGACCACGACAGCGTGGCCACCTTCGACAACCTCGCCGCCGTTCCCACATCGGTGCTCACCAGACGCCTCGGCAAGCTCGGCCCCGACGGACGCCGGCGGATCTGTGAGGCCCTCAACGCAATTGCCAACTGCTGATCGACGCGACCCGGCCCGGAGGTCAGGTCAAATCGGATCAGGTTGGGAGCGAAGGTCGAGCGGAGCCAGATCTCCCCTCGATGCGGACCCCATGGCACGGTCGAGAAGTGCGATGGCCTCTGGGTTCCGATAGTGAGCTGCCTCGGCGGGAGTCATCACAACGGCCGGATGAAGGATCAGGCCCCCGTCACTCGAAGCTTCCCTTCCCCCGATTCGGTGCTGTCAAGACCGGGGTGATGTGGGGCGGGTGTTCGGGGTGATGCGGGACAGGTGGATGGTTCGGATGGGTTGGTGCCGGTAGTAGACGGTGTAGGTGCCGTCGGTGGTGGTGGGTCGGATCCCGATTGTCTTGCCGCTGAAGGCTTTGCCGACTCGGAAGCGTCGTCCGTGCCAGTGGACGCGTCCGGTGTCAACGATGCGGGTGATGGCACCTTCGGGGTATTCGGGTGGGGTGATGCGGTCGGGCATGGATCGTGGGGAGGGGTGGTAGCGGTCGGCGGGGACGATGGTTTCCCCGAGGGCTTGGTGGGGTCGGTGATGGTTGTAGAGGGTGCGGTAGCTGTCGTAGGCGTCTTGGAGCTGTCTGAGGCTGTGCCAGGTGGGGCGGGTGCCGATGACTTCGAGATCCAGGGTGCGGTGGAAGCGCTCTTGTTTCCCGGCCGTTTGGGGATGCCGGGGCCTCGAGTGGGTGACGGTGATACCCAGGTCGATGAGCCACACACCCAGTGGGGTCCAATGTGAGTGCCCGTTGCCCCATGGTGGCCCGTTGTCGCACAGGATCACTTCGGGGAGCCCGTAGCGCTCAAAGGCTGGCACCAGCAGCTGTTTGACGGTGGGGCCCTGCTGATCAATGCAGGCTTGGAGGCAGAGGTTGTAGCGGGAGTGGTCGTCCAACACCCCGAGGGTATGGACCCGTGAACCACCAGCCAGCGGGAACCAGCCTTTGAAGTCCATCTGCCACAGCAGGTTCGGGGCGGGATGCTCAAAGCGTTGGTAATCCCGGCGGGGTGGAGTCTCAGATAGCAGGCCCCGGCGGCGCAGGATCGCTGTGATCGTCGACGCCGCCGGAACCGCCTTGTGTCCTTGCCGCAGCAGGAACCCCCTGATCTTGCGGCCACCCCACACCGGATACGCCTCCCGAACCGCAATCACCAGCTCCTCGAGTTTGCGTCCCTTTGAGTGGTGTAACTGGGGGCGGGGGTCCGTGACGCGGTAGGG
>CAZEHO010000029.1:30180-38128 GCA_964511945.1 uncultured Acidimicrobiia bacterium | reverse complement strand
GAGGCGTCCTGAGCCGCATCTGAACCCGCCAAACGTTTTGTGACGTGGCACTAGTTGAGGTAGGGCGTCGACAAGTAGCGGTCAGGGCAATCAGAGTCATCCGGACGCCGGCGATTGAGACACTCGATCCGGGTGTAGTGCATCTCGTCTGCCCAGCGCCGGGCGTTCTACTGCTGTTGGGTCAACCCGCAGTACTGGTCCCAGTCGCCGTCGAGCCGAACGCTGCTCCGCAGGACGTGCGGAATGGTGAGCCGGTGTGCGGGCTCCCGCACTGAGTCAGAACGCCTGTCCTCCCATGGGCTACCGCTTGCCGAATCACGGGGGATGCCCAGGGCCGATCGGCCCGTCGGTCAGGCTTCGATGTCGAGTGCCACGTCGAGCGCCTTCGACGAATGGGTCAGCCACCCCAGGGAGATGATGTCCACGCCCGTCGCAGCGATCTCACCGATCGTGTCCGGGGTGATCCCGCCGGATGCCTCGGTCACGGCCCGGCCGTCGACCAGGGCCACCGCCTCCCGCAACATCTCAGGTCCCATGTTGTCGAGCAGCACCACATCGGCGCCTTCGTCGAGTGCCTCGGCAAGCTGCTCCAGCGAATCCACCTCAACCTCGATGCGGACGAGATGCCCGGTTCCGGCGCGGGCCCGGCGGATTGCCTCCGCCACTCCCCCGGCCAGCGCCACATGGTTGTCCTTGATGAGGACCGCATCGTCGAGCCCAAACCGGTGGTTGGCGCCGCCCCCGCATCGCACTGCGTACTTCTCAAGCACCCGCAGCCCGGGGGTCGTTTTGCGGGTCTCGACAACCGTGGCTCCGGTGCCCTCGACGGCCCGCATCAGGTTGCGCGCCAGCGTGGCGATCCCACAAGTCCTGCCGAGCAGATTCAGTGCGGTGCGCTCCCCGGTGAGGATCGCCCGAGCCGGTCCTCGCACCAGTGCCAGGGTGGCTCCCGCCTCGACGTCGTCTCCGTCCGCGGCGAGGTACTCCACTTCACAGGCCGGATCGACCATCGCAAAGGCAGAACAGGCGATCCCGAGCCCGGCAACACGGCCTTCAGCCCGCGCAACGACCTTGGCAGCCGCGATCTGGTCGGCGGGGACGATGGTGTCGGTGGTCAGGTCGCCTGCCCGCCCCAGATCCTCCTGCAGCGCCCCCCGGACGATGTCGTCGGCCAGCAGCGCCGGAGGTGGACGCAACGGTCCGCTCATCCGTTCATCACCAGGCTGCGGGCCCACGCCGAGTCGGATTCAGGGTGATCGGCGCGGAAGTGGCCGCCCCGGCTCTCCGGCCGAACCAAGGCAGCCGTCGCCACCAGGCGGGCGGCAACGATCATGTTGCGAGCCTCCGAGATTCCGGGCTCCAGTTTGTCTTCGAGCCGATCGATGGTCTCGAGCGCAATCCGCAAGCCTTCGCGGTGACGAACCACCCCGACGCGCTCCCACATGACTTCGCGGAGCACTTCGATCACGTCCGGGGCCTGTGACGGCGCCGGACCGGGGTCGACCGCAGACCTCCACAGATCTGCCGGGGTCAACGGCGCAGATGCCGCTTCGAGAACCGAACGTCCCGCCCGGTGACCGAACACCAGACCCTCGAGCAGGGAATTGCTGGCCAGACGGTTGGCCCCGTGGACCCCGGTCCGCGACACTTCACCGATCGCCCACAACCCCGGCAGCGACGAGCGGCCATCGACGTCGGTGACGATTCCGCCCATGTGGTAGTGCGCCGCCGGCGACACCGGCACCGGCTGAACCCGGGGGTCGATGCCCTCATCGCGACAGATGCCGAACACCGTCGGGAACCGCTCGGGGAACCGATCGCCGACTGCCCCCGTGGCATCGAGCAAGACCTTCCGGCCCATGGCGAGGCGCCGCCAGTTAGCCCGAGCCACGATGTCTCGCGGTGCCAGTTCCGCATCGGGGTGTTCCCGGACCATGAACCGATGGCCGGTCTCGTCGATGAGCACCGCCCCCTCCCCGCGAAGCGCCTCGGTGAGCAGCGGCATCGGATCACGCCCCGATGCCAACGCGGTCGGGTGAAACTGAACGAACTCGAGATCGGCGAGTTGCGCACCGGCGCGCGCCACAATCGCGATGCCGTCGCCGGTGACCGCTTCCGGATTGGTGGTGTGCGCCCAGAGACGGCCGGCACCGCCGGTCGCGAGCACCACAGCCGGAGCGGCAAGGAGCAGCCGGGTGCCATCGGCGGCCCTGGCGGTGACCCCGCCAACCCTGCCGCCGTCGACGACCAGGTCGACCACCTGGAGGTGCTCGAGGACCCGGATGTTGTCGCTGCGGCCGACCGCCATCCCCAAGGCCCGCTGGACCTCGGCGCCGGTTGCGTCGCCGTCGGAGTGGAGGATTCGATGAGTGGAGTGACCGGCTTCGCGGCCGAGAGCAATCGAGCCGTCCTCAGCGAGATCGAACGAACCGCCCGCATCGATCAGCTCCTCGATCCGCACACCGGCTTCAGCAGTGAGAACGTCGACCGCCGCCGGGTCGTTGAGACCGCCGCCCACCTCAATGGTGTCGGCAGCATGCAGTTCCGGCGAGTCACCGGGCCCGATCGGCGCCGCGATCCCACCTTGTGCCCACCGGGTCGACCCGGCATCGACCGCCCCCTTGCTCACCAGCAGAACGGTGCGGGGAGCCATCGCGAGGGCGGCAGATAGCCCGGCCACACCGGTCCCGACCACCACAGCGTCGGCGGTGATCACATCGGCGAACCGCCTCATCATCCGCCCCTCCCCCGGCCGACGGCCAGCATCCGTTCGACCGCGACCCGGGCCCGGTCGGCGACTGCTGGATCGACTGTGATCTCGTGGGTCATCGTCTCGAGGGAATGCAGGATCTTGGGCAGCGTGATCCGGTTCATGTAGGGGCAGATGTTGCAGGGTCGAACCATCTCGACACCCGGGTTCTCAATCGCGACGTTGTCGGCCATCGAGCACTCCGTGACCATGAGCACCCGGGGAGGCTGCTGTGCACTGACGTGGTTCGCCATACCCGACGTGGAACCCACGTAGTCGGCCTCGGCCAGAACCTCTGGAGGGCACTCCGGGTGGGCTAGGACCTCGATGTCACCGTCGTAGGCGGCCCGGAAGCGACGGATCTCCTCGGGAGTGAAGCGCTCGTGCACGATGCAATGCCCCTGCCACAGGATGATCTCAGTGTCGGTCTGCGATGCGACGTACTTCCCGAGGTACTCGTCCGGGAGGAAGATCACCCGCTCAGCCTTCAACGACTCGACGACCTCAACCGCGTTGGAGGAGGTGCAGCAGATATCGGACTCGGCTTTCACCTCGGCCGAGGTGTTCACGTAGGTGACCACCGGCGCACCCGGATAGCGCTCCCGCAGCAGCCGGATGTCGGCAGCGGTGATCGAATCGGCGAGGGTGCAACCCGCCTTGGGGTCAGGGATCAGGACCGTCTTTGACGGATTGATGATCTTCGCCGTCTCGGCCATGAAGTGAACACCGGCGAGCACGATGACATCGGCATCGGTGTCCGTTGCCTGGTTGGCCAGCGCCAGAGAGTCTCCGGTGAGATCGGCCACGCCGTGGAAGATCTCGGCCGTCTGGTAGTTGTGGGCGAGCACGATGGCGTTGCGCTGTCGCTTCAGCTCATTGATCGCAGCCACATACGGCGCATGGAGCAGCCACTCCACCTCGGGAACGACTTCGTTCATCCGCTGGTAGCGACCGTCGATGTCCTCCCGGGTCGTGCGGGGCAGCAATTCGATAGGGGTGAGTTCGACGGTCATGATCCTGTCTTAATGCTCATTTTGAGTATATCAGGGAGACCGTTGGAAATGCTAGGTCTGAGCAGAAGTGTGAGCAAGCACGGATCGCAACCTCGCAACTCGCGATTCGCAGCTCACAATCGTTACTCGATCGCGAAGACCAGTTGACGAGTTGAGTGCAGCCAGTCCCGGATTCCGAGCATCGAGTTGCGGTGGCCGAGCGCAGCGAAGTCGCTCAGCCACTCGTTCGCAGGCCGGGCAGGCCGACGCCCGGTGCCGGTCGCTCCCGCAGGACTTCACGCCGGAAGCGGTGGAGTTCCGCCGGGCGACCGCCCGTGCCGGTATCGAACGTTCCGGTTCCTTCAACCAGTCCGCCGCGGTCGACCAGCCGGCGGAAGTTCTGGGTGTGTACCGGCCGCCCCGACAACGCTTCGACGACGCGCTGCAAGGACCGGAGGGTGAACTGGTCGGGGAGCAATTCGAACACGACGGGCCGATACCGCAGTTTGCCCCGAACCCGACCCAGGGCCTGCGAAGCGATCCGCCGATGATCGAATGCCATGGACTCCCCCGACGCGTCTGCATCGGCTCCAGCGCCGCAGGCCTCGGCGAGGTAACCGACCTCCCACAACAGCTCGTAGCGCTCCAGCACCCGATCCACATCCCAGGTGGAGCCGCCGAGCCCGAACATGATCCCGACGCGCTCCCGCCTCACCTCGCGCTCTGCCGGATCCTTCCCCTCCGCCACCCAATGCTCGAGCGCCGGGACGATCGATTCGTCGAGCACCGGCGGCCGCCCCTCACGGAAGTCCTCCCAGGGGAAGAATGAGTACAGATCGCGCCAACTCCCCCGGGTGACCTCGCCCTCCTTGACCAGAGCGAGATACGCCACCGACACCAGCCGGTTCCTGGGGTCGTCACTCCGGCCGCGATCTCCCAGCGTGTACAGCTGCTCGACGTAGCCGAGATCGATTCCGGTCTGCTCTCGCACCCAACGGCGCAGCGCCCGCTCCAACGTCCTGTCGGTGGCCGGGTCCAGGGTGCCGGCCGGGAGCCCGGCAAGGTCCTCCCCCACCGTGAGCACGCGTGGTGTGTCGGCCGTCACCGCAAAGATGACGGCGGTCAGTTCGAGAGTGATCGATGGTGCAGCCACGTGGAAAGACTATTGGATGGCCACCTCCGGTGGCCATCGGGCCGACGGCAGGGAGCAAGCCTGCCACCCAGAGCCCAGGAGAACGCCACCCGGGCACCGGCTCCTCGTAGCGAGCGGCGCGCAGCCAGGTCCCAGTGCAGCGAGGGAGCTCGCTGGTTGCTCCTCCCGGTCCGGCGCAGAGCGCTGGCCCAGGAGGCCGGTATCGTCCCCCGCATGCGCGCCACCAAGCCACTCGCCGTTCTCGTCCTCGCTGCGCTAATCGCCGCAGCGTGCAGCAACGATGACGACGCTGCCGACACCACGACGACCACGACGCGCCCCGCCAACCTCCTGGTTGTTGGGATCGATGCTCCCCAGACCCCCTTCGTGGATTACGACGATGCCGGGACCGTCACCGGATTCGAGCCCGAGATCCTCACCGAGATCACCGGGCGTCTCGGCCTCGAGATCGAGTGGGTCGACACCCCTGCCGATGAGCGGGTGGCCGGGCTGACCAGCGGTGAGTTCGATGCCATCGCATCGATCATCGACGTCACGACGTCGCCCACCGATCCCGTCCTCTTCGGGGATCCCATCTACGTTCCCCAGTTCGCCCTGGTGATCAACCGGGCACTGACACCAGAGATCGAAGGTCGCGCCGACCTGGTTGACGGCGCAACGATCGGCGTGACCTCCGGTTCGGACGCCGCCGCCTGGGCGGAACGCAGCCTGAAACCCGACGGCGCCACCCTGGTGTCGTTTCCGGCGGCAGCCGACGCGTTCAACGCACTCGAAGCCGGACTGGTGACGGGGGTGCTGGCACCCGAGCGGCATGCGGTGGAGGATGCGGCGCAACGAACAGATCTCGGCATCGTCGAACTGTTCGACTCCGACGTTGCATTCGGCTTCGGCTTCTCCGCCGATCGAGGCGACCTCGTGGAAGCCACCAACAAGACACTCGCCACCATGGTGGCCGACGGCACCTACCAGGCCATCTTCGACGCCTGGTTCGTGACCCCGGGCGGGAGCATTGCCGCCTCGCCCGACGAG
The DNA here is from genome assembly GCA_964511945.1 of uncultured Acidimicrobiia bacterium. GTDB lineage: Bacteria > Actinomycetota > Acidimicrobiia > Spongiisociales > UBA11373 > CAZEHO01. Next base: position 32,205 of record CAZEHO010000029.1, on the reverse strand, counting down.
CCCTCCGGCGAGGTCGGCAACATGCAACTCATCCTCACCACGACAGAAGCCGGTGATCCCGGCGCAAACGAACTCTCCAATCTGTTGAATCTCTGGACCGGTCGCGGGTACAGCAGTGTCGTGGCCGGTTCGGCCGATGAGGCGGTCGACGCCTTCTGTGCCAATCCACGAACTGGTGTCGGGTTCTTCCCCGCACACATCGCGCTGATGGCCGAGACGGAATGCGGCGGCATCATCGGAATGGAGGCCGAGGCGGCAGGGAGAAACCGGGACTGGAGCGCCTTCATCGTTCCCCGAGCGTCTGACGCCGCCGAACTCCAGGACCTCGAGGGTGCAAGCTGGGTAGCTGCCTCCTTGGGCGACCCGGTGTCGTATTTCATACCGCGGGGTGTGCTGGCCGGATTCGACCTCACTCCGGGTTCCGTCAGATCATCCGGTAGTGATGCCGATACGGTGCGAGCGGTCTACGCCGGCGAAGCGGACTTTGGAACGATCACTTATCTCCCTCCGACCAACGCGATCGGTGAGGACCTCTGGGACGGGCTGCCACTCCACGCCGGCGTCCCCGATCAACTCGTTGCCGCATGCACCTTCGACGAAGCCCTCGATCTGCTGACGTGTGGTGATGATTTCATCGTGAACGACGCCCGCACATTGGTGCGAGCTGAACTCCCCGATGTCGTACAGCAGGTTCGGGTGCTCGCGGCTACCGAAGGTGTTCCCATCGGAGCGGTTGTCTTCGCAGCAGCGGTCCCGCCCGAGATCCGGGAAGGAATCATGCAGGGACTCACGGACACAGCAGCCAACCAGCAGGACACCTTCGGAGAGATCTTCGGTGCCTACGGGTGGACCAACCTGACCCGACCTCTCGGTGATCAGTTCATCGGCCTCCGATCGCTCCTCACCGCGATCGGCCTGATCGAACCAGCAGCATCGTCATAGCCGGAGCGCGATTCTTCGAGCCCGCCCGCCCAGACCTTCGTCGATGCATGGTGATAGCCTCAGAGCAACCCGGGGACCCCTGTCCCCGTGATGCCAACCAGGAGTATGGGACCATGCGCAGATGGAAGTGGCTGCTCGTGTTTGCGGCCTTTGCGCTCGTGGTAGCGGCGTGCGGCGACGATGACGACGCCGACACGACTACCGCCACCACGGCAGCACCCGCAACAACGGCAGCACCCGCGACCACGACGACGACCGAGGCCCCCGCGGGGCTCCAGACCATCAACGAAGGTGTGCTCACTGTCGGCTCCGACATCCCGTGGGAACCGTTCGAGTTCTTCGATGGCGAGGACGTCATCGGGTTCGACGCCAGCCTCGTCGATGCGTTCGGGGCATGCCTCGGCCTCACGGTCGAGTGGATCGACACCGACTTCGACACCATCTTCACCCAGCTGGCTACCGGCCGGTTCGACGTGGTCGCTTCCGGAACGACCATCACCCCGGAACGAGCCCAGCAGGTGCTCTTCTCCGACCCCTATTACAAGGCGCAGCAGGCCCTGACCGTCAATCAGGACAACACACCGAACCTCTTCAGCTACATGGATATGGGCGAAGGTGACTCGGTAGCCGTCCAGACCGGGACCACCGGCGCCGATTGGGCCGCCGAGAACCTGGCCCCCATGGGTGTTGAGGTTCGTGAGTTCCCGGCCGCGCCGGACACGTACAACGCCCTTGAGGGCGGGCTCGTGACCGGTGTCATCTTCGATGAGCCATCGGCCGTGGCCGAGGTCGCACAGCGACCGAGCCTTGCTGTCGTTGAAGCAATCGATACCGACGAGGACTACGGCTTCGGCGTCGATCCGGCCAACCCGGATCTGCTTGCCGCGATCAACGGGTGCTTCGCCGACATGCTGGCGGACGGCACCTACCAGGCGATCTACGACCAGTGGTTCGTCGCTCCGGCCGGCAGCGTGCTTTACGAAGCGCCGCCACCGCCGGACCCGATCGCCATCGGTGCCGAGGAAAACCCGATTCAGGTGCTGTATGTGCCGTCGGTGTCTGCTGAGGAGATCGTTGCTGGTG
>CAZEHO010000029.1:8486-30080 GCA_964511945.1 uncultured Acidimicrobiia bacterium | reverse complement strand
AACCAAGCGGACTCACAGTCGGGCGGGGCGCAAGCCCCGCCCGACCCGCGCCCGGGGTCGTCGGCATTCTGTGGGTCGCACCGCTCCCAGAACGGCTAGAAAGAAGGAATCACCAGCGGCTGAGGGGAGCAGCAGCAGAGTGCTCAGCATCCAGCACCTCAAGAAAGTCTATGAGGGCGGTACCCAAGCCCTCACAGACGTCACGTTTGACGTACCCGAAGGCCAGTTCCTGGCCGTCATCGGGTTGAGCGGTTCCGGCAAGTCAACCTTGCTCCGGTGCATCAACCGGCTGATCGAACCGACCGAAGGCACGATCCTCTGGAACGATCAGGACGTCACCCGAGCCTCGCAAGAGGAGATGCGCAAGATCCGCCGACGGATCGGCATGGTGTTCCAGCACTTCAATCTGGTGCACCGCTCCAAGGTGATCACCAACGTGCTCGCCGGGCGGCTCGGCTACACGAATCCGGCACTCAGCCTCTTCAACCGGTTCCCGAAATCGGACATGGAGATGGCTCACGACCGTCTCGCCCGTGTCGGGCTCGAGGACATGGCGGATCGCCGTGCCGATGCCCTTTCGGGCGGCCAGCAGCAGCGGGTCGGAATCGCCCGAGCCCTGATGCAGAACCCGGACATGATCCTCGCCGACGAGCCGGTGGCCAGCCTCGACCCGGTGCTGGCCCACGGGATCATGCAGTACCTGGAGGACATCAACAAGAACGACGGCGTCAGTGTCATCTGCAGCCTCCACTTCCTGGACCTCGTCCATCGTTATGCGGACCGAGCGATCGCACTCAACGAGGGCAAGGTGGTGTTCGACGGACCGCCGGAAGCCATCGACGACGCGATGTTCAAGGAGATCTACGGCCGGGAAGCGGAGCGGGTGGGGTAGAACATGACACTCGAAAGCAACACCCCAACCGAAACCAACGGCACCCAGAAGAAGTCCTGGACCTGGTTTCGCCCGCTCGTGATCCTGCTGGGGATCTTCGCCGTGCTGATCGTCTACGCGTTCGCATTCGAGAAGACCGACGTGGATCTCGAGGAGGTCGAGGACGAGACACGCCGCACCCAGCTGACCCGGATCATCCGGAACCTGGCCCAGCCAAACATCATCGAGTTCGAGGAGGCCGAGACGTTCGTCACGGTCCAGGTGGCCGTCCCGTGCCCCGAAGGCGGCTTCACCCCTGCCGAGCCGGATACGTCGGGGCCCTACCTGGTGATGGACCCGCCGTGTGCCGATCCGGAGTCCGACGTCACGGTCCGCGGGTTCAACTTCCCCGAAGGGACTCGCGCTCCGCTGTCGTTCATCCCGAACGTCGAGGGCATCCGCCTGAAGATGACGGACGTCGAGGTGGGAAGCGACGGGACTTTCGAGGTGGAAGTCGAGTTGCCGGAGCGGCCCGACGACGAACTCCAGCAGGTTCGGATCACCACGACCAGTAGGTCGGGTGGCTGGACCTGGAGTGAGAACGCCAAGAACACCTGGGAGAAGATCATCGAGACCGTGATGTTGGCCTTCGTGGCCACGACCCTCGGCATCATCGTCGGGATCCCACTGTCGTTCTTCAGCGCTCGCAACATCATGCGGAACATCCGGACCCCGATGCTGAGCGTGGCCCTGTTCCTGCTCGGCATCCCGGTGGGGATCTTCCTGGGCACCCGGTTCGGGAGAATGATCTCCAACCCGGCGGCGGATCACTTCCCCGACAATCCGTTACTGATCGTGATCGTGCTCCTCGCCACGCTCGGCGTGGGCTGGTTGGTACTTCGCTACACGCTGAGCCAGACCGAGGATCTCGATCGGGACCTGACGTGGCGGCTGACCCGGATCGGCTCGTGGATTCTGCTGGCGGCACTCGGGCTGTTCGCCGTGCTCGTGACCGGGTATCTGATGATGGAGGTCGGCGAGGTGCTGGAGGAGCCGTTCGATTCGATCTGGCTCGGATTCGTCGCCAGGTTCTTCATCACGCTGGGCGACATCCTGTCGACGTTCATGACGGCGATGGCCGCGGTCCTGACCGCGTTCGCTGCAGCCTTCGCCGGCAGCCGCCTCGGTCACACCCTGGTGGATCACCTGCCCACCAGTGTTCGGAAGCCGCTGCGCTACCCGGCCGGTGCCGTGGCGGTTGCCCTCGTGGCCATGGGTATCGGTGGCATCGTTGACTGGCTCTACCAGTACAACGGCGCCAACCAGGCGATCCCGGCCGCCGCCGGCGCCATGCTCGGGGCACTGGCCGGCGGCATCGTCCTCGGACGACTCGCCCGCCGCTACAGCCAGGAGATCCCCGGAGCGCTGTCGTCGGTGGCCGCCTTCTTCATGGGGGTCATCGGCATCGTTGCCGGCGGCTTCGCCGGGGGCTTCCTCGGGAGCGCCTGCGATCGGATCGTCGACTCGGTAATGAGCGGGGCCAGCATCATCGCGGCGGGATTGGTGGGAGCCATCTTCGGGCTGGCCCTGTCCTGGGCCACAAGGAAGCTGGACGCGCTGCCGTCCGGGCTCGTGACCTACTACGCGTCGCGATCACTGTTCAACGGCATCCGCTCCGTGGAGCCGCTGGTCATGGCGATTGTCTTCGTGGTGTGGGTCGGCGTCGGTCCGTTCGCCGGTTCGCTCGCCCTGGCACTTCACACCGTGGCGGCACTCGCCAAGCTGTACTCGGAGCAAGTGGAGAGCATCCTGCAGGGTCCGGTAGAGGCGGTCACAGCAACCGGGGCCACCCGATTGCAGAACGTGATCTACGCGGTCGTACCCCAGATCGTTCCGCCGTACATCGCATTCACCCTCTACCGCTGGGACATCAACGTGCGGATGTCCACGATCATCGGCTTCGCCGGGGGCGGCGGTATCGGGTTCCTGCTGCAGCAGAACATGAACCTGCTGCAGTACCGGGATGCATCGCTGCAGATGCTGGCAATCGCGGTGGTCGTGGCAACCCTCGACTTCGTGAGCGCCCGCATCCGTGAACGGATCGTGTGAGTCCTGACGGACCGTTCCTCGATCTGATCCGGGGAGCGGCAGAGCGGCGGGAGGAGGAGTTCCTCGCTCCCGCCGCGACACGCTCTGCCGCCTCCCGGGGACGAGACCTCTATGAGGAACCGGATCCGTACCGCACCGCGTTTGAACGCGACCGGGATCGCATCATCCACGCCAAGGCCTTCCGGCGCTTGAAGCACAAGACCCAGGTCTTCATGAACCCGGATCTGGACCACTTCGTCACCCGGCTCACTCACACCCTGCAGGTGACCCAGATCGGCCGGGCAATAGCCCGCAATCTGGGACTCAACGAACCGCTCACCGAGGCGATTTGCCTGGGCCACGACGTCGGTCACTCACCGTTCGGGCATACCGGTGAGGACGCCCTCACCCCGTACGTCGAAGGGGAATGGCACCACGCCGCCCAGAGTGTGCGGGTCCTGCAGATCCTGGAGCCACTCAACCTGACGTGGGAGACCTACGACGGGATCCGGGCGCATTCCTGGAAGATCGACCCGCCGCCGACGACACCCGAGGGCATGCTGTGCCGCTTTGCCGACCGCATCGCCTACCTCACCCACGACGTCGAGGACGCGGTCCGGGCGCGAGTCATCTCCCACGACGACCTCCCCGCCCTCCCGTGCCAGGTGCTCGGTGAACCGGGCAGCGGGTGGATCGCCCGGATGATCACCGCCGTCGTCGACGGATCGCTCGCTACCGGCACCATCAGCATGGAGGAGGATGTGGCCGAGGCCATGGATGTTCTGCGCGACTTCATGTTCGCACGGGTCTACCTGCGCCCAGACGTGCAGGACCAGCGGGAGAAGGCCATTCGGATCATCCGTGACCTCGTCGATCACTTCCTCGAGCGGCCCGACCACATCCCGGAGACGTACCGGCACGATGACGCCGATCTGGTGACCCAGGCAATCGATTACGTCGCCGGCATGACCGATCGGTACGCCATCAGGGAGTGGGTACGTCTGTGCCGCGGCGAGCCGGCGGCGACCCTGTAGCGGCCGCTCGTCAACCGGCCGTGGGGGTGCGCTTCGGCATGAGATCGATCATCAATACGACCGCCATCGCAACCCACATCGGAGCGAGTCCGGCCAGCGACGGCCCACCGAGCCAGGCGAATCCCCCGACGCCTGCGGCCAACGCGGCGAATCGGGCTGCGCTCAGCCGGATCGGAGACAGCCGGGAGTCCCGGTAGTCAGCGCTGGCGGTGACATCGGAGGGACGCATCACCAGCAATCCCCCGACCACGGCGACGCCGAGCAACACCCACAGGGCACTGCTGGGCCGCAGTGGATCGATCCGGATGCCGTCCATGATGGCGGCGGTAGCCACCGCTCCTGCGACGGCAGCGAGTGCCGCCCCAACCTGCCGGGGAGGGGCCCCACCCGGGAGCCTCGAATCCAACGCCAGCGCCGCCGCCCCCACGAGCGCAACCGGGAGCCCGCCTTCGGTTGTGGCCGAATACACAATCACCCCGACGATCACCACGAGGTCGCCGGGCATCGGATACAGACCGGTGGACCTCACCACGACGCGAACCATCAGGAGCACCACAAACAGCTGTCCGAGCGCAGGGTTGCCGGCTAGGACCGCGGGCGGCGCCGCGACGGCCGCAACACAGGCGGACACCGGATGATCGGGGTCGATCTCGCGTCCGATCGTCCACGCCAGGAAGGCGGCGCCGCCGGCGGAGAAACCGTTGCCGAACACATCACCCCAGCCGTCGCCCACGATCAGCGTGATGACTCCGGCGATCAGCCCGGCCGCCGGTGTGACCGCCAGAACGAATACGTTCGAAGGCAAGGACGAATCGAACCCACGCCCGATTCCGGATCGCAACTGCATGAAGCGGAGGGTACGGGATCGCCGGTGCGAACCAAGAGCAGGCAATGAGTAATGCGCAGACCTGCCACCCAGAGCCCACAAGCACGCAACCCGGGCGCCCGCCAGTTCCCTCTGCGGGGTCACCCTTCATTCACCCCGCGGAGGGATGGCCGGGAACCGGCCCCGTCGTAACGTGATCGGTATGACGACACCAGATTCAACTCAACAGGCGCGGCGGATCTACCGCAGCCGCAACGATCGGATTCTCGGTGGCGTCGCTGGAGGATTTGCGAAGTACCTGGGCGTGGATCCGGTGCTGATTCGCCTGGCTCTGGTGGCGCTGCTGTTCGCCGGAATCGGATTCGTCCTGTACATCATCGCCTGGATCATCATCCCGGAGGAGCCGCTCGAGCATGAAGCGGCCTTTGCAGACACCGAAGCATCGGCGGTCCCGGCGAGACCATCGATCGATGGTCAGCGGGCGCGCATGGTGGTCGGGGGAATCCTGGTCGGGATCGGCACGCTGCTGCTGCTCGATTTCGTGTTCGATGCCCTCAGGTTCGGCCGGTTCATCTGGCCGGTGGCCATAATCGGCCTCGGCATTGGGCTGTTCGCCTACGGAGCCCGCAAATGACAGAGGAACGCGACAGCAACCTGCAGCCCGAACCGGAAGAGACTCCCGCCGCCGGTCCACCCGAGCCACCGGAGGCTCCGGAACGGCCGACGGCCCCCGAGCCACCCGTGGTCCGGACCGAAACCGAACGCCGGGACCGGCACGGCGCGGTGGTCACCGGGGCACCTCGGCGCACGGGCCCCAGCATGGGCCAGATCATCGTCGGCGGCTTCCTCGTGCTCATCGGCACCGGGTGGCTGCTCGAGGCGGCCGACATCGCCGATGTCCCCTGGAGGGCATTGCTTCCCGCGGCACTGATGCTCATCGGCCTCGGGTTGGTCTTCGGAGCGCGCACCGCCCGCCACGGCGGCGTGATCGCGTTGGGCGTCGTGTTGACCGTGGCCGTCGGAACCGCCAGTGCCGTGGAGGTCCTCGTAGACATCCCGATTTCCGGAGGCATCGGTGAGGAGTCCGCAACGGTGATCGGTCCGGTCGAAGCTGAGTACCGCCACGCCATCGGTCAGTACGTGGTCGATTTCCGCAGTGCCGACGTTGGCGCAGCCGGGTCGAACACCGAGGTGTCCCTCGGCATTGGAGAGCTCGTGGTGATCGTTCCGAGCGATGTCGACCTGGTCATCGACGCCAGGGCAGGACTCGGCAACGTGGTCGTCTTCGGCGAGGAGTCGTCCGGTGTCGGCCCGGACATCGAGTACACAAGCCCCGGTGCCGGCGATGCGGTTCTCCGGCTGAATGTCGATGTGGCCATCGGACAGGTGGAGGTGCGCAGATGATCAGGATCAAACACCCCGGCACGATGGTGGCCGGCGTCGTGTTCATGCTCATCGGAATTGCGTATCTCCTCGAGGCGTTTGATGTGTGGAAGGTCGAGTTCCGTATCTGGCCGATCTTCCTGGTCGCCATCGGCGTCGTGATCCTGCTTGGAGGACGCGTCGAAGCCGGGGAACCCGCCGAGGAGGAGCTGCCGTCCAACGGTCAGGACAACTGAACCCGGGCGCCCAGATCCTCCCCCCTGAGGAGCCCCGACAGCCCCTGCTCGAGCGCCTCCGGACGAAAACCCGGAGGCGCTCCCGCGTCCTTCACACCGAATCGAGCCAACGCCGATCTGTAGCGCTAGTCCTTTTCGTTCCAGGGATCGCCTTCGACCGACGCCGGCCACTCTCGCGGCTCGCGCACAGCAACAGGCGTGCGGTGCACCTCATACGACGGTTCGCTCTTCGCCCGCTCGGGCCTTTCCCACAGGGGCCATAGCGAGATCACGATTCCGACGAGCACTGCGATGGCCCCGGTCGTCTCGATGAACCCGGCAAGGTCTGCCGACCGGCCGATCGCGTTGTAATGGCCGAGGATGTAGGCCCAATCGTGAGTGCCGCCGCCGATGAGCGGCAGCGCCTGCACAGGAGCGTCCGCCACATACACGCTCACGTCCCAGGCCGAGGTTCCCGCCCAGGCAACGCAGAATCCACCGGCCGATAGGTCCTTGCGCCGGATGATGAAGTACAGGCCGACGCCCAGCGGGAAGGCGATCTGGGCGAACGATCCGGCCATGAACATCGCCAGCTTCGGGAGGAAGAACCCGACCAGGTGACCGGTCTCGTGAATCGCCAGATCGAACCAATCGAGCAGCGGTACCGGCCGGTGCGCGACGAAAGCGAACCATCCGATCACGCCCGAGAGGGTTGCCAGGCTCAGCGGTCGGGCCCACTGGCGCCAATGCCGGGTCCAGGTGGTCATTCAACCGTATCGGCCGCCGGAGGGCAGATCTTCAGCCTGCCGATTGCCAGGTCTCGAATGCGGCGGTGACCTCATCGAGGGATGCCCAGACGACTGATCCATCAGCGACCAGTGGATCCACCCGCTGGAGCAATTGCTCAAGAAGACCGTGATCAACAGGGCTCCCGATCGACCACGTGCGAAGGACCGATCCGAACTCTCCCGGCCCGGTCATTGCGACGGCCGACTCGAGTTCTTCGACCACCACATCGATGTCGTCCTCAGTGAAGTCGCACATCGTTGGCGATTGCGCTCCGGCCGCCTCCTCGGCGGCACACGGCACCGCTCCGCCGGTGTGCAGCAGCAAAAGGCCCTCATCGGCAGGATCGATCCAGTCGGCCCCAGAGGCGGCCCTCCACGGAACCAGCCGACCCTCCAGGCTGGGAGGGAACGCCTCGTGGCAGGCACCGGGCGCCGGGCAGTCGCGGTGCTCGCCGGGGACCCTCTCCATCGGCAGCGACAGCAGGCAATAGGAAACGGTTCCCGAGACCGATTCGAAACCGGCCCGGAGAGCCGCGGTCACCCAATCCACCTTCGAGCAGATGCCGGAGACTCCGGACGCAGTCACCCCGAGAGAGGACATCCTCGAGCGCAGGTCACTGAGGTCCCCGGCGAACCGATCGACGGTGTATGGACCGCCGCGTTGCGCCCTGCCACCGAGGTCGGCATGGACCCCGACACCCTGGCCGCGTTGATCGAGTTCCGACAGCACGTTGACCCCAAACTGCTCTATCGCATCGATCAGATTCGAGGTCTCCCAAGTGAATACCGCGTCGTGGCGCTCGAGTACTGCAACGGTCTGCCGGATCTCCTCGATGTACCGCTCGAACACCGGGCGCTCATCGAGGTTCCACCCCTCGAGATGTACGGCGATTCCGACGTACACCGTCGAACGCTCGAGTGGTGGCCTCGAGGATGGAGCAGCCGTCGAACCGTCCTCATCAGAGGAGCAGCCCGCCAAGGCGGTGAAGACCAGCGCCACCCCGATCAGGGCGAGCGCCGGCCGGCGGGTCATTGCTGCGGGCGGACCGAGATGAGCTCGAGGGTGAACTCTTCGTGGAAGTCGACATCACCGATCGGCGAATCGGTCACCGTGTCGGTGAGCAGCGTCTGGCGCACCGGAAGCACGGTGCCCTCAAGGAACCAGTAATCCGAAACGGCCGGGCCTACCGTCTTTCCACCGCTCATGGACTCGCGGTGGAGGTGAACGGCCGAGACGGTCTCACCGCCGATGGTGAGCTCCTCGATCCCGGCAAACGTCCAAACGTCATCCTTGGTCGTATCGACGGAACGACAGACGGTTTCGAAGGTATCGCCGGCGGCCGGGATTGCCGCGGCGCGGTCGTCGCACTCGAAGATTCCGGGCTCCTCGACCCCGAACCACTTGTGGTAGTCCTGGAAGCCCACGGGAATCGGGGCGTCCTCGCAGAAGTTCCACGTCAACATCCGCTCCTTGAGTGGCTGCCAGCTCACCACGGTGTGGCAACCGCCGGGCTGCACGGTCAGGAAACTCTCGGCCGGATAGTCGTGCTGTGCACCACCCAATGCCGAGGTGTTCGAGTACCCGGTGGTCACGTAGGCGTAGAGCCCCGGATCGCCCGGTTCGGTTCCGACCACGAGCGCGTCACCACCGAGCACGTCGTCTTCGGTGACGGAGGTCGCTGAGTCGCGGAAGCTGAGCACCACGGCAGCCCCGATCACCACGATCAGGGCAACCCCGATACCCGCCACGATCCAGAATCGGCGGGTTCGCTGCCTTGCCATCAGTACAAGTTTGGCACCACCGTCGGTGCCCCACCAAGTCTGGAGCCGGCCTCAAGCAGCCGGCTCCAGACTTACACCGTAATGCGAGCCCTATTCGTCGTCTTCCGAATCCGGCAGCGGCACATCTTCCGCCGGAGCGATCTCGACTTCGAGCGACCTCATCGTCGCTGTCTCCCTCGCATGCGGCTCGTACTCGTACCTGCCTCCGGTGATCGCCTCCTCCAGGCGGGCACGCTCTTCACCCTTCCTCGACGGGGTGACGAAGGGCAGAATCAGCAAACTCGGCAGCACCAGGAGCGACACCAGCAGCGCGAAGAAGATCATCACGGCGGTGAGCACGCCGAAGGTGGCGAACATCGGCATGGGTGCGGTCGCCATCACCAGGAAGCCGGTCATCGAGGTGAGAGCCGACAGTGCCAGGGCACCGCCGGTACCTTCCCCGGCCCGGCGTAACGCCGGGAACCGGCTCGGCTCGCCCCGGAATTCCTCTCGGAACCGCACGGTGAAGTGGGTGGCGTAATCGATACCCACCCCGATCGCGATGGCCGCGATCGTCGCCGTGATCACGTTGATCCGGTAGTTCGCCAGATACATGAAGGCGTAGATCCACGCCACGACCAGGATGATCGGAACCATCGTGATGAGTGCATACCGGGCCGACCGCATCACGAGCAGCGCCAGCACCAGCGTGATCGCGATCGCCAGCGGCAAGGACGTCCGCATCGAACTGGTGAACGACGACAGTTCACCCTGCGCCCGGATAGCACCACCGGACACGCTGAGGACGTCGTAATCGACGCCTGCGGCAGTCAGCTGGGAGTCGAGGTCGGCCTTGATCCGATCGAGTTCCGCCCGCATCGCCAGCACGTTCTCATCATCCGAGAACGACGGTGCGATCACTGCGACCAGAGTCCCCTGCGTTGCTCCCCCGTCTCCGAGGTAGAGGAACTGCTGGATCTGGTCTGCCCGGAGCACGAGCGTGTCACCCACCGGAACGCCTTCGGCGTGGGTGTACTCGTAGATCGCGGCAACCTGGGCCGCCGCATCCGGGAGACCGTTTCCGTCGGCGTCGGTCAACTCGACCCCGGAACCGTCGGAGACTGCTTCGGTTATCGGTGGTGTCTCCATCACCAGGCGCACCAACTGGAGTGCGTTGAACGGCGTCTCGAGGTCACCGTCGAAGTCCCGCACCAGTTCGAATTCCCCGTTGCGCTCGGCACCGTCCATCCTGGTGACGATCGTCTCCAGAGCCAGCAAAGTGTCGGGGTCGGTCAGGTCACCCTCGTAATAGATGTAGCCGGAACCGGACGCGCTCGACCCCTGGTACGTCTCGATCTTGTCGATGCTCTTGACGAAGTCGGTTCGTGACGAGAAGAAGTCCTTGATTACGAAACCCTCCTCTACCTGGAAGAAGGCCCAGCCACCAAGAACAGCCAGCACGACGACCACCGGCACGGTGAAGACCCGCCAGCGGGCGAGGAAGTGCACCACAGTGCCGGCCGCCCGGAAGCCGTGCCCCGCACCCTTGACGGCATCGGTCATCGGCTTGCCGGTCTCGGCGGCCTTGCGATTGCGCCGCTTCGTCCACCAGTACGGCAGCAGGAAGAACGCACCAACCTGGAACACCACGTACAGCGGAGCGCCGATGGCCGGCATCACGATGGTCATCGTCACGACGACGCCGGAAAGCGCCGCCACCACGAGGAACCCGAGACGGCGGAAGACGTGGAGTCCGTGATCCTCCGGCCGCGGTCCCAGAGCCTCTTCGATCGCAAGCAGTTGCCGCGGTGCGATCAAACCCAACATCAGGTAGGACAGGGTGATCGACACGGCGGCAGCGATGCCGAACTCCGTAATGGCTTCGATACCCGACACCGCGTTGGATAGGAATGCCCCCACCGAAGAACTCGCCGCAAGGATCAGCGCGGTGAACAGCGCGGTGGCGCCGATCGGGTAGGCCCGGCGGCGCGAGACGCCCTCGACCTGCGCTTCGCGCGCCCGGCCGGCACCGTGGATGTAGAAGTCGATCCCGAACGAGATCAGCGCGATCGGGACGATCAGGATGATGAGGGGGGACTGCACCTTGAGCCCGATCAGCGAGTTGATGCCGTTGTACGACATCATCACGATGCCGAGGCCCATGGCCGCAACCACCATCGCCCAGTACGAGCGCAGCAGGGCACCGACCAGCAGGAGAATGAACGCCACAGCGAGGAAGATGAACGGGGCGGCGACCTCGCCCTGCTCCTCGTTGACCAGCCCTCCATCGATGGCCACACCCCAGACGGTCATCTCGTTCATCCCGCCGCGGAGCTCCGTTTGGACGCTGCGCAGCCACCGCTCAGCGTCCAGATAGGTCTTGCCGTCGAACCCCTCGGAAGTCGGCCCGCCGACGAAACCCGCCACTTCGTACCGGACGAAGGCAAAGAAGGCGGGGGAACGCCACACGACAAGGGGCTGGCCGTTGATCTCACCGGGTTCCCGGCTGGTGAGCCGCTGTGACAGCGTGAATCTCAGAGACGCGGTGGGGGAACCGTCGGCCAGGAGGTCACTCAGAGCCAGCTTCACGTCTGCGTCGGTTGCCTCGGCAAGGCCTCCCGGAATCACAGCGTCGACGGCATCGGCAATCGAGAAGATCCCGTCGATATCGAGACCGAGGTCGTTGTCGAACTCCGTGGCCATGTGGGCATCGGCGCCGGTCGAGTACTTGGCCCGGACCGCGTCGGAGTTCGTCTTGAACTCGCGCAGCACAGCGGCGGTGAGCACGTCCTGCTCCATAGCGGTTGGCTCCAACGGCGCGTCGGGCACCTCGATGAGGTACAGCGCGCCCTGGATCGGCGTTTCGACGTCGAACCGATCGACGACGCGATCGTCGGTGTCGTAGATCTCACCGGATGGGTTGAACGTCGGCTGATCCTCACTCGCAACGAGTGGGCCCACCATGCCCAGAGCAACCGCGACCACGACGACAACGATCGACACCCATTTGATCCGCTCGTTGACAAACTCAAAGAACGCGTAGCCGCGCCGGCCGTCTTCCGACGATGCCATGACTCCCCCTTGATTGGTGCACAACGCAGCAGGGTCACAGGTCGATCAGTGCACGTGTGGCCCCCTGCAGACGAGGCTACCGATCCTGTGCTCCGGTTGCGCCACCGGCCTGCAACCCCGGGGGAAACGCAGTTAGGTGTACTGGATTCCCGGACCGCGGAGCCGTATCTCGTAGTTCCGCCGATCGAGCGTCACTGAGGCCACCACGGCTTCAACGGTATGCCGCGGCATCGGTGCGGTGAGGCGGCCGAACCGATTCACGGTGAGTGCCGGCGCCCTCGAGGAACTCCTCGAAGGCAGCGACCGTGCGATCCCCGTCGGCAATCGAGACCGGTTCGGGCACTACCGCTCGAAGATGTTGGACAGGCCTCCGATCACGGACCCCTCGTCCTGACCTGATCCACCGCCGAGCGGGGCGATCCGATCGGCTAGACGGGAGAACGGCAGCGATTGCAGCCACACCCGGCCCTGGCCCTGCAAGGTCGCAACGAACAATCCCTCACCACCGAACACCATCGACTTCAGGTTGCCGGCACGGGCGATGTCGTAGTTGATCGTCGGCTCAAAAGCGACAAGGCAGCCGGTGTCGACCCGCAGGGTCTCCCCCATCAGGTGTTTCTCGATGATCGTGCCTCCGGCGTGGAGGAACACCTTCCCGTCGCCCTGGAGATCCTGGAGGATGAACCCTTCTCCACCGAAGAGCCCGGCGCCGAGCTTCTTGTTGAATGCCACACCAACCCTGGTACCCAGCGCCGCCGCCAGGAACGCATCCTTCTGGCAGATCAGCCGCCCGCCGAGTGCGGCGAGATCGACGGGAACGATCTTCCCCGGATAGGGAGCAGCAAAAGCCACCTTCTGCAGGCCGCCTCCCGCGTTGGTGAAGTGGGTCATGAAGAGGGACTCGCCGGTGATCACCCGCCGACCGGCACCCTTGAGCTTCCCCCACATCCCGGAGTCCGGCTCGGAACCGTCACCCATCTTCGACTCGAAGGTGAGCCCTTCCTCCATGTACATCATGGCGCCCGCCTCGGCGATGACGGTCTCCCCGGGATCGAGGTGAATCTCGACGAACTGCATGTCGTCGCCGTAAATCGTGAAGTCGACCTCGTGGCTTTGCATGGGACACCCTCCGATTGGTGACAGCGGTCTGATGCTAGGAGCCACACCGAGGTTCGGCGGCCGAGGATCAAGCAATGAGCAATGGGCAATGAGCTCAGAGCAACGCAACTCGCGCGCGACGACCCGTCGACGAACGGCGTGCAGCCAGGTCCCATATGATGGTTGCCGGTTCCTGCTTCCGAGCCTCGCCCGGGAGCTACTCGGGCGGGACGAATTCCTCGAGCCACTCTCGCAACCGCGGCAGCGGCACCGGGCGTCCGAGGAGGAACCCCTGAGCGGTATCACATCCCAGATCGCGCAGCATGTACCAGGCACCCTCGGTTTCGACCCCTTCTGCAACCACCGTCAACCCGATGCCGCGCGCCAGGGAGATCGACGACTCCACGATGCGAGCGTTGCGGGTCACCGTGTCCATGTCGCCGACGAAGCTGCGATCGATCTTGATCTCGTCGACGGGCAGGCTGGTGAGATACGCCATCGAGGAGTAGCCCGTCCCGAAGTCGTCCACCGAGAGCCGAACACCGAGCTCCGAGAGCAACTCCAACGCTGCGATCGACGAGGCGGAATCCGCAACTCCGGTGGTCTCGGTGATCTCGAGTATGAGGTGATCGGCCGGAACTCCGAGCTCGCCCAGCGTCCGGAACACCGTCTCCGGCAGACCCCCGTCCGCCAGACAGCGCGGTGCGATGTTGACGCTCACAGAGAGATCGTGCCCATCGGCATTTAGTTTGGCGACGTCGGTGACGGCGGTCTCGAGGACGTGGTTCGTCAGCGGACCGATGAGCCCGGTGGTCTCGGCCAGCTCGATGAAATCGGGAGGAGGCAGCAGTCCGAGCCGGGGATGCTGCCAGCGCACCAGAGCTTCGATGCCGGTGACGGCTCCATCGGACAAGCGGACCTTGGGTTGGTAGTACACGACCAGTTGGCCGGTCTCGATCGCTGGGCCGAGCTCGCCGATGATCGTCAGGCGCCTGGTGCTGTGCGGATCGTGCTCCAACTGGTACACCTCGACGCTGGTCCCCAGCCGCTTCGCGGCGTACATCGCAACATCCGCCCGGCGGAGAAGTGTGGCCGCGTCGGTGCCGTGTTCCGGTGCCAGCGCAAGCCCGACGCTGCCCGAGAGGACGAGTGAGAGACCGTCGTACTCGAGCGGTTGCGCCAGGGAATCGGAGATCCGACGGGTCCATCCCAATGCAGCCGAGGCGGTCCGTAGCCCGCTCACCAGGATCCCGAACTCGTCGCCGCCGAGCCGTGCCACAACATCGGCGTCGCGGACCCGGTGGCCCAGCCGATCGGCGATCTCGCTGAGGACGATGTCACCGTGTTGGTGACCGAGAGTGTCGTTGATCTCCTTGAACCGGTCGAGGTCGACGATCGCAACCGCAATCAGGCGGTCCGGATCGCGATCCGCGAGCGCAGCATCGATGGCCGCCGTGAACGACAGGCGGTTGGGCAGCCCGGTGAGGGCATCATGGAGCGACTCGTGCTCGCGCTCTGCCGCCTGATGGCGCACGTCGTTGAGGAGTCGGGCTCTCTCCAACGCGGCCACCGAGTGGCGAGCGACCGTCTCGAGGAGCTGCGAATCCTCGGCATCGAACTCGGCCAGTGCCCCCCGTCCGTTACCGATGATGAGGAGCCCAGGAGCATCGGCGGCGAGTCGAATGCCGAGACCCCCGGTGATCCCCACTGAGGCTGCGTAATCCGAGATCGCGTCGGCGTCCCCGAGTCGGATCGGCACGAGGGAGTTCTCCGCTTCGAGCAATCCGGCCGCGAGAGAGCGGTTCTCCGCGATCTCGGTGATGCCACCATCGGCACGACTGTGCAGCCGGCGGAAGTCGTCACCGTCCTGCCACAGCAGCAGTGCATCCGAGACGTGAAACACACGACGGGCCTCCGCCAAGACGTCGTGGAGTATGACGTCGACCTCGAGCGTGGCCCCGACAGATTCCGAGAAGCTGTGCACGGCTTCCAACGCGTGATGCCGCCTGAAGAGCGACTCGAAGACCCGGAGTCCGACGAAGAGCATCGAACCGACGATGCCGAGCAGCACACCGGTCCACGGTGTGGTGGACACCAGGATCAGGGCGACCAGGGCGAGCAATCCGGACCCCATGCTGATGGCTGTTGCCGACAGTAGGGAGCGAGCGACCGTGTCGAAGCTGCGATGCGGCTCATGCAGTCGGAGCACCACCGTCACCGAACCCGCCCCCACTGCAATGGCCGCCGTCATTGCGGCGGCTGCAGCTACCCAGCCCCGTGGAGACACAGGGTCGGCCCCGAGTAGCACCCCGTGGTAGATGCTCAGCGCGGCTGCGGTTTCGAGAAGAAACAGGCAGAGGTTGAAGAGGAGCTTCTCACCGCGCTGGCGACGCCACACGACCAGGGCGGCCGTCTCCCCGACCAGTCGAGCGCTCACCAGAGCGAGCGGCGACAGCGATGCCAGACCGAACAACAGCGGGACCTCGACCAGCGAGATGCTGTGGGCATCGCGCCGGACTCGCAGATGGATAGCACCGGCCTCGGCAACGGCAAAGCCGAGCGCAATCCCCCACCACGGCAGGTCGAATCCACGCACCGGCGCGGCGAATCCGGCCATCTGCCACAGAACCACGATGCCGGCGATCGCCACCACGACGGCCATGTGGCCGGCGCGGAGGCGCGAGCGGGCGGCGGCCGCCCCTTCCGTCGCAGTTCGCGGTGTCATCGGCTCCTCAGGTTGCCAATCGCGGCGGCCGCGACCGGACCGGACGCGGAGTGCACAGTTGGTGTTTCGGCTTCCGGGTCGCCCTACTCAAGCGGTTGTCTCCGGCTGTGATTTCGGGTCGGGCCCAATGGCCCTGGACACCGCTATCGAATCGGCGCAGGCTGAAGGTGCTGCGGCTGGAGCGGGGCTTCCGGACGCGTCGGTGATCACGGGAGGAACGGATGAGGCACCGATCAGAGATCGCCATCGTGCTGGCACTGCTGCTGGTCTTCGGAGCTTGCGGCGATGACGACGACACCACTGCCACCACGGCGGGTGGGGGGGCAAGCACAACCGCCACAACCGCGGCAGGAACGACTACGACCAAGGCAACCACCACAACCACAGAACCACCAACGACCACCACGACCACGATGTCCCGGGAGGATCCGGTCTGGGTCTGGATCACCGACTACATGGGCCGGGTCGCCAAGATCTCTTTCCCAGACGAGACCTGCGAATGGGCCGACGTCGGGTGGTCTGCCAACTACGTGACCGTGGCGCACGGGTTCGTGTGGGTGACCGACTGCCGGGGCAAGCAACTCGTCAGATTCTCCGTGGACACGCTCGAAGAGAACGGTCGCCTCGACCTCGGTGGATGCCCCACTTCGCTGTGGGCGACGGAGGACGCCATCTGGGTGTCACTCGATGTAGACATGGTCGTCGCGATCGACCCCGTCACGGGTGAGTTCATCAACGGTGCACTCATCGAGGGCCTGCTCACAATGGCTGCGTGGAACCCGAAGGTGGCCACGACCAAAGAGAAGACACATCTGATCCCGGCAGGGTGGAACTACCACCTCGTCATCAACGACGGCTCCGACGGTGTCCACAACGGCCAACTCCCGGCGGCGGCGTGGAATCCGGATTGGGGCTACGGGAAGCAGGCACTGAGGAAGGGGGATGCGGAGCCCGGTCACGAGGATGCCACCATCATCGGCCGTACCTACCACCACGATCCGGACGATCCCTCCGCACCGCCCGAGGCCTGGACGGACATCGTCACGTTCCATACGCAGGAGCCCGTCGAGAACCACCATGAGTACCGGATCCCCGGCAGCCACCATGGCAACTACTACTACGGCACGCTCAACACCATCGAGTGGACACTGGGCGGCTTCACCGTGCACAACGGTGGAGGCAACCACCTGATCTGGTTCGTGGACGGTCCGAGTGCTCACACATCCGCCGGCCTCATCGGCCTCGCCAGCATGCACGGTGAGTACTACCACCTAGTCAATCCCGCCGATCTGACCGGCGGACTGGATCTCAATGCCTGGGCAGGTGGGGCGGAGCCGCCTGCGCTGATACATCAGCCGACCGTCGTGACACATCCGATCGGCGAGTGGTGTGGTGACATCTACGCCTACGAATCGTTCCTCAACGGGCCCACCGAGTACCAGCGCCAGATGGACCTTGCGGCTGCCGTCGACGCGTCGCTGTTCACGAGAGCAGGGCCCGCCGAACTCACACCGGCCGAGCGGGGAATCTTCATCAACAGATGCAGCATGACGCTCACGAGCGGCGTATACGAAGGATCCACGTTCACGATTTCCGAACCGGAAGCAGGCGTCGAGGTGCACCTCGACATCCAGCAAGGTGACAGGGTGTTCGAGTCGGTGGCGGTGGCAACCACCGATGCCGACGGCGCAGGCGAATTCCCCGAGGCCCCCGACATGAGTGCCTACCCGGATTTCGATCCGACGCAGCCGTACGAAATCATCCACCGGATGGCGGGAGAACAGCTCGGGCAGGGATGCAACCTGGAAGTCCGGCCGTAGCTGAGAGAGCCAGGGATCTTGGGGGAGCGGAATGACCCGCTCCCCCAAGGCGTAGCCTGGAGGAACGCATGATCGAAGCCGTCCAGACGCTCCCGGTAACTCGCAAGCAGGCCTTCTCGATCCTCCTCGACGTCTCCCGCTGGTCCGAATGGCTGCCGTTCCGCGTCCGGGAGGAGGATGCGGTGCTCGAGGAAGCCGGCGACAGGGTGTCGTTCCACTACCGCTCCTTCCGCCTACCCATCAACGCTACGGCAACCCTCGACGAACTGGTTCCCGACGAGTCCTTCCGGATGACGATTCGGATTCCCGGCTCCCTGCCGGTCCGATTCGATGTCTCGCTCCTCGGAACCGGCACGAAGGGTGTGGTTGCCGTGGTGAAAGCCGATTTCGACGTCCCGGGCGGTCAACTGGCCCGGTCCATCTGGTCGCGATCGCTGGTGCCCGTCGTCGTCCGCCGCGAACTCGATTCGGCCCTCGATCGAGTGCACGATCTGCTCGCCGAGCCCCTGCTCGAGGCCTAGCTCCTCAACACCGCGCTCCGGCGGTCGATGGGGGGAGGCACACCGCATTCCGACCGCGGAGGGTCGATGGACGTCTTCGTTGCACGGCAACCGATCTTCGACCAGGCACTCAACACCTACGGGTATGAACTGCTGTTCCGAACCAGCATGCTCAACGAGTTCCCTGCTGAGACGGAGCCCGATGAGGCAACCCAGCGCGTGGTGGCAGCCTGGCGGTTCTCCATCGGCATGGAGCGGCTGACCGCCGACAAGCGGGCATTCATCAACTTCACGAGGAACCTGCTGCTCGACGATCCGGGGATGATGCTCGATCCCGCCGTGTGCGTCATCGAGGTTCTGGAGAACGTCGAGGCCGAGCCGCCCGCCCTCGAGGCCTGCGCCGAACTGAAGGAACTCGGCTTCACCATCGCGCTCGACGACTTCAGCGATTCCCCTGACCAGCAAGCCCTGGCGGCTCACGCAGACATCCTCAAGATCGATTTTCTCGCGCTCTATCCGGAGCAACGCGCCGCCATCGCCCGGAAGTACGCGGCCGAGGGGGTCTCGCTCCTGGCCGAGAAGGTTGAGACCCCCGAGGCGTTCGACGAGGCGAAGCAACTCGGATTCGATTACTTCCAGGGGCACTTCTTCGCCCGGCCGGAGATCATCAAGGGCAAGCAGTTGCCCGTCCCGAAGCTCCACTACCTGCGAATCGTGCAGGAGATCAGCAAGGCGCAATTCCAGTTCGCAGAACTGGCGGAGATCGTGCACCGCGATGCTTCGCTTTCCAACCGGCTGCTCCGTTATATCAACTCGGCGGCGTTCGGGTGGCGGAACAAGGTCCGCTCAATCCAGCACGCACTCGTACTGCTCGGCGAACGGGAGATCCGCCGCTGGGCGACCCTGGCAGCCCTCGGCAGTGTCGCCGAGGACCGGCCCCAGGAACTGGTCACGTCGTCGGTGGTCCGGGGGCGCTTGTGCGAGATGCTGGCCGATCGGATCCGTCTGCCGGACCGGGCGATGGACCTGTTCTTCCTCGGCATGCTCAGCCACTTCGACGCCATCATGGGACGCCGGATGGACGAGGTGCTCGACTCGATCGACCTCCCCGAGGACGTACGCGAGACCCTGATCGATCCTGCGATCGAGAATCGTCTCCGCAGCCTGCTGGATGCCGTGATCGCCTACGAAGAAGCGGATTGGGACCACGTCACCGACTGGTGCCGGGAGAACCGTATCCCCAAGGAAACCCTCCCCGCGCTGTACGTCGAAGCGGTCGAGTGGTCGGAGGCACTGCACCGTTCCAAGTGGTAATCACGGCGTAGAGAACGGCATTCGCAGTAGGGTCGCCGCCTCATGACCGATGGTGCCCGCCGCGTCCAGCGGACCTATCTGCTGCTCACCCTCCTGGCAACACTCGCGGCCTCACTGATCTGGGGGATCAACACCCTCTTCCTGCTCGACGCCGGGCTCAGCAATACCGAGGCCTTTACCGCCAACGCGTTCTTCACCGCGGGCATGGTGCTGTTCGAGGTTCCCACCGGCGTGGTCGCCGACACCTGGGGCCGGCGGGCGTCGTACTTGCTGGGTGCCGTCACCTTGCTCGCGTCCACTGTGCTCTACCTGGTCATGTGGCAGATCGAAGCGGCGCTCTGGGGCTGGGCGATCGCCTCGATCCTCATCGGGCTTGGGTTCACCTTCTTCTCGGGCGCGGTCGAGGCATGGCTGGTCGATGCGCTGAGTCACCACGGGTTCTCCGGGGATCTGGACTCGGTTTTCGCACGAGGCCAGGCGACCGCCGGAGCTGCGATGCTTGCCGGTTCGGTCGCCGGCGGGTTCATCGCCCAGGCAACCAGCCTCGGGGTTCCCTACATCGTTCGGGCCGCGCTGCTCGGACTCACGCTCCTGGCGGCGGTGGTGTTCATGCGGGATGACGGATTCACTCCTCATCGCGGGAAGGGACCCGTCAAGGAGGTACGCCGGGTGCTGCAGGCATCGATCGACGGCGGTTGGCGCAACCGGTCGGTCCGGTGGCTGATGCTGGCGGCTCCGTTCACCGGAGGAGTCAGCGTCTACGCGTTCTACGCACTCCAGCCGTATCTCCTCGAGCTCTACGGCGATGAGGGGGCGTTTGGGATCGCCGGCCTTGCGGCCGCGATCATCGCCGGGGCACAGATCCTCGGCGGCCTGGCGGTTCCGATGGTCCGCAAGGCATTCGCAACACGAACTACTGCGCTGTTGCTCGGCACGATCGTGAGCGTGGCTGCTCTCGCCTTGATCGGCCTTACCTCGAGCTTCTGGGTGGCCATCGCGCTGCTGGTGGTGTGGGCCCTGGTGTTCGCAGCGGTGACCCCGATGCGGCAGGCCTATGTGAACGGGTTGATTCCTTCTGAGCAGCGGGCAACCGTGCTGTCGTTCGACGCGCTGATGAGTTCGAGCGGTGGTGTCGTGGCGCAGCCGGCGCTCGGCCGGGTGGCTGACGTCTGGAGCTACTCGGCCTCGTATGTGGTGTGTGCCGGGATCCAGGTCATGGCGGCGCCGTTCGTCTACCTCGCGAAACGTGAACGTGCCGTATCTGATCCGATCGAGCGGGTGGCCGCGGACTGAGGGTCAGGATCCGGGTTTCGGTGCGCTGGTAATCGTGAGCGTTCCATCGGGATTCACCGAGACACCGGTGATCACCCGGTTCTGCTGCGCGAGCGTGGCATTGATACGGTCCGCTCCCTCCTGAGCCCGGCTGCTGATCGTCTCGAAGGTTGGCAACCCACCTATTCCCGTACCCGGATCGTTCTCATCCTCGGTCATCTGGGTCAGGAAGTCGATCGCTCCACCGAGTCGTCCGGCAGGCTGCGCCTCCACGCGGAGGGTGCCCTCGGGCGTCACGGCAACGGTGACGTTCGCTATGTCCACCCCGGTTGCACCGAGATTCACGTTGACGGCGTTCGACGGCGTTCCATCGGGACCGGGCGGGACGGGCTCGACGCTTTGCACCAGGCTGCCGTAGGTGCCTCCGTACCCGCCGCCGCCGGGCAGGGTTACTTCGTTGGAGCGTCCTGCGACAAACTCCCCGGTCGCCTCCGCCGTTGCCGGATCGACCGCGGCCGAGCCGGGGATCGGATTGCCGTCGTCGTCCTTCCCCGGTCCGAGAGCGTTTTCGACCCACTGCTCCGTCTCTTCGGGGGTCATCGGGGGCGGCTCGGCACCCTCACCCTGATCCGGACCCTGTCCCTCTCCGGATTCCCCGGATTGCTGCTCACCGCTCTCGCCCTGCTGAGGCGGAGGCGGCGGTGGAGCGTCGGGCCCCTCTCCCTCCGGTGGAGGTGGCGGCGGGGTCTCTCCCGGCTGCCCGGGCGGCCCCACCGTTTCTTCGATCGGTGGCGGCGGAGGCGGCTCGGGCAGAGTCTCCGGTGGCT
>CAZEHO010000029.1:7687-8386 GCA_964511945.1 uncultured Acidimicrobiia bacterium | reverse complement strand
CCGTGGGCTCCGTGGGCTCCGTGGGCTCCGTGGGCTCCGTGGGCTCCGTGGGCTCCGTGGGCTCGGGTCGATCTCCTCCGGGCACATCGCCCGATTGCGGGGTGTCGGGAGGCTGGGGCTGATCCGGAACCTGGCCGCCGGCAGGTGGTTGCTGGCCGAGCGGGGGCTGACCGCCGGGCGGGGCGCCCGCAACCGGCGGTGTGGGCTGCACCGGTGGCGCATCAGGCGGAAGCTCGGGCGGCGTCTCGACCGGATCTTGGACTCCGACCCGCACCTCTGTGCCGCTCGGGTCGTAGGCGTTCACCGTGATACTGATAACGGTGTTCCCGTCACCGGTCGCCGTGATGTCGATCGACTGGACCGTTCCCCGGAAGCCAATGTGGCCCTCTCGATGGACGTCCTCGTCTCCCGACTGGATCAGCGTGTTCCACTGCTCGCTGTGCGGAATCGCTATGTCGACTTCGTCACCCAGATTTCGATTCCGCCACGCCTCCAGCACCTGCTCGGCTTGCTCGCCCTCGAGGAAGATCTGGCCTTCCTGAGTAAGCGTTCCCGGCGGGGGCCCTACGTTGGGTCCGACCTCGACATTGGGATCGGGCTGAGCGTCCCCACCGGACTGGTCGCCATCCGAACCCCCGTCGCCAGCGTCATCACCCGAGTCGTCATCCCCAGAATCATCCGACGCATCGTCATCACCCG
>CAZEHO010000029.1:0-7587 GCA_964511945.1 uncultured Acidimicrobiia bacterium | reverse complement strand
GCGTCATCACCCGAGTCGTCATCCCCAGAATCATCCGACGCATCGTCATCACCCGAGTCATCACCCGCGTCGTCACCCCCAGAATCATCCGACGTGCCGTCATCACCCGAGTCATCACCGCCATCGACCGGCGGTGGCTCGGGTGCATCCCCGCCGGTTTCCGGCGGCGGCGGCGGCGGTGGCGGGGGTGGCGGCGGCTCATCGGTCCCATCACCACCCTCATCTGGCGAATCGGGGTCCCCATACAGTTGCTCATCGGAATACACCGACCAGCTGCCGTCCTCGTTCTGGAAAGCAGTCACCGTTCGCGGCAGATCCGGCAGCGGATCAGTCGTACCGGTCCCTTCCTGCGGGCTGAAGATCACCGCCCCGGTTTCCGGGTCATAGCGCTGGTCCCAGCCGTCGTATTCGGGGAACACTCCCTGGTCGAAGTCCCAGCCCTCATCCTCAGCCGACGGCAGCCACTGCTCACCGTGCCGGTCGAGTCCGCCGATACCGGCATCCTGCAAGGCGGCCAGCACGTTGCCGACCGTGAGGCCCGGCAGTGAGCCGAGCAAAGCGGCGACGCCGCCCGGGATCGCAGCATTGATCACAGCCTGAGTTTGGGGGTGATTCAGCCAATCCCAGAAGGTGCCGTTCGGATTGCTCGCCTGGTACTCCGTCCAACCACCATCATCGGCGAGGGCGATCCCGGTCTTGGTCGCCACCCAGGCCAGGATCCCGAAGAACGCCAGGACCATGACCGCGGTCTTGGTCTGTGAAGGCTGGGCGAGCAGCAGGTAGGCCACGACCGCACACACCAGGGCCAGCACGATCTTCGGTGTGGTCGAGGAGACCTGTGAGGCCAGCAGCAGGCCGACCGCGGTACCGAGGAGCCCGATCAGAGATCCGGCAAAGCCTGCAACCCGTGGTTTGTTGCTCGGGGCGAACATCCCGATCGCCCCGGCCCACATCCCGGTCACGAGTCGGCCGAGGATCATCGACGCTCCGCTCGGGGCGACCGAGAGGATCCCGATGCCCATGATCCCGGCCACGCCGGGGGCCACGACGGCGGCGATGATCAGCGCCATGGCAGCTCCCCACAGAATGAGCGACCAGGCCTGGCCCTTGCCCTGACGGATCAGGCCCGCAATCACTCCGGGCACCGTCCGCAGGTCTCGGAAGAACTGCTTCCATCCAACGGTGAAGCCGTAAGTGAGTACACCGACGATAACCATCGAAAGCATCCCGAAGAACAGGCCTCCGGTGAGCAAGTTGCCTTCGGCGGTGGCAAGTCCGTCGGGACCATTGAGCCGATATCCGTCGTAGCGGAACCCCATGATCCAGACGTTGAGGGCCCACCCGACGAGCCCGGCGATGAGCGATGTGATGATCGCCCGCCACAGGTGGGCCTTCAGCCAGGTGATCGACCGACTCCACAACTCTCGAGCGGTCACCTGCTTCATCGTTCCTCCGTGTCGGCCGGATCGGACCCTCCGGCCTCGCCTGCACAGGACCGGCTTGCACTCCGGGTCGGGTCACCGCCCGCTGCCGGCCGAACGGACCCCCTTCGCCGGAATCCGACATTACCGACCCTCTAGTTCCCTCGCACCAGGAATGGCAATCCCGGTAGCCTTCCCACTCTGGTTAGGAGGTCACGTGTCAGCATCAATCCGGTGGGCCACCGCCGCACTTCTGGCCGCCACGCTCCTCACCGCTGCGTGCTCGGGCAGCGGCAACCGTGCCGTGGTGATCTATACGTCGGTCGACCAGCCTTTCTCCGAGGCCGTCCTCGAGCAGTTCGAGGCGGACACCGGCATCGAGGTGCTTGCTGTGTACGACACCGAAGCCACCAAGACCACCGGACTGGTCAGCCGTCTCGTCGCCGAGCAGGATCGCCCGCAGGCCGATGTCTTCTGGAGCTCAGAGATCGCGCAGACACTGTGGCTCGCGGACCGAGGGATCTTCACCGAGTACGCCTCCCCTGCCGCTGACGACATTCCGACCGAGTTCAAGGACGGCGAATCCCGCTGGATCGGGTTCGGGTACCGAGCCCGCATCCTGCTGGTCAACACCGACCTGGTAGATCGCATCGACTTCCCCACATCGATCTTCGACCTGGTCTCCGGTAGCACCCCGGGGTCAGAGATGGCAGTCGCCAACCCGTTGTTCGGCACTACTGCCACCCACGTCGCCGCGCTCTACGCCACGGTGGGGACCGGAGAGGCTAAGGGGTTCATCGAGGCGCTCGCCGAGAACGGGGTCCGGGTCGTCGACGGGAATTCAGTGGTTCGGGACATGGTCGCCGCGGGGGAGATCCTCTTCGGGATGACCGATACGGACGACGCCCTCATTGCCGTCGAAGACGGTGCGCCCGTAGAGATCATCTTCCCGGATCAGGACGGGCTCGGCACCCTGCTGATCCCCAACACCGTCGGTCTCGTCTCCGGGGGACCCAACCCCGACAACGGCCGAGCGCTGATCGACTACCTCGTGAGTCGGCAGCTCGAGGACACCCTCGTCGAAGCCGGCTTCTTTTTCGGTTCGCTGCGAGACATCGCCGCCGAAAGCGTTCAGGCCATGGAGGTCTCATGGGCCGAGGTCGCCCGTCAGAATGAGATTGCCAAGGAGGACGTGCAATCCATCCTGCTGAGGTAGCACCGGCCGGACCCCCGCTTGCCCGCCGTCTCGGGCGTGGCACGCTCCAAGCCGCCGGGCCGACGATCTTCGTGGTGCTGACGCTGCTCCCGATCTTCGTGCTCCTGGCCGCTCTCCCATTCCGATCAGGTGTGGGTCTGGACTCGGTCGGTCTCGATGGACGAACCATCGGATTGCTGATCAACACCGTCGGGCTCGCCGTGGTGGTTTCGCTGCTCGCCACAATCATCGGCAGCGGACTGGCGTTGTGGCTGACGGCGGCGGACACCGCTCCACGCCGGTGGGCCCGGGTCCTGTTCATCGTTCCGATCCTGATGCCGACGTACGTCTTTGCGCTGGTCTGGGCATCCGTCCTGGGCAGACAGTCGACGCTCAACACGGTGCTCGACGGCATCGCCGGGTTCCGGCTCTCCTCCTACGGGATGCTTCCCGCGGTTTTGGCACTTTCGCTCACGCTGTTCCCAATCGCCACGTTGACAACCCTCGCCTCGGTTCGGTCGATGGATTCTTCGCTGATCGATGCCGCCCGCATTTCGGCCCCTGATCCGCGCGTGTGGCGGCGCATCGTGGTTCCGCAACTGCTCCCGGGAATGGCAGTCGGTGCGATCCTGGTGTTCGCTCTGACCCTGGTCGAGTACGGCGTACCGGCCCTGTTCCAGTTCAATGTGTACTCCATGGAGGTTTTCGCCGACTTCAGTCAGGACGGTGATCCGGTCGCCGCCCTCGGCACCGCCCTCCCGCTCCTGGTCGTCGCCGGGGGGGTGTTTTTCACGCTCTCGGGGATGCTGCGCCGCATGCCGCAACGCCCTCGACCCGAGGCTGCTGGCGGGGTCCGAGCCCTCGAGCGATCACAGGCGATCACCGGGTGGCGCGCCGTCGCGGTGGCCGCTCTGCTGCTCGCGACGGTGCTTCCGGTCGGAGTGCTGGCGGGCCAGACCGGCAACCCCGGGGTGATCTCCGACGCGCTCGGAGCGGCTCGAGCCGACATCATGACCAGCCTTACGCTCGGGGTGGTCGCAGCTACGGCGGCAACCCTGCTCGCCCTGCCGCTGGCTCGCCGACTGGGGCGCCGCGGCCCCGACGGTGCCTGGGTGCTGGTGATCCTGCCGCTGGCTGTGCCGGCACCACTGCTGGCAATGGGGCTGATCCGCATTTGGAGCCATCTGCCCGGTGATCTGGTTCTGAGCAGGACCCCGATGCTGCTCCTGGCTCACCTCGGACGGCTGCTCCCGTTCGCGGTGGTGGTGCTGGCCGTACAGTTCCGCCGTGCCGACCCGGCACTGTTCGAGGCGGCGCAACTCCACGACGTGGGTTGGCTGAGGAGGCTGCGAACGGTCTACCTTCCACTGATGGCTCCGGCACTCATCGCCTCGATTGGGGTGGTCTTCGTCCTCTCCCTCGGGGAACTCGGGGCATCCCTTCTTGCGGTGCCACCCGGCACCTCCACATTGCCGCTCCGGATGTTCAACCTGCTGCACTACGGCGCGAGCGGTGAGGTGGCCGCCCTCGCCCTCACGACTGTCGTGATCGTCATCGCCGTGCTCGGCATCTCCGCCCGGGTGGTGCAGCGGTGATTGCAATCCGATCGGTTTCCAAGCTGTTCGGAGAGGTCAAGGCCGTCGATGACGCCACCCTCGAGATCCCGGCCGGGGAGAAGCTCGCCATCGTGGGTCCGTCCGGGAGCGGAAAGACCACCCTGCTCAGACTCGTGGCCGGCCTCGAAACGCCCGACACCGGCGAGATCGTGATCGATGGCAGTGTCGTCAGCCGGCCCGGCTTCGTCGAGGCCCCCCATCGCCGCAGGATCGGAATGGTGTTTCAGCAGCCGGCCCTTTGGCCGCACATGACGGTCGCCGCCACTGTCGGGTTTGGGCTGACCGACCACCGCTCAGCCGCAGCCTCGGCCCGCATCGATGCTCTCCTCTCGGCCGTCGGCCTCGAAGGACTCGGCCGACGCCGGCCCCACGAGCTGTCCGGCGGAGAAGCCCAGCGGGTCGCACTCGCCCGCGCCCTGGCTCCGGAGCCGGCAATCTTGCTCCTCGACGAACCCTTCAGCGGTCTCGACGACGAGCTCGCCGATTCGATCCTGGATCTCGTCCATCGCCTCGTCACCGAGGCGATGACGACCGTGCTTTACGTCTCTCACGACAAGGAGCGCGGCCGGCGTCTCTGTGATCAGATCGCCGTCATGGCCGGCGGCCGGATCGACGGCACCTCGATGTGGGATGGCCCGGAGGTTCCGAGGTGAAAAGCGCCGGGATGTGGCTCGGCGGTATTGCCGCCGTGGCTGCTGTGGTCGTAGCCGTTCGCTTCGTCGACAGTTGGTTCAGTGGCGAGGACTCTCCACCGGGCTGGTTGTGGATCCAACCCCCATACGAGGTCTCCGAATTGGCAGAGCAAGGAGCCCTGATGTGGGCCGGCGGGAACGAGGGCCTCTTCCCGGTGGACCGCGCGACCGGGGCGGTCCGGGAGGATCTCGAAGTGCCGGACTTTCACTTCGTTCGAGCCCTGCTCACCGACTCAGCAGGAGACCTCTGGGTCGGACATCGAGATGGACTGACCCGCTACGACGGGGACTCGTGGTCCAACGTCGCGGCCCCCGGACTGCCGGATGCCGGCGTGTTCGCCCTGCTCGAGGACAGCGAAGGCCGGCTCTGGGCGGGGACCCTCGAAGGTGCCGCGGTCCGGACCGCGGGGGGATGGAACCCCGTCGGTGTCGACGACGGTCTCCTCAACAAGATGGTGAACGCCATGACCGAGGACGCTGCCGGCGGCATCTGGTTCGGCTCCTATGTTGCACCCGAGGGTGGCATCAGCCGGCTCGATCCCAACGGGACGTGGACCTACTTCACCACCGATGACGGGGTGCCCCACAGCAACATCACGTCGCTGCAGGCCGTGAGTGACGGCTCAGTGTGGGCCGGATCCGGCCTGTTCGAGCGAGGGGGTGCCGCTCGCTTCGAGTGCGACGGCGCGACCTGGCACCTCACCTCGACACTCGACGAAACCGGCGGTCTGCCGGCGAACAAGGTCCGGTTCGTGTTCGAGGACGTCGATGGGATCCTCTGGCTGAGTACCGAGTTCGCCGGCGTTGCCCGCCTGATCGGTGACCCGTGGCCGATCTACACGGTGGACGATGGACTCACCGGCAACGAAGCCAAGGCGATCCTCCGCGATAGCGACGGCACCCTCTGGTTCGGAACGGACAACGGCCTCACCAGAGTCGACCAATCCACCCTGCCGCCGCGCTAACCCGGCGGCCTGCTACCCGCGTAAAGTTCTCTCCAAGGGGAAACTGCATGGAGCAGATCGGAATCGCCGACCTGTGGCGCCGTTCCGTGGCCTGGATCCGGAGCCACGTGGTCCGCACCCTCGTCATCGGCCTCATCGGGATGGGTGTGTCGTGGCTCCTCAATGTCTGGATCATGGCGTTCCGCTATGACGGTTACCGCTGCGAGTCCTCCTGCACACCCGGCGACGGAGCCGCAACCGCCGAAGGCAACGTGTTCGCCGGAAGCGTCTTCTTCCTCGTCTTCTCGATGCTGGTGGTCAGCCTCGTCACCTACGGATTCACCGTCGGCTGGAAGCAGATGTGGACCGACTTCAAAGCGGTTCCCGGAGCCCTGGCCGGACTGGTTCGGGACAGCCGCGGCAAGGCCTGGTCGCTAATCGCCTGGGGCGGCGCGATGACGCTGCTGATTGCCGTACTCGTCGGCCCCGCCCTCGCCGCGGTTTTCGGCATCGGTCTCCTGGCGGCGGCGCCGACGGCGCTCACCGGAATCCTGGGACGATTCGTCACCTCTGCCTGGACCGGAGTCATGGGGTTCTTCGCCCCGAAGGACAAACCGGTCGTCGGCGGATACGCCGGGAGCCTGGTCGGCCTGACGGGCGCCGGGGTCGGCATGCTGATCGCGGCGCTCACCGACTCGTCGGTGGTGAAGCTGGTGCTCGCCGCAGTGCTCGCGGTCGTCGCGTACTTCATCGTCGCGTCGCCCTCGAAGGCGACCACCGTCGTCATGATCGTTGCCGGCGTTGCGGCCGCCGGTTGGGTTCTCGCCAAGACCGGTGTTGCCCTTGCCGACGACGGTGGATGGAGCGAGTACAAGGCGAACAACCCCAACGGGACGTTCTGGACCTGGCTCACCGACCCCGATACGCAGCGGGTCATCCAGCAGGCCTGGCCGGGAGGGCTCGCCGGGTTCTTCGGGTCGATCAGCGGCCTCACCATTGCCCAGATCCTCTCGATCCTGCAGCCTCTCGGCGGCCAATTGAGTCACGGAGTGTCCTGGCTCCCGAGTCCGGCCGAGGCCGGGGACGGTGCCGGGCCGACGGTTGCTCCCTACATCCCGCCGGGCTGGACCGTCGAAGGTACCGACGAGAACGGCAACCTGGTCCTCGTCCCCCAACGACCCGACCCCCCATCAGACCCCTACGGCTGGAAACAAACCGGAACCGACCCCGACGGCAACCCCATCTACGAACCCCAACGACCCGACCCCCCATCAGACCCCTACGGCTGGAAACAAACCGGAACCGACCCCGACGGCAACCCCATCTACGAACCCCAACGACCCGACCCGGGCACACCGTGGGGCTGGACTTCGACGACGAACCCCGATGGATCGATCAGCTTCCAGCCGGGGCCGGGCCACGGGGGCGAGTATCCGTTCGAGGGTGGCTACGACCCCAATAGCCGGATGCCGCCCCGCGCTCCGGACGGGTACTACACGAAGTTCGGACCCGACGGATCGATCACCCTGGTACCCGACCCCGACTGGCAACCACCCGGCCACCCCGGCGGCGACATCTACGAAGGCGGCACCAGCAGCCGCATGCCCCCAGACGAACCCGACGGGTACATGACCAAATACAACCACGACGGCACCGTCACCCTGGTACCCGACCCCGACTGGCAACCACCCGGCCACCCCGGCGGCGACATCTACGAAG
>CAZEHO010000028.1:17735-38953 GCA_964511945.1 uncultured Acidimicrobiia bacterium | reverse complement strand
AGGCCTCCCACCCATCAGCCGACTGTCACCAACCTGATGACCGAGTACAACTAGGTCTCAGTCCTCAGTCCTCAGTCCTCAGTTCTGACAACTGACAACCCTGGAGTTGCGAAGCAACTCCCCGGGAACCGCGAAGCGGTTTCCGACCACTTTCCGTGGCATCTGCGCCCCCTCCGTGGCCGGGATAGACTCGGCGGTCCCCGGCGGGAGGTCCCGTGCGGAAGCTGGCGACAGCGCTGGTCGCCCTTGTTCTGCTCATTCCGATGTCTGCTGCTGCGGAGGTCACGCAGGAGGATCTTCAGCGCGCCTGGAACGAGGTGACGGAGGTCTCGAGTGAGCTCGAAGCCGAGCTTGCTGCCCTCGAAGCGGTCCAGGTGCGGCAGTGGCAGTACGAGGAACGGGTTGCCGCTCTGCAGGCCGACATGGAGGAGCGAGACCGTCAGATCGCGCTCACCGAACTCGCGGCGCGGGAGCGAGCCGTTGCGCTCTACGTCAACTACGGGACCCGCAACGCCCCGGCAGTCATGACGGTCGAGAACCTCACAGATGCCAGCACCCGGGAGGCCTATCTCAGTGCGCTGGTCGATGAGGATCGTGATGTCGTCACCGAGCTGGAGTTCCTCCAGCAGGATCGCCGCGAGCTCCAGGAGGAACTCACTGCGATCGCCCTGGACCAGGACGACGTCCTCGCCGAAATCGACCTGCTCGCTGAACAGATCAACGCCAAGCTCGAGGTCGCCAACAGCGAGTTCTCTGCGCTGCAGGAGCAGTGGCAAATCGAGGAAGCGGAACGGATCCGCATCGCCGAGGAGCGCCGCCGCCAGATCGCCGCAGCGCAAGCTGCCGCTGAAGCCGCCGCTCGCTTGGCCGCGGCGCGTGCGTCCGGGTATGCCACCAGCGAGCACATCCCCGCGGGTGCCCGGGTGTGTCCGGTCGCCGGTCCCCACGTTTTCCGGGATTCGTGGGGCGAGCCCCGCTCCGGAGGCAGAGAGCACAAGGGCCTCGATATCGTCGCCGCGGAGGGTGTGCCGCTCGTTGCGATCGAATCGGGCACCATCTGGAGCCCGAACTGGCACTACCTGGGCGGGATCGGCCTCTACCTCCGTGGCGACAGTGGCGACGTGTACTACTACGCCCACATGCAGGGGTACGGGCCCGGGGTCTCCGACGGCGTTCGGGTCGGGGCCGGGCAGGTGATCGGCTACAACGGCAAGACCGGGAACGCGGCGAGTCCGCACCTCCACCTCGGCTACCAGCCCGGCGGCGGACCGCTCACCAATCCGTACCAGTTGATGGTGAAGCTCTGCCGGTAGCCACCGTCTTCGTTGCCGCTACGGCCGATGGGTTCATCGCTCGCGAGGACGGCAACCTGGACTGGATCCCGACGCCGGAAACCGGCGAGCACGACTTCGGGTTCAACGACCTGATCGCTTCGGTGGATGCCATCGTGATGGGGCGGGCGACCTTCGACTTCGTTCTCGGCACCGGTCAATGGGGTTATGGAGAGACTCCGGTCGTGGTCCTCACCAACCGTGAACTCGACCTTCCGGAAGAGTTCGAGGGAGTTGTCGAAGCGGCGTCGGGCGACGTCGCGGCAGTTGCGGCGGGACTCGCCGAACGGGGACTCGGAGATCTCTACGTCGACGGCGCCGACGTGATCCAGCAATTCATTCGGGCCGGGCTGGTCGAGCGGATCATCGTGACCCAGATCCCCGTGCTCATCGGGAGCGGGATCTCGCTGTTCGGTCCCGTCGAGGACGACGTCGCGCTGAAGCTGCGGCGGTCGTCGTCATACCCCAACGGCTGGGTGCAGTTCGACTACGAGGTTCTTTGAAGGAGCGTCACCGGGATCGGTGGGCTGCCGATTCACGGCCTTCTCTTCGCCGCTCGTATTGCAGAGGACAGCGCTGAGCGTCGAAACATCCCCGCCCTACGGTGATTCTCGCGTCGATGAGGCGATCGCCCCTAGGCGGGCCCGCTCCCGTTTGGCAGGGTGAGGGGCCCAGCTGAAGGAGTCCCGTGCCCGCCGTGACCTCGGAACAGATCGACGGGCTCCTCGACGCCGACCAGGGAGGTCCCGGCGGTGCCCTGGCCGTCGTTCGCAACGGCAAGACCATCTACTCCGCCGGCTACGGGATGGCGGACCTCGAGCGCGGCATCCCGAACACGGCCACCACCGTCTTCAACACCGGGTCGGTCGCAAAGCAGTTCACTGCCTTCCTGATCCTGCTGCTCGAAGCCGACGGCCTGCTGTCGCTCGACGATGAGATCCACGATCACATTCCCAAACTCCACGACTTCGGCGTTCCCATCACGCTGCGCCGGATGCTGCACCACACAAGCGGGCTTCGCGACACCTACCCGGATCTGCTATTGCTGGCCGGCTGGCGGTTCACCGACACGATCACCCAGGAGGATTGCCTGCGCGTCATCACCGCCCAGCGCGAGTTGAGCTACGACCCGGGATCGGAGTTCCTGTACGTCAACGCAACTACGTGCTGCTCGCGGAGGTTGCCTCTCGAGTCGGTGGCGCGAGCTTCGCCGAACTCAGTCGCGAGCGGATCTTTGAACCACTGGGAATGAGCAACAGCGTGGTTCACGATGCCATCGATCTGGTGATCCCGGGTCGAGCGCTCGGCTATTGGGTCGACGACGATGGGTCGACCCACAATCTGCCTCTGGTCGACTCGGTCCTGGGATCGACCAACGTCTACTCGACCGCCGAGGATCTGGCGCGCTGGGCGGCGAATATGCATACCGCCGACGTCGGCGGTATGGAACTCATGGAGCGGATGTTCACCCCCGGGGTGCTAGATGACGGCCGCGAGATCGGGTATGGAGGAGGTCTCGAGGTAGGTCCCGAACGATCGGTCGGCGGCCGCCGGAGCATCGAGCACGGCGGACAGCACGGCGGATACTGCGCCTACGTGCTCCACCTCCCGGACGAAGGCCTCTCCGTCGTGGCGCTCTACAACCAGTTCATGTGGGCGGCGAGGGAGCTTCCGGCCCGGATCGCCGCACTCTTCGTTGGAGAGGACCCCGCCGAGGATGAGACGGCACTGGTCTCGGAGAGCATTGCTGGGCCGGATCTCAAGGCCGCGGCCGGTGCGTATTTCGATGCGGCGCGAGGGAACCTGCGCGAGATCGATGTCGGCGAGGACGGCTCGGTGGTGTTCCTGCCGTTCCGGCTTGAGCTTGTCCCCTTGGACGAGCACCGGTTCACGTTTGTGGAGGAACCCACCGCATCGGTCGAGATCGTCGAGAACGGCATCCGGGTGCACAGCGGCGGCCATGTGTACGAGTACGAGCGGGTCGAGCGAACCGACCCGGCACCGGCGAGGGAGTACGCGGGCACCTACTCAAGTTCGGAGCTTCAGGTGCTGTGGACGGTGCGGGAGGACACCGGAACCATCATGATCGATCGCGCCCGGGAGCCGGCCACCGGCCTGGCGCACCTGTTTGCGGAAACGTTCAGCGACGATTGGGGGCCGATCACCGACAGCGGGATGTCGTTCACCGTGGTCTTCGAGCGAGACCAGAATCGGGAAGTCTCCGGGTTCAGAGTCACCGGTCCGCGGGCTCGCGGGGTGCGATTCGAGCGTCTCGCGTAGGCTCCCCGCCCGGAGGTCGCGATGCTGGATCAGTCCGGGTTCCAGAGATTCATTGGACGGCAGGTCGGGCGCGGTGGCGTTCACAGCATCGTGGCCGCTGTGCGCTCCGGGGATCAGTCGATCGACCTGGCCGCGGCTGCGGGGACTGCCGCGCCCGGCGGTGCTGCGATGACCGTCGATACGCCGTACCTGCTGGCCAGCATCACCAAGATGTATACGGCCGCGGTCGTGTTTCGCCTGGAGGACGAGGGGCGGCTCGACCTGGGCACATCGATCGGCGAGTACCTCCCCGACTCGGTCACCAGCGGCATCCACGTTGTCGACGGGGTCGATTTCGGTCCGCGGATCACCATCGGCCAGCTCCTCGATCAGACCTCGGGGATTGCCGACTACTTCGAGGACAAGCTTCCCGGTGGATCGGCTCTCCTCGATGAGTTGCGCCGCGGCGGTGACCGCGAGCTGGATCTTGATGGGATGGTCGAGCGGGTGAGATCGATGAGGCCGAAATTCGTCCCCGGTGCCGGTGATGGCCGCAAAGCGCACTACTCGGACACCAACTACCGGTTGCTCGGCTCGGTGGTCGAGTCCATCACCGGAGAGCCGCTCGGCGACACCTATCGCTCGGTGATCTTCGGTCCGCTCGAACTCCACGCGACCCTGCCGTATCGGCCGCAGCATCGGGGTATCGCTGCGGCCTGGTTCAGGAACCGTGCGTTGAACATCCCGCAGTTCCTGTCGAACCAGTTGCCGGAGGGCGGGCTGGTGGCGCCCGTTGCAGAGAGCCTTGGGTTCCTGCGGGGGTTCTTCGGCGGGCGGCTGTTCGACCCCGGACGGCTGGAGCGGCAGCGGTGGAACCGGGTGTTCTTCCCGATGCGGTACGGCCAGGGGCTGATGCGGTTCAAGCTGCCCCGCGTGCTTTCGCCGTTCCGGGCTCCCCCCGAGCTCATAGGCCATTCGGGAGCAACCGGATCGTTCGCGTTCCTGAACCCTGGGCGCCGCCTGTACCTGGCCGGCACGATCAACCAGGTGGCATCTCCGGGACGCCCGTTCCGCTTGATGACACAGATCGTCGATGCCCTCCGCTAGTTCCCTGGCCAGGGAGTTGGTGATGTACAGGGCGAGCTCAGGGCGTCGCCCGGCACGGACGCAGTCCGCAGGCGCACTTGATTGTGCGTCAAGGACGAGGACACAGCCGGAGGCGTCCTGAGCCGCATCTGAACGCGGCAGGCATTCCTGGTCAGGGCACCAGGAGAGAGCCGGATCTCGGCTTGCTGCAGGGCTTGGAGGAGTCTCTCTGGCAGGCCGAGTCCCGGTTCGAGCGGGGAGCAGTGGCTGACTGAGTTCCACCAGGGCACCCCGGCGTAGAATCGCCCGCCGCCAACCCGAGGTGCCCCGTGCCACGCATCCCTCCCCTCGACCTCGCCGAGATCCCCGAGTTCGCCGACCTGGACGCTATGTACCGCTCCGTCTACGGCTTCGTACCGAACGGTGCTCGCACCATGGCATATCGTCCCTCGCTGCTTCGGGGATTCCTCGAACTTCGCAAGGGCGTGATGGGTCCCGATGCCGGGACCGTCCCACTCGAGCTCAAGAATCTCATTGCCAACATCGCCAGCAAGACTTCGGGATGCCGGTACTGCCAGGCTCATGCGATCTTCGGTGCGAGCCGAGTGCCCGACGCTGAGCGGGAGCGTCTCGAGCAGGTGTGGGAGTACCGCACCAGTGAGCTGTTCACCGACGCCGAGCGGGCCGCCCTCGATCTGGCTGCAGCGGCGGCATCGGTGCCGAACGCGGTCACCGATGAGCTGTTCAGCGAGGTCGAGCGCCATTGGGAACCCGGGGAGATCGTCGAGATCATGGGTGTGGTCGCACTCTTCGGATTCCTCAACCGGTGGAACGACTCACTCGCCACCGAATTGGAGGATGCCTCAGCTGCGGTCGCAGAGGATCTGCACGGCGCCAGGGGCTGGGAGATCGGCAAGCACCAGTAGCCAGGGCTACCCGGCCGGCCGGGACTCCAACTGATCCATCAGCACCGCGATGCGGGCTGTGCAGGTTTCGTCCTCGGCCGGCGGCACCAACTCGACGATTCGGCCCGCAACCTGCTTGATGGCGATGGCCGATGGGCTGTCGGGATGGGCCCGGACCACCGGATCCCCGCCGTCGCCTCCCTCCACGACAAACGGATCGAGCGGCACCTGGGCCAGGAGCGGAACCCCCAGTTCGGCGGCGAGTTCGGTCCCGCCGCCCGTTCCGAACAGGTCGTAGTGGACTCCGGTCTCGGTGGTGAAGCCGGACATGTTCTCGACGACGCCGACGACCGGCATGTAGGAACGCCGCGCCATGTCGGCGACCCTCGCCGCCACCTTCTGGGCCGCCCGCTGCGGCGTGGTGACGACAACCATTTCGGCCTGGGGAAGGAGGCGGGAGAGGGCCATCTGAATGTCGCCGGTTCCGGGCGGCATGTCGAGGACCAGGTAGTCGAGTTTGGGATCCCAGGCAACGTCCTTGAGGAACTGCTCGAGCGCCTTCGACAGCATCAGCCCCCGCCACATCAGGGCCTTGTCTTCGTCCTCGAGCATGAGACCGGTCGACACCAATTGGATGCCGCCGGCCTCGATCGGGACGATCTTGCGGTCGTCTCCGGCCTCCAGCCGCTCCCCGCCGGCACCCAGCATTCGCGGCACCGAGAACCCCCAGATGTCTGCATCCAGCAGGCCTACCCGGAATCCGGCTCCGGTCAGGGCGACGGCGAGGTTGACGCTGAGCGACGATTTCCCCACGCCACCTTTGCCGCTCCCGACGGCGATGACTCTGGTGAGCGGGTTCACCATCGTCGGCTCTGCCTGTTCGCGGGCCTTGAACCGCGCAACCGACATCAGCTCTGACCGCTGGGCCGATGTCATCGTGGTGACCCGCACATGCACGTCGTCAACACCGGGAAGTGCGGTGACCTTGCGCACGACGTCACCTTCGATCTGATCGCGTATCGGGCACGCGGCGATGGTCAGAGCCACCGGGATGGTGGCCACGCCGCCATGGAGCTCCACCTCACCGATCATGCCGAGCTCGACGAGATCGGCCCCGAGTTCGGGGTCGACGACGCCCCGGAGGGCGGAGCGGATGTCTTCGATCGTGCTCATCAGGCGGTGCTCTTCTGCTGCTCGGACCCGACCGTAATAACCACTATGTCGGTAAGAGAAACTGCTGCAATTGGACGACGCCCGACCCTATACTCCCGCCTCCTATCGCGGACCAGGAGCACTCCATGCAGTCCATCTCAATCACGCCTCGTTCCGCCGAGCCCACGGTGACCATGACGGCAGATGCCGCAGGGAAGGTCGCCGAGCTGCTTGAGCGCGAGGGTGAAGAAGGCCTGGTGCTGCGCCTCGGCGTGCGCCCCGGGGGGTGTTCCGGGTTCTCCTACGAGATGTTCTTCGACGGCAAGGTCGACGACACCGATCATGTCTGGGAGTACGGAGATGTGAAGCTTGCGGTCGATCCTCAGAGCATCACGATGCTCGCCGGTGCGGAGATCGACTACCGCGACGGACTGCAGGGTGCCGGGTTCCACATCAAGAACCCGAACGAATCCCGCAGCTGCGGCTGCGGCAAGAGCTTCAGCTAGGGCTGCTTCACGCAACCTGGTGCTCGACGGCGGAGCCGTCGGGCGGATGGGGGTAGACACAAGGGTCTGGCCTTGCCTCGTTGGGCCTGGAGTTGCGGAGCAACTCCCAGGGAACCGCGAAGCGTTTCCCGACCCCCTCCGGCGTCGGCCTTCGGCTGCCGCCCCATCCTCGCGAGGCGCTCCGCCCGCCCACTAGCCTCGCGTTCTGTCCGCCCGTGAGGAGCGCGCATGCCCAAGCAGGTCCCTGAGGTCCCCAGCGGGGTCACCCCGATCGGTCCGTACTCGACGGCCACCGAGGCCAACGGACTGGTCTTCATCTCCGGCCAGGTCGCCATCGATCCGGCAACCGGCGCGGGGATCGAGGGGGATGTCGCCGCCCAGGCCACCCGGGTGATGGAGAACCTGGCACTGGTGCTCTCCGACCTGGGCCTGAGCTTTGACGATGTGGCAAAGACCACGATCTTCCTTGCCGATATGGGCGACTTCTCCGTGGTCAACGAGATCTACGGTTCGTACTTCACCGACGAACCACCCGCCCGGGCGACCGTGCAGGCCGCCGGGCTCCCCGCAGGTTTCCTGGTCGAGATCGAAGCCATTGCGGCTCGATGAAAGGACGTTCCTGATGCATCGCACCAAAGAGGAAATCTTCTCGGCTCTCGGGCTCGAGGATGTGAATTCGGGCGCCTACGCCGGCGGCTGGGTCGCGACTTCCGGGTCCGACATGGAAGTTGTGAATCCGGCGACGGCTCGGTCGATCGCCACGATCCGCCGCGCCGGGCTCGAGGACTACGAGCAGGTCGTCGTCTCGGCCCAGGAGACCTTCGCCCGCTGGCGGATGCTTCCGGCACCGAAGCGGGGGGAATATGTCCGGCTTATCGGAGAGGCCCTCCGCGAGAAGAAGGAGCCGCTCGGTGCTCTGGTCGCCCTCGAAATGGGGAAGATCCGCGCCGAAGGTGAAGGCGAGGTCCAGGAGGCCATCGACATCGCCGACTTCGCCGTCGGGCTCTCCCGGCAGCTCTACGGACTGACCATGGCGTCGGAGCGGCCCCGCCACCGCATGTACGAGCAGTGGCACCCGCTCGGTCCGATCGGTGTGGTCACCGCCTTCAACTTCCCGGTGGCGGTCTGGTCCTGGAACTCGTTCATCGCTGCGGTGTGCGGCGACCCGGTCATCTGGAAGCCCTCCTCGAACGCACCCCTGACCGCGATCGCAACGACGCGAATCGCCGCCGAGGTGATGGAGGGGACCGGCTTCGAGGGGGTGTTCAACCTGGTCGTCGGGAGCGGACGTGAGATTGGTGACCGCCTGATCCATGACGAACGGATCCCCCTGATCTCCGCGACGGGGTCCTGCGGGATGGGGGAGAAGGTCGGCGCTGCGGTCGCCAAGACGCTGGGCCGGCGGGCGCTCCTCGAACTCGGCGGGAACAACGCCGTCATCGCGCTCGACGATGCCGATCTCGACATGGTGACCAGGGCTGTGCTCTTCGGCGCGGTTGGGACGGCCGGCCAGCGATGCACCACGACCCGGCGGCTGATCGTCCAGTCCGGCGTCATCGACACCGTCTCGGATCGTCTCGCCGAGGCGTACCGGCAGGTCAGGATCGGTGATCCGCTCGACGACGACACGCTGATGGGTCCGCTCATCGATGAGGCCGCCGTCGGCAACATGCTGACGGCCGTAGATCTCGCACAGCAGCAGGGCGGCACGGTGGTCGCGGGTGGCAACCCTGCAGAGGTTGCCGGACTCGGCGGCTACTTCGTGGAGCCGACGATCATCCGGATCGGCCGGGATGCCCCGATCGTGCAGGAGGAGACGTTCGCCCCGATCCTCTACATCATCGAGGCCGACGATGTCGAGGACGCGGTGTCGATCCAGAACGGGGTCGAGCAGGGCCTGTCGTCGGCGATCTTCACCAACTCGATGCGATCGGCGGAGATCTTCTTGTCGCACGAAGGTTCGGACTGCGGCATCGCCAATGTGAATATCGGAACGTCCGGGGCCGAGATCGGCGGAGCCTTCGGCGGAGAGAAGGCGACCGGGGGCGGCCGCGAAGCTGGGTCCGATTCCTGGAAGGCGTACATGCGGCGCCAGACGTGCACGATCAACTGGAGCACCGAACTTCCCCTTGCCCAAGGAATCGAGTTTGGATAGAGGCCGGGCGTCGCCCGGCCGGCAACGGGCGACGGGCAACGGGAGACGAGAATCGGTGCCGCAAGTTGCGGCTGCTCGTGGCTCGTAGCCCTTGGCTCGTGGCTGCTCGAATCACAGTGGCCACTCAGGGTTGCTCTCTACACTGACCGCACCGTGACGTCCGCCGTCTCGTCCTCGCCTCGTTCGCCCCAACGGTCCGGCTACCTCGCCGAACTGTGGCGACGTCGCGAGTTCGCCTGGTACATGGCGATGGGCCGCATTCGTTCCAAGCACGCCGAGACCTACCTCGGACTGGTGTGGTGGATTCTGAGCCCGCTGCTGCTCGGGACCGTCTACCTGGTCGTGTTCGGGACGATCTTCAATACGGCGCGCGGTGACCCCAACTACGTGGGATTCCTGCTCTCGGGCTTGTTTGCGTTCTTCTACACGTCGACGTCGCTGAATGCCGGTGCCCAATCGATCCTGTCGAATGCTCGGCTGGTGACGACGCGCAGCTTCCCTCGGCTCATCCTTCCGATTGCTGCGATCGTCGAAGGTGCGGCCGGATTCCTGTTCTCGATGATCCCGTTCTTCGTGATCGCCGGGATCGTCGGCGGCGACTGGCCGGGTGTCCATACGTTGTGGCTCCTCCCGACATTTGTGCTCCACACCCTGTTCAACCTGGGTCTGACGTCACTCCTCGGGATTCTCACGATTCCCTTCCGGGACATCAGCAACGTGATGCCGATGATCACCCGCATCTGGCTGTACACCTCTCCGGTGATCTTCTCCATCGATGAGCGGCTCAAGGATGCATCGGAGGTTCTGTTCAGGATCCTGTCGCTCAACCCGCTCGCCTCGATCCTCGGTTTGTATCGCACGGCCCTTCTCGGTCGGGAGTTCGAGATGACCGATCTGATCGGGTCGCTCGCCTGGGGTTTCGGGCTCTGTTTTGTCGGGATCGTCGTGTTCATTCGCAACGAACCAACACTGGCGAGGCACCTATGACGAGTGATGCTGCGGGCATTGCCCGGGAGCCGGGAGATTCGCAGCGTGAGGAGGTGCGGAAGGCCGCCGCCGCCGGCGAGTTCCTGGTGCCGCCGGTTCCCGAGGACGCCGGAACTGCCATCGAGGTTCGGGACCTGCGTGTCGAGTACCGGCCGTTCATCGAGTCCAATGTGTCGATCCGCAAGATGCTGGCGATGCGTCGTCTGCGGACTACCCGACCGGTGGTCGCTTTGGACGGAGTCTCTCTGCAGGTCCGCCGGGGTGAGGCCTTCGGGGTGATCGGCTCGAACGGAGCGGGGAAGAGCACGCTGCTGCGAGTCCTGGCGGGTGCACTGCCGCCGGACGAGGGCGAGGTCGTGGTCCAAGGCTCGCAGCCGGTGCTGCTGTCTCTCGGCGTCGGCTTCCACCGGCAGCTCTCCGGTCGCCGGAACGTCTATCTCGGGGGTTTGGCCGCCGGCATGCGCAAGGCAGACCTCGACGCGGAGTTCGACGAGATTGTCGAGTTTGCCGATATCGGTGAGGCCATTGACCGGCCGGTCAGCACCTACTCGTCCGGGATGTACACCCGCCTCGCTTTTGCAGTCGCCATTCGGACCAATCCGGATGTGCTGCTCCTGGACGAGATCATGTCTGTGGGGGATGAGGGGTTCCGGGCGAAGAGCATCGAGACGATGAGCGGCATCCTGGAGAACGCCGGGACGATCGTCATCGTGTCGCATCAGCTCGGGCGTCTGGCGAAGCTTTGCAACCGGCTGGCCTGGTTGGAGAAGGGCAAGGTCCGCTACGTCGGACCGCCGGGTCCGGTGATCCGGGCGTATCGGGAGTACCTCGGCGTTCAGGATCCTGCAGGTGATGACTGACGCCTCCACCGGAGCCTCCGCGGCGGTGGCCATCACCGGG
This sequence comes from uncultured Acidimicrobiia bacterium, assembly GCA_964511945.1. GTDB lineage: Bacteria > Actinomycetota > Acidimicrobiia > Spongiisociales > UBA11373 > CAZEHO01. The sequence goes on along the minus strand of CAZEHO010000028.1, from coordinate 27,672 downwards.
TTCCACCGCAGCGGAACGTCGGCGGCAGCCCGCCTGCTGCATCGAGCCGGGCTGGATCTTGGCGACGAGATGATCGGGGAGCGGGCCTCGAATCCGTTCGGCCATTTCGAGGACGTCCGGGTCGTTGCCCTGCATGATCGGCTGCTGGCCGCCTACGGGCTGGACTGGAGGGTCGTGCGACCCGAACCGGTCGCGGTGTCGGAGGAGGGTCGCCACGAGATGGCTGCGTTCGCCCGACCGGGAGCGTGGGGGTTCAAAGATCCCCGGGCCGCTCACTTCCTGAACACGTGGGCTGAGGTGGTTTCGGAGCTCCGGGTGATCGGCCTGATCCGGCACCCGGGAGCCGCTACCGCGTCGCTGCGACGTCGCGAACTGCCGCTGCATCCCGACCCGTTCACCGGCGATCCCGATCTGGCCCTTCGAATGTGGGTCGCTTCAAACCACCTGCTGCTGGAGCGCACCAGGCAGCATCCGGAGGACACGTTGCTTGTGGCCTTCACCCGCCTCCGTGCGCTCGCGCCGCTCGTCGATACCGTTAGGCGGCGATGGGGTCTGGCTCTCGACCCAATGCCGACCGGTGCCGCAGTCGACCCGAGGTACCCCACTGCCGCCGCGCCGGCCGTTCGCAGCGACGACGGCTCCCTGGTTGCCGAGACCGAGGAAATCTGGGCAGAGTTGACGGAGGCCGAATCACAGATGTGGATGAGGGAGGCGGCTCATGCCTGATTCGCCCGAGGAACGGATCCGTGCCCTGGAGTTGGAGAACGAGCTGCTCCAACTGGAGATCGAGGCACTGGGTGAGCAGCTTGCGACCGGACGCGCTCCACTCGAGCACCAGGTCGACGACGCCCGCCTCCGTGAGCTGATTCGCGCGGAGAAGGACCTGAAACGGCTGCTGCGCCGGCTCGGGAGAGGGATCCCCGGACTCGCCGTCCGTCGGTTCGGGGCCTATCGCAGCATGGTCGAGCGGTATCTGGAGGCCGACGAGTGACCGAACCGGTTCGCATCGTCTACGCCGGCCGGCTTCGGCCGGCTCCTGAGATCCGTGACGCCGTCGTGCTCTCGGAGTGGGATGTTCTGCCCGCCGATCTGCATCCGCTGCTGGCCGCCGCCGAATCGCTGGTGGTGCTCGACCCGCTCTCGTTTCCCTTCGAGCACCTGCGCCCCGACGACATCGACATCCCGATGGCCGTTTCACTACCGGGTGACGACCGGGAGTCGATCGAGGCCCTGCTTGGCGAGATCTGCCTGACCCGCATCGGGCCCTGGGATGCGGTCGCTGCCGGCGATGAGCTGTGGGACGGTCTCCGGGACCTGCGCCGGTGGCCGTCGACATTGCGCACCGAGGGTGGCGCCGACCCCGGGGTTCTGCTCGGCCGGCTGATGGGGATCACGAGGGGATCAAAGCGTCGCTGGCGCCAGCTTCACGATGTGGTGCGCGGGTACCTGCGCATGTTCGGCCGTACCCCGACGGTGCTGGATCTGGGTGCAGTCGTTGCCGGATGGCTCCAGGATGCCGACACGATCGCGGTGACCACCGATGAGGTTGAGGAACGGCTTGCTGCCGCGGTCCCCGAGGTTCGCGCCATCGGGTGGGACGGGAGCCGCCTCGCAGTCGACGACTCTGCGGTGGATCTGGTCGTCGCGCCTGCGGTGGTCAATCCGTCGTTGCCGGGGTGGGTGCCGCCCACCGAGTGGTGGAGAGTGCTTCGCCCAGGGGGCCGGCTGGTTGTTGAGATCGAAGCCGATCCCTCCGTTCCCGATGCAGGGCCCCTCGCAGTGCGGGCCGCGGTGGTCGAGGCGGCCGGGCGGCCGGTGAAGCTGGAAGCTGTCACCTCGGTGGTCCTGCCGGGGGAGGCGGTGCGCCGATTCGGCGTGGCGGCCTTTGCGGAGGAAGCGGCATGAGGGTCGTGGTTATCAGCAACGACGTCGTTCCGGCTCAAGGCGGATTGGTGGCCGCTCCGGGACTGCGAGCTCATTGCCTCGCCGCCGGCCTCAGCAGCCATGGCATCGAGGTGCAGACCGTGGTTCTCGAGGACGCGGTCGCGCGGTACCGCAAGGCTGTAGGACCGCTCGATGCCGCCGCGGGGGTCGAAGTAGTCGCGGGAACCCGTCTGATGCGGCACCTGAAATCGCTCCGGCCGGTGACGGCGGTCATGATCAACGGCAACCAGGCGGAGCATCTCGAGAAGGCCCGCGGGCTCAGGTTCGTGTACGACGGATTCGCTCCGCGGTTGCTCGAAATGGTATTCCGGGAGGGCTCGTACCCGGAGTCGTCGCTCACCGCCCTGGCGCAAGCAGAGGGGCGGGCGATGCGGATCGCCGACGGGGTGATCGTCAACGGTGCCCGCAAGGTGCCGTACTACCTGGCGGCGCTGTTGCACGCCGGACGGGATGTGCGCCGCGTACCCGTTTCGGTCGTCGAGATGGCCGTGCCGGCCGACCCGGCGCCGGGCAGGTCCGCGGAGGCTCCGTTCGTCGTGGCGCTGACCGGCTACCGCCAGGACTGGAACCCCCCCGGTCCCTGGGTGGAGGAACTCACGGATTTGCTCGGATCCCGGCTGCGGGCGCTGGTCGTCGAGGGGCGCCATTGGGGGGCCGGGCGCCGGGAAGTGGTCAGCCGGCGCTGGCAAGCGTTGCTGGCTCACGATGCGGTAGAGGTTCGCCCTGCCCTGGCCTGGAGCGACTTCTCCGCCCTCTGGCGGGATGTCGATCTGGCGATCGACTTGTTCGAGCGGACCGCCGAGCGGGAATTGGCGATGGTGACCCGGTCGATCATTGCCCTGGCGCACGGTGTTCCGGTGGTTCATCCACCGTTCTCGGAGGTGTCGCCCCTGATCGAAGCGGAGGGCGCCGGTTGGCTCGTCGACCCATCGGTTCCCGGTGCGGTGACCGAGACACTCGAGGCTCTCGATGCCGAGGATGTCGCATCGAAGCGTGCCGGGGCGGCCCGACTGTCTGCCAACCGGCTCGATCCATCCACCGCCGTACTCCCGCTGCTCCACATGGTGGAGGAATGGTCGTGAGCGGGAGGGTCTACTGCGTCATTCCCGACTACCGGCCCGTGGGCGGGGTCATCAAGGTGCTCGACTACGCCCGGCACATGATCGATCTGGGGAGGCAGCCGGTCATCGTGTCCGGGGAACCGCTCCGGCCGGAGAGCCCGTTGTTCGACATCGCCCGGCTGCGGACATTGATCCCGAGCAACGGTGTTGCGCATGTTCTGACGACGGAGTTCGGGGTCGAGCGGACCGACATGGTGCTGTTCTCCTGGCCGCGGCAGTACGGCACCATCGCGGCTCGGCTTGCACCGGATGTTCCCCATGCCCGGATCATCCATCTCATTCAGAACGTACGCCACGCCAACCCGGCGTTCATCGGCGGTCTGGCACGAAGGCTGCTGGCTCGGCCGATGACGCGCATCTCGACGAATGGCTTCGTTGCCGGTGCGATCCGGCCGTATGCGCATGAGGACTCAATCCAGGCCGTTGCGCCGATCGGTCACGATCTCGAGTTCTTCCATACGACCCGCTCCGGCGGGTTCGATCAGCAGCAACCGCTCCGGGTTGCGTACACCACCTGGAAATCGCGGCTCGGAGATCAACTGGCGGCGGCCACTGCCGGTGGCGGTGCCTATGCCTTCCGCCGTCTCGGCCATGAGGTCGCGTGGCCCGACCTGCGCGACCTCTATCGCTGGGCCGACGTCTTCCTCGGCACGCCGCTGGCGGAAGAGGGCTCCTATCTCCCGGCCCTGGAAGCGATGGCCGCCGGCGCCCTGGTGATCATGCCCGACGCGGTGGGCAACCGCACCTACGCCCGATTCGGCGAGACCTGTGTCGAAGCGCAGCTCGATGATCCCGACTCGTATCTCGATGCGCTCGAGCAGATCCGGCGCTGGCCGCCGGGCGAGATCGAAGCGATGCGATCAGCCGCTCAGGCGGCTGCCGCCGGGCATTCTCTCGACGAGGAGCGCACGGCAGTGCGCGAGGTGCTCGATCAGATCGAGCGGGAGGCGGTTCCCCGGCATCGGCACCCCGCTGCGGCAGCCTCACTCGCTGCACAGGTACGAGACGGCTGGGAGTGATTCCGGCTTCTATGCTCGGCCTCCAGATGGATGTTTCTCCGACCGAGATTCCTGATGTCAAGCTGCTGCGCCCGGCGCGCCATGGAGACGAGCGCGGGTTCTTCTCCGAGACCTTCCGGGCCGAATGGCACCCGGCTGAGGTGTTCGTGCAGGACAATCACTCGCTCTCGGCGACTCGCGGGACCGTTCGCGGACTCCATTTCCAGATCGGTGACGCGGCTCAGGTCAAGCTGGTGCGGGTGCCCCGCGGTGCGGTACTCGACGTTGCTGTGGACCTGCGGGTTGGATCGCCCACCTTCGGGAGATCCGTGTCACGGACACTGAGCGCTGAGAACTGGGAGCAGTTGTGGATCCCGGTTGGATTCGCCCACGGCTTCTGCACACTGGAGCCCGACACCGAGGTGCTCTACAAGGTTTCGGCCTACTACTCACCGGAACTGGAGCGAGGCCTCGCCTGGGATGACCCCGCCCTCGGGATCGATTGGCCCGACTTTGCCGGTGCCGTGGTCTCGGAGCGTGATTCGCGCTGGCCGGGTCTCGCCGACTCGCCCGAATACTTCTCCTTCAAGGGTGGCAGCACATGACACGCCGCTGGCTGGTCACGGGTGGTGCAGGATTCATCGGATCGAACTTCATCCGCCTCGTCTTGGAGCGGGAACCGGCGGCCGAGGTGATCGATCTGGATCTGTTGACCTATGCCGGAGTCCGCGCAACGGTCGACGAGTTGGACGAACTTGGAGCCGGCAGGCATAGGTTCGTCCACGGGGACATCCGCGACCGGAGCCTGGTCGGGGATCTGATGTCGGGCGTCGACGTGGTGGTCAACTTCGCCGCCGAATCCCACGTCGATCGCTCGATCGAAGGGCCGGCGGTCTTCCTCGAGACCAACGTTGTCGGGACCGGTGTTCTGCTCGATGCGGCTCGGCGGGCGGGTGTCGGCCGGTTCATCCAGGTGTCGACCGATGAGGTGTACGGATCGATCTCCGACGGGTTTGCTCCTGAGGACGGCCCGTTGCATCCTTCATCACCGTATTCGGCGTCGAAAGCGGGTGCCGACCTTCTCGCCGGCTCATACGCGGTGACCTTCGATTACCCGGTTGTCGTTACCCGGTGCACCAACAACTACGGGCCGTACCAGTTCCCGGAGAAGGTCATCCCGCTGTTCGTGACCAATCTTCTCGAGGACCGCAACGTCCCGCTCTACGGAGAGGGCCGCAACGAGCGGGATTGGATCTTCGTCACGGACCACTGTGCTGCGGTCTACCTGCTGGCGGACGAGGGCACCCCCGGTGAGATCTACAACATCGGTGCCGACGCCCAGCTCCCGAATCTCGAGCTGACCGGGCGGATCCTGGCGGCACTGGGCAAGGGAGAGGGAATGATCGAGCGGGTGGCGGATCGGCCCGGCCACGATCAGCGCTATGCGGTCGACTCGACGAAGATCCGCAACCTTGGATGGGCGCCTGAGCACGACTTCGATACGTGGCTCGAATCCACGATCGAGTGGTATCGGGTGCGCGAGGATTGGTGGCGGCCTCTCAAGGAGAGCGGAGAGTGAAGGGCGTCGTTCTGGCGGGAGGGACCGGGAGCAGGCTTCGGCCCATCACCTTCTCGATGGCGAAGCAACTGGTCACGGTGGCGAATCGGCCGATTCTCTTCTACGGCCTCGAAGACCTCGCCGAAGCCGGGATCACCGAGGTGGGGATTGTGATCTCTCCCCAGACAGGTGATGAGGTGCGCGCAGCGGTCGGCGACGGGAGCTCGCTCGGCATCACCCCGACATTCATCGTCCAGGACGAGCCGCTCGGACTTGCCCACGCCCTCAAGACCGCTCTCCCGTTCGTCGACGGCGACGACTGCCTGATGTATCTCGGCGACAACCTGGTGAAGGACGGCGTCCGCGACGTGGTTGCCGACTTCGGGACGCACCGGCCCAACTGCCAGATCATGCTGTCCCCGGTACCGAACCCCGAGGCGTTCGGTGTAGCCGACGTCGACGATGCCGGCGAGATCAGGCGCCTGGTGGAGAAGCCGAAGGTGCCCCCGAGTGACCTGGCACTCGTCGGCGTGTATCTGTTCGACTCATCCATCGGGGATGCCGTCGACGCCATCCGCCCCTCAGCGCGAGGCGAACTGGAGATCACCGACGCAATCCAATACCTCATCGACACCGATCGCACGGTTCGAGCGTCGGTGGTCAAGGACTGGTGGAAGGACACCGGCACCAAAGACGACCTGCTCCACGCCCAGGGCCTGGTCATTTCCGAATTGGCGCAGAGCATCGACGGTGAAGTGATCGACACCCGGATCCGAGGCGAGATTCACATCGGGAGCGGCTCGCGGGTCATCGATTGTGACGTCACGGGCCCGGCCGTCATCGGCGACGGGGTCGTGCTGACCAGAACCGTCATCGGCCCGCATACATCGATCGGGAACGGCTGCCGGCTCTCGGATGCCGCGGTCGAGAACTCCATTGTGATGGACGACTCGGAGATCCACGGCTGGAAGATCCGCGACAGCCTGCTCGGCAGGGGAGTCCATCTGCACGGAACCCCCGCCGCGTCGTACGTGGAACTCACCCTCGGTGAACGATCGGAGATCATCGGCGAATGAGCCGCCTGCTGATCACCGGAGCGGCCGGCCAGGTGGGCACGGCATTGATGCGATTGCGCCCCGATGCCATCGGCATCGACCTTCCCGAACTCGATCTGACCGACGCTCGCGCCGTGACGTCGTTTCTCGAGGAGTCCGGTCCATCTGCGATCGTGAACGCCGCCGCCTACACCGCCGTGGATCGGGCAGAAGAGCAGGAGGAACTTGCCACCGCAGTGAACGGTGAGGCGGTCGGGACCCTGGCTGCGTTTGCGGACCGTGCCGGCATTCCGTTCATCACCTACTCGACGGACTACGTCTTCCCCGGGAACGCTTCGACGCCCTATCTCGAATCGTCTCCGACCGATCCGATCAACGCGTACGGACGCTCGAAGCTGGTCGGCGAGCAGGCCGCAGGTCGGTTCCCGAGCAGCCTCATCATCAGGACCAGTTGGGTTGTCTCCGGAACCCACCCGAACTTCGTCGCCACGATGCTGCGACTGGCTGCAGAGCGTGAGCTGCAGGTCGTCGACGATCAAACCGGATGTCCGACGGTTGCCGCCGATCTCGCAGCGGCGACGCTGCAGGCTCTCGAGGCCGGCGTGTCGGGAGTCCTCCACCTGACGAACCGGGGCGCGACGACCTGGTACCGACTCGCCCGCGCCGCCGTGACCCTGGCCGGGCTCGATCCCGATCGGATCACTCCGTGTACGACGACCGATTACCCAACACCGTCCGCCCGGCCGGCGTATTCGGTTCTGGGGAGCGAGCGCCTGGCGGTGCTTGGGATGGATCCGCTCCCGGTATGGGAGGACAGTCTCCCGACGCTGGTCGCAGAACTGATGGAGGGTTCGTGACGCTTCCGAAGGTCCGAGCGATCGTGGTGAACCACAAGCGGCTCGACCACGTCGTGCACTGTCTTGGAGCGCTCGACGCCGTCGACTACCCGTACCTCCGCACGATCGTGGTCGACAACGACTCTGGTCCCGAGGAGGTAGCAACCCTGCGCGAGGCCGGGCTGCGGGTGGTCGAGGCCGGCGGGAACCTGGGGTATGCCGGCGGTAACAACGTGGGCGTCAAGCTCGCGCTGGACGAAGGTGCCGATCTGCTGTGGATCCTCAATCCGGACACCGAGCCTCACCCTCAAAGCTTGCGAGTGCTCGTCGGGGTCCTTGCCGATCACGCGGATGTCGGGATCATCGGGGGACGGATTCTGGAGGACGATGCCGCCGGCCTTCGGATCCAATCCGAGGGGGGCAGGATCGTGTGGGACTCCGGCGGGCGCAGCGAGCTGATCAATCGCAGCCGGCGCCCGACCCGGCGCAAGCGCCAGCTAACGCACGTCGACTTCGTTCCCGGCGCCGCGATGTTGGTGCGCAGGGAGGTGTTCGAACAGATCGGCCTGCTGCCCGAGGAGTACTTCATGTACTTCGAGGAAACGGAATTCTGCGTGCGTGCCGTCCGGGCCGGCTTTCGGACGGCGATTCATCCGAAGGCGGAGTTCATCCATCGCACCCCACGCACCATCGGGATGCCCGGCGAAGCCTTCGTCTACTACTTCATCCGCAACCGGCTGCTCTTCGGTCGCCGCCACACGGAAGTGCCGTTCGAGGAACTCGTCGCCGATGTGGTCCCGTTCATCCAGGGTTGGCGGAGACGGGTCGAGGAACTCGACCCGGAGTGGGGGTTCCGGTTTGAGGAACTTGTCTCGTGGGCGACCGAAGATGCCCGATCCGGAGTGAATGGACACCGAGAGGACGTGGGGTAGCGACTCAATCCTGCGGCGGTACTGCGAAGCCGGCGGATCCTGCCAAATCGTTGACAGGGGTGACGGAATCCTCGGGCGGTCCTCCAAGCCGGCTACGCCGCGGAAGAGCACTCGGGAATGTCGGGAGGCCAGGCCATGCCTCTCCTCAGCTGGTCGTAGCAGGCTCCCGGCACAGTCATCGTCACCCCGACGAGCGACCGATCGGTTTCAGCGATCCCGATGCTGCCGACGACACCGACCAGATCAACCGTGCCGGCACACTCCGGATGCGGTGTAGGCCATGGATCATCGGAGGTGAGGAGTGCGGAACACCCCGGCCCGGTGAGGAAGCGCACCTCAACGGTGTGGGTGGGGTCGATGATCTGCGCACCGAACAGTGCCAGTCCGCCGGGCGCCCGGAGGGTGGCGACAACCGCGGTGCCGTCGGCAGGTGGTTCTACAGGGGGAGAGTCGTCGATGACGACAACTGAGGTGCCGGGGCGCAGCGCCAGAACCACCAAGCCGACGGCGACGAGCGCCAGGACTACGGCCATGCCGGCGCCGGTCGAGGGCGTCCTCATCGAACGAACGTATCAGCAACGCGGCCGTACCGGGGTCCGATGGCTCGCGGGCCGAGTGGAGATGGACGGCTGCACCTCAGCCCAGCCGCCGGTACACATCGAGCAGAACCTGCTGCTCCCATTCCCAGGTGTAGCGGGAAATCGCCGCCCGTGCCGCCTCCCGGTAGGTCTTGTCGCCCTCCGACGCATCGAGCACGGTGCGCACCGCACGGGCGATTTCGGCCGGATCGTCGGGATTGCAGACCTCGCCGACACCCTCCTCGCGGACGACACGGCCCATTTCCTCGAAGTCCGAAGCCACGATCGGGATCCCGGCCATCATGTACTCGAAAAGTTTGTTTGGCAGCGACCACCGATAGGACAGCGACGTTCCGCGGATCACGCACATCCCGACGTCGGCGGTCGCGGTGTACCAGAGCAGCTCGTCGTTCGGGATCGGTCCGAAGAAGCGGACCCGGTCCTCGAGACCCCTCTGCTTCACCAGCGCTTCGAGCACCGGCCGATGGTGTCCGTAGCCGACAACCACAAACACACATCGCTCCAGGTACTGCAGAGCATCGATTGTCTCCTCGATCCCGCGGAACTCCTGGATCGATCCTTGATACAGGAGGATCCGCTGATCCGGCGGGATGCCGAGGCGTTCGCGGAGGTCCCAGCCCGCTTCGATCTCGATCCGCTCCGGCACGTTGCGCAGGATCGTCGGCATCGGGATGCCGTGCAGCGATGAGACATGGGCCGCCCGCGATCGGGTCGTGAGGATGACCTCGTCGGCATGCGGGATCCCCCTGCGTTCGTTACGCAGTGCCCACCAGCGCCGGATCCGTCCCATCCGGCTGCGTTCGGTGGCCAGTTCGTGAGAGTCGTAGATCAGGCGGGTCCCGGGGCGGCGGCGCTTGCAGGTCGAACCGACCCACAGGGTGTTGAGATCGTGGC
>CAZEHO010000028.1:0-17635 GCA_964511945.1 uncultured Acidimicrobiia bacterium | reverse complement strand
GGCGACGGCGAGCCGGATCGTCTTGGCCAGGAAACGGGTGAGCGCTCCCCCCCGCCGGCCCGAGGCGCCGGCCGTTTCGAAGAGGATCTCGTCACTAACCGCATCTCCCGGCGTTGCCGTCGAAGCCTGGATGAGTGTGCTGTCGCGACGAATCCGATCGATGTCGACCGGTTCGCCGGTTCGTTTGGCCCGTTGCATTTCTACCTCGGTGACGAGTTCCCGCTGCTTGCGCTGCAGGGCGCCAAGGCCGAATTGGAGGCGTCGCACCCTGATGACCTCGATCCCCGAGCCGAGGGTCTCCGACTCCGCAGTACCTGGTGCATGGATTGCGACGACCAGCACCCGATGACCGGCGCCGATCAGGCTGGTGGCTTCCTTGGTCACCCGGGCGTCGTACTCGAAGGAGTTCTTCACGAACATGCAGACCTTCACCGGAGTACCTCCCGGAGGGCGTCCAGTGCCGACGCAGATTGCGGCGAGGTGTGGTCGAACCGGCCCGTCACGGTGACGGGCCCGCTGTACCCCCAGGCCCGGATCGTCGCAACGTCATCGTCGCCCGCAAGGCCTACCGACAGGCACGTCCGCAGGAAGTCGGCCCAGTCTCCGGCCGGGCCACTCCCGGCCGCGGCACCGAGCACGAGCCGCTCCAGACGGGGTTCATCCATCTCGAGACACCGCTGGTAGGTCCGGTCGTCGAGGGTGCCGGTGACGATCACGGCACGCCCCCGCCGCCCGTGGACGATCCGGGCCCACGGCGCCGCCTCAACGAGGGCGGCGGTGGTCTCCTTCGGACCGACGTGCACGACCACCGGTTTGCGTCGGTTCCGCCCGGGCAGGAGGCCCGCGAGTCGCTTCTGGAAGCGGCCGAACAGGCTCCGCCGCCGGTGAGCTGTGGGCAGTGGAGCAGGGACAGTCTCGTCGGCGCTGGTCCCCCGAGGCGGCACGGTGATGAGCGGCTCGTCGAGGAATCGCGTGCGGCTCAGTTCGAGCACGACCGACCACACGGCCTCCGGTGAACTGAAGTGCGGCAGCACCTTCGATAGTTCGCGTCGTCGGATGAGCGCGAATGCCGGCATTCCCCAAGCTCCCAACCGGGCGTCGGCCATACCCCGCTCCGCCCCTGCGTATCCGACGGTGACGATCGAGGCTCGCGGGGTGGCGTCGAGATCCCCCACACACCGCCGGAGCAGGTCCGGATGGGGGACCGCCCCTCCCGATAGCAGGGCGACGTACTCACCGACCGACCCGGCAAGGGCGCGAAGCAGCCGCTGCTCGTCGGAACCAGCACGATCGGGCAGGCTACGGAGCCGCCGCTCCGGAGCGTCGAGGTCGGGATCGAGCGGGAACCACGCTTCCCAGTCGCCGAGGCGTTGACGCCCGAGGCGGTCGATCAGCGCCGGTCCGGCGGCCGCAGCCGCCGGTGAGACCACGATGGAGACCTTGGGGATGGCGAACGGTCCGCCGGCACTCGCAGGCCGGTAAAACCGGTGGGGGATCTTCGACGTCAGGGTCGCAGTGCTTTCGGCGCGGTCCTCCTTACGCCACTCGCCCGGATGGCTCTCCTCTTGCACCTGGTGGTAGATGATCGCTCTGGATTCGGGGATGAACCAGAGGCCGGCCTGGAACAACCGCCAGCCGAGCTCGGTGTCTTCTCCGCCCCAGCTGCGGAAATCGAGCGAGAACCCGCCGAGGGCCGTGAACTGGGCCCGGCGGACGGACACATTTCCTGAGAGGAAGGCCCGGAACGCCTCCGTACCGTGCGCCAGGCCGTTGGTTCGTCGGTAGAGCACCGAGCGCCAGTCCTCGGTGTCCTCTCCGTTGAGCTGCCAGATGCGGGCGGCGAATCCCGGCTCGCCGGGATCAAGATCGGACGTGTCGGCATACCGGCGGGAACCGATCACGACGGCCGATTGTGAACGGTGATGCCAGGTCATGTGGCGGGCGACGAGATCCGGGACCGGAAGGCAATCTGCGTCGAGGAACAGCAGGACGTCGGCATCGGTGACCCCGGCCCCGAGATTGCGTGCCCGCCCCGCTCCGTAGCCGTCGTGTTCCTGCCGAACATAGGTGGCGTCGAGTCCGGAGCGCTTCACCACGCCTGCGATGTCGGCGGTCGAGCCGTCGTCGGCAACGACCACGGAAATCAGGTTCGCCGGATATCCCTGCTGATTGGCCAAACCGGCCAGGGTGCGGGCGAGCAGGGCGGGCCGTTCAAAGGCCGGGATCACCACTGAAACCGAAAGGCCGGGCGTCCCCGGCTCGATCATCGCCAGGGAGCGGTAGTCGTTCTCCGGTGCAAAACGGCGCTCCATCGGACGGATTGTCGCAGGGGAGCGGAGTTGGGTCGCAGATAGACTGGCACTACTCCGAGTGGCCGAGGTGCGGGTGACCGATCGCGTGAGCTTTTTCAGGGATTCCGAGTGGACCGCCGGCGTCATCGGGCTGGGCTATGTGGGCTTGCCGTTCGCGGTGAGCGCCGTGCGGCGGGGGGTTCCGACGATCGGGTTCGACGTGTCGCAGAGCGTCGTCGACAGCCTCAACGGCGGCGCCTCACACATCGACGACGTGGCCGATGATGTGTTGCAGGATGCACTCGGCCGGGGACTGGAACTCACAGCAGACGAGCAGCGGCTGAGTGAAGCCGATGCCCTGTTCATCTGCGTTCCCAGCCCGCTCAACCAGCACCGGGCACCGGATATGTCGTTCATCGAGGCGGCGTCGGCGACGGTGGCTCGGGTAGCACGCCCCGGCATGCTGGTGTCTCTCGAATCGACCACCTATCCCGGTACCACTGAGGAGATCGTGGCCGCTGCCGCTGTCGGGCACCTGGTGCTCGACGAGGAAATCTTCGTGGCCTTCTCTCCGGAGCGGGTTGACCCCGGGAGCGGCCGCGATCTGGCATCCATCCCCAAGGTGGTCGGTGGAGTCACCGGCGAATCCGGCCGGGTAGCGGCGGCCGCGTATGCCCGCCTGGTCGACGATGTGCACCTGGTGTCGACGGCCCGCACCGCCGAGATGACCAAGCTGCTCGGGAACACGTATCGCTCGGTCAACATCGGATTCATCAATGAGATGGCACAGCTTGCTCACGAACTCGACATCGACATCTGGGAAGTAGTAGACGCCGCCGACACCAAGCCGTTCGGGTTCCAGGCCTTCTACCCGGGCCCCGGAGTCGGCGGGCACTGCGTGCCGCTCGATCCGCAGTACTTGGCCTGGAGGGCCAAGGCGACCGGGTTCCCGACACGGTTCATCGACCTCGCGGAGGACGTCAATCTTCGGATGCCCGCGTACACCGCGGGCCGGATCGCGGACCTGCTGAACGAGCGCGGCCTGCCGGTATTCGGGACGAAGTTGCTTGCGGTGGGAATCGCGTTCAAGCCAAATGTCTCAGACGACCGAGAGTCTCCGGCGCTCGACGTGCTGGACGAACTTCGCCGACGCGGCGCCGAGATCTCCGTCTGGGATCCGCTCGTTGGCCCCGACCAGATCGAGACCCACGGGTACCCGGCGGCATCGGGTCCCGGTGGGGAGGCGGCTGCACTGGTCCTGACCGACCATGACGCCTTCGACTACGAGGCGCTGGCCGCTGCCGTTCCGGTGGTCTTCGATGCTCGCGGGACCTACCGGAGGCGGGGGCTCGACGCCGGCAACGTTGTCGTGTTGTGACGGTTCTGGTCGTCACCTCGGTCCATCAGTCCGACGATCCGCGGATACGCGAGCGCACGATCCGGTCACTGTCCGGGGAGTTCGACGTCCGCTACGCCGCCAAGCTCCCCGCACCTGTCGATACAGCGGACCTCGAATGGATCCCGCTCGAAGGCGGGCGGGTGGTGCGCTGGTTCCGCGCCCTCGCTCAGATGATGCGGGGGGACGTCGATCTGGTTTCCGTGCACGACCACGAGTTGATTCCGGCTGCACTACTGGTTCGTTTGATCCGGAGAATCCCGGTGGTGGTCGACATCCACGAGGACGCTCCGGCACTGATCCGTCAGCGCCCGTGGATTGTCCCTGCGCTCCGGGCACCGCTGGCATGGATCGCAGCCCGGCTGTTCAACTCGGCCGAGCGCTTCTGCACGATCACCCTGGCCGAACCCGGATATCGCAGGCTCTTCAAGGGGGACCATCCGGTGTTCCCGAACTACCCGGCGGCAGGCGGGCTCCCCGATCCCGCTCCAAGCGATGGCTCGGTGGTCTACGTGGGAGACGTCACCGAGGCACGCGGGGCACTGGACATGGTGGAGGCTGTCGGCCGCGGTGAGACCCGTCGCCCCCTCGTGGTGATCGGGCGCTGCCCAGGTGATATCGCCAGCCGGATGCGAGAACTGGCCGAGCAGCGAGGGGTCGACCTGACCCTCACCGGATGGCTTCCACATCGCGAAGCCATGGAACGAGCCGCCTCCGCGGCGGTGGGGCTCTCCCTGCTGCACGATCTCCCCAACTACCGGCACTCGATGCCGACCAAGCTCATCGAGTACCTGCAGTTGGGCATCCCGGTGGTGGCGAGTGACCTGCCGGGGAGCCGCGACGGGACGGTCGGAATGCACGGGATCTCCTTCGTTGCGCCCGCGGACTCGGCGGCCGCTGCCGCTGGCGTTGATGCGGCTGCCGCAGACGACGCCCTTCGTACCGATCTTGCCGCGGCCGCCCCGAAGCTTCGGGCCGATCTGGTCTGGCCCGGCGCCGATGTCCGCAGGTTCTACCGGGAACTCGCCTCAGGCGGCTAGCGTCGGAGGAGAAGAGGGGGCGCGTGACAACGAGGACCTCATCGTGCGCACCATCCGCTTCTTGATCCCAAGCCTGCTGCTGATCCTGATTGTGTTCCCCGCGTGCTCCGACGACGATGACCCGGGGGAGGAATTGGCCAACCCGGCGTCGGTGTTCTGCATCGAGCAGGGCGGGGAGCTGGACATCCGCGACGAGGAAGGCGGCCAGAACGGCTACTGCATCTTCCCGAACGGTGCAGAGTGCCCGGAGTGGGAGTTCTTCCACGGTGACTGCTCGCCCGGCGATGTCGGCGAGGGTCCCTCCGAGCCCGGTCCCGGATTGGCCAATCCGGCTTCTGTCCACTGCATCGACGAGGGCGGGCGCCTGGAGATGAGAACCGACGCCAATGGAACCTACGGCGTCTGTGTCTTCCCGAACGGGGTCGAGTGCGAGGAATGGGCGTTCTTCCGCGGGGAGTGCCTGCCCGGCGACGCCGGGGAGTAAGGGTCCGAACGAGGCCTGGACCAAAGCCTCTGGCCGGGCCCGTGGGGGCGGTGCACAGTGACAGGTGGTGATGCTGCTGTCTCGCACCTCGCAGCCGCCGGCGATGGTGTTCGGCCATCGACCGGTTTCCCTCTTCCCCCGATCGGAGGCGTCATGAACGACAAGACCGCCGACCTTGCCGGCCCCGGGATCAGTACCTACGAGGAGGTCGCCAAGATCCTCCCGACCGACTACGACACTGCGCTGACCCCGATGGAGACGATGGAGGCGCTGTTCCTTGCCAAGCAGACCATCGAGGACGGCCTGTGCCGTGAGCTGAACCTGAAGATGGTGCAGGTCCCGCTGATCGTGACGCGGGAGAGCGGCGTCAACGACATGCTGGATCGGGACGGGTCGCGGACCCCCGTCGAGTTCCCGGCGGGGCTGGGGATCGAACCACGGCTCAATGCTCAGATCGTGCAGGCGGCGACCAAGTGGAAGCGGGTCGCACTCAGCCAGTTCGGCTGCACAATCGGTGAGGGCGTGTGCACGGACATGAAGGCCGTCCGCAAGGACTACTTCCTCGACCACGATCACAGCTCCTATGTGGATCAGTGGGATTGGGAGCGAGTCATCACCGACGAGGATCGGACCCTCGATTATCTCGAGGACACCGTGAAGCGCATCTGGAGCGTGCTGGTCGAGGCCGGCCAACGGGTTCGGGAAACATTCCCGCAACTGGAGGACGGTCGGTACCCGGAAATCCCAGAGGAACTCCACTTCATCCACGCCGAGGAAATCCTTGAGGCCTACCCGGACCTGCCCCGCAAGCAGCGGGAAACCGCGATCCTCCAGGACTACCCGGCGGTGTTCATCATCGGTATCGGCTACCTGCTCGAGGATGGCTATCCCCACGAGATGCGGGCCGCCGACTACGACGATTGGGTCACGCCGACGGTCTCCAAGGATGGGCGCCCGATGCATGGTCTCAACGGGGACATCCTGGTGTGGAATCCGGTCACCAAGCGGCGCCACGAGCTTACGTCGATGGGGGTCCGGGTCACCAAGGAGACCCTGGTGCAGCAGATGGAGATGGCGGGGCTCGCCGAGAACCTGGCACTGCCCTACCACCAGGCGATCCTCAACGACGAGATCCCGCTCAGCATCGGCGGCGGAATCGGGCAATCCCGGACCTACATGTATCTGCTCCGCAAGGCCCACCTCGGCGAGGTGAGCGTGACGATCTGGCCGGACGAACTCCACCGGATCTGCGAGGAGCGCAACATCTACGTGCTCCGATGAGGAATGGGCCGACGGCGTAACCGTCGGTCCCTTGGACAGCAGGGTCCTACTCCGGCACCTTCGGTCGTCCGAACAGGAATCCACTTCCCCAGGCGAGGTGCATTGTGGGGAGCACCAGCGGGAGTGCCAAACCGGCGGCGCTCCGGTGCCGGATCCAGGTCGAGAAGGCGGCT
This sequence comes from uncultured Acidimicrobiia bacterium, assembly GCA_964511945.1. GTDB lineage: Bacteria > Actinomycetota > Acidimicrobiia > Spongiisociales > UBA11373 > CAZEHO01. Next base: position 10,970 of record CAZEHO010000028.1, on the reverse strand, counting down.
CCAACCAGCGCACCGCCGTAGAGGGCGGGAACGATCGCTGACGTCGGCCATACCGGACTGGCCAGCAGGATGAGGGAAAGCACCAATCCGATCACGAGAGCCGGCGCAACGAGCTGGCGCCATCGCAGTGATCCCGGGTGGCGCCGCAGCATCTCCCGCTTCCAGGTGCCGTACTCGTGGTACTGGCGCCATAGATCGGACAGCCGCGACCTGGGGAAGTAGGCGACCCGCAGATCGGGGTGGAAGTACACCGTCCCTCCCGACTCGCGGATCCGCCAGTTGAGTTCGTAGTCCTGGTTGCGGACCAGGGTTTCGTCGAATCCCCCAACCCGCTCGAGGGCTTCGCAGCGGAACACTCCGAGATACACGGTGTCGGTCTCGCCGGGATCTCCGCCGGTGCGGTAACGGGCATCACCCACGCCGAGCGGATGGGACTGGGCGAGCGCGACGGCGCGCTGCAGGAACGTCGTTCCGGTTGCGGCCTGGATGCCACCCACGTTGTCGGCGCCGGTCTCGGCCAGGAGGTCGACGGCCCGTGTTACGTAGCCGGCGGGCAGCCGGGCCTGGGCATCGCAGCGCACGATGACCGTTCCGGTTGCGGCGGCGATGGCGGCGTTGAGGCCTGCTGAGGTGTTGCCGGATGGGTTGTCCACCACGGTGATCCGGGAATCAGTGTCGGCGAGGCCTGCGACCAAGGCCGCGGTGTCATCGGTGCCCGGAGCGACAGCGACAACGACATCGAGGGGTGCCTCGTAGTCCTGGTCGAGAGCGGATCGGATTGCTGCGGTGACGACGGACGCGCCGTTGAAGACGGGGATGACGACGGTGACCGGTGGTCGCTCAACCAAACCGGTAGCCCACCGAGCGCACCGTCGTGATCCACGAAGCCCGCTCCTCACCCAGCTTCGCTCGGAGCCGCCGGACATGGACGTCGACGGTGCGGGCACCACCGAAGTAGTCGTATCCCCAGACCCGCGACAGCAACTGCTCCCGGCTCCACACCCGACCCGGATTGCCCGCGAAAAAGCGCAGCAACTCGTACTCCATGAACGTCAGGTCGAGAGGGTGCTCACCCAGTAGTGCCTGGTAGGTGGCCGGATTGAGCTCGAGATCCTTGAACCTCACGAGTTCGGTGTCGGCGTCGGTCGCATCGGTCCCGATCAGGCGGGTGAGCCGGATCCGGAGTTCCTCCCGGTCGATCGGCGACAGCAGGAAGTCGTCGTAAGCCTCGGTACCGTCGAGGAGTTCGGTCTGGGCCCGGCTCAGTACGACGAGCACCGGGGCCACCCCTGCTTCGCGGACTCGTCTCGCCAGGGCCATCGCCTGAGCATGATCCTCCGCACCGACTTCAACGACGACCGCTCCCCAGCCTTCGGGCGGCTCGAGTTCGGTGACCGCGGCTGCATCGACAACGGGAACCGGGCGCACCCCCGCTTCGAGCAGGCCCTCGCTGAGGGCCGTCGACGGCTGCTCGGGGTGCAGGGCGACGAGCATGACTACAGGATCGGCAGGTACTCGCGTAGCTCGTAGCGGGAAACGTGGCGCTGGTAGCGGTCCCACTCCCGCCGCTTGTTGCGAAGAAACCACTCGAAGACGTGCTCACCGAGGGCTCCGGCAACCAGTTCCGAGTCACGCATTTCGTCCAGAGCCTCGTCGAGAGTGCCCGGCAAACGCTTGATGCCGGCTGCACGACGCTCGTCTCGGGTCCATTCGTGGATGTTCGCCGAGGTCTCTGCCGGCAGTTCGTAGTTGCCCTCGATCCCGGCCAAGCCCGCCGCCAGGATCACCGAGAAGGCCAGGTACGGGTTGGTGGCCGGGTCGGCGGCCCGGTACTCGATGCGGGTCGAGGTGGTCTTCCCGCGCTTGGGAGTCGGGACCCGGATGAGGGCCGACTGGTTGTTGTGGGCCCAGGTCAGGTACACAGGTGCCTCGAAGCCGGCGACCAATCGTTTGTACGAGTTCACCCACTGGTTGGTGACCGCGGTGATCTCGCGGCCATGACGCAGCAGGCCGGCGATGAAGCCCTCTCCGATCTTGGAGAGCCCGGACGCAGCCCCGGGCTCGCTGAACGCGTTCCGATCGCCCTCGAACAGGGAGAGATGAAGGTGGAGGGCATTCCCGTCGGTCCCCTCCAACGGCTTCGGCATGAAGGTCGCGTAGATGCCGTTCTCCATGGCCACCTCCTTCACGACGAGGCGGGTCGTCATGAGGTTGTCGGCCATGGTCAGGGCGTCGGTGTAGCGGAGGTCCAACTCATGCTGGCTCGGCGACACCTCGTGATGTGAGAGTTCGACCGGGATCCCGAGGCTCTCCAATGAGGTGATCGTCTGGCGGCGGTACTTCTGCGCAACGTCGAGCGGCGTCAGGTCGAAATACCCGCCGCGGTCTAGTACCTGCGGTTCCTCACCCGCGTCGGCGAAGTAGAAGTATTCGACCTCCGGGCCCACGAAGAACGTGAACCCCAGATCGGCGGCCCTCTGCAGATTGCGCGCCAAGACGCTCCGCGGATCCCCCTCAAACGGCTCCCCGTCCGGGGTGACGATATTGCAGAACATCCTGGCGGCGCCGTCCCGCTCGCTCTGCCAGGGGAGCACTTGGAACGATGTCGGGTCGGGCCGGGCCAGCATGTCGGCTTCCTGGACCCGTGAGAAGCCGTCGATCGACGAACCGTCGAACCCCATTCCCTCTTCGAATGCCGTCTCGAGTTCGGCCGGGGTGATTGCAAACGACTTCAGAAACCCGAGGACATCGGTGAACCACAGCCGGATGAACCGGATGCCCCGCTCCTCGATGGTTCGGAGTACGTACTCTTCCTGCTTCGCCATAGGACCTCCGGTTGGTCATGGTACGGGAGGTGGTGCCACCCGACCATGCTCGAAACCTTCTATTCACAATTCGGCAACCGGCGAGCAATGCTGATTCGGTACAAACATCACGACGATTCACGAGGTTGAGGAGAGCTATGGCATCCCCGAGCGATGTGTTGGCGATGATTGCAGAGGGCGGGTACGACTTCGTCGACTTGCGCTTCTGCGACCTTCCCGGTCAAGTCCAGCACTTCACGATTCCCGCGTCCGAACTCGACGAGAGTGGCTTCGAAGAGGGTTTCGGCTTCGATGGATCCTCGATTCGCGGTTTCCAGCAGATCCAGGAATCCGACATGATCCTGGTTCCGGATCCGGACACCGCCGTCGACGACCGCTTCCGTGATCACAAGACGCTGATCATCTACTGCAACGTCAAGGATCCGATCACCGGCCAGCCCTACGACAAGGACCCCCGCTACGTCGCCGCCAAGGCAGAGGAGTATCTGCGCAGCACCGGGGTGGCCGAGGAGTCGTTCTGGGGTCCCGAGGCCGAGTTCTACATTTTCGACTCCGCTCGATTCGACCAGAACCAGTTCTCGGCCTTCTACGAGGTCGATTCGATCGAAGGCGCCTGGAACTCCGGCGCCGATGAGCCTGGCGGCAACCTTGCGTACAAGCCCCGGTACAAGGAGGGGTACTTCCCCGTCCCGCCGACCGATCACTATCAGGACCTACGGTCGGAGATGTCGATGGCGCTCCTCGAGGCCGGGATTCCGGTTGAGTTGCAGCACCACGAGGTCGGAACTGCCGGTCAGGCAGAGATCGACATCCGGTTCGACACCCTGCTGAAGACCGCCGACCGGGTCACGATGTTCAAGTACATCGTGAAGAACGTCGGCTGGCAGTACGGCAAAACGGTCACGTTCATGCCGAAGCCAATCTTCCAGGACAACGGCTCCGGGATGCACACCCACCAGAGCCTCTGGACCGACGGCAAGCCACTGTTCTACGACGAGACCGGCTATGCCGGCCTGTCGGATCTGGCTCGCTGGTACATCGGCGGCCTCCTCAAGCATGCAGGTGCGGTGCTGGCCTTTGCGGCTCCGACGACCAACTCGTATCGCCGGCTGGTTCCGGGCTACGAGGCCCCGGTCAACCTGGTGTACAGCCAGCGGAACCGCTCCGCCGCAGTGCGGATACCGACGTACTCGCAGAGCCCGAAGGCGAAGCGCCTCGAGTTCCGCTGCCCCGATCCGTCGGCCAACCCGTACCTCGCCTTCTCGGCGATGCTGATGGCAGGCCTGGACGGCATCGCCAACAAGCTCGATCCGGGTGCTCCGGTGGACAAGGATCTCTACGACCTGCCCCCCGAGGAACTGGCCAAGGTGCCTTCGGTACCCGGTTCGTTGGACGAGAGCCTCGACGCCCTGGAGAACGACTACGAGTTCCTGCTCGCCGGCGGCGTGTTCACCGAGGATTTGGTCAAGGACTGGATCGCCTACAAGCGAGAGAGCGAAGTCGACGAGATGCGCCTGCGGCCACACCCGTACGAGTTCAAGCTGTATTACGACATCTAGAGCAGATCGCAACTCGCGAATCGCAACTCGCTGCGGGGGAGGGCATTGCCCTCCCCCGCTTCAAACTGCCTGGCCGCGGCCTGCTGCCTATTGCCTGATCACGCGTCGAGGCCGTCGCCGGACGTGGTGCTCGTGGTGGCGTCGTCGGTCGTATCGGACCCGCCCTCGGTGGCGTCCGTGTCCTCGTCCTGCGGGCCGGCGAGTGCCCGGATCTCATCGAGTGCATCGATGACATCCTGCACCTTCAAACCGAACTGGGTGACCGCTTCGCGACGGAGGGTGCCGTCGTCCGGTGCCCGGAGTCCGAGCACGACGTCCTCGACACCCGGAGCGAGTTCCTCGACATCGATGAGCAGTTGGACCAGCGGCTCACCGAGTCCCTCCGGAGCCGCAGTCGGGTCGGCGGCCTGGGCCACGTCGTCTTCCCACGAGCTGATTGACGCCCGGATCTGCTCGAATCCGTTCACCGCATCGGAGAACTCGATCTCGCGAGCTTCCCACTGGTCGTTCACCCGATTGATCTCGTCCAGGTACGCCATTGCCTGACTTTCGAACACATCGAGAGTCACGAGGAAGGCCTGGATGCCGGCGGGGAGGGTGGTGGTTGTTGTCGGAACGGTCGGGAACGGTGGAACTGCGGTCGTGTCGGTTGCATCGACCTGCTCTGCGGGTTCGAGGCTGTTCACGAACGTGTACGTGAGCACGACCATCGCCGCAATGATGAGCGGCAGAATCCACCGGCCGTGCTTCGGATCTTGGCGAGACACGACGGAAACGGTAGTCGCTGATCGGGCGCGTTCCGGTCGGATCCTTCCGCGCGCCTGAGGTGGCCCTCAAGACAGGTGTCGCCCGGCACTACCCTCGCCACCATGGAGTTGCGCGGACGCACCGCCCTGGTCACCGGGGGCGCCCATCGGGTGGGCCGGGCGATCGTGCTCGGCCTTGCCGGGGCCGGCGCGAACCTCGTGCTGCACTACGGACGGTCCGCCGGCCCCGCCGAGGAAACGGCAGGCATGGCTGCGGAGCTGGGAGCCCGGGTTCGGCTCGTGTCTGCAGACCTCGCCGATCCGGATCCGGCAGCCGCCGTCATCGCGGGAGCGGAGGACCTAGGGCCGGTCCAACTGCTTGTCAACAGTGCGGCCTGGTTCCCCGAAGATCGGCTCGTGGACGTCACGGCCGAACAGTGGGACCGCACCATGGCGATCAATCTGCGGGCTCCGGCGTTGCTGACTCAGGCGTTCGCCGCGGCACTCCCCGAGGACCTCGAAGGGGCCGTGGTGAACATCACCGATTGGCGGACACAGCGGCCCTATCGCGATCACTTCTCATACACGATCGCCAAGGCGGGGCTGGATGGTTTCACGGCTGCTGCGGCGGAGGCACTCGCTCCCCAGATCAGAGTCAACGCGGTCGCACTCGGTGCGATCCTCCCACCGCCCGGCAAGGACTCTGCGTACCTCAAGGCGCTGGCTCGGGAGATCCCGGTGGAGCGAGTTGGAGGCACCGAACCCGTGGTCGAGGCCGTTCTGTTTCTGCTTCGGAATCACTTCGTGACGGGCGAGATCATCCGGGTGGACGGCGGGGCCCACCTGAGGTAGCTGCCGTCAGCGGCGGACCCAGTTCGCCAACCGGAGACCGTCGTCAACCGCCGCCCGGGTCATGAAGTAGACGATCACCACAGCGGCGACTGCCGCCGAGCCCAATACCAGGTACATCACGAGCAGTTGGATGACGACTGCATCGATCGGGTCGACGCCGGCCAGCAGCAGGCCGGTCAGTGCGCCGGGAAGCGCGATGAGCCCGACCACCTTGGTGCGCTCCACCTGTGGGATCAGGGCCAACCGGGCGGCTTGGGGGGCGATCTGGCTGACGACGCCGCGACGGTCGAACCCGAGCGCCAGGAGACCCTCGATGCCTTCCGGCCGTTCTCGTACTGCGATGACCACCTGTTTCGCGGCCAGCACTGCCGTCGGAAGGACATTGCCGAGGGTGATCCCGGCCACGACGACAAGCGTGACAGGTTCCAGGTCGAAGACTCCCATGCCGAACACGACGGCGAGGCTGACCGCAGTGGAGCCGGCGATGGCGAGCATGGCCGGAAGCAGGACCGCCGGTCCCTCGGGGATGCGCCGGGCCATCACCGATCCCGCCACGACCGTCATCACTCCGACCCAGATCCAGGCCCAGACCGACGGGACGCCCACCCGGAACACCCAGGCCAGCAGGAGCCCTACCGCGATCAGTTGGACTGCCGCTCGCAGTGATGCCCAGGTGACGGGCATTTCGATCCTGAGGCCGAGCCACCACGACAGGGCGATGGCCAGCACGACCAGAGAGAGCGACGCGGCGATGACGGGGAGGCCGACAACGTCGGTGGTTTGGGCAAGCACCGGCACGAGCGGGATGGTAGGGCGGCTCCCAGCTCTCAGACTGACGACCGACGACTGACGACGGACCCCTGATGCCCCGTCACTAGGAGCACCTCCGTGGCTACATTCGCGACATGGACCGCATCATCATCAGGGACCTGCTCGTGCGCGGGATCGTCGGAATCAATCCCGACGAACGGGTCAACGAACAAGACGTTCTGATCAATGCCACGCTCTGGGCCGACACCAGGGCGGCTGCGGCCAGCGACGACATTGCCGACGCGGTCAACTACCGGACCATCACCAAGGCGATGGTCGCTCACATTCGCGAGGGCGAGCCGCACCTCGTCGAGCGGTTGGCCGCCGAACTCGTTGCGATCTGTTTGGAGAGCGATGAGCGGATCGCCGAAGCCGAGGTGACGGTTGAGAAGCCGGGAGCCCTGCGGTTTGCGCGATCGGTGGGAGTGACCGTGCGTCGCACCCGCAACGAGGTGACCGGGTGACGATACGTGCCGCAATTGCGATCGGCAGCAACATCGACCCGGCGGAGAACCTCCCCCGGGCGATTCGGGCACTCCGGCGCCATCGGGATGTGAGGCTCGAATCCGTCGGCGGGGTGTACGAGTCGGCACCCGTTGGGAATCCCGGAGGTCCGCCGTTCTGGAACTCGGCGGTCGTCGTCACGACCGCGCTCGATCCGGAAGATCTGAGGGCGGCGCTGCGTTCTATCGAAGCGGCACAAGGAAGGATTCGAACCAAGGACAGGAACGCACCGCGTTCCATCGATCTCGACATCGCCCTCATCGAGGGCTTCACGGGCACCGTTGCCGGGTCTCTGGTGCCCGATCCGGAGATCGAAGCGAGGGCATACCTGGCCCTGCCCCTCGCCGAGCTTGTTCCCGCCTGGACGGTGGAGTCCGGCGCCACGGTGGCCGAGGTGGCCGCCGCGTTCAAGACCAGTCAACAGGAGATTCGTCACATCATGAGCGGAGATCTACGACCGATCAGCGAGGTCCACTACGCCGACGAGTCGCGTATGGAAGCGGCACCCGACGAGGTGTACGACCCCGTCATGGAGTCGACCGTCCGCTCGATGCTCGAACAACTCGGTGAAGACCCCGATCGAGAAGGTCTCGTCCGCACTCCATTGCGGGTGGCCAAGGCCATGGACTTCCTGACCTCCGGCTACACCGCCACACTCGAAGAGGTGGTCGGCAAGGCGCTATTCGAGAGCACCGCCGACGAGATGGTGGTCGTGCGCGATGTCGAGTTCTACTCCATGTGCGAGCACCACATGCTCCCCTTCTTCGGCAAGGCTCATGTGGCGTATCTGCCCAAGGGCAAGATCATCGGGCTCTCGAAGATTGCCCGCATCGTCGACCTGTACGCCCGGCGGCTCCAAGTACAGGAGAACCTCACCTGTCAGATCGCTGCCGCGCTGGATGGCGTGCTCGAACCACATGGCGTTGCGGTCGTGATGGAAGGCAGTCACTTCTGCATGATGATGCGTGGTGTCCAGAAGCAAGGGTCGGTCATGACGACCAGTGCGATGCGAGGTTCCTTCAAGCGGGACAGCGCCACCCGCAGTGAGTTCATGGGACTCATTCGCGGTTAATCGACTTGCGGAACAGGTGTGCGGCATGATGGGGTCCGCATGACCGACCTCGACGAACTCCGGGACCGAATCCGGCAGATCGATGCCGAGATCCTGCGGCTCGTTGCCGACCGGATGGATACGGCGCGGGCCATCGGGGAGACGAAGCGGGCCGCCGGGATCCCGCTGCGAGATTTCGAGGTCGAGCGGCAGGTGCTTGACGGTGCGGCGGCAATGGGTTCCGAACTCGGTCTGCCGCAAGAGGCTGTGCGCACCCTGATGCAGGAGCTGATCGCAACCTCTCGCGGCGAGCAGGAGCGCCTCTCCTACTCGGAGTACAGCGGAACAGTCGAGGCGGTTGCCGTCATCGGCGGCCGCGGCCGGATGGGCCGATGGTTTGTCGACTTCTTCGAGAACCAGGGGCACCGGGTCACTGTGGTGGAGAGAGACGATCCCGACCCGGCATCAGCCGTCGAAAATGCGGCGTTGACCTTCATCGCGACGCCGCCGGAAGCGATCCCCGGCGTGTTGGATCGGCTCACGTCGGCCGGGTACCGGGGAGTGGTTTGCGATATCGCCAGCCTCAAGCACCACCTCCAGCCGTCCGTGGCCCGGGCGATCGAGGCGGGTGTCTCGGTGACCAGCATCCACCCCATGTTCGGACCGGGGGTGCGGACCCTGTCGGATCGGGTCATCTGTATCTGCGACTGTGGTGACGCGGCTGCCACAGAGCGGGTCACCGCACTCTTCTCGGATACCGCCGCCACCCTGGTGCCGCTTGACTTCGAGGGTCACGACCGGATCGTGTCGTACGTGCTCGGGCTGTCACATCTCATCAACCTGCTGTTTGCCAAGGTGCTGAGTGCCGGACCGCTGCCGTTCGATGCGATCAACCGGGTCGGCAGCACCACGTTCCATGCCCAGGTGGAGACCACGGAGACTGTGATCGCTGAGGACCCGGCGCTCTACTTCGGGATCCAGGCGCTCAATCCGTTCACCCCTGAGCTCTACGACGATCTGCGCCGCGAGTTCGAGGAGCTCGCCGCCTGGATCCAGGATGGCGATCCGGAGTCATTCGCCGCAATGATGGAAGCGTCGCGAGCCTGGCTGGGCCGCGGGTAGACCGCGCGCTGCTCAGGGCCGGAAAGCGGTCTGGAAACCGCCCTCCAGAGAGCACACGGTGAGATCGTCGAGAGACCACACCATCGTTTCGAGGGTGACGTCCACCACGAACGACAGAGTGCCCTCGGCGATGTACTTGTCGTCCTCGTAGGTTGCAACGTCCTGGGGATTCCGGGATTCGAGGATCCAAAGCTGATCGGACGGAGTGGCTTCGGATCGGTCTATCGAGTGAGCCGACCCCTTCCATCTATCAACGAGGACCGATACCTTGCCGTCGTGGCATCCGTCCTCCTGTCCCGAGAGGCCGGCTCGCTTCCCCCGGTTCGTCGTGTTGCGCGGATCGTGTCGGCTGTTGTGTGTGCGCTCGTGGTGGTCTGCACCGGATGGCCGGTTGTGGTGGCCGAGGCCGCGCTGTCGCCCCCTTCGTACCGGCTGCCCCGCATATTCGGGCGGCCGCCCTGGACGGCGCCAGTGCCGGATCTCCCGCCGTTCCCGATTGTGCCCCGCGTGGAGGAATGGGAGCCGCTGGACCGCGCACCGACGAACCCAGGAATGGAGCTGCCGTGGATGATCGCGAGGAATTCGAACACATCCCTTGGTCTGAGCTGAACGCCGACGCTGCACGGCCCCGGAACCGGACGCTGCTGCTGGCGGCCGGAGTCGTTGGTGCCGTCGTGGCTGGGGTCCTCGTGGGACGCATGCTCGGCGGACCGTCGACTGCCGTGACGGCCGAGACGACTGCAGGGGCTGCCGACGAGGCGAGCGCTCCGCCGGTCACATCCGAAGCAGCGGCGCCCTCGACGACCATCGATCTGCCGCAACTCCCGGGGCTCTACAGCGAGGCCGATCTGATGGCGGTGGCCCCGATCGGGCCGGAGCGGGCGGCCGCCACCCGGGCCGAATGGTTCGTCTACGACTACTTCACGGCCGACATGGAGCCGACGGGATCCGCCGATGTGGCGAGTTCGCTCCCTGCCGGGGCGGATCTCCCCGAGATGCCGCAGGACAACATCAGCAGCCTGTCGTATGTCGAGTGGGCGCGGGCGTTCAGGGTGGAGCCGGCCGGAGACGCGGCATACCGCGTCGGTGTCGTATTCCGAATGCTGGGGGCTCCTCCCGACCGGGGGTTCTTCCGACTTGCGGCCAGGGCGGTCGAAGTGCTGGTGGAAGTCTCACCGGACGGCGGAACCGTGGTTGCCGACCTGCCGTCTCCGATCAGTGTTCCGGCGGCACCCGAGCCCGCTCCATGGCCGGCGGCGGGGGAGGATGAGGCTCCTTCCCGGGTCGTCAGTCAGGCAATAGTGCTGGGTCGGGCCTGGGGTGATGAACCGCGGCTCGTCGGGACCCAGCCCATCGCGGGCGGGTGGAGGGTTGTGCTGTCCGTTGCCGATGAGGTGGGCAATCGATGGCCGGTGGCCATTCGGGTCGACGGCAACGGTGACCGGCTCTAGGAGTCTGCTGAGTAATGCCGATGTGGCGTGCCCGCCGGGCACGTTGATCG
>CAZEHO010000027.1:0-41651 GCA_964511945.1 uncultured Acidimicrobiia bacterium | reverse complement strand
AAGTAGAGCAGCGAGCGGTCCGGGTCGACCCCCATCGCCAGCAGCACCTTCGCCGCATCCAGGCGGTCCCGGGTGAACTGCTCCGGCTCGAGCGGCACGGTGATCGCGTGCAGATCGACCACGCAGTAGATGCAATCGAAGTCGCCGTCCTGCAGCGCGACCCAATTGCGCAGGGCGCCCAGGTAGTTTCCGATATGGACGTTGCCGGTCGGCTGGATGCCGGAGAAGAGTGTCTTTGGTGCCACGACCGGCGAGCGTAGCACCAGGTCATTCGGCCCCGATTCCACCCTCTGATCAGTCAGCGGGCCGATGCGTGAGCCCGCAGGAACTCCCCCGCCGCCTCGCTGAACGCATCGGGCTGGGAGAGCGCACAGGCGTGCCCGCAATCCTCGAGCACGACCAGTTCGGCACCCCAGCGCCGGGCCGCGTCCTCTTCGCATTCCCGATTCGCCTTGTCCCGCTCTCCGTTCAGGATCAGGACCGGCCCGGAGTACTCCTCGAGCATTGCGTGGTAGTCCCGGCCCGGAATCGCCCGCAGCGATTGCGACGCCGCCCGCATCGAAACCCCCACATCGATCATCGCCTCGGCAGTCTCCGGACGGGCACCCTTGCGGATCCCCTTCTCACTCATCCGGCGCATGACCGGGCTGATCACACCCACGAAGTACCCGAACAGCCGGGTGCTGAATCCACCCCATCCCAGATATTCGGCCGTCGCGCCCGAGAGCACCAGGGCTCGCACCCGCTCCGGGCTGTGGTGCGCCACCCCGAGGCCGACGTAGCCGCCGCCGGACAGGCCGAGGACCATCGCCGTCCCCCCGGCCTCCTCGTCGATGATCCGCTGCACATCGGCCACCGCTTCGTCGAAACGGAACCTGCGAATCGGATGGTCGCCGTGACCGGGCATATCGGGCACGATCACCCGGAACTCATCGGCGAGCGCCTCGACCTGGGAGTACCACATCTTCCGGTTGGCGCTGGCACCGTGCAGCAGCACGAGGGCCGGCGCATCGGCGGGACCGGCGAGATCGACGTGGGGGCTCATGCCGTCTCCTCGGGCAGGGTGGTCCGGTAGACGGCCCCGGCGAACCCGAATACCGGACTCCCGGCGTCCGGATCGGCGGCGAATTCATCCGCCAGGGCGATCAGCCGGGCGGCAAACTCGGCGGCTCGCTCCTCCGGCATGGCAATGCTGTAGAGCCGCCCGAACTCCTCGAAGGGCTGGTCTGCCGCAGGAGCCGCCTCGACCGCCGCCTGTGAGAAGAGGAACTGCAGCCGATCCCCCTCCTCGCCGGGGACCCGGACCCGCAGCGTGTCGAAGGTGGGTGCGAACACCCGCTCGGTCAGCGCCCGCACTTGCCGCTCTTCTACGACCTCGATCAGCCCTTCCCGCTCGAGGACCTTGAGGTGGTGGCCAACCTTCCCGTGCGTCATTCCGAGTCGCTCCGACAGCCGCTTCGCCGACGCCGGCTCGGTACCCAGCGCCTGCAGCAGTTGGGTCCGCACGGGATGGCTCATCGCTTGGAGCTGGCCGGGTCGGGTCAGTGTGACGATTCTCTGCGTCTTTAGTAATGACATTGCATTACATACTAGAGAAACGTTACATAAACGCAAAGGCCTGCCGTTGAGAGCGGGCCGCTCCGGCCGATAGGGGGAGAGTGAGGGCCTTCGCTCACCTCATGGTCGGCAGACGCGACCGCTTCGGTCGCGCATCGTTCGCGGGCGCCCTCACGGTGTTCATAGCCGTCACCGCTTCAGTGCTCGGCGTGGCCCTGTTGCTGGCCGGGGGCCTCCTGCGGAACCTCCCGATCGTGATCGGCGGCGCCGGGGCGATTGCCATCGCCGGCCTCGCCGCGGTGCAGATCTGGATGCGCCGGCCCAACCCGAGCATGATCGTCATGTTCTCCGGCCTGATCGTCGTCGGAGCCAGCCAGATCCAGCCCGAGGCACTCACCCATGCCGCAGCGCTTTGTCTTGCGAGTATCGGGGTGCCGCTGATCCTGCTCCACGGGGCCCGGGGCGCCCCGCTCTACCTGGTGGGTGTCGGCGCCACGATGGCGCACCTCGCAACCTTCTCAACAGATCTGGGATTTGATGTGATCGCCGCGTTGGCAGTGGTCTCGACCGCGGTCTGGGGAGCCAACATCATCTATCACGAGATCGCGACGCGGCTCCGTCAGAGCGAGCAGCAATTCCGTGCTGCCTTCGACCGAGCGCCAATTCCGACGGCTCTGCTCGGACCGGAAACGTTCCAGGACGTCAACGAGGCGTTTGCCGAGACCTTTGGATACCGGCGCGAAGAACTGCTCGAGATGGACTACTCGGAACTCACCCATCCCGACGACCTCGAACTGAGCCGGGCGTTCATAAAGGACTTCGCACTGCGAGAGGCCACCGAAGATTTCGCCACGGCGACGCTCGACAAGCGGTACCTCAGCCGCGACGGGAGCGTCATCTGGGCGCGGACTGCGATCACTTCGTTGAAGACCGCCAATGAGGAACCGCTCCGGATCGTCCACGTCCTCGATACCAGTCCCCAGCGACGGGCCCTGGCCGAGCTTCGCCACTCAGAAGAGCGGTTCCGGTCCCTCGTGGACCTGCTTCCGGTCGGCATCTGGGAGGAGGATTACTCCGATGTCGGGAAGTGGCTCGAATCACTACGGGCGGCGGGGGTCGAGGACCTGGCCCGGTACCTCGAGGAGAATCCGGGAGCCGTCCGCTACGCCGCCACGCTGATCGAAGTCCTGGGTGTGAACCCGGCAGCGATCGCCTACGTCGGCGCGACCGGCCAATCCGAGATGCTCGGCAAGATCCCGGCCGAGACGATCAGCAGTGATACCGAGGCCTCATTGACGGCTCAGTTCCTCGCGCTGTGGGACGGCCGCACCACGATGACCACCGAGGTCACCGGCACGACCTTCGACGGCAGCCGCATCGACGGCCAACTCCAGTTGGTCGTTCCCACCGTCGGTGAGCGCCCCGATCTCGGGCGGGTCGTCGTCGCCATCACCGACCTGACCAGGCGCCGGCTGGCCGAGCGGGAACTGGAAGAGCGGGTCGACCTCGAGAATCTCATCGCTCAGCTCTCGACCCACTTCATCAACCTCAATCCCGACGAGACCCACGAGGGGATCGATGAAGCCCTCGAGGCCATCGGAACCCATGTCGGCGCCGATCGCAGCTACGTGTTTCAGATCGACTTCGAGGCCGGAGTGATGAGCAACACGCACGAATGGTGTGCCGACGGCGTGGAGCCCATGAAAGACCGGCTACAGGATGCTCCGGTCGCCGGCTTCCCCTGGATTCACGACTGGGTGCTCAATGACCGGCCACTCGTCATCGACGATGTCGCCGAACTTCCGGACGAGGCAGCTGCCGAGCGTGCCGAATTCGAAGCGCAGGGCATCGTGTCGCTCATGGCGGTTCCGATGCTGCATGCCGGATCTGTGGTGGGGTTCGTCGGCTTCGATCTCCTGCACCACGCCCGCCACTGGTCGGGCTCCGACACCAAGCTCCTCCGCCTGGTCGGGGAGATGTTCGTCAACGCATTGGAACGCACCAACACCGACCGCCGGGTCAACGATTTGATCGACTCCAAGGACCAGTTGATCGCCTCGGTGTCCCACGAATTGCGGACTCCGCTCACGGCCATACTCGGACTCGCCGAGGAACTCCGCGACCGGGAGGACCTGGTCGAGTGGGAGCAGCGGGACCTGCTCGAAGTCATCGCCGAGCAGAGCCATGAGCTGGCGAACATCGTCGAGGACCTGCTGGTGGCCTCCCGGGTGGAGACCGACGACCTCCGGGTGACGCCGGGTGACATCTCGTTGCAGCGGGAGTTGGGGCACGTGATGCGCCTGCTGCCCACGCCGGCCGGTCGGGAGGTCACGCTCCCGGACGGTGACGTGCCCGCCTGGGCCGATGCAGTCCGTGTCCGCCAGATCCTGCGCAATCTGATAACGAACTCCTACCGGTACGGTGGAAACCGCATCGAGCTCCGCCTGGCCGAACAGGCGGGCACTGCCACGGTCTCCGTGTGGGATGACGGTGCCGGTGTTCCCGCCGCGCAGCGGGGCCGGATCTTCGATCCCTATCGCCGGGCTCATGAGACTCCCGGCCGTCCCGGTTCGCTCGGACTCGGTCTGGCGGTGTCCCGCCGCCTCGCCAAACTCATGGGCGGCGACCTGCGGTACCGCCACGACCGGGGCAGCGTGTTTGAACTGACGCTCCCAACCAGCCCGCCGGCCCCACAGCCGGAGCCGGCCGATCCGTTCCCGGCCGATGCACTCGTCTCCGGCGATGCTGATCTCGAGGTGAAATCGTTGGAGCCCGACGTTCCCTAAGCGACCGGGCCTCTGAAGAGCCGCAGCAGGTTGCGCACCATGCGGGCGGTGGCACCCCACAGGATTCCCTGCGGGAACTCGTAGAACCAGAGACGGTGACCGCCCCACAGTTCATTCACCCAGCGCTCATCGTCGAGCAGTTCGGTGATCGTGGGCTCGATGATCGCGGCGACCTCGCTCGGCTCCGGAATGAGCCTGTGGGGCCGGCGAATCCGCGCCACCACCGGAACGATCACCATCTCGGCGGAGCGGGTCGAAACCGGCTCGAGACCGCCGAGCACCTCGACGTGGTCGGGAGGAATCCCGACCTCTTCCCAGGCTTCGCGAAGCGCTGTGGCCACCGGGCCGTCGTCCTGGCTTTCGATGATCCCGCCAGGAAACACCACGTCCCCGGCGTGAGTCCGCATGTTGTCGGGCCGGCGCGTCAGGATCAGTCGCAGATCGTCGCCGTCCTGCCAGATCGGCACGAGGACGGCCGCCCGCATGCCGTCCGGATGGGGCACCGGCGGCAGTGAGTCGAACGCACTCCAGGAGGCGGCCACGGGCGGCATGGTACGGCCTTCTCCGGACTCGCGGCGGCGAGCATCGCACCGTCGGAACGACCGCGTTTAGGCTTCCCGTCGATGCCGAGATCGCTCCCCTCGCGCCCGCGCACCACACCACGCCTGGTGCTCCGACCGTTCCGCCGGCGCGATGTGGAACCCCTGGTCCGCGCGGTCCACAGTTCCATCCCCGAGCTGAGCGCATGGCTTCCCTGGGCCCACGCTGCCTACGGTCGAGCCGATGCCCTGCGGTTCATTCGCGATTCCACCACCGCGTGGGCCGAAGGCCGAGCCCACGACTTCGCGATCCGCAACCACGCCAACACCGATGCCCACCTCGGCAACGTGTCGGTGTGGCCGACCTCACGCCGTGAGCAATCCGGTGAGATCGGGTACTGGATCACCACCTCGGCAACCAGCATGGGGGTCGGCACCGAGGCGACGGCGCGTGTCGTCCAGGTCGCCTTCGAGGAACTCGGGATGCACCGTGTCATCCTCCGGGTGGCGGTGGGAAACCAAGCTTCCGAACGAATCGCCGAGAAGCTTGGGTTCATCCGAGAGGGCCTGCTTCGCAAGGAGGTGCTGGTGCACGGCCAGTGGATGGATCACTCCCTGTGGGGGATGCTCGAAGAGGAGTACCCCGGGCACAAGGAGCGATACCTGGAGCAGGGCTGGCTGGAGAACTCGTAACGAGTTGCGAGGCTAGTGCAAGGGGCGACCCGTTTGGGCCGCCCCTTGCACTGGTAGTTCGGTTCGGGCCGGACCTAGAAGTCCATCCCGCCGCCCGGGGGCATCGCCGGGGCTGCCGGCGCTTCCTCGGGCTCCTCGGCGACGAGCGCCTCGGTGGTGATGAGCAAGGCAGCGATCGAAGCTGCGTTCTGCAGCGTCGAACGGGTGACCTTGGCGGGATCGGTGATCCCCTGATCCATCAGGTCGCCATACTCTCCGGTCGCGGCGTTGAAGCCGTGGGCGCCTTCGAGGCCCCGGACACGCTCAACGATCACGCCACCTTCGTAGCCGGCATTCACCGAGATCTGGCGGAGGGGTTCCTCGAGCGACCGACGCACGAGGATGCGCCCGGTCTTCTCGTCCGCGGTCCCACCGCGCATCTTGTCGAGGGCATCCTGAGCCCGCAGCAGCGCAACGCCGCCGCCGGGCACGATGCCCTCTTCGACCGAGGCCCGAGCGGCCTGGATCGAGTCCTCGATGCGGTGCTTCTTCTCCTTGAGCTCCACCTCGGTGGCGGCGCCGACCTTGAGGACGGCAACGCCGCCGGCCAGCTTGGCGAGCCGCTCATTGAGCTTCTCGCGATCCCAATCCGAATCGGAGCTCTCGATCTCGCGGCGGATCTGCTTGATTCGCGCCTCGACATCGGTGCGACTGCCGACACCCTCGACGATCGTCGTGTTGTCCTTGGTGGTCACCACCTTGCGGGCCTTGCCGAGCATGTCGATGGTGACGTTCTCGAGCTTCAGGCCCACCTCTTCGCTGATGACGGTGGCGCCGGTCAGGATGGCGATGTCCTGGAGCATGGCCTTGCGACGGTCACCAAACCCGGGGGCCTTGACGGCCACCGAATCGAAGGTGCGGCGCAGCTTGTTGACGACCAACGTGGCCAGAGCCTCGCCGTCGAGGTCCTCGGCCAGGATCATGAGCGGCTTGCCCGCCTGCATGACCTTCTCGAGCACCGGGAGCAGGTCCTGCACCGAGGTGATCTTCTGGTTGGCCAAGAGGATGTAGGGATCCTCGAGGACCGCCTCCTGGCGATCGGGATCGGTAATGAAGTACGGAGAGATGAATCCTCTGTCGAACTGCATACCCTCCGTGAACGAAACGTCCACGCCGAAGGTTTGAGAATCCTCGACGGTGATGACGCCCTCGTTGCCGACCTTGGCCATGGCCTCGGCGACCTTTTCACCGATTACCGGATCGGCGCCCGAGTTGGCGGCCACGAAGGCGATGCCCTTCTTGTCACCGGATTCGATCGGCTCTGCGATCTCTCGGGTGAACTCGACGACCCTCTCGACCGCACTCTCGATTCCGCGCTTCAACTCCATCGGGTTGGCACCTGCGGCGACATTGCGCAGGCCCTCGTGCACCATTGCCTGCGCCAGCACGATGGCGGTAGTGGTCCCGTCACCGGCGACGTCGTTGGTCTTGGTAGCGACTTCCTTGGCGAGTTGGGCGCCCATGTTCTCGAACGGGTCTTCCAGCTCGATTTCTTTGGCGATCGTGACGCCGTCGTTCGTGATCGTGGGAGCACCCCACTTCTTCTCGAGCACGACGTTGCGGCCCTTGGGACCAAGCGTCACCTTGACGGTGTCGGCCAGTTTGTCGACGCCGTTCTCGAGGCCGCGGCGGGCCTCCTCGTTAAATACCAGTTCCTTGGCTGCCATTGAACGGATTCCTCCTGGACCTATCGGATGACGGCGAGCAGATCGCGAGACGAGAGAATGAGGTACTCCTCGCCCCCGTACTTGACCTCGGTACCGCCGTACTTCGAGTAGACGACCACGTCGCCGACCTCGACGTCCATCGGGAGGCGCTCCCCGTCCTGGAAGTCGCCGGGGCCCACGGCAAGTACCTCGCCCTGCTGAGGCTTCTCTTTGGCGGTGTCCGGAATCACCAGACCACTCGCCGTCGTCGCCTCGTCATCGTCCAAGGCCTTGACGACCACCCGGTCGCCCAAAGGCTGCAGCTTCATCAAGCACACTCCTCGGTTAGCACTCGCTGCTTACGAGTGCCAAGACTAGCACTCTCCATGCACGACTGCTAGCGGCTGCAGAGACCGATTGCTAAGCGTCGATCAGCCGGTGAGCCGGTGCTCGACATGCCCGACGGCAGCTCGCTCAGAGGGCGAACACGTCGCCGGCCGCAGCTCAGAAAGTGCGGTGGGAGCCTGCAAATTTGAGACGCGAGCCCGCCGGCTGGAGGTGGGGCGGACGCCGACTGGCCACTTCGATTCAGGTTTGTTACGGTTCCCGCGATCTGGGCCGCCAGATTCGTTTCCGAGGAGGTTATGTCATGGCATTCAATCTGAGGAATAGGTCGTTCGTCAAGCTTCTTGACTTCAGCACAGAGGAGATCGGGTTCCTGCTGCAGCTGTCGACCGACCTCAAGAAGGCCAAGTATGCGGGGGTGGAACAGCCTCGATTGACGGGCAAGAACATCGCCCTGATCTTCGAGAAGGATTCGACGCGCACTCGCTGCGCATTCGAGGTAGCGGCGCTCGATCAAGGGGCCCACGTCACCTACCTGGGCCCATCCGGGTCCCAGCTGGGACACAAGGAATCCATGAAAGACACCGCCCGCGTCCTGGGTCGAATGTATGACGGGATCGAGTACCGGGGTTTCGGGCAGGAGAAGGTCGAGGAACTCGCTGCGTATGCCGGCGTTCCGGTCTGGAACGGCCTCACCACCGAGTACCACCCCACTCAGGTCCTGGCGGACTTCCTGACCATGATGGAACACACCCACAAGCCTCTGAGTCAGGTCTCCTTTGCCTACCTGGGTGACGCCCGAAACAACATGGGGAACTCGCTGCTGGTGGGCGCTGCGAAGATGGGTATGGAGTTCCGGTCGGTCGCTCCGGCGAGCGTGCAGCCGAGCAAGGAACTCATCGCTCAGGCCGAGGAGATCGCCAAGTCAACAGGTGCCCGGATCACCGTCACCGAGGATATCGACGAAGGCCTCAAGGGGTGTGACTTCCTGTACACCGACGTCTGGGTGTCGATGGGTGAATCGAAGGAAACATGGCAGCAGCGCATCGACCTCCTGCAGCCGTACCAGGTGAACGCGGAAGCCCTGGCCAAGACCGGCAACCCGAATGTGAAGTTCCTCCATTGCCTCCCGGCGTTCCACAACCGCGAGACCACCATTGGTGAGGAAACGTATCAGGAGTTCGGGATCGAAAGCATGGAGGTCTCGGAAGAGGTGTTTGAGTCACCGGCCTCCATTGTCTGGGATCAGGCCGAGAACCGCCTGCACACCATCAAGGCGGTCATGGTCGCAACACTGGGCGCTTGACCCTTCTTCCGACAGAGGAACTCGAGCGATTGTCGTTGGAGCGGCTCAGCCGCTCCAACGACCTTTCTCATAAGCGAGGCAAGATATGAGCAATAAGCCGGTTGCGGTGATCGCGTTTGGCGGCAACGCATTGATCCAGAAGGGCCAGGACGGGTCTGCCGCGCAGCAGCTGGAGAACCTTCAGCTTCCCATGGAGCAGATCGCCGGGCTGTCCGGGGAGTACAGCTTCGTCATAACGCACGGCAACGGACCCCAGGTCGGCAACCTGCTCCTGCAGCAGGAATCGTGCGACGAAGTTCCGAAGATGCCGCTCGAAGTCGTCGGCGCGATGACCCAGGGGCAGATCGGGTACATGATCGAATCGACCCTCGACACAGCCCTCTTGGAGAAGGGGATCGACGATCAGCTCCTCGCCACCCTCATCACCTACGTGGTCGTCGACGAGAACGACCCGCTGTTCAAGAACCCGACCAAGCCGATCGGTCCGTTCTACACCGAGGAAGAGGCGGCGGGCCTCGACTACACGATGAAGGAGACGGACAAGGGGATGCGGCGGGTCGTCGCTTCACCGAAGCCGGTCGATATCGTCGAGAAGCGGGAGATTCGGCGCCTCATCGAGGACGGCTTCATCGTCGTCTGCTGTGGCGGCGGGGGCATTCCGGTCATCCAGCAGGGACGGAGGTTCACCGGCGTCGAGGCGGTCATCGACAAGGATCTGGCCACCTCGAAGCTTGCCCAGGAGATCAACGCGGACGTGTTCGTCATCTGCTCGGACGTGAAGGGCGCTTCGGTCAACTGGGGGAAGGACGACGAGGAGTTGCTCGGCAAGGTCTCACTTGCGGAGATGAAGAAGCACGTCGACGACGGCCAGTTCCCGGCCGGTTCCATGGGGCCGAAGGTCAACGCGATCATGGAGTTCGTCGAAGCGACCGGCAATCGCGGTGTGATCTGCCACCTCGCAGACATCGTCGAAGCGCTCGCAGGGGAGGTGGGCACAGAAGTCGTGAAGTGAACGGCGCAGAAGAGGCGCCTTCCCGAACGAAGCCGGTTTGATCCTACTGAAAGGTTCCCGGCCATTTGATTCCAACTCTCAGAAGTGAGGAAAGAATGGCAAAGCAGAAAGTACTCATCATCGGAGCCGCCGGACGCGACTTCCACAACTTCAATACCTACTACCGGGACAACAACGCGTACGAGGTCGTAGCGTTCACCGCAGCTCAGATTCCCGACATCGAAGGTCGGCAATACCCGGCCGAGCTGGCAGGTTCGCTCTACCCGGATGGGATTCCCATCTATGCGGAAGAGGACCTTCCCAGGCTCATCAAGGACCTCGACGTCGACGACTGCGTGTTCTCCTACAGCGACGTGTCAAATCAGCACGTCATGAACGTTGGCTCCATCGTCAACGCCGCAGGCGCCAACTTCATCCTGATCGGGCCCAAGGGCACCCAGATCGAGAGCACCAAGCCGGTCATCTCGATCGGCGCGGTCCGGACCGGGGCCGGCAAGAGCCAGACGACCCGCCGGGTCATCGAGCATCTTATGGAGCGGGGCCTCAAGCCCGTCGCCATCCGCCATCCGATGCCCTACGGCGACATCGTCGCCCAGAAGGTGCAGCGCTTCGCGAGCCTCGCCGACATCGATGCCAACAACTGCACGGTGGAGGAGATGGAGGAGTACGAGCCGCATGTGACCCGCGGCAACGTGATCTACGCCGGTGTCGACTATGAAGCCATCGTGCGGGCCGCCGAGAACGATCCCGACGGCTGCGATGTCATCATCTGGGACGGGGGCAACAACGACTTCCCGTTCTACCAGTCCGACCTGCACATCACCGTGATCGACCCCCACCGTCCGGGCCACGAGAAGACGTTCTATCCCGGAACGACGACGCTGCGGATGTCGGATGTCGTGGTCATCAACAAGATGGACAGCGCTGACGCCGAGGGGATCAGGAAGGTCCGCGACAGCATCGCGGAACTGGTTCCGGATGCCCTCGTGGTCGATGCGGTTTCCACTCTGGACGTCGCTGATCCGAGCGTGATCAAGGGCAAGAACGTTCTCGTCGTCGAGGACGGCCCGACCCTGACTCACGGTCACATGACCTACGGCGCCGGCACCGTTGCCGCCCAGAAGTTCGGGGCGGCCGGTTTCGTCGACCCGCGGCCGTACGTCGTGGGACGGATGAAGGACACATACGAGATCTATCCGGACATCGGCATCCTGATGCCTGCGATGGGCTACGGCGCACAGCAGCTGAAGGACATGGAAACGTCCATCAACGCCACGGAGTGCGACGCTGTGGTGATCGGTACGCCGATCGATCTCAGCCGGATCATCAAGATCGACAAGCCGCACACGACGGTTACGTACAACCTGCAGGAAATCGGTCGCCCGGACCTCGCCATGGTCATGGACGACTTCGTCGCCGAACACAAGCTGGGCTAAGGCCCGGCGATCGGGACACCGGCAAGGTGTTCCGGATCGTGACGGGGGCCCTCCTCGGAGGGCCCCCGTTTCGTATGTCATCTCGGCGCTGAACCCGCCGCCGCTCCTCAGCGCGCAGTCCGGGCAAGGAGCCCGGGCAGATCCGCGAGCGAGTCGATCACATACTCGGGAACTGCAGCGCCGTCTGCGTGGAGCTGGTCCCGATACTTCCCGGTCCGCACGAGCACTGTGTGGACCCCGGCCGCATGGCCGGCAGCCACGTCGGAGAACCGATCGTCTCCGACCATCCACACGTCTCCCCTCTCGATCCCGGATCCCAGGGAATCGAGGGCGAGCGACACAAACATCGGGTTGGGCTTCCCCACGACCGTCGCCTGCTTGCCGGAGGCGAATTCCAGCGCGACGACCACGGCACCGGTGTCGATGTTCCGGCGGCCCCCGGCCAGGAAATAGGGCCCCCGCTGCAATGCAACCAACTCGGCGCCATCCACAAGAGCACCGTAGGCGAGGTTCAGCAGATCGTAGGTGAGCCGGGGGCGCAGGTCACCTACCACTACGTGGGTCGCCGGCAGGTCCCCGACCACATTGAGATCTTCGGAGAGCTGTTCTGCGACCTCTGAGGTTGTCAGAGCCAGAACCCGGGCGTGGGGATCAATGCCGATCAGGGCGGTGGCGGCGGTGACGGGCGTGAACAACTCGTCCGGCCCTACCTCGACCCCCCGTGCGGTCAGTTCGCCCAACAGGTTGGCCGAACTCCTGGAGTCGGTGTTGGTGATGAATCGAAGCAGTTGACCCTGGTCTCGCAATCTGCCGACGGCGTCCAGGGCGCCGGGGATCACCCCCTCTGCGGTGTACACCGTGCCGACCAGGTCGCAGAGCACTACCTGCCGCTGCATCTTGGGCCTCCTCAGGAAGTTCCGTCACGGGTATTGCTACCGCAAGCGATCTCCAAACCAAAGAGCCGGTGGGTTCGGCCTATTGCCGAACCCACCGGCTCAGTGTGTGCAGTTGTGGTGATCAACCGCGAGTAGCCGGGGCTACCACTCGGTCGACAGCACCTCTTCGTCGGTCGGGACGTAGTCGATGACATGGTGCTTGGGCGGATGCGATTCCTGTGTCCGCAGACTGACAGGAACCATGACCAAGATGCACAGAATCGGCGAGAGCATCGTGTCGAGACCGTACAGGAGCTCGTCGAACGGCCACCAGAAGAAGAACAGGATCCGCAGCCCGGACCCGGCCAGGAAGCCGGCGATGGCGCCCGGCGTGTTCGCCTTCTTCCAGAAGATGCCGAGAGCAAGTGGCACGAAGACACCTGCCAGCACCACATCGAACGCCAGGATCAGGAGTGTCCCCGGTTCCGGCTTGATGATGGCAAACAGGACCGATCCCAACAAGACCGGAATCGCGGACAAACGAGTGATGCCCAGCAGCTTCCTGTCGAGGATCTCCTTCTCTTCAGCCGTGTGGTCCTGCTTCCAGGTCTTCAATATGTTGCGCTGGAAGATGTTGCGCCCCCACACGGACGAAACACCGAGCAGCCCGCCGTCGGCGGTCGACAGGCCGGCACCAACGATGCCGCCCATGACCAGCAAGCCCAGAATGAACGGCAGGTGATCGATGGCGACGATCGACATGACGTTCCGAGGATCGAAGCCCTCAACGGCGAACCCGTTGGCATCGACCATTCCTTCGATGAGACCGAAAGCGGCCAATCCGATGAAGGAAGCCGCCAGGCCGGTGATCACGGTCATGCCCGCACCGTAGAAGCAGGCTTTCCGGGCGGTGTCTGGGTCCTTGGCCGCGAAGACGCGTTCCATGAAGTCCAGAGCCACCACGTCACCAATGCCGAGGGCAATGATTCCGCCCCAGTTGGCCCAGGCACCAAACTCTGGGTCGGTCAGACCCTCGAGTCCGGTATAGCCCTCGGGAATCGCCGCGGACAGCGTGGCCGCATCATTGGTGGTCCACAGGTAGATCGCCGCAACGATGAACCCGATAATGGCCGGGTAGGACTGGGCCACGTCGGTAGCCACAACCGACCACAGACCACCAGCGATCGTGTAGAAGAACACGATGATGCTGATGACGGTCAACGCCGTGCCGTAGTTCCAGCCGAAGATGGTCTTCATGATCCATGCGCCACCGGCGATATTGCCGGCCAGGAGGATCATGAAACTGATCGACATCGCAATGCTGACCAGAATCTCCATCTTCCCGTCATAGCGCCGCCAGAAGAAGTCCGGCAGGGTGATCAGGTTCATCCGGTTCAGCGGCTTTGCAAACCACGTCCCGGTGACCAACAGACACAGTGCCAGACCGCCTGCAAGCACGAACCCGGACCAGAACCCGCCCGGACTGACGATGGCTCCTGCGTTACCCATCGTGGCGTTCGCGTCAAGCGACTGTGCCAACAATGTCGTTCCAACCAGGAAGAACGGAAGGCTCTTCCCGGCAATGATGTACTGCTTACCGCTGCCCCTGACCAGGTAGAACATGGCCAGACCGAGCAGGGTGAATACCACAAGATACACCCACAGCCCGACCTGCCACTTTGCGCCAGTGGCAACCGGTTCAAGTTGCGCCAGGATTAGATTCATCTAGTTATGTCTCCCCCGTGTGTGTTCAGCGTGAACCCTGTTGAAGTAGCTCGCTGCTGGACGCGTATCCCCTCTCTAGCTAACGGAAACGGGTCACCGCTCCACGGGGCGGTTCCTAGATAGGAATCGCCCCGATAGGACGGTGACCCGTTCTCTCGCTCATCGTCGACTAAGCGTCGAGGGCTCGTAGATACGTCTAGTAGCCCTCGACCTGGTTCGGGAAGTAGTCCTCGAGACCACCTTCGCGATTGACATCCAGAGTGGTGCAGTGCAGCGCTCCACCGAACGGGATGACCTTCTCGTAGGGGATCGGGACAACCTCGAAACCGAGCTCGTCGAGCTGATCGCAGTACGCCGTCTCGCCTGCCTCGACGTAGACGGTCTTCGGATCGTGCGAGAACGTGTTCATCGAGATCCAGGACTTGCCCTCGTACAGACCGGTCAGGAACACGTCGTTCCTGTGCACCCTGGTCGGGCGTGCAGCCGGAATGAGCTCCCAGTCGTTCTTCTTGAACAGTTCCCAGACCTCCGGCGTGCGCGGCGCCCAGTCCGGGTTGTACATGCACAGACCCGGCCGCAGCGGCACGAAGTTCACATCGATGTGCCACGGACGGTAGTTGTCCGGCTTGTCCTTGTCGGTCGGTGTGTCGAAGAGCACATGGTGGTAGCGCAATCCGAGCGACGCGAACATCCTCTTCAACCAGTCGAATCCGGGCCAATTGCTGACCGCGGAGACCTGGTGGAAGATGTCCTTACCGAACCGCATGGCATCGGCTGCATCCCAGAGCGGCTCCTTGTCAGAAACCGAGAACTCGCCTGCGTACAGCTTCTCCCGCAGCTCATCTTCCGTCCAAGTGCTCTCAATGTCATAGTTGTAGTTCTTGACATAGGACTCGTCGGTGAGCATCGGGAACGGTGCCGAGAAGTGGACCATCTCCGGGTCTTCTTTGTAGTACTTCTCGAAGACCGAACGGAGATTGAAGCGCTCGAACACCCGGGAGCGACGAACGGTGGTGGCGTCGATGATGTAGTTCCCATGGATCATCGTGACGTCACGGACGTTGTTGACGCCGTGTGCGTTGAGCTGCGTCCAACCGGCCGGCGACGAATACGGCTGGTTGTACATGAACGGCAGGATCTCGATGCGATCGACGACCGCTCCGCGCTTCTCGATCTGGCCTACGAAATAGTCCATCTGCTCGTTGGCAGCATCAACCATTTCCTGCGGGAACGGACCGTGAGAGCCGAGCGGATAGCCGCCGCGGGGCAGGTCATACCACCATGCCGGCTCGGGAGCGGGCACGTTGGTGCCTTCCGGGCGGCCGACGATCACCCGCTTGAGGGGGTCCCATTCGTTCCACGAGTTGACGATCTTCGCCATGGCAAAGATCTCCTTTCCTGACGTCGACACCTGCTGCTCTCCACGTAGGAGGTTGGTGCGACGCAATCGAAATCCTAGTCGTCCGGTCCCCGCCGTTGCGAACCCGGAGTCGGCAACAAGAAAGCGCTTGCTGAGAAGGCCGGAGACCTGCAGCGCAGCGGCCTGACACATACAGGAAAGACCTGCGCGAAGGAGTCGGGACTGCGCGGCTTGACACTGCCGCAGCGTCGGCCGGCACGGCGTCTTCAGCTCCGTGGCGGCGCGCTCCAGAGAGGCCGAAAACCCCGAATTACCGGCCGGCTCACGCCGGTTCGATCACGACCCCAGCCGCAACGACGGGTTGATTTCGGCTTCGAGCGGGGTCCGCTCCCCTCGCTGGTAGCGGAACACCCCGGCGGTGGCGATCATGGCCCCGTTGTCGGTCGCCAGCGCCGGCGCCGGCAGATAGAGCGAATACCCCCGCCGCTCGGCCTCCTCGGCCAGGCGGGCCCGCAGCCGCCGATTGGCAACCACACCGCCGCCACCGGCCACCGTTGTGATCCCGGCCGCCTCGGCGGCATTGAACGTCTTCTCGACGAGCACATCGACGATGGCTTCTTGGATCGAGGCGGCGATGTCGGGAATCGGCGGCAGCGTGCCGGCCTTGTGGTGCTTGCGGACGTAGGTGGTCACCGAGGTCTTCAGCCCCGAGAACGAGAAGTGGAACGGCCGGTCCGGCAGCGCCCGGGGGAAGCGGATGGCCGTGGCATCGGCGCCCTCCGCCTCCCGATCGATTGCCGGGCCCCCGGGGAATCCGAGACCGAGGAACCGGGCCAGTTTGTCGAACGCTTCGCCGGCGGCGTCGTCGATGGTGGACCCCACCACCTCGTAGGTGCCCCATTCATCCATCCGCACGATCTGGCTGTGTCCCCCGGAGACCAGGAGCACGATCGCCGGCGGAGCGAACTCCGGATGGTCCAGGCGGGGAGAGAAGAGATGGCCCTCCATGTGGTCGATCCCGAGGAACGGCGTGTCGAGCCCCCAGGCCAGCGCTTTCCCGTAGGAGAACCCGACCATGAGAGCCCCGGCGAGCCCCGGTCCGCGGGTCGCTGCGATCGCATCCAGATCGACCTGATGAACGCCGGCCGCCGCCAGCGCCCGGTGTGTCAGTGAGCGGATGGCCTCGACGTGGGCTCGCGCCGCCACCTCGGGCACCACCCCGCCGAAGCGGGCATGGATGTCCACCTGGGAGGCGAGCACGTTGGAGAGCAGGTTGTGACCGCGAACCACCGCAACGGCCGTCTCGTCACAGCTCGTCTCGATCCCGAGGATCAGCGGTCCGTCGCTCATGCCAGCCCCTCCCGGATCGCCGCCATCCGCAGCGCCGCAGCATCACCGTCCGCGTCGACGGCCCACATGATCAGGGCGTCCTCATCGCGGTAGTACTTCGGCCGGACACCGACCGGCTCGAACCCGAAGCGCCGGTAGAGCCCCTGCGCCGGTTCGTTGGACACCCTAACTTCCAGGGTCAGGTTGGCGACCCCTTCCCCGATCGCAGTATCCACCAGCCACAGCAGGAGCCGGGTTCCGATCCCTCGGCGCCGATGATCGGGATGCACCGCCAGGGTCAGCACATGGGCATCCTCCCCCACCTTCATCAACCCGCCGTAGCCCACGATCACCCCGGTGGTGTCCTCGGCAACCACGTACCGCCGGTCTGCCAGGGACAGTTCATCGGCGAGCACGCCCTCCGACCACGGCTCGTCGAACGAGGCCACCTCGAGGCCGGCGACGGCGGGTACGTCGGAGCGTTCCATGGTGCGCAGCGATGCCGTCACGACGGCCATGTTCCCTCCCGGCGGAAGTCGGTCCAGTTGACCGCTACGTCGGGCTCGCGCATGTAGCGGGGCCGGACCTCATCTGGATGCGGGAAATTGCCGCGTTCCGCCGCAGCGGAGGCAATCTCGACGACTGCTTCCGCCACCGGATACCGGGGCCGCCCCTGCTTGAGGCCGTGGATCCCGCGCAGTACCTCGGGGGCCATTCCCTCCCAATCGCCGACGAGCAGTTTCTCCGCCGGATCCGATTCGAGCATCCCCCGGAACGCGTCGGGACGAACCAATTCGATGGCTCCATCTCGCACGACCCCGCCCGGCAGCGGCCGGTACGGCGCCACCGCCACTTCACCCCGCCTGGCGTCCACCACCGCCCAGATGCGGCGATGGCCGGTGCGGGCCCGCAGCGCCACCGCATCGAGCGAGACGACCGGCACCAGCGGGACACCGATGGCTCCGGCCAGCGCCTGCGCGGTGGCAAGACCGGCGCGAATCCCGCTGAACAGGCCCGGACCGACGTCGACCGCAATGACATCCACCTCGTCGCGCTCCCACCTCGCCTGGGAGAAGCAGAAGTCCAGCGCCGAGGTAAGGAACCCAACGTGGCCCCGCGGGTCTGCCCGGCGGGCCGAGGCGACCACCTGGTCACCCTCGGCGAGAGCAACCGACGAGGCCGCCGTTGCCGTCTCGATGGCAACGATCCTCATGCCGACACCTCACTGAGGGCCCGGTCGTTCCATGTGCCGTGCGGGATCAGCGTGATGGTGCGGACTCCCCCGTCATCGGCGATGAGCCTCACCAGGAGGTGATCGTCCGGGAAGTGTCCTTCGGCGGCGTCTCCCCACTCCACGATCAGGAGCCCCCGAGAGGCATCGAACTCCAGATCGAGGTCCTCTATCTCGGCGATGGACCCGACCCGGTAGATATCGGCGTGGACCACATCGAGCAACCCCCGGTAGTAGTGAGCCAGCACGAACGTCGGGCTGAGCACCGGTTCGGTGACGCCCAGGCCCTCGGCGACACCCGAGGCGAAGACCGTCTTGCCGGCACCGAGCCCGCCACCCAGAAGGACTACGTCACCCGGCCTTACCAGCGACGCCAGGCGGCGGCCCAGCGCCCGGGTGTCGGCTGCGGTGGGACAGACGACCTCGATCACGAGAACAGGTCCAGTTGCTCGGCTTCGGCCTCGGCGGTCTCCACCGACTCATCGAGCGCACCCCGCACCAGCGCGAAGTCCTCCTGCATCTGTGAGAGCACGCGATCCCCGCCGCGCAGTGCCGCTGCCGGGTGGAAGGTCGGGACGAGGTAGCGGCGCCACCACGGATACACCTGGCCCCTGAGTTTGGTGATGCCGACGTTGCGCTTCAGCAGGAGCTTGGTGGCGAAGTTACCCAGGGTGACCACCACGATCGGATCGATCAGCTTGAGCTGCTCCCGCAGGTAGTCCCGGCAGGCTTCGATCTCATCGGTCTGCGGATCGCGATTGCCGGGTGGACGGCACTTGAGCACGTTGGCGATGTACACGTCATCGCGTGCGATCCCGATCTCAGCGAGCAGACGGTCGAGGAGCTTGCCGGCGGAACCCACGAAGGGTTCACCCTGCTGATCCTCGTGATAGCCGGGGGCCTCGCCGACGAACATGACGTCTGCGTCGTGAGCACCGACCCCGAAGACCACCTGGGTCCGGGTGTCTGCGAGACGGCAGGCGGTGCATTCGGATGCCGTCGCGGCGAGTTCGGCGAGCAGGGCGGCCGGGTCGTCTGTCACTCGTCGCCCTCCACTGCGGGGATGCCGGCCACTGCCTCGGCCGAGCGAACCGCCGCTTCGATCGCCCGTCCGACGACGGTGAACGCAGCCTCTCCGGCGAGATCGGGATCGGCGTTGCGGTCACCGCACGACACCGCGAACACGGTGTCGCCATCATATCGAGTGTGCCCCGGGCGGAGGCAGACGCCGATTGCATCGTGGGCCCGCACACACAGGCGCTGCAGTGCCGGGCGATCGAGCGCAGCGTCGGTGGCGACCACCACCAGGGTCGTGTTCTCCAGCGCTTCCGCCTCGCCCGGCGCCGGCACCGGCGGTCCCCCGGTCAACGGCTCCCCCTCGAGCGTGAAGACGTCGCCGACGGCGTTGACCACCGCAAGTGCTGCGACCACCGCATCACCGGCCTGGAGCGCAAACGATCCCAGGCCGCCCTTGCGCCGGTGTTCCGGGCCCCGCCACCCGGCAACCGTGGCTCCGGTTCCGGCCCCGACGTTGCCCATGTCGACGGCCCGTTCGGTCGCAGCCCGATAGGCGGCAGCTCCCTCTTCCGGACCGGGGCGGATGGACCCGTCGCCGACGGCCAGATCGAAGATCACCGCCGCCGGAACGATCGGCACCGGGCCGGCCATCGTCGGATGCCCCCGGGCATCACGCTCCAGCTCCCGCACCACTCCGTCGGCCGCAGACAATCCGAAGGCGCTGCCACCGCACAGCACGATGGCCTGCACCGCTTCGACTTTCATGCCGGGAGCCAGCAACGCTGTCTCCCTCGTGCCCGGCGCGGCCCCGCGCACCTCGACGGCCGAGACGTTCGGCTCCGGCACCACGATCACCGTGACTCCGGTCAGCGCATCGGAATCCGACCAGTGGCCCACCCGGACACCGGGAATGGCGGTGAGGGTCATCTCGAATACCTCCTCGGCATGCGGGGACCGAATCCGCACACCACCTCGTAGGTGATGGTCCCGAGCCGCTCGGCCCACTCCTCGGCGGAGATGTCTGCATCGCCCTGCCGGCCCAGCAAGACCACCTCGTCGCCGACCTCGACCGGATCATCACCCAGGTCGACGACCACCTGATCCATGGTGATCGTGCCGGCGAACGGGTACCGCTTGCCGCGGATCAGCACCTCGCCGCCGGCGGGACCCAATGCCCGGGTGACCCCGTCGGCATACCCGATGGGCACGGTGGCGACGGTGGCATCGGCGGGGAGCGGGCGCCGGCGCCCGTACGACGGCCGGGTTCCCTCGGGATAGCGCCGGACGTAGGCAACGTGGGACACCACCCGCATCGCCGGTCGGAGATCGATGTCGGAGGCGAAGCCGGGTGCCGGGCGCAGCCCGTAGATGCCGATCCCGGGCCGCACCATGTCGGCCCGGGAGCCCGGATGACCCAGCGCGCCGGCGGTGTTGGCCGCATGGACGATCGGCGGGCTGATTCGCTCAGCCTCGAGCAGGTTCAGGAATGTCGCCAGCCGACTGCCCTGCAGTGCGGTGTATTCGGCGTCGTCCTCGGCGACGGCGAAGTGGGTCCATACCCCTTCGAGCGCCAGTGGCGAGGCGGCGATGAAGTGAGCCAGATCGAGGGCGGCTTCCTGTGGCGCCCCGACCCGATGCATCCCGGTGTCGAGCTTGAGATGAACCGGGGAGCCGGCGGGCGCCGCCTCGGCCAGCGCGGCGGCGTAGGACCGGCGGTAGACCGTGGGAATCAGGCCCCAGCGAACGACCTCCGGGGCGTACTCCTCCGGAGGCTCCGAGAGCAGCAGGATCGGCGCCTCGATCCCGGCCTCCCGGAGGCGGGCTCCCTCGGAGACGAGGGCAACTGCAAGGTGTGACGCTCCCGCCTCGAGCGCCGCTTCGGCCACCGGCACGTCACCGTGCCCGTACCCATCGGCCTTGACCACCGCGCAGACCTCCGCCGGATCGGCTTCGTCCTTGATTGCGGCAACGTTGTGCCGAATCGCGGCCAGATCGATCTCGATCCACGTCGGTCTCACCAGGCCCACCTCCCGATCTCGACCACCAGCCCCGATGCCGTGACCGTGCGATCCAGTGCGAGCGCTCCCCCGGCGAGACCGTGGCGGTACGCCGCCGAACGAGCCGCCGTCTCGGAATCGAGACCCCTCGCGATGAGGGCCGCCAGGAGACCGGTCAACACGTCACCGGTCCCGAGTGTCGCCAGTTCCGGGCCACCGGTGGTCACCACCCAGCGTTCGTCACCGACCACGATTGTCGGGCTGCCCTTGAGCAGAACCACCACACCGGTGGTCTCGGCGAGCACGGTGGCCGGCACGTATCCCGGATCGGAGCCGGTAAGGCGGCGGAACTCCCCGCCATGCGGGGTGATCACCGTCGGAGCGGTCCGGCACTCGAGGGCGTCGACGGTCGCCGCGGTGATGCCGTCGGCATCGAGCACCAAAGGGCGGTCCCAGCCCTGCAGGAGTTCTCCGACGAACTCACCGGACTCGGTCCCGAGTCCCGGGCCCAACGCCATGACGTCGAAGCGCTCCGCCGCCTCGAGGACCGCAGCGGCATCTCCGGCATCGAAGTGCTCTCCCGACCCTACGGCAGCCGTCGTCAGCGACGGATCGTGCTGCGGAGCGGGCAAACCGCCGGGATATGCCACCCGCACGTAGCCGGCTCCGCCGTGCAGAGCGGCGGTGGCTGCCAGCAGCGAGGCCCCGGCGATCCCGGCGGATCCGCCGACCACGATCACCGTGCCCGAACTCCACTTGTGACCATCACGGGCCCGGGGCGGCGCCAGAGCGTCCTCGTCCTCACAAAGGAGCAACTCGGACGCCGGCTCAGGGAGCCCGATGTCGACGATGTCGATCGGGCCGCATCGGTCGGGACCCTCCCCCAACAGGTGGCCGACCTTGAGTGCGCCGAAGGTCACGGTGCGATCGGCGTGGAACGCGGCACCGTCGACGGTGCCGTCCTCACCCCACATCCCCGAAGGCAGGTCGACGGCCAGCACCGGCGCCGGGTGGGTGGTCCAGGCCGCCGCCTCGCCGGGCAGCTCCCCGTGAAAGCCGGCACCGAAGAGAGAATCTATGAGGAGATCGGCAGGTTCGAGCTCTCCGAGGGGGCGCATCGGCACCCCTGCGGCCGCCGCCGCCGAAGCTGCCTTGCGGGCGGGGGAGTACTCGCCCTTCGGGAAGCCGAGACTCCGCACCTCGACGGCGACGCCGCGGCGGCGCAGATACCGGGCGGCAACGTAGCCGTCGCCACCGTTGTTTCCCGGTCCGGCGAGCACCAGAACCCGAGCGCCGTAGCGGGCGCCCATGCCGACTGCGGCAAGGGCGACCCCGAGCCCGGCCCGGTCCATCAGGACCTCGACCGGATCATCTGCGGCGGCATCCAGTCGGGCCGACTCGGCCGGGGTGATCACAGGCTTCATAAGACGCTCCTGGGCACGTTGCGATGGTACCGATGCGAGGTCGGGCAGCGGGGCAGGTCGTGTCCACGATCTCACCTCGCCGAGAACTACCCTCCGCTCCGTGCGCTACCTCACCGATACGGTCCGCGGCTTCCTGATGGGAGCCGCCAACATCATCCCCGGCGTTTCCGGCGGCACCCTTGCCCTGGTCCTCGGGATCTACGAGCGGCTGGTCCACAACATGCGGACCGGCGCCGGGGCACTGGCCTCATTCATCCGGGGGCGTTTCTCCGAGGGGCGGGATCGGCTCAAGGAGGTCGAGTGGGGGTTCCTGCTCCCGCTGCTCGCCGGCATCCTCATCGCCACGATTGCATTGGCAGCGCTGCTCGAGAAGGTGCTCGAGGACCAACCGAAGCCGACCGCCGCGTTCTTCTTCGGTTTGGTCGGCGGATCAATCGTCATCGCCTGGAGGCTGGTCGACCGGTGGGGAGTAACCCCGGCACTCACAGGCGTGGCGGTGGCCCTGATCGCGTTCTTCGGGCTCGGGCTGCGCTCCGGTGAGATCGCCGACCCGCCGATCCTGCTCTACGTCGTGGCCGGTCTCATTGCGGCCATCGCGATGATTCTCCCCGGAATCTCGGGATCGTTCCTGCTGCTGATGATCGGGATCTACGAGGGGGTGCTGGCGGCCGTCAACGATCGAGAGCTTGTCACGCTGCTCGTCATCGCAGTTGCCGGGGTCGTCGGCCTGGCACTGTTCTCGACGCTGCTCGATTACCTGCTCACCAACTTCCACGACACGGTGATGGCGGCGCTCATCGGACTGATGCTGGGCTCGATGCGGGTGCTGTGGCCGTGGCCGGATGGAACCGACACCGCCAACCTCGCCGCCCCCGAGGACTGGGGCATCCCGCTGCTGCTGGCGATCGCCGGCTTCGCCGTCGTCATGACGATCGGCTGGGTGGCCCGACGGATGGAGGACTGAGGGAGGCTCTTGGCCGCCCGGTCCTACCCGTGCTCCCCCAGCGCGATCGCAAACACCAGGGCATCGGTGTCGGTATGGGTGATCGTCACCTCGACCTGGGTCACGCCGAGCATCTCGGCCCGCCGGGCCGCCGCTCCGAACAGCTTGACCGTCGGTTTGCCGCCGCCCGTGATCTCGATGTCCCGCCACCGGACCCGGCGCCACCCCACACCCATGGACTTCATCACCGCTTCTTTGCCGGCGAAGCGGGCGGCGAAGCGGCGCTCCGGGCGGGCAAACCGGAACGCGTACTCCCGTTCGTGCTCGGTGAAACAGCGCTCGGCAAAGCGCGGGTACTTCTCTAGAACGTGGCGAACCCGCTCGATATCGGCAAGGTCGACGCCGAGGCCGAGGATCTGCACTACTCGACCGTCACGCTCTTGGCGAGGTTTCGAGGCTGATCGACGTCGTTGCCCTTGGCGACTGCGGTGTGATACGCCAGCAGCTGCAGCGGGACGATCGACAGGATCGGGCTCAGGACGTCGGCAGTCCGTGGGATCCACAGCACCTCGTCGGCGAACTTGGTGATCTCGGTGTCGTCCTCGTAGGCGACGGCCACGGTGTAAGCGCCCCGAGCCTTGACCTCCTGCACCCCTGAGATGGTCTTGTCGTAGACATCGCCCTGGGTGAGCACCACGACGACAGGGGTGTCCTGAGTGACGAGCGCCAGCGTGCCGTGCTTCAACTCGCCGGCCGGCATCGCCTCGGAGTGGATGTAGGAGATCTCCTTGAACTTCAGCGAGCCCTCCATGGCCACTGCGTGATCCAGGCCGCGGCCGATGAAGTACACGTCCTCGACCGCCGCAAAGCGGTCGACCATCGCCTTGACCTCGTCCTCGCGTTCCAGCACCTCTTCGAGCAGCACCGGGAGGTGGCGGAGCCCGTCGGCGATCACCTTCGACTGCTCGGGCGAGAGAGCGCCGCGTGCCTGCCCGAAGGCAAGCGCCATGAGGTACTCCCCGACCAGCATCGTCAGATAGGCCTTCGTGGAGGCCACCGCGATCTCCGGACCGGCCCGGGTGTAGACGATGTCGTCCGAGTCACGGCTCAGGGTGGAGCCCACGACGTTGGTCAGCGCCAGAACCCGGGATCCCCGATCCTGCACCAGGTTGGCGGCTGCAAGGGTGTCTGCCGTCTCGCCCGATTGGCTGATCGCGATCGTCAGTGAGTTGGGTTCGATGATCGGATCCCGGTATCGAAGCTCGTGGGCGTATGCCGCCTCGACCGGAATCCGCAGCAGCTTCTCGAAGATCTCCTTGCCGACCAGACCTGCGTGGAACGCGGTCCCACAGGCGGTCACCCAGATCCGGTCGAGCGCTTCGATGAATCCGGGAGGGAAGCCGACGTCTTCGAGATCCACCGTGCCGTCGTCGTTGAGCCGGCCGCTGAGGGTCTCGGTCATGGCCTGCGGCTGCTCGTGGATCTCCTTGAGCATGAAGTGCGGGAATCCGCCCCGCTCGGCCTGCACGGCGCTCCAGCTCACCTCCATCGGCGGGCGGTCGATCACATCGCCGTCCAGCGTCTCGACCCGCACCCCGTCCAGGGTGATGTCCACCATCTCGCCGTTCTCGACGATGATCACGTCGCGAGTGTGGTGGAGGATGGCCGGGATATCCGAGGCCAGGAACATCTCACCGTCACCGACGCCTACGACGAGAGGGCTGATCATGCGCACCGCGACTATCCGGTCGGGTTCGTCGCGGCTCATCGCCACCAGTGCGTAGGCACCCTTGGCGCGGGAGACGGCCTTGCGCACCGCCTCCAGCAGGTCGCCGTCGTACTCATCGGCGATGAGGTGGGCGAGGACCTCGGTATCCGTATCCGAGGCGAATGCGGCGCCCCGCTCCATCAACTCCTCTTTGAGCGGGAGGAAGTTCTCGATGATCCCGTTGTGGACCACGGCGATCCCCTCGGCCGGGTCCATGTGAGGATGGGCGTTCTCGTCGCTCGGCGGGCCGTGGGTCGCCCAGCGGGTGTGGCCGATGCCGCGCGACCCGGGCGCCGGCGTCTCTTCGAGCATGCAGGCGAGACGGGCCAGTTTGCCCTCGGCCTTGTGCACGTGGAGCGCCTGGCCGTTGAGCACGGCGACACCCGCCGAGTCGTAGCCGCGATATTCGAGCCGACTGAGGCCGTCGATCAGGATCGGCGCCGCGTCACGCGGCCCGAGATACCCCATGATCCCGCACACAGGTGGTCCACCCTTCCAAAGTCTGGGGCCGGGACGAACGCGGGGGTACTCCGCCTCACTCGATCCGGCCTCTGTACCCGAAGTTGCCTCCGGGGTTTGCTCCGGACCGTGTCGACTGTGAGCAGCCGAGAGGGCATCCGCCGACGATTCGATCGTCCCTCTTCCTCGTCACCTCACCGGGGTGAGGGCAGGCGCTTCGTGGATGTCGTCACCGGTCTCCGCGTTCAGTTGTCGTGCAACCACGCTGCGAAGCGGGCCGCGACGTCAGCCTAGTGCGCTCGGATACCGCTGAGAACGGGAAATCTCAGGACGAGGTCACCGGATCGATGCCGCCGAGTTCGGTGACCACGATGCCGGCGATTTCCTCGGCGATGATCGCCGCTTCAGGCTGTTCGGTGGCCTCGACCATCACCCGGACCAGCTGCTCCGTGCCCGACGGGCGAACCAGAATACGGCCCTGATCGCCGAGGCGCCTGGAGAGGCGCTCGACGGCAGCCCACACCGGCTCGGCATCGGGCAACCGTTCTTTGACCCGTACCGGGACGTTGCGCAGCACCTGCGGCAGCTCGGTCATCAGCCGGCGCAGCTCGCGCAGCGGCCTGCCGGTTGCCGCGATCACCTCGAGCAGCCGGACCGCCGTCAGCAGCCCGTCGCCGGTGGCTTCGCCACCAAAGATCACGTGACCGCTCTGCTCACCGCCCAGGCCTGCTCCGGTGGCCTTCATCTCCTCGAGCACGTAGCGATCGCCGACCGCCGTTTGGGCCATCGACAGCCCGAGCGATTGCAGGGCCAGCTTGAAGCCCAGATTCGACATGACCGTGGCGACCACCAGATCTCCCGGGAGTTCGTCACGATCGTGGAGGTGACGGGCCAGCACCGCCATCACCGCATCACCGTTGACGGTCTGGCCGTCCTCATCAACCGCGATGAGCCGGTCGGCGTCACCGTCGAAGGCGAATCCGAGCCGGCCCTCAGCGCGTTCGGCGAGGAACGCCGGTTTGGTGGCTCCGCACCCATCGTTGATATTCATGCCGCTGGGTTCGGCTGCGTGCACCACGACCTCTGCTCCGAGCTGCTCGAAGAGCCGGGGCGCCGCCACCGAAGCGGCTCCGTTGGAACAGTCCAGTGCCACCGAGATCCCGTTGAAGGAGTAGCTGGTGCGCCCGGCGAGGTGCTCGACGTAGCGGCCGATCGGATCGGGGAAGCTGGTCCGCATGCCGACCTCGGCGCCGGTGATCTCGGGCCAGGGTGCTCCATGGCGGAAGCGGGCCTCGATTGCCGCCTCCCGGTCGTCGTCGAGCTTCTCCCCATCGGGTCCGAAGAACTTGATCCCGTTGTCGGGAGCCGGGTTGTGGCTGGCGCTGATCATCACCCCGTACGTAGCCTTCAGGTCACGGGTGAACCAGGAGACGGCACCCACCGGGATGATCCCCAGATCGATGGTGTCGAGCCCCACGGAGTGGAATCCGGCCTGGATCGCGTCCGACAGCATCTGTCCGGAACGCCGGGTGTCACGACCGATGACGACGACGCCCCGCCGCCCGTCGCCGGCAGCCCGCGCCAGTCCCATGGCGAGTTCGGGGGTCAGGTCGACGTTGGCGCGCCCGCGGACACCGTCGGTGCCGAAGAGGGTTCGCTCCGCCATCGCCGCCTTAGCGCTTGGTGAACTGCGGAGCGCGACGGGCCTTGCGGAGACCGTACTTCTTGCGCTCGACCACCCGCGAATCACGGGTGAGCAGGCCGGCCCGCTTCAGGGTCGTGCGCAGCTCCGGATTCACCTCGACGAGTGCCCGGGCGATCCCGAGACGAAGGGCGTCGGTCTGCCCGGTGACACCGCCGCCTTCGAGCGTTGCGTTGACGTCGTAACGGCCCTCAACACCGGCCGTGCGGATCGGCTCGAGGATGCGAAGCCGCTGGGCCATGTCCGGGAAGTAGACCTCAAGGCTGCGCCCATTGAGCGACATCTGACCGCTCCCGTCGTACAGGCGAACACGGGCGACCGAGCGCTTCCGGCGGCCGACCGTCTGGGTGAGCGGCTTCGGCATCAGCTGACAACCTTTCGTACATTGACCTGCAGGGGCTTCGGATCCTGGGCGACGTGCGGATGATCGGACCCGGCGTACACCCGCAGCTTCCGGTACATCGACCGGCCCAGGCGGTTCTTTGGAAGCATTCCCTTCACTGCGGCCTCGATGATCCGCTCGGGGAACTTCTCGCGCATCTCCTCAAAGCTCTTCTCCGACAGCCCACCGGGATACCCGGAGTGCCGGTAGTAGCGCTTGTCGGTAGCTTTCGAACCCGTCACGGCAACCTTCTCGGCGTTGATCACGATGACGTGGTCGCCCATGTCCGTGTGGGGGGCATAGGTCGGCTTGTGCTTGCCCCGCAAGACCTTGGCGATCTCGGTGGACAGCCGACCGAGCGGCAGGTCGGTGGCGTCCACCACGAACCAGGCGCGGTCGACGTCGCCGGGCCGGGGCGAGAACGTCTTCTGCAACTTCATGAAACGGATCCTCTAGCGCGGTGAATCCGTGCCCGGGGCACGGGGAACGGACCCGCAGTTGGGGTCCGCCGTGCGATGGTATCGGGCGGGGGGTACGGACGCAATTCCCGGAGGCCCATTTTCTCCCGCGTTTGCCGGGGTTTTCCCGGTCAGCCGCCGTACGGTTCGTACCCCACCGCCACCAGCACCAGGCCGTGGGGTGGGGCGGCCCCTCGGGCTGCGTTGCGGTCCCGCTGATCGAGGATTCCCGGCACCGCATCGGGGTCGACCTTGCCCCGGCCGATGTCGACGCACAGGGCAACCATCGATCGCACCATCTGGTGGCAGAACGAAGTCGACACCACGTCGAAGATCAGAAACCGGTCCTCCGGCCGCCATGCCGCAGCCAGCACCCGGCGGGTGGTGCTGCGTCCCTCGGCTGCGCGGCACAACGAAGCGAAGTCGCGCTCCCCCAGGAAGTGGGCAGCCGCCCGATTCATCCGATCGATATCGAGCGGATCGTCGACGAACCAGGCATGGTGGCGGTACAGCGGATCGGGAGCCGGACCGGTATCGACCCGGAAGTGGTAACGGCGCCACATCGCAGAGAACCGGGCGCTGAATCCGGCGGGAACCTCGGTGACCGCAGCCGCAACCACCTCGGGGCCGAGCATGGCGGTGATCCCGCGCTGGAGGCGATCGGGATCGGCTTCACGCTCAACCGTGAACGACACCACCTGTCCGGTGGCGTGCACCCCGGCGTCGGTGCGGCCGGCAACCGCCGTTTCCACCGGAGCCTGGAGAATCCGGCCGAGCGCGTCCTCGAGCAGTTTCTGGACCGAGCGAATCCCGGCATTTCGGGCGTACCCGCGAAACCCCGAACCGTCGTAGGCGAGGTCGATGCGGTACGTCGGCATCCCGGCCCCGCTAGAACCGGAACAGGAGCCGGATCAGCAGCCAGGCCAGGTACCCGCCGCCGGCGGCGAGCACCGCCTTCTCCCGGGAGAGATCGAGTGCGATGCGGGCCGCCATCCACAGGCAGGCGAGCAGCCACACCGATGCGATCAGGGAGGACGGGAGCCGGTCCAGGGCGAGCTCGATGGCCAGACCGATCACCAGCGGCGGATAGGCCAGCGCCGAGGTCGCCATCGTGCCCTGGAACGAGCCGTACCCCTCCAACCCGTGCTTGCCGATGAGGTAGACGAGCCCGGACAGGATGATCCAGCCGAATAGCCCGCCCAGCACGAAGCGGAGAACGGGAAACAGCCCGACACCATCGATGAACGGCGGGATGACGAGGATCAGATAGACGGCGCCCACGATCATCGCGCCGTCGGCAACCCCATCGCTGGCGAGCACCTGGCGCAGATACGGATCGCGCTGCAGCCGGGCTGCCCTGAAGACCATGCTGAGATACGACATGCGGCGGTCAGATTAGAAGCTTGCGGGCCGGACGCAGCACCGACTGGTCTACTCCGAGGCCGGGCAGGTCGGTGGCAGCCACCCACCGCGCCTCGTGGACCTCATCGTTGGGCCGAAGACGGGCGTCGGCGGCAAGGTACCCGAAGCGCAGGTCGAAGTGCTGGTGGGCCGGGTCGCCGCCGGGTCGGGCCGGGTAATCGTGCACATCGACATCGAGCAGGCCGGGGCCGACCGGCGCGAGTTCGATGAGCCCCGTCTCCTCGGCGATCTCGCGGCGGGCGGCCGATTCGGCATCGGCGTCGGCAGGATCGATGTGGCCCCCGGGCTGAAGCCAGAGGTCGAGCCGGCGGTGGTGGATGAGTAGAAGGCGGCTGCGATCAGCGTCGGCAACGAACCCGCTGGCGGTGAGGTGACCAGGGTCGAAACCATCGCGGTCGAACG
The DNA here is from genome assembly GCA_964511945.1 of uncultured Acidimicrobiia bacterium. Classification (GTDB taxonomy): domain Bacteria; phylum Actinomycetota; class Acidimicrobiia; order Spongiisociales; family UBA11373; genus CAZEHO01. The sequence continues at coordinate 11,798 of CAZEHO010000027.1, read as the reverse complement.
GTCGGTCCCGGGTCTCGAGCAGCCGAAGGATGCGTTCACGGTGGCGCTCCTCGGCGGCATCGGCCGGGGTATGGCCCTCGAGGAGCCGCCGGATCTGGAGAGCCCTGGGATCGGTCACGCCCGGCAGTGTGGCAGGTCCCGAACGCGGGACCTTCGGCTCTTGCGCTCCCCTGCCGGCGAGCAGAGGCGGGGCGATGCGATTGGCCCGGCAGGTGCGCTGATTCTTTGGGCCGTTCTCCTCTGGCGGCGCCGGGAGCCAGGGTGAACGCTCGGAGAGGGAGAGAGAGGTGCGATGCGGCGAGGACGCAAGACCTCAGCACTGCTGGCGGCCATTCTGTTCAGCGCGTGTGGTTCGACCACGGCGGCCACCACGACGACGGCCCCGGCGCCAGCGACGACCGAACCGGTGACTACCACCACGACCCCGGCCCCAACGACGGCGGCGCCCCCATCGACCGAAGGCACGACGACGTCGAGTCCTCCCCCGACCACCGCGCCCACCACCAGTACCACCGTCGCACCAACGACGACCTATCCATGGGAGGTGTTCGACATCCCCGCGGTGATGGCCTGTGTGATCGGTCATCGCAGTGACGATGCGCTGAACGCCCGCAGCGGTCCGTCGACCGACTACGACGTTCTGGGAACCCTTCCATACGACGCCACCGGGATTCCCACCACCGGAGTCGGGGCCGGCGATCCCGACCGTCCGTGGGCCGAGATCGCCTTCAATGGTGGAACGGGGTGGGTGGCGTCGTGGCTGATCCACGAGTGCACACCGACCCAGCCGACGGATCACTGCGTGATCGACACCGCCTGCACCGACCGGCTCAACGTTCGGATCGGCCCCGGCACCGAGCACAACCGCATCGGCTCCCTGGCTCACGACGCCGTCGGCGTGGCGGGAACCGGTTGGGCAACGCCGGACGACTGGGTGCAGATCTCCTTCGGCGGTGGCGTCGGGTGGGTGGCGGGATGGTTCGTCACGGAGGCTCCCTGCGCAGCGGCGGCCGTTCCGTGCACGTGCCCGGCCGGGAATGGTGGGTACTCGTTCCTCCACGCAGTGGACGTCGTCGGCCGTTTCCTCGAGTTCGATCCGGTGAACTGGGTATGGATCGGTCCGGCCGACACCGAATACGAGTGGCAGAACCCGGATCCGACCGTGTTCCGGCTGCCGATCGACAACGCGGTGTCGCTGCTGGGGTGCGCTCCGGGCGACGAATACTGCCAGCCTGACGGGTTCGTAGCCTTCACCCTGGGCGATCTCGCTTCGTGGATCACCAACGACACGGTCATCGGGCAGAACCACCGATGGATCGGCGAGGTCCCGGGCCACACCGGACAGTTCTGGGGCGTGACGCTCGACAACTGCTCGGTCACCGAGATCCACGGGATGTGGTGGCCATAGCCGAACTGACCGGGAGCCCTTGACCCTCACGCTACTGAACATGCTCGACGCCATCGATGCCGCGCTTGCGGCGGGAAGGAACAGAACGCACATGAGCAACGAGGACCTGCTGGGTGTCTTCGGTGAGTTCAATCCCGCCGAGTACGAGGCCGAGGCCGAGGAGCGCTGGGGTGGCACTGATGCCTACCGCGAGTCGGTCCGCCGCACCGGGTCGTACGGAAAGCCCGACTGGGAACAGATCGGTGCCGAAAGCTCGGGGATCGAACGGGAGACGGCCGACCTGATGGCGGCCGGTGTCGATCCCACGAGTGAAGAGGCGATGGAGATCGCCGAGAGGCACCGCGCCCACATCACCAGGTGGTTCTACGAGTGCACACCGGAGATCCATGCGGGACTCGCAGCGATGTACGTCGCGGATCTCCGGTTCAAGAAGCACTACGACAAAGTGGCTCCGGGCTTGGCAGCGTTCCTGGCGGCGGCAATTGAGGCGAACGTGGCACGCCTGCAGGAGTAGGGCGGCTTCAGGAATCGTCGGCCGAATGCCGATTCGTTCGCATGGCCGCGCGCCGCCTGCTGCGACTTCGATACTCCGGGCGATGTCAGTTCTGTGACCGTGACCTTCACCCCGGCACCAACGCGTGGGGAGACCGGTCGACGAAGTTGCTCACGTGCCGGTCCTGTGACGCGGTGAACCCGGCCGATCCCTTTGCCGACGTCGACCCGGAACTCCAAGGCACGGCCGGCGGATCGGCACAGGCCGAGCAAGAGCGGAGAGCCGAACGAAGCGAGCCGTCCGCTGAGTAATGGAAGCAGGGCGCCGCCGGCGAGCGACACCTGTCGGCGGTCCTTCATCGAGAGGCCGGCAAGGGCCGGCTCACCGTGTTGGACGACCGCCGTAGGTCGAGAAGCCGGGCGAACATCGACCACATCGCCGTCGCACCGTCGGGGGTGCATGTCATCGACGCCAAGGCCTACACCGGACGGGTCGAGCGTCGAGTCCACGGCTTCGGCCCGTGGCGACGGGATCAACTCATGGTTCGGGGCCGCGACCGGACCAAACTCGCCGAGGCCATGCGGGGCCAGGCCAACGCCGTTCGTACCGCGATCGTCGGCTTCGCCGAGCCTCCCGTGATCCCGGTCCTTTGTTTCGTCGGCCCGGACAACTGGGGGCTGCTCGATCCCTCGTTCAGGATCGGCAACGTCCGTGTGCTGTGGCCGCGGGCCCTCCGCACGCTTCTTGAGCTGGATGGACCACTCGGTGGATCAGAACGTGTCCGCATCGCCCGGCTGCTCTCGACGCAGCTCCTCCCGGCGGTGAAGTAGCGGCGCACGATCCGCCGAATCTGTCACAGGCAAGGGAGATACTGCTGATAGTTGCCTGATCATTGGTTGTTGTGATGGTCCTGACCGCCCAGCCCGCCGTCGCCGATCCCCGCACCGCAACCGACCGCGAGTTGCTGGATCGGTATCGGGAACTGCGCCGCGATATCAACCGGCTCGAAGCTGAGTCCGCAGATGTCCTCGCCGAAATCGATGTCCGCAACGCGTATGCGGCCGAGGATCACCTCTCGGCCACGTCGTGGATCCTGTCGGCCACCGGGGAGAACCCGTCGATCGCCCGCTCCCGGGTCCAGACGGCCCGGCGGCTGCGCCACATGCCACAGACCGCAGCCACATTCGCCGGCGGCGAACTGTGTGAATCACGGATCCGCTTGTTGGTCCGGGCCTATGAGACCCACGCCGATCTCTTCAACCGCGATGAGGAGATGCTGGTCGAGCATGCCCTCTGCCTGTCGTCGCAAGACCTCCCCGCAGCGATCCGGTACTGGCGCAACGCAGCCGACCCCGACGGCTCGGCACTCGATCATCACCGAATGTATGAGGCACGCCGTCTGTGGGTCTCGGCTCCATGGGAGGGGGTGGGTCACCTCGACGGTGCCTTCGACCCCGAAGGTACCGCCACCATCACCACCGCCCTCGAAGCCCGCTCCACGGCTGCGGGCCGCACCCGGGACGACGGCCGGACTGCCACCCAGCGCCGCGCCGATGCACTGGTGGAGATCTGCCGCCACTACCTCAACACTGCCGACACGCCACGCCGGGGCGGCACCCGACCCCACGTCACCCTCACGGTCTCGGCCAAAGCGCTCCGGGGTGAACCAGACAGGCCGTGCGAGATCGCCAAAGGAGGCCCGGTACCGGCCGAGACCGCCCGCCGTATCGCTTGCGACGCAACGGTGACCCCCATCAGCGTCGACCCGACCGGGGTACCCCTTGATGTCGGACGCACCCGCCGCACCATCCCCCCGGCCATCCGCAGGGCCGTCGAACTCCGTGACAAAGGCTGCACCCACCCCGGATGCGACCGGCCGCCCGAATGGTGCGAAGTCCACCACGACATCCACTGGGCCGACGGCGGCCCCACCGCCCTCTGGAACCTCCGCCTCCTATGCGAACCCCACCACCACAAACACCACGAAGGCGAACAGAGACGGCCCCAACAAGAATGATCGGCCGTGAAGACCGTGTTCCGAGTTCTCCCAGGCGGTCGGTGGAAGGAACCCACTCCGGTACTACGACTACGTAGAAATCGAGGATGCCGACACCACGCCGGGGACGGTGGCTTGGTGCGATCCGCCGCACGGGACCTTGCTCGAGCCAGGCTCCTGGGTAACGCTGCACGTTTATTCGGAGCCGCTGCTGGTGCCGGTTCCAGACCTGCGAGGCATGACGCTGCAGCCGGCTCGCGAGCACGTCGCTGTTTACCATCCGTCGCTGGGCTCCGTGGACGTGTGGGGAATCACTCCCGCCGACGAGCACCCCTGTTGGGTTGTGTACGAGCCCGGTCAGATCGACACGCAGGTGCCCAGCCCTGAAGACGGCCGGGTGGCACCGGGCACGGCGATCGGCGTGTGGCTGTGCGATTCGCCCGAGCCGGTTCTCGACCTCACCGGATTCTGGTACTCAAACACCCCGAACGGATACACAGGTCAGCTTCAGGTGTTCGAAGAGGACTGGGGTGGCTGGAGTTGGGTGGTCGCCGAGGGCCTCGAGGCTGGGAACTTCCTGCTGCACGACGATCCCAACCGGGTGTGCGGTGGTTGGACGAGCGTGACCCACCCCGAACTTGATGATCCGTCCTGCGGGACGCTGATCTGGAATGCATACGAGGTGATCCAGATCGAGTGGGATGACGGCATGTGGTTCTGGCGGGGAGGCTTCGAACCCAACGATTGCACCGAGGGCCAGCATTGCATCGAGTTCTGATAGAGACCCTCGGCGTTCGCCTCAGCCGGAAACCGCCGACAACGCTCGCTCGGTCAGCACGACGGCCTCATCGATCTCGGCATCGGTGATCGTCAAGGCCGGAACGAACCGGAACACGTTGGGCCCGGCGGGGCAGGTGAGCATGCCGGCATCCATTGCCGCCGTCACCACCTCGCCCGCCCGATCCTCATGGAGCACGACCCCTTGCATCAAGCCGGCACCTCGAACCGAAGCGGCGAGCGGACTCTCGACCACCAGCATCTCCAGCCCGGATCGCAGGCGCTCCCCCTTGGCCTGGACCGACTCGAGGAAGCCGTCGGCCAGGATCACATCGGCCACTGCATTGGCCACCGATGCCACAAGTGGCCCGCCTCCAAATGTCGAGGCGTGGTCGCCCGGCTCGAAAGCGGCGGCCGCCTCGCCCCGGGCCAGCAGGGCCCCCATCGGGAGGCCGCCGGCGAGGGCCTTGGCGGTGGTGACGGCATCGGGCAGCACACCGGCCGTCTGGTAGGCAAACAGGGTCCCGGTGCGTCCCATCCCGGACTGCACTTCATCGAACACGAGGAGGGCGCCCACGGCATCACAGTGCTCCCGCAGTGCTGCGAGCCAGCCGTCGGGCGCGGGTCGCATGCCTCCCTCTCCCTGCACCGGCTCGACCAGCACCAGGCCCACCCGGTCGTCGATAGCCACCCGGGCCGCCTCGAAGTCCCCAAAGGGAACGACCTTCATGTCGGGTAGCAGCGGCCGGAACGGATCCTGATAGCGAGGCCGGGCCGTCGCCGAGAGCGCACCCAGGGTGCGCCCGTGGAAGGACTGCTCGAAGACCACGATGCCGGAACGCCCCGGGCGAGCCTTGCGGGCCAGCTTGATCGCGGCCTCCACGGATTCGGCGCCGGAATTGCAGAAGAACGCCTTGTCCATACCGGCGGCACCGGTGAGCCGCTCGGCGAGCCGAACCATGGGCTCGGTCCAATAGAGGTTGCTGACGTGGATCAAGCCGTCGGCCGCCTCTCGAAGAGTGTCGACCACCGCAGGATGACCGTGGCCGAGTGCACTCACCGCGATCCCGGCGACCACATCGAGGTAGGTGCGGCCGGTGGAGTCGGTGACCCGGCACCCTTCCCCCGCAACCAGTTCGAGCGGGTAGCGGCCGTAGGTGGCCATGACGGCGGCCTCACCCCGTTCGGCCAGGGTGCCGGCCCACTCGGGACTGCTCATGCTTCGGCCTCCACGGGGTCCGGGACGATGATCGTGCCGAGGCCCTGATCTGAGAGGATCTCGCGGAGTAGCGCGTGACGCTCCCGCCCGTCGATGAGGTGGACCCGGTCCACTCCGGCCCCGAGGGCTGCGATGGCGGCCTCCACTTTGGGCCGCATCCCACCGCCGGCAACACCTGCAGCAACGAGATCCTCTGCCTCCGACGCGGTGAGACGCCGCTGCAGCACCCCGTCAGCCATGACGCCGGCAACGTCGGAGAGGAATACCGCCTCGGTCGCTCCAACGGCACCTGCAACGGCCCCGGTCACAACGTCGGCGTTGATGTTGTGCGGCTGGCCCGATGGATCCGCCGCCGTCGAGGAGACGACGGGGATGTAGCCGTTCTCGAGCAGCAGCCACAGCAGACCCGTATCGAGCGCGTCGACCCGGCCGACGAACCCGACATCGGTCCCGCCGGGCCGGTGGCGGCCGACAACGATCATGCCGCCGTCGGTCCCCGACAACCCCACGGCCTTGCCCCCGGCACGCTGCAGCAGCGACACCACCTGCTTGTTGACCCGCCCCGACAGCACCATCTCGGCGACCTCGGCGGCGTCGGCGTTGGTCACCCGGTGCCCGTCGACGAACGAGGTCTCGATCCCCATACGCGCCATCGCGGAAGTGAGGGCCGGACCGCCACCGTGCACCACCAACGGGCGGACACCGACCTCGTGGAGCAGCACCAGATCACGCGCCCACCGGGCCGCCTTCTCCGGCGAGGTCATGGCGGCGCCGCCGTACTTCACGACCAGCACGTGCCCGGCGAGTTCCTCGAGATGGCGCAGCGCCGCCGGGGGTGCGGCGGCGCGTGCCAGCACCTCGTCGATCACCGCCTCGGAAGCGGTCAGTGGCTCAGGTCCGGTAGCCCGCATTGATGTCGATGTACCTCTGGTTCAGATCGCAGGTCCACGTGGTGGCCTCGGCCTTACCAATGCCCAGGTCCAACTGGATCTCCACCTCGGGCTGGGAGAGACGGTGTGTCGCTTCACCCTCGGGAAAATCCGACCGGTAGCCGGGCCCCATGACCTCGATTCCACCGATACGCAGAGTCATCTTGTCGCCCACCACGGCGACGCCGGCGCGGCCGGCTGCCGCCACCACCCGCCCCCAGTTGGCATCGGCGCCGAAGACGGCCGTCTTCACCAGGGGTGAGCCGGCGATGGTGCGGGCCACGGCGAGGGCATCGGCTTCGGTGGGGGCTCCGGTCACCCGCACGGTGATCAGCCGGGTGGCCCCCTCACCGTCCCTCGCCACCTCCTGGGCCAGGTGGACCAGCACCGCGGTCAGCGCCGACTCGAAACCCTCGGTGCCGTCCCCGACCTCGATGCCGCTGGCGCCGTTGGCCAGCACAATGATCATGTCGTTGGTGGAGGTGTCGCCGTCGACGGTGATCCGGTTGAAAGAGCGGTCGGTGGCGCGGCGCAGGATCTCGTGCAGCCGGCCCGAATCGATGGCGGCATCGGTGGTGACAAACGCGAGCGTGGTGGCCATGTCGGGGTGGATCATCCCCGACCCCTTCGCCATGCCGCCCACCGTGTACATCCCATGCCGTCCTTCGATCCACTGGATGGTTTCCTTGGCGTGGGTGTCGGTCGTGAGGATTGCCCGGGCCGCAGCCGGACCACCGTCCGGTGACAGCCGTTCCACCGCCAGCGGCAAGCCCTCTTCGAGCCGGTCGAGCGGCAACTGCACGCCGATCACGCCGGTCGAGCCCACCAGCACCTCATCTGCCGGCAACCCGAGCAGCCGGGCGGTCTCACTCTGCATCCACGCCGCGGCGCGCTCGCCCTGCTCCCCCGTGCAGGCGTTGGCGATCCCGGAGTTCACCACCACAGCCTGAGCCCTGCCCCCGGTGGCCGACAGCGAGTGCTGATCCAACAGCACCGGAGCCGCCTTGATCTCATTGCGGGTGAACACGCCCGCAGCAGACGCCGGCCGATCGGAGCGCACCAGGGCCAGGTCCGGCTTGTGGTTGCGAACCCCACAGTGCACGCCCGACGCCAGGAATCCTTCCGGAGCGGTCACCCCAACCGTGCTGCGAGTCGTCACGACGTCTGCCCTCCTCCGAGGCCCATGGTCTCGGCGAACCCGGCACTGAGATTGAACGCCTGGATCGCCTGCCCGGCGGCTCCCTTCACCAGGTTGTCGATCACCCCGACCACCACGACGGTGCCACCTGTTTCGTCGACCACCGGGGCCACCTCACAGCGATTACTGCCGACCACATTGCGGATCGCCGGGAGCCGATCCGCCGGATCGATGACATCGACGAACGGAGCGCTCTCATAGGCACTGCGGTAGTGCGCAAGCACGTCGGCTTGGGAAAGCCCGCCGTCGTTGGCGACGATGACCGTGGCCAGAATGCCCCGCTCGACCGGGATCAAATGGGGAACGAACGTCACCCGGATGCTGCGCCCGGTTGCTCGTTCCAGCCCCATCACCATCTCCGGAGCGTGCTGATGCCGGCCGACCCGGTAGGCACGGACATCGCCGAAGACCTCGGAGAAACTGAGCGCAACGCTCGCCTTGCGGCCGGCCCCGGAGGTCCCGGAGACGGCCGAGATCGTCACGTCGGAACCCGTTCCCGGGAGTCGAAGCACAGGGGCCGCAGCCAACTGCGTCACGGTGGGATAGCAGCCGGGGCACGAGATGAGATCGGCTCCCCGCAGCTCCTCTCCGAACAGTTCCGGCAACGCGTAGACGGCTTTGCCGAGGAGCTCCGGAGCAGGATGTGCCCGGCCGTACCAGGCCTCGTAGGCGGCGGCATCGGGGAGCCGCAGATCTCCAGAGAGATCCACAATCGTGCCGACCCGGCCTCGCAGCGAGGCGGCGGCGCTTGCCGATTCCCCGTGCGGAAGTGCCAGGAACACCACATCGAATCCATCGAGCCGGGAGGGGTCGAAGGAGACGATTTCACCGCGGAACAAGTGTGCCCGGGCCGGGTAAAGATCCTCCCAGCGGCTCCCGGCCGAACTCTCCCCCATCACTACCTCGAGCGCGAGGCGGGGATGGGCGGCAATGAGCGCAACCAGTTCGGCACCCGAATACCCCGACGCGCCGACCACGGCGGTGCGGATCATGCTCAACCTCCGATGGAAGCCATCAATGTAGGGGCTCGGGCAGAAAGCCCAAAACCCCCCGGGGCTGCTACCCGTCCCGATCCTGGTTGCGGCGATCCCGCCACGCCACCCACCGCTCGAGGGGTTTCAGGTCGTAGGCCGGACCATTCATCGGGATCGTGATCTGATCGGCTCCCGCCTCGACCAGCGCATCCCCGAATGATGTATCCCCGATCTGATCGCTGTTGATGCCGACGGACCGCTCGATCTCGTCCGGGTTCCGACCCACCTTGCCGCACCACTCGTCGAGGATGCCGGATTTGCGGCTGTATGTCTCCGCGTTGCCGAAGCTGTGCCAGATGTCGGCGTGGGTGGCGACGATCCGCAAGGTGACCTTCTCACCGCCGCCACCGATCAGGATCGGCATGTCACGAACCGGCGGCGGGTTGAGCTTGGCCAAGCGCTCCTTGATCACCGGCATGTTGGCGTCGAGGTCACGGAGCCGGCTTCCGGCCGTTCCGAACTCATAGCCATACTCGGTGTAGTCCCGCTCGAACCAACCGGAACCGATCCCGAGAATGACCCGGCCGCCGGAGATGTGATCGACGGTACGGGCCATGTCGGCCAGGTAGTTGGGATTCCGATAGGAGTTGCAGGTGACCAGCGGCCCGATCTCCGCCCGGCTGGTGACCTCGGCCCACGAAGCCAGCATCGTCCAGGCCTCGAAGTGCTTGCCGTCGGGTTCGCCGTACAGCGGGTAGAAGTGGTCCCAGTTGTAGATGACGTCCACGCCTATCTCGTCGGCACCGACGGCTGCCTGCCGGATGGCGTTGTAGGTGGCGTGCTGGGGGTGGATCTGGAGACCAATCCGGATCTTGCGCATCAATGAACCTCTGTCATAGGTGGAGCGGTTGGGCACCATAGCGAGCGCCGAGAGACACCCGAATGGATGGGCTATTCGCCGGCAGTAGCCCGGAGCCGTTCGGCCAGTTGGCTGCGGGGACCAAGGGCCGAGAACACGGTGACGACGTCCCCCGAATGCAGTTCGGTGTTCCCGTTGGGAACGACCACCTCGGGTCCCCGCCGCACCGATACGATCGTGCAGCCGCCCGGAATCGGGATCTCTTTGATGAGCCGTCCGTCGGCCACCGAACCGGGGGGAATCTCGATGTCGGAGAAGCGGGCGCCATCGTCGGCGAAGACCTCGGCGGTGTCGTCGGAACGGAGCCGCCGCTCGAACTGCTCCTGCGAGCCGCTCCGGGCAAACATGGCCAGTACGTCCCCACCCCGCAGCCGGGTGTTGCCGTCGGGAACCATCACCAGGGTGCCGCGCCGGACCGAGACGATCGTGCTCCCGGCCGGAACCGGGACCTCCTTGACCAGGCGCCCGTCGGCCACCGAACCGGGGGGAATCTCGACATCGAAGAAGCCGGCGCCGGGCGCGATCCGGGTACGGAGCCGCTCTCGCCCGATCTCGTGGTGGACCTCCTGACCCAGTGCCCGGTGATAGGCGGCGATGGCATCGGCCCGGCGGAACAGACCGATGAGGTTCGTGTCGTCGTCGTCGGCGACCACCGGGATCCGTCCGATCCCCAGCGACGCCATTCGTTCCAGGGCCGCCGACACCGGCGTGCCCGGCGTCACCGAGTAGGGCCGGGGGGTCATCGCATCGCGGGTGAGGACCTGGTCCGACGGCCCACCGGTCCGCATGATGTCGGAGATCGTGATCACGCCGATCAGCCGATCGTCCTCGACCACCGGCACGCCGTGGTGGCGGTGACGGTCGAGGATGCCCTGGACGTCACCGGTGGTCATCTCGGGACCGGCGACGACCTTGACGGGTGAGGCCACCTCACCGACGAGCACCGTGTCGAGCACGTCGATCTCGCCGCGGCGGGTCAGCCGGATTCCCTGGCGCAGCAGCGCCATCGCATAGACGCCATCCGGGTGGACCCGGTCACCGACGAAGGTTGCGAGCGATGCCGCCAGCATCAGCGGCAGCACCAATCCGTAGTCACCGGTGATCTCAAATACGATCAGGATGGCCGTCAGCGGCGCCCGCGCAACGGCGGCAAATGTGGCCGCCATCCCAACCACCGCAAAGGCACCGGGCTCGAGGGCCGAGAAGGTCCACACCGGCGCCAGCAGATCGGCAAACGCTGCGCCGAGGGCGGCACCCATGAACAGGCTCGGCATGAACACGCCGCCGAACCCGCCGACGCCCAGCGTCAGGGTGGCGGCAACGAGTTTCAGTGCGACCAGCGCCGCCACGCTGTACCAGATGATCGAGTCGCCGGTCAGCAGATTGAGCAGGCCGGCTACCGTCTCCTGCCCCGTTCCGAGGATGTCGGGTTCGTACCACCCGATGGCGGCCACGGCCAGACCAAGTGCGATGGGCCGCAGCCAGTCCGGTCCACCGCTGCGGACCCGCTCGTTGAGCGAGAGCATCCGCAGGAAGGCGAACCCGACGGCAACGGCCATCAGTCCCAAGGCGGCGTACAGCAGCAGCTCACGCCAGTCCCCCAGCTGATGCGGGAACGCCCTCAGGATCTGCTCCTCTCCGACAATCGAGCCGGTGGTGACGGCTGCGGCAACCGAGGCCACGACCACAGCATTGAGGTGGCGAGCGGAGAAGTTGCCCAGCACGACCTCCATGGCGAAGAGCATGCCGGCAATGGGAGCGTTGAACGACGCACCGATGGCCGCACCGGCGCCGGCGGCGACGAGCGACCGGACCCGATCCTCACCGAGGCCGGTGACCCGGGCAATCGAGGAGCCGATGGTGCCGCCGATCTGGACGATCGGCC
>CAZEHO010000026.1:0-42875 GCA_964511945.1 uncultured Acidimicrobiia bacterium | reverse complement strand
AGATTGGCAAGCGGGACGGCGAGGGCACCGCCGCGGTGATCCGCCGAGTCCGCGCCCTCGAGGGCCGGGTCGCCGCCCGCCTCGCCGAGCTCCGGGACGCCGGCGAACCGGTCGGCCGTCTCGTGATCGCGTGTCTCGGAGATCTCGTCGAGGGATGCGCCGGGTTCTATCCCTCCCAGACGTTCTCGGTCGAGTACCACCGCCGGGACCAAACCAAGATCGCCAGAAAGCTCATTCTCCGGCTCGTCAAAGCGTGGAGTGAGCTCGCCGCCGACGTGGTCGTCGTCGCTGTCGCTGGGAACCACGGCGAGAACCGCGGAGGAAACGGGAAGATCGTCACCGACGCCGGCGACTCCGACGACCTCGCCGTCGTCGAGTGCGCGGCCGAGGCGGCCGCCGAGAACCCGGACCGGTTCGGCCACGTCCGGTGGATCATCCCCGACCGGGAGCTCGCCGTCTCCGTCGAGCTCGAGCCCGGCGTCCTCGTCGGATTCGCACATGGTCACATGGCCGACGGGCGAGCTCGTGGAGGCTCCGCCACGTCCGCCGGCAAGATCTGGGCGTGGTGGCGCGACCAATCGCACGCGTGGGCGCCCGCGGGTGATTGCTCGATCCTGATAACCGGCCACTACCACCATTTCTACGCCCTCGAGCAAGGGCCGAGGCTCCACGTCCAAGCGCCGCCACTCGACGACGGCTCCGAGTGGTTCGAGGACCGCAGCGGCTACGCCTCGAAGGCCGGGACCCTGTCTCTCGTGGTCCGAGAGGACGGCTCATGGACCGGCCTCGAGATCCTTTGATCGAGCTCCGGCCGAGACCTTGCTCCCTCTGCGGAGCTCCGCTCGGGATCACGTTCGCCGGCGTCTGGATCTGTCCGACCTGCGATCACCGGTCGCCCGACTTCGCCGTTCTCATCGCCGAGGAGGCTCCCACCATGCTCCCCGTTGTGACCTACAACCCGACCCGAGACCTCTGGATTCTCGATCGCCCGTGGGCTCTTGTCCGTCCCGAGTTCACTCTCAGGATTCCGTCCGGGTTCACCTTCGACCTCTCCAGCGTCCCTCGCCCGCTCTGGCCCCTCTGCGCTATCCACGAGCTCGGCATCCGGGCTCCGCTCGTTCACGACGCCCTCTATCAGTACGCCGGCGAGATCCCGGCCGAATGGGTAGCGCCGACTCGCACGTTCCGGCGCTCGGAAGCCGATCGCCTCTTTCGCGAGCTTATGGCCGAGGCCGAGATCTCCTGGCTCCGCCGCTGGGCCGCGTGGGCGGCCGTCCGAGCGTTTGGATTCCTCGCATGGCGGCGCCGCCGCTAAGAACTCACGGCCTCCCTAACGGGAAGATCGCGCGAGAGCCCCGGCCCGTCCGGGGCTCTCTGCGCGTCGTCTCCCGCCAAAACGGGGGATGAAACGGGGGATGCCGGAACGGGGGATGAAATCCGCCCAGGTCAAAAGGTGCCTCTGACCTGGGCGTTCTCTGGAGCCGGCGTCCGGATTCGAACCGGAGACCTGCGGTTTACAAGACCGCTGCTCTGACCGCCTGAGCTACGCCGGCAACACCGTCACGTTACCGGCCGCGACCGGTCATCCGGACTCGCGCACCCGTCCGATCTCGAACACGCCCAGCGCCGCCGCCACTGAGGCGTTCAGGCTCTCCATCGGACCGGCAAGTGGAATCGATGCAACGACGTCGGACCGCTCCCGCACCAACCGGCTGAGACCCTTGCCTTCGGCACCGAGGACGATCGCCACCGGTTCCGTCAGCAACGCCAACCCGAACAGCGACTGCTCGCCGCCGGCGTCGAGACCGACGATCCACACGCCGAGGCGGCGCAGGTCGTCGACGGCGGCCGCCACCGACGACACCTCGGAAATGGTCAGGTGCTCAAAGGCCCCGGCGGCCGCCTTGAACGCGGTGGCGCCGAGTGGCGCCCCGCGGCGACGGGCCACAACGAGCCCGAGCACGCCCGCAGCCACCATCGATCGAGCGATGGCACCAACGTTGCGGGGATCCTCCAGGTGATCGAGCACAACGACGGCGGCCGGATCGGTTGCGGCGGCCACCTCGTCGAGTGGGGCGAGCCCGATCGGCCGGCACCTCGCCACCACACCTTGGGGAGCATCGGTACGGGAGAGATCGGTGATGGAATTCACGATCGCGATCGACATGCCGGCCGCTCGGGCCGCGTCGATCACCTCGGCGAGTTGTTCGGTACGGGAACCTTCGACCCACAACTGCTCGACCCGGCCCGCCTCCACCGCAGCAGCGACCGCATGGATGCCTTCGACCCTATCCCCTATGCCAAGTGGTGCCATCGGCGGTGTCCTCGAGCACAATTCCCAACTCGGCCAACCCGTTGCGGATCTCATCCGCCACTGCCCAATCACGCTCGTCACGCGCCCGGGACCGGCGTGTCACCAAACCGTCGAGTAGTCCTCCGGCGCCGATCCCGGTGACTCCTTGCCGCTCGGCCAACGCCGATAGCGCATCGGTCAAGTCATCGACGCCGGCTGCCGGCTCCAGCAAGCCGAGCACCCCGGCAATCTCGTCGAATGCGGCGGCAAGGGGCTCGGCGTCCTCACCGGCACCGAGATGGCGGTTCCCATCTCGAACCACGTCGAAGAGCACCGCCATGGCCTCGGCGGTGTTGAAATCGTCATCCATCACGGTGCGGAACCGCTCGATCGCATCGGCGTCCGGCGGGGCGGATCCCTCGCCGGCGCGCCGGCGGAACGACCAGAGCCGCTCGAGCGACGCCTTCGCGTCCTCCATTGCTTCCGGCGAATAGTCGATCGGAGCCCGGTATTGGGCCCGCAGGTAGAACAGGCGCACGGCGAGTGGTGGGTAGCCGGCAAGGAGATCCAGCAGCCCGATGATGTTGCCGGTCGACTTCGCCATCTTGTCGCCGCGCAGGTTCACCATGCCGTTGTGCAGCCAGTAGCGGGCGAACGGAGCCGAACCGGCCGCCGCTTCGGACTGAGCGACCTCGTTCTCGTGGTGAGGGAACACCAGGTCGAGCCCGCCGCCGTGAATGTCGAACCCGAATCCGAGCTGCTTCTCCGACATCGCCGAGCACTCGATGTGCCACCCCGGGCGGCCCGGTCCCCACGGCGAGTCCCAGGAAGGCTCTCCCGGCTTTGAAGCCTTCCAGAGTGCAAAGTCGGCGGGGTCCCGCTTGTGCTCGCCCGGATCGATTCGGGCACCGGCGACGAGTTCATCCACGTTGCGGCCGGAGAGCTTCCCATACCCGTCGAACGACCTCACCGCGAAGTAGACGTCCCCACCGGCGGGGTAGGCGTGGCCGCGTTCAATCAGCCGCTCGATCATCTCGAGCATCTCCGGGATGTGCGACGTGGCGTAGAGCAGGTGGTCGGGCGGCAGTACGCCGAGGCGCTCGTATGCCTCGAGGAACTGTGCGGTCGCCTGCTCGGCGACTTCTTCGGTGGTGATGCCCTGCTCGGCCGCCGCGTTGATGATCTTGTCCTCGACGTCGGTGATGTTGGTCACGAAGGCAACATCGAACCCCCGCCAGACCAGGTACCGCCTGATCACGTCGAACGCGACCGCCTGGCGTCCGTGCCCGACGTGCGGCGCCGACTGCACGGTCGGGCCGCAGACGTAGATGGACACCGCTCCGGAATCACGGGGTTCGAACGCCTGGAGCTCACGGCCGAGCGTGTTGAAGACCAGCATGGCGGTCGATGGTATCAGCGCGGGGTAGTGTCGCCGCGGTGGAACCACGACCTCATCGCCCGTGGATCATCGCCCACCGAGGGGCGTCGGCAGCCAAGAGAGAGAACACCCTCGCTGCCTTCGCCGAGGCCGCCAAGCTGGGGGCCGATGCAGTGGAGTTCGATGTCCGCCGCACCGTCGACGGTGAACTCGTCGTTCACCACGACGCAGTGATCCCCGACGTCGGGGTGATCGTCGAATTGACCGCCGCCACGATCGCAGCCCGGGCGCCGTGGGTTCCGACGATGGCCGCAGCCATCGAGGCAAGCGGCGACATGTGGATGAACATCGAGATCAAGAACTCGCCGTTCGATCCCGACTGGGATCCTGACGACTCGATCGTCGAGGCGGTCCTCGCCCATCTGGCAAGCAGCGGTGGGGCCGATCGAGTCCTGCTCACATCGTTCAACCCTCAGACGGCTGCCCATGCCGCCGGCAGGCTTCCCGGCCTCCAGACGGGACTCCTCACCGATCTGGCGGTGGATCCCATCTCGTCGGTGGCGATGGCGGCCGCGGCCGGTCACGCCGCACTGAATCCACATGCCGCCACCCTTGAAGGCGGAACTGCGGCAGCCGTCGTCGAGCGGGCAGCAGCCGTGCACGTTGGGGTGGTCCCGTGGACGGTCGACGATCCGGCCGAGATCCGGCGCCTGGCCGAGGTCGGGGTGACCGGCATCCTCACCAACGTGCCGGACGTCGCGCTGGCCGTGCTGGAACCGCAGGGGTAATCCGTTCCGGTTCGGGCTAGTGCCGTGGCTCATAACGTTGGCGAGGTTTCAGGGCGAGCTCAGGGCGTCGCCCGGCAAGGACGCAGTCCCGCAGGCGCACTCGGATGCGTGCGTCAAGGGCGAGGACACAGCCGGAGGCGTCCTGAGCCGCATCTGAACCCGCCAAACGTTTTGTGACGCGGCACTAGGCCCTTTCCTCGATCGTCGCCACAGCAAAGGCCGCCATTCCCTCATCGCGACCCATCACCCCGAGCCCGTCGGTGGTCGTTGCCTTCACCGAGACCGAGCCCTTGTCGATGTGCAGCACACCGGCGATCCGATCTCTCATCCGCTCCCGGTGCGGCGCCACCCTGACCCGCTCAGAGACGACGGTGACATCAATCGACCCGATCGAGAATCCTGCGGCATCGACCATGTCGACCACATGCCCGAGCATGTCGATCGAGTCGGCGTCGTTCCACACCGGGTCGGTCGACGGGAAGAACTCACCCATGTCTCCGAGTGCCGCCGCGCCGAGCAGCGCGTCGCACACCGCATGAGTCAGGACATCGGCGTCGGACGTGCCCTCGAGGGCTCGCTCCGCCGGCACCTCTACCCCACCCAACCGGATCGGGCCCGGTTGCTCGCCGAAGCGATGGACATCGATACCCCACCCCACCCTCATGGCAGCAATGCCTCCGCCACGAGCAGATCGTCCGGATAGGTGATCTTCAGGTTCGTCGGCTCCCCCGGAATCACGACCACGGTCCCGCCGGCGCGCTCGATCAAGGCAGCGTCGTCGGTCGCGTCACTCGGATCTGCGGCATGGGCCGCCCGCAGGGCGGAGATCCGGAAGCCCTGGGGAGTCTGCGCCGAGATCAGATCCGACCGATCGACCGTCGCCTTCACGGCTTCGCCGGCCACCCGCTTGATGGTGTCGCGAACCGCAAGGCCGGGAACGACAGCATCGACATCGCCGCGCTCGATACGCCCTTTCACCGCTGCCGCCAGTTCCGGTGACGCAAGTGGTCGAGCAGCGTCGTGGATGAGCACGACATCGGCGTCGGCCGGGAGCGCCCGAATCCCGCTCAAGACCGAGTCGCGGCGCCGGCTTCCACCGGGGATTCCTCCCGGGACATCGCCCACAACCACCACCCCATCGAGACCGGAGGCGAGCAGTGCATCGCGCGCTCGCTGCCACAGCGGGATTCCGCCCAATTGGGCGTCATGCTTGGCGCCGCCAAACCGCTCCCCGCGGCCGGCGGCGACGACAACGCCGTAGGCGGTCACGACACCGGCCTGGCGAACAGGAGCCGGCCGACCGAGGTCCGCAGCATGTTGGCCACCTCGATCTCCACGTTCTCGCCGACCCGATCGGCCCCGCCGTCGATGACCACCATGGTCCCGTCGTCGAGGAACCCGACACCCTGGCCGGGCTCGGTGCCAACCCGCTCGATCGTCAGCACCATCCGATCGCCGGCGCCGAGTTGGGGGCGCAGCGCTTCGGCGATGGAGTGCGGGTTCCGGGTCGAGAGGCCCCTGATCGACGCAGCCTTCACCAGGTTGTGGTCGGTCGACACCAGAGTTGCTCCAAGCCGCTGGCACAGCTCGAGGAGCTTGGCATCGACATCGGCATGCTCGGGCACCTGGTCGTCGACGACCCGGAGATTGGCGTCGGGCACATCGCGCAGCACATCGAGCATCTCGAGACCGCGCCGGCCCCGGCGGCGGTGATTCACCGCTCCCATGTCGGCAATCCCCTGGAGCTCGTCGACCACGAACTGGGGCACCAGCAGGTTGCCGCCGACCAACCCGGACCGAACCATCTCAACCACCCGCCCGTCGATTGCGGCCGAGCTGTCGATGACGTAAGCATCACCGCCGGCGGATCCGCCGGCGCGAAGCCGGTTTGCCCGAAGTCCCGCCGCATTGAGCAGATCATCACTCCGCGCCGAAAAAACGCGACTCCCGAACGAGGCAAGGATGAGCACCACCAGACTGGCCGCAGACCATCCGAGGACGGTGGGCAGGAACACGATCATCGGGAGGCCGACCACGACACCGATGAGGACTCCGAGGAGGAGCCCGAAGGCGCCGGCGAAGAGCTCCGGTCCACTGGCCCGTGCCACGAGCTCGGGAGCTCGATCGAGTCCACGGCGGATCGCCCGCCCGATCAGGCCACCTGCTACATAGCCGACACCGGAACCGATGACCGCCCCGGTCACGATGGCGATATCGGGATCAACGGCGGCGTCCTGATACCAATCGGGAATCGCCCTCCCGATCAGAAATCCGGTGGCGGTAGTCGCCAGTGTGACGACGAGTCGAACTGCTTCGATGATCATGCCGGGCAACCCCGGTCACGCACCCTCGGGTACCTCCACCTTGGGTAGCGCGCGGTCGAGACGCTTCATTGCGTCCTCTTCGGACAGATCGAGAGCAAACCTGAGCTCACTGGCCAGAATGAGGCGAGCCTTGGACAGCATCCGCTTCAGCGCCGGCGAGATCCCCTTGGTCTGCTGGGCATAGGTCAGATCGCGGACGACTTCGGCGACCTGGAAGATGTCGCCGCTGTTGATCTTCTCGGTCAGCAGCTTGTACCAGCGGCTCCAGTTCGAGCCGGCCTCCTCGGGATCCTGTTTGAAGGTCGCAAATACCTTGCGGGCGGCCGTCTTGGAGATGACCGAGCGCACACCGAGTTCGGCGGCATTGTCGACGGGAACCCGGAGCACCAATTGGTCGGTCGCGACCTCGAGGACGAAGAAGTCGGTCCGCTTGCTCTGGAACTCGCGGCGCTCCTTCTTGGTGATGACCGCCGCACCGTGATGCGGATACACGACCTTGTCACCGACGGCGAACGGTGAGGGCTTCTTAGCCGCAGGCTTGGCCGCTTCTTCCTTCTTCGCAGCAGGCTTCTTCGCCGCAGGCTTCCTGGCCGCAGGCTTCTTGGCCGCAGGCGCAGCCTTCTTCGCCGCAGGCTTCTTCGCCGCCGCAGCCTTCTTGGCAGCGGGCTTCTTGGCCGCAGGCGCAGCCTTCTTCGCCGCAGGCTTCTTCGCCGCCGGTTTCTTCGCAGCCGCAGCCTTCTTGGTACCCGCCGCCTTGGCGGCAGGCGCAGCCTTCTTCGCCGCAGGCTTCTTGGCGGCGGGCTTCTTGGCGGTAGACGTTGCTGATTTCTTCGTGGCCATGCCACTCACTGGGGACGGGGAGGCGTCATTGTAACGGTGGTACGCCGGATCCCGGCCGGACCTACTCCGACTCGTCGACCCAGCTGATTCGGCTGGTATCGCGCAGCCGGTCGAAGTAGTGGCGGAGCTGCCGTGCACGAGTACGGCCGACCCCCTCGACGTCGTCGAGTTCGGAGACCGTAGCGGTCAGCAGCGCCTGGAGATTCCCGAACTGCTCGACGAGCGAATCCTTCACTGCGTCCGGCAGACGCGGGATCCGGTTCAGGATGCGATAACCGCGAGGGCGAGCCTGACTGTCGAGTGGCCCGAGGTCGAGTTGGGCGGCCACCTTCGACGGATCTCCAAGGTCGGCACTGCCGAGATCGGTGACCAGCTCCAGCGGCCGGGGATCAACCGGCGGATAGGTGCGGGAGTAGTCCTCGTAGACCTGCTGGGCGATCGACGGCACCCCTGCAATCAGATCGGAGAGCTGCAAACGGATCAGATTGCCCTCCCCGCCGAGCTCGACCGTGTAGTGCTCCAGGTCCTGAGCGATCCGGCGCACAAGGGCTGCTCGCTGCATCACCAGCACCACGTCACGGAAGGTGACGATGTCGTCGACCTCCAGCTGGGTGAGGCGGTTCTCGACCTCGGTGAGGCGCCCCCGGAAACGCTCGAGCGTCAAGAGGTTCTGGTTGGCCTGCTCGAGCAGTGTCGTCGAACTCTTCAGTTCGTACTTGCCATGACCCTGGTACACCGTGACGGTGGAGCGGCCTTCAGAGACTACGAGCACCG
Source organism: uncultured Acidimicrobiia bacterium (assembly GCA_964511945.1). Taxonomy (GTDB): domain Bacteria; phylum Actinomycetota; class Acidimicrobiia; order Spongiisociales; family UBA11373; genus CAZEHO01. The sequence continues at coordinate 34,478 of CAZEHO010000026.1, read as the reverse complement.
GACGGCCGGTTTGTGCCGCCACCCGCTCGCCGGTCCGATGCCGGGTACCCGTCTCGGATGTCGGGATCGACGGATCGGGCAGCAGATGCACGTTGGCCCGATACAGCACCTCCGCGGCCTCGTCGGTGATCACCGCACCGTCCATCTTCGAGAGCTCGGCGAGCCGGGCTGGGCTGAAGTCGGCTCCGTTGAGGTGAAAGCCTCCACTGCACATGGCCTCGATGTCGGGGGCGTGGCCGAGAACGACCAGCGCGCCGGAGCCCTGCCGAAGGATCAGCTCGACTGCATTGCGCAGCGGCGTCCCCGGGGCGAGCGATCGCAGGATCTCGAGAGAGGAATCACGCCAGGCCATCCGTCAGCGAGTGTACCGAATGCGGCCCGCGACGGGGTTCTCCTCCGAACCCGGCACGCTGCAACGCCGACAGGATCCGATCCTCACCGTTGCCGGTGGGCCCGATGATGGTCTCGATGCCGAGGCGTTTCGCTTCGGCGCGGCGCCGGTCCCCGTGCACCACGCTGCGGACCTCGCCCGTCAGCCCCACCTCTCCCCAGGCCGCCACCGGGCCCAGCGGCTGGTGCGACAGTGAGGACACGAGCGCGATGGCGACGGGCAGATCGGACCCGGGATCGCGCACCCGCAGCCCTCCGACCGCACTGACGTAGACGTCCTGGGCGGCGAAGGTGAACCCGGCATGGCGCTCCAGCACGGCGAGGATCTGGGCAATCCGGTTGGCCTCGAGTCCTTTGACGCTGCGGCGTGGCTGCGGGGTCGTGGCCTGGGCCACCAGCGCCTGGATCTCGACCAGGAGGGGGCGGCGACCATCGACCGCCGGGAAGACGACACTCCCGGCCACTTCGCCCAACCCGCGAGCCACCAGCAGGCCGCTGGGGTCGCCCACCTCGGCAAGCCCCGAATCACCCATCTCGAAGAGGCCAATCTGGTGCGTCGCCCCAAAACGATTCTTCAGGCACCGCAGCATCCGCAGGCCGCGCTCCGGGTCACCTTCGAGGTAGAGAACGACATCGACTGCGTGTTCCAGCACCTTGGGACCGGCGATGCCGCCGGTTTTGGTCACGTGCCCGACCAGCACGACCGCGATCGAGTACTCCTTGGCGAAGTGGATGAGGCGGGCCGCCGATTCGCGGACCTGCGCCACACCGCCCGGAGCTCCACCGACCTCGGCGGCACCCACTGTCTGCACCGAATCAACGATCACCAGATCCGGCCGCAGGTCGACGGCCGCTGCAATGAGTGCGTCGACATCGCGTTCGCCGACCAGGGAGACACCGTCGGTGGTGATGCCCAAACGCTGCGCTCGGAGCCCGACCTGCTCGGGCGACTCTTCGGCCGAGGCAACCAGCGTGCGCCGTCCAGCATCGGCGAGCCGGCCGGCGATCTGCAGGAGCAACGTGGACTTCCCCACCCCCGGCTCCCCACCGACGAGGATCGCGGCGCCGGGAACGAGACCGCCCCCGAGGACCCGATCCACCTCGTCGATCCCGACGGGTGAGCCGGTTGCCGGGTCGGTGCTCACCTCATCGAGGGGAACCGCCCGGGCGGCGGGACTGGTGCGGGCGCGGGACGGGACCTCTACTTCGACCAGGGCGCCGTCACTGCGGCACTGCGGGCAGAACCCAATCCATTTGGTGCTGCGGTATCCGCAGGTCGAACACTCGTAGTTCATGGTGGCGACGTTACCGACGGGCCCTGACACGAATGACGGCGTAGGACACGAGGACCACCAGCGCCAGCAGACCGAGCGCTCCGAACACGTTGCCGACCGTCCACCCTTCGGTGGACCGCACGGTGGCGAGGAACTGCACGGCGATAGCCACGATCCATGGCACAATACTCGGACGAAGCCGGGCAGCCCTCATGGGGCCCGGGCGTGACCCCGAACAGGTGAACCACACGGTGGACGACAAGCCGATTGACGCGTTCGACGACCTCTTCGAGCCATTCGAGCTCGAAGGTGAGCCCGAACAGACTCCTGAACCCGCTGACCGCCCCCGGGCGCGCCGCATCCGCAGTGAGCCGCCACCGGGCGGAGGAGGCGGTGGTGGAGGCGGCGGCGTTCTCCCCTGTCCGTCGTGCGGATCGCCGAACCCCGCACTCAACCGGCATTGCGAGTCTTGTGGTGCCCGCCTTGCCCAGGCCGAAATGCCGGTGGCGCCGCAGCCCATGCTGCGAACCACGGCCGGGGCTCGTGCACTCATGGTGCTCGCCGGGGTCATCCTGACGGTCGCCGTTCTCGCCCTCGTGTTCAACGTGTTTCGGGGCGACGTCACCGAGACCACTGCAGCAGCTTCGAGCACGACGAGCACCTCCACGGCGACACTCAACATCGTCGAATTGGCACCGATTCGGGCCGACTGCTCCTCCGAGCTGGCGTCGTTCCCGTGCTCGGCCCTCTACGACGAAGATCCCGACAACTCCTGGAACGCGACCGAGGGTGGTGTCGGGACCGAGATCACGTTCTTTTTCGCCCCGCCGGTGCAGATCACCGAGATGTTCATCCACAACCTCGATGAGGAAGAGCGCTTCATGCGCAACGCCCGCATGAGGGGCATCGAGGTGGTCATCGACGACGTGCCCCAGGCCCATGTGACCGAGCTCCTCGACACGAGCGAGCCCCAGCGGGTGCAGATCCGCAGCCTCCGCACCTCGAGCCTCACCATCCGAATCACCAGCGCCTATCCGGGACAGTCCTTCAACGGCAGGGAGCCCTTCCGGGAGCTGGCGGCTCAGGAGATCACGTTCTACGGAAGAGTGAGCCCGGAGGTGGGCGGCTAGCCCCTCTCTCTCATAGCCTTGCCGAGGGTCAGGCCGAGTCAGGGGCGCCATCCGGCAAGGACGCTCAACGAAGGCGCATCATTAGATGCGTCGAGGCGGAGGACACAACCGGGGGCGTCCCCGGACGGCGTGAACCCGCCAAAGGTTGTGTGACGGGGCACTGGTTCCTCGCGACTCGTAGCTCGCGACTCTCAACTCGCCAGAGACGCGTTGCTCGACGCCGGGCGCGCTCAACGACCAAGTGCAGCGAGTTGCGAGTTGCCATCGCAGACCTGCCCGAAGAACCGATCAGTCGCGTGAGATCTGCAGCAGCACGCTGCCATCGGGCGAATTGCTGATTGGCCGGCGCATTGAGCGCCGGCCAATCAGGTCGCCTCGCCCTTTCGATACGGCTGGCCGTCGGCGGCAGGCATCCGCAGGTGCTGGGAGGCCACGCCCATCACGACCAGCGTCACGATGTGCGGTGTGAAGAACACGAACTCGTTCGGCACCGTTTCCGACACGAGGTACCAGACCAAGGTGCCGACACCGATCACCAGCAGGATCCCTGCCGTCACTGCGTGTCTCCACGACGTATCGGCCTGTTCCCCGGCGGTCCGCATGTACCCCGCCTGTTTGGCGATGGCGCGAGCGGCGAAGATGAACAGAGCGATTGCCACGAACAGCAATAGGGCGTGGACGGACGCCTCGTTCCGTAGCTGGAGCGCGTCGGCGAACCCGAACAGCAGGGCCGCGGCAAAGGTGCCGATCGGCTTCCAGTTGCCGATGATCATCGCCGCCAATCCGATGAACCCGCGGCCGCCGGTTTGTGCCTCCCGGTAGATCCCGGCGAACTCGATCACGAGGATCGCTCCGCCGAGACCGGCCAGGGCGCCGGAGGTGATGACCCCGATGTACTTCATCGCGTACACGTTGACACCGAGCGACTCTGCGCCGACCGGGTGCTCGCCGACCGACCGCATCCGCAGTCCGAGCGGCGTCTTCCAGAGGAACCACCAGGTCAACGGCACGATGGCGATCGCAATGATGATCAGCCACGACAAGTCGCCGAGGAACCCCCGCAGGACCCCGCCGAGGTCGCTGATTAGGAACCAGCCTTGATCCCGTAACCAGCCGAAGAAGTCCGGGGTTTGCCACCCGAACAGCGATCCTCCGGTCAGGAAAGGGATGCTGGCATTGCCGATCTCTCCGATCACCGGAGGCGACTGTGTTGCGCCACCGCCCGAGCCCGGCGGATAGGAGATGACAGAGAGGTACCGCATCCCACCTAAGCCGAGCAGGTTGATCGCCACCCCGGACACAATGTGGTTGACGTTGAAGGTGATCGTGGCGACTGCGTGGAGCAATCCACCGAACGCCCCGCCGATCAGGCCGATCAGCGCACCCCACCAGACCCCGTACTGGAAGCCGGCCCAGGCACCGAACCAGGTACCGAGAATCAGCATGCCTTCGAGACCGATGTTGACGATCCCGACTCGCTCGGCGTAGATGCCGCCGAGGCCGGCGAGCATGATCGGAACGGCAAGGCGCAACGCGGCCCCGAAGGTCCCGGCCGAGGTCAGGTCCTCCTCGCCGGTGATGACCCGCACCACCGACAGCAGGAAGAGGGCGGCGATCCCGCCGAGGATGTAGCGCTGCACCGGCGTGCTGGCGCGTTCGCCGAAGCGCGAGAGCAGCGACTTGCTGGCGTCACCGAATGAGAAGCGAGTGTCGGGCGAACGGTCGCTCATGAGTTGCCCTCCTCGTCCTCAGAGTCTTCTCGAGCAGGCTCGGCGGTTGCCGTCTCCATTGCTGCGCTGGCGGCTGCGATCTCCCGGGTCTGGATGATCCTGCCGACCACCGCGTAAGCAACAACCACCGAGAGGATGACGATCCCCAGCATGATCGAGACGATCTCCTTCGGGATACCGCGCAGGTCGAGGATCTGGGCGGATCGATTGAACCACCCGAATAACAGGGCGCCTAAGGCCATACCCACCGGATGGTTCCTCCCGACCAGCGCCACGGCGATGCCGTCAAATCCGAGGAAGGTCGGGAAGTCGATCGTGTACTGGTGGAAGAACCCCAGCAGGAGAGACATGCCGACGAGCCCGGCAACGGCACCGCTGAGCAGCATGGCCTTGACGACCATTCCCTTTGGATCGACGCCGCTGGCACGAGCTGCCCCGGCGTTGATGCCCGAGGCTCGCAGTTCGAACCCGAAGCGGGTCCGCTGCACCACGACGTGGTAGATGATGCCGACGAGGATTGCCGCCAGGAGGAACCCGTGGAGCTCCTGGCGTCCCGGGTCGAGATCGACGAATCCGAGCCGGTCGTCGACCCAGCTGATCCACGAGTTCAGCGACGGGACCTGGCCCGACGCGGCGATCTCGGGCGTCTCGATGTCGAGCTCACCGGGCAGGTTCTCCCGACGCAGATACGTCGCTAGAAGATATGCGGCCATCCCCGTCGCGATGAAGTTCATCATGATCGTGGAGATGACTTCGTGGACCCCCCGGGTCACCTTCAGGATCGCCGGAACGGCAGCCCAGAAGGCGCCAACGGCCATGGCGGTCAAAACGATCACCGGGATGTGCAGGATCGGAGGCAACGTGATTGCGGCACCGACCGAAGCCGCGATGACGACGGCGATGCGGTACTGACCCTCGACACCGATATTGAACAGGCCCATCTTGAAGCCGATCGCAACGGCGACCGCCGAGAAGTAGAGCGGGACGGCCCGGTTGAACGTGGAGATCCACGAATCCATCCGGAACCCATCCTTCGCCGAGAAGAAGCCGTGGCGGATCATCTCGCCGTACGCCTCGAAGGGGTTGTGGCCTGAGGCCCACAACATCAACGACGAGACGATCAGAGCGAAGACGACGGCCGCCAGCGGAGCGAGCAGTGAGAGCAGCCACCGGCGTCTCATGCCACCTCCTCCTCTACCTGAGCACCCGTCATATAGGCGCCCAGCTCAGGGGCGGTGACGGTCTTCGGATCCAGGCTGGCAACCAGCCGGCCTCGCAGGATCACCTTCAGACTGTCCGAAAGGCCGATCAACTCTTCGAGGTCGGCCGAGATCAGCAGCACGGCCAGCCCGGCAGCCCGAGCTTCGCGGAGTTGCTCCCACACCGCCGCCTGGGCGCCGACGTCGATCCCTCGAGTGGGATGCGACGCCAGCAGCAGCGTCGGTTTGGACGTCATCTCCCTGCCGACGATGAATTTCTGCTGGTTACCCCCCGATAGCGCCTCGGCCGTGGTGTCGATCCCGGGCGTACGGACGTCGTATTGCTCCACAATCTGCTCGGTCCGCTCCCGGGCCCCGGGTCGGTTGATCATCGGTCCCGCTGTGAACGGCTTGACCGTCTGGTAGCCGAGCATGGCGTTCTCCCACAGTGGGGAGGGCAGCAGCAGTCCATGGCCGTGCCGGTCCGCCGGAATGAACGCGATCCCGGACTCCCGCCGCTTCCGCGTCGGCCAATTGGTGATGTCCTCGCCCTCGACGAGGATGTGGCCGGTGTCCGCCTTGCGCAACCCGAGAAGAAGATTGACGAGCTCCTGCTGGCCGTTGCCCTCAACGCCGGCGATCCCGAGGATCTCTCCTTCGTGGATGGTGAACGACACATCGTCGATCAGCCAGCGATCTCCTTCGCCCCGAGCCCCGAGGTTGGCCACCTCGATCTGGACCTGATCGGTCACCGTCGATCCGGAGACTTCTGGCGTCGGCAGCTCGCTGCCCACCATGAGCTCGGCGAGGTCGTGAGCGGTGACATCCTCCGGCTTCACCTGGGCGACCGTGCGCCCGGCGCGGACCACAGTGATGGCGTCGGCGATCGCGAGCACTTCATCGAGCTTGTGTGAGATGAAGATGATCGTGACCCCATCGTCCCTGAGGGCCCGCAGGTCGGCGAAGAGCTGTTCCACCTCCTGGGGAACCAGCACCGCGGTGGGCTCGTCGAGAATCAGGATCCGGGCGCCGCGGTACAGCACCTTCATGATCTCGACCCGCTGTTTCTCGCCGACCGAGAGGTCCTCGATCAGCCGGCTTGGGTCGAGCGGGACGCCGTGTGTTCCGGAGAGCCTTTCGATCGACTCGCCCGCCGAGGCGAAGTTGATCTGTGGCTTGCCGGCCCGCCAGGCACCCCGTATCGAGGTCAGGAGAGCCGCCACGCCCAAGGCGATCAGTAGGATCGGCCCGAGGCCGCCACTGAAGCCACCGCCCCCGTCCTCACTCCCACCGGAGGCGAAGCTGACGCGGAGCATCGCCGCAAAGAAGGCAATGCCTGGGAGCAGGGCGCCGAGTATTGAGAGGATCCGGGTTCCCCGCCGCGGGGAGCTGCCCAACACCATGTTCTCGAGGACCGTGAGCTGTTCGGCGAGCATGAAGTGCTGATGCACCATGCCGATCTCGACGTCGATCGCATCCTTCGGCGAGGCGAAATGCACCTCCTCACCCCTGACCAGGATCTGCCCCTCGTCGGGGCGCTGCATCCCGTAGAGGATCTTCATCAGGGTGGATTTGCCGGCACCGTTCTCACCCACAACCGCGTGGATCTCACCGGATTCGACCCGGAGCCGGATGCGGTCATTTGCCAGTACACCGGGGAAACGTTTGGTGATGTCCTTCAGTTCAACCGCAGCCGGGGATGTCATTCCGAGCGAACCGCCTCCGTGAAAGGGACGGGCCCGAGGCTAGCGCCCCGGGCCCGTGTCCTGCCAAATGGCTGATACGTCGATTACGGGGCCGTGGGAACGACGATCTCGCCGGTCACGATGGCCAGCTTGATCCCGTCCAATTGCTCCGCGATGTCGTCGACGAACCCACCGGAGATGGAATAGCCGACGCCGTCGACAGCAAGGCCGTACTCCACCACGCCCGGAGTGAACCGGCCCAGGACCTGGTCCTGGATGGTGCGGTAGACGGCCACGTCGACACGCTTCAGCATCGACGTCAGGATGTGCGGCTGCTGATCGGCGGCAGCAGTGAGGTACTGATCGGAGTCAACGCCGATCGCCCACAGATGCGTGCCCTGAGCAGCAGACTCGGTCACCGCAGCGGCGAACAGGCCCGTGCCCGAACCGCCGGCCGCGTGGTAGATGACGTCTGCGCCGCCCTGGAACTGCCCGGTAGCGATTTCCTGGCCCTTGGCCGGGTCACCGAAGCCGGAGAAGTCCGGAGGCTGCGAGATGTACTTGATATCGATGCGAATGTCCGGATTCACGAACTGTGCACCGGCGACGAACCCGGCCTCGAACTTCTTGATGAGGTCGATCTCGACACCACCAATGAAGCCGATCTTGCCGGTCGTGGACTTGAGTGCTGCTGCCGCACCGACGAGGAACGAACCCTCGTGCTCCGCGAACACCATGCCGCGAACGTTGGGCAGATCGACGACGGAGTCGACGATCCCGAAGTTCACATCCGGGAAGTTCGCAGCTGCATCGGCAATGGCGTCTGCGAACAGGAAACCGACGCCGATCGCCAGATCGACCTCTTCGGCCACCAGGTTCAGCAGCTCAGCACGGTTCTCACCACCGGCCGCCGGCTCGAGTTCCGTGGCGTCAATGGCGAAGTCCTCGATGGCGCGGTCCAGGCCGGCAGCGGCGGAGTCGTTGAACGACTGGTCGCCACGGCCGCCGATGTCGTAGACGAGGCCAACGGGTTGGCCCGGATCCACGAAGCCGGTTGCCTCACCAGGAACCGTCGGCACCTGGATGGCACCGGCCACGACCTGGCGCTTGATGTCTTCGAGCTGATCGGCGATGTCGTCGACGAACCCACCGGTGGTGGAGTAGCCGACGCCGTCGACGTCAAGGCCGTAGACGGTGACGCCGGGGGTCCAGCGTCCCTCGACCATGTCCTCGATCGTGCTGTAGACGGCCACGTCGACACGCTTCAGCATCGACGTCAGGATGTGCTCCTGCTGCTCCGGAGGTGCCGTCAGGTACTGATCGGAGTCGACCCCGATCGCCCACAGATGCGTGCCCTGAGCCTCAGACTCAGCATGCGCTGCAGCGAACAGGCCCGTACCGGAACCGCCGGCCGCGTGGTAGACCACGTCGGCGCCGGCCTGGTACATACCGGTTGCGATTTCCTGGCCCTTGGCCGGGTCACCGAAGCCGGAGAAGTCCGGAGGCTGCGAGATGTACTTGATATCGATGCGAATGTCCGGATTCACGAACTGTGCACCGGCGACGAACCCGGCCTCGAACTTCTTGATGAGGTCGATCTCGACACCACCAATGAAGCCGATCTTGCCGGTCGTGGACTTGAGTGCTGCTGCCGCACCGACGAGGAACGAACCCTCGTGCTCCGCGAACACCATGCCGCGAACGTTGGGCAGATCGACGACGGAGTCGACGATCCCGAAGTTCACATCCGGGAAGTTCGCAGCTGCATCGGCAATGGCGTCTGCGAACAGGAAACCGACGCCGATCGCCAGATCGACCTCTTCGGCCACCAGGTTCAGCAGCTCAGCACGGTTCTCACCACCGGCCGCCGGTTCCAATTCCGTCGGGTTGATTCCGAAGTCGGCCGTCGCCCGGTCCAGGCCGGCAGCCGCCGAATCGTTGAACGACTGGTCGCCACGGCCGCCGATGTCGTACACCAGGCCGACGTCCACCGGCTCGGCCGGAGCGGCCGTTGTCGCAGGTGCTGCCGTCGTCGCAGGTGCGGCGGTGGTTGCCGGGGCAGCCGTCGTCGCAGGTGCGGCCGTCGTAGTGGTATCGGCGTCGTCATCGTCACCGCATGCCGCTACGAGGAGACCGAACGCGAGCAAGAGCGCGAGCAGCGCCCTATATCTCTTCATCATGGATGAATGGCTCCTGTCATAGAGTCCTTATATGGCCGCTTGCACCAGCGCGTGTTGCGGCCACTCGGCGAGTCTAGGACGAGATCGGGTTCACCGCCCGGGCCCTTCGACTCTTTGAGAGGAGTAGGCAACGAGCAACGGGCTACGAGCAACGAGCACGCTGCAGCGTGGCATCTTCTGAGGCTCGTCGCACGTCGCTCTTGGCTCCGGCCGAAGGCCGGAAAGCCACTCGAGCTAGCTAGCTCTCCGCCAGTTCCACCGAGGGCTGGTCCGGCGTTTCGATCGCCTCGAACGCCAGCCCTTCCGGATCCTCTTCGTCGAGATCGACGAACACCGTCGATCCGGCGGTGAACTCGCCGAAGAGAACCTTCTCGGAGAGCTGATCCTCGAGCATCCGCTGGATCGCACGGCGCAGCGGCCGGGCACCAAGCTGCGGGTCGTACCCCTTCGTCGCCAGCAACTGCTTGGCGTCGTCGGTGAGCACCAGATCGAGCGCCTGGCTCTTCAGCTGCTCGCGCACCCGATCCAGCATCAGGTCCACGATGGACTTGACCTCGTCCATCGTGAGCTCGTGGAACACGATGATCTCGTCGATGCGGTTGAGAAACTCGGGCCGGAACTGCTGCTTCAGTGCCTCGGTGACCTTCGCCTTGATCTGCTCGTAGGACACTTCCTCGCTGTCGGCGACGAAGCCGATCGACTTCCGCTTCAGCTCGGCGGTTCCCAGGTTCGAGGTCATGATGATGACCGTGTTCTTGAAGTCCACGGCGCGGCCCTGGGAGTCGGTCAGACGCCCGTCTTCCAGGATCTGCAACAGAGTATTGAACACGTCCGGGTGGGCCTTCTCGATCTCGTCGAACAGCACCACCGAGAACGGCTTGCGCCGCACGGCCTCGGTGAGCTGCCCACCTTCGTCGTATCCCACGTAGCCCGGAGGCGAACCGACCAGCCGGCTGACCGTGTGCTTCTCCATGTACTCCGACATGTCGAGCTGGATCAGCGCACTCTCATCACCGAACAGAAACTCCGCGAGTGCCTTGGCGGTCTCGGTCTTGCCGACACCGGACGGCCCGAGGAAGATGAATGAGCCCGCAGGGCGTTTCGGATCCTTGAGCCCGGCCCGGGTCCGCCGGATGGCGCGGCTGACGGCCTCGATGGCCTCGTGCTGGCCGACGATGCGCTTGTGAAGTTCGTCCTCCATGCGCAGGAGCTTCGAGGTCTCCTCCTCCGTGAGGCTCTGCACCGGGATTCCGGTCCACTGCGCCAGCACCTCGGCAATTTGCTCGTCGTCGATGATCGACGTCACCGACTCCGCGCCTTCACCCAGGTCGGACTCCTGCTGGGCCCGCTCGGAGACCAGGCTGCGCTCCTGATCACGCAGCTGCGCGGCACGTTCGAACTGCTGCGCCTGAACAGCCTCGTCCTTCTGGGATCGGACCTCGGACAGTCGCTGCTCGAGATCTTCCAGTTCGGGCGACAGCGGTTTGCGCTTGATCCGCATCCGGCTCCCGGCCTCGTCGAGCAAGTCGATGGCCTTGTCCGGCAGGTGCCGATCGGAGATGTATCGGTCGGCGAGATTGGCAGCCGACACGAGCGCTGAATCCGTATACGTGGCGCGGTGGTGCGCCTCATACTTCTCGCGGATACCGGTGAGAATCTGAATCGTCTCGGTCACCGTCGGCTCGTCGACCTGAATCGGTTGGAAGCGCCGCTCCAGCGCCGAGTCCTTCTCGAGGTACTTGCGGTACTCCTCGAGGGTTGTGGCGCCGATCGTTTGCAGCTCGCCTCGGGCAAGCATCGGCTTGAGGATGCTGGCGGCGTCGATGGCTCCTTCGGCGGCGCCGGCTCCGACGAGAGTGTGGATCTCGTCGATGAACAGGATGATGTCGCCCCTGGTCTTGATCTCCTTCAGGACCTTCTTGAGGCGCTCTTCGAAGTCGCCGCGATAGCGGGAGCCGGCAACCAGGGCACCGAGGTCAAGCGTGTAGAGATGTTTGCCCTGCAGCGTGTCCGGAACATCCCCGGCGACGATCTGCTGGGACAGACCCTCGACGATGGCGGTCTTGCCGACGCCTGGTTCGCCGATGAGCACCGGGTTGTTCTTCGTGCGCCGCGACAGGATCTGCATGACCCGCTCGATCTCACGATGACGGCCGATGACCGGATCAAGCTTGCTCTCCCTGGCGTACTGGGTCACGTTGCGCCCGAACTGGTCGAGCACCGTGGAACCGGACGCGGACTCCCCGCGGCCACCGCGACTGCCACTGCCGGAACGCTCAGCCTGCGCGGAAGATGGCTCTTCACTCTGGCTGCCGGAGAGCAGCTGGATGACGGTCTGGCGGACCTTGTGGAGCTCAGCGCCGAGCTTCTGGAGAACCTGGGCGGCGACGCCCTCACCCTCACGGATCAGACCGAGAAGGATGTGCTCGGTCCCGATGTAATTGTGTCCGAGCTGCAGTGCCTCACGCAGCGACAACTCGAGGACCTTCTTGGCACGCGGGGTGAAGGGGATGTGGCCGCTGGGTGCCTGGGCGCCCTGGCCGATGATCTCGACGACCTGGGAACGCACGGACTCGAGGTTGATGCCCATGCTCTCGAGTGCCCGCGCGGCGACTCCTTCACCCTCGTGAATCAGACCGAGGAGAATGTGCTCGGTCCCGATGTAATTGTGGTTCAGGAGGCGCGCTTCCTCCTGCGCCAACACGACAACACGGCGTGCCCGGTCCGTGAACCTCTCAAACACTTCTCGTCTCCTGATATGGGAGTGGCGCTTCCTTGCGGAGGCGCCTCGCGCACTATAGCGAGGGCCCAATTCAACCCCACTCCGGCCGTCCAGGGGTCAACAACGCCCCAGCCGCTGCCTGTGTTCCCCTCCTGTCGGCATGTGTTCGAGGGGCTTCAGGAGTGAGTGCCAAGGCTCCCGACTGGAGTGCGACAATCCAAGGGCTACCATCGGACACCCCCGGCTCCTGGAGCCCCCGTGGAACGTCCCGTCATCCGTGATTTGGTCCCCATCGACCGTGTCTGGGACCGGCTCGACCGCGTGGAATCACGTCTCTTTGAGGTCACCCGCTCCGACGACACGTTCCTCACGAAGATCGCTCAACATCTGCTGGGGGCCGGCGGCAAGCGGTACCGCCCGCTGCTCGCCCAGGTGGCCGCCGAGCTGGGACCGCACTCGGGCGGCGATCCGGTCGAGGCCGGTGTCGCAGTCGAACTCATCCATCTCGGCAGCCTCTATCACGACGATGTCATCGATGAGGCCGACAGTCGGCGCGGCGCCACCTCGGTCAATGCCAATTGGACCAACACCGTTGCCATCCTCGCCGGCGACTTCCTCCTGGCACGGGCCTCGGAGATCGCCGCCCCACTGGGAACAGAGGCCGTCACCCTGCTGGCCCGTACCTATGCCGCGCTCTGCGAGGGACAAATCCTCGAGTTGCAGCTCTCCGATCGGGTCGACCAGGGACTCGACGGCTACTTCCGCGTCGTCGAACTGAAAACGGCATCACTGATCCGGACTTCGGCCCGGCTCGGGGCGATCGCCGGAGGAGCCGATCAGGAGACGATCGATGCCGCCACCCGCTGGGGCCGCGACATCGGGATGGTTTTCCAGTTGACCGACGATGTTCTCGACCTGATCGCCACCGAGGAATTCCTCGGGAAACCGGCCGGATCGGACATTGGCGAGGGCACGTTCACTCTCCCGGTGCTGCTCGCAATGGATGGTTCCGACGGCAATGAAGTGCAGGCACTCCTCTCCGGCGGCAAGCCGTACCGGCCCGAGACCGTCGAACGAGTGATCGAGTTGGTCCGCAGCGGAGGCCACGTGGAGACCGCCCTCGACGAAGTCGAAGCGCGGCTGTTGTCTGCTCACAACGCGGTGGCCGAGCTCCCCGACGGCGAGGTGACCAAGGTGCTCACCAGCCTCGGCGACTATCTGATGGATCGAGTCCGAGCAGCAAGGGGCTGATTGGAGCCGGCGGAGCGAGCCGCTACCCCTCCGGCCTCATCGCCGGGAACAGGATCGCGTCGCGGATCGTCTCGAGACCGGCGATCAGCATCACCAGGCGGTCCACCCCGATCCCGAGCCCACCCGTCGGGGGCATGCCGTACTCGAGGGCGAGCAGGTAGTCCTCGTCGATGGGGTGCGCCTCTTCATCACCACGGGCTTTTGCTGCGGCCTGCTCCTCGAATCGGCGCCGCTGCTCCAGTGGATCGTTGAGCTCGGAGTACGCATTGCCGAGTTCACCACCGGCGGCAAAGGCCTCGAAGCGTTCGACCAGGCGCGGGTCGTCGGCGTGCGGCCTTGCCAACGGGGATACCTCGGTGGGGTAGTCCACGATGAACAGCGGGCCCCACAGGTTCGGCTCGACGTGGGCTTCGAACGCTTCGGTGATGATCTTGCCGACGCCCCACGACGCATCGGGCTCGATGCCGGCATCCACCGCACTGCTGCGAGCGGCGGCGAGATCCATTCCGATATCCCACTCGATGCCGGTCGCCTCACTCGTTGCGTCGATCATCGGCACCCGGGGCCACGGCGGCTCCAGTGACAATGCCCGGCCGCCGATCTCGAGCTGCGTCGATCCGGTGACCTCCCGTGCCACTTCGGCCACAACCTCTTCGACCAACTCCATGACGTCGCGGTAGTCGGCGAACGCCCAATACGCCTCGAGCATCGTGAACTCGGGGTTGTGGCGGGGAGAGATCCCCTCGTTGCGGAAGATGCGGCCGATCTCGAAAACGCGTTCGGCCCCACCGACCACCAGCCGCTTGAGGTGGAGTTCGGTCGCAATCCGGAGATACATGTCGAGGTCCAGCACGTTGTGGTGCGTGACGAACGGCTTGGCCAGTCCCCCGCCGGCGACGACCTGCAGTACCGGTGTTTCCACCTCGATGAAATCCCGGCGCTCCATGGCATCGCGCAGGGCACCGACGGTCGCACTGCGGGTGGTCAGAATCCGGCGGGCATCATCGTTCACGATGAGGTCGACGTACCGCCGCCGGTTGCGGGTCTCTATGTCCTGCAGACCGTGCCATTTGTCGGGCAACGGTCGGAAACCCTTGGCGAGCACGGCGAAGTCGGTCACGCGGACACTCAGCTCACCCTTGCGAGTCCGCATGACCTCGCCGCTCACCCCGATCCAATCGCCACCGTCGAGAGCGAGAAACTCCTCGAAGCGATCCTCGAGCCGCCGCTTGTCCACGAAGAGTTGGACGGCACCCGACCAATCCTTGAGGACCCCGAACGCCAGCTTCCCCATGTGACGGGTGTTCATCAGCCGCCCGGCGACCGCGACGTCGATCCCGGTCTCCTCGCCGGCGGGAAGGTCTGCGTGGGTGTCGTGGAGTTCGGCGGTGTTCGCCGTCCGTTCGAACCGATGGGGATAAGGGTCGCGATCGCCGGCAGCAGCTCGCACTTCCCGAGCCTTCTCCAGGCGCGCCGCAGTGAGGTGGTGCTGCGCCAACGGGACGCGATCGTCCTGGGCCTCGATCGATCCTTCCTCGGGTTCCATGCTCATTCCTCGACGTTCATTTCGTAGATGATCCGCAAACCGTCCAGCGTCAGCCAGGTGTCGACGACATCAACGGTACGACAGTGGGGGACGATCGTAGAAGCAAGCCCACCGGTTGCCACGATGCTGGGCTCGTCCTCCATCTCCGCTCGGATCCGATCCACGATGCCGTCGACCAGGCCGGCATGGCCGTACAGCAGGCCGCTTTGCATCGCCTCCACCGTGTTGCGGCCGATCGGCGAACGAGGCACTTTGGTCTCGACCCGTCGCAGAGCTGCGGTGGCAGCGATCAGGGCGTCCTCCGAGACTTCGAGCCCCGGCGCAATCGACCCACCGATGTAGGCCCCCGACAGATCAACGACGTCGAAGTTGGTCGAGGTGCCGAAGTCGACGGTGATGATGGGAGTGCCGTACTTGTGCACCGCGGCGACGGAGTTGACCACCCGATCGGCACCGACCTCGCGAGGATTGTCGATGCTGATCGCCATCCCGGTACGGACTCCGGGTCCGACCACCACGACCGGCCCGTCCACCAGTTCATTGGCGACAGCGGTCATGGCCTCCTTGGCCGTCGGTACCACGCTCGACAGCGCCACCCCGTAGACCTCCTCCAGCCGGTATCCGTCCTGGCGAAGGAGTCCGGCGAGAAACAGCCCGTATTCGTCGGCGGTCCGCTCCCTCACCGTGGACAACCGCCATTGATCGACGAGGACGGTTTCGTCGAAAAGGCCCATGACGGTCTGGGTATTGCCGACGTCGATGGCGATCAGCATTGATACTCCTTCGCTGCGCTCAGTCGCAGCAGCTGGGAATTGGGTACTGGGAACCGGACAGATTCGGAGGTCGAAGCGGCATCAGGCGCGCTCCTCGTACAGAACCGAGGGACGATCCAACCAGTGGCCGCAGTCGATCACGCCATCCGGTCCAAGCCAGACGTTGTCGATCAGCCGGACGGCACCGGCGCGGGCGGCCACCGCCAGGAACGCCGGACGATCGACCCGGTGGATCCGGGAAGCGGTGGCCGCATCGGCCAAGGCGGCATACTCGATCTCGACCCCTGTCGTGCGTTCCAGTTCGGCGGCCACGATCCCCTCGAGGACGGTTCCCGACCGCTCGCCGCCGTCGCACGCCGCGGCGGCCGCCAGCAGACCCCGAGACAGGCTCAGCGCGGACTGTCGGGCATCGGCGGTGAGGAACACGTTCCGGCTCGACAGAGCCAGCCCGTCCTCCTCGCGAACCGTCGAACCGCCCACGACCTCGATCGGAAACGACAGATCGGCCGCCAGCCGACTCACGATGGCGAGTTGCTGGGCGTCCTTGCGTCCGAAATGGGCCCGATCGGGCTGGAGCCCGGCAAACAGCTTGGCAACAACAGTCGCCACCCCTTCGAAGTGCCCCTGTCGGTGAACTCCCTCGAGCTCGTCCGCCAGAGGCCCGACACCCACCCGGATCACCGGATTCTCCGGATACATTTCCCCGGGGGCGGGCACGAACAGGACATCGGCTCCGGCTTCGGCAGCAAGCCGGACATCGCGTTCATGGTCGGTCGGATACCGGTCGAGATCGGCCGCCTCATCGAACTGCAGCGGGTTGACAAACAGGCTGACGAGGGTGGTATCGGCCTCGGCAGCAGCGGTGGCGATCAGGGACAGGTGGCCTTCGTGGAGGAATCCCATGGTGGGGACGAGAGCAGTGACACCTGATCTGGACGCCCGGGCCGAAGCAAAGGTGCCAACGGCAATCACGAGAGGGCCTCCTCGACATCATCCAGAGTCCCCGCGACGCGCCCGGCCGCACGCGCCATCGCCCGGAAGTCCTCGGCGAGGGCCGGGTCCCAATCCGCGACGGCCTCCATCTGGGCGCGCACGGTCCCCGCATCGCCGCGGGCCACCGGGCCCGTCAATGCGGCGCCGGGGCCGAGCGCGAAGCTGTTGTCGACGGCCGCCCTGACGAGCGGTTCCGCCGCCTCGAAGGGGACTCCGGCAGCGGCAAACAGTCGCTCCGCCATGGCCAGCGCGGCCAGCGGGTAGTTGGATGCCGCGGCGGCCGCCGCGTGATAGATGGCCTTGGAGTCGTCGTCGAGCTCGAAGGGATGCATCCCGAGCGATCGGGCCATCCCGAACAGCCGATCGGCGAACAGGTTGTCGTCGGTGCTGACCGCCACCCAGGCCCCCGCCAATCGTTCGGCTCCGGCATCCGGATTCGGGAGAGTCTGCAGGGGATGGAACGAGCCGACCGGCATCGTGGCTGACAGTGCTGCGAGCGCTGCGGACGGCTGCAGTCCGGAGAGGTGGACCGCGGCGTGTACGTCCTCCGCACGCGACGCAAGATGAGCGGCCGCCTCCGCGATGGCATCGTCTCGAACCGCGACGACCATCAGATCGGCCGGAGGAAGCGCCCCGTCCCAGGTGACGGCGGGAGCATCGAGGTCGAGTCCCGCCCGTTCGGCTTCAGCGAATCGTCGAGCGACGACTCCACACACTTGGTGACCGGTATCTCGGAACCGGCGCGCCAGCGACCACCCGGCTCGTCCGGGCCCGACCAAAAGGATGCGCACGATGATTGCCTCCAGTCCGCGTTGGGTACCGGTGCTTGCCAAAAGCTAGCGGGCGAGCGCGAGATCCGGAACCGGGGACGGCAGGCAGTCGGCGGTCGGGAATAGCCCGACGACAACGCGCATCCGGCCCCCACCCGCAACCTATTCCCTACCGACTGCTTTCCACCACCCGCGCCCAGCGACCCTGCGCACCTCCTGATCCCCCACCCGCCCCAGCAGGACCGCCAGATCCCGCCCATCCGGCAGTGCCGGCTCCGGCCACACCTCCGCCAGTGGTTCGAGCACGAACCGACGCTCCCCCAGGTGCGGGTGGGGAACGGTGAGGCCGGGTTCGTTGTGGGATTCGCCCCCGTGGATCAGGAGATCGAGATCGAGAGTGCGCGGGCCCCATCGCTCCTGACGTACTCGCCCGGCCCGTCGTTCGACCTCGAGCAACTGATCGAGCAAGCCTCGGGCGGAACGGCCGGTGGTCACGACGACAACGGCGTTGAGGTAGTCCCCCTGAGGTGGACCACCGACAGCGGCCGTCTCGAAAAGAGATGACACCGCCATCAGATGGCCGAGATCACCGAGTGCTCCGACGGCATCTGAGAGATGGGAGATCCGCTCCCCCAGATTGGATCCCAGGCCGATGGCACTGGTGGTCACGACCGGCTCAGGCTCCGGCGGTCTGCGGGATCATCCCGCGGGCCTCAGGACCCAGCGGGCGGCGGAGGATCTCCTGGATCGCGGCGGTGGCAACGATCGGATCCTCGACGAGATCGGCGAAGACCAGATACGCAGCAAGGATGCCGGAAACCGGGTCGTCGATCGTATCCCGATGTACGAGGAGCACTGCTGTGGGGTCGGCAAGGATGTCGTGCATGATCCCGAGGATGCGGAGCACCGTCTCAGGCTCGGTATCGGTGAGCGGTTCATGGTGGGCCGACAGGTCGGCGACGCTGTACGCACCGATGTTCTGATTCCCGTCGAGCAGCGACAATACGGCCGTGACGCCACGGCCGGCAAGCCAAGCGATCTCCTCTTCGCGCCTCACCCGCCGGTGCTGGAATCCGTAGCCCCCGATTCTCTCTGACACCGCTAGGCGGCCGGAAATCACCCAGGTGAAGCCTCGTGGCTCCAGGCCCGTCATCATGGGTGTTCCTTACCTCTCTGCCGCTCTCACGATAGCGTCGGCAACGCGCGCTGTGTGTAGTCCGGTGACCACTTCGTGCACTCGAATCGCCATCGCTCCCCCGGCGATGGCCATCACTTGAGCGGCGGTGCTGGGAACATCCCGATCTGCAGCCGGGAGATCGCCCAAGAGGCCTGTCAGGAACGATTTGCGAGAAGCGCCGACCAGCACCGGATAGCCCGTCCCGGACAGTTCCCGGAGGTCGGCCAGCAGCGTGAGGTTGTGCTCGAGCAGCTTCCCAAACCCGATGCCGGGGTCGATGCAGATGCGATCACGGCTCACCCCGGCGTTCTCGGCCATCCCGGCACGCTCCACGAGGAATGCGGAAACTTCTGCGGTCACGTCGTCGTAGTGGGGGGCCGCCTGCATCGTTCGCGGGGTCCCCTGCATGTGCATGAGCACCAGGCCACAGTCGGCACCGGCGACGAGCGGCAGCATCTCCGGACTGCCCAGGGCCGTCACATCATTGATGATGGAGGCACCCGCCTCAAGCGCAGCGGCGGCCACCTCCGCCTTCGAGGTGTCGATCGACACGGTGATCCCATCACCGGCGAGTGCGGCGACTACCGGCGCCACCCGCTCGATCTCATCGGCGGCGGGTACCGGGTCGGACCCGGGCCGGGTGGATTCCCCGCCAACGTCGATGACGTCGGCCCCGGCTGCAGCCATCGCCAACCCGTGCTCGATGGCGGAACGGGTTTCGACCCAGAGACCGCCGTCCGAGAACGAATCCGGGGTGACGTTGAGGATCCCCATCACCAGCGTGTGATCCTCGTTGGTCAGCGTGCGGCCACCGACCTTCCAGACCGAAGGTGCAAACGTGTCCGGGGCGTCCACCTACGCTCGTTCGTCGTCGCTCGGGGTGTTCATCGCGGCGATACCGTCGGCCGCCAACTGGCCGTTGGGCGGCTGGATGCGCATCGAGCCGTCGCCCAGATGCTCCCACTTGTGAACATCGTGGAGCACCTCCTTGATCTCTTCCTCGTCGAGGGTCTCCCGCTCGATGAGTGCCTCTGCCAGGCGATCCAGGGCGGCCCGGTGCGTGGTGAGGATCGTCCTCGCCTCGTCGTGAGCCCGGGTGATGAGCTTGCGAATCTCCTCGTCGATGATCGAGGCGACGTCGTCGCTGTAGTCCTGATGACTCTTATAGTCACGGCCCAGGAACACCTGTCCTTCGGGCTGGCCGTACTTCATAGGTCCGAGCCGGTCGCTCATCCCCCACTCCATCACCATGCGACGGGCGAGATCGGTCGCCTTGCTGATGTCGTCGGCTGCGCCGGTGGTCGGGTCGACGAAGATCAGTTCCTCGGCCGTGCGGCCGCCGAGCATCATCGCCAGACGGTCGACCATCTCGCTGCGGCGGATGTGCACCCGATCCTCGGTGGGCAGCGAAAGGGTGTGCCCCAGTGACCGGCCTCGAGGAATGATCGTGGCCTTGTGGACCGGATCGGCATTCGGCAGGGCAAACCCGACGAGAGCATGGCCACCCTCGTGGTAGGCCGTGACCTTCTTGTCCTCGTCGGTCATCACCATGCTGCGCCGCTCGGGCCCGGCGATGGTGCGATCGACGGCCTCCTCGAGTTCGTCCTGGCCGATCTCGCTCTTGCCGAAACGGGCAGCGAGGAGAGCGGCCTCATTGATCAGATTGGCCAGATCGGCCCCGGTGAAGCCTGGAGTCTGCCGCGCGAGGGTGGACAGCTCAATGTCGTCCGACAGCGGCTTGCCTTTGGCATGGACCTCCAGGATCGCCTCCCGCCCCTTGAGATCGGGCCGGTCGACGACGATCTGGCGGTCGAACCGGCCCGGACGGAGCAGTGCCGGATCGAGGATGTCGGGCCGGTTGGTACCGGCGATGAGGATGACGCCGGTATTGGCGTCGAATCCGTCCATCTCGACGAGCAACTGGTTCAGGGTCTGCTCCCGCTCGTCATGACCGCCGCCCAGTCCTGCACCGCGATGGCGGCCGACGGCGTCGATCTCATCGACGAAGATGATCGCCGGAGCCTGAGCCTTCGCCTGTTCGAACAAGTCGCGCACCCGGCTGGCGCCGACGCCGACAAACATCTCGACGAAGTCGGACCCGGAAATCGAGAAGAAGGGGACCCCGGCCTCACCAGCAACGGCTCGGGCGAGCAGCGTCTTGCCGGTCCCTGGAGGACCGAACAGCAGCACTCCCTTCGGGATCTTGGCCCCCATCGCCCGGAACTTCTGGGGACGGCTGAGGAAGTCCTTGATCTCCTGGAGTTCCTCGACCGCTTCGTCGAGGCCGGCGACGTCCGTGAATGTGACCTTGGGCGTGTCCTTGGTGACCTGCTTCGCCTTCGACTTGCCGAACTGCATCACCCGGTTTCCGCCGCCCTGCATCTGCATGAGGATGAAGATGAAGACACCGAAGATGAGGATGTAGGGGAGGATCGTGCTCAGGAACCACTGGAAGATCGACGGGTTCTCCGAGTCGGTCTCGATGGTGATGCCGTGCTCGAGGAGCAAGGCGGTCAGGTCGCCTTCATACCCCTCGGGATAGTTGGTGGTGAACCGGGTGGCCCCATTCGGGAGTGCCCCCGGAATCAGCTCACCTTCGATCACGTTGGACTTCTGCTTGATGGTGACGGACTCGACCTGCCCGGAGGAAATGCGGCCCTGCAGTTCGTCGAGCCCCAACTTTTCGGGTGCGGTGGCGCTGCTGACGAACGCGTTGACCGCGGTGATCGCAACGGTGATCACCACGAGGTAGATCAAGACGGTTCGGACCGTACGGCTCACTCGTGCCTCCGCGGGGGGTTACGACGCTCGGTCATGGTATCGAGGTCCTCACCGTACGCCGAGGCGAGAACAACGTCGGTGAACTGGTCGGTCAATCTGCGCACGCCTTGAGGACAGGAGCCGGGACCCCGGAGCTCGAAACCGGATTGAACAGATCCATCCAGTTGGATCCAGTTCCCGGTGCCTTTGAGGACTGAGCTCAGCTCAGTCCTCGTCTTCTTCGACCATCACGCCCACGTAGGGCAGATTGCGGTATCGCCCGATGAGGTCCAGGCCGTAGCCGACCACGAAGTCGGGAGGGATCTCAAATCCCACGTAGCGGCAGTCGATCGGGACCTGCTGCAGGTCGGTCTTGACCAGCAGGGCTGCGATCTCAACCGACGCCGGGCCCCGCACCTCCAGGTTGCGCTTCAGGTAGTCGAGCGTGAGCCCGGAGTCGATGATGTCCTCGACGATCAGAACGTGGCGTCCGGCGATTTCGCCGTCGAGGTCCTTGAGGATCCGGACCACACCGGAGGTCTGTGTCGCCGCCCCGTACGAGGAGGTGGCCATGAAATCGATCTCCAGCGGCAATTTGATGTGGCGAGAGAGGTCGGCCATCACCATGAAGGCGCCCTTGAGCACGGCCACCAGCAACAGGTCCTTGCCCCGATAGTCCTCCGTGATCTCGGCGCCCATCTCGGCGAGTCGGGCAGCGATCTGCTCCTCGCTGACAAGAACATGGCCGACTCTCACGAGGCCTCCTTCAGGCGCAACGTCATCACCGCGTCATCCCCGGACGGTGCCGCATCTGCGGCGGGCCGGATGCCGGCGACCCAGATCATTCTTCCACCGGCCTCCACAACCGGCCACCCGGGTCGAAGCCGTGCCGGAATCCCGGCCTCGTACAGCACGTCGAATACCGGTTTGGTGCCGCCTCGGATGCCGAGCCGATCACCCTCCACGGCTGCGCGGATCCGCAGCAGCGAATCACCGCGATTCCCGACGACGGCCGACCTGCGTCCGACTGGAGCAACATCGGGCCGCCCGGCGCGCGCCTCTATCACCCAGCGCCCGAAAACCGCAACCCCCGGCACGGAGAGAGACCGAGCATCGGGAAGCGGGGCGGCGCCGGTGGGATGGAGCGCCAGATACGGTCCTTGCCGGGTCACCAGGTGATCGCCGGCCAGCGGCAACGCCGGGGCCCCACCGGCGGCAACCCGCAACACGTTGACGACGTCGGTCTCGGAACCCGGGTAGGGATCCAACATCCGGCGCAGTGCCCGCCGCGCGGCGCGGGCGGCGACGGCCGGTGACGCGGTCAGCAGGGCCGCCACCGGCACCCAGACCTCAGGCCCGACGTCGCGCAGCGGAACTGCCGCGGCCCGCTCGTCGAGCCACACCTCGTCGGCCCGGAGGTGCCGGGCGGTACGCAGGATCGCCTCGTCGACTCCCGGGTTCACCGCCTTGCGCAGCAGCGGCAGCACATCGTGCCGAATCCGATTGCGGAGGTGGGTCTTGTCGGTGTTCGCGGGATCGTCGGCGAACGGGAGTTCTTCTGCCTCCGCAATCGCCCGGAGGTCGGTACGCCGGAAACCCAGCAGGGGACGGTGGAACACCCCCCGCTCCGACGGCATCCCGGCTCCACCGGCGGCGCCGCTTCCACGGAGAAGGTGGGCGAGCACCGTTTCCACCTGATCATCTGCGGTGTGCCCGAGGACGATCACTTCATCCGGATCCGCAGCGTTCTCGAGCGCGGCATAGCGAGCGACCCGCAGGGCGTCCTCGGTCGGACCGGTAGCTGCAGCCGGGACCACCGCGTGTTCTATCCCGAGCGCGCCGGCGATGCCGGCGGCCGCTTCCATGAGCCGCGCTGAGCCCGGCAGCCCATGGTCGATCGACACCGCCTGGATCGCGCGGCCGGCAGCCTGAACGGCCCAGGCGCACACCGCGGAGTCGGCCCCGCCGCTCAGGGCGACAACACAGGGCAGTTCGGGCAGGGCGTCGTCGACCGCTGCGATCAATTCAGAACGAAGGCCGCTCAGCGCACCCGCTCCAGCCATCTCTCGGGCTTCCTGATCTCGGCGAGGGTGGGGAGTTGTTCGGGACCGTCCCAGACCCGATTGAGGGCCTCGAAGCCGGCACGGCGCTCGACGGCGTGAATGAACCGTTCGCCCCATTCATATTGGCGCATCTTCATCTCGAGGCCGGTGAGGCGGAGAAAGGCGGCCATCCGCGGGTCCTTGCGCTGCGCCTTGAGCACGCGGGACATACGGTGCTGACCGACCAGGTGGCGCGACCCGATCCGATCCATCACGACGTGTCCGTGACCTTCCAGCAACGACATCAGGGCCTGCACGTCGTCGATCATGCGGCGCTGCTCATGGGAGGCGAAGAGGCCCATCAGTCCCGACTCATCGATCACCGGCCGTCCGCTGCGAGCAGCCTCCCGCATCTCGCCGGCAACCCGCTGCATCCGACCTTCTTCCGGATTCGTCTCGCGAACCAACCCCTCGACGAGGTCCATGAAGTAGGGGCGAAGCCAGGGCACCGCGGTGAACTGCAGCCGATGGGTGCACTCGTGCAGCGCAACCCAGAACCGGAATTCCGATGGACGGAATTCGTGCTGGCGCTCCATCTGCAACACATTGGCGCCGACGAACATGATGGTGTCGCCGTTCGTTTCGTTCTCCGACGGCAGCACCAGCTCGTATTGGCCGAGCACCCTGCGGGACAGAACCCCGAGGAGGGCTCCGATCTCGGCACCGACAAAACGGTTCATCAGCCGGCGTCCGAGTCCGGTCCCGCCGGATCTCTGCAGCTTCTCCTCGACCGGCCGCAGCAGACCGGCAAAGAAGCCGATGTTTGCCTCAGCCCATTGGCGTCGCGTAACGACCGCGACGGTCGGCTCCCCGACCCACGACAGCCCGGTCTCGGCTGAAGCCAGCTCGGCGGCCCGCTCGACGAGTCCGGGAGCTTGCCTGGCGAAGATGGCGTCGTGGTAGGTGCCCTCAAGGGGATAAGAACCCGACATCCGACCGGCGACCTGCAACGCGGTGCGCCGATGGAAGGTGCTCACCTCACGACCCGGTAGCGGCCTCGGAGCCGCACCCCGTAGAGCAAGACGGTGAGCCCCAGCACGACGGCCGAGGTAGCCAGGACCGTCGGGACCAGGTACCGGAAGGTCCAGGCCGGATCTTCGGTATCACCGGCATCATCAGAGATGACGACGGCCGGTTCGATGACCCCGCCCTCCTGGGCGGCCGCGAGCGGAACCAACCCGATGGTGAGCACCGCTACCAAGAGCAGCAGGATGATGAGGGCAGAGGAACGCTTCACGGGGGCGGAGCATACCGCCGCCGGCGCCGTGAGGGGGGCCAGCCGCCGAACCGGGCTACGACTCGGGAACGACCCTGCCGCGGAGGCGGGGGAAGCGAGTCGGAGCATGGGCGTAGCAGTGCTCTCGCTTGTTGTAGCGCGACAGCTTGGTCGTGCAGCCCTCGCGAACGCAGACCCGATCGGTGTCGTGAACCTTGGGAGCCCGGGTGGTCCCGAGGATCTTGTTTCCCTTGAGCGTGTCCGCCATGTCGGTCCCTCCCACCGGGCCGGTGCCTAGTCGTCGGTCTCCTCTTCTCGGAGGAACGTCCGCAGGCGGTCGTAGAGTTCCCGGGGAGGTTCCTCAACACAATCGTCACGGATCCGCCGCTTGAGCTTCTCCTCAAAGGTGAAGCCGTCGCCACACGGTGGGCATCTCCGCAGATGCCACCAGATGCGAAACCGTCTCCACATTGTGAGCTCGTTGTCGAGGTAGAGGTACACCTCAGCCTGAGTCTTTTCACAGTTGTGGCTCATGAGGACGACCCCGTGATCCCGCGTTCTTCGGCAATCCTCCACAACGTGCGCTGGAGCGCTTTTCTTCCCCTGTGCAGTCGCGACATCACGGTGCCGATCGGCACGTCCATGATGTCGGCGATCTCCTTGTAGGAGAATCCCTCGACATCGGCGAGAAGAACCGGCAGCCGGAAGTTGTCGGGCAGCGCTTCGATGGCTCCCCGAATGTCCGTGTCGACGAACTGGTCGAGGGCTTCTTCCTCGGCGCTGCGAGTGGCACCCGAACTGTCGGGATCACCGAGCCGCTTATAGAGGTAGAAGTCCTCCAACTCCCCGAGTTCGACCTCGGACGGTCGCCGGCTCTGCTTGCGGTAGGAGTTGATGTACGTGTTCGTCAGGATCCGGTACAGCCAGGCCTTGAGGTTGGTCCCCGCGGTGAAGGTGTGATACCCCCGATAGGCCTTGAGCAGCGCCTCCTGCAGCACATCCTCGGCATCGGTGGGGTTGCGCGTCATTCGCATCGCAGCTGAATACAGCTGCGGCACAAACTCCATGATGTCGGCTTCAAACGTGGCTCGATCGGCCATGTGGGAGACCCCACCTCTGGGGATCGCGAACCATCCGAGATTACCAAGGGTTCGCCCGCTCACCGCCGGCGTCTGGAGGCGTGCGCACCGATTACCATTGCGGGCCGCACGCCGGAGTAGCTCAGGGGTAGAGCAGCTCACTCGTAATGAGCAGGTCCGGGGTTCGAATCCCCGCTCCGGCTCTCAAGAAGACCGGGCTGGACGCCCGGTCTTCTTGCATCCCTCTCCTTCAGGGAGAGGGGTTGGGTGAGGGTCCGATCTTCCGGGCTCCATTCCCGGCCTTTGTTGCATGCCTCCACCTCAGGGAGGAGCCGTCATGTCTCAGTCGTCAGTTCTCGGTTCGGCTCATCTGACGACTGATACCTGACAGCCGGCTCGTCGCTCGTCGCTCATCACCGGCCTCCCTACCATCGGGCCCGTCGAAAGGATGCAGCTGTGACCGACCAGAACCAGCCCGACTCGACACCGAAAGCTGCTGGGAGCGCTCGGATCCCGCGCACGCCGGAGGGAACGCTCGCCACTGCGTTGCTGGCGTACGCCGTCATCAACGGCCTCTTCGGGCTCGTGCTGCTGTTCTTCCCGCGGTTCCTGCTCGACACTGTCGGTGGCGGCGCCGACATCTACGACCGCGCCTTCGACCTCTTCAGGTTCTCCGGCGGCGCATTGGTTGCCCTGGCAATCGGTGCCCTGATGGTGCTTCGCAAGCCCGAAGGTCAGCACTCACTGGTGACCGTGATGGCCATCGAGGCGACACTCGTGGCAGCCGCGGTGATCGCCAACATCGCCATCGACGACACGCCGACCGACCTCTGGTTCGAGTTGATCATCGCGATCGTGTGCGCCGTCCTTGCCGCCTATCTGTGGTGGGCGCGCATTCGGGCCCGCAAGATCCTCGGATTCCCGGCGTAGGCACTAGCCCTCCGGGTCGTGGCGGTACGTCCAGAAGTCGTGCTGCCAACCCTGTGGTCGGCGCTGCTCGTCGTACAACTCACCTCCGTACATGTACACGAGCCCTTCGTCTCCATCGAAGAACAACGCCATTGGATTCGGGCGGTAGCCCGGATTCGATTCGATGCGAAACAGCGTCCAACTCGCGGTGTCGACGTCGAAGGCCCACAACTCCTCGCCGCCCAACACCATCCACGGCAACGCCGGCCACGTCGTGCCCTCTGCGTCTCCACCGAAGACAAGGGTGACGTCCCCGGCCGGGTCGTACCACATGGCATGACCGGTGCGGGCCGGAGGCACGATCGCCGAGTCCACGTGCGTCCAGAGGTTCGCATTGGTGTCGTACACCCAGGTTTCGCCGAGAGCATCGCCACCAAGGTGAGTATCGCCGCCAAAGAGCACGATCCGGTCGGACTGCTCGTCGTACGACATCGCTACGTTTCTGTTTCCGGGTGGCGACACCTCCGGTGTCGCCTCGCTCCAGCTGAGGGTGTTCGGGTCGAAGATCCAGGTGTCACCCAACCCCCGATGGCGTCCGAGATCAGTCCGGCCCCAGTAGGCACCACCGAAGAGAACAAACACGTCGGATTCCGTGTCGTAGACGAAGCCGAATCCGTACCGGGTCTCCAACGCGGGTATCCCCGCCACGAGTTCGGTCCAGGTGTCCAACCGTGGGTCGTAGGCCATTGTGGCGCCGTCGTCAACACGCGTCGCCAGAATCCCGAGCCCTGGGTGGTAGATACCCGGACCCGCCGTACCCCACATCTCGCCGCTCTCCGGATCACTCGGCGGCATCGACGCGATGGCTCTCCAATCACCGGTCTCGAGGTCAAGGGACCAGGATCCCGGTTCGCTGCTCCACCAATCACCGAAGTCGAAGAGTCGGCCGAGGACCGGGACTGCGATCACAAGGTCACCGCCGGCGGGGTACTCGACGGTCATGGGTGATTCGACCTCGTTCCAGGTCCCACCGGGGGGCGCTGCGGCCCAGGCCGCCTCGTCGATTCCGTAAGCATCCTGCAGATCGGCTGCAGCAGGAACGAGTCGCTCGACTCCCGGAGCCTCAGCACACCCGACAACGACGAAGAGCCGGCACTCGAGAGCCGACAGCGGGCGGGCAACCCGGCTGCGGGCCAGAGCCAAGAGGTCCTCGATGTCGAGCGCCCACACCCGCAGGGTTCCGTCGAGAGAAACGGACCCGAGCATGCCGCCGTCGAAACTGAACTCGACGTCGACGACGTGCCCGGTGTGGGCTCGAAGCACCAGTACCTCCTCGCCGGTCGCCGCGTCCCACAGCCGCACCGTGCCATCCGACTCACCCGTGGCGATGCGAGTGCCGTCGGGGGAAAACGCCGCCGTCGCCGCGAACGGAGATGAGGCATTCAGCCGGGCCAGCCAGCGGGCGGTGGATGGTTCGAGGATCTCGGGGCGTGCCATCCCGGCGGTCACGATCAACCGGCCGTCGGGGCTGGGCGCGAGGGCACCGTGATCATCGCGCGGGATGTGGAACGGCACCGCATCCCTAGTGGTGAAGTCGTTCAGGTTCCACGCGGTGCCGACATCCGGCCAGTACTCATTGCTGCTCTGATGTTGGGCAAACAGAGTCTCTCCGTCCGGGTCGAACGCAATCGCGGTGTAGTCGGTCGCCTCGGTCTGGTCGGAGGGGGTGAAGAGCACCGACCAATCCTCAGCCTCCCACACCCGCGCCAGCCCGTAGGCGGCCAGCGCCAGCATCGAGCCGTCGGCACTGAACGCCAGCGCCTTCGGGGATACCCCGGGGGTGGGAGGCAGCAACTCGTGCACCATGGCGCCGGTCCCGATGTCGAAGATCCCTACCCAGCCCGACCCGTCGGGGTCCACGAACTGCCCCCCGAGTACCACATACCGGCCATCGGGCACAAAGGCGGTGGCGGTGATCTCGGAGACGATCGCCCATCCTCCGAACTCCGTGATCCGTGTGTGCGTGCCGGTGTCCCAGGCGACTGCCCCAAGCTCCTGATTCGCCACCACAATCCGGCCACCGATACCGAACGACACATCGGAATCACGGGAAGCTGTTGTGAGCAGCTCCCGCGATCCGGCCACCGATACCTCCCAAGTGCGGGCCTCCCATGTCTCCGGCCAGGTGAAGACCAGATCCGGATTCGGGAAGTCCTGGCGACCGGAGACGCTCGTTAGGTACTGCCCGTCGGGTGAGAACTGAACCTCCCAAACGATCCCGGCTTGGGCGGCGAGATCCAGCACCGGTGCTGACGAATCGCCCTCGAGGTTCCATACCAACACCCGGCCGTCCTCGCCCCCGGTCGCCACCATGCCACCGGTCGGAGAGACATCGATCGAACGAATCTTTCCGCCGTGACCCCGCAGCGTCCGCTCGATGCTTCCTCCGACGAGATCGACGGTCTTCAACTCCAAATCATCGGAGAGGATGAGTTGTGCGCCGTCGACGAAGTCGACGCGGCTGGATTCACCTGTGACCAGATCGCGCAGCAACACCTGCCCGGAGGGCAGGCGCCAGACGGTTCCACCCGATGCCACCATCGATCCGTCGGGACTGATCGCGACTCCCCCACAGGCCGGGTCGCATGGCAACTCAGCGATCCGGTCGCGCGTCTCGAGATCCCAAACGAACACCCGTCCTTCGGAAACGTCGACACCGACAAGCGTCATCCCATCGTCGCTGATGTCGAGACTGCCGATCCAGAATGCACTCCCTTCGAGCCGAAACACCTCGTCAAGGGTCTCCCGATCGAGCACCCAGACGTCGCCCGGGTTGTAGCGGGACACGATGAGCCACTCGTCGTTCTCACCGCCGACGACGAGCCCGGAGATATTCGATCCTTTCATGCCATCGGGGCTCACGTACAGCAGGAGGTCGCTCTCGACGAATCCCGCAAACGGATCAACGACGTGGCCTTCCTCCATTCCGCCCATGTAAAACCGGTCTCCCTCGGGGGCCCATGCCACCGAGTAGGCCCACTTCTGAGCCGGGACGGACGACAGCAGTCGGTCGGCCATGAGGGCGGTGTGCAGCGCCTCTTCGGCTTCCCGCAGAACAAAGCCGTCGGGTTCCCATGTGGCTTCGACAGCCTCGATTGCGAGAAGCACGGCGAGATCCTGATCGGTGCCGATCTGGGCCGTAGAGGCACCAGCGAGACCTTTGGCGCGGGCGATCCGCTCCTGTGCCTCGGCTCGCTCCCGTTCATCATCGGCAATGGCCGCCTGCTCCTCGGCGTCTGACTGCGCCTGCAGTGCTAAGGCGGCCTGGTCCTCGGCCACCGCCCGCTGCTCATCCGCTGCAGCGGCGTGCTCGGCGGCGTTCTGGGCCTCGGCTTCGGCTCTTGCCGACTCGTCGAGCGCAATCGCCGCCTGCTGTTCGGCGATCGTCTGACTGTCGGCGGCGCGGTTGCGCTGCACCAGCGCCACCACACCGAAGACCATCGCCGCCACCGCAAGCCCGGCCAACGCGGCGGCGATCGCGGTCCGGCGACGGCGGCGGCCGGCGCGGTCCGCATCACTCCGTTGCCGGCTCGCCTCGAGAAACGCCCGCTCTCCATCGGTCAGAACCGTGTCGGTGTCGCGAGACCAGGTTTCGAACTGGCGCAACCGGCCTCCGCTCAGCAGGTAGTCGGGGTCTTGATCCGAGCCCATCCAATCTGCAAGGGCAACCCGGTAGCGCCGCTGGATGATCAGCGATTCCCGCCGTCCCTCGATCCAGCCGTGCATCCGCCGCCAGCGGCCGAGCAGCGCCTCGTGGGCGACTTCGACCGTCGGTTCTCTCGTCTCAGGGTCCCGATCGAAGGTCAGTAGGCGGGCGGTCGAGAAGCGCTCGAGCACGGTATCGACGACAGCCGCTTCGATCCCGAGCCCGTGGAGTTCGGCCACCGGGGCCCGGCGCCGGGTCGCCCGGGAGGAATCGTCGACACTCACCAGGCGAAGGAACATCTCCCGGCATGAAGCCTGCTCGGTTGCGTCAAGGGCCGTGTAGAGCCCCTCCGGTTCGGTGGCAAGCGCCTCCGCCAATCCGCCGATTCGGCGGTACGCGGCCAGGTCGAGCGTGGCCCCCATCCGCTCTTCGAACAGACGCGTCAGCGTGAACTCCATCAGCGGCAGAGCGCCCGGCTCCGCCGCCATGTCGCCGACCATCTCGGCGGCCAGTTGCGGATCGACATCGAGGCCGACCAGAGCCGCCGGCCCGACGATGGCGGGACGCAGTTGCTCCCGGCCGGGCGACGGCACCGCCACCACCGCGTGACGGAGCACACTGCCGAATGGCTGGTAGTCGAGGGGCAAGCCGTAGTAGTCGGCCCGCATTGCCACCACGACCCGGATCCCGAGTTCGGGCCGGCAGCTCATCTCGACCAGCACATCCATCACGCGCAGCCGTGTTGCCTCATCGGCCCCCAGCAGGAACAGCTCCTCGAACTGATCCACGACCAGAACCAGTTCGCTCTCCGGCGGCAGGACCTCGCTCAGGGATGCGGCAACCTCGACGGCGTCGCGGCGACCATCCGCGGGGTCAGACACGCGCTTGATGGCAACCGATCGGACCGCCTCGCGCAATGACGCGAGGGGGTCGGAGCCGGGATACATC
The DNA here is from genome assembly GCA_964511945.1 of uncultured Acidimicrobiia bacterium. Taxonomy (GTDB): domain Bacteria; phylum Actinomycetota; class Acidimicrobiia; order Spongiisociales; family UBA11373; genus CAZEHO01. The sequence continues at coordinate 2,938 of CAZEHO010000026.1, read as the reverse complement.
ACGGCCACCAGCCAGCGAGCTGAGCCCTTGAGCCGTCCCGCCCTCACCGCCGGGATCATCCCGGCCTTGACGAGGCTGGACTTGCCGCTGCCCGACGGGCCGACCACGGCGACAAGCCGGTGGTCGGAGAGGACGTCGAGGAGTTCCTCCACCAGATCGTCCCGCCCGAAGAAGTCCGAGGCATCTGTTTCTTCGAACGCCCTCAGGCCCTTGTAGGGGTTGCGCGGCTCGGCCACGGCCGGAGCCGGAGCACCGAGGGCCGAATGCAGATCCGCGAGCAGCTCGGCCGCGTCTGTATGCCGGCTTGCCGGATCTGGATCCGTGGCTCGAAGCAGCACCTCGTCGACCGCCGGACTGATCTCCGGGTGAGTCGGAGCCATTCGCGGCAGAACGCCAGGCTCGGGATCGACACCTGCCAGTAGGCGGTAGGCGAGCCTCCCGAATCCGAAGACGTCTGAGCCGGGACCCGCCGGTTCTCCGAGCTGCACCTCGGGTGAGGCAAACGACTGTGGCGGCGTACCCGAGCCCGGGCTGAGGTTTGCGGCGAGCCCGAAGTCCGAGAGATAGGCGTTGCCGTCGACGTCGAACAGCACGTTCCCCGGATGGATGTCCGCATGCACCAGACCCAACCGATGGGCATGAGCCAACCCGGATCCGATCTGGTCGATCGTGCGCAGTGACCGCTCCATCGCCCAACCCGAGGTGTCCGTGTCGGCGAGGGATCCCCCACCCATCAGCGGCATGACCAGGTATGCCCCATCGGGATCACGCCAGAAGTCGTACACCGGGACCACGTGAGGGTGCTCGAGCGCGGCCAGCAAACGGGCCTGCGCCTGAAACCCCAGCACCGATCCCGGGCTGTTCGAGTGCTCGGGGCGCACCACCTTCACCGCAACGTCGCGGTCGACCGACATCTGGGACGCACGCCACACGAGCCCGAAGGCGCCCTCCCCCACCTTCTCCCTGAGTTCGTACCCTCGCAGCGAGGCCGGCCGCTGGAGCGCCTCGGGGACATCGAGGTCGGGGTCCTGCAGCAGCATGGCTTCCTCGAGCCGTTGCAAATCGGGTGACGGCTCGATGCCGAGCTCCTCGCCGAGCCGGGTGCGAAGCGTCTGGAAAGTCCGCAACGCCTCCGCCTGGCGGTCACTTCGGTACAGCGAGACCATGAGCTGCGCCCAGAGCCGCTCCCGCAGGGGATGCTGCTCGACCAGTGACTCCAACTCGGCCACGAGCTCCGTGTGGCGGCCGCACGCGAGATCCGCGTTGATTCGGTCTTCAAGCGTGGCGAGCCGCAATTCCTCGAGTCGCCGTGCTTCCAGGCCGGTGGCGGGAGCATCCATCAGTTCCACCGGCAGCGGGCCTCGCCACAGCTCCAGTGCGTCGCTCAGCTGTGCGGCCGCCCGCGGTGGATCGAACTCCACCAGGCGGCGAGCATCACGAACGATCCGCTCGAAGCGCATCGCGTCGATGTCATCGCCGGCCACGACCAGGGAGTACCCGGGTGGGTTGGTGACGACCACGCCTTCCTCCCCCGGCATCCGGTCGGGCTGCAGCACGTCTCGCAGCTTCGAGACGTGGTAATGCAGAGTCTTCACTCCCCCGGATGGGTGCTCATAGCCCCAGAGTTCGTCGAGCAGTCGTTCGGCCGAGATAACCCGTCCGCCGGCAAACGCGAGAACCGCAAGCAGCAACCGCTGCTTGGGCGCGTTGATCTCGATACGGCGATCGCCGTCGATAACCTCCAACGGACCAAGGATGCGAATGTCCATCGGTCTCCCTCCCAACACAGACTCTCTCAGATGCCCCGCTCGGAACTAGGGGCGAACGTCCCCGGCGCCGGGACGGCCTAAGCGCATTGCCGAGTTGCTACTCGTCGCCGCTTAGGCCCCGCTTAGGCGCGAATTCACCTGTCGCGCCTAAGCGATACCTAACCACGGTGACGTAAATCCGTGAGGAGAACTTCGAAGGGAGGAATCCATGAAGTCAGCACGACGATTCCTCATCGTCGTTGCGGCAGTGGCGACGTCGATGGCCACGGTGACGGCAGCGTTCGGTGCTCCCCCCGGCGATTTCTGCGACCGGAAGCCTGATCACCCGAACTGCACAACAACAACTACCACCAGCCCAACGGGCTCGGTCGAACTCACGATCGAGCAGAACCTCGACTGGGTCCATGAGAGCGGGGATCTGATCATCTACACGTTCTCGGGAACTAATGGCTCGGCCGAGCCGATCAGCGTTGCTGACGACCTCACCGGCTTCACCGCCGTCGTGCCTGCAGGAGGTTCATTCGGGCCAGTGTCGGGCCACTACTTCCTGGCGCTCAGTGACGTCCAGGACGGGTATGTGATCAACGCCCTCGAAGCAACCGGCCAATCCGGTGTGGTGGCCGAGCAGTCCGTCAGCTCCGAGTTCACCCCGTACGAGGAGTGCGACTTCTCACAGACCATCACGACGTGGGCCTGCATCTGGAAGCCTGACCTTCCGGGCAACTGGATCCTGGAAGTAGACCCCACCCCGGTCGCCCGTTCAACCGGAGTGAATGGCATCCAGGTCACGCTGCGGGACCACATCCCGGGGAACTGGTGCACCGAAGGGGTGAACGCGAAGTGGCGAATGGGAGATCCCCCGATAACGACCACTTTCTCAATCCCCGAATGGGAGGGCGCGCCGCCGGGTAGTCCGATCTGTCCCGTTGGTGGTGCCGGCGGGGATTTCTTCAACGTCGGGACACCGGGTTCGTTCTATCTGGTGGTCAGCGGAGACGTGACGGTCACGCTCGACACGCCGTAAACAGCCGAGTCCTCCGTAGTTGGGAGCCCCCGGGGCGCCGGGGGCTCCCGTCTCACGAGTTCCCCCTACCCCTCGACCTCGGGCAACGGCACGATCACGGCCGGGACGTACTCGTGGCGTCCCCACGGCTCAATGACCTCGTCGT
>CAZEHO010000025.1:0-43749 GCA_964511945.1 uncultured Acidimicrobiia bacterium | reverse complement strand
CACACAAGGCCGACGCGGCGTTCACCTCATACACCACGCCGCTGGACGTGACCCGATGCAGGATCGTTGATTGGCACGCCTGCTATGACACCTCGCGATCCATGAGTCTCTGAAGTGATCACAAGGAGCACATCCGGTTGGGGCCCGAGTTTCGATGCCGCTTCTTTGCGCCAAGATGAGCTAGCGCGGCACCGTTGAGCGACGCGGACATCCCGGCAGTTCTCGCTGTTTGTTGAGTTTCACGGATTGCTGCGGACGGATGCCGCTACGATCCCTTTGAGCCGCATTACCGGGCGATGGGATCAACCAGGAGGTGGTTGCTACATGGTGCCGCCGGGCACCGTAGCCCGTCGCCAACAGGAGTGCATTGGGGTCAAGCCGGAGACATCAAGCGCGCAACGGTCCGGATTCTCGACATGGATAGGTGGGATCGTGCGAGCAGTCGTTACGGGCGGGGCCGGGTTCATCGGGTCGAACATCGCCGAGGCGTTGTTGGCACGCGACCACGAAGTCTTGGTCGTCGATGACCTGTCCACGGGTAGCGTCGACAACTTGAGCGGGCTAGATGTCGACTTCAGGCATGGTTCGATCCTCGATGACAGCCTGCTTCGGTCTGCTTTTGAGGGCATGGATGTCGTCTTCCATCAGGCCGCGGTTCCCTCCGTCCCTCGTTCGGTTCGTGATCCGCTGACGAGCCATGAAGCCAATGCGACCGGAACACTTCGCGTTCTTGTCGCAGCCCGCGAGGCCGGTGTACGTCGCGTCGTCGTTGCGTCTTCTTCTTCCGTCTACGGGAACACCCCCACACTTCCGAAGGTCGAGACGATGCCTACCGACCCGCGATCGCCGTACGCAGTTTCCAAGCTCGCTAGCGAGCACTATTGCCGCGCTTTCTGGGCCGTCTACGGTCTTGAGACGGTGGCCTTGCGCTACTTCAATGTCTTCGGGCCGAAGCAGGACCCGACGAGCGCCTATGCAGCAGCCATTCCCGCCTTCATAACGGCGTGTCTTGAGCAACGACGACCCACTGTCTACGGCGACGGTCTTCAGACCCGGGATTTCACATATGTCGAGAATGTAGTCACAGCGAACCTGCTCGCTGCTGCGGCCCCAATCGAAGCAGCGGGGCAGTGGTTCAATATCGCGTGCGGACAACGAGTTTCGCTCGTCGATCTTCTTGACGTGATCAGACAGCTCACTGATGCCGAAGACCTCGAGCCGCTGCACACAGAGCCTAGGCCCGGAGACGTTCGAGACTCTCTTGCCGACATTGCTGCGGCTGGCGACCTACTGGGGTACGCGCCTCAAGTCGGACTCGAGGAGGGTCTGCGACGGACCGTGGACTGGCTCCGCTCAACCGGCTGACGGTACTCGGCAGCTGGCCCCGACCTAAGGAAGCGGGGGTCGATTCGACTCTAGGGGTGATCGCATGACTTCGGTGCCACCGACCTTGGTTCGATGGCACCGATGGGAGCTCTGACGCATAGGGTTCTCGACGGCAACCTTTGACGAAAGACCCCACGGGCGATTGTCTATGCCGATGCTGGCGCCGAGACGACGAGGGCGTGCAAGCAGCGGCACGGCCCCCGGTCGAGATCCTCCTGCACCGCGGCTTCAATGCCTTCCGGTATTCCCAGCCGACTACAGCCCGAGCGCCTTGAGTAACCGTTCAGCGCTCCCCTTGTCGGTGTAGGTGTGGAATCGTTCGCGAATACTCGCACGCCTTGCGCCATATGGGTCATGCCCGGAGCAGACCTTCTCCATCTCGCGTTTGACCTCGCCGAGCGTTGCTGTTTGAGGGCCCGGAAGAATGGTCTCCAAGTCGTCGAAGTAGACGCCTCTTGTTTGTCGATAGACACCTAGATCCGCAACGCTGAAGACGATCGGCTTGTCGAGTAAGAGATAGTCGATCCATACCCCTGACACGTCGGTAATCAGTCCGTCGGTCGCGCTGAGAAGGGTGTAGAGGGTCAAACCGCGAGATGTCATCCAGGACTCATCAATTCGCTTGATGCGAGGACGGTCATGGAACAGCATGTGTCGGGTGATTGACAGAGGATGTGGCTTGACGAACAGCAGACAGTCGTTCTGCTCAAGGAACTCGTCTAGTTCATCAATGTCTCGATCGTCGATCCCAGGCAGCTGAAAGAGATTGTTGCTCTCAAGACCACCGAACATCCCGCTGTCCACATCGGAGTGGCGGAAGGTAGGTAGCCAGATCCACACGAATGCTCCGTCCGGAATCTCGGCCGACGCCCGACGATCGTCGATCGAGGTGTGCGAGTCCAGCATCCGATCGTATCTGGGCAGGCCCGTCACCAGAACCTTGCTCAGATCCAACTGCCAAGTGTCGGCAAGAAACTGCTGGAAGGTGGGTGAGGTTGAGATCGCATACGTCGATTGGATTACGGGTTGACCGGCGAGTGGGCCCAGCAACTTGATGGGCATCCCGTGCCAGAGATTCACCACTGTCTGGGTTCTGGGAGCCGCAAGGTTCCCGTAAATGCCATGCGTATGGAAGACCCACCGTGCTCGCAGGAAGGCCCAGACCCCTCTTGGTGCGTGACGCCTCCTGAAACGTACGAAGTCTGGGATGTCCAGGTGCGACTTCGGTATTTCGCCCACTAGCCACGTGACATGATCAAACCGGCCTGCGAGCGCATGTGCCAACGCAATTGCCTGATCACAGGTGGGTTCGGCGTTGATCAGGCAACCATTTCCCTTCGGAACGAGGCGATTGACCAGCCATAGCGTTTGCGTGCCAATGCGCCCAATGAGAGCGCTGAAGCGGTGGAGCAGAGAGGTCATCGACCGAGTTCGATGTATCGCCGCGATGCCATGTGCTTCTCGACCCCGATCATCAGCATGCCCGACCTTCCACCCACCCTGCGACTCACCGTATGGGGTCCGCCTACCGGTTGACAGTAACAGTAGCGCGAGGGGTGGGCGTCTTCCCCAGCCTGCCGCGCTGGCACGCCTGAGTCGGTTCGTTCTCAACAGACACCAGGAGACACCTAGAATCGAGGCGGGTGACGCGTCCCGCAACGTGGTGTGCTTGATCCAGCCCCCAAGTTGGACTCCCCCACCTGCGACAATTGGCTCAACCCCGGACGAGCCTCGAATCAATGGGAGTCATCTCGCTCGCCGATCATTAGACCAGCTTCCACGTCCAAACGAGCCCTGACCTTCCCCGGCTTCCCGGATCGTTCTGGTTTGACGGTCAAGCTGCGTCCCTGATTTGCGTGTGACGGGTTTCGTAGTTGGTTGGGCTGAGACAGTTGAGTGCTGAGTGCCTCCTTCGGGGGGTGTGCCAGGCTTCGACAAAGCGCAGGGAGCTCTTGGGCCAACTGGCGTCGGGAAGCCCAGCGTTTGCGGTCGGGGAGTTCGAGTTGCAGGGTGGCGAAGAACGATTCGGCCATGGCGTTACCGAGGGCATCCCCGACGCTGCCCATTGATGCCAAGAACCCGGCGGCCCAGAGTCGTTGCCGAAGGCCCATGAGGTGTATTGGAGGGCTTCACGCGGTAGGTGTCCGGAGGAACGCGGGAGGCACAAACCTGCGTAAGGAGACCACTGGTTGCCGCCACAGGAACCACCGGATGGCGGGGACCCGACGGGCGCGATTCGCGCAGTGTTCAGCCGGCCTTGATAATCGGATCCCGTCAACCTCTTGAAACAACTCCACGGGGCGGCCGCGGAAAGGCCAAACGGCATCCGCATTGCTGGTGGCCTTTCGAGGAAGGCCCCCCAAGAAAAAGAAGAACCGGGTATGTCAGGCCCCCACCACTCGCTCCCGCCTCCGCATCTCCACCGTCTTCTGCTCCCCCAATGACCAGGAGAAAAAGATCCAGGTGATCACGCCCCACAGCAGCAATCCGCCACCGATCTTCATCAGCAGGCCGGCGACCAACTGATCGGTCATCACATCGAACCCCCACAGCCGGGGTAGCGTTTCGTAGATCTGATACACGGGTGCCTTGGCGAACGTCAGGAACGACGCCGGGACGGTCGGCACCAGTGACTGCAGGAACAGGTAGCCCATCGCCATCGGTGGAGACAACTTGGGCAGATCCGGCACCGGGCCGATCACCGGCCACCACATCAGGAACGCCGTGAAGATCAGAGCCGCGTGCAAGCCGAAGTGGGCCCAGTCGTTCCGAAGCATCAACTCAATCGACGACGGCGCATGCAGGAACCCGAGCACTGCGTTGAACGAGACCAGCGCAACCAGCGGCTTGGTCACGAAACGCACAACCGGCAGCACCGGCTTGACGATCAGCTGCATCAGCCACACCGGGATGCCCTTCAGCAGCGCCGGCGGCACCACCAGCGTCAGCATTAGGTGCTCGACCATGTGAAAGGAGAACAGGCTCTGCTCAGCAATGTCGTGAACCGGCCATCCCTCCACGGCGAAGAACATCACCATCCCGAAGGCGAACCAGGCTATCTGGCGGCGGGTCACCGCCGGCTCCCTTTGTGGAGCGAACAACGGTGCCAGACGGCGAATCGAGTACCAGTAGGCCAGAGGCAACCCGATGGTCACCGCGATGATGTCCGGATGCAGATGGAAGGGAATGTCAGAGAGGGAGATGGACTCCATCAGCCGATCAGCACGCCGAAGGTGAACAGCACCGCACCCAGCAAGATGGGAGCACTGATCAGACCGATCAGGAACAGCCGCCGATAGATTGGGGCGTCGAAGCGCAGGTGCATGAACCACCCCACCACCAGCACGAACTTGGCGAGCGACATCACGATCAGCAGTGGAGCAACCGCCGCGTCAAGCGCATCGATGTACGTCACCGCCACCTCGGCGGCGGTAATCACCGCCAGGATCGCAGCGATGATCCAATAATCCCTCGGCTTCGGATGTGGTCGGTGGGCGGCGTCGGTCATGTCACACCTGCAGCAGATACACGATGGTGAAGATGGCAATCCACACGATGTCCACGAAGTGCCAATAGAGCCCAACGAGTTCGACGTTCATCCCGCCGTCGGGGCGCATCTTGCCACCCATCGACATGAATGCGGTGGCCATCAGCATCAGCACCCCGATGGCGACGTGGGCCCCGTGGAACCCGGTCAGCATGTAGAAGCTCGACCCGAAGGGGCTGGTGCTCAGAGTCAGTCCTTCGTGAACGAACTCGGTGAACTCGAACACCTGGCCCGAGAGGAACACCAGGCCGAGCCCGGCGGTGGCGAACAACCACACCCGCATCTGGCGCCAGTCCCGCCGTGTTGCCGAGTAGTGGGCCAGCACCATGGTCAGCGACGACATCAGCAGCACGAACGACGAGATCGACGTGAAGGGGATGTCGAAGATCTCCTCGGCGGTCGGTCCGTCGAGAGTCCGCCGCCGATACAGCAGGAAGGTACTGATCAGCGACCCGAACAGCAGCACCTCGCTGCCGAGGAACACCCACATCGCCACCTTGCGCTGGTTGTGGACGTCCGGATGCTCTTCGTGAGCCACGGTGGCCTCTTCGGTGCTCATCAGTGGCTCTCCTTGGTGACCGGCTCCAGGCTCCAGCCGAACAGGCCCCAGATCGTCACCAGGCCACCGGCGGCGACCCCGATCGCTCCCCATGGCACGTAGACGAAGCCCATCAGCATCCCGAATACCCCGAAGGCGGTGAGCGGCGGGTAGTACGACGGAGACGGCATGTGAATCTTGGCGGCGTCCTCCTCAGACAGCCGCTCCTGGATCCCCGGGTCACCGTCGAGTGCCACCGACGCCCCGGTCTCGTCCTCGCCGTACTTGCGGTGCCAGAAGTCGTCCTCGTTCTCGACGGTGGGCACGGTGGCGAAGTTGTATGCCGGTGTCGGCGACGGGATCGTCCACTCCAGGGTGCGCCCATCCCACGGATCGGGCCCGGCCCGCTCCCCCTTGCGGGCGCTGTACCGCCAGTTCCACAGGAACACCAGCAGGGAGAACGCGATCAGGAAGGCCCCGATGGTGGACAGAGCATTCCAGAACTCGAAGCCGAGGCCCTCGGGGTAACGGTAGGTGCGACGCGGCATGCCGTTGAGCCCCAGGAAGTGCATCGGGGCAAACGCCAGGTTGAAACCGGCCAGCATCAGCCAGAACTGCCACTTCCCGATCCGCTCATTCAGCAGCTTCCCGGTGAACTTGGGCCACCAGTAGTAGATGCCGCTGAAGATCCCGAAGATGGCTCCGCCGAACAGCACGTAGTGGAAATGCGCCACCACGTAGTAGCTGTCGTGCTGCTGGGTATCGGCCGGCACGATCGAATGGGTGACACCTGAGAGGCCGCCGATCACGAACATCGCGATGAAGCCGATCGAGAACAGCATGGCGACCGGGAAGCGGATGTTGCCGCCCCACATGGTCCCCAGCCAGTTGAAGATCTTCACCCCGGTAGGCACCGCGATAAACATCGTGGACAGCGCAAAGGCGGCTTCGGCAACCGGCCCCAACCCGGCGGTGAACATGTGGTGGGCCCACACCCCGAAGCCCATGAATCCGATGGCGATGCCGGAGAAGATCACGAAGCTGCGGCCGAACAGCGGCTTGCGGCTGAACGTTGGCAGCACTTCGGACACGATGCCCATCGCAGGCAGGATCAGCACATACACCTCTGGGTGGCCGAACAGCCAGAACAGGTGCTGCCACAGGATCGGTTCGCCGCCGGCGGCCGCCTGATAGAACAGTGTGCCGAAGTTGCGGTCGAAGAACACCTGGAACAGACCAACCGCCACCATCGGCAGGCTGAACAGCAGCAGGAAGCTGATCACAACGATCATCCAGCTGAACACCGGCATCCGCATCAGAGTCATCCCCGGCGCCCGCATGGTGAACGCGGTCACGATGAAGTTGATCGACGACGCAATAGATGCCACGCCCAGTATCTGGATCCCGAGTGCCCAGAAGTCCATCCGGACCACTTCGTCGAGCTGGCTGCTCAGCGGTGGATACCCCACCCAGGCACCGTCGGGGGCACCGCCGAGGAAGAACGACGAATATAGGAACACCCCGCCGAAGAAGAACAGCCAGAACGAGAAGGCGTTGAGCCGGGGGAATGCCACGTCGCGGGCCCCGAGTTGCAGCGGCAGGAAGTAGTTGGCGAAGGCGCTGGCGGCCGGCATCACCACCAGGAACACCATGGTGGTGCCGTGCATGGTGAACATCTGGTTGTAGGCGTCGGCCGAGAGCACCTCACCGTTGGGGCCGGCAAGCTGGAGCCGGATCAGAAGGGCCTCGACACCACCGGCGATGAAAAAGAACAGCGATGCGAACCCGTACAGTATGCCGATCCGCTTGTGGTCGGTGGTGGTGATCCACGACCACAATCCCCGCTTGCCGGGGGCAGCGGTGGCGGCGGGAGCGTCCGGGGTGAGTGTCGCCATGGCTCAGCGGGTCCTCATGGGTTGATGTCCAGCGTCCAGGATTGCAACAGGGCAACCAGGCCGTCGATCTGGCTGCCGTCGAGACCGAAATCGGGCATGCCCAGGATCCGGCCCTCTTCGATCAGGTTGCGATCCGGATCCATCGGCTTCAGGTCGGCCGGGTTGGCCAGCCACTGCCGTAAGTGTTCGGTGGTGTTGTCGAAGCTGGCGCCGCCAAAGGTGGTGCGGCTGCCGTAATGGGTCAGATCGGGGGCCAGGGCCACGGTGAGCGGCTCACCGGCGACCTCGACCTCCCGATCGATCTCCACCAAACCTTCGACGGCGTGGCAGGCGGTGCACACCAATTGGAAGGTCTCCCATCCGCCGGCGGCCAACCCCTCTGCGGGAGCTACTGCAGGTTGCTGGGCCGATGCCGCCCAGGCCTCGAACTCGGCCGCGTCGTGGGCAAACACCCGGTGCCGCATGTCGGCATGAGCCAGGCCGCAGAATTCGGCGCACTGGCCCAGATAGGTGCCGGGCTCGTCGGCCTCAATGGTCAGGTGGTTCCACTGCCCGGGAACCGCGTCGCGCTTCCCGTTGAGTTGCGGCACCCAGAAGCTGTGGATGATATCCACGGACGTGATGTTGAGGTACACGGTGCGCCCGGCGGGGATGTGCATCTCATTGGCAGTGCTGATCCCGTACTCGGGGTACTGGAACTCCCACCACCACTGGTGACCGATCACATTGATTTCGAGGGCGTTCTCGCCCGGATCGGGCTCACTGCGCAGTTCGAAGATCGTTTGCAACGTAGGAACCGCCACGATGGCGAGAACCACCACGGGGATGATCGTCCAGATGATCTCGAGGCGGGTGTTGCCGTGGACCTGCTTGACCGGGCGGTCCGGGTCGCTCTTGCGGCGCCGGAACCGGACGATTACATAGATCAGTGCCGCTTCGACCAGCACGAATATGACGGTGGCGATCCAAAAGACGATGTTCCACAGTTCGTCGATCTTGCGGGCTTCGGGCCCGGCGGGGTTCAGCGAGTTCTGCGGAAGTTCGGTTCCGCAGGCGCTGAGGATGAGTGCGAATGCGACCGTGAGGCCGATGAGAAGGCGCCGGCGGCGAGCCCGGCTGCGCCCGTCGGAGGTGGATTTCACCGCGGTTGAACTCCTGAGGTCCGGATTGGCGGGCGCCATCGTACCCAGTGGGACGTTTGCCACAAACCGCGGGACTTATGGCTCTGGGCACCCTGGCAGGCTCGGACCGCGAGATGCCCTGAGCCGCCTACTCGCGAGGAGACCAACACGGAGCTGCAGTTACGAGTAGACGGGAATCCGCCAAAGCCACAAGAGCACGCCCAGGAGGCCAAGCAACAGGACCGTCACGATGCCGGCACCGATCAGGGTGCCGCTCACCCACAGCACCGACGCTGCCCCGGCCCCAATCACACCGGTAGCCCACAGCAGGGCTGCGGCAGTCCGGTCGCCGAGTCCGGAAGCTACCAACCGATGAGAGGAATGGTCCTTCCCCCCCGTCATCACGGGACGTCCATGCCGGACTCGATCCACGAACACCAGGACCACGTCGGCGAGTGGAACGATGAACAGCAGGCCAGGCACCATAAGCGAAACGAACCAAGCGGTTGATGGCGTTTCAACCCATCCAGGTGCCCCCGTATACAGGCTGAGGCCAGCGAGGCAGGTACCGATGAAAAGCGAGCCAGCATCCCCCATGAAGATCCGAGCGGGGTGGATATTGAACACGAGGAAGCCAAGAACAGCGCCGATCAACGCGACCAAAGAGATCTCGAGCCGGCTTGACTCGGCCGAGAGGTTCCACACCAGGAGGCATATGGCCGCCACAACCGCAACGCCAGCGCAGACCCCGTCCATGTTGTCAATGATGTTGAAAGCGTTCGCAAGGAGAAGCACCAACAAGACAGCTAGCGCAAGACGTAACCATCCCGAAGCGGACACCAGCGGGAGGACTGGGCCACCGCCAATCACCGCCCCTGCCACAAGAAGAGCAAGGATCTTCACCCAAGGTCGAACCGCCTTGATGTCGTCGACCAGTCCCGTCACGAATGCAATCCCGGCTGCAAGAGCCAGGCGCGTCGACGCAGAATCAAACTCACTAGCCGTTCCAACCACCAAAGCAGCACCGAAGAAGATGGCGACACCGCCAACCGTAGGGATGGCAGCGCTGTGCCATCGGTCGGACGTGGGCGCCCTGTCCATCCGATTCCGGATCCAGGAGTTGTTGATCAATCCCCACGTGATGCCAAGCGAAATGCAGAAACTCCCGACCAAACCGAGAAGGACTACCGCCACTAGTAGTTCTGCGATCGGCGTATATGTCCAGCAACCGCGTCGATGATCCCCTCAAGGCCCACGGTCGGCTCGAAGCCGATCAGTTCCCGAACTCGAGTTGTATCGGGGATCCGACGCGGGGTCTCCTCGAAACCTGTCCCGTAGGCTTCCGAATACGGAATCGTCACGATATCCGACTCCGACTCAGTCCTTTTCCGGATCATCTCTGCCAATTTGAGGATTGAGATCTCACGGTCACCGCCGATGTTGAAGATCTCGCCGATTGCTTCAGGGTGCTTGGAAAGGGCAACGATGGCCCCGACCACGTCAGAAACGTAGGTGAAGGTCCGGCGTTGTGAGCCATCGCCATAGACGGTAATGGGGCGACCTGCTAGCGCCTGCTCGACAAAGGTCGGGATCACCATGCCGTACCGGCCCGTCTGCCGAGGTCCAACCGTATTGAACAGCCTCACGACAACGGTTCGGAGGCCAGTCATTGAGTGATAGGCGCGAGCAAGGAACTCGTCGATCGCCTTTGACGCGGCATAGCTCCACCGTGAATGAACAGTGGGCCCGAACACCATGTCGCCATCCTCCCTATATGGGAAGTCGGTGCTCTTGCCGTAGACCTCTGAAGTCGACGTTAGTAAGACAGGAGTGCGCCATCTGTTTGCTGCTTCGAGGATCACTTCGGTACCGCGGATGTTCGTCTGAATCGACTGGGCCGGGTCATCCACGATGCGGCGAACACCTACTGCAGCGGCGAGGTGATACACGTAGTCCGCTTCTCGGACCAGGCCCTGAACAAGGTCAGAGTCCTCGATCGACGCAACAACAAATCCGAAATCTGGTCGGTCCACGAGGTGCTGGACGTTGTCGTGAGAGCCCGTCGATAAGTCGTCGACCGCGACCACGGCGACCCCACGTTCGAGCAGTAGGTCGGCAAGATGGGAGCCAACGAACCCCGCCCCGCCAGTGATGAGTACTTTCTGCATGCGGGGCAGCCTAACCCCAACCTTTTCGATGGTCGACGTCGCTCTCGGTGATCCCGTCAGAGGGTGACGACGCTTTCCGATTGGATGTTGCGTTTGTGGTACGCGCCGCGCGCGTCGAAGACGATCTTGCTCTGCTCCGCCAGGGCTGCGTACGGGAATGCATCATGATCGGTCAGAATCACGGCCGCTTCGAAACTGTCGATTTGCAGATCATCCTCATCGATCCACCTGAAGCCACGCTCCTTTATGCGCCGTGGATCGACATGGGGGTCCCAGACGTAGATCTCAGCACCCCTCTCCGTCAACTCATCCAAGACCTCGTACGCCGGCGATTCTCGGTCGTCCGAGATATTCGGCTTGTAGGCGACTCCAACGGCGAGGATCGGCGTGCCGGAGACAGGCAGTCCTCTTGCGTTTAGCAGATCAGCGAGGCGAGCAGCTGTGTAGGACGGCATCCGACCGTTGACCTGTTCAGCTAGCTCTATGAACCGGGTATGGAAGCCTGCTTCGCGAGCTCGCCACGAGAGGAAGTGCGGATCGAGCGGGATGCAGTGACCACCCACTCCTGGACCCGGGTAGTACGCCTGGAAGCCGAACGGCTTCGTGGCCGCAGCTGCGATTACTTCCCAAATGTCGATATGCAGCTTGTGGGCAAGTTCGGCCATCTCATTGATCAACCCGATGTTCACGGCCCGGAACGTGTTCTCCAGCAGCTTGGTCATCTCGGCCGCCTTGGCCGAAGTAACCATGTGAACCTTCTCAAAGAGCCGGCCGTAGGCGGCAGCGGCGACATGTCCGGAGTCTCGTGAGACTCCCCCTACTACCTTGGGAATGGCTCTCCCTGGAAGGGGATTGCCAGGATCGACACGCTCCGGCGAGAAGGCGACGAACACATCCTCGTCAAGCACTAGACCGTTCGCAGCAAGGGGGGGCAGGATGATCTCTTCGGTGGTGCCGGGATACGAAGTGCTTTCGAGCGAGATCATCAATCCCGGATGAGCGACCTCAGCAACGGTAGCTGCGGCTGCCTCGATGTAGCGCAGGTCGGGTGCACGATGAATCGTGAGTGGACTCGGCACACAGATGAATATGGCGTCTGCCTCGGCGAGGTCGGAGGAGTCGCTGGTCGGGCTGAAGCCTGCTGCCAAGGCGTTCTTCAACTCGTCACTGTCAACATCGTCGACATGGGACACTCCGCCTTGCAGTCCGGAGATCACCTCCTCGGAGATGTCGTAGCCGACGACAGCTATCCCACGTTGCGCCGCCTGCACCGCCAATGGCAACCCCACGTATCCGAGGCCGATAACCCCAGCCGTCCAGCGCTCCGATTCAAAGCGCCTGATTTGTGTCTCCACTCCCAAACCCTCCTGGTGATACCCACGATCTCGACTGAGCAGTAAAATGCTGAGCTTGGTCACAAGTCAAACCTGGATACGGAGCCTACCGATTCGGCGTTCGGGTAGGCGCTGGCTTGCTCCATGCTCCCAAGATCTCCGGAAGTTGCGGGTCGTTGGGGCTCGGTAGTGCAAGGTCGCCGCTCCAGCTTGCGGATCGGTAGTCGCTCGCGCTGTCTTGGCATCCCTGAGAATCTGCCAGGCCGACCGACAGGCCTTACTTCGCCGAGTCGTCCTCAACGGGTGGATTGGCAGCGATGATCGCCGCACCGAACAGCACGGCGGCGGCCACCGCACCGAAGACGATCAACGCAACCGTGTGGCTTGCGTCGAGCAGAATGAAGGACATAGCCCAGACGAGCGCAATGCCGACCACGGCAGCAAGAAATGGCGCACCCACAGCGGTCAGCGCCTCGCGGGTAAATGCCATTGGTGTCCTGGGCCAGGCTTCACCCTCAAGACCTAGTACTTCGGCGTGGGCCAACCGCTCGGCCGTTCCGCCCACCACTGCGCCCACGACGCCGCCGACGATCAGAGCCAGCAGAATCGCCCGGAACACCGAGACGGTGATGACACCACCGTCGATGGAACCGACAGCTCCTAGACCTGCGGTTCCCGCGGCGAAAGCGACGGTAGCTCCAGCAAGCGCGCCGGTGACCGACAAGGAGGTCAACGCGTTGCGGCTTGATCCAACCGCCGCGCGGGCGACGAACGACCCAAGTGATCCGAGGGCAGCACCCCCGACTGCACCGGCGATCAGGACCAGGACATTGAAACCTCCACGACCCACCACGAACTCGGCTCGAGCCCGCAAGGTATCGGAGTTCAGCAGGGACGCGTCGACGCCGTTCTCGAGCACCCGGGAACCGATCACGGCGAGCACGGCGATGCCGACCACGGCGCCCGAAGTGGCGCCGGCCAGCATGGCGATCCAGGTCCGTCCTCTCACGATTCACTCCCCGGAGGGTCGTCGCGGGCGGGCATGGTAGCCGCGGGATCCTCATCCGTGCCGTTCTCGTCCGCACGCCTCGCCCGGGCTCGCTTCTCGAACCAGCGGACCCCGGCCAGCACCGCCACCACCGGCAGCCCGAAATACAGCAGTTCGTCCCATCCCCACTGGTGGGCGAGGAGCGAAAGAGGTGCCATAACGCCGAGCGTACTGGTTGGCCCTACTCCTCTTCGCAAGAGTCGGGCGAGTAGATCCCAGTGACCAGGGCGTCGCTGTTCTGGCTTTCCACAGGGCCCCACAGCAGCAACTCGCCGCCGCGTTCGCCCCGCAGTTCGAACACCAGGCCGACGTCGGGGTCGACCACGTACTCCACCACGAAACCGGCGTAGATCCGCTGCAGATCGCCGACGGTGTCACCGACCCGCAGGCCGGAGAGGGTCGCGATGTCGGTGGTTTCCGACGTGATGCCACCGTACTTCAGATCGAGGCGATATGACACCAGGATCGAAACTCGCTGCTCCCCCTCGAAAACAACAGCGAGGGGGCCCCACCGGACGATGCGGATCGTGTCGCCCGGGCACTCGCCCCACGTTCCGTTGCCCACCAGGAAGCCGGTGTCCTCGGTCGGATCGCCGAATGTAGCAGCCAGCGAACCGAGCACCTCGATGGCGGGATCACCGAAATCAAGCGGCCCAATGTCGTTCGAGGACATGGTCAGGCTGCTCACCGGGATCGGGTCACCCGAGGGCTCGATGGTCAGGTCGTCATCTCCGGGCAGAGTCACGGTCGTACCGGTCGGATCGGAACCGGCGGTCGTCTCGGTGGTGTCGCCGGTCGTAGGCACAGAGGTGTCGTCGGTAGGCGCCGTCGTGGTCAAGGTGGTCCCGCCGTCGGCAAGGGTCGTTCCTGGACTCGCCTCATCCTCAGGTGCGAATAGCCCGAACGCAATGATGCTGATCGCGCCGAGCACTACCGCGACCGCCAGGCCGATCAAGAAGGGGTTGGCCTGGCCGCCGCCTCCGGCGCGCGGCGGACCGCCGGAAGCCCGCTGCAGCGGCAGCGGCGGTTCCTGCGAGAACACCGGGTCGAACGCCGGGAACTGCTCTTCGGCAGGTTCGCCCCCGGCCTCCGAGAACCGGGGAGGCTGTTGCTCCATGCCATCTTCCGGTCGCGTCTGCATGGCATTGTATGGCTGGACTGCCGATCCGTGGTTGATTGCAGGTGTGAAACGGGCCTCTGCGGGATCCCAGTCGACACAGCCGATCACATTGGGCAGGGCCCTCCTCGCCTCGTCGCTACCACTCCACGGCACCCCTCCCGGAGCGAGGGGCAGACGTAACCCGCATTGTGACAACCGGTCAGCCGTCGATCTTGCCGTCGTCGAGGTCACGCCACACCGCCTCGGCATCAGTCTCGTTGGTACCCAGCGTGAACGCCGGCAGGGACGGTGGCTCAGTCCACAGCACACCGTCTGCGCAGGGGTTGTCACCGTCCTGGCAGTGAGTGCCGGCCGAGTTGCGGAATTGTTGAATCGACGGGATGGCCAGGGCATCGAACAGCGCGGGATCGAGGTTCCGGCCGATTGCAGAGAGCTGCAGCAGTTCGGTCGGGGTGAGGTCCGTCTCGGCGAACAGCATCAGAACATCAAGCAGACCAGGGATACCTTCCCACCCGGAGTTGCTCCGAACCTGCAGCATTACTGCCTCGACCATCAGCGCGTTGTGATAAGCCCTGCGAATCTCACCGATGGTGCCGTTCTCATCGAATACATCGAGGCGGTTTCGGGAGAAGAACAGAGAGGCTGGGCCATCCAGAATCTGCTGCCCTGCGGGCAGGATCTCGTTGTAAACGCCGACACCTATCACCTCGTCGATCGAATACGGCAGCGTGATGTCAAGACCGCCAAGAGCAGCAACGAGTTCAGTGAACCCGGTGCCTGGGCTCAAGCCGCCACCAAACTCAGTGAGCAGATACCCCTTGATCGGCAAACCAGTCTCGGCGGTGAGCACATTGACTGTCTCACCTGGACCGTTGTTCTTCATCGTGAAAGCCGCACGATCGACCACAACGCCGGGATCGACGTTCGGCACCTGTCCGCCGTAGCTGATCACTGGGTAGGACACCGGTTCAACCCAGGAGTGCCGTGGGACAGCCGTCGCTGCGCCAGCGTGATGCCCATCTGTCGACAGCACGGTGATCGAGTCTGCGTTCTCGCGATCGACCGTTTCGCTCGGCCTCGCATCGGACCCCAGCACCAACACGTGCCGCACTCCCGATCCAAACCACTCTGTGTCTCCGGTGTCGAAGTACCGGTCCATTCGGGTGCCCACCAGTTCCCATCCGGTCCCGGGATCCACGTAAAGGAGCACGTCCTCGCCGGGTGGGTCTTCATTCGGTTTGTAGTCGCTGCGGCGCGGGTAGAACGGCTCGTAGATCACCGCCACGCGCTGGCCATCGATCGTCGCCATTCCCCACGGTCCGCGGAACTCGAGCGGAGTCCTCATGAAGAGTGGGTTTGCGCCACCCAGCCACGTTGCTAGTTCGGCTGGCATCGGGGGCTGCGGATTCGATCCCGGGTCGGCCAGCCATGCCGCCAGCTCGTGCACCGCCGCCACTAGATCCGCAGGAGGAGCACCGTCCAGGATCACCGATGTCGCCGGCAACTCGCACGTCGCGAACTGCGGACCGTCAATACAGGACTGGGTCCCCCACGACCCGATGATCAGGTCAACCCCGATAGACCCATCCAACTGATCCGGCGGATCCCCATCCTTGGTCCCCCGGGCCTTGACGATATCCTCGCCCTGCCCACCGATCAGGGTTTCACCACCATCCGTCGACCCGAAGATCCGGTCGTTCTGGCCCCCACCATCCATGTAGTCGGCACCCTCACCGCCAAAGATGATGTCCTTGCCGGTCCCGCCGAAGATGTTGTCGTTGCCCTTGCCGCCGTCGAGGCCGATCGCTCCACCGGCCGCCACCGACTCGAACTGCTGCAGATTGATGCTCGGATCGAGATTCTGCGGATAGTCGTGACCCGGCCCACCCCAGATGTTGTCGTTCCCGTTGCCACCAAAGATCTGATCGCTGCCCTTGTTGCCGTTGAGATTGTCCGGCCCCGGCCCACCGAAGATCATGTCGTCGCCGTCGTTGCCCCAGATCCAATCCGCCCCACCGTGGACCCCGTAGTCGGCAACCCCGATGCCGTACTGCACCCCGTCGATAAACGCTTTGCCGCCGCCGATGAGGATGTCATCACCGGCGAATCCGCAGATCATGTCGTTGCCGAGCCCGGCGTCGATGAAGTCGTTGCCAGCGGTGCCGGCAATGATGTCGTCGCCGTCGGTTCCGGGGAACACGGTCCCTTCGGGCCAATCACCCGGCACCACCAATGTGGCCTCGACACCACCGCAGAACACCTGAGCCTTCGCGACACCACCGATCATCACGAAGACCGAAGCCACCACGGCGACCGCCACGGCCACAGGAAGGAAGCGTGAACGACTACGGACTTCGCTACTCAAAGTCATCGTGACGGATCCTCAGGGTGGTCAACGTGCTGGCGTTCGTAGGATATCGACCGCCGGCGGAATCGGGCACCTTCGCGCCTCAGACACCTCTCAGACTGAGGCCGATCGCCACCCCGCCATACTGCGGACCGTGCCGTTCTCCCTCTCCACCATGCTCATCGCGTGGGTCGTCACCGCCGCCAGCTCGTCCGTTCAGGGCGTGATCGGCTTCGGGATGGCCACCCTCTCGGTGCCGATCCTGGCGCTGATCGACACCCGGCTGGCACCGGTACCGCAGTTGCTGATCGCAGCCCCGATGGCGGGATTCATGTTCTGGCGGGAACGCCACCAGGTCGACTGGTCCGGACTGTGGTGGGTAATGGGCGGGCGGCTGATCGGAGTGCCGGCCGGGCTGGTGCTGCTGAGCGTCGTCGACAACGGAACGCTGACGCTGATCATTGGGATCCTGGTGCTACTCGCTGTGGTAGTGGTGGGGTTCGGAGTGCACATTCAGCGCAACCCGAGAACGTCACTGATCGCAGGAGCCACCGCCGGTGTGTTCGGCGTCGTGGCGTCAGTGGGTGGTCCGCCGCTGGCACTGATCTACCGCAACGAGCGCGGTGCGCTGATCCGGGCCAGCCTGGCCGCAGTGTTCTTCAGCGGAATCTGCGTCAGTGCCGTCGGGCGAGCGGTCACCGGGCACATGACCCTGGTGGACCTCCAGGTGGCAGGATTGCTGCTGCCTGCGATGGCGCTTGGGGTGTGGGTGAGTAAGTACCTCCACGACCGGGTAGAGGGACCACCGCTCAAGCTGGCGACGCTGGTGCTATCGGCTGCCGCGGCGATCGGGCTGATCGTGAAGACCTTGGTTGGGTGAAGAAGTGGTGCCCTCCCCTTTGGCAGGGCGCTGCCGTTCCTACGTACCCCCCTTCCGGTTCGGCACCATCCGGCGCCGAACCACCTTCCCCCGCAGAGGGGGAAGGGAAGAAGTGTGGTTCGCTCACCCCTTGTGGGGGAGCTGGCCCGGCCCGCAGGGCCGGGACTGAGGGGGTACAAATGCAACAGCGCCCCGGCGCAGCCGGTGCGCCTCTCCCGCGAAGCGGGGGAGGCGCGAGGCGGCCGACAGGCCGCCGAGCGGAGGGGGCACCTAGACAAACAGCGGTGCTTTTCCGACCCCCCTCGCCGCCTTCAGCGGCACTCCCCCCGATCCGCACCGGATCGTGGGGAGAGTCAGACCACCCGGTTCAACCACTCCCCTTCGCCGCGCAGCGCCGCCAGATTCTGCTCGAAGATCCCCGCCAGTCGTTCTCCGTACCTGGGCGACACACCCCCGCAGTGTGGGGTGATGGTCACGTTCGGCAGGTCCCACAGCGGCGAGTCATCCGGCAAAGGTTCCTCCTCGAACACGTCGAGTCCGGCACCGCTCAACTTCCCCTCGGTCAGCGCTTCGGTCAGCGCCGCCTGGTCCACCGCACTCCCCCGGCCCACACTCACGAACCAGCCCGCGCCCAGCGCCTCAAACGCTTCCCGGCCCATCAGATGCTCCGTCGCCGATCCGCCCGGCAACAGGCTCACCACGACGTCGGAACGCCGGCACACCTCCACCACGTCCTCGGGTCCGAACAGCCCCTCCCCTTCGGGGCTCCGCTTCACGCCGATCACCTGCATCCCGAAGGCCCGGGCTCGCTCAGCCAAGGCCTCCCCAATCGATCCCATGCCCAGAATCCCCATGGTCCGCCCGCTCATCTCATCGAGCCGGGTCCCCTTCCACAAATGCTCCTGCTGACGCCGCACCGATACCGCGATCCCCCGGGTCAGCCCGAACAGCAGCCCGAACACGTGCTCGCTCATCTGCGGGCCGTGTACGCCCCGTGCCGAGGTCAACACCACTCCAGCCTCGGACAACCAATCCGCCGGGAACTGCTCCACCCCGGTCGACACCGACTGCACCCAGCGCAGGCCCGGCACCAGCCACTCGTCCCGCCACTGAAACGTCACCAGGACCTCGGCGCCGACCACCTCATCGACCGGCCCCTCGCCCGCGTCGACACCCGGCACCGCGGCGATCGCTTCGGGAACGCCACGCATCGTCGGCGTCACCACCACCACCCGAACGTCAGATCTCGATGACATCGCCCCTCGCCGGCAGCAGCACCTCGACGTCGTAGGCATCGGTCATCGCCCGCGCCAGCGCTTCCCGCGCCTCCTGCTCGCCGTGGACCAGGGCGATGCGCTCCGGTACCGCCTCCCCGACCCAGCGCAGCAGCTCGCTCTCGTCGGCATGCGCCGAGAACGCCTCGAGGCGGGTGACCGTCGCGTTCACATCGATGTCCTCGCCGTGGATCCGGATCTTGTCGACCCCGTCCACCAGATCCCGACCCGGTGTACCCACCGCCTGGTAGCCGACGAACGCCACGATGTTCTCCGAGTAGGGCAGCCGCCGCTTCAGGTGATGCGGCACCCGCCCACCCGACGCCATGCCCGAGGCCGAAATCACGATCATCGGTTCGCCCCAAACTCCGTTGATCGCCTTGGATTCCTCGACCGTCGGAGTGAAGCGCAGCCGCCGGGGCCGCAGCGGTGAGGTGCCCTCGTCCTCCAGGGCCTTCATCTCGAGGTCATGCTCCTCGTGGTGGCGGGCGTACATCTTGGTGGCGTCGATTGCCATCGGGCTGTCGAGGAACACCGGCAGCGCCGGAATCCGGCCCTCGTCCTCCAGCGCCCGCAGCCGGAACAGGATCTCCTGGGTGCGGCCGATCGAGAACGCCGGGATGATCAGCACCCCGTCACGCTCCACGATCGTGTCCACCACATCGACCAGCGAGTCGTCGAGGTCCACACCGGACGGGTGGTGGCGCCCGCCGTAAGTGGATTCGATGAGCAGCAGATCGGCCGGCGCCGGCGGTTCCGGATCCTTCAGCACCGGCACGTCCCATCGCCCGACATCGCCGGAGAACACCACCCGGCGGCGACCCACCTCGAGCCCGATGTGTGACGACCCCAGGATGTGGCCGGCAAAGGCAAACCGTGCCCGCCCGCCGGGTACATCCACCCACTCGTGGTACTTCGCCGGATGGAATAGCTCCAGCGTCTTAATCGCATCCGCCTCGGTGTACAGCGGAAGGGCCGGGTCGTGGCGGCTGTACTTCTTCTTGTTGGCGTAGCGGGCCTGCTCCTCCTGGAGCCGGGCCGAATCGGGAAGCATCACGGTCAGCAGGTCGGCGGTGGCTGCCGTCGCCCGGATCGGCCCCTCGAACCCATGGGTGCCCACCAAGCGCGGCAGAAACCCGGTGTGGTCGATGTGGGCGTGAGTCAGCAGCACCTCATCGGGGAGGGTCTGGGTGAAGAACGGGTCCTCCCAGTTGAGCTGGCGGATGTTGCGCGGACCCTGGAAGATCCCGCAGTCCACGAGCACGGATCCGTCGTCGGTGGTGACCAGGAACTTGGAGCCGGTGACAGTGTCGGTACCGCCGAGAAACGTGAGGGTGGGCATGTCGGGGAGGGTAGACAGGTCCCGCCCTGCGGGCGGGACCGCGCCATCTTCGTACCCCCCTCAGCCTCCTCGCTCCGCTCGTCGGCAGCTCCCCCACAAGGGGGGAGCGAAGAAGGCGGGCGGTACCACACTCTTTCCCTTCCCCCCGTGCGGGGGAAGGTGGTTCGGAGGCGGAGCCGACGAACCGGAAGGGGGGTACCAAACAAACACGGCGCTCCGCCGCAGGCGGAGCACGATTAGGCGGTGCGTGCGGCCCGTCCCCTTTTTCAGGTAGACCGCCTCTCCCGCGAAGCGGGGGAGGCTCGGCGCCGCCGCAGGTGGCGTCGCGGAGGGGGTCTGGAGCAAGAGCTGCGCTCCGCCGCAGGCGGAGCACGATTAGGCGGTGCGTGCGGCCCGCCCCCTCAGTCTCGGGCCTTCGGCCCTCGACAGCTCCCCCAATCCGCACCGGATTGGGGGAGTGGAAAGACACAGCGCCCGGCTCGCAGAGCCGGGCACGATTCATCAGAACCCGTAGAGCACCCCCACGGCGTCGGTGAGCTCACCGATCGGTTCCTCGGGGGTGTTGTCGCGGAATAGGTCGACTACGGCGCTCCACCCTTCGCCGAGCTCGAATACCGACCATGCCAGGATCCCGGCCAGGATCCCCAGCACCACCAGCATCAGGAACGTGCGCAGCCAGTACTTGGGCCAATCCCGTTTCAGCGTCGGCGGTCCCTGGCTGTAGGGGTACTTCTTCTGCGCCTTCGGCTTGTCCGGAATCGGGAACGCCGACCCGGTATTGGCGATCGACAGATACTCCCCGAGGTGGCTGTCCGGCGTGTATTGATGCGGCTCGTACCCGAACCGCCCGTTCGCAGACGACGGCATCGCCAGCGCACCCTCGCCCACCGCTTCGGCCATGTCCCGCACTGCCTCTTGGCGGGCGTACCGCTCGGCGCGCTTCTCCTGCCGCTCCCGGGTCTGCTTCGCCCGGCGCTCGATACCTTCCTTCAGCTTCTCTCGGCGCCGTTCGGCGGCCCTGCTCCGGGGTGCGAACACATCCGACGGACCCTCACCATCGGCCGCTTCCGCCGTCTGCAGATGCCTCACCGATTGGCGATTCCCGGTCAGAGCCCTGCGATCCAAGTTCGGCGCCCGCACTCGCTTGTGGGCCGGCAGCCACTCTTCCGGACTCGCGTCTTCCAGCACCTCGAATTCCAGCGAGATTTCGGACGGGTTCATCGGCGGCGGAGGCGGCGGATCGAGCGCCACGGCCCACACCGCAGCCTCGGCGTCGGTCAGCTGGAGTACACCGCGGATCCTCCCAACGACATCCGAAGTGGGCTGAGCTTCGCCGCGTTCCCAGCGGCCGACGCGGGAGGAGGACACGCCCGCAATCTCGGCAAGACGCGCCTGGCTGAGGCCCAATGCGTTGCGTCGGCGACGCAGGGCACGTCCGAAATCCACCCCATCGGGGGCCATCCCGCTCCCTGTACTCAGCTCATCAGAATCGTAGTGGTGTTCCACAAATCATGCCACCGAGGGTGGCGCTGGCGACAACGTAGAGTTACCGCGGGTTCTCGCGCTTTTGGTGGCGGCATCGAACTGAGCGCGGTCCGGTACGCTCATGAACGGAGGCGTCCGAGCGCCTGGTGGGCTCCCCGGTCTTCAAAACCGGTGCCGGGTCGAAAGGTCCGGTGGGTTCGATTCCTAACGCCTCCGCCAATCCCTGAGAGGTCGCGAGCGGCTCCGGTTCGCATGAACCCACACCCCGCCGATTCGCGACGCACATCCTCTCCCGAACTTGCGGTGGCGGGACCATAACCGCGTTCGCCGGTGTCTGCACAGGCACTCAGTCGCCGCCAGCCTTCCCCTCCCGAAACACCCGGTCGAGCCTCGCCGCCAGTTCGTACTGGGCCGACGGGAACAAGTGTCCGTAACGATCGAAGGTCACCTGGATCGTCGAGTGGCCGAGGTGTGCCTGCACTGCTTTTGGGTTGGCGCCGGCTGCTATCAGCAGGGCCACGCAGGTGTGGCGCAGATCGTGGACCCGTATCCGTTCGATGCCGGCACGATGCAGCGCCGGCCGCCACGACCATTGGGCAAACTCGGTGCGGCGCAACGATCCACCCTGCACCGCGGTGAAGACCAAGGCATCCGCCTCCGGACCGACTCGCTTCGCCAGATGTGTGGCCAGCAATTCCACCAGGAACGTCGGCAGGGCAACCGTCCGGTTCTGATATGTCTTGGTCGGCCCGAAGTGGATACCGCGGCTCAATTCCGACATCGACTCCACCACCCGGATCGCCGATCCATCGAGGTCGCAGCGTCCCCGGCGCAAGGCGGCCGCCTCACCCCAGCGCAATCCCCCGTAGGCCAGGGTGTAGACCAGCACCGGGTAGGGCTCCCGAATCGCCTCTGCGATCCTGTGCACCTCGGCAGCGGTGAGGAAACGCATCTCCCGGCGGACCATCCGGGGCAGGCGCACACCCACACACGGTGTCTTCGCAAGAACACCCGCATCCACCGCCAGCTGCAGGATCTGGCGCAGCAGGTAATACGCCTGGCGAATCCGCGACGCGCTGAGCCCGCCGCTGTGGAGGTCGACGATCCACGATCGCACGTCGAGGGGAGTGATCTCACCGAGCCGAATCGCACCAAACCGCGGAAAGACATGCACCCGCAGCAGGCTCTCGTATCCCTCCCGGGTGTATGGCTTCAGGTGGGGAACCGTCCCCCACCACTGCTCCACCCATGTGCGGAAACGAATCGACGAATCGGAATCTGACACCACAGCACACCCCCGATAGGCACCGTACGGACACCGCCGGCCGGGTTCCAGACCCTCTTCGTGGAGGCAATCTGACAACGGCGATCGATAGCCTGGAGGCATGATTCAGCAGCAACTCGATCAGGCCCTGGCGGAGATGAAACGAGCCGATCCGGAACGAGCCGAAGATGCCGGCTCGGTGATCGATGCTCTCACCGCGGGAGAAGGTCCGGAGCTCATCGATCTCGCCTGCGTTCTGCGCTTCGCCTGGTACGTGCTCCCGATGAAGTGGATGGGCCCTCCCGGTTGGCACGCCCAGGTGCTCGACGCTGCCGCCGAGTTGTTCGAGCGGGTCGGAGCCACCCGTTACGCCGAAGTCTTTCTCAGCCGGACCACCGCCGAGATCCATGCCGCCTACGAGGAATCCACCGAGGCCGGTCACGCCGCTTTCTCGGCGGCGTACGAGCGCTCCGGGGTAGATCCCCAGCCGCTGGAGGGCTACTCCTGGAGCGATTTCATGGGGAGCGAGGAAGCCAGCGCTCTCACCGCCGTCGAGCGGGCACTGGAACGAGCCATGGACGAAGGCCGCTTCATCCCCGGAACCCGGGGATGGAAGACGACGGCACGGGCGGTCACCGCCGCTGCGCTCGACGCCGAGCACCCCCATCTCCCTGGTCAGACCTGGCGAACTGCAGTCCTGACCGAGCGGCTCTACGACTGGCTCGGATTCATCGAACGCCGCAATCCGGCGCTCCACACCCTGCGAGCCTGTCACGTCAACAAGCTGATCAACCCAATCGAGCCACCGGACAACCTGGCCGACCACCTGGCTCCGGTGACCTGGTTCCTGGAGCGGATCGGGCAAGGAGCCAGGCTGACGTCGGCCGGCTACCTCCCAACCGACATGGTCCGCCACAGCTTCACCGCATTCGGCTGGGACGAGTACTGGATCGGGGCGCCGCCCCGCTCCGAGAGTGACCTCGGAGAACTGTTCGAACTGCACGACCTGATGCGCCGCATCGGAGCCCTCCGGAAACACCGCGATGAAATCCGCCTCACCAAATCGGGAAGAGCGATGATCTCCGACCCCGAGGCGGCCTGGCACAAGATCGCCGCCAACCTATGCCCCTACCCCTACTCGGCGGCCGTGGCCGAGGTCTACACCTACCTGCTACTTGATGGGGAGAGCGCCCGCGACCTGATCCTGAACACCGTGCAGGCGGTCCTCGATCGGTCCGGTTGGCACCGCGACGGAGAGCCACCCGGCCGCTGGGACGTCTATGGGGCTTGGGCGGCAGCGGCCCGTCAACTGCGAGCCCTTGGCGGCTTCACGGGAGGACGCCTTGATTTCAGCAGCCTCACACCGTTTGGCGAGGCGACCCTGCTCGAGACGATTCGGCACACGGCAACGGCACCGAAGACGTCCCTAATGTGAGGAATCGGCCATGAAATACGGGACCGCCGTACGACACCTTTCCGAGATGGCGGAAACCGCCGGCTCCGGAAGGGATTGGGACGAGTGGGTTCTCACCGCGATGTGGACCGGCCACGAAGTCCTCGGCGGCCCTCAGCAGATGGGGGCACCGCACGTCATCCTGATGCTCGACATTCCTCCGGATGAGCTGCCGTGGCGGGCAATCCATTCTCAGGCGGAGGCGATCAAGTATGTGCTTCGGATTCCGAAGGTCCCGGTGTTGGCGTATCCGCGCCCCACGGTCCTCCCACCCTGGAATCCGATTCATCGGCGGGTCGTGAGGTTCTGGGATCACAACGATGGAACCGACCACGACGTCCTCGAGGCGCTGCGACAACGGGCGCCGCTTCCGATCGTCTGCCCGACCCTCGCCGAGTACCAGGCCCAGATGCTGAGTGAGTCCAACGTTGCTCGAGCGCGTCTCGACCAGATGCTCGACGACTATTGGATCGGCAATTGGCGCAAAGAGCATCGCGGCGCCGGGATTTTTCCGGAGAACCACCTGTGGGCTGCCGCTCAGGCCCTGCGCGACACGGAGATCGCCCTCTCGACCTGACCGGCCGCACGCCTCAGCCCCCGACACCCTCGCCGCCGTGCTTTCATGTGCGGCGATGAGCGATCGTCACGCCGGGCGGGGTCGCCGCCGGCTCACCGCAACAGTCACGGACCTGGAGGTTCGCCGCCAGCGAGCCCTCCTGGTTTCGCTCGTCTACGGCAACCGCACCATGGAGCAGGCCGAGGCGTCGCTGGCCGAACTGGAGCGCCTCACCGACACCGCCGGGTCCGAGACTGTCGATGTGGCCATACAGCAGCGGCGTGCGCCCGACCCGGCCACCTTCCTCGGCAAGGGCAAGGTGAAGGAACTCGCCGGCTGGGGCAAACAACTCGACATCGATCTGCTCGTCGTCGACGGCGAGCTCACCCCGGTGCAGCAGCGCAACCTGCAGCAGGCGTTCGGGGTCGACGTGGTCGACCGAATCGCCTTGATCCTCGACATCTTCGCCCTCCATGCCACCAGCTCCGAGGGCATGGCCCAGGTGGAACTCGCCCTCAACCGCTACCGGCTCCCCCGACTGCGAGGCCGCGGCACCGAACTGAGCCGGCTCGCCGGCGGGATCGGCACCAGGGGCCCCGGAGAGAGCCAGCTTGAGACCGACCGCCGCCGTGTTCAGCGCCGGATCAACCAGCTCGAGCGCCAGATCGCCACGATGCGCACCACCCGGGAAACCCAGCGCAAGGCCCGGCGCCGCTCCGGGCTCCCTGCCGTCGCCCTCGTCGGGTACACCAACGCCGGCAAGTCGAGCCTGCTCAACCGCCTCACCGGCGCCGGCGTGCTGGTCGAGGACCAGCTGTTCTCCACCCTCGACGCCACCACCCGCCGCCTCGATCTCCCCTCGGGACGTCCCGCACTGTTCTCCGACACGGTCGGGTTCGTGCGGGATCTGCCCCACGAACTGGTTGAGGCGTTCCGATCAACCCTTGAGGAGGCCGTCGAGACCGACCTGCTGCTCCACGTGGTAGACGCCGACGCCGACGACCCGGTCGGTCAGATCGCCGCAGTGCGGGAGACCTTGCAGGAGATCGGCTCGGCCGATCGGCCCGAGCTGCTCGTGATCAACAAGGTCGATGCCGCCCCCGAAGCCCAGGTCCGCCGTCTCCAGGCCCTGTACCCGGATGCGGTGCCCGTGTCTGCGGTCGAGGGCACCGGGATGACCGCGTTGACGGACGCGGTCGACGACGCACTGCAGCCCCCGACCGTCGACCTCGAAGTGCTGATCCCCTACGACCGCGGTGACGTGGTCTCGGCACTCCACGACATCGCCGAGGTCCTGGCCGAGAGCCACGACGGCGAAGGGACGAGAGTCAAGGCACGGGTCCCGGCCTCAGAAGCGGCGCCGTTCGAGAAGTTCGTCGTTTGATCCTTTCCCCCGAATCGGTGCGATCCGAGGGAGATGGGTGAGGCCGGAGGCCGAACCCAGAGGGGGTTTGGACGATTCGAGCAACCCACCCGGCGAAGAGGGGGTAGGAATTGCTTCCTACCAATGGTAGTATGATAGTATGAAGCTGAGCGTCAGCCTTCCCGATGACGCCGTCGAGTTCCTCGATAGCTACGCCCGGGCCCAGGGCATCGAATCGAGGTCGGCCGCCCTCCACAGAGCAGTTCGGCTCCTCCAGGCAGCCGAACTCGGACGCGACTACACCGCCGCCTGGGACGAGTGGGCCGATTCGGACGATTCCGACCTTTGGGAGACGACGGTCGGCGACGGCCTGGACGGCCGATGATGCTGCGCGGAGAGATTCGCTCGGTGGACCTGGACCCGGCTCTGCCCGGAGAAGCCGACAAGCGGCGGCCGGCAGTTGTGGTGTCGAACGATGGGGCAAACACCGCGGCAGCCCGGCAAGGCCGCGGTGTGATCACCATCGTGCCCGTAACCTCGAACGTCGCGTGTGTCTATCCGTTCCAGGTGTTTCTGCCTGCCGAGGACACCGGCCTGCGGCGCGACTCAAAAGCACAGGCAGAACAGATTCGATCGGTCTCCATGGATCGCATTGGCTCACGAATCGGCTCTGTCCCGGCGGGCTTGATGGCGGAGCTCGACGAGGCATTGCGCCTGCATCTCACGTTGTGACGAAGGCCCGTTCCTCTCCCCCGAATCGGAGCGATTCGAGGGAGATGGGTGAGGCCGCAGGCCGAAGCTAGAGGGGGTCTGAACGGTGTGTGCCGCCCGCCCCCTCCGCTCGCCGGCTTCGCCGCCTCGCGCCTCCTCCGGAACGCGCCGTTCCGGGGGAGGCAAACGCCCGGCTCAGGCCCGGTACACCACCACGGCGGCGTTGTCGCCGCCACCACCGCGGCCCGATTCCTCTACCAGTGAATCGGCGATCTGTTCCAACGGCTGATCGGCCTTCACGATCTCGCCGATCCGCTGCTTCCACTCCCGGCCCATGAAGTCGACGACGCCGTCGGTGACCAATGCAATCCGGTGTCCCCGGCCGAGTCGTTTGCTGCCCGTCTCGGGATCGACTGCCGCCTTGTACTTGAGGAACGGTGACTTGCCGTGCGATGTCGAGAGCATCCGGCGGGCCGTCACCGCCAGCGCATCACCCATGGCGCCGTAGTACAACCGCTTGCCCTCAACGATGTGGGCCACGGTCAGTGCCGCCCCGCTCGACTTGCGATCGCGCGACACCTTCTTGAGCGCCCGGTCCACCGCGGACGACGCGATCGCAAAGGCCGTCCCGATGCTCTCCGAACCCGGCAGGCAAAGCAGATCGGGCGCCGACTCGGCCAGCGCGACGACTGCCGCCCTTGCTGCGTCGAACCCGTTGTGTCCGTCGACCGCTGCCAGCAGGTAGCTATCACCGGTGGTCACAGCAAGCACTGCATCCTCGTTGGGGTCCACATGGCCGTACCCCTTCGGATATTTGCCGCGCGACAGAGCGATGGAGCACCGTTCATCGACACGGCGCACCGCGATGTCATCGAGTTCGGTGTGGTCTTCTCCGAGCAGCAGCCAGCCCGTCAGTCCCGGCCCATTGATCTGCTCGCCTCGAATGTCGAGTGCGGTCACAACAACTGACGGTAGCGCAGTTGCCTTCCCCGGTAATCGGCCGGGGCAGGCACGGAGCCGCCGGAGGCAGCTACGCGAAGGGGCATCCCTACACCGGCATCGCCCGGTGGACGATCGCCGCCACATCTACGCCAACCGGCAACGTGCCGTACGCGGCCCGAACTCGCGGCAGGCGGGCCGCCACAAATCCGTCGGCCACCGACTCGGGCGAGTCCCGCAGCAGCAGCGACGCTTGCAGCGTCACCGCCATCCGCTCCACCAACCGCCGGGCTCCTGCTTCGGACACGTCGTCCACCAATTCCTTCTCCAGGCGCTCCAGCGCGATGTCGTAGCGGCGGTCCACCCCTGCCGCGAGCCGCAACTCGTCGAGGAACACCTCCAACGCTTCCGGAGCCTTCTGCATTGCCCGCAGCACGTCGAGGCAGATCACGTTGCCGGATCCCTCCCAGATGCCGTTCACCGTCGCCTGGCGATACAGCCGGGGCAGCGGAGACTCCTCCACATATCCGTTGCCGCCCAGACACTCCATCGCCTCGGCGGCGTGTGCCGCCGCCCGCTTGGTGTTCCAGTACTTGATCACCGGGGTGGCAATCCGGGCGAAGGCGGCCTCGGTGTCATCGTGTGCTTCCCGGTCGTAGGCACCGGCGAGCCGGAGTGCCGCCACGGTGGCCGCTTCGGCCTCGAGTGCGAGATCTGCCAGCACTTGCTCCATGAGCGGCTGATCGGCCAGTCGCTTCCCGAAGGCCTCGCGATGCCGGGCGTGATGCACCGCCTGGATCAAGCCGTGGCGCATCCCGGCGGCAGCACCCAGCGAGCAGTCCAGCCGGGTCCCATTGACCATCTCGATGATCGTCCGGACCCCACGGCCCGGCTCTCCCACCGGAAGTGCCCAGGCATTGTCGAGTTCGACCTCACTCGATGCATTCGAGCGGTCTCCCAATTTGTCCTTGAGGCGCTGTATGAAGAAGGAGTTGCGAGAGCCGTCGGGCAACCAGCGGGGAAGGAGGTAGCACGACAATCCCTCCGGCGCCTGCGCCAGCGCCAGGAACACATCCGACATCGGAGCCGACACGAACCACTTGTGTCCGGTCAGGCGATAGGCACCGTCGCCGTCCGGTTCGGCAACGGTCGTGTTGGCCCGCACGTCCGAGCCGCCCTGCTTCTCGGTCATCGCCATGCCGGCGGTGAGGCCGTCCTTGTGATCGGCCGGGCCGAACGTGGCGTCATAGGCCAGCGACGCCAGCCCGGGAAGCCACTGCTCGAGCAGCTCGGGAGCGTGGTGCAGCGCCGCCACAACTGAATAGGTCATCGAGATCGGACACGTGTGGCCCGCGTCCACCGAACTCCACACGATCATCTTGGCGGCCCTCGCCACATGGGCTCCGGGACGCCCGTCGGCCCACGGCGTTGCATGCATGCCGTAGCCGACGGCGGTCTCCATGAGCGAGTGGTAGGCCGGGTGATACTCGACCTCGTCGCGGCGGTGCCCAAACCGGTCATGGGTCTGCAGCACCGGCGGATTCTCGTTGGCCAGCCGGCCCCATTCAATCGCCTCCGGAGTTCCGGCCAGTTCACCCAGTGCGGTGAGATCGCCGTCCGCCCACTCCGCCCCTTCGCGGATCAGTGCTTCCCGCAGCGGCGCGTCGAGCAGGTACGGGTTGTGCCCGGCGAGGAGCGGGGGCTGGTTGGTCACGTCGTGAGTGCGAAACGTCATGGCGCCTCCGGTGCCGACCATCACCCAGGCTACGCCTGCAGTGCGTTTGTGTTCAGCCCAGCAGCGCCGCAAACAGGTCGATCCCGTACCACAGGTTCCCGAGACGAAGGTTCTCGTCGGGCGCGTGCTGGTTGTTGTCGGCGTTGGCGATCGGCACCACGATGACCGGCACGTCCAGCCGTGACGCCAGGTGATGCAGCGGCACCGAGCCACCCATCGACGGGAGGATCACCGGATCTTCGCCTGATGCATCGGCCGCCGCCTCCACCACCCGGACCGCCGCCGGAAGGTCCAGCGGGGTGCGCACACCGGGGTACCCGGCCGCCGCGTCGACCCGGGCGATCCGGCGGTGCTGCTTCCGCAGGGCCGCATCGGGTTCGGCATCCACCAGACGGAACCCCTGCCCGGCTACATGATCCTTGATCGCAGAAATCGCTTGCTGTGGATCCTGACCGGCGACCAGCCGCAGGTCGAGCGAGGCGGTGGCGGTGGCCGGGACCACGTTGCGAGCAGCCTCCCCGACATCGCCCGCACGCAGCCCGCGCACATTGATCAGCGGTCGCAGTACCGATTCGGCGTACCGGCCGTCCGGAGCAGCAAACTCGAGGTCGTCGGGCTCGGGAACCTCTCCGGCGGCGTGGAGCGACACATCGTCCGGCGAGTCCCCGCCGAAGCCCTCCACCCAGACGGCGCCGAATCCATCCCGCAGTGACGCCACCAGATCGGCCAGCAGCCACGCCGGATTGGGCGCCCAGTTCCCGTAGTGGCCGGAATGCAGATCCCGCTGCGGCCCGTACACCGTGATCTCGACATCGGCGATCCCACGCGCCCCGAAGATCACCTGGGGACGCCCGCTGGTGTGCACCGGCCCGTCGCAGATCAGCCAGAGATCGGCTCCGAGCCGGTCGGAAAGTGTGTCCAGATACTCGGGCAGATCCGGCGAGCCGATCTCCTCCTGGCCCTCGAACAGGTAGACGATCGTTGCCTCCGGCGTCCTGCCATCGAGAGCGTCGAGCGCTGTAAGCAAGGCGAAGATCGCACCCTTGTCGTCGGCGGTCGATCGGGCGTAGATGCGTGAGTCGGGATCGTCGACCTCTCCCCGCAGCGCCGGCTCAAAGGGCGGCGACGACCACTTCTCCGGGTCGACAGGCTGCCCGTCGTAGTGGGCATAGATACCGATCCTGGGCCCGCCCGGCGCACCGGGGATGACCCCGGTGACCACCGGCGGCGCACCCGGCAGCGCAACCGTCGCCGACGAAGCACCCCGGTTCACCAGCGCGTCACGAATCCACGTGGCGGTGAGCTGCTGGCCCGACAGGTCGAGGTTGGGTATCGCCAGGAACTCGGAGAAGAGATCGATGATCTGGCTCGCGTGTTCTGTGCGATAGCGCCGGGCAGTCTCGAGAAGGCTGCTCATGCCGCTGAGGGTACCCGAGCGTCCCCTCCCCCCGGATCGGTGCTGTACGGACTGGGGTGAGTACCGCCGAAGGCGGAGAGGGGGGTCTGCAGTGCATCGCAAGCTGCGTGCGGCCCGCCCCCTCCGCCCCGCCCTACGGGCGAGGCACCTCCCCGGAACGCACCGTTCCGGGGGAGGGGAAGAGGCGGGCGCTCACTCCAGAACCAACACCTCACCGCCCTCGATGCGCCACTCCGTGGTCGTCAGCCGTGCGGCCAACGCATCGTCGTGGGTGACCAGCACCAGAGCTCCCGAGTACCCGTCCAGGGCCTCCTCCAGCCGTTCGATCGACGGCAGATCGAGATGGTTGGTCGGCTCGTCGAGCACAATCAGCCACGCCTCCGTAGCCAGGCCGTAGGCCATGGTGATCTTGCGCGCCTCACCCGGCGAGGGATCGTCGCTGGCCAGCAAGCGATCCGGGTCGACACCCAGCAGCGACACCAGCGCCAGCACCCTCCCCCGCCGCTCGGTATCGAGCGCCCTTATGGCCGCCAGCCGTTCCCGAGCGTCCTCCTCGCTGAGTTCCTGATCGAGATGCAGCACCCGCTCGGGCGGCAGTGCGGCGGCCGCGACCAGCTCGCACAGCAGGGTGGTTTTGCCGGCACCGTTGTGTCCGGTCACCCAGATCCGATCGGTGCGCCGCACCCCGAGATGGATCTCGCCGGTCAGCCGCACACCACCGGCCTCGAGTCGGTCCAGATCGAGGCGGACCACCCACTCCTTCGGGGCCGCCTCCCCGGTGAATCCGATCGATCCGCCGTGGCTGCGGGAGACATCGAACGCTTCGACCGCCTGTTGGGTCCGCTTGGCTGCTTCCCGCAGCACCTCGACCCGCCGTCCCAGCATCCGTTCTACGGCGGCAAGCCGGCCCGTCCGCATCGCGCCCCGGGTGTCGTGGTCCTTGATGGATGCCGTCCGCCGTTCCCGGATCATCTGAGCTTCAGCACCGGCCCGATCCCGCGCCGCTCGAGCCATGCGGGCCGCCGTGCGTTTGTGGGTTGCCTTGGCGCGCTGCAGTGAATCGGCAGTCTCGGCTTCGACTGCCTCCCAGGCCCTCTTCGCCACCGAGTACCCACCCGACCAGAGCTCGACCCGGCCCGGAACCAACCTGACGGTTCGCTCAGTCAACTCATCGAGGAACCGCCGATCATGCGACACCAGCAGGCCCGCACCACGGAACCGTCCGAGCGCGGCGGCCAACAGATCCCTCGCTTGCCGATCGAGGTGATTCGTCGGCTCGTCGGCCACCAAGATGTCGGGCTCTGCCACCAGGGCGGCGGCGATCTGCCAGCGCTTGCGTTCCCCGGGCGACAGCGAACTCCAGCGCTCCAGGTCTGACGGTTCGAGCTGCAGCCTGCCCCGGAGGTCTGCCGCACCTCCCTCCCAGGATTCGGCGAGCGATCTGATCCGGCCGTCCGGATCATCGATGCGCTGCCGACACAGCGCGATCACCGCGTTCGGGGGCACCGTCGAAATCGAGCCGCGGGTCGGAGCGAGCTCACCGGCGAGCAGGCGCAGGAGCGTCGTCTTGCCGGATCCATTCGGTCCGACGATCCCGGTCCATCCGGACCCGAGGTCGAGATCGACGCCGTCGAACAGCGGCAAAGCAGAGGTGTATGCGAATGAGAGGTGGGAGAGATGCAATGAACTCACGGTGACTCCTTGGAGCGGCGGACCGGACGGGTCCGCAAGAAGCAGTGCTCTGAATCAGCCGTGATCGCGCATCGAATCCTCTGAAGACGACGGGGACAAGGGTACTGCGGCCGCAGAACTGCTCCCTCCGCTCGCCGCCTTCGGCCGGCGCCCGCCTCGTCCTCGTGAACTGTTTCGGCCTGGTCGGGATCGGCCTCGTCGCCGGACCCGGCGGTGGCGAATGCCGTGGCAACCGCGAACCCGCCGAATTCGCTGCAACGAGTTCGGCAGATACGGTGTTCTACTTCAGATGGCCGACAAGATTCTCACCACCTCCGAAGGCACCAACCGCAGCACTTTCGCTGCGATCGATTGGGCGTTGTTCAGCGCCATCAGCCTGATCTGGGGTTCGTCGTTCCTGCTGATGGACATCGGCCTCGACAACTTCTCACCGGGATTGGTCACGTGGCTGCGCGTCGGCGCCGGCGCCGCCGTGCTCTGGATGTTCCCTCAGGCCCGGGTGCCGATCGAGCGCTCCGATCGCAGCCGGGTGATCGTGCTCTCGATCATCTGGGTGGCGCTCCCCTTCACCCTGTTCCCTGTCGCCCAGCAGTGGGTTAATTCGGCGGTGGCGGGGATGCTCAACGGTGCCACCCCGACCATGACCGCCCTGGTCGCCACGATCCTGCTCGGACGGCGCCCCCGCGGCACGCTGCTCGCCGGGTTGGTCGTCGGCTTCGCCGGCATCGTGATGATCGGCATTCCATCGATCGGCGAGGGTGAGACCCAGGCGCTTGGCGTCGTGCTCGTTCTGCTGGCGGCCAGCCTCTACGGCGTCGCCATCAACATCGCGGCACCCATTCAGCAGAAATATGGATCGCTCCCGCTGATGTCACGGATGCTGCTTTGGGCGACACTGTGGAACACCCCGTACGGCGTGGTGGCCCTCACTGATTCGAGCTTCGCCTGGGACTCCACCGTGGCGGTGCT
Source organism: uncultured Acidimicrobiia bacterium (assembly GCA_964511945.1). Classification (GTDB taxonomy): domain Bacteria; phylum Actinomycetota; class Acidimicrobiia; order Spongiisociales; family UBA11373; genus CAZEHO01. The sequence continues at coordinate 10,165 of CAZEHO010000025.1, read as the reverse complement.
GGCCACCGGCATCATCGGAACGGGCCTGGCCTTCGTGATCTTCGGATCGCTGGTCGGCCGGGTCGGTGGCACCCGATCGTCGTTCATCACCTACGTGATTCCGGTGATCGCCCTCGGCCTCGGTGTCACGTTCCGCAACGACGAGGTGCAGATCGTCGCCATCGTCGGGGTGCTCCTGGTGATCGCAGGCGCCTTCCTGGCAAGCCGGCGCGAGGTCTAGCGCGCCTCGACTCGCTTCAGCGCATCGATCACCAGAGCGTGCGCCAGCCCATTGCTGGCGAGCACACCACGGTTCTCCTCCAGGCGGGACCCGAGTGAGAAGTCGAGGTTCTTGCCGTCGAGGTCGGTGACCCGCCCACCGGCCCCTTCGACCACCGCAGCTCCCGCCGCGTGATCCCAGATCCGCTCGCGGTAGTCGGGCCGGTTGCGGGGCCGGATGTAGAGCTCGGCCAGACCCGACGCCACCGCTCCGTACTTGACCTGGCTGTCGATGCGGACCATTCCCCCACCGAGACCCGCCTCCTCGATCACGGCCATCACCAGCGCCGGATCACCGTGGGCCGACTCGACGCTGCCGAGCACCCGGACTCCCACCGGGTCTCCCACCTCGGTCACCGACACCGCCTCCGGAGTGCCTCCGGTGAGCGGCTCGGCGAATGCTCCGATCCCCGGCCCGCCCCAGAACAGCACTCCCTTCGGTCCATCCGGATCCGACGGATCGACCGGCAGATGCGGGCACCCGAGCACCCCGGCGACCGGAGCGCCATCACGGATGATCCCGATCGCAATCGCGAACTGATCGCGCCGCAGGAAACCCTTGGTTCCGTCGATCGGGTCGATCGCCCAAACGAGTTCGTGGTCACCCCCCTCGTGATCGATCCAACCGAGGACCTCGTCGAGCGTGGTCTCCCGCCCGACCGCCTCACCGACCAGGCGCACGATCTGTTCGGCACCGGCGTCGCCGGCGTTCTCCCGGAAGTGCTCGGCGCCTTCCTCCGAGATCACCCGGTGAGCAGGGAAGGTGGTGGAGACGGCCTCGAGGATGACCGCCTGGGAGGCGTAGTCGGCAACCGTGACCGGCTCCTTGCCGAGCTTGGCCATGGCATCGGGACTGGCGGGCGCCTCGGCGAGGACAGCGAGACACGCCCCGGAGGCGCGGCGGGCGGCATTGCGGGCGACGGTGAGCAGCGGCTGAAGGTCGAGCATGTGCCTCAGCGTAGGTCGTGCTGGTTCGGGTACCGTCGGCATGCACGGAGATCAGCAGCTTCCAACTCAGACTGAACCCGTTCACATCAGTAGGTTCACTGCAATGCGCTACCTTGACGGTCCCACGCTCCGCAAAGCTCTCCCCATGGGCGAGGCCATCTCCGCCATGGAGGCCGCCTTCGGCGACGACATCGAGGTCCCGGTTCGGGTCCGGCTCGGGCCGTCACACTTCATGCCCGGGTGGGTCGAGGGGTTCAGCGGCATAAAGGTCGTGTCCACGGTCCCCGGCAACCCCGCAGGCCTGGTCATGGCCTTCACCTCGGAAGGAGCACCGCTCGGGATCGTCGACGGCCCGACGCTCACCGCCATCCGCACCGGCGCCGGAGCCGGGCTCGCCACCCGAATCCTCGCCCGCCCCGACAGCCGCACCATGGCCATGCTGGGGGCCGGGGCCATGGCGCAGGATCAAATCATGGCGATGCGTGAGGTGCGCCCCATCGACGACGTTCTCATCTGGAGCCGCCACACCTCGAACGCCGAGTCCCTCTCGTGGTCACTCGACGGCACCCCGGTAACCGACCCCGGTGCCGCGGTCGCTGCCGCCGACATCGTGTGCACCGCAACCCCGTCTAAGGCGCCGCTGTTCGAGGCGGATGCACTGCGCCCCGGAACCCACATCAACGCGGTAGGCGCGTTCACCCCTGAGATGGTGGAGGTCCCGGCCGGTGTAATCGAACGGGCCCGGGTCTTCGTCGACAACCGGCAGGCCGCCGCCGTGGAGGCCGGCGATCTAATTCAGGCAGGGAGGGAGCCGGAAGGTTCGATCGCCGACCTTCTCACAGGGCGGGTTGAGGGGAGGTCGTCACACGACGATGTCACGATGTTCAAGTCGGTCGGCATCGCCAGCCAGGACGTAGCGGCCGCGGTTCGCGCGCTGGAACTCGCCGCCGAGCATGGTCTCGGCGTCGATCTGCCGGCGCCGGCCCTCACGCTGCCGGCCGACCGTTGACCCTGCTGGCCCAAACGCTCCAGCCCTGATCGACCGCGTCGATATCGACGACGAGCGTCAGTGGGTGGACGGATGCTTCAACCGGCCGGGGCCGGGCGTTGCGCCGGGGGCGGTACAGGTCGCACGGTGCGGTGAGCCCACCCGATTGACAGGAGAATTGTGGAGTGCGTTGCATAACGCAACTGATTGTACAGCAGTCCGTTGCGCCAAGCAACGCAGGGAGGCTAGGGTCGTGTCGCACGATCCAAAGGTCTGATCATGGCTCGAACCGACTTCACCGAGATGATCTGCTCCGTGGCCCGCACCATCGGCACCGTTGGTGAGCAGTGGTCGCTTCTCATCATGCGTGACGCCTTCCTCGGGGTCCGCCGCTTTGAGGACTTCCAGCGCCACCTCGGGATCGCCCGCAACATCCTCAGTGACCGGCTCGGCAAGCTCGTCAACGAGGGTGTGCTCGAGAAGCGCCGCTACTCCACCCGCCCCGAGCGACACGAGTACCGCCTCACCGAAAAGGGGCACGACATGTATCCGGTGCTGCTGACCTTGCAGCAGTGGGGCGACCGCTGGGTGCTCGGAGACAACGAGGAGGATCGGCCGCGCCGCATCATCCACAAGGCCTGCGGCAACGACATCACCGCCGTGCTCGCCTGCAATCACTGCGGCGGCGAAGTAACGGCCCGCAGCGTGCGTGCCGAACCGCTTCCGGACGTGCTCACCGCCCGGGCCGAAGAATCACGAGTCCAGTAGCTCGTCGGGCTGGTCGAAGAGTCGCTGAATCCGGCCGTAGAAGCGGCCGAGGTGGATCCCGTCCATCAAGGCGTGATGGCCCTGTACCTCAAGCGGCATGACCAGCCGCCCCTCCCGTTCGTGCACCCTCCCCCAGGCGACGTAAGGCACCGAGTCCGGCGGCGCCGTTGACATCGGGTGCGAGAAGCTGGTGAACGCCACCCACGGAATCGCGGTCATGAACAGCCAGTCGTCCCGGTCGACGGGGTCAGACAGTGTCGGCTGCTCCTTCACCAGTGTGATCCGCCGGGCGGCATCTTCGGCAAACGCGGTGAACGACGAGTCGTAGTGGAAGAAGCAGAAGCTGAAGAGGTCCTCACTCACCAGAATCGTGGCGGTCGGATGGATCACGTCGTGCTCCACCACGGTGTCACCACGGATCCGCCACCGGAACGCCCGGATGTCGTTGGCAGCACGGGCGATGGCGTAGACGATGGCGATCGTCAGTGATTCCTCACGCTCCTTGACGGCCGTCCGCAACTCCGTCACATCGACATCGGCGCACATGTCGAAATGCGGATGGTGGTAGTCCACGAATCGTTGGAAGTGGTCGCGGCGGGCCCAGGATTCGAGATCGATCTCACGCATGGTGCCCTCCCAAGTTAGGCACAAGCGACACCTCCAGCCTCGTCCTCTCATGAACGGCCGGCAACTCTCTTCCTCTCTCCCGCAGCGTCACGTCACGGGGGAGCCTCACCCCTCTCCCGCAGCGGTGCGCTGCGGGGGAGGTGGCCCGGCCGGAAGGCCGGGTCGGAGGGGGCGGGCTTCATCCTGCGCACCTGACGTCCTGGGCCCGAGATTCCCGACGCCGCTTCCTATACCCTTCTGCTCATGTCGAGCATCTTCACCAAGATCATTGAGGGGGAGATCCCCAGCTACCGGGTCTACGAGGACGAACAGGCCTACGCCTTCCTCGACATCAACCCGATCCAGCCGGGTCACACACTGGTCGTCCCCCGCCACGAAGATCCCGTCGTGTTCGACCTCCCCGATCAGATCTACGGAGCCCTGTGGGGTTCGGTGCGCACGGTGGCCGCGGCCATCAAGGAGGCGACCGGCTGCGAGCGGGTCGCCGTGGTCGTGTGGGGGTACGACGTCCCGCACGCCCACGTGCACCTGATCCCCACCAACCGGGGGACTCCCCTGGCCTTCGGGAACACGGTCGAACAGACCCCGGAGCAGCTGGCCGAGATGGCGGCTCGAATCGAGGCGGCGATTGTCCCCTTTTGACCCGACGACCGCCCTCGTGGTGGTCGACGTCCAGAACGACTTCGCCGATCCGAGTGGCAGCCTGGCGGTATCCGGCGCCGCCGGCATCATCGGGAAGATCAACCATGCTCGACGGGCACCGCCTGCAGAACTGGCGAACTCTGAAGTCGATCCGGAAGCGCACCCTGGCCGGCCTCGAGTCGCTCCCGGATCAAATGCGGTCCCTTGAACCAGCAGAGGACCCGTACCCGGTGGAATTGTCGCCGGGACTCCAGGAACTGATCGACGAACTGACCGGCTGAGACCCCGCTCCCCCTTCCCAAACCCCAATCCGCACATTTCGCAGTAGATTGGTTTCCCGGCTCGTAGTTGCGCGCGCCGGAACCGCCACGAGGACGAACCATGGCAGTCACCAAGCCAGACGACGCCGAGACACCGGACGAAGCCCCGGCCGTCGAACCCGAACCGGCTCCGGCCGCTCCGTTCCGGCCCCCGGCACCGGAGATGCCGGGCATCGAGGCGATCGCCCGGGCGGTGATCCGCTCCAATCAGAGCGACTTCCTCAAAGCGGCACGCGGCCAGCGCTTCGCATTCGCCACCATGAAGTGGCTGTTCCTGGTGGTGTTCCTCATCGCCCTCGGCGCCCTCATCGCGGCAATCCGCATTGCAACCGATGAACCGGCCGGAGGTTATGACTGGGCCCACGCCGGAGTCGTTGCCGGGGTCGCCACCATGGCAATCGTCTTGTTCGCCCTGTTGCTCTACATGCGGCCGCTCGCCGCACTCGAACGCAACAGTGTCGTCCAGTCCTTCATGACCGTGGTCGTGAACTCCTATTGGACCCGCATGCTCTACGTGAAGGAAGCGGCCGACATCGACGTCCATCTCGAGGACGCCACCGCTTACACCGTCGAGCATCTCGGTGCCCTCCTCGACCGCCAACTCCTCGGAGCCAGCCGGTTCGCCGAACTGGTCCGGCGCGCCCAGGACGAGGCGGACCAGGACCCGGGGGCCTACCGGTCGCCGCTGTAGCGCGCCTCGCCGCTCTGCTGCTCTCTCTGGCGCTGGTTGTCGCCGCCTGCAGCGTTGGTGACGCCGGGCCCACGACGACCACACCCGAGTCCGCACCGGTGACGACCACCACGTCCACCTCGACCACGGCGGCTCCAACGCCCACAACTCTCTCTACCACGACGACGCTTGCCGCCACCACCACAACGGTCCCGGCGACCACCACCACCAGCAGCACCACCACCACCACGAAGCCGGCCGTCGACGTGGAGCGGTTGGCCCGGGCCGTGCTCATGGTCGGCATGCCGCTCACCTACGTCGACGAGGCGGCCACCGCTCACATCACCGGCGGCGGACGGGCGGTGATCCTGTTCTCCGGCAACATCGCCAACGAGGACCAGCTCAAAACGCTGACCAGCGACGTCGCCTGCGCCGCCAATGCCCCGGTGCTGATTGCGGTCGATCAGGAACTCGGTCCGGTACGTCGGCTCGGCGCATTGGTCACCCCGCTGCCGACCATCGAAGAGGCCCTCGACATGGACCCGCAGGAGGTCGACGAGGCGGCCGAGTTGCTCGCCCGGGAGATGATCGAACTGGGGGTGAACATGAACCTGGCCCCGGTCATCGATGTCGTCAGGGGTGACAATCCGGTGCTGGTCGACCGCCACCTCAGGGATGATCCCGAAGTGGTCGCCGGGATCGGCGCCGAGTTCATCGATGGACTTCTCGACGAAGGTGTCGCCGCCGTGGCGAAACACTTCCCCGGGCATGGGCTCTCCCCCACCGACCCGCATAACGGCGTCACCACGATCCAGGCTCCACTCGACGAGCTGCTCGCAGTCGATTTCGTCCCGTTCGAAGCTGCGATCGAAGCCGGAGTGCCGGCACTGATGGTGGGCCACCCGATCTACGAAGCCATCGACTCCGACCTGCCGGCCAGCCTTTCGCCTGAGGTGGCCCGGCTGGCCCGGGAGCACTTCGGGTTCGAGGGTGTGCTGGTGACCGACTCGCTGACCATGCGGGGCGTCGCCGCAGAGCGCACCCCGGGCGAGTTGGCCGTCGCAGCACTGTCGGCCGGGATGGACCTGCTGATCAACCCGGACCGCACACAGACCGAGCCGGTGGTCCGGGCCATCGTCGACGCGGTCGAATCCGGGGACCTTCCCTTGGAACGGCTCATCGAGGCCGCCGGGCGGGTCGAGGATCTCGCCGCTGCGGTGGCTCCTGTGACCTGCTCGCTTTCGTGAACCTCCGTATCGTGAGTGCATGAGAACTCGAGACGAGGTCCGCTCCGCGCTGCGGGCGGCGCTCGAACAGCAGGCCGCCGTGCTGGCGATGTGGGAGGGCGGCTCCACCGCCTTCCGGCGGGACGACGATCTCTCCGACCTGGACCTGTACGTGCTCGCCGAGGACGACTCGGTCGAGCAGATGTTCGGCGTGGTCGAATCCGTGCTCCACGAACTCGGCGGCGTGTCGGCGCACCTCCGGATGCCGGAACCGTCCTGGCATGGACACAGCCAGGCCTTCTACCGGCTCACCGAGGGTGCCCCGCATCTGGTGATCGACCTGGTCGTCATGAAGCGCTCCACCGAAGGGCGTTTCCTGGACCGCCAGCGTCACGGAGAGCCGGTGGTGTTCTTCGATCGGGTCGATGAGATCGAACCCGAGGACATCGATCCGGCCGAGCAGCAAGAGCTGGTGTCACAGCGGATCGATTGGCTCCGATCGATGCTGGCGATGTTCGCCGACTTCGTGGACAAGGACCTGCAGCGCGGAAACACGCTGGGCGCTCTCGATGCGTATCGGTCGACGGTGCTGCGACCCCTGGTCGAATTGCTCGGGATTCGCTACTGCCCGTACCGCTACGACTTCGGGCCCCGCTATGCCCTCTACGAGTTCCCGGCCGACGTGGTGGAACGACTGGAGGCGCTGTCGTTCATCGGTGATCCGACGAGCCTGCCGGAGCTGCGGCGGGAGGTCGAGGAGTGGTTCGGGGAGATCGTCTCCGAGATCGAGACGCATGGGGTGGAGTTGTAATCCCGTCCCTGCGGGACGGGTCGAAGGGCAATCGCAGATCCCCTCCGCCCGTCGGGTATCTCCCCCAACTGGCACCCAATTGGGGGAGAATTCGAGCATGAGCGAGTACCTCATCGATCTCGCCGCCCGCCGCTTCGGCGGGGAGGTGGTGGAGAGCAGCGACGAGCACTTCGGCATGGCGGCCCGACTGGTCGCCAACAGTGAGCCCAAGTCGGGGGGCGAACGCGTCGATGCCTGGGAAACGGCACGCCGGCGGCGTTCCGGACACGAGTGGGCGATCATCCGACTCGGTCTTCCCGGCATGGTCCGCCGGATCGTGCTCGACACCACTCACATCACCGGATCTCATCCGGCCGAGGTGTCGGTCGAGGCGATCCACATGCCCGGCGATCCCAACCTGGTCGACCTGATCCGCCAGCCGGAGCGCTGGCGCCATATCGTGTCCCGAACCGCGATCGGCCCGAGCACAACGGAGAGCTTCACGATCGGCTGGGCCGAGCCGGCGACACACATACGGCTGATCCTCTATCCGGACGGAGCAGTTGCCCGGTTGCGCGTCATGGGAGAGCCGAGTGCGTCCGGGCGCGCTACAGAGCAGGGAACGGACCTGGCGGCAGTAGTGAACGGTGGGCTGGCGATCGACTGCAGCGATGCGCATTTCGCCGGGCCCAACACGATGCTGCTCGAGGACAAACAGCGCCAGGGCGACGGATGGCTGACCCGGCGGCGTCGCGACGGTCGCAGCGACTGGGCGGTGGTCCGCCTGGCGGCCCCGGCAGAGATCGAGCGAGCCGTGGTGGACACCCGCGGGTTCAAGGGGAACGCGCCCGAGGCCGTGTCGATTGAGGGAGTGTCGGCTCCGGGAGCGTCGGCCGACGCCCTCCGTGCGGCCTCGTGGGAGACGCTCGTCGATCGGACCAACGTGGAGTCCGACAAGCGGCGCGAGTTCACCGAACTCTCCTCATCGGGACCGTTCAGCCACCTGCGCTTGACGATCCACCCCGACGGCGGAATCAACCGATTCCAGGTGTTCGGAAACCCCTCCGGGGTTCCTTAGGAGTTGCTTCGCAACTCCAGGGCTCGTGGCAGTCGACGCCGCCTCTCCCCCTCTCCCGGCGAAGCCGGGGGAGACGGCAGCGACCGAAGAGGGCTGACGGAGGGGGTTTCGCCTCTCCCGTGAAGCGGGGATGTGCAACGCGCCTCTCTCCGGACCTTCTGCTTACCCCCCTTCCCCTTCGTCGCCTTCGGCTCCGAAGGACCTTCCCCCGCACGGGGGGAAGGAAGAAGGGCTACCGCAATCGGCGGAACGCTCCCACGCCGCCCGGGGTTGCCAGCAGCATGAGCACCGTGATCACCACGGCCGACGTCAGGCACCACACACAGGTCGCCCCGATCACGAATGGCTCCAGGAAGGTCAGGTAGATCGAGAACGCCACCCCGCCGATCGCTCCTGCCAGCAGTGCCAACCGGGCCCAATCCACCAGCGGCTCGTTCCCGAACCGGATCACCAGCCACGACACGACGACGATTGCGTACCCGATGAGGCCGACCACACCGACCGGGATCAGCCCGAACAGTTCTGCGTACTCGCTCTGCTGCACCATGTTGCAGTCCCCCACCGGCCCGCACACCGCGTCCGCTCCGCTGGTCTCGACGTAGGTGAGATAGGCGGCCACCGCAATCCCGATCATCGACACGATCGGGATCAGGAACCCGAAACGATCGGTGCCGGGCGTCCTCCGGAACGCCAGAGCCACCCACCCGAGCGCCGCCAGCATCAGCACCAGCACGATCACTGCGAGCGTGTTCCCCACCGCGTCCCGGGCGAACCGGTCGCCGATCGAGTCTCCGTCGCTACCGATCGGCAGTGCCAGCACCGTGGTCGTCGTCGTATCGGCCACACTGGTGGTCGTGGTCGACGTGGTGCTCGTGGTCGTCCCCTCGGTCGTGCCGGGGTCCGCCGTCGTCGTGCTCGAGGTTGCTGTCGAGGTGGTCTCCGGCGGTGCCGCCGCCGGGAACGATGCGATCGCCTCGTCGAGGCCCGGGAAATCGGGCCAGTCGACACCGTCCCCGGCCAGCCCGTCGGCGATGTAGCTCGACAGTGCCTCCGGGATGTCCGCCGACCCGATGTACACCTGGCCGTCGATGATCATCCGGGGCACGCCGTTGCTGTCGATCCCGTAGGTGTCGGTTGCCGCCTGGAACAGCTCGGCACCTTCGAGCACGGTGACATCGGCCAGCAGGAATTCCAGCGACCCGTTGGTGAGCAGATAGAAGGATCGCTCTGCGGGAGCCAGTTCCTCATCCATCACCACCTCCCACGGTCCCCCGTTCTGGTCGAACAGTGGCGGCATGACCTGCTGGATCACGTACTCGCAATGCCCGCACGTCGGTGAGAAGAAGAGCACGGCGTGGACGACGGGGTCGTCCTCCTGCGCCGCTGCGGACGGGACGGCGACGAGCAGCGCAGCGGTCAGTGCAAGGACGATGCGAACGCGCCTCATCCCCTCAATCCTGCCCGTGCTGCGAGATTGCACATAGGGACGATCGGCCCGACGGCGTGGGCCGTAAAGGATGTGGTGAGGGTCCGGTGCCGACCTAATGCCCCGTCACCCAACCCGTGGCGGGTTCACGCCGGCCTGACCCTCGCCAAGGTCATGAGACAGAGCACTAGGAGTCTGCTGAGTAATGCCGATGTGGCGTGCCCGCCGGGCACGTTGATCGGCGGCCAGGCGCGCCAATCGCAAGGACGCAGGTTCCGCCACTCCTCGTGCAGGAATGGTGGGACCGAGGACACCGCGAGTGGTGATGACTGGCCGTCGAGATGAGCGACATGTATTGCTCAGCGGGCTGCTAGGTGTACTCGGTCATCAGGTTGTTGACACTCGGCTGATGGGTGGGAGTCCT
>CAZEHO010000024.1:0-45979 GCA_964511945.1 uncultured Acidimicrobiia bacterium | reverse complement strand
GGTGTTCTTGTCAGAGGCACAGGTGAGGTGGCAGCAGCAAGGGTGCGGTGGGTGGTCTGGCCGCTGGGTCGTACCGACACCGCCTGCAGGGAACCCGATCCCTCGGAGGCTCGACCCAAGGCGTAGAGTCAGAGCAGGCCCAAAAGGGGAGTCGCTATGGCGAAGTTCGCGGTCTTCTTCTCGTACACACCGGAGTCTTGGGCGAACATGATGGAGAGCCCCACCGATCGCAGCGCAGAGGCAAGCGCGGTCGCTGCGGCGGTGGGCGGGAGCGTGGAGAGCTACTACTGGATGTTTGGTGACTTCGACGGGTTTGTTGTGTTCGATGTGCCGGACTCGGTGTCAGCTGCGGCGATCAGCGTGGCGGCCGCCAGCAGTGGCGCGTTCTCCGGCATGGAGACCCACGAGTTGTTCACTTCGGAGGACCAGGCCGCTCTCGTAGCGCGAGCGAAGCTGGTCGCAGACACCTACTCGCCGCCAACGGCCTAGGAGTACCCGGAGAACAGGTCGGCTCGTTGGAATCGTTGTCCCGTGCCGAGTCGAACAGTGGCCCAGGACGAAGCGACCACACTCGGACCCTCTGGGAACATTCATCAACACTGAGGTAGGCGACGCTGCTGGACCATGGCTGCGGCCTACTCTTGGTCTGGATCGGAGGGGGTGCTTGGGAGCGGACACCCGATGAAGCGCCTTCCGGTTTCCCTGATCACCTGCTCACTCATCGTCGTATCAGTCGGGTGTGGTTCGACATCAGCCGAATCCACAACCACCGCGCCCGCTACCACGACCGCTGCTGGCGCAACAGTGGAGACACAGGAGGGTTTCGGCGCAGTCTTCGAAGTGACCTACGTGAAGGGGAAGGGATGCACCTCGGTTGGCCCGTCGGAGGTACCAACCGGCGAGCATTCTTTTGTGCTGCATGACCCGACGGGAGAGTTGGAGTACCTCTGGGTCATCCGTCTCGACGAAGGCAGGACTCTCCAGGACGCCATCGATGCCGCACCCGGTCCCGGGAAGTGGTACCCGAAGCTCGGATGGCAGCACTACACGGTCGACCTGGATACTGGCAAGGAGACCGACGACGGCACGGTGCTTGTCAAACGGCTGATAACACCCGGCCCGCACCTGATTGTGGTGAGCCTCTACCACGCGGTAGAGACATGGGAGGACAGGATCTTCTGGTGGTGCAGCCGATCGTTCAGGGTGGTCGAAAGTTCCGGGTGACGCACGCCTGGGTACCCCCGCCTTCCTTGATCGCCCCTGGCGACAATCCCGAGCACTGGGCCATCCGGGAGTGCACTCCTCGGGAAGGTCAGAGGCCCTTCCGCACCCCTGTCGAAACATGACTGTTTTGGGAGTGCCGTTTGCGTTCGCTTGCGAGGTATCAGTTCGATCGGTTCAGTCCCAGATCACCTAGACGTGGGTCGCTGCACGGGGCACGGGGAGGCGGGGTAACTGGGCGCCCGGGATACCGTGTGGGTATGCAGATGATCCGCCTTGCCCCCATCGACGACACCATCATCCACTTCCTGCGGCGGTGGAGCATCACCGTGCTGCGAGTCTCGGTCGCTGTCGTCTTCATCTGGTTCGGGGCTCTCAAGGTGTTTGACGTGACCCCGGTCTCCGACCTCGTCGCCAACACCGTCTACTGGGTCGATCCCGACTGGTTCGTGCCGCTTCTCGGAGTGTTCGAGATCGTCGTTGGAGTCAGCTTGTTGGCCCGACGAGCGCTGCGGATCACGCTGGCCCTCTTCGCCCTGCAGATGACGGGCACCTTCCTGGTGCTGATCCTGCAACCCGACGTGGCTTTCCAGGACGGCAATCCCCTCCTCCTGACCGTCGAGGGTGAGTTCGTGATCAAGAACCTGGTGTTGCTCTCGGCCGGCATGGTGGTGGGGGCCACGGTCCGGCGCCGGGGAATGATCGGCCACAGCGGTTCAGTTCCGTCGGAGGCCACCTTCACCAACGTGTGAGGGTCAGCAACCCCTCAGGACCCCTGACCTCTCCATCCCCCTGCTCTAGGAACATTCCCGCACCCTGGCCCATAGTGGGATGTTCTCGCCGGGGCTCTGCAGCCCGCGCGAGTCTTCGCCGTAGGATTCAGACCCTGACTCATCTGGGGGCCGCAATGAAGGCTGAGCAGTGACCGAGGAGCAGTTGCCTCCGATCGGCGTGGCCCGATTCGACGATCACGTCACCAAGCTCTGGGTCGCCGGATACGTCAACGTGGTTGTGGTCCGTTTCGGCGATGCGTGGGTGCTTCTCGATTCCGGTTTCCGGGACTCTGCAAGCCAACTCAACGAGAAGCTGAGGAGTCTGGGTGCTTCTCGGATCGAGTTCCTCATCAACACCCACGAGAACAGAGACCACACTGGTGGGAATGCCCTGATCGGATCGGAAAGCACGATCGTCTCTCACGAGAACTGCCGGAGGGCTCTCGCAGAGCAGGACTTCCCTGAGGCCGGACTGCCCACAGTGACGTTCGGCGACTCCTTGCTGCTCACCCGAGGTTCGGATCGGATCGAGTTGACCGCGATGCCGGGAGGCCACACGGACGGAGACGTCATTGCATTCCTGCCGCGCTCGGGTGCCGTCTATCTCGGCGACATCATCGTGCCGGACGCCTTCCCACTTGTCTGGCTCGAATTCGAGGACGAGGTCGGGGTCGAACAACTGATCCGGGTTCTCGACGGCATCATTGGGATGTTCCCCGATGACGTCCACTTCCTCTCCGCCCACGGACCGAACTACACCAAGCAGGACCTGAGACACTACCGCGACATGGTCGACCGCACGGTCGATCTCGTGCGAGGAGCGATGGCCGCGGGAGACACCGCAGAGAGCATGAAGAGTCAGGGCCTCCTGGATGATTGGAGCTCCTGGGACAGCCGTATCTACGACGTGCTCAATACAGACAACTGGATCAACACGATCCACGAGTCACTTCGTCGGAGCGGCCGCAAGGACTAGGCGCGGCAGAAGAAGCAACCTGCCCAAGGGACATTTCGTGACGCTGGCCCACCCAACGGAGCGCTCGCCCGAGGTGAAGGTGAGGTAGCGGCACCCCAGGGTGGGAGAACTTCAGTCGCCACGTAGTTTGCGGGTGCTGTGATACAGAGCACGCACCCGCCCAGAGCCCTTGCGGCGCTGGGGCGCGGCGTCAGCGATTCAGGCCCACGCCTCCGGCCATCGGATACCTGTGCCTGGGAGCGTCTCCAATTCCGGGACGGTCGCTACCGCCTCGACCACTTGCGCGTCCCCGAAGAAGTCAGTGGCCTGCGAGTCATAGTCGGTGCACACCAGCCACGACCTGTCATCTGGCCACCAGTTGTTCGGTGAGTAACCGCGCTCCATGGAGAGCTCCCAGACCTCGCGAACCGTTCCCCTGGAGAAGCCCCCGTCACCGAACCAGTCGTCACGGGTCGAGTAGGCGATCGTTAGGCCCCTGTGGAGCACCTGCAAGATATCGGCGAGGACACGCAATGACAGCTCGTCCAGCGTCCCCTCGGGCGGCGGCACGACCGATGACGGCCAGCTGCGATCGGTCAGGAAGGGCAGGAGTTGGCCTTCCAGCGACGCCTCCGTAGGGTCCAGTTCGACACCGATGCGTGCGGCAATCTCGCTCCATCGAAGCCGCCGCCACCCCTGCGGTGGTGTCTCCATCCTGCCGGAGACGCCGGTCAGGATGCCGACCTCCATGTCGACGTCACCGATGTGGACCGGCTCGATCTCTCCCGTGGCGAGCGCTTCGGCGCGTACTTGATGGTGTGAGACTCCCAACGACGGACCCGGCGATTCCCAGGCCGCATGGAGAATCCGGACGCACGACGGCATCCACGGAGCCGGCAGGCCCGTATGCAGGCTCTCTTCCCTCAGCGGATCGGTGATCCACCCAGTATCCACACCGTCGACCACACGCTCGGTCGCCACGGTCGAGACTCTACCGATCCGAATCCCACCGTCTCAGCCGCCACCCCGGGTCTGACCTATCCACCGAAGGCTCCCCATAGGGGGTATGTGCTTAAGAATCGCCACTCCAGAGTGGACGACCGATAATCGCGGCCCGGTCTCTCGGTGATCGATCGACACACCTCAGGGCCAGAGTGGGAAGGTCAGAAATGGCGGAGGATCACATTCCTTCCTCGTCTCCCGCCGCCACAGGGGCGGACTCCCCGGGCTGGCGTGGCACGGGATGGTGAACTCAGTCGAACTGAATACAGCGGGACTCCAGGCAAGAAGTGCCTGGAGTCCCGCCTGAGAGGATCCCGGGGCTACTGGTCGAGCGAGGAGCAGGAGAGGTTCAGCTCCATCCGGTTCCCACAGGTGTTGCCGAAGGCCTCGTATTCGGACCCGAGCGGTGACTGGAAGTAGAGGTCGTCGCAGGCACTTCCTGAGCCCGCCTCACAAGCATTCCACAAGGCGTCGAGGGCGTCGTCGTCGCCGAATGTGTACGGTCCATCGACTGCCTCGCGCGGCATTGCCAACTCCCGGAAATCAGACGGAATCTCTCCTGGGCCGGAAGTCTCGTCATCCAGACCGGCGTCGATATCGCCAAATCCGAAACCGCACTCGTCCAGCAACTCAAGAGCGCGAAGAGCGGCCGCAGGCGAGGGCTCACTCTCTTCTTCAAGGGCCACGAGTTCATCGACTCCGAACTCGTCCACCAGGGTGCCGACGAAGCACTCGGCCGTGTCCTGGGAAATGCCGTCTGCCACCATCTCCTGGATCACGGCTTGGGCCACCGCAGAATCTTCCGCGGCGGCGCCTCCGTCACTCCCACCGCCGCACGCCGCCATCAACAAGGCGAACGCCACAACGGCGAACGTTATCCGACTCTTCATATCGATTCCCCTCACGTAGTAGCAAGCACCGGAATGCCTGATTGGAGCGCCGGACCCTATCAGAACTGAGAATCGGGTCTGAATCCCCGGCTCCGCTCGATCCCGCTTCGCCGGGTCCCGGTTCCGCGTCACGCGGAGCTGCCGGGAATGGCGTTGGGGCAACACCACCGGCCGGCAACTCGAGGCAGCACCAACAGGCTCTCACGGGCGCTGTGGGGCTATGCCTTATCGACGTCACCCCAGAGGGCTGCGATCTCACGCATTCTCTAGGAACATTCGTGAACACTGGGGCATGCTGAGGGAAGGTCACTGGGCCCTCCGGACCCCTATCAAAATCATCCGACCCTTTGCTTTGGGATCGAGATCGACTTGGGCTTCTGAGCGGACTCGTGGCACAAAGTCGAGCGCTTCGGGACCTCTGTCGAGAGTTGGCCGCGTAGCGTTCCTCATCCAACCCGCGCGACAGTGCTGTGTGGCGACGACGTCGCGGTGAGCGGTCTCAGGTCACCTGGATCAACGCATAGATGCCGACAACCAAACCGACCAGGATCATCAGCCCCAGGAAGGCACGGCCGATTCGGACCTCCTGCGGCCCGCCGACCCGGACTCCCTCGTGTCTAAGGCCCGATAACTTGACGAACTCCCGACCGCCCGTGTCGACATAGACGCCCGCTGCGGCGAGCGCCACAAACGGCCACCAGCTGTGATCGAGCAGCATCAAGACTCCCGCAGCTGGCAGGAGCCAGATCACTAACAGGTCCCAGCGTGCGGTATTGAGTTCCAAATGACGGTGCAGCGGGTCGGTTTCGTCGTCCTTCTCCTGCAGTCCCCACAGCTGCGCGAGACGGAAGTCCAAGGCCGATACGACCTGACCGATCAGGCCCACGCCGCCAAACAGAACACAACCTTCCCACCCTCTCCTTCCATCTGATCCCCGAGGCTTCCCCGTTTGTGACGTGAGCCTTCTGACCCTACGCAATGCGCCATTCAGCACCGGACTGATTCGAGACGGAGATGGAGGACCCGGAACCCCGGGCCCTCCATCGACACAGGCTCAGTGTGTCTTCCCCCTCCTGGCACCGAGCGGTGCGATCTCGGAGATCGCACTACTCCCTGGGGAGGGTTTGGGAGTAGGCGACCACGTCGGCGACGTCTTGGAGGCTCCAGCCGTTGGTGATGGCTGAAGGCATCTGGGTGCCGGGCTGCCCGAACCGCACCTTGTGGAAGAACTCCCACGGATTGTCCAGGGCCACCGTTCCGATAAAGGTCGGATCGTCGGCATCGTGGAAGTTGATCTGGGTGCCATCAGCACCATGGCAAGCCACGCACGTGCTGGCGAACAGCGCCTCACCATTGGCGGCATCCCCACCAACGATCGCCTTGTCCTCACCGATGAACTGGCCGTAGTTCTCTAGAGAGTCGCTTATCAGCGCGGCCAGGTTGGCCATCGCTTCTTCACCCATGACCGAGAAGTCGTGGTCAGGGTTGGTCTCTCCACCGATCATGGCAATTAGGTCTGCGACGCTCAGCGAGATTCCGAACACCCCGGGGAACCCGGTGAAGTGCGACCCGGACCCGTAGGCGCCGTCGGCCCCCTGATAGTCCCAACCGTGGCACTCCTTGCATCGCCAGGTGTCCTTGCCCGACCGCTCGTTTGTGGACTGTTGAGCCCAGATCGGGTTGTCCTCAGCCGGCTCATCCAACCCCAACACAGCCCACCACTTGTCATACAACAAACCACCCTGCACCGCATCACCACTGGGTGGGGCGGTGGTTGTGGGAGCGGCGGTTGTCGTCGTGGCAGCGGTTGTTGTGGTTGCCGCCGGCTTTGATGTCGTTGTTAACTCAGCATCGTCGTCTCCGCATGCACTCATCAAGAGCAGGAACACCGTTGCTGCGATAACGCTTCGAGCCTTAAACGATCTCACGAGATCCTCCCCTTGGTGCCAGCAAGCCGAGCTCGGGTCGGCTCCGTTGAGCGTACGGCGGGGCCATTTGGATTGGTAGGGGCACGGGTCGAGAGAATGTTCAGACCTTGGTCTGACGATGATCCGACCTCAGACCGGACTCCGGTCCGTACAATTCGGGTGCAGTAGATACTGAGGGGGGAGTACTGTGACCTCTTGGCCGCCGCCATGAGAATGCCGCTCTTCGGGAGGCTTTCCTTTTCCGGTCAATTTCTCCTGTATGGCCTCATGGTGCTCGCTGCCGGCATGCTCACCATCGGTCTGTGGGTGCAGAGCGAGATCAGACAGGTCTTCATCGCCCGAACTGCTGACGTGACTGCCCTCTACGTTGACAGCTTCATCGCACACCACGTTCAGACACTCCACACGAGCCAAGTGCTCGACGAGGCGGGCCATCATGAATTGGATGATCACCTCACCGACACGTCGCTCGGTCGAGACTACGTAACGGTCAAGCTGTGGACGCGCGCAGGCACCATTGCGTACAGCACCAACAAGGACCTTATCGGGACGACGTTCCCCGTCGACGATGATCTCTCCCGAGCATTCGACGGCAACGTCGTTTCCCGGATCACCGACCTCATGGACCCAAGTCACGAGCAGGAGCGGCTCCTGGCCGACTCTCTGATCGAGACGTACGTTCCCATTTCGCTCATCGGAACGGAGGACTACGTCGCGGTAGCCGAGTTCTACCAGTTGCCCGATGCGCTTCTGGCCGACATCAAGGGGGCTCAGACACGCGGATGGCTAATCGTTGCGGCGGCGACCGTTGTCATGTACCTGATGCTGGTTGGCCTCGCCCGTGGCGCCAGCAAGCTCATCAAGACACAGAACGCCGAACTCGAGGATTCAGTTGCGCGTCTAAGGGGTCTGCTTTCGCAGAACCGCAGCCTTCGTGATCGGATGCGGGGAGCAGCCGGAAGGGTTACCGCGCTCAACGAACAGTACCTACACCGAGTCTCAGCGGACCTTCACGATGGGCCGGCACAGAACATCGCGCTGGCGAAGATGCACGCCGAAAGACTGAGCGCCGGCGCTATCCCCCCATCCGACCCAGACCTCCCGGGAAGGATTGGATCAATCCTGGATAGCGCACTCACCGACGTCCGCTCAATTGCACACGGTCTCCGGTTGCCGGAGATCGAGCCGCTCTCTCTCGCCGACACCGCCCGTCGGGTAATCCGGGGTTTTGAGGGTGCAACGAAGACCGAGATCGACACCCGGATCGCTGACCTGCCCATTACCGGTCCACTCTCGGTCAAGATCACGCTGTACCGGGTCCTTCAAGAAGCCCTTGCCAACAGCTACAAGCATGCGCCAGGGGCTACTTGCACTGTGACTGTCGCGGCACGTGAGGGCATGCTTGTACTTGATGTGATCGACGACGGCCCCGGATTCAGCCCTGATGCTGCTCCACGCGAGGGTTCCCTGGGGCTCGCGGGGATGCGGGAACGGGTCGCGATGCTTGGAGGAGACTTCGAGATGACTGCGGAACCCGAAACCGGCACCCACATCCGGGTCCGGCTTCCGCTGGACAACGGTGCCGATTATGACTGACACGGACACGATCCGGATCGTCGTTGCCGATGACCACCCCCTCTTTCGCCGGGGAGTCGTCGACGCACTGAACGCCGAAGAGGACTGCACCGTTGTTGGTGAAGCAGACACAGGGGACACAGCGGCACAAGCAGCCGAGGAATTCCATCCGGATGTTGCGATCCTCGATATCGACATGCCTGACGGTGGGGGAATCGCCGCAGCTCGCCAGATCTCGGCAGTTGTGCCCTCCACCCAGATTCTCATACTGACGGTCTCTGAGAGGGAAGACGACCTTTTGCAGGCGCTCAAGGCGGGGGCGCGAGGCTATGTGCTCAAGGGCACTCCTGCACAGGGGCTCGCCCACGCGGTACGAGCAATAGCCGCCGGTGAGGTCTACATAACCCCGGCCTTGGCCAACACGATTCTCTATGAGATGACTCACCACGATGAAGCCGACGCTCTCGGCGCGTTGACCGATCGGGAGAACGAGGTGCTCCAACTCGTCGGCGAAGGCCTCACCAACCGCGAGATCGGAGAACGGCTCTATCTTGCCGAAAAGACCATCAAGCACTACATGACCGGAATCCTCCAGAAACTCCAAGTTCGAAGCCGCGTGGAGGCCGCCCTGCTGGCCCAACGACAAGAAGAGGGGAGGTCAACGGGCGAGCCTCACATCAGTTGAAGACGTTCTCACTGCCATGAGGGGGTCTCAGGGTTTCGGGGAACCAGATTCGTCCCCTCGGGATCCCTATCAGGAGTTCGTTGTTTACGTGGCGCGATTCCGGCTCAGGACCCGGCCCCAGTGTTGGGGATGAGGACCACTTTGCCGGTGTGCCCGCCGCGTTCAAGCAGTTCATGAGCACGGGCGGCCTGAGCCAAGGGAATGCGTTCGGCGATGACCGGCTCGAGCTTGCGATCCTCGAGCAAGGCGAGGAGGTCGGCCAGCGTATTGCGGTACCACTCTGGGTCCTTCCTGGCGTACTTCCCCATCGTTGGGCACCACGGAGCCCGTCTACCGTCGGGTATGAGCCTCAGCAATGGCATGAAGATCATGCTTGACACCCCGACCAGCAGCCCCTTCTTCTCGACGGCGCTTGAGCCCAACCAGACCAGCCTCCCGCCCTTGCTGAGAGACCGGTAGGAACGCCAGAGCTGCCGAGCCCCTCCCACGGGGTCGATCACAACGTCGACACCACTCCCCGTCAGGGAGCGGATTCGATGTACGAAGTCCTCCGTGTGGTAGTCGATCGGAGTAGCTCCGAGTCGGGACACGAGCTCGTGGTTGTGCCGGGACGCCGTGCCATACATCTCCAACCCGGCCAGTTTGCCGAGCTCGAGCAGGGCAGTTCCCACACCTCCAGCCGCACCGTGAATCAGCACTCGCTCGCCGCTCTGGACTCCGCCGATCCGGTGCATGTGCTGGTGTGCGGTGAGGTAGTTCACGACCAGGCAGACGGCTTCAGCAGGATCGACGCCCGAGGGCACGGGCACCAGATCCGCGGCGGGCAGGCAAACGTACTCCGCGTAGCCACCGCCGACACCAAGGGCCAACGTGCCGCCGGCGACGGTCTGCCCGGGCTTGAGCTCTGTTACACCTTCTCCCAACTCGTTCACCACGCCGACGACGTCTTCCCCCAGGGTGAACGGCAGCTTCGGGCTCCCGGGGAGCCTTCCCCAGCGACGATAGATAAGATCGAAAGCGGAAACCCCGGCGGCGAGCACCTTCACCCGCACGGTGCCGGCACCCGGCTCGGGAAGATCCTCCTCCACGACCCGAAGCACGCTCGGCTCACCATGCTCTGACACGACCACACGGTGGTTCAGCGTTGCTGTCATTGCCTCTCCCCTTCGCGCACCACCAGAGAACCGGTTTCACAATCCCGATTCAAGAGGCGTTGGTACCTGCCCAACGGGTCGATCATCGAGACACCACTCGGCTACGGCGAAGCGAACGGATGCGCACCCTCGGGACCCCTGACCTCGAGGAGATGTGTGCTTCGCGATCGTCACCCGAGCATTGCGAAGTGTCACCCCGAGGGTGGGCGAGGGTTCGGGGGAGTGCGAGCCGGCCCGTGTTGAGGCAAAGGCCCGGGGATTGTCGGTGGCGTATGTTGTGGAGAAGGAAGTCACGGGGAACCGGGGATGGCACCAACGGTGTTTGACGTTGCCTATTGCTCCTTGACCGGGAACACCAAGAGGTGGCAGAAGCCATCGCTTCTGAACTTGGAGTTGCCGCAGAGGACGTGAAAACGAAAGGCAAGTTGGCTGAGGACTCTGTCGTCTTCCTGGGTGCTGGGCTCTACGGCCCGCTGCGGGGCTGGGGATTCAGGAGATTCATCGACAGCAACAGCTTTCGGGGGAGGAAGGTTGCTCTCTTTGGTACCTCTGGAGGGGGCAAGGAATTGAAGTTGGAGCCCTGGAAGAGGCGGTCACGGCAAAGGGTGCTGAGGTAGTCGGGCGCTTCTCCTGTCGAGGGAGGTTCCTCTGTCTGATCCGGGAACATCCCACCGGCCGCGACCTGGACACCGCACGGCGGTTTGCGCGCGAAGTGACAGAGGAGTGACGCTGTCGACCGGGGCCGGCACACCCTTTCATCTGGGAGCGACTGCCGGGCACAGCTCGTGCGCTACTGGTAGCTGACGTAGACCGCGGTCGGATCGAGATCGAGCACGAGGTCGGGCGTCGGCGTCGGGAAGTCTTCGTCGTAGAAGTTCTTCCATCCCCACCACCAGTCGGGATCGTCGCGGAGTGCAAGCGTGATGGCATCCCAGGTTCCGTACTTCTGTTCCAGAGTGCCCTGGCCGTCCATCTGAATGACGAACGACAGCTCGGGTGTCTTCTCGATCATCTCGCGATTGGTGATCATCGAGAGCCG
Organism: uncultured Acidimicrobiia bacterium; assembly: GCA_964511945.1. Classification (GTDB taxonomy): domain Bacteria; phylum Actinomycetota; class Acidimicrobiia; order Spongiisociales; family UBA11373; genus CAZEHO01. The sequence goes on along the minus strand of CAZEHO010000024.1, from coordinate 34,757 downwards.
GAACTGGTGAAGCAGCAGCATCTTCTGCGGCAGGTTTTCCTCCCGCACGATCTCGGCGAGGTAGTCCACCACCTGGTTAACCTCTGGTGCGTCCACCGTTCCGAATTGCTGCAGGTGGACCTCATCGGGAGCGAGGCGCCACTCGGGGTCGAGAGCCAGCCCGACGTGTGGCATCCGGAGGAACTCGTCGTAGATCCTGGCCTGGGTGAGGAAGTCGCTGCGGCCGGGCTGCAGGTCGAGGAGTACGTAGAGCCCGTTGTCGGCGGCGACCTCAATCCAGGGCCGGAGCACGTCGAGGTCCATCTCGTTGGAGTAGTTGCCGTCGCCGCCGGCTTCGCCGGCTGCAACGGTGGCGATGAGCTCGAACGCAAGGAGGAGTTCGAGACCGTCGGCGTCGTATGGGGCGGCGATCTCGGCGGCCCTGGTCACCGCCGCTTCTGCTTCCTGCTCTCCCAGGACTCCGAGGACTGAGGTCAAAGGGTTCCCGTAGAGCGCCACCATCCTGCGGCCCGGGAAGAGGACCAGGCCGCCGCCGGGGAGTTCTTCGGCGTCGAGGAGGGCCCGGAGTTGCCAGTCGGCCTCGTCGGTGTGCTCACCCAGGAGTCCGACGATTGCCGGTGGGACGCCGTCGCGCACCGCCGCTACCGCCTCGCGGGGTGACCTGAGGTCGTCGCCGTCGACGACGACCGTCAGACCGCCCGTCGGAATCGAGGCCGCGGCCGCAGCTGCAGCCACCGGCAATGCAGTATCGGCGACCACCCAGAGCACGCCGCTCGCGCCGAACCCGGCACTGGCTCCGGCCAGGGCAGTTGCTGGATCACCCGGATCGGTCAGAAGACCGGCCAGTTCTCCCAATTCCAGATCGGCTGCGTCAAAGGTCTTGATCCGGGCGTCCAATGTTCCGGGAACGGTGACCTCGTATCCGACGCGGATCACCAGATCGGGAGCGAGACGCTCCAGTTCGGTGGCCACGAACGGATCGTCCCCCGGCAATCCGAAGAGCAGCGGAGCGCGGTTCTCCCGGGCGAGTTCGGCGGCGGCGAGTGCCACTTCGGGATCACTCGCGGTGGTGATCACCACGGTGTCGGCGCAGCGGAAGGTGATCTCGGAGATCGCGACCGATGCCAGGACCGGGTCTGCGAAGTCGAGGGTGTCCGGTTCGGCGGATGGCTCGGGTCCGTCGGCATAGGGCTCACTGCATCCGGGCGGCTCGGTGGTCGTCGTGGTTGTCGGCGGCAGTGTCGTGCTGGTCACGGTTGTTGCGGCAGAGGTCGCCGGCGCCACCGTCGTTGCGGGAGTGCCGGTGGTCGCTGATCCGGTGTCCGTGCTGGCTGGTTCGGTGGATGAGGACGGTGCTCCGGGATCGACCGGAACGCCACCGGAACTCGAACAGGCGGCGCCGATCAACACGATGGCAACGAGGGGGGCGATCCGAGGCACGTCCTTCTCCTGGAGCCGTCGGCGGAGGCTACCGCGACCTCGCGAAAACCAGGGTCATCTCGAATTACAGACACACCCCTTGTTCTGCCGATAGAGGGTCAATGCGCCGCACGCTGACACCCGACCCCTAATGCACGCCGTCCCGGGACCCTCCCCAGACGACGGAGCCGCCACCGAGCGCGGTCAAGTCGATGTGATCGGCGACGCAACGCGGCTGGCAACCGAGATCTGTGAAGCCCCGTATGCTGCCGTCGTCATGACCGGAGACCCCGGTCTGGTAGCGGCGGCGACCGGGTTCGATCCGGCACCCGACACATTCGGGTTGGGGCTGGCCGATCGCATCCTGGATGCTCCGCGGGGTCTGCTGGTTGTCGATGACGCCCAGGGTGACCTGTGGCTGCGGGATCACCCGCTGGTGGCCGACGGTCCTCGCATCAGATTCCTGGTGTCGGTCGCGCTCACCGGGCACGACGGCAGCAGATTGGGGTTCCTGACTGCGATGAGTCCGGAGCCCAAGCAGCTCGGGAATGAGCAGGCGGAGGCGCTCGAAGCCCTCGGCAGGCTCCTCGCAGCCCATATCGAGCTGCGGGACATCGTCGGGCGGTTGGAGCATGCAGTTACCGAGCGTGATCGTTACGAGCGGTGGCTCGAGGACTACCAGCTGCGGCTCGAGCAGAACCTGGCCGAGATCTCCGAGCGCAGTGTGACCGATCCACTGACCGGTCTGCGCAACCGCCGGGCGTTCCTCGACCGGCTAGATGAGGACATCCGCCGCGCCGCCTTCGAGGGTGGCCCGATTGCGCTGGTGCTGCTCGATGTCGACGAGTTCAAGCCGTTCAACGACGACTTCGGACATCCGGCCGGTGACGAAGTGCTCGAGAGGGTCGCCGGCGTGTTCGCCGATCGAATCCGCTCGGCCGACTTCGTGGCCCGGATCGGCGGCGATGAGTTCGCGCTGGTGCTGCCGAGCACGGATGCCGAAGGTGGATACGTTCTCGCCGAGCGCCTTCGCAGGGCGGTCGAACGATCTGGGTGGTCCCGCCGCCAGATCACGGTGAGCGCCGGCGTGGCTGCAGCTGACGGTGGGGTAGATCCTGCCGATCTGCTGGCGGCCGCGGACAAGGCCCTGTATGCGGCCAAGGGGCGCGGCCGCAACTGCGTCGAGGTCGACGCCGGGTAGTGATTGGGCCGGTCGTCCCGGCAGAACGGGACCCGTGCCGGGCTGAATTCTCCGACTCCATCGGTAGCTTGGTTTCGTTAGGCCCCTGGAGGACGGTGATGGATCTGGACGGCTTCCGCACGATGCTCGGGGAACGCGGCTGTGATGCGGCCACGATCGAGCGGTCGATCGACATCGCCGGCCGCTACGAGCGGTTCGTCGCGCATCGCGATCGGACCCCTGCGGACTCATCGGTGGCCGACATCCGCGCCTTCACCCGGATCCTCATCGAGGAGGGTGAGAACGACTTCGGCAACTTCCTGGCGCTCGCCCGGTTCGCCCATCACCGCGGTGCTGGTTCGGTAGCCGTCGAGATCATCGGGTCTATCGACGGTGCCGAAGCGCTTCCCAATTTGGTGGAGCGGGTGAAGCAGGAGTTCGGTGAGGAGACCGCCGAGCGTCTCTTGGGCGATGTGACCCTGCCGCCGCTGGGAACCCCCGTTGATGAGCTCCCGGCGGTCACCGAGGCGGTCATGGACCGGCTGGCGAATGGGCTCGAGCCGGACGCGGTCCAGGCGCTGCTCAAGGATTGCCTACGGGACCTGGAGGATTCGTGGTACGCCGAAGCTCGCGAGGCGTACGAGCAATCGGCCGATCTCGATACATTTCTCGAGTGGCGCCGCAGCGCCTTCATCGAGACCCTGGAATCGTGCCGGGACAGTGAAGCCCTCTTCTTCTCACAGCCCATTGACGACGCGGTGATCGAGCTGGTCAAGGCCACACCCGAGATGAACACCGGCCGGCGCGAAGGCAACATCATCCACGAGGTGAAGATCCCGCACGAGGCCGCAGCCTGGATCGAGGAAACCGATGCTGAGGCACGGCGGCGTCTGTACTGCCATTGCCCGTGGGTGAAGCTGTCGCTCAACGGCGACGCCGTCGACGTTCCGGCGGAGTTCTGTGCCTGCAGTTCGGGGTTCCACAAGCGGTTCTGGGAGGCCGTGCTCGGCGAGAAGCTGACGGCCGAGGTCGTCGAATCGGTGCTGGCCGGCGACGACAGGTGCCGGTTTGCGATCAGGCTCCCCGACGAGGTCGTTCCGGCCGGGTAGAGATCAGTTGCGTACCTTCACCTGACCCAGCCAGCCGTTGGGATACCCGCCGATCCCACCGAGCACCTCGATGATCGGGAACTCGACCGTTGTTCGCCATGCGTCGACGAGCGGGAGCGCGAACAGGACCACGTACGGAAGGTTCTCCGAGATGTTGACCTCCATCGCGTGGCACAACTCACGGGCCTCGTCCACGCTGGTTGCCACATCAAACGCCGCCGAGAGTGCCTCGAACTCCTCGTTGTTGTACCCCGGTGTGTTGAAGCCACCGAAGAGCACCGTGTCCTGCGCCGCTCCGAAGAATGCCTGGTGTGAGGTGCATGGGAGCGACGGGTCGCCGCCGGCCCAACCGGAGATGTACAGGTCCCAATCGGGAGCCTCCGGGTCGAGGCGGAACACCCGGGCCCGCCAGTCCGGGATCTCCACCGGTTCATAGTCGATGACGATCCCGAGCCGGGCGGCAGCCTCGACGATGAACCGTGCCGCTTCCTCACGCAACGCGGCCGGTACCAGTGCAGGAATGATCAGGCCGACGACCGGCATGGGTGACCCGTTCGGTTGGGTCAGGCCCGTGCCGGAGATGTACTCCTCGGTGTAGGTGCCGTCATCATCTTGGAGGGCCACCGGAGCCGTCTCCCAGGTGTATCCCGCATCCGCCAGCGCAGCGACGGCTGCGTCGAGCCCTGCTCCCGGGAAGATCCCCCGTCCCCAGGTGTTCGTTTCCGGCGTATGCCATGCCGTATTCTGGCTGGGGATCACGGTGGAGGTGGGCAGCGCGGTTCCCGGCGGCACTGCCGCCAGGATCGCCTCGATATCGATGATGTGCGCCATTGCTTGGCGGAACGCCAGGTCGTTCATCGGCCCTCGTCTGAGATTGATGGCGAGAAAGCCGAAGCCTTCGTGCGGGTTCACCGTGGTTTCGACACCGGGTTCGTTCTCGAGCCGCTGCCGCTGATCGCCCGGAACGCCGGTGATGTTGAGAACCAAATCGACCTCACCGCGCAGGAAGGCGTGGTAGGCAGCCTCCTCCGAGCCGTACTCGATCAGTCGGATCTGCTCGACGAACGGGCCGTCCGTGTATCGGCTGAGGATCTGGCCGCCCGGTTCTCCGTTGAAGGTCTCATCGAGCTCGTGAGCACCGCCGGTTTGGGTGAACACCAGGTTGTCGTAAACCGCGTATGTCACCCCCCGGTAGTAGTGGTTGGGGTTGGCGATCAGCGTCGCGTCGACACCCGGCGTCCAGGATTCGACGGTTAGCGCCCCGGCGGAGGGTTGTCCGCCGGCGTCTGCCTCGAAGAGGCAGGCAGTCGGGTCGGGTTCGATTCGACACCCATCCACGATCGGGGACCAGAACCGCTCCGAGAGGATTGCGTGGAACAGGATCCCGTTCTGGTAGACGACAAGCCCGGGAGGCTCCTCTGATGGGGCGAACGTGATCTTCACCGTGTGGGGATCAAGCGCCTCAACGCGCTCCGCCCAGCGGAGCGACTCGTCGGCGTCGGTCTCGGGGTTGTTGAAGTTCTTGAACGGGTGATTGCTGATCCAGTTGAAGGGGAGGTCGAACTCCCCATTCACGTTCACGCTGAACACGAAGTCGTTCGCCGTCACCTCCGTCCCGTCGGACCAGAGATATCCGTTCCTGATCGGGATCGTGGCAGTCCAGCTCTCGCCCTCGCGCTGCAAGTCGGGGGCCGGCCCGGTTGCCAGCACAGGGATGTGGAGGAAATCCGGCACCGAAATGGTGTACAGCGATGGCTGCGAGTTCCCCAGCAGATATCCCGTGTAGCCGACCGCCTGACTCCCGAGGTAGGCCCAGTAATTGTCGGTCGTGATCTCACCGGCCAGCCCGGCCGTGACGGTGCCTCCGATGGGCTCATGCGGCGGGATCGTGGTGGATGTCGTCGCGGGAACCGTGGTCGTGGGAGGGGGCGTGGTGCTGGTCGTCGCTGAGACGGTGGTGGTGGTCGTGACCGGCGCAACGGCGGTCACGGGCGCTGTGGTGGTAGCGGTCTCGTCCTCACTGGCACACGCGGCTGCGATCAGGGCGAGGACGACGAACAGGATCGGAGGGCCGAAGCGATGGCGGAGACTCATGACGCACCCACCTTCACCTGACCAAGCCAGCCGGCCGGGTGTGTGTTGATCCCATCGAGCAGGTCGGTGATCGGGAACTCGATGTGGTCGCGCCAGGCGTGCAAACCCGGGATCGCCCAGAGAACGAGATAGGGGAGGTTCTCGGCGATGTGCCGCTCCATTGCCTGACAGATCTCCCGCGCCTCTTCGATCGTTGCGGCGGCGTCGAGCTGATCGGAGAGCACCTCGAACTCTGGGTTGTTGTACCCCGGGGTGTTGAACCCGCCCAAAAGGGCGGCGTCCTGGTCGGCCCCGAAGAAGGCCTGGTGTGAGGTGCACGGAGCCGTCGGGTCGCCGACTCCCCATCCCCAGCCGTAGATGTCCCAGCCGGTGCCGTCCGCTTCGGGAGGGAACACCCGGGCGAGCAGTTCAGGCGGCGGTGGCGTACTCCACTCGATCGTGATCCCGAGTCGCTCACCCCATCGCACCAGCCAAATCCCGACGGCCTCTCGGAGCGGGTCCGGGCTGCCCCCGGGAATCTGAGCGGCGATGACCGGCACCGGCGTCCCGTCCGGTTGGGTGAGGCCTTCGCCGTTGACGAACTCGCCGGTCTCATTGCCGTCTTCATCGCGCACTACTTCGGGCCGGGTAGCCCAGGTGTAGCCGGCATCGGCCAGGACTTGCACCGCCGCCTCGAGCCGTGCTCCCGCCGACATCCCGAAGCCCCACCGGTTGACGTCGTCGGTATGCCATGCCGTGTAGTACTTGGGAACGAGGGAGTAGATCGGGATTGCCGTTTGACCCACGCTGTCGGTGAGGAACTCCTTGTCGAAGAGGTATGCGAACGCCTGCCGGAACGCGACGTCGTTCATCGGTGCCCTGCGCACGTTGAAGGCGAAGTAGTGGAAGAGGCCGCTCGGGGTGATGGAGGTTTCGACATCGGGCAGGGCGAGTACCCCCTCCCGAACCTGTGCCGATACGGTGCCGGGCGCCATCGTCGAGAGGACGTAGTCGACGTCGCCCCGAATGAACGCCTCAAAGGCCGCGTCGTGGGATGTGAACCGATCTCCGGGTCCGTACTCGATGAGGCGGACCTCTTCGACGAAGGGCCCGTCGGTCCATTGGGAGACGATGTTGCCGGCCGGCTCCCCGAAGTAGATCTCATCGAGGTCGTGAGCCCCACCGGTCTGGGTGTAGACCAGATTGTCGTAGACCGTGTAGGTGACTCCCCGGTAGTAATAGTTCGGGTTGGCGACCAGCGTGGCGCCGCCCGGCGCCCATTCGTGCAGGACGAGCGGACCGGCGGAGGGCTGGCCGACTCCATCGGCGGCGAATCGGCAGGCCGCCGGGTCGGGCTCCCTCTCGCATGCTTCGTCGATCGGACCCCAGAAGTGAGCCGGCAGGATGGGATGGAAGAGGATCCCGTTCTGGTACGCACTCCTACCCGGCGGCTCCTCCGAGGGTGCGAATGAGATCTTCGCGGTGTGGGTGTCGGGCGCTTCTACCGTCTCGACCCAGCGGACCTGCTCGTTCTCCTCCGTCGCCGGGTCGTCTGGTTGCCGGATCGGGTTTACCCAATCCCACCCCAGCTCGAGTCCCAGCTCGAACGTGAACACGAGATCGTCGGCGGTGACCTCGACGCCGTCGGACCACAGGAATCCCGTCCGGAGCGCAATGGTGGCCGTCCAGCGATCCCCCTCTCGGACCAGATCCGGGGGTGCCTCGGCGGCCAGGACCGGTACCTGAAGGAAGTCGGGGACACTGATGCTGTAGAGGTAAGTCTCGGTCGAGTGTGCCAGCGCGAAGGCATCGGCCCCTCCCCACTCCACCCAGGGATTGGTGGTGATCAGCGGTTCGACGATCGCCGCAGTGAACACACCAGAGAGCGGCTCGAACAGAGGCACGGTGGTTGTGGTGGTGGTCGCCGTGGTGGTCGTGGTGGTAGCCAGAACCGTCGTCGTTGTGGTCGTGGCCGGAGCCGTCGTTGTTGCCGGTGTGGCGGTTGTGACCGGCGCGGTAGTTGTGGCGGACTCGTCTTCACTGCCGCAGGCGGCGGCGATCAGTGCCAGGACGACGAGCAGGATCGGAATGCCGAAGGGTTGCCGGCGACGCATGACACACCCAGTTCCCAGCGCCCCCAGGATCTCCCACAGGAAAGGCTACGCCATCACCGGTTCAGTTTCACCTGACCGACCCACCCGTTGGGGAACCCTCCGAACCCGCCCAGCACCTCGGTGATCGGGAATCCAATGCTGGTGCGCCAGGCATCGGTGAGCGGTGTCCGGAAGAGCACGATGTACGGCAGGTTCTCCGAGATGTTCCTCTCCATGCCGGCACAGATGTCTCGAGCGTCCTCGAGTGAGGTTGCCGCATCGTGCGCGGCCGAGAGCGCCTCGAATTCCGGATCGTTGTAGCCGGGCAGATTGAATCCGCCGCCGGTCACGGCGTCTTGATCGGCATCAAAGAACGCCTGATGTGAGGTGCACGGCAGCGACGGGTCGCCGCCCGCCCAGTAGAACAGATACATGTCCCATCCGAGGGCCTCTTCCGGCGTTTTCGGGGGGAAGACGGCGTCGGCGATGGTGCCGATGTCGGTGGCGGCCCGTTCCACGGGGATGCCGAGCCGTTCCGCCCCCTGTCCGATCGACACCGCAAAGGCGGCCATCAGCGGGTCGTATTCGGGTGTCGGGGTGAGTAGTTCCAGATCGGGCATCGGGGTGCCGTCGGGATGGGCGAGGCCTTCGCCGGGGACCAGCTCGCCCGTGTAGGCGCCCGTCTCGTCGGTGAGCGCCGCGGGTCTGGTGGTCCAGGTGTAGCCGGTGTCGGTGAGCATCTGCACGGCGGCTTCCAGCCGTTCCGGCTCAGTCATTCCGCGGCCCCAGGTGTTGACGTCGTCGGTGTACCAGTGGTGTTCTGCAGCGGGATGAGCGAGTGCATCGGGATGACCTCGGAAGCGAGCGCCTCGCCGGCAAGGAACTCCTTGTCGATCACCAACGCAAGCGCCCGGCGGAATGCCGGGTCGCTCATCGGAGCCTTGCGCAGGTTGAGTCCCATGTAGCGGAAGGACTAGTTCGGGTTCGCCGTCATCCGGATGTCCGTTTCCGTTTCCAGTCGTTCCTGGATCTCGGCTTCGACCGCACCGAAAGCGATCCCGAAGGCGGCATCGATGTCACCCCGTAGGAATGCCCTGAGGTGGGCCTCCGGTGAGGGGTACTCGACGAAGCGGACCTCACGGACGAACGGTCCGTCGGTGTACTGGGGCACGATGGGCCCGGTCGGGTCTCCGTAGAAGACCTCATCCAGCTGGTGGATTCCGTCGGTCTGCGTGAAGGTCCCGTTGGCGTACACCGTGTAGGTGACGCCCCGGTAGTAATGGTCGGGATTGGCCACGAGGGAAGCGCCGACGCCCGGTTCCCAGGAGTCGAAGATCATCGATCCGGCAAATGGCTCACCGGCGCCGTCGGCGGCGTACAGACAGAGAGCCGGCTCGGGCTCCCCACGGCAGCCGTCCACCACGGGCGCCCAGAAGTGTTCGGGCACGATCGGGTGGAGCAGGATGCCGTTCTGGTAGACCGCCAGACCCGGCGGGCCGTCCGAAGCGTCGGTGAAGGTGATCTTCACCGTGTGGTCGTCGAGCGCTTCGACGCTGGTGACCCAGGGGACCGTCTCGTCAACGTCCCCCGTCTCCGGATCGTCCGGTCGGAAGATCGGCGGCGTCCAGTTCCCGCCGAGCGCGAACTCTCTTGTGACATTGAAGGAGAACGAAGTCGGCCGCCGTCACCTCGACTCCGTCGGACCACAGGTAGCCCTCCCGGAGCGGGACGGTGGCGGTCCAGCGGCCATCCTCCTGGACGAGTTCGGGAGCCGCCTCGGCCGCCAGCATCGGGATGTGCAGGAAGTCGGGGACGCTGATGGTGTACAGCGTCGGGTGCGATTGCCCGAGAACGGCCCCGTTCTGGATGGAGTTCGCCGTACCGAGGAGTGCCCAGTAGTTGTTGGTGGTCACGTTTCCGCCGAATAGCCCAAGGGTCAGCACCCCTTGGTGCGGTTCCAGCTCCGGCTCCGTCGTCGTGGTGGTTGCCGCCGCCGTTGTGGTGGTCGTCGGCGACGTGGTTGTGGTACTCGAAGCCGCCGTGGTGGTCGGAGCGACCGTGGTCACCGGGGTCGTCGTAGTGGCGGCGTCCTTCTCACCGGCGCAGGCGGCGCGTTTCGATGCTGCGACCTACCGTGGGACATGAGCCCTCCTTGCGAACTGTGAGCTTTGAACACCCACAGTCTCGCCTGGAGGGCTCACCCCATCACACCATCCCGCCAGGGACAACGTCCCCGGTCATCACAACTAGGCGATCACCGATTCAGCTTCACCTGACCGAGCCACCCGTTCGGGAATCCGTTGATCCCCCCGATCACGTCGGTGATCGGGAACTCGACGTAGTCCGGCCATACGGTGGTCACCGGGATTGAGATCAGGACGAGGTAGGGCAGGGTCTCGGAGATGTGCCGCTCCATGTCGGCACAGATCTCCCGGGCCTCGTCGATCGTGGCGGCCAGGTCCAGGGCCGCGGAGAGCGCCTCGAACTCCGGATCGTTGTACCCGGGCGAGTTGAAGCCGCCGAACAGAACTGCATCCTGGTCGGCTCCGAAGAACGCCTGGTGCGAACTGCAGGGGAATGACGGATCTCCGCCGCCCCACGCCAGGCCGTACATGTCCCACCCGGTCCCGTCGGCAGTCGGTGGGAACGCCAGGCCGACGAGGGTGTTCATCTCAACCGGGCGGAAATCGACCGGGATGCCAAGGCGCGCTCCCCAGGTCACCATCCACTCGCCGAGCGCCTGGCGGAATGGATCGGGGCTCGGACCGGGGATGATCACCTCGAACACCGGCATCGGTGTGCCGCCGGGCTGGATCAGGTCCTCGCCGCTGATGAACTCCCCGGTGTGGTCGCCGTCCGCGTCCCGGGTGGCCTCAGGGTTCGTGGTCCAGGTGTATCCGGCATCGACGAGCACTTGGACGGCGAGGTCGAAGCGTTCCGCCTCGGTCAGGCCGGAGCCCCACTTGTTCACCTCGTCGGTGTACCAGAGCCGGTTTTGCTTGGGGATGATCGAGTAGATCGGGACCGCCGCCTGGGGAGGCACCAGGCTGGTCAGGAACTCCTTGTCGAGGACGTAAGCGAGGGCCTGGCGGAACGCCAGGTCGCTCATGGGTGCTTCGCGCAGGTTGAATGCCAGGTACCCGAACCCCTCGCTCGGATTCTGAGCAGATACGACACCGGGCTCCGACAACAACCGCTCGTAGAGGTCGGCAGGGACGCTGGCGGCGTCCATCACGTAGTCGACGTCGCCTCGGAGAAAGGCCTGGTAGGCGGCGTCGATGGATCCGTACTCGATGAATCGGACCTCCTCGACAAACGGTCCGTCGGTGTAGTGCGAAGCGATGAGACCGCTGGGCTCTCCGTAGAACGTTTCGTCGAGATCAGCGGCGCCGCCGGTCTGGGTGTAGACGAGGTCGTCGTACACCGTGTACGTCACGTTCCGGTAGTAGTACGTGGGATTCGCAACGATGGTGGCCCCGACCCCGGGTTCCCACGATTTGAATGTGAGTGGACCGGCCGACGGCTGGCCGGTGCCGTCGGCGGCGTACAGACACGCCTTCGGGTCTTCCTCGGTCTCGCAGGCTTCCACCATCGGGTCCCAGAAGTGGGCCGGCATGATCGGGTGGAACAGGATCCCGTTCTCGTACACCCCCGGCCCCGGGGGCCTTTCGGATGGGGCAAAGGTGATCTTCACCCGGTGACGGTCGAGGGCCTCGACCCTCTCGACCCACCGCACCGCCTCGTCTTCGTCGAACGCGAGGAACGGGTGGTAGCTCACCCAGTTCGAGCCGAGCCCGAAGTCACCGTTGACGTTCACGCTGAACACGACGTCGTGGGCTGTTACCTCGACTCCGTCCGACCACAGGTACCCCTCACGAAGCGCAATTGTGGCCGTCCACCGATTGCCCTCCAGGACCAGATCGGGCGCTACGTCGGTCGCCAGGACGGGGATGTGGAGGAAATCCGGGACCGAGATGGTGTAGAGGGCCGGCTGCGATTGGCCGAGCACGTAGCCGTTGTGAACCGAGGATTCGGCATCAAGGTACGCCCAGTAGTTGCTGGTGGTGAGGTTTGCCACCAAGGCGACGGTGAACGTTCCCGAGATCTCCTCCAGGGCAGGCAGGGTCGTCGTCGGCGCCGCGGTAGTGGTCGTTGTGGTTGGAGCCGATGTGGTCGTCGGAGTGCTCGGTGCGACCGTGGTGGCCGGAGCCTGAGTGGTCGCGACGATCGTGGTCGTAGTGCTCTCGTCCTCACTCCCGCAGGACGCCACGATCAGAGTGAGAGCGAGCAGGATCGGAATGCCGAAGCCCGAGTGTCGGCGACGCATAATGCACCCAGTTCCCAGCGCCCCCCAGGATCTCCCACGCATCAGGCTAGGCGTCGGTCTTCCTACTCGCGCAGCTTCACCTGGCCGAGCCCGTTGAGGAATCCGGAAAGACCGCTGAGCACCTCGGTCACCGCGAACTCCAAGTTGGTGCGCCATGCGTCGATGATGTACGTCCTGAAGAGCACGATGTACGGCAGGTTCTCGGAGATGTTCCTCTCCATCGCAGCGCAGATGCCCTGAGCCGCCTCGATTGATGTCGCCGCTTCGAAGGCGTCGGAGAGGGTTTCGAACTCGGGATCGTTGTAGCCCGGCAGATTGAACCCGCTACCGGTGGCGGCGTCCTGATCGGCATCGAAGAACGCCTGATGAGCGGTGCACGGCAGCGAGGGGTCTCCGCCGGCCCAGTAGAACATGTACATGTCCCAGTCGAGACCGCCGGGTGGGGGGCCGGCAAAGCCGATGGCCTCGACGATGGTGGGGACGTCGGCCGCCCTTCGTGCGATGGGAACGTCGAGTCGTTCGGCCCATTCCCCGATCCACACCGCAAAGGCAGACATCAGAGGGTCGAAGTCGCCCGTCGGGGTGAGCAATTCCAGCTCCGGCACCGGGGTGCCGTCGGGTTGTCGGAGGCCCTGCCCGGGGACGAACTCGCCGGTGTAGCCCCCGTTGTCGTCGACGAGAGCTTCGGGCACTGTCGCCCATGTGTACCCCTCGTCGGCGAGCATTTGGACTGCGGCCTCGAAGCGCGCCCCCTGAGGTAGGCCGGCACCCCAGCGCTCGATGTCGTCGGTGTGCCAGAAGGTGTTCTGGGGAGGGATGAGTGAGTACATCGGGATTGCCTCGGAGGACAGCACCTCGTCGGTGACGAACTCCTTGTCGATCATCAGCGCGAGTGCTCGGCGAAACGCCGGGTTGTCCATCGGAGCCTTGCGCAGGTTGAACGCGAGGTAGCGGAACGCCTCGTTGGGGTTCGAAGCCATTTCGATATCCGGCTCGGCCTGCAGCCGTTCCCGGATCTCTGCTTCGACACCGCCGAAGGTGACGGCGAAGGCGACATCGATGTCGCCCCGGAGAAACGCCCCGAGGTGGGCCTCCGGGGAGTCGTACTCAATGAATCGCACCTCTTCGACGAAGGGTCCGTCGGTCCACTGTGAGACGATGGTGTTGCCGGGTTCTCCGTAGTGGGTCTCGTCGAGGTCGTGAGCGCCACCGGTCTGCGTGTACACGAAGTTGTCGTAGACGGTGTAGGTGACCCCCCGGTAGTAGTAGGTCGGATTGGCTACGATCGACGCCCCGATGCCGGGCGCCCACGAGTCGTAGATCATGGTCCCTGCGGAGGGCTCACCTGCACCGTCTGCCTCGTACAGGCAGGTCATCGGGTCGTCCGCGATACGGCAGTCATCCACCACCGGTGCCCAGAAATGCTCGGGCACAAACGGGTGGAACAGGATCCCGTTCTGGTAGATCACCAGTCCTGGCGGGTTCTCCGGGCCGCCGTTGAAGGTGATCTTCACCGTGCGATCGTTGAGAGCTTCGACGCCGGCGATCCACGGGATCGCTTCGTCCACGTCCTCCGTCTCAGGGTCATCCGGCTGGAGCACCGGACGGTACGTCTGCCAGTTGCCCCCCAGTTCGAACTCGTTGCCCACGGCGAATGAGAACACGAGGTCCTCCGCTGTCACCGGCTCGCCGTCGGACCATTCGAAGCTCTCGCGAATCGGAATGGTCGCCGTCCAATTGCCGCCCTCCAGCACCAACTCCGGAGCGGCGTCGACAGCCAGCAACGGAACGTGCCGGAAGTCGGGGAGGCTGAGTCGGTACAAACCCGGATGTGAGTGTCCGAGCAGGTATCCGTTCTGGAATGACGCTTCCGGATCCATGAAGGCCCAGTAGTTGTTGGTAGTCACGGTTCCGCCCACCAACCCGACGGTGATCACGCCCTCGATCGGCTCCAGAGCCGGCACGGTCGTGGAGGTGGTGGTGGTCGCAGGCGTTGAGGTCGTGGTCGGCGCCGCCGTTGTGGTGGTGGTGGCGAGGGTGGTGTTTGCGGGTTGCGTGGTTGGAGGAGTGGTGCTGGTGGCGGCCGGCTCGTCTTCATCGGCGCAGGCACCGGCGAGGAGTATGCAGACCAGGGCGAGGGTCAGCAGCCGGTATCCGGGACGGCCTGGCATGGCACACCCAATTCCCAGCGCCCCCAATTCCTCCCAAGCACCAGGCTACGCGTTCAGTCCCGCACCTTCACCAGGTCGAACATGCCTGCCATGTCGGCCCCTCCGAGTACCTGAGTGAAGGGGAGTTCGATTCTGGAGCGCCAGGCATCGACGATCGGGGGAGTCCAGAGCACGATGTAGGGAAGGTTCTCGGCGACGTGGCGTTCCATAGCGGCACAGATTCCGCGTGCCTCTTCCAGGGTGGTGGCTGCGTCGAACGCGTCGGAGAGGGCCTCGAATTCGGGATTGTCGTAGCCGACGACGTTTTCCCCACCACCGCCGGCAACCACGTCCTGGTCGGCGGTGAAGAAGTCCCGATGCATATTGCACGGCATGAACATGTCCCAGGGATCGATGGTCCATCCCATCGTGTGCATGTCCCAGCCGAGTCCTTCGTCGGGCGGAGTGGCGTACCAACCGATCAGATCGACGATCGTGTCGAAGCCGACGACCTGCCAGTCGACGGTGATGCCGAGGGAGGCGGCGAACCGGGCGATCCATTCGCCCTGCACCTGCCGAACGGGTTCGTCGCTCGGGCCGGGGGTGAGCAGTTCGATCGTGGGCATGGGGGTACCGTCGGGTTGGGTCAGCCCTTCCCCGGCGATGATCTCACCGGTGTATGTGCCGTTGGCGTCTCTCATGGCCTGGGGTGGGGTGGTCCAGGTGTATCCGGCGTCCGCCAGCACCCCGACGGCGGCCTCCAGGCGCTCCGGCTCGGTCATCCCTCGGCCCCAGGTGGTGATGTCGTCGGTGTACCAGACCGGTAGTTGCGGGGGGATCAGCGAGTAGCGGGGGATACCGGAGCCTTGCGGCACGCTGGCGATCATCGTTTCCCGATCGATCACATACCCCAGGGCCTGGCGGAAGGCCAGGTCGTTCATCGGGGGTTTGCGATGGTTGAACGCCAGATACCGGAACCTCGCGGTCGGGTTGACCGCGATTTGAACGTCCGGAAGCTCCTCGATCCGCTGCCGGTACTCCTGAGGAATGCCTCTCCAGTAGTCGGCGAAGTCGATGTCGCCCCGGATGAACGCTTCGATCGCGGCTTCAGGAGAGTCGTACTCGATGAAGCGGACTTCCTCGATGAAGGGGCCACCGGTGGATCGAGAGAGGACGCTGCCTGCAGGGTCCCCGAAGTAGGTCTCGTCGAGGCCGTGGGCTCCGCCGGTCTGAGTGAACACCCCGGTCGCATACACGGTGTAGGTGACACCGCGGTAGTACCAGTACGGATTGGCGACCAAGGTGGTGCCGACCCCCGGCTCCCAGGACTCGATGACGAACGGACCTGATGACGGCGCATCCAGTCCGTCTGCCGCGTATAAGCACTCCGCGGGGTCCTCCTCGTCGCGGCACCGCTCCACGATTGGAGCCCAGAAGTGCTCGGGAAGGAAGAACGCCCAGCTCTGAAACAGCACGAAGGTCTCGTAGACGGCCCGACCGGGTGGTTCCTCGGAGGGGGCGAAGGTGAATCTGATCGTGTGATCGTCGAGCGCCTCGACCGACTCGATCCAGCGAACCTCCTCGTCCCCGGGAGTGTCCGGATCATCCCACTCCTTGATCGGGGTAAACCACCAGAGCCATGGGCCACCAGCACTCAGGCCGAGATCGTCGACGACCCGTCTGACGAAGACATAGTCGTGGGCCGTCACCTCTTCTCCGTCTGACCACACGAACCCTTCCCGCAGCGGGATGGTGGCCGTCCACCGGTTGCCGTCCTGCACCAGGGGTGGAGCGGGTCCCGCAGCCAATTCGGGGACGAGGAGGTAGTCCGGAGTACTCAGCGAGTAGAGCCCGGGGTGGTACGCCGACCAGCGGATAGGAATCCAATCCGCATCGCCCCCCTCCTCGAAGGCTCTCCACGGGTTATCGACCGTGGTGCTCTTCATCGGCAGCCCAACAGTCAGCACCCCCCCGAACGGCTCCAACTCCGGAGCCGTTGTCGTGGTGGTTGCGGCTGCAGTTGTGGTGGTCGGGACCGAGGTTGTGGTCGACTCACTGGTGGTCGTGGTGGTTGCCGCCGTCGTGGGCGCGGCAGTGGTGGAGCTGGTCGCGGTCGACTCCTTTTCGTCGGCGCAGGCACCGGCGACCAAAACGAGTGTGACGGCGAGGATCAGCAGCCGACATCCGGGACGGCAATGCATGGCGCACCCAGTTCCCAGCGCCCCCGAACCTCCCAACGAGAACGCTACAGGCCTTCGATGCCGGATTGGGCGCGAAGGACCAAATGCCCTGGTAGCCGGCTCCCTCCTGCCATATGTTCCAAGCGGAGGGTTTCCCGATGGCCGAACGGCTGGCGTTCCTGGTCACCGACATCGAGGGCTCGACCGCGCGCTGGGATCGGTATCCGGAGGACATGCCGGCGGCCCTGGCGGCCCACGACCGGATCCTCAACGAAGCCGTTGCGGAGTCCGGCGGAACGGTGTTCAAACACACCGGCGATGGGATCCTGGCGGCCTTCCCGGATTCGTTTGCTGCGGTTCGCGCCGCCGAGGTCGCCCAGCACGGCCTGGCAGACCACGAGTGGGGCGAGGTCGGCGAGCTGCGGGTTCGGATGGGGGTGGATGCCGGTGAGGCAGAAGCTCGGGACGGAGACTTCTACGGCCCGCCGCTGAATCGTTCGGCACGGCTCATGGCGGCGGGCCACGGCGGCCAGGTGCTGGTGTCCGAAGGGGTGCAGGCCGAGCTGCTGCAAGACCTCCCTTCCGGTATTCAGTTGCGCACGCTCGGTGAGCACTGGCTGCGCGGATTCGCCATTGCGGAGCGGATCTTCCAGGTGGTTTTTGTCGGTCTCCCGGCGGAGTTCCCGGTGCTGCGCCTGGACGCGTCGTCGGAGTTCGACGAAACCGGGATGGGGTTGTCGCTGCCCGGCTACCGGGTGCGGGACCGGGTGGGTGAGGGTGCGTACGGCATGGTCTACCGGGCCTATCAGCCGTCCGTCGGCCGTGAGGTGGCGGTCAAGGTCATTCGCCCGGATCTGGCCAGTCATCCTTCGTTCGTGCGCCGGTTCGAGGCTGAGGCACGCACCATTGCCCGCCTCGCCCACCCGCGCATCGTGCCGCTCCACGACTTCTGGAGGGATTCCGACGGCGCGTATCTGGTGATGCAACTGCTCCCCGGCGGCAATCTGGCCCATGCGCTGGCCGTGGGGACCATGGACCCGGCGTCGGGTGTCCGGTATGTCCGTCACGTGGCCGAAGCCCTCGCCCATGCTCACGACCGGGGGGTTGTGCACGGCGACCTGAAGCCGGCCAACGTGCTGCTCGATGGAGCGGGCAACGCCTACCTGTCGGACTTCGGGATCGCCGCCCGGCTGCTCGATCCCGCCGAAATCGGAATGCGGACCTCATCGGCCCCCGCCTATCGAGCGCCGGAAGAAGCCGCAGCTGGGCCCACCCAGCGCGGTGATCTGTACGCGCTGGGGATGCTGACGTTCGAGACCCTGACCGGACAGACCCCGGCGGTCATGGCGGCCCTTCCTCCCGTGGCGGCGTTTGCTCCCGAGCTGCCCTCCGAACTAGACGATGTTCTGGCGCGGGCGACGGCCGAGGACCCCGCCGACCGCCATCAGTCGGTCGCTGCTTTCCTTGCGGAGTTCGATGCCGCAGTCGCGGATCTCGCCGTGGTGGCACCGGTTGCTCCCACCACCATCCGCAACCCCTACAAAGGGCTGCGGGCATTCGACGAGACGGACGCCGGAGACTTCTTCGGTCGGGACGAATTGGTTGCATCCCTGGTGACGGCTGTGGAGCGGCTCCGCTTCGTCACCGTGACCGGGCCGTCGGGCTGCGGCAAGTCATCGGCGGTCAAGGCAGGGCTGCTGCCGGCCATTCGAAGCGGAGCGATCGAAGGCTCCGAGAACTGGTACACCGCATCGTTTTCTCCCGGGCCGCAGCCCGCCCTGGCCATGATCGAGGCCCTCGAGGGGCTTGCGACGAGCCCGATCGACCTTCCGGATCTCATCGAAGGCGGCGACCTGGCAGGGGCGGCAGAGCGATTGCTCGGCGACTCCGAAGGAGAGCTGCTGGTCGTCGTCGATCAGTTCGAGGAGATCTTTACGCTGGTCGAATCCCCGGACCGGCGGCAGGAGTTCATCGATCTGCTGGTTGCGGCGGCAACCGACGAAGGGAGCCGGGTTCGCATCGTTGCAACGCTGCGAGCTGACTTCTACGACCGGCCCCTTGCGGTCGAGCACCTCGACCGCCTGGTCCGCGATGGTCTGGTCACGGTGCTGCGGCCCAGCCGCAACGAACTGATCGACATGATCACCAAACCGGCGGTGGCCGTCGGCCTGGGGTGGGAGCCCGGTCTGCCGCCGCGGATCGCCGAGGATGTGCATCGCCAAAGCGGTGGACTCCCGTTGCTGCAATACGCCCTGACCGAGTTGGTGGAGCGGCGGAGCGGCGAGCTGCTCACCGGGGACGGCTACGACCGGCTCGGTGGGGTCACCGGTGCCCTGGCGGCACGGGCAGAAGCGGTGTGCACTGCGATGACCCCGGCCCAGCAGTCGGCGGCCCGTCAGATACTGCTCCGGTTGGTCACGGTGGGTGAGGAGAGCGACGACACCCGGCGCCGGGTTCTCCGTTCCGAGCTCGAGGATCTCGATCTCAACCCGGATGATCTGGATGCGGTGCTCGACGCATTGATCTCGCGCCGGCTGCTGACGACCGATCGAGATCCGGTCACTCGCGGCCCGACCGTGGAGGTTGCGCACGAAGCGCTGCTCGAGCAGTGGCCCAGGCTGCGGGGATGGATCGACGGGCAGCGAGAGGCGCTGATTCTCGGCCGCCGGCTGCGGGTGGCCATGGCCGACTGGGATGACGCCGGCCACAACGACGACTACCTGCTCACCGGGGATCGGCTTGCTCCGTTCAAGGGTTGGGAGGCGTCGGCAACGCTGACGATCGACGAGCGCGCCTACCTCGACTTGTCGATCGGCAGGGACGAGACAGAGCGGCTCGCTCGAGCTCGGCGGCGACGGATCCTCACCGGGGTCCTGGTCGGCGCCACCCTGGTAGCAGTGGTGCTGGCCGGGCTGGCGATGATGCAGTGGATACGGGCCGACCGGCAGGCCGACCAGGCGACGGCTGCAGAACGGTTGGCCGAGGAGCGATTGGCTCAAGCGGAGGTCGCTAAGGCAGCCGCTGCCGAGGCGGCGGTACAAGCCGATGAGGAACGGGCAGCGGCTGATGCGGCTGCGGAGGAGGCAGACCGTCAGCGCGTCATCGCGGACGAGCAGGCCGAACTGGCGCGTAAGGCGGCACGGTCGGTGCAGATGCTGGCCTCCGAAGCCCGTGCGTTCCAGGCCACCGTTGTGGAGGACGAACCGGAGCTCGCCGTCCTGCTGGCCCTCGAAGCGATCGAGACCATGCCCGACAACGAGTTGGTCCCGACTGCCGTCGAAGCCCTGCACAGCACCGTTCTTGCGTCACCGGTGCGCGGTCGCGTGGAAGCCGACATCGTGGCCGGCGACGCTGCCGGTCGATATCTGGTGACGGGTTTCGTTGATCGGCTGGATCCGACCTTTCCGACGCTGTGGGATCGAATCACCGGGGACACGGTCCAGTTACCGGTACCCGATTCCTGGGTCGGGGCCGGCACGAACACCGAAGGCGGAGCCTGGTCGAGCCGCGGCGGTGACGGCGTCACCGCGATGGCGATCAGTCGCGATGGTTCGTTGGTTGCAGTCGGGCTCGGCAACGGAGGCGTTGTCGTATTCGACACGGTGACTCTTGCCGAGCGGTTCACCACCAACGACCGGCAACTGGTGTGGACGACTGCAACCAACGGCGAGTTGCGGCTCGGGTTCGGAGATGCCGTCACCGCCGCCCTGCCCTTCGATGCCTCTGCCCAGGTGGTCGAGGAGGCGCTCGAGGAACTGGTTCCCATCGGGAACGCCGTCGTTGCCGGCACCGGATCGGAAGAGGATCCGTGGGTCATCGAGATCCGGGAACACAGCGCGGATTACACCCACACCCTTGTCGTCGACGGGCCGGGAGTGGCGCAGGGCAGGGGCCATCCGGGGAATCAGGTCAGGTACCTGGTCTTCCAGCCGGATGGCACCCGGCTGGCATCGGCGGCCTTGGATGGGACACGCATCTGGGATCTGTCGTCGACCGACGAGTTGCGGCTCACAGGACTGCCTCTGGCCGGGATGACCTTCAGCTCCGACGGCACGATGCTGGCCGGCGGCTGGCCCGACTCGCTGGGGGCCGGTCGCGGACAGAGCACCGCCGTGATCTGGGATGCGGCCACGGGAGGCGAGCTGCATCGGTTCCCCAGCGTCGAGAGGGACGTCACCGGAGTCGCCTTCAACCCGTCCGGAGACTCCCTGGCGGTTTCCTACGCAGACGGCGAAGTCGGCCTGGGGGTCTGGGACCTGGGAGACGGCACCGAGACGATCATCCCGGACACCACCTGGAATGGTGCTGTGGCCGTCAACCTTGATGGCTCGCTGATCGTCGCCGGAGGGGATGTCTTCCGGATCGATGACTCGGGAGTCGAGTTGGAGCGCCAGTTGACGTCGACCGGAGTCATCGGGCTGGCATTCGATGACTCGGGAACACTGATCGGCAACCTCGACTCAGGCGAAGCGATGCTCTGGGATCTCGGCGCGGCCGGCGCCAGTGAGTGGCTGACGGTCGAGACAGGGGCGCAGGCCGAGGTGTCGTGCGCCGTCAGCCACAGCGGGCTGTGGCTGGCCGGCGGGTCGGGTGACCGCTTCACGATCATGGATGCCGCGAGCGGGGACGAGCTGCTGGTGTTGCGCCCGTCAGCAGTCCTCATTGCCCGATTTGGGCTCCCGACGGATCCCGACGACTACCTCGTCATGGACGCAGAGTTCTCGCCGGACGATTCGCTCCTGGTCACCGCCCTCAATCATGGGGCCGACCGCGGTGGGGCCGTAATGGTGTGGGACACAGCGAGCGGGCGTCTTGTGACGGTGCTCGGCGATCCGACGGCAGCGACTCGTGGCGGATGGAGTGCAACCTTCAGCCCTGATGGGTCCGCTCTGGCGGCTTCGATCAATCTCGGTATCACGGTCTGGGAGACGTCGGGATTCCGCGAGATCTACGACGTTCCGGCGACCGCCGCGCTGTGGTGGCCGTCGGCTGCGTTCAGCCCCGATGGAGCACTCCTCGCGGTCCGGGCTGAGGGCATCGACGCATACCTCGCCGCCTTTGGAAATCGTGTCCTGGTCTTTGAGCTGGACGGGGGGCAGATCCTCAGGTGCTGTGACCACAACCCACCGAGAGCCGGCGCTTCGGTCGTTTCGTTCAGCCCTGACGGTTCGATGCTGCTCACCAACGGTTCGCTTTCCGGCGGCGCCTCCGACGTACGCCTCTGGGACGTGGAGAGTGGGAACCGCCTGCAGATCCTCGGACCCGTCGACGAGGTTCTTCAAACTGCGGCCTTCAGCCCGGACGGCAGCATCGTGGCTGCAGCCGATGGCGCAGACATCCAGGTGTTCGACGTCGCCACGGGTGCCTCGCTGGGCACAGTGGCAGCGGTGGATGAGGAGGCGGCGGTGGGCGATATCGGCTTCAGCCCCGACGGAACACGGCTGGCTGCCGCAATCGGCGATGAGGGGGTGGTTCGGGTATTCGCGCTGGAACTCGGCGAGCTGACTCGCATTGCGACCACCCGGCTCACTCGCTCGTTCACGGACACCGAGTGTCAGATCTACAACATCGATCCGTGCCCGACCCTCGAGGAGGTGCGGGCTCGAAGCAGGTGATTCCGACTCCTCAGCCGCCAAGCTCGGGCGTCATCGCCTCGCCGCGCTGCCATGCCCGGAGGAACGGGTAGGGCCAGATCTCCCCGCGGCGGGTCTCCCAATCTCCCGGGTAGGTCGGAGCAGAGATTCCGAAGTGGCAGTGTGGACTGGTGCCGGCCGCGTTCCCGGACGTGCCGACGGTGCCGATGCTCTGGCCGGCCTCGATCCGCCGGCCGCCTTCGAGATCCGGATCAACCGACTCGAGATGCGAGCAGTAGTAGCGGACCCCGTCGTCGCCGATGATGCTCACGTACCGGCCACCCCTGGTTGCCGGGTCATCCACATCGGGGTCCCAGAGGTCCTCTCGGCGCAACTCATCCACATGGCCGTCGGTAACGGCCACCACCGTTGTGCCGGCGGGGGCGAAGATGTCGGTGGCCGGGTAGTCGTGGTGCGTATCGCCGTATGTGGCGAGATCCGCCGGGCGAATCGGGAAGGCGTATTGGAACAACCGGATCGTGGTGGTGGTCGGGTCGGCCGTGGCTTCCGGCTGCAGAGGTGCCGTCGACGTCGTCGTCGAGGGTCGGGATGAGGTTGTGGCCGGCGCCGGGGTGATCGTTGTGGCGGATGTCGTGGTGGACATCGACGACGGCGGGAAGGTGCTCGAGGTGTCACCCGCCGGCGTGCCTTCAGGGCCGGCGCAGCCGGCAACGACTACCGCCAGGGCTACGGTGAGTTCAGCGAACTGCCTCGACTTCATGGCTCCTCCGCCGCCTTGCCCCAGGCTAGGAGCGGGGGGTGCCCGTCGGTTCCCTCAGCGGTTCGTCCGGCGGTTCAGCTCCGCGATTCGCTCCGCCAGTGGCTCGGTCAGGTCGTCCTCGTCGAGGCGCCAGGACCAATTGCCTGATTCGGTGGAAGGGGTGTTCATCCGTGCCTCCGGGCCCAGCTCGAGGAACGCCTGTAGGGGCGCCACGGCGAGACGCGCCTGCGACTTCCAGACTGCGTCGATGAACGGCCACGACGGTTCGTCACCCTCGAAGCCGAGGGTCGCGCGAGCTCGATCCCGGGTTTCCCGGTCGGCGGTCTGCCACCAACCGACAACCGTGTCGTTGTCGTGGGTGCCGGTGTAGGCAGCGCAGTTCTCCGGATAGAACCGGGGGAGGAACTCGTTGTTCGGGTCACCGTCGAAGGCGAACTGCAGCACCTTCATGCCCGGCAGCTTCAACTCGTCGCGCAGCGCCGGAACGGTGGCGTGCAGCTCACCGAGATCCTCAGCGATGATCGGCAACTCGCCCAGTGCAGCCTCGATGGCATCGAAGAAGGCACGCCCGGGGCCATCGATCCACCGGCCCAGGACGGCGTTGGGGGCTCCGGCCGAGATCTCCCAGTAGTCCACGAATCCGCGGAAGTGATCGATGCGGATCACGTCGACCATCTCGATGACCGCCTTGATCCGCGAGATCCACCAGGCGTATCCGGTCGCAGTGTGCACGTCCCAGTCGTACAGCGGATTGCCCCACAGCTGGCCGGTCTCGGAAAAGTAGTCCGGCGGCACGCCGGCCACCACCGTCGGCCACCGTTCGGCATCCAACTGGAAAAGCTCCGGGTTCGCCCACACATCGCACGAGTCGAGAGAAACGAAGATCGGGATATCGCCGATGATTTGCAGGCCGTGGCCTCGGGCCCGCTCCCGCAATTGGCTCCACTGGCGGAAGAACAGGAACTGCACGACCAGGTGATGTTCGATCTCAGACGCCAGCCGCGCCCTCGCAGTCGACAATGCGGACTCGTCCCGGACCCGCAGCTCGGATGGCCACTCCAGCCACGATCCGCCACCGTGCTCCCCCTTGAGTGCCATGAACAGGGCGTAGTCGTCGACCCAGTGGCCCTCACGTTCCCGGACCGTCGCGTATTCGTCGGCCAGACCCGGTGGTGGGCCGGAGCGGAAGCGCTCGGTGGCGGTTGCCAGCAGGTTCAGCTTCCAGGGGATCACCCCTCCGAAGTCGATCCGGTCGGGGGGGAAGCCGGGCGTCGCCGCCAGGTCCTCGGCCGTCAGCAGGCCGTCGGCGGCAAGACGCTCGGGACTGATCAGGTACGGGTTGCCGGCGAAAGCGGAGAAGCTCTGATACGGCGAGTCGCCGTAGCCGGTCGGACCCAGGGGGAGTACCTGCCAGCTCGCGCAGCCGGTCTTTGCCAGCCATTCGATCCAGCGATCGGCGGCGGGACCGAGGTCGCCGATTCCGAACGGTCCGGGAAGGCTGGTCGGGTGGAGCAGGATCCCCGAAGAGCGTTCGCTGAGCATTGCGGCATCCTACGCGCTACTGGAATGCTCACCGCACGGGTCCAATGGCTCCCTAGGCTCGGCTCATGGACTACCTGTGGGCAGGCTGGCGCAGCGAATACGTGACATCACCCGAGGCCCAGGACGACGACTCTCCGTGCCTGTTCTGCAGGCTGCCCGAACTCGACGACGTCGAGGGTCTGATCCTCGAGCGCGGGGAACTGGCCTTCAGTGTGCTCAACCGGTACCCCTACACCACCGGGCACTTCATGGTGAGCCAGTACCGGCACGTCGCCACCCCAGGCGAACTGACCGTCGAGGAACAGGCAGAGGTGTGGGATCTGATGGTGCGGTCGATGGCCGCACTCGACGCCACGATGCATCCCGACGGGCACAACATCGGCGCCAATCTGGGCCGGGTCGCCGGTGCCGGGGTTCCGGGCCACATGCACCTCCACGGCGTCCCGCGCTGGCGCGGCGACACCAACTTCATGACCGCGCTGGCATCGACCAGGGTGCTGCCCGAAGACCTCTCGGTGACCTGGGCCCGGATGCGTGAGGTTCTGGCGGATAACTAGCGCCGCCGGATGTCGATGTCGCCGTTACTGCTGGTGACGTCGATGGTGCGCGCCGCTTCGGGATCGGAGACGACGTCGAGGTCGATGTCCCCGTTGCTGGTGTTGGCGTTGATCCGGTAGGGGAGTGCCGGCAATCCGATGTCGATGTTCCCGTTGCTCGTCTCGGCCACCAGTCGGTCCGGGGGCTCCTCGAAGACCAGTGAAATCCGGCCGTTGGAGGTGTCGGCGTCGACCGCGGGCGACTCCAGACCCCGGCCGATGATCGATCCGTTCGACGTCTTGGCGTCGATCTCCCCGGTCAACCGGTCGAGATCGATGTCACCGTTGGAGGTGCGGAGCACGACACCGCCGGTAATCCCCTCGATCACCAGGTCACCGTTCGAGCTCTCCAGGTCGATCGACACGTCGGCAGGCACGGTCACCCTGAAATCGACCCGGCATCCACCGAGGAACAGGAAGTTGAACGAGGGGCACCCGTCGCCGAGCACCAGGCTGGATCCCACCAATTCGGCCTCGCGGCTGGGGCGCCGGAACAGGTAGTGCTCGTCGCGTTCGACGACGATCTCGGTGCCGGACATCGCGGTTACGGTGATCTCGCCGTTGGCGCTGGACACGACCAGGCTGTCGACGCTGTCACCGAAGCGCTGGGTGGTCGAGCGGCGGGACTCGAAGACGTTCGCGATCAGCGCCGACGATCCGATGACGATCAGGATGACCGCCAGCACGATCGCGACGATCCGAACCCCGGTCCTTGTCCGGTCGAGAGGCGTTTTCGGAGCCGCGGTTTCTTCAACCTCCTGGGATTCGCCCAGTCCGAGATCATCGTCCCCGAGGTCGAACGGCGGCTCCGTCATTGCTCCTCCGCGTCGTCGATCGTACGGTACCCCTCCCGGCGGTCCCTGTGGCGCTGGGGGCCCGGGCGCGAAGCCGAATGGCGCTGCGATGAGACCTTCATGGGTTCTTCATGCCCTCCCCGTACCTTGTGCTGCAGATTCACGAGGAGGAGGAAACGCAGTGTTCACCAAGACGAGGCTCAAGATCGGCCTCCTGGTCATCGGAGTCGCCATTGCGGTGGCGGTGCCGGTGGTGGCCAGCGCCCAGAGCGACGATCCGGAAGCCCCGAAGGCGGCCGAGGTCGCATGCGACTGGGAGTCCTCGGCCGAGGAGATCGCCGAGATCCAGGCCGAGACCGACGAGCTGGCCGCGTTCCTCGACGAGCAGGGCATCGCCTACGAGATCGTCGAGGACGAGTGCGGGCTCAGCTGGGTCGAGTGGGATTGGGATGATCCCGCCGCAGAAGAGGCCATCGACGAGTTCTTCGGTGAGTTCGACGACTGGGGCTTCGGGTTCATCGAGGAGATCGACCCGGAACAGGCTCTGGCCGACATCGCCGGACTGTTGGAAGGTCTTGCCGCACATCTCGATGCCGCCGGCGTCGAACATCAGGTGCGCAACCTGCCCGTCGTCACCTGGGACATGACGGATGAGGCGGCGAATGACGCGGTCGCCGAGTACTTCGGACAGGCCGAGATTCCGTTCCTCGAACAGCTTCCCGGAATCCTCGACTTCGGATTCGGTGAGTTCGGCCCCCACGACGGGTGGCTCGAGTTCGAGTTCCCGTTCGATGGTGAGTTCCCGTTCGGCGGCGAGTTTCCGTTCGATGGCGAATGGTTCGATTTCGGATTCGACGGAGAGCTGCCGTTCGACCTGCCGGCCGAGCTGGTCGAACGGCTGAACGCCACCGCAGACGAGCTGGCTGCGTTCCTCGACGAGCGGGGCATCGCCTACGACGTGGAGGAAGGGCCCAACGGTATCCGGATGGTCATTCCCGACCTCGACGACCCCGCCGCCGAGGAAGCGCTTGGAGAGTTCTACGAAGAGCACGGCGGCTTCTTCGGGTTCGGGTTCGGTGGTCCCCATGGCCACTTCGGGTTCGACGGCCCCGGCCCCTTCGGCGGATTCTTCGAGTTCTTCGAGCCCGAGGGCGCTCGCGCCTGATCCCGAGCACGGAGTGGTGCGGCCCGTTCTCCTCCCCGGGCCGCACCATCCCCCCTCGGTAGCCTGATTCCTCATGGGTGCCCGGATCCTCGTCGCAGAAGACAACCAGAAGCAGGCGGAGCTCATCCGTCTGTATCTCGAGCGCGACGGGCACTCGGTGATGGTGGTCCACGACGGGCGGACCGCATTGGAGCGAATCCGGGCGGTACGTCCCGATCTTGTCGTGCTGGATCTGATGATGCCCCGCATGGACGGTCTCGACGTCGCCCGGATCGTGCGGACGGAAGCGGCCGACCTTCCGATCGTGATGGTCACCGCTCGTTCCACCGAGGACGATGTTCTCCTCGGGCTCGATCTGGGCGCGGACGACTACATCACCAAACCCTTCAGCCCTCGTGAGCTGGC
Source organism: uncultured Acidimicrobiia bacterium (assembly GCA_964511945.1). GTDB lineage: Bacteria > Actinomycetota > Acidimicrobiia > Spongiisociales > UBA11373 > CAZEHO01. The sequence continues at coordinate 7,370 of CAZEHO010000024.1, read as the reverse complement.
AGCCCGGGTTCGTGCGGTGCTGCGCCGGTCCGGGCATACGGCGGAAGAGCCGACACTGCGAACAGGCGAGCTCGAGATCGACCGGGTCCGTCATGAAGTCAGGATGCGGGGCGAACTGGTCGACTGTACGCCGAAGGAGTTCGCAATCCTCGAGGTAATGGCTGAAGAGCCGGGCCGGGCCTTCACCCGCCATCAGCTGCTCGAGCAAGCATTCGGATTCGACTACTACGGGCTCGATCGGACCGCAGACGTGCACCTGATGAAGCTGCGCAGGAAGCTCGAGAGCGACCCGGCGCACCCCGAATATCTCCACACGGTGTACGGCGTCGGCTACAAGCTCGAGGCTCCGGATCATGCGTAGCATCCGGACCCGGCTCGTCCTTGTGACCCTGCTGGTGGCACTCGCAGCCGTCGCCACGACCGCATGGATCACCAATCGTGAGACCTCGCGGGAGCTGCGCGGAGCGGTCGAGGAAGACCTCCGGAACGAGTCGGAGATCTACGAAGCTCTGTCGTTCCACGCCTACACCACCGGAACCTGGGACGGTGTCGGCGGGCTCGTCGTCGAATTGGCCAACGATTACGACGAGCGCATCGCCCTCACCGACACCGAGGGAATGGTGATCGCCGACTCGGCGGCGCTCATGGGTGACGACACCGTCGCGCTGCCCGACACCCCGGTCGGGTTCATTGATCCGGGGTCGTCGGTGATCCAGTTCGAGCCGGCCACCGAAGCTCCGTTCCTGACCGGCCTCGAGGATCTCATCATCGAAGGCGAGGCGCTTGCCGGCTGGCTCGAGGACGCCGGCGTGGAGTTCTCCTTCGAGGAGGATCCGTTCGGGATCGGGTATCCGGTGTGGGATGAGACCGACCCCTTCGCTCAGGCCGTGGCGGACTGGTTCTTCCGTGACTTCCTCACGGACTTCGACCCGGCGATGATCCCGGAGGGTGCCGGTGAGATCCTCGGTTTTCTGAGCGCTCAGGCGTTCGACCTCGGTGACTTCCTCAACGAAGCCGGTGTGCCGCACGACATCGTTGAAGGGCCCCTCGGGGTCGCGTTCGTCGAATGGGACGTCTTTGATCCGGAGGCCAACGAAGCCGTCGCCGAGTTCTACGACCGGGATGGGCCGGACATTGCCTTCTCGCTGGAGGACGTCCTGCCCGTCGGCATTCCCGACGAACCGGCCTCACCGGCACTGCTGTTCCTCGGGCTTCCCGATGAGACTTCTGTGCTCCCGGCGGGAGCCGGCTGGCGGTTGCTCGGTGCAGTTGCGGTACTGGCGCTGGCGGCGATCGCGATCACGCTGTTCGCCTCCCGCCGGATGCTCAAGCCCATCGGCGAGCTGACCGGGGCGGCGCAGCGGCTCGAGGCAGGAGAGTTGTCGGAACGAGTCGATGTCCGCGGCGGTGATGAGGTCGCGGTGCTGGCGAGCGCCTTCAACTCGATGGCCGCCTCCCTCGAAGAGGAGGACGAGTTGCGCCGGGCGCTCACCAGTGACATCGCCCACGAGCTGCGGACCCCGCTCTCCAATATCCGGGGGTATCTGGAGGCCATCCGGGAGGGTGTCACCGAGCCCGACCCGGCCGTGATCGCTTCCATCCACGAGGAGGCCATCCACCTCCAGCGGCTCATCGACGACCTGCAAGAGCTCTCGCTGGCGGAAACCGGCCGCCTCGCCATCAATCGCACAGCAACCGATCTCGGCGGGCTCCTCGAGCAGATCGTCGGGGGCCACGGCCCGGCCGCCGAGGCGGCCGGGGTCGAGCTCACTCACTCTGCACCGCATTCGGTGACGCTCGAGGTCGATGCCGGGCGGGTTCGCCAGGTGGTTGCGAACCTCGTCGACAACGCGATCCGCCACACGCCGCGGGGCGGCCGGGTCGAGGTTTCCCTGGCGAGCGAACCCGAGTGGGCGGTCATCACGGTGACCGACACCGGCTCAGGGATTCCATCCGACCACCTGCCCCACGTGTTCGAGCGGCTCTACCGGGCCGATCCGTCGCGAACCAGAGCGACCGGCGGCAGCGGGCTCGGCCTCGCCATCGCACGTGAGCTGGTCAGAGCCCACGGCGGTGAGATCTCGGTGGAGAGCACTCTCGGTGAGGGGTCGACCTTCTCGGTGCGGCTCCCGGGCTCGCGGTCTCAGTAGGTCCTCTACGCTGGCCGCGTGTCCACACATCCCACGCTCCGCGACATCTACGCAGCCAAGCGCCGCATCTCCGGGCGGATTCGCCGCACCCCGATGTGGTGGTCAGCATCACTATCGGACCTGACCGGCCGGCCGGTACACCTCAAGCTCGAGAACACCCAGCACACGGGTTCGTTCAAGCTGCGGGGGGCCACCAACACTCTGCTGGCGCTCACCGACGACGAGCGCGCCCGCGGGGTGGTTGCCGTCTCCACCGGAAACCACGGCCGCGCCGTCGCCTCGGTCGCCCACGACCTGGGGGTCGACGCAACCATCGTCATCAGCAGCCGTGTCCCCGATGTCAAGGTCGACGCGATGGCGGCGCTCGGTCCCCACCTCGTCGTTGCCGGCGATTCTCAGGACGATGCCGACGCCGAGGCCCGGCGTCTGGTGCGCGACGAGGGCCTCACGTTCGTGCACCCCTTCGACGATCCCAGGGTCATCGCCGGGCAGGGAACGATCGGAATCGAGATCCTGGAGGATCTCCCGGAACTCGACACCGTGATCGTGCCGCTCTCGGGTGGAGGGCTGATTTCCGGGATCGCTACCGCGCTCAAGAGCGCCGATCCGGGCATCCGGGTCATCGGCGTCAGCCAGGACCGGGGCCCGGCAATGGTGGAGAGTATTGCTGCGGGGCACCTGGTCGATGTGGTCGAGGTCGACACGCTTGCCGATTCGCTGGCCGGAGGCCTCGGGCCGGAAAATCGCCACACATTTGAGATGTGCCGTGATCTGCTCGATGCCACCGTCCTCGTGACGGAGGATGAGATCGCGGCAGCGATGGCGGCCCTGTTCCGCAACGACCACCAGGTGGTTGAAGGGGGCGGGACGGTGGGTGTCGCGGCGCTGCTTGCAGGCAGGGTCGAGCTCACCGGGCCGACGGTCGTCGTCATGAGCGGCGGCAACGTCTCCGGTGACACGCTGCTGGAGGTACTCACCTGATGACTGCCGTGTTCCGGAGCGACGAGATCATCGACGCGATCGATCAGGCGGCGGTCATCGATGCGATCGAGGCGGGGTTCGTTGCGTTCAGCCGAGGTGACGTCGACGTTCCGCCTGTCGGCCTGCTGCATTTCGATGACCCGCCGGGCGACGTTCACATCAAATACGGCGTCGTCAGAGGCGACGACGTCTACGTCGTCAAGGTGGCCTCCGGGTTCTACGACAACCCCGGGCCGTGGTCTTCCGACGTCGGACGGGCTGATGCTGGTGTTCGATGCGGAGACCGGCTTGCTGCAGGCGGTTCTGCTCGACCGCGGCTGGCTGACTGAGCTACGGACCGGGGCCGCCGGCGCAGTGGCTGCCCGGCACCTCGCTCCGCCGATCGAGCGCATCGGCATGATCGGCGCCGGCGTTCAGGGGCGATTCCAGCTCCGCGCCCTGGGCGAAATCACGGACTGCCGCGACGTAACGGTGTGGACCCGGAGCCATGAGCGGGCCGTCGCCTACCAATCGGAGATGGCGGCAGAGGGGTGGAGCGTCGACATCGCTGGGACGCCGGCGGAGGTCGCGGCAGCCTGCAACCTGCTCGTTACGGCGACACCGGCGGAGACACCGATTCTCACCCGTGACGACGTGCGCCCCGGGACCCACGTGACTGCCCTTGGATCGGACAACCTCGGGAAGCAGGAGCTCGACACCGCTTTGCTGGCCGCCGCCGACCGGGTGGTCGCCGACAGCTTCGCCCAGGCAACCCACCACGGAGAGTGCGTGCATGCCGTTACCGCCGGGGTCCTGGATCCCGACGACATCGTCGAGCTCGGTGCGGTTGCCGCCGGCGACACTCCCGGGCGAACCGACCCCGGCGAGATCACGATCGCGGATCTCACCGGCGTTGCGGTCCAGGACATCGTCGTGGCCAAGATGGCCTACCGGTCCCTGGTCGGGTGACTGAGGTCCCTGGTCCCGCACCGCCCCGCGTGCCACGCTGGGGTCGAATCGATACCAGCCACGAAGGGCCGTTCTCGACGACCCGACCCGCCGCATGCCGGCGGGTCGTTCACCACCCGGATCGGTCCCGGAGGAAACCATGCCCGACATCGTGATCAGCGAGTTCATGGACATCGCGGCGGTCGACGGATTGCGCGGCGAGTTCGAGGTGCTCTACGACCCCGAACTGGTGGACCGCCCCGACGATCTGGTTGCGGCAGTTGCCGATGCCCGAGCGCTCATCGTCCGCAACCGCACCAGGGTTACCCCGGATCTCCTGGCCGCCGCTCCCGGTCTGAAGGCGGTCGGCCGTCTCGGGGTCGGATTGGACAACATCGACCTCGACGCATGCGCGGCGGGTTCGGTGGCCGTGTTCCCTGCCGTCGGCGCCAATGCAGCCGCTGTTGCCGAGTACGTGATAGCCGCGGTCATGAGCCTGACCAGGGCAGGGTTCGCTGCGACCGATCGTGTCGTCGCCGGCAATTGGCCCCGCACGGAACTCGTCGGCCGTGAAGTCGGGGGACGCCGGCTCGGCCTGGTCGGGTTCGGCACCATTGCCCGCGAGGTTGCGGTCCGCGCCCGCGGGCTCGATATGGAGATCGCTGCGTACGACCCGTTCCTCGATCCGGACGATGCGGTGTGGGACGGCGTGGTCCGGCTCGATTTAGACGACCTGCTGGCCTCGAGTGATGCCCTGAGCATCCATGTGCCGCTCACCGACGACACCCGCAATCTTGTCGATGCCGCCGCCATCGCCGCGATGCCCGAAGGTGCGGTCCTGGTGAACACAGCCCGCGGCGGCATCATCGACGAGGACGCTCTGATCGATGCGCTACGCACCGGACGTCTCGGAGGGGCAGCCCTCGACGTGTTTGCATCGGAACCGGTCGACGCCGATAACGGCGTCCGGTTCGCCGGCGTGCCGAATCTGATCCTCACTCCCCACATTGCCGGCATCACCGAGGAATCGAATACGCGGGTGTCTGCTGTGACCGCAGAGAACGTCGCCCGGGTGCTGCGAGGCTGACGCAGCACACACAACCCGGCGAGAATGGACCAAACATCAACCGGAGGCCTTACACCGTGAAGTTCTTCCTCGACAGCGCGCACACCCACGAGATCACTCACGCCCTCGAGATGTGGGACATCGATGGCGTCACGACCAATCCCCGTCACATCCAAGCAACCGGCAAGCCGTTCCTCTCCGTGATCGCGGAGATCGCGGAGATCTTCGAGGGGACCGACAAGCCGATCTCGGCAGAGGTCAACCCGCATCACACCGACTGGAAGGCCATGGTGGAGGAAGGCAGGAAGCTCGCCGCCATCTCGCCCAACTTCGTGATCAAGCTTCCTGCCACCGAAGCGGGCTTCCGGGCGATTCCTGCACTCGCAGACGATGGGATCCGGGCGAACCTCACCCTGGTGTTCTCGGCCGCGCAGGCACTACATGCCTTCCGGATGGGGGCCTACTTCGTGTCGCCGTTCATCGGGTGGAAAGAAACCAACGCCGAAGAGGTGTGGGGCTTCGTCACCGACTGCGTCGCCATTCGTGACAACTTCGGTTTCGACGGCGAGATCATCGTGTCGGCAGTCCGGAACGGACGCCAGATCGCCGACTCGGCGGTTGCCGGAGCGGACATCACCACGGCCGGCTTCGCCGTCTACAAGGACTCGTTCCACCATCCCTACACCGATGTGGGGCTCGGCCGCTTCCAGGGCTTCTGGGACGACACCCCGTACGAGTAGACCGGCGATCGGGGCCTGCCCCGGATGCCGCCGAGGAGATGATCTGATGACCAACTCACCTCGCGTCGGTGTGCTCGCGCTGGCGCGTGATACCTTCGATGTGCCCTATGCAGAGGAGCTGACGGCCGCCGCCTTCGAAGTGCTCGACGAACTCGACGTCGAGCTGATCGGCTCCCGCAGCCTGCTGTTCGATGCGCCGTCGACCAATGCGGCTGTTTCCGAGCTGGCGCGATCCGACATCGACCTGCTGCTTGTCATGCAGGTGTCGTTCACCGACGCGTCGATGATGCAGGTGATCGGCCGCAAGATCCGGGCACCGATCGCGCTATGGGGATTCCCCGAGCCGCGGCTGGGAGGACGGCTCCGGCTCAACGCATTCTGCGGCATCAACCTCGCCGCCTATGCACTACGGAGGCTCGGCAGGCAGTACCGCTACCTGCTTCAGAGTCCGATCTCCAACGGCATCGCCGATGCGCTGGTGGATCTGCTCGGGGCCCCGAACCTGGAGCCGGGTGTGCATGCGGTTCCCGACCCGGCGGGGATGCGGCCGGAGGCGGTGGCCCGGGCTGAGGCCGTTGCCGCCGAACTCTCCGGCAGCCGGGTCGCCGTGATCGGAGACCATCCGGTGGGGTTCGATCCGTGCGGCTACGACCCCGAGATCGTCCGGGAGATCACGGGTGTGGTAGTGGAACGGCTCGAACTCAATGATCTGTTCAGTACCGCCCGCGACGCCGATCCGGCGGCGGTGGCTGCAACCCGGGAGCGCGAAGCTTCGGTGCTGGAGGGGATCGACGATGTCGATCAGGGAGAGCTGGACACCAGCCTCAGCCTGTATCCGGTGCTCTCGGGAATGGCCGCAGCCGATGAATACGCCGGCCTTGCGGTGCGCTGCTGGCCCGAGGCATTCACCGAGTTCGGTGGTGCGGTGTGCGCCTCGGCAGCCCTGATGAACGACGAGCGCACGCCGACCGCGTGTGAGGCCGACGTGTACGGCACGATCTCCGCCCTGATTCTGCAGGATCTCTCCGGCGGCGCCGCTCTGGTCGCCGATCTCATCGACATGGATCCGGCCAGCGACACCGGCGTGCTCTGGCACTGCGGGAAGGGGCCGCTGTCGATGGCGGATCCCGATTTCGCCCCGAAGGCCACGGTGCACTCCAACCGTCGCAAGCCGCTGCTCCACGAGTTCCCGTTCAAGCCGGGACGTATCACCATTGCTCGGCTCAGCGCAGCGGGTGGCACGCAGTCACTGGTCGTCGGTGGAGGAGAGATGCTGTCGGCGCCGCTTGCCTACTCCGGTACAGCCGGTGTGGTGCGCTTCGACCGGCCGCTGATCGAGGTCATGGACACCGTGATGCGTGAAGGACTCGACCATCACTACGGCTTCACCTACGGGGACGTTCGGGCCGAACTCCGCGCACTCGCCGGGCGGTGGGGGATCCCGGTCATCGAGCTGGCCTAGGAGTCTGCTGAGTAATGCCGATGTGGCGTGCCCGCCGGGCACGT
>CAZEHO010000023.1:0-46125 GCA_964511945.1 uncultured Acidimicrobiia bacterium | reverse complement strand
CCCCAACCCCGCCGCGGCCGTCCCATCGTCCTGTAGGGAGCACTGGCACAAGAACACGCTGTCGTGTTCCGCCCGCTGAAAGCTGATGCCTGACAGCTAGCTTCTTCGTCGTTCGCATAGGCTGATCCCCATGCGGCGGAGTGTGTTTCCGGTCATTGCGCTGGTCCTGGCCGCGTGCGGCGGCGACAACACTTTGTTCCAAACCCAGGCGCCGTCCACCACCGCGCCGGCAGAAACGACCGTCACCACCGCAACTGCGACCACGACGACCGTCACGGCGCCTCCGTCGACCGAGGCGACCACCGTCGGTTCGGTCTCACTCCCCGAACCGGACCTGTTCCCGCTTCAGGCGCTCGTGCGAATCGACGGCGCCGAGCCCGTCGGCACGCTCGAGGCCACCGTGTGCAACGCCGGGCATGCGATCTCGGGCGCCTACCTCGTCACCATCGCGGCAAACGGTATGGAGGCGTACTTCGAAGGCAGCGGCATCCCCGGTCGGGAGTGCATCGATGCGTTCGACCCCACCACCACCCTGGAACAGTTCGGTGTGGCCCCCGGCTCGGACGTCGTGGTCGATGTCTCGATCGAAACCGAGTCGGATATGGATCGGGTCAGCAACGGCGCCCAGTGGACACTTCCGGTTGATCGGGTCGGGCCGGTGCCGCACGGTGAGGACCAGATGCATCTGTACCAGGACTGCGTTGGGGGAGGAGAGCCGCACGATGCTTGCTGGGGGTACATCCCGCGGCTCCCGATCGGTGAGCCCCACGAGGTGATGAAGGCCAACGAGGACATGATCGCCATCGTGCCTGCCGAGTACGAGCCGCTGGCATCGATGACCGTCGCCATCATGGAGGGGTGCTTCGATGCGCTCGAGGGGTACTACGGCTTCCCGCTGTACGCCGACTTCAAGCCGGTGCCGTGGCGGTTCGTGGTTGATGAGGACTTCTCGCTGATTGCGGCGCACTACACGGGGATGATGCTGACGACCGACAGCCAGTACTTCACCGATGCGATGACAGGGGAGTTCGATCACTTCCAGTGGGAGAACGTGCTCGACGGGAAGTGCCAGGAAGCCCACGAGACCAGCCACATGATGGTGGCTGAGACCCCGCTCCCGGGCTGGCTGGACGAGGGTTTGGCGGTCTACGCCTCGAACAAGGACCGCACCAACTGGTACTCCGAGAACTCCTACCGATGCGAGGAAGCCGGGTTCGTCGAGATCAACCCGTGGATGGACACCGAGGAGTTCTTCCCCTTCGTCGACCTCGAGGGCGGCTGGGTGGGTGATGAGGAGCTACGCGGCGGCTTCTACACCACCGGGGCGTGCTTCTGGGATTGGTTCGAGATCGAGTTCGGCCACGAGGCGTTCCAGGAAGTGCTGCAGGCGCTCGCCGCCGATCGTCGGGTGGACTACTACTGGAGTTCCGACCTCTGTGAAGAGTTCCTCCCGTACTACGTCGAGCCGGTGATCGGGGAGGACATCTCGGCCATCACCGAGGACCGCTGGGGGTTCGGCAACACCTACGACTGCTTCAGTCCGTAGCGGTCACAGGTTGATCCGGTCGAACTCGATGACCCAGGCCTCGTAGACGTTCAAACTGTTCACGTCGACTCCGGTGTGGGCGTTCCACTCCGCGTGCTGCCAGTCGGCGCCGCCTTCCAGGTGGAAGCCGGCGCCGATAGAACCGTCAGCCGGTTCGATCCAGAGGCCGAAATCCGTGCCGTCGACGGCGATGAGCACGTAGTACAGCGTGTCCGGCTCCGGAACGAGCGGACCACCCGTCGGCGCAAACCCGGTGACCTCCTCGTTGCCCTCCCAGACCTCGGTCACGGCGGCGGGCGCCTGCCATTCTGCTCCCATCCTCACTCCGAAGCTGCGGAAGGTGGGCTGCTCCCATGCCCCGGTCTCGACCCCGGCGTGGAATCCGGCATCGCCGACGTAGGAGATCAGGTACATCACGGCCTGACCGCTGATCAGCGGGTCGTTGAGGACCAGGGTCGCTCCGGCATCCCCGATACTGGTGACTTCGAGGAACTCCCCGGTGTGCACCCACGGCTGAGGGTTAATACCCCAGACCGTCCACAACCCCGTGTTGCTCTCGAGCGTGTCGTGGAGGATCGTGCGGGGATTGACGAGCGCCTCCTGTGCAATGACGTGCAACTCCTCGGTGGCCACCGTCGTTGTGGGAGCCTCGGTGGTCGTCGGGGGCTCGGTTGTGGTGGGTGCGGCTGTGGTCGCAGGGGCCGCGGTTGTCGCCGGTGCTGCGGTGGTGGCCGGCGCCTGAGTCGTCGCCGGGGCCACCGTGGTGGGTGCGGATGATGGAGTCTCACCATCACCGCTCAACAGGAGGAAGGCGGCGACCCCTCCGCCGGCGAGCACGACGATGAGGGCAATCGCCGGGATCAGCCAGCGACGGCGTCTCGCCGGAGCCGGCGTCGGTGTGTCGGCGGTGGTCAGAGACGGCTTGGCTTCCGCGGTCCTGGTCTCGAGCGTGGCTGCGGCCATGTCCTCCTCGACGACGGGCTCGTCGCTCGGGAGCTTGGACCCGCAGTAGCCGCAGAACGTGGCCGTGAGGGAGATCTCCTTCTCGCAGAACGGACACGGCCGGGACGTCAAAAAACCTTCCCCTTCGGCACCCACGATCTGCCATGTCGAGCCTATGCGTTCGGAGCCGGTGCAGGCCCGCGTCGGGCGGCTCTCTGTGGGTATGGTGGCGCACGGCATCCGGGGTCGCCGATTGGGAGGGATCGACCATGACCGCATCACTTGAACGGTTCGTCCCCCGCGTGCTCGCCGAGTGGGACCTCGATGGGCCGGCCGGGAAACACCGCCAGATCGACGGGACTCTGTGTTTCGTGGACATCTCGGGGTTCACGGCCCTGTCCGAGCGACTGGCCCGGCGCGGCCGGGTCGGCGCCGAGGAGTTGACCGAGGTACTCGATCACGTGTTTGGCTCCATGCTGCGGGCGGCCTACGACCGCGGGGGCAGCCTGCTGAAGTTCGGCGGTGACGCGCTCTTGTTGATGTTCTCCGGCGAGGAGCATGCGTTGCACGGCGTCTCTGCAGCAGTCGAGATGCGAGCCGCGCTCCGGGAGGCAACCACCCTCAAGACCTCCGTCGGGCGCATTCACCTCAGGATGTCGGTGGGGGTTCACACCGGTGAGATCGATCTGTTCCGGGTCGGGCAGTCGCATCGGGAACTCGTCGTCACCGGGGAGACCGCGACCACCACAACGGAGATGGAAGGCGCCGCCGATGCCGGTGAGATTCTGGTCAGCCCCGCCCTGGCCGCGCTGCTCCCGGACGGGGCGCTCGGCGGAGCCAAGGGCGGCGGGCGCCTGCTGCGGTGGAGGACGGCTCGGATCGACCCGACCGGTCCGGTGCATCGGCGGGAGGTGGCCCCTGAGGAGCTGGAGCAGTGTGTCCCGCAGGTGTTGCGGGCGGATCTCGGCTCCGGAGGCGGAGAGGCCGAACACCGGGTGGCCAACATCGGCTTCATCAAGTTCAAGGGAACCGACGCCCTGGCAGAGTTCGAGGGGCCCGATGCGGTCGCAGCGGCGCTCGATGAATTGATCACCTCGATTCAGGAGGCGGCGGACGCCGAGGATGTCACGTTCCTGGCGACCGACGTGGACACCGGTGGCGGCAAGGTGATTCTGGCAACGGGTGTTCCCGCCTCTCAGGAGGACGATGAGGGCCGGATGCTCCGGACCTTGCGGGCGATCGCCGACGCCGGCCGCGCTCTCCCCATCAAAGTCGGGGTCAACCGCGGCCACGTGTTCTCGGGTGAGATCGGCACCGAGTTCCGCAGCACCTACACGGTGATGGGGGACACGGTGAACCTGGCCGCCCGCCTGATGGCTGCCGCCCCCGAGGGGTCGATTTACGCCGCCCCATCGGTCATCGATCGATCGCGGACCCTCTTCGACACCTCCGAAGTGCCGCCCTTCATGGTGAAGGGGAAGTCGGAGCCGGTGCGCGCCTTCGAGCTCGGCGATGAGTCGGGAATTCGACGGTCGGTGGGAACCCACGACCTTCCGTTCGTCGGGCGAACCGCCGAGTTGACCCGGATCGGCGAAGCGGTAGAACAGCTGGGTTCTGGTTCGAGTGCGGTGTTCACGATCTCGGGCCCCAACGGCATCGGGAAGAGCCGGTTGGTCGACGAAGCGCTGGGAAGTGTGGGCGAGGGTGTGGGTGCCTTCGTGGTGCGGGCCGAGCCGTACGGTGCCGGCAACCCCTTCTGGGCGTTCCGCGACCCGCTGCGCGACCTGCTCGGCATCGAGCGTGGTGGTCGGCAAGAGATGGCCGCGCAACTGGCGGAGGCCGTTGTCGCGATCGCCCCGGAGTTGACGGCCGTTCTCCCGCTGCTCGGCGATGCGATGCACATCGATGTGCCGGACACCCCGGACACGGCTGCAATCGAGCCGAAGTTCCGCACCGAGCGGGTTGCCGAGGCGGTCGAGTCGATCCTTGCCGCGATTCCGCCGGGCCCGATGGTGATCGTGATCGAAGATTGCCACTGGATCGATGAGGCGTCGGCGACGATTACCCGGCGTCTTGCTGTTGCGGACCGTCCCTGGCTGATCATCAGCACCCGGCGGCCCGGGGAAGGTCACCTCGGGGATCCGCTCGGTGCCGAGCTGCCACTGCCGCCCCTGGACGATGCCGACGCCCGGACCCTGGCGGTGGTCGCAACCCGCGCCGCGCCGCTGCGAACCCATGAACTCGAGGCGCTGGTCGAGCGTTCCGGTGGCAATCCACTGTTCCTGACTGAGATGCTGCGGCTGGTTGGCCAGACCGGTTCGGTGGCGGCCCTGCCGGAGTCGCTCGATGCCGTGGTGGGGGCGGAGATCGACGCTCTGCCGCCTCTGACCCGGCGCTTGCTTCGGGTGGGTTCGGTGCTGGGCCGGAGTTTCCGTGCAGCCGTGTTCAACGAATTGCTGGCAGGCGACGGCATCAAGCTCGATTCGGCAACCAGGCGCGAGCTCGGCCGGTTCCTCGAGGCCGAAGGTGTGGGGAGACGCCGGTTCCGCCATGCGGTCGTGCGGGATGTGGCGTATGAGGCGCTGTCGTATCGGCGGCGCCGGGAACTGCACGAGCGTGCCGGGCTTGCCATCGAGCACCTGGCGGGGGAGGACACCGAGTCCGTCGCGGAGTTCCTGTCGATTCACTACTCCCTGTCCGGCGCGGCCGAAAAGGCCTGGACCTTTGCCCGCATCGCCGGCGACAAGGCCAAGGCGGCGTACGCCAACAGCGAGTCGGCGGCCCACTACCACCGTGCGCTCGGCGTGGTGCGATCGCTCGATGTCGATCCGCCTGCTGTTGCCGAGTTGTGGACACAGCTCGGCGAGGTGGAGGAGAATGCCGGCCGGTTCGAGGCAGCCCGTGATGCCTACGGACGAGCCCTGGCGACTGATCGATCAAACCCGGTGGCTGTGGCCGACCTCCATCTGCAGCGGGCCCGGACCTGGATGTATGCAGGCGAGTTTGGACACGCCAAGCGCAACATCACCGTCGGCCAGCGGGCACTCGGGGAATCCGGCGGGGAGGACGCGCTGGCGGCACGGGCTCGCCTCGACTCGTTCGCTTCCCGCATCCATATCGCTCACGGGGACCCGGTGTCCGCCCACGCGGCGGCGACGGCTGCAGCCGAGACCGCCCGGAAGGTGGATGAGGAAGAGGCGCTCGCCCGGGCCTACATGGTTCTGGACTGGGCGAACTTCATGCTCGGACAAACCGATGCCCCCCGGCACAGCGAGGAGGCGCTGGAGATCTTCGAGCGGCTCGGGTTCGTGGAGCGAGCCTCCGACGTGATGAACAACCTGGGCGGCTTCGCATACCTGGAAGGGAAGTGGGACGACGCGGTGTCGTGGTATCGCCGCAGCATGGAGGCCGCCCGCCGCGCCGGCAACGACGTCGATGCGGCGAACATTCAGGCGAACACGGCGGAAGTCCTGATCGGCCAGCGCCGCTTCGATGAGGCCGCCGAACTGGCCGACGAGGCGTCGCGAGCTCTGCGAGCCGCCAATGTCGTGGCCTACTTCTCGTTCGTCGATCTGCAGGTTGCCCGGGCCTACGCCGGACTCGGCCGCCACGACGAGGCCGTAGCGATCCTCGAGCGGCTTGCTCGAGAAGCTCGCGAAGCGGGGGACACCGATACGGCACTCGAGGCCGCCACGAGCTGGGCGGCGGCGCTGGTCGACGCCGGGGACCCCGAGGATGCGCTGGAGGTCCTCGATGGGGCCGACCTCGGCGAGTCTGCCGCCGGGCGGCGTGTCCGGGGGAGCGCTCTGAGCGCGCTCGGCGACGGTGATGGTGCTCTTGGTGTCTTGGAGGTAGCGCTTCAGGCTGCAGCCGACGGGGGTGACGCACTGGAGGAAGCGCTGGTCATCGAGCTGCTCCTCGTAACGCGCCGCAGGGCCGGGGTGAAGGACCCCGACCCTGCGATGGCAGAGCGTATGCGTCAGGTCTTCGACGGGCTCGGCATCGTCACCGAGCCCGCCGGATCGGTTGGGTCTACTTGAACGAGAAGTTCGGGTCGTCCTCGCCGACCACGTACCAGGCCTCGTCGGCGACCATCACGTTGTCGTCGTAATAGACGTCGATGATCACATCGAAGAAGCAGTACGTCTCGCCTGCCGGCAGGACTCCCGCGAGGCTGGTGATCGGTGTGCCGCCGGGGTGCTGTTCACAGGCGAACATCGGCTGGAAGGTTGTTCCACCCGTCGGGTCGTACTCGAGCAGGATGACCTGGAGACCGGTCAGGGGATCGACCGTGATCGGCTGCGCGTCGGCGGTCAGCACGCCGCTGAAGATCGCGGTGCCTCCGGTGTCGGCGTCGGCCGGTGCGAACAGGAAGTCGCTGTTGGCCGGATCCGGTTCGATGTCGTAGTACTTAGAGCCGCAGTCGACCGGTGTTCCATCCTCCGAGATCGACTCGAGCTTGAAGTCGCCCTGATACCCGGCTTCGAAGTCCGTGGCGATCTCGCCGCAGGTGAGTTCGCCGTCGTACTCCTTGTAGATGCCGAACTGGCTGGAGTTCGAAGCGATGTTGAGCGTTCCGGGCTCGGTGCCGTCGGCGCCGCCCTCGAGGGAGAGTTCGCCGCTCAGCGCCGTGATCTTGACGGTGTCAAAGACTGCGGTTGGGACGCCGGTCTCATCGAGGAAGTCGTGGGCGAACCGGTAGTTGTCACCGTCGCTCGAATCGGGACCGTCGTCGGCGGGTCCGTCGGGATTGAACACGACGCTGTCGACCAGCGTTCCACCGAGGAAGAACTCGATGAGGGCTTCGCCGCCGTGCTTGAACTCGAGGTCGAGATCGACGGCAGCCATCACGTAACCATCGCCGAGCACGCCGGACAGGCTGATCGACAGAGCTTCTGCATTGGCCGAGTTGATCTGACCGCAGGTTGCTCCGCCGCCGTCACCGGCGCCACGGACGCCGATGCCGTCCTTCACGAAACCGATCGTTCCGTTGAAGGGTGTCAGCGTGGCCAGGGTCTGCGAGTAGTTGAAGACCTCGCAGTTGTTCCGCCTGGTTTGAATGCTGTCGGTGTACGTGTCCCAGGTGAACGAGTCGCTCTTGCCGAGGTTGAGTTCAAGGACACCTTCGGGTGCGTACACCGGATCACCTTCGGCGCCCCCGGCGAATACCACCGGGATCGAGAGTGCGACCATCGCGGCCAAGACCAGGCCGATCAGGACGCGGTTGCGGATTCGAGGATTGCGACGCATGGGGATGAACTCCCTCCCACCGATAGCTCTGCCAACAGAAGGAGCATCATCACTTCTTATGCCGATGTCAAGCGGTTTCTGATACAGAGAGTGGTCGAATTCTCTGCTCGCTGCGATGGGCCTATTTGACTGCCGAATGGCTCTAGTTAGGGAGGGCTCCGGTCGGCACGATCAAGCGGCGACTTGTGTTCTGACTGAAGGAGTGGGAGATGCGGCGGGCGAGTTTGCTCCTTATGGCGCTGATCGTGGTGGCCGGTGGGTGCGGGGATGACGGCACTCCTGACACGACCGCGACTGACGATACGGCTGCAACGACGACGGCGGGTGCGACG
This sequence comes from uncultured Acidimicrobiia bacterium, assembly GCA_964511945.1. GTDB lineage: Bacteria > Actinomycetota > Acidimicrobiia > Spongiisociales > UBA11373 > CAZEHO01. Next base: position 38,055 of record CAZEHO010000023.1, on the reverse strand, counting down.
CACACGGTGGCGACAACCACCATTGCTCCGGCCACCACCGAACCGGCGGCAGAGGAGACCACCACGTCGGAGGCGGGGTCGGCGCCGGCGGGGCCGGCCTTCATCATGAGAGAGGAGCGCGGCGCGTTCGTGCGGGCGCTGCAGGTCTATCTCGACTGCGCCGGATTCGGCCCGATCGACATCGACGGGGTGTTTGGGGACGCGACTGCGGGATCAGTAGAGAAGGCGCAGGAAGCCGAGGGGAAGGAACCGACGGGCGAGCCCAGTGAAGCGACCTTCGCCGAACTGAGCCGGCGGTGCAGCTTGGCGCGCGACATCGTGTTCGCCGCCGGGGCCACCGAAGCGACCGTTGCCGGCAACGCCGCGCCCGGAGATGACGAGGTGTTCCACATCCGGGTGCTCGTGGGTCAGCGGCTGATGGTGACCGTCGAGGGGGATGTGCTCGTCTCGATCCAGGGCACCGACGGTGGAGTACTGAAGCGGGCAGACGGCTGGCGGGAGGTCGACGTCGAGATCACTGTGTCGCAGGTCTATGTGATCCGGGTAGCTGCCGAGCAGGCGGCGAGCTTCTCGCTGGCGATCACCGTGCCGGCGCTGCCGGTGGAGACCACCACCACGACGGCACCGGAGCCAGACCAGTTCCTGCTGATGGGGAATGGGTTCAACGTGGTCGACTTCGGAGCAACTCCTGAAGCGGCGATCGCTGCCGTTCAGGCTGCGCTCGATGAACTGGGGATCCCGATCGATCCACCGGAGGACACCGGTTGGGTGACCCGCGAGGAGCCGCACTGCGCCGACACGGCTCGCATCGTGACCTGGGAGTGGATCTTCCCGGCGGCCATCTCCAACTGGGAGATGAATCTCGAGCTGTTCTTCTTCGATGAGGTCGACCCCCGATGGAGCGGATGGCGGATCGGTGTGCTGAGCTTCGACGAGCCGCCGGCGCCGCTGGTTCCCTCGCTGTCGACGGCCCAGGGGATCGGTCTGTGGACTCCTGAGGAGGATGCGGTCGCAGCGGGGTTCCAGTTCGGCGGGTACGAGGAGCTGAGCCAGGGCCGCCTCGAGCCGTTCATGATGCGGATCGCGAACGGCGTGGTGAGCGAGATCGGCGCCGGTAACTGGCTGGTGTGCGACCCGTTCTAGAGGCGCCCTTCTGTGGGTGATCGGCCCGCGGTAGAATGCCGCCCACAATCGACGCGGGGTGGAGCAGTCTGGTAGCTCGTCGGGCTCATAACCCGAAGGTCGGAGGTTCAAATCCTCCCCCCGCTACGAACAAAAACCCCTGGTCAGCAGGGGTTTTTGTCATGCTTGGGGTAGGTGGTACCGGTCGTGTCAAACACGGATCAAAAACCCCCGGCCGCCGGCGTCGGCTCAGCGTGCGGAGCCTGCCACGGCGGCGACACGATCGGCGAACGTTGACGCCGACCTCGGATCCAGTTCCCAGTCGATGACGATGACCTTCTCCACCCCTAGCAGGTCGGCGGGGTCGAGTTCCATCGCGGCGGGGTGGATCGCAACATCGACACCCTCGAAGGGCTCGTCGGCTCCGAAGTCCGGGGCAACGATGTTGCCTCCGTGGTACTGGCGGGCCAATGCCCTCATCCGTTCCACGCCTCGATCGGTTGGCGCCACCACTGCGATCACCGTCGAGTCTCCGAGCGTGGACAGCTCTCGCAGCACGCCTGCGGATGGAACGAAGTTGAGGTCGACGACCCGGTCCAGATCGTGGGAGACGGCCACGAGATCTGCCAGATGGAACACCGGTGCGGCAACGACATCGATCTCGTCTTCCCAGCCCGAATCGAGGTCGTCGAGCAGCATCGGGCTCAGCGAGATCCCGGTCGTGTTTTCCACCAGCGCCGTCATCCGTTCGAGGTCCCGGGGGTTGCATTCAACGAACGCAACGACGGGTGCGCGTCGCCGCCCGACTGCGAGCGCCGACTCGAACAGCTCACGTGTCGCTTCGGTGTCAAGGCCGGCGCGACGCGCCGCGATAACGGCTGAACGCACCGCCCGTTCGACCTCCTCGCGGCCGAGTTCGGGTTCTGCTCCTGCGTCGATCAGGAATGTGCCGACCCGGGGCTGGGACCGAACCAGTCCGTGGCGGGCCATGCGCCGGATCGCCCGGTTCACTGTGCTCGGATTCGAGCCGAGCTCATCAGCGAGGACTCGACACGACGGAAGCTTGCTCCCGACCTCGAAGATCCCTGCTCCGACACGTTCCAGTAGCGCTGCGTAGACCTCTTCGACCGTTGGTTTGGCGGCGCTCACGTTCGCTGTCCTATCTGCTCGCTGACCCTGCCCTCAACACGAGCTGTCATCTGTGTCTGTTATGAGACACAGATTAGTCAGCCGAAGGTGGCTGCCACCCAGGCCTTGGCTCGCTTCAGCTCGATTGCGGTGTCACGAAGTCGCGGTTCCCAGTCGACGGCAGGGGGGATTCCCTGTGTCTGTAATGCGACTGATGCCCGCTCCTCGAGGTAGTAGAGCCGTGTCAGTGCTTCGAGCAGCGATGCTCCGACTGCCAGGCAGCCGTTGGCTCTGAGGATGACGGCGGAGTCGTCGCTCAGGGTCCCGGCAACTGCCTCGGCTTGGGCCGGGGAACTGATCAGGGTGGTGTCGGGATGCACCGCTACCACCTCACCGGCCAATCCGCCAAGGCCGTGCAGCAGCGGCAGGGGAGCGGTGCCGGTGCCCCACGCAACTACCGAAGGAGGGTGACCGCGGCAGATTGCGGAGATGTCGGGTCTCGACACGTAGAGGGCGGCATGCATGGGGGTTTCGAGTGGGATTCGTGGATCCCCCGTTGGGGGTGCGAGTGGGTTGGGGACGCTGATGACGTCGTCCGCCGTCGCCTCGGTGAACGGCAGCGTGCTGGTGATCAGGAAGCCCTCGCCGGATCGTGCCGAGACGTGCCCGAACGCTTCGGCCAGACCCGCCCGCGACATCATGCGGGCGGTCTCGGCGATCGACTCCCGCAAAGCCTGCTCGGCTTGGTCGGTGCTCACGACGGGGTCCGGGTGCGGAGCAGCATTGACGTTGGGTTGAAATCGTTGCATGGAGTCAGATCCTGCGGACAGCTCGACAGCAGCACGACCAGATCGCCGTGGGCTCGCAGCGTGATCGTGGCCCCCGCTCCATGGGCAGCCCGGTCCGTCACGACCGCACCGTCGGGCTCGACCCGGTTGTGCATGAAGACGTTCCAGGCGGTCTCTCCACGGATCTCGTACCGCTCACCGAGCAGGTCCCGGGCCTGCTCGAGGTTGCCCAGGCAATGAGGATGATCGGTGAGGTCATAGTCCCGCAGGTACCGCTCGTGATCACAGCACGGAACGATGATGTCGTGTTTGGCGACGTCATCGCGAACGATCGTGAACACGGGATTGCGCCGATTCGAGAAGACCTCCGAGCCCTCCCCAAGATCGATCGATGCGTTGCACGAAACCGTGTGTGTCGGCGACATGTACTCCGAAGGGTCGTTGCGGAACCAGGCAACGATGTCGCCGACCTGGTGGCCCTCGACATCAACGATGTCGAGGAGTTGGCCCTCCTCGACGTAGATCCCGCGGCCTTCTTTGGTGGGGACCAGGACTTCCTCGATGTGGTCGCTCATCACAGCTCCTTCGATGACTCACACGTGTGCCGAGCCGGGCGGTTCGGGCAGTTCCGGGGTGACCCGCACCGGCCGTGTCGCCGCCGGGGTATTGCGGCTTCGCAGCGTTCGCACCACCCCATCGATGATCACCGCGCTGATCCCCGGGATGTCACCGCGGGTGAGCGCCCCGACCGCATCGTCGGCCATCGACCCCCACGGGGCGTCGCAGATCACGAGGTCGGCGGGTCGCCCTACCGCGACCTTGCCCGACTCGAGGCCGTAGATGTCTGCGCTCACCCCCGAGGCCCAGGCCCACGCCAGCTCCGGTGGGACGCCGGCGAGTGATGCCAGCTCGGCGATGGTCTTGAGAATCGACAGGGGCATCACTCCGGTACCGGTCGGGGTGTCGGACCCGATGATGACCCGATGCTCCATCCCCGCTTCGAGCACCGCCTGGGCGATGGCGATGGCGCTGCGGAGATTCCCGGCTTGCACCAGTTGCAGGACCAGGTCGGTGTCGTGGACCAGACCCAGAACGTCGTTGTCGTCGAGGGAGGTCGGTCCTCCATTGATGTGGCCGCAGATGTCGGGGCGCAGCAGCAGCAGGTGCTCGACGGTGATTGGCTTCGAACCGGGGATCGAGGCGCCGCCGGAGTGGCACATCACCTTGATTCCCGCGTCTTGGGCGGCTCGGACCTGCGGCAACCCGTCGGCCGGGTCCTGGTAGTTGCCGAACCCGAACTTCGCCAGCCAGACACCTTGGGAGGCGATCTCGGTGAAGTCCTCCGCCGTGAGCACCGGTTCGATGACGACCGACCCGCCGTGCACCTTCATGCCGTTGGGTCGGTAGTTGGCCCACCAATGCCGTGACGCCACCGCCAAGGCTTTGCCCCCGTCGCGGTTTCGAGGTCTCCCCGGGGTGTGGATCTCACCGGCGGAGATGACCTGGCAGATGCCACCGTGAACGTAGGACGACAGGAACCCGACCGTGTTCTGGCGTGGCGTGTAATCGCCCAGGACGACATGGCAGTGCGAGTCGATAAGACCCGGACCCACCGTGGCACCTTGCGCATCAATGACACGATCGGCATCCCGAGGATCAATATCACCGATCGCTGTGATCCGTCCGTTCTCGATCAGCAGCGAGTCGGCGTCGGAACGAGGCCGACCGAGATCACCGGTCAGCAGCGTGCCGATTCCGATCACAGCAGTGGACGTCGGCTCTGGCATTGCCCGCCTCCCTACTTCACAACTCGCCTGCGGGCCGGCTACCCGGACACATCTTTCGCCGCCCGCGCCGCCGGCGGGTAGGTCTCATCGAAGAGCCCCGGTTCGAGATCGCCGAGGTAGCCGACGACCTCGACGGTGTCGGTCACATCCACGTACTTCATGTGGAGATCGAACAGGGCGATCTTGTGAGAGACCTCCCCGCGGTCGAAAACGGCTTCGTGGGGGATCGTCACCAGCAGGTCGAACGACAAGGCGTCAACCGCAGTTGCCCTCACGCAGCCGCTCGTGGTGCTTCCGGTCAGGATCAACGAGTCGGCGCCCATCTCATTGAGGTGACTCATCAACGGGGTGCCGAAGAACGCAGACGGCTTGCGTTTCTCGATGAACAGGTCGTCGGGCAGCGGAGCGACCTCCTCCACGATCTCGTTCCCGCGGTGCCCCATGACATCGACTTCATCGGCGGCCCGGTGACTCTTCAGCGCCCACTTCCCGAGATCGAGAGCATCCGCCCGCCTCGGATTGGTGGTGTAGATCACGGGCAGCCGCTTGCTGCGGGCCACCTCGAGGATCGACAGAATCGCAGGGATCCCTCTGGACCAGGCAACACCACCGCAGGAGTACCGCCAGCGTTTGATCGACTCCAAGATGGGTTCCTCGCGGTCGCCGCTGAAGTTGTAGTTCACGTCGATGACCATCACTGCCGGTCGGGTTCCGAATCCGGCTCTCTTGCCCCATCCGGCTGCTTCGAAGACCTTCCGATCCGTGTCGGTGATCACGTCGTCCCAGACCGCCATCTCACCCTCCGATCGGCTCGGTGTACTTCGTGGTCTCAGCGCTGAAGCCAGGCTTGGCGAAGTCATCGGCCAGCCAACGATCGGTCGGTGCGAGTCGAACGGGGCTGCTGAGCTGAGCCGGAGGGCCGGCGCCGCGCACCTTGCGGGGGAGGTAGCGGCCGCGTGATTCTCCGACGGGCCTCATGCCCGGTGAGTCGTCCGCCCATTCGGCGGTGACCTTGCCTCGCATGATCGTTTTGATCGGCCAGCCGGTGAAGGTGTGTCCCTCCATCAGCGACCATCCGGCCCGGGTGTTGAGATGCTCCTTGGACACCTCGACCTCGCGGCCCAGATCGACGATCACGATGTCGGCATCGAACCCCGGCAGCAGCGAACCCTTCTTGCCCCACAACCCCGATGTCTTGGCAGGGTTCTCGCACGAGACCTGCACCACCCGCTCCAGAGTGCATCGATGCTTGTTGACACCCTCGGAGAGCATGACCGGCAAGAAGAGCTCGACACGGCTGAACCCGGTCCGCAGCTTCCAGATGTTCTCGTTGTACATCTCGGCGTGGCTTGCCGGTTCCCACCCGACGACGTGGTCCGATCCGACGACGTCGACGATTCCTTCGGCGAGGGCCTGCCACAGTGCTTCGATGTTGTCGCGCCGCCGGAGCGGCACGTTGATGCGCCACCCGTACTCGGGTTCGGCCCACAGCCAGGCGGGCCCGGTCTGGGCGTAGAGCTCGAGGCCTTCGGCCCGGGCCTTCCGCACTTCCTCGAAGGTCAGTCGGGTGGTGCAGTGTTGGAGATACAGCGGCACGTTGCCCGGGGTCTGCTGCGCAAGGTAGGCGTAGGCACGGGCGTGCTGGGCCTCGAGGAAGTCGGGGGAGCGGTCGGTCCACGCTCCGAAGTCGGTTCGGTCGGCCTCTCGAAGCCGATCCTCGAAGATCCGTCCGATCTCCCAGTTCTCCGGGTGGATGTGCGCGATGCCGGGATATCCGAGCCGGCCGACCTCTTCCATCACCTGGTAGACGGTGCCGTCATCGATCCCGGTCCCCAGCCCTGCACGCCGGCTCGGCCAATTGGTATCGGCGTCGTCCGCCATGCCCTTCATGCTCCGGGTCTGGAGATAGAGCTTGTAGGAGGTCACGCCGTGCTCTTCGGCGTATTGGGGAATCTCTCTTGCGTGCTGGTCGGTCTCGAGCATGTACGTCAGATACGCATCGACGTGGCTCACCGTGTCGATGACCTTCTTGCCCGACGGGAACGCGTGGTTGAAGGAGACGACGTCCGCCTTCGCTACGACCTCCCTGAACGGTTCGGTGCCGAGGCGCGTGACCGGTGCCTGGATCCCCCAGGTGGTCACACCGGCGCACGCCGCTGCTCGCGATTCGCTGGTCATGTCGTAGTCGAAGGGCACGTAGCAGCCCGGGTGGGCTTCTGAATCGACGATCCCCGGGAGGATGTAGTGGCCCCGGGCGTCGATGGTTTCCTTGGCTTCACCGAGGAACTCATCGGGCGCCAGGACCGCGATCTTCCCGTCCTTGACACCGACGCCGACCCGGTAGCGGCCATCGCCGAGCACAACGGTTCCGTTGACGACCTTGAGGTCGAGAGGCTGGCCTGCCATGCGGTCCTCCTCCGCGTCGCCACCCACGCGGTATCGCTTGTCTCTTACAGAGAGACAGTTTAGGATCGAAATCCACTCGCAAGCAACACGGAACAGCGCTGATGGGCATCGCCACAGCGGCAGAAGCGGGAGGTTCCTCGATGTCGAGCATCCGGAAGATCACCACTCTCATCGAGGACGAACTGATCGAATCAGGGGTCCCGGTGGACTCGCCGTATCGCAAAGTTGCGGTCGCGGCGGCGGTGAAGAACCCCTACGCAGGACGCCACAGCGACGACCTCAAAGACATTGTCGAAGCCTCCGTCGATCTGGTCCGCCACCTCGCCACAGTCCTCGTCGACACCATGGGGTCGCCGGTGCTCGGCTACGGCAAGGCGAGCCTCGTCGGAATGAACGGCGAGGTCGAGCACGGCCACGCCTACCTGACCACGCCCGCAGCGGATCAGCTCCGCGCCGCCATCGGCGGGGGAAAGGCCTGGATCTCCTCAACCGGCAAACGAGGAGCCCCGGGGACCACCCTCGACATCCCCCTCGCCCACAAGGACGCACTCAAGGTCCGTGCGTTTTACGACACCATCACCGTCGGCGTGCCCGACGCCCCCGAACCCGACGAGGTGCTGGTCGTCATCGCCGGTGTCAACCGCGGTCGACCCAACTTCCGTCTCGGAGGTCTTTCGGTCGACGAAATCATCGGTGAAGACGGCCTGCACTGACCTGATCTCAGAACGAACCGGAGGAACCGACCAATGACGCTGCTCCAAGAACCACAACAGGATTACGGAACGCTCAGCAACTACATCGACGGTCGGTGGGTTGCCTCGACATCCGACGACATCAGAGACGTCGTCAATCCCGCCACGGGGCAAATCATCGCTCGGACGCCGAACTCGACCGCAGCCGAGGTCGGGCAGGCGGTTGCTGCAGCGAAGAGGGCGTTCGGTGAGTGGAAACACGCCTCACCGGTGAAGCGGACTCGCCCCTTCTTTCATCTCAAGCACCTGATGGAGGAGAGCTTTGAGGACCTCGCCCGATCGCTTGTCCAAGAGATGGGGAAGACGATCGCAGACGGCCGAGCAGAGATGCGGCGCGCCATCGAAGAGATCGAAGCGGCGTGTGCGATTCCGACGACGACGCGGGGGTACCACCAGGAGAACATCGGGCCGTCGCTCAACCTGAAGATGACTTACATCCCAAGGGGGGTCTTCTTCATGGTTCCGTCGTTCAACTTCCCGGCGATGGTTCCCCTCGAGTACCTGCCGTATGCGGTGGCCGCCGGTTGCACCTATATCAACAAGCCGAGTTCCCGTGTGCCGATCACCCAGATGCGCATCATGGAGATGATCGACGAGTGCGGCTTCCCGCCCGGGGTCATCAACCTCGTTCACGGAGGCGCCCAGGTGGTCGACGCTCTCATGGAGCACCCCGACACCGAAGGGTTCTCCTTCGTCGGATCGACGCCGGTGGGAGCCGAGCTCTATGCCAAAGCGGCATCTCTCGGCAAGCGCGGGCAGGCGGCCACGGGAGCCAAGAACCACTTCGTCGTCATGCCGGACGCCGATCTGGACTTCACGGTCAATGCGGCGCTGGCATCCTTCTTTGGGGCTGGGGGACAGCGGTGCCTCGCCGGCGCCGTCCTCGTTCCGGTCGGTGACGTCTACGAGCCGCTGCGGGACCGATTCGTTGAGGCGGCCTCGAAGTGGAAGCTCGGATACGGGCTGGACCCGACGGTCGACCTCGGCCCCGTTGTCACCCACCGGGACCGGGATCGGATCAACGGGATGATCGACCGCGCCGTCGAGGCAGGAGCAATCCCGCTGCTCGACGGGCGCAACCCCGACGTCCCGGACTGGCCGGACGGGGCCTTCGTCGGACCCACCATCCTCGACGACGTGACCCCCGACATGGAGATTGCCCAAGAAGAGGTCTTCGGGCCCGTGGCGGCGATCGTGCCGGTCGAGACGCTGGACGATGCAGTCGCCCTGATCGACCGAAGCCGCTTCGGGCACTCGGCGATGATCTTCACCGAGAACGGAGCTGCGGCCCGGTCGTTCGAGTCCCGCGTCACGGCGGGCAACATCGGCATCAACGTCGGAATCCCCGCCACCCAATCTTGGGCAACGCTCGGTGGTCTCAAGGAATCCGGATACGGCGCCGTCCACGGGCGCGCCGAGTCCGTGCTCTTCTTCACCGACCGCAAGGTCGTCGCCGAGAGGTGGAACTGAGTTGCCCCGGCAGCCATGGGTCCGCGAGGCCTGCCCTTATCTCCTCCCGGGAGGGCAGGCCTCGCAGGCCCTGGCGGACGTCGCGAGGGCACCGCGAAGGTCGTTCGTGGACGGTTGCGCGCGAGTGGGGACATCAGTAGTGTCAGCTGTCACTAATACGACACAGGAGACAGAGTGTTCGTGCCGCTTGATCCGGTGGTCAACGGCACCTTCAACGAGAGTGAGCTGAGCTGTGGCTATTGACAAGAAGTACGACACGCTCATCGGCGCGATCGAGGGGGGTGACGTCGACGCCGGGGTCGCTGAGGCGAAGCGACTCGTGGCCGATGGGATCTCGGTCGCCGAGCTGTTTTCGGAGGCGATCAGCCCGTGTCTGGCCGACATCGGGGACCGCTTCAGCCGCCTCGAGCTGTTCCTGCCCGAGATGGTGCTCTCGGCTGATGTCGTCAAAGGGATCCACGAAGCTCTCGCCGACACCCTGTCCGCTGGTGAGGAAGCCGCCAGCCGCGGCACTGTCGTCATCGGGACGGCGTACGGCGACATTCACGACATCGGCAAGAACATCGTGGCTGCCCTGCTCGAAGTGAACGGCTTCAAAGTCATCGATCTCGGCATCGACGTCTCGGCCTCCACGTTCGTCGAGCGTGCGAGAGCCGCCGACGCCGACGTGATCGCCATCTCAGCGCTCATGTCGACGTCCATGCCGTACATGTCGGACGCTGTCGAGATCATCAAGGGAAACGAGAAGGATCGTGACCGCTTCAAGGTGATCATCGGCGGCGGCCCGGTCAACGCCGAGTACGCCACCCGCGTTGGAGCCGACAGCTACGGCGACGACGCAGCCGACGCAGTGAGACAGATCCAGTCTCTGCTCGACGGCAACCCGAATCGCGAGGAAGGAACGCCGACATGACTGATGCGACCCTTGGCTCCCGAGACCTGAGTCGCCTGCTCGATGTCCTGGACCGGGCAAACAGCGGCCCGGTCCTCGATGAGAAGGACTTCGACATGAAGCATGTCGCCGGCGGCGTTGCGCGTGTCCTCAAGGAATACGACATCAAGTTCGACCGGGACCACATCATTCAGCAGGACGACGCGTTGGTCGATCGGCTCTATGAGGCCTCAATCGACTTCCTCGCCGAATGTGGCGTCTACAACACCAGCAGCGGGCGCCTCATGTCGTTCACCCGAGCTGAGATCGAAGAAGCCATTGAACTCGCAGCCTCTGAAGTCACGGTCGGCGAGGGCGCTGATGTCCGAGTGTCGATCCCCAGATCTGTTGAGGATCCGACGCCGCCGAGAATCAGCGGTGGCCCGATCGGGACGCCACTCTCCGAAGAGCTCTACGTCCCCATCATGGAGAGCTACTTCCAAGAGGAGATCCTCGACATCGTGGTGCCGGGAACGCTGGCAACGACGTTTGGCCGCGAGATCCGGTCGAAATCGCCCTTGGAAGTGATCGCCTCATGGCAGCAGGTGGAACTGGACTTCCGCGCCGCTGCAGCTGCGGGACGCCCCGGGCTCTCGATCCAGGCCGTCGAGATGTCCACCAGCGACCTCGGCCATCTGTCCGCGATCGGAGGCGATGGCTACCGCCCGACCGACACCCACATCGTTGCGATGGTCAGCGAGCTGAAGACCAACAGCGAACTCCTGAACAAGATCGCCCACTCGGCAGTTCACGACGGAATCGTGCTCGGCTTCTACAACCCGATCCTTGGTGGTCTCGGGGGTCCCGCCGAGGGCGTCGCTCTCCTGCTCACCGCCGGCTGGATTGCGCTCCAGGTCGTGTATCAGCCCAATAGCCATTCGAGCGGCCCAACGCATCCCTTCAACTACAACTCGACCGACCCCGACATCATGCGAGCGGTCAGCGTTACCGCACAGGCCCTGTCCCGCAACACCCACTTCATCACCGAGCTGATGACCTCGCCGGTCAGTGGACCGGGTACTGAGTCGCTGCTCCATGAGTGCGTGGCGATGGCCACTCTGGTGTCCGTCTGCGGCACGTCCCGTGCGTTCGGCACACGCTCTGCAGCCGGGGTAGTGCTGGACCACGCCACCGGGCTCGAGGCCCGTTTCAACGGGGAGGTTGCCCGAGCTGCCGCCGGGATGAGCCGGGAACAGGCCGATGAGATCGTCCGCACGGCAGTCGCGGAGTATGAGCCGCTGCTCAGCACACGGCCGATCGGCGTTCCGTTCGCCGAGCTCTATGACCCCGACACGGTTCAGCCCCGGCCCGAATGGCAGGCGATGTACGACAAGGTCAAGGAGCAGGCCCACGGCTGGGGGCTGCCCTTCGAGTGAGTCGGGCGTGGACCTCGCCTGAGCAGCCTGCAGATAACTGACGCCTTCAGCTTCTGGGGTGAATGCGGGCTGGAAGGACCTAGCGCAGACCGGCCGCCGTCACGAGCCGCTCAGCGATCGGTTGTGACCTCTCGACGACTTCGCCGGTGTCGACGTTGACGATGCGACCGTTCTCGACCGATCTGGCTCCGGCGACCCACACTTCTTTGACCTCGCGGGGCCCGGCGACGAACACGATCGAACCGAATGGCTCATGAACGTTGGCGAGAGCCGGGGTGGAGCCGTCGAACACAACGAGGTCGGCAGCCTTCGCCGGTTCCAGCGATCCCAAGTCGTGATCCAGGCCCAGCGCTCGGGCTCCCCCGATCGTCGCCATCTCGAACGCCTCCTCGGCGGAAGCTGCGGTCGCTTGGAGATGGTTTACCCGCTGGAGCAGCACGGACATCTTGATCGCCTCCAGCATGTCCTGGCGGTCGTTGCTGGCCGGCCCGTCGACACCGATGCCGACGTTGATGCCCCGGCTGCGCAACTCCGGCACGGGACACACCCCCGAGGCGAGGATCATGTTCGACACAGGGTTGTGGGCCACACCGACGCTGTGCTCGGCGAGCATCTCCTGGTCGTCGGCGTCAACCCACACGCAGTGGGCCGCGATCGTTGGTGCCTCGAAGAGCCCGGTACGGGCGCAGTACCCGATCGGCGTCACGCCATGCTCGGATCGCACGGCTGCGATTTCCTCCTCAATCTCCTGGAGGTGGATGTGCACGCCGTGGCCACCATTGACTGCGAGATCGACACCCGCCGCGTGCAGTTCATCGGATTGCGCTCCGAGTGTGGCGATCCCCACTCGGAATTCTGAGAGCCGGCTAGCTGTAGCCGCCTCGGCCAACGCGGCGTGCTCCTCGAGAACGACGGGAATCGGCACACCCCGAATGTCGGTGGCGCCGTACGACACGACACCTCGCAGGCCGAGGTCGTCGAGAGCGCGCACCACACCCGGCGTCACGGGGTTTCCCGGCTTCGGGTCGCACACGAACATGTCGTTGGCAAGCGTGATGCCGCTGTGCAGCATCTGGATCCCGGCCACGAGCGTCCCGACGTAGGCGGCTTCATCGTCGAGATGTGGGGCGACCGGTCCAACGAGTGCGTGGATCCATTCCCAGAGCCTGTGCTGCTTGGCGATCCCGGTGACGAGCGCTTCGGAGAAGTGGCCGTGCGTGTTGATGAAGCCGGGCGTCACGATGTCGTTCGGGCCACCTGAGTGGTCATCATCGGGGAACCTGGCGTGAAGCTCGTCCCATGTTCCGATGGCGTCGATCCGGTCACCGACGACCCGCACCGCCCCGTCTGTGATCACGGAAGGGTCGGCCGCCGTCAGCACGTAGCGGCCGCGAATCACCGTTCCGCGTGTTTCGGCCATTACGACCTCACCTTCGAGCACCCCACCGGCGTGGGCGGCTTGCCGCCGGCCATGGGGCTCATTGCGGTTCGACGCTTCGGTAGTTGCACCCTTCGAGGTTTCATCTGCTCCATCCCTCTCGCACGATTCAAGAGCACTCGTGCCTATCCGTCCTCTTCGGAGCGATGCGCCCGGAAGTACTTGATGTAGCTCAGTCCGTGGGCGTCGCGTCCCCGCAGGAGGTCGGCCGCCCGGATCGTTGGAGCCAGGTTGGCAACGTCGGTGATGGCACAGGATGCACCGGCTCCCATCGCCAATCCAAGGAAGGCCTGGTTCAGGGTGTGCCGGTCGGGCAATCCGAATGACACGTTGCTGGCACCGAGGTTGACGTTGCTCCCGTATTCGGCCGTGACGAGCGCGATCGTGTCGAGAGTCACCCGCGCTGCGTTGCTGTCTGCTCCCACGGTGAGGACGAGTGGATCGATGATGATGCTCTCGAGGGGTATGCCCATCGAGTCGGCTCGTTCGATGATCTTGGCGGCGACCGCAAAGCGTGCCTCAGCCGTTGGGGGGATCCCGTCCTCATCGAGGGTGAGCCCGATGACGGCGGTGTCGTGCTCTTTGACGATGGGCAGGATCGCTTGCATCGACGCTTCCTCGCCGTTGACCGAGTTCACCAGTGGTCGGGCGGAACAGGCGGCGACACCCGCTGCTACGGCTGCGTGGTTGGGGGAGTCGATGCAGAGGGGCACGTCGATGGCGGCGGTGACCGCTTCGACGACTTCGCGCATGGTCTTGGCTTCGTCGATTCCGGGGACACCCACGTTGACGTCGAGAAGGTCGGCCCCCGCGTCGACTTGGCCGACGGCAAGGTCAACGACGTAGTCGAGGTCGCCGTCGGTCAACGCTGCCGCCAGCCGCTTGCGACCGGTCGGGTTGATCTTCTCGCCGATCATGATGAACGGACCCTCGGTGTCAATGGTCACGCTGGCGGTCCGGCTGGTGAGCGTTGTCTTCATCTTCGATGTGCCTCCAGTCTCAGCCCGTCGGCTTGATCGGTGGCGGTCCGGCGGATCTCATGGCTCGAAGCACCCCGCCGTGGGTTGCGGCAGGTGGCCTCCTATGCCGGCGCCGGTGCGAGGTTGGGCCACATGGTAGTGTCTCTTGTCACTTACAACAAACAGACAGATGATCTCTGAACTGAGTCCGATCTGGTGAACACCGAATCGTTGGTGTGGCGTTGCGAGGGGCATCCGTGATGTGGAAACGCAGACGAGTCGGCAGGGGGGCTCGTGACCGCCAGGCGGGCGCGGGCTCGGCGAACAACGACGGGCTCGGGGGTGATCCGGGCGGTTTCGGGACGGTGACGCCGGCCGTGCTGCAGGAGCTCGCCGGGATCGTTGGATCTGAGTACGTGCGGACCCAGCCGGGCGAGCGGGAGCCCTACGCCATTGACGCCACCCCCTTGTTTCGCCGGCGTCCAGACGCCGTGGTTCTGCCGGGCACGACCGAGGAAGTCGCAGGGATCGCCCGGATCGCCTCTGAGCATCGAATCCCGCTGGTGCCGCGCGGGTCGGGCACCAGCCTCTGCGGCGGAACGGTCCCCATCCACGGTGGGATCGTGATGCCACTCACACGGATGAACCGGATCCTCGAAATCAACGAATCCGAAATGCTGGCAGTCGTCGAGCCGGGAGTGACGACGGACCGTTTGGTCGAAGCGGCCGCCGCCCACGGGTTGCTGTACGCCCCGGATCCGGGCTCGCGGGTGGTGTGCACGGTGGGCGGAAACGTGGCGACGAACGCCGGTGGCCTCCGGGGCTTGAAGTACGGAGTGACCGGCCGGTACATGCTGGGTGTGGAGTTCGTGCTGGCTAGCGGTGAGATCATCCGCGCCGGTGGTCGTCTCGTCAAAGACGTGGCGGGGTACGACCTGACCCGCCTCGTTGTGGGTTCAGAGGGAACACTCGGAGTGATCACGAGGATCGTGCTCGGTCTCCTTCCCTCGCCGGCCGTCACCAAGACGGGTGTTGCCTACTTCGCGGATCTTGCCGAGGCGTCCCGGGCGGTCGAAATGACCATCGCCGGCGGAATCCTGCCGGCGACCCTCGAGTTCCTGGACCGAACCTGCATCGGGGTGGTCGAGGACTACTCAGGCCTGGGACTGCGCCGTGATGCAGGCGCTCTCCTCCTCTTCGGTGACGACGGCATGCCCGATGTGGTGGATCAGCACCTCGAACGCATCGCGCAGGTGTGCGTCGACGTCGGGGCGCTCGAGGTCACCATGGCTGCGAGCGTTGCCCAGTCCGAGGAACTCCTCGCAGCCCGTCGTTGCACCCTCCCGGCTCTCTCGAGACTGGCGCCGGCCACGATTCTCGAGGACGTCACCGTCCCCCGGCCCCGACTCGCAGAGATGGTTCTGGCCGTTGAAGAGATCACCCGACGGCGGGGACTGCTGTGCGGCACGTTTGGGCATGCGGGGGACGGGAACCTGCATCCAACCATCGTGATCGACCCGGGCGACCCGGCGGCCCGAGCGGCGGCGGATGAGGCAGTTCACGAGATCTTCGGGGAAGCGATCAGGCTCGGCGGCACGATCAGCGGTGAGCACGGCATCGGGGTTACCAAGCTCCCATTCCTTGAACAGCAGTTGGGTCCGGCTCACATCGCCCTGCTGCAACGGGTGAAGAAGGCGTTCGATCCGGCAGGCATTCTCAACCCCGGGAAGCTCGGGTCATGAGGGGCTTCTCGGTAGCCGAACTCGACTCGCTCCTGGAACGGTGCATCTCTTGCGGCTACTGCCTGCCGGCGTGTCCGACTTATCGACTGACGGCCGATGAGGCCTCTTCACCGCGCGGCCGGATCTCATTGATGCGAGCGACCGCCGCCGGCCACCTCGACCCGGCCGATCAAACCGTCACCGAGCAGTCCGCGTTCTGCCTGGGCTGTCGGGCATGCGAACCGGTGTGCCCGGCCGGCGTGCAATACGGGGAGCTACTCAAAGAGTGGCGAGCCTCCACATGGCGGCGCAAGCCGCTGCGAGTGAGGGCCCTGTTCGCCCTCGTCAACCGGTCGTGGATCGTTCGGATGGCCGCATGGTTCAGGCGACCCGCTCCACGCCGGCCCGGCACCGGGTCACATCACCTGATGCTGGGGTGTTTCGAGCGCCTGCTGTACCCGGGTGTATCTCGTTGCGTGGCGCGAAGGTTCCCGGACCTGGACGTCGATCCCGCAGCGGGATGCTGCGGTGCGCTCCACGCTCACAATGGAGACCCCGACAGGGGGAGTGAGTTGGCCCGGAAGCTTGGTGAGCGGCTCCCGGGAACGATCGTGACGACCGCCGGCGGCTGCGCCGCTCACCTGGCGGAGGAGCTCGGCCGGTCCCGGGTTCGGGAGCTCTCGCAGTGGATCATCGAAGGCGGGGAACTCGACCTGGACCGTCTTGAACCCGTTCAGATCGACGGCAGGCCTCCTCGTATTGCGATCCAGGACTCATGCCATCTCCGCAACGGGCTGGGAGTCGCCCAACAGATCAGAGAAATCGTGGCCCGCCTCGGGCAGCTGGTCGAACTCCCCTCTGCAGCCGTGTGCTGCGGTTCGGCCGGCAGCTACTCGCTGCTCCGTCCCGACGACGCTCATCGCGTTTTTGAGCCCAAGCACCAGGAGGTAGTCGACTCCGGAGCGGACGTCATCGTCACCGTGAACCCGGGCTGCTACCGCCAGGTGCGCTCCGAGACCGCAAAGCTCAAGAACGTTCGGGTAATTCACCTCGCCGAACTGCTGGATGATTCCCTCGACATCTCCGACCGCCAATAGCCGGCCTCAGCCTTTGCGCCCCTAGGCCCGAGCCGCCTCTGCGGCGCGGCAGACGGCCCCGACGTCCTCGAATCGCGAAGCACTGAGCACCAGGTCACGGGCGAAATGCAGACAGCGCAGTTCGAAGCGAGATTTCATCGCGGGGTCGTCGATCTGCTCCAGATCCGGTACCTGCCCCAGACCGATGATGCGCCGAATCATCTCAGTGCCGGCGAAACCGATCGCATCGGTGAGGATCCCGCCCAGGACGTCGTCGAGGGCGGCCTCAGCGGCATCTGTGTCGTTCCCGAACCAGCCCAACGGATAGGCGTCTCCGCTGCGCTGCGTGTTCCAGAGCACCGCGAACTGCGCAGCGAACTGCTGCCAAACCTCGGCCACAAAACGAAGGGTCCATTGCTGGCCGAAGCGCCGCTCATCGCGCCGGTCGGGCATGCCGTCTTGACCGAAGAAGTTGATGAACGCGTGTGAGATCAGCAAACCCACATCGAAGCCCATCGGCCCGTAGTGCGACAGCTCGAAGTCGATCACCCGCGTGTCACCCCCGCCCACCAGGAACGAGCCGGTGTGCAGATCCCCGTGGACGAGCGCCTCGCCGGCCCCCAAGTAGCGGCGCTTCAGGCGCCCGACGGCGAGCTTGAGCGCCCGGTCCCTGCGGAACTGTGCGACGACCTCGTCGAGGTGCGGTGCGTTCCACCTGTTGTGTGGGTGGTCCATGTAGGGCTCGACGAAGGTGAAATCCTCCATCAGCTTGGTCATTCCCGAGTTCCCCGCCATGGAGGCAGACAGGCGCCTGCAGTCGGCGGCGCTCAGCGCCAACGCCGAGGTACAGAACAGCGTGTTGGCCATGTACTCGCCGACGTCGGCGGCGGCGTGGGAGGGCTGCTCGTTGTCGATCAGCAGGTCACGCAACTCCCGGTGGCCGGAGAGATGCTCCATCACCAGCAGATGCAGGGTGGGGTCGAAGTGGTAGATCTCGGGCACCCGGCTCGGCACATGCCGCGCATGCTCGGCGAGGGTGCGCTGCTCGAACACGATGCGATTGAGTGGCAAAGGCGCCGCAGGTCCGAGCAGGCGCATATACGGCATGGACTGCTTGGTGCAGACACTTCCGGCGGGACCGGCAACCGCATAGATCTGGTTCACGTTGCCACCCTGCAGTGTCTCCGCCGACCAGCCGGCCGGGTCGCCGCCGAGGCGTTGGGCGATTGCCGGGATCTCGGCCAGCACCGGAATCACCGCCGCTTCATCCAGCAGCCGGTAGCCGTCGGGCGTGGTCACTTCTGACGCTGTGGCTTGGCTCATTTGAGGAAGGGTCCGTAGTCGGGGACGAGCAGCCGAGAAGGCGACGCGTCCTCGTCGATGGAAGGGAAGCGCCCCACCGACTCGAGGAATCGGTTGTCGGTCGCATCGTCGTTGACTGATGAGACCTCACCAACGAGGACATCCTCGCTCGCCCCCCAAAACGAGTGATAGACGCCGGGATACATCGTGATGCTCTGACCGCGACCGAGCTCGAGGATCTCGCCCGGGGGCAAGGTGTGCGTCACCGAGTCGATCTCGACGCTCACCGGCTCCTCGGAAAGCCCCTCGTCGTCGGAAGAGCCATAGACCTGCACGACCAGCGGCCCTCCGCCGCGGTTGATGATGTCTTCCGTCTTTGCCCAGTGGAAGTGCATCGGGGTCACCTGAGACGGCCGGCTCATCATGATCTTCTCGGCGTACACCTTGCCCTTTCCTTGTTGCAGCTCCCCGAGGCTGCCATTCCTCAGGGTGAAAAGACATAGCCCCGTGTGAGCGAAGTCGCCTTTCCCGAAGTCGGTGATGTCCCACCCGAGGCCCTTGGCGACGATTCCGGATACCTCTTCAGGCGGACGTTCGCTCCAGTCCGCGGGACTCCACGATCCGAAAGGAGGGAGCACGAAACCGCACTCCGAGAGCAAAACCTCAGCATCGTCGATGATCTGGTTGACCTCACTGCGCTTCAAGAGTCACGCTCCCTCGGTCGGACAGTCCAACCCAGCCCCGCCGGAGAGCGGGTCATCGTCGAGAATGATAACGTTGTCAGGAGGGAAATGACAACGTAGTCTGAAATGCCTACCCGACCGTTCCAAGGGAGTCTTTGTGACCGCCATCGACATCAAGCCGGCTTCGGGCAAGCTGGGCATCCTCACCCCCGGAATGGGTGCCGTCGCCACCACCTTCTACGCCGGTGTCATCGCCGCCCGCAGGGGCCTGGCGGAGCCGTTCGGTTCGCTGACCCAGCTCGGCCACATTCGCCTCGGCAAGCGCACCGACGACCGCAATCCGATGATCAAGGACTTCGTCCCCCTCGCCGACCTCGACGACCTCGTCTTCGGCGGATGGGACCCGATCTCAGATGACGCCCACCAGGCTGCGCTCCGCTGCGGCGTGATGAATCCGTGGGATCTGGCCAGCGTGGCGGAGGACCTTGGTGAGATCTCGCCGATGCCTGCGGTGTTCAGCCACGACTGGGTGAAGAAGCTCGAAGGCGTCGACCACCTCAAGACCGGCACCTCCACCATGGACCTGGCCGAGCAGCTCATGGCCGACATGGAAACGTTCAAACGCGACAACGGGTGCGACCGCCTCGTCGTGGTGTGGTGCGGGAGCACCGAGACCTACCGGGAACCAACCGCGGTGCATCAGTCCCTGGCCGCATTCGAAGAGGGCCTGCGCAACAGCGATGCCGAGATCGCCCCCTCCCAGGTGTACGCCTATGCCGCACTGAAGCTCGGAGTGCCGTTTGCGAATGGTTCCCCCAACCTGACGGTCGACATCCCGGCGATGACCGAGTTGGCGGCGCAGACCGGAACCCCGATCAGTGGCAAGGACTTCAAGACCGGCCAGACGCTGATCAAGACGATCCTGGCCCCGGGCTTCAAGGCCCGGCTCCTGGGCGTCGACGGCTGGTTCAGCACCAACATCTTGGGCAACCGCGACGGCGAAGTATTGGACGACCCCGAAAGCTTCAAGTCCAAGGAAGTCTCCAAGCTCGGGGTGCTCGAGCAGATCCTCCAGCCAGAGGTGTACCCCGACCTCTACGGCGACATGTATCACAAGGTGCGGATCAACTACTACCCACCCCGTGGTGACAACAAAGAAGGCTGGGACAACATCGACATCTTCGGGTGGATGCGCTACCCGATGCAGATCAAAGTCGATCTCCTGGCAAAGGACTCGATCCTCGCCGCCCCGATCGTCCTGGACCTCGCACTCTTCATGGACCTGGCATCACGAGCCGGACGAAAGGGCATCCAGGAGTGGCTGTCGTTCTACCTCAAGAGCCCCCAGACCGCCCCCGGCCTCTATGCGGAGAACGACCTGTTCATCCAGCTCACCAAGCTGAAGAACACCCTGCGGCACTGGATGGGCGAAGACCTCATCACACATCTCGGCACCGAGTACTACGAGGAGTAGAACCGTCGGCGCTCTATGAGCTTTGACCCGCAGGACTGTTCGGGCGACCCGGCAGTTCGTAAGTGATGAGCCTGGTGGGAATGACGGTGTGCCGGGCCGGCGCCTCGAGCCCGCCGATCCTCTCGAACAGGATTTCGGCAGCTCGCATGCCCATCTCAAAGGCATCGAAGGCAACGACCGTCACCGGAACACGAAGCAGGCCGGCCAGCTCGAAGTCGTCGAAACCCACGACGTCGAGCTCGAGGCCGAGCTCATCGATCTCTCGCAGCACACCGATCGTGTTCCGGTTGTTCGTCGTGAACAGCGCCGTGGGCGGCTGTGGGAGTGAAAGCAGCTGAGCCGCACGCTTGCGAGCCGACTCGACATCGTGTGATCCCAATCGGATCAGCTCATCGTCGAGGGTGATCCCAGCCTGTTTCAGCGCAGACGCGAAGCCATCAAACCGAGCTGCTGCCGTTGCGATCTCCGGGGAGTCACCGATGAAACCGATCCTCGTGTGGCCGCGGGCTACGAGCGCGGTTGCCGCCTTGAACGCTCCGCCGGCGTCGTCGAGGAGCACGCTGTCGGTGTCGAGCGACGCAGGGGCGCGGTCAAGGCACACGATCGCGGTGCCGCTGTTGAGCTCATCGATGAGGTGGGAACTATCCCCGCCGGAGGGCACGACGATGAGTCCATCGACCCCCCGTGACATCAGGTCCTCGGTCATCTGCCGCTCGCGCTCGGGGTCCTCATCGGTGTTAACCACAATGAGGCTGTACCCCTCTGAGCGAGCGACCCGTTCGATCGCCGACGCGATTGATGAATAGAACGGGTTGGTGATGTCGGTGATCAGCAGCCCAATAAGTGCCGAGGGCTGGCCCGGTCGCAGGCTTCTCGCCAAGATGTTGGGTCGATAGCCGAGTTCGCGGATGGCCGCCTCAACCCTCTCCCGGGTCGGCTCCGTGACGCCCTCCTCTTTGTTGACGACCCGCGAAACGGTCTTCAATGACACGCCCGCAGCTGCGGCGACGTCTGGCATGGTGGGTCTGCGGCGTTTGGCGTTCATGACCGAGGTTTTCGCGACGGAAGTGTGGCCTTCGGAGGGTAATCGAACGGGTGAAGGCGATCAGGCTGCAAGTCGCCGATGTTCCTTTCCGCGGCCGTCAAGGAGTCTTCTCGGTGGCTTCCCACGCCAGCTTTGCGGCTCCGGCCGTTCCGGACTCCTCTTCTGCGGCAACCGTGAAGCGTCGGCCGAGGCTGGCCGTCTTCAGTGCGTGGAAAGCCTCGTTGCGGAGCCACCCGCCGGCGGCGGTGATCCGGGTGGTTGGGCCGAGGATGGCGTCGATCGTTCCGACGGTCCTCTCGCCCGCTGCAACGACGGTGTCGAGCGCCGCTCGCCAAATGACTTCGGGAGTCGTTCCGCTGCGTATCGAGGTGATCGTGACGGTCTTGTCTTCCGCCAGCCCGACCGACGGCGACGTTGGCGAGGCCGCCTCGGCCACGAGTGCGTCCTGCGAGAGGGTTTCGATCTCGCTGCGGGTGCGTGTCCCGAGTAGGTCGAGCACCGGTTCCAGTAGGAGTCCGCACGGGAGGCCTCCGAGGAGTGCGAGATGCTCCGGCACGACGTGCCAGCCGACGGTGATCCCGGCCGCAACGGAGCGCGTCACTTCCTCCGGGGTCAGGGCATGCCGTGACGACCGGACGATCGCTTCGGCGGTGCCGCATGAGTCGAAGACCTCTGTGGGGTCGGTGGCGCCGACACCGTATGCGGCGCAGTGGTGATCCATGCCTGCGACCGTCACCCGGGCTCCGGCGAGCTCGTTGGGACCGCCGGAGGCGATTCCTGCCGGCTCCCCGGCCCAGGTGGGGTTGCTCAACAGCGGGTGGGAGAAGCCCGCCCACTCCGCTGCTTCATCATGGGCGGCAGCTTTGTGGAGATGGAGCAGGCCGGTGCGTGAGGCGAGCGAGAGTTCCGACCCGGGATTGCCGCCGAGGCGGTGGACGATCCACTCAGCAACCGAGTACCACCGTCGTTCGTGGCCCGTGGCGTAGTTGTGGTCCACCAGCCACCGGAGCTTGGCGAGGCTGCAGAGATTGGTGGGCGGAAGGCCCGTGGTTGCAGTGAACTCTGCTCCAAAGGCCTTCTCCAGGAGTTCAGCCTGGTGAGCTCCGCGCTCGTCAAACCATGCAATGGCGGGAGCCACCGGATCGCCGGCGTCGTTCACCAGGACTCCGGTCTCGGCCATGCCCGTCACGCCGACCGCTACGGCGCGGGCGGCTCCGCTCTCGGCCAGAGCAGAGATGGCGACTGCGATCGCAGTGTCGACCAAGCGCTCTGGATCGATCTCGGCACGAGCCTCCTGAACGGTCCAAGGAGTGGCCACGGCAGCGGCGCCGAGGCGATTCCCGTCCGGGTCGAAGGCGCCGGCCTTGACCCGGGTCGTGCCGACGTCGATCCCGAGAGCGACCGGACTACCCACGCTGCCTCCCCAGGAGTCGGCGGGCACATCCCGGCCCCGTTTCACGGCCGCTCATAAGTCTGTTGACGCTGCCCATATGCCAGTGCTACGATCGCCGAATACGAAAATGATAACGTTGTCGAGAACGTTGTCAATCTGTGGGACAGATCGGAAGTGGACATGAAGCAGTACCGCCTCAATCGCCTCTTCGATCCGACGTCACAGCGTTGCCTGAATGTGGCCGTCGACCATGGTTTCTTCGGCGAGGGACGGTTCCTGCAGGGAATCGAGAACATGGACGACGCCGTATCCGTGCTCATCGATGCCGCACCAGACGCCATCCAGCTGACCGTCGGACAGGCCCACCGACTCCAACGGACACCGGGCAAGGACAAGCCGGCGCTGGCGCTGCGCACCGACGTCGCGAACATCTACGGCGCAGAGCCTCCGGCGCAGCTCTTCAGCGAGATGATCCACGAGCCGGTCCGCCAGGCACTCATCCTGGACGCCGCCTGCGTCGTCGTGAACCTCCTCGAAATCCCTGGCCACCCCGAGGTCCTCGAGGCGTGCGTCAAAAACATCCTTGCGATCAAACCCGAGACCGATCGATGGGCGATGCCCCTGATGATCGAACCGCTCGTGATGGCCGAACTGGGAACCGGACAGCCATATGGCGTGAACGGCGACCCAGAGAGGATCGTCCCGCTGGTCCGCCAAGCCGCAGAGCTCGGAGCCGACCTGATCAAAGCCGACCCGACCACCGACGTTGACGACTACCACCGAGTGATCGAAGCCGCAGGAGTCCCGGTGCTGGTCCGAGGGGGAGGACGCGTCCCCGAGCTCGAGATCCTCCAAAGAACAGAAGCCCTGATCGGCCAGGGAGCTTCGGGGGTGGTGTACGGACGGAACATCATCCAACACCCCGATCCCCGCGAGATGACTCGCGCCCTGCTGGCAGTTGTGCGCGGCGAAACGTCACCAACCGAAGCGGTGCAGTGGATTCCCGGAGTGGACTGATGAGCGAAGTCGTCAACGTTGGGGTGATCGGTGCCGGCCTGATGGGCCGAGAAACCGCCTCGGCGCTCGGCCGCTGGTTCGCCCTCGACGACTACCCAATAGGGGCACAGCTGCGGGCGGTCTGCGACACCGACCCCGATCGCCTGGCCTGGTTCTCCGGGGTGCCCGGCGTCGAACTGATGACCGACGACTACCAAGAACTCCTGGCATCCGATCTCGTCGACGTGGTCTACATCGCCGTTCCCCACAACCTCCACGAACAGATGTATGTCGATGCGGCCGAAGCCGGCAAGGACCTCCTCGCCGAGAAGCCGTTCGGGATCGACCTCGCAGCTGCAGAACGCATCCGCCAGGCGGTAGCGAAGGCCGGAGTGTTCGTCCGCTGCTCAAGCGAGATGCCCTTCTTCCCAGGCGCACAGGCCGCCATCACCGACGTTGCCGAAGGCCGCCTTGGCCAGATCCTCGAGGCAGAGTGCTCGTTCCTGCATTCGAGCGATCTCGACGTCAACAAGCCCATCAACTGGAAACGCCAACAGAAATTCTGCGGACCGACCGGAGTGATGGCGGACCTGGGAATGCACGTTCTGCACGCCCCGCTGCGCCTCGGGTGGGAGCCCACAGCGGTCTACGGAGTCCTCCAGGATGTCGTCCGGGAACGACCCGATCCCGCCGGCGGCGCCCCAATACCGTGCGACACCATCGACAACGCAACCCTGCTGTGCCGATCCGGAGATCCCGGCTTCCCGCTCCGACTCGAGACGAAACGCATCGCACCGGGAGAAATGAACACCTGGCGCTTCCGCGCCGTCGGTATGGACGGAGGAGTCGAGTTCTCGACGAGGCACCCGCAGATCGTTCGGAGATCCTCACGGGACGGCAAGCAGCAGGTCTGGACCGAGGTACAGCCAGGCAGCCAATCAGCGTTCAAGACCATCACCGGCGGCATCTTCGAGTTCGGTTTCGCAGACGCAATTCAGCAGATGTGGGCTGCGTTCCTCGCAGAACGCTCGGGCGCCCTCGGCAATCGATTCGGATGTGCCACACCCGATGAGGCGCTCACCGCGCACCGGGTATTCGACGCAGCCTTGAAGGGATCAGAGGCGGAATGTTCGGACCACAATCTCTAGCGCCAACGGAGCAGCCATCGAGGACAAGCCTCGAGGCAGAGAGGGCGACATTGGGAAACGTCACTAGCTCCCCACCAGGAGCGGCAGCCGTGAGGGTCAAGGACATGAGCTTCTCCTACGGGCAGGGAAGCCGCGAGGTGCATGCTCTCGAGAACATCAACGCGACCGTCGAGCGAGGCGAGTTCATCAGCCTCATCGGGCCATCAGGGTGCGGGAAGTCGACACTGCTCCTGCTGGTAGGTGGCCTGCTGGAAGCCGAGGAGGGTCAGATCCTGGTGAACGGCAAGCAGCCCGACGAGGCTCGACTGGCCCGCGAGTACGGATTCGCCTTCCAGAAGCCCGTCCTGTTGCCGTGGCACACAGTGCTGCGCAACGTCTGTGAGCCGCTCAAGGTCTTCGGCCAATCCAAAGCAGAGCGGATCGCAACCGCAATGCCCCTGCTCGAACTCGTCGGGCTCGCAGACTTCAAAGATGCCTACCCGTCGCAACTCAGCGGCGGCATGCAACAGCGCGTCTCGCTGGCAAGGGCACTGTCGTTCAAGCCGGGCGTCCTGCTCATGGACGAGCCCTTCGGGGCACTCGACGAGATCACACGCCAGAAGATGAACCTCGAGCTTCTGCGGCTCTGGCGTGAGCTCAACATGACGGTGCTGCTCGTCACCCACAACATCCTCGAGGCGGCGTTCCTGTCCGATCGAGTCCTCGCCATGAGCCCTCGCCCCGGAAGGATCGCGGAGGTGATCGAGGTCAATCTGCCCAGACCGAGGGCCCGTTCGTTGATCTCGGAACCGGAGTTCCTGGCGGTGGTGGATCAGATCCGTGCCGGCATCGGAATCGAGGGGGAGGCGTAGCGTGCAGACTCCCAACACAGAGCTCAATCAAGACGCGGAGCCCCTGGACACCGAAGGCGCTGAGGGACCAGCCGACCCCAAACCACAAGGATGGTTCGGCCGCCGCCTCCGCATTGCGCTCCCACCGCTGGCAGCGTTCGCAGTCACGCTGCTGTTGTGGGAGGGCTACTCCCGGGTGTTTGACGTCGCAACCTTCGTGCTCCCGCGTCCTCTCCAGGTCGCGGAGCGGTTTGTGGCAGAGGGTTCAACGATCACCCCGAATGCGCTGGTGACCATGTCTGAGGCGGTCGGGGGATTCGCAATCGGCCTCGGCATCGGCGTTCTTCTCGCGATTCTGTTCGTTCGCTTCGAGTGGCTCGAGAAGAGTCTCTACCCGTACGCGCTCGCATCACAGACCATTCCGATCGTGGCGATCGCCCCGCTGTTGATCATCTGGTTCGGGTTTGGGAGAACGTCCAAGGTCGTCGTCGCCGCCCTCCTGGCCTTCTTCCCAATCCTCGTCAACACCGTCATCGGCCTGCGATCCGTCGACCCCGAGGCGATGAACCTCTACAAGTCATATGGGGCAAGCGAAGCGCGGATCCTCTTCAGCCTGCGCATGCCAACCGCGCTGCCCCACCTCTTCACGGGCATGAAGATCGCCGCGCCCCTCAGTGTGACCGGCGCCGTGGTGGGCGAGTTCGTCGGTGCATTCGAAGGGGTCGGGTACCTGATCACCCAAGCCCAGTTCTATCTCGACGCCGAAATGACGTTCGCCGTGATCCTCGCCACATCTCTGCTGGCGATCGGCTTCTTCCTCGTCGTCGCGATCTTGGAACGTTTCGTCGTGTTCTGGAACTACAGGCAATGAGCAAGACAACCAGCCTGCCTACGCAAAAAGGGGAGACAAATGGGAGACAACCCAAAGGGAACCCGCAGACGGAGCATCGCCCTGTGGCTGACGCTCGTGGTTCTGCTCGCACTCGCCGCCACAGGCTGCGGCGACGACGACAGCGGGGATCCAGCACCAACCACCGCGGCTCCAGCCACCACCGTCGCCGACACCACGGCGCCCGATGAGCCTGCTACGACCGAGCCACCGGCAACCACCACGACCGAGCCCCCGGAGCCAACAACCACCGAGCCACAAGAACTGGTGGCCGTCCAGCTTGCCCTGGGCTGGGTCCCACAGTGGAACTTCGCCGGCTACCTGGTAGCCGACGCACTCGGGTTCTATGAAGAGGAAGGTCTCGACGTCGAGATCCTCCCCGGCGGGCCCGGCATTCAGCAGATCCCGCTGGTCGGCGCCGAGCGCGTCGAGTTCGCCACGCTCGGACCCGACGATGTCTGGCGTGCCCGAGTCCAGGACATCCCGATCACGAATCTCCTCACGATCTTCCAGCGCGCGGCCTACGTGTACATGGTGCACGCAGACTCCGGGATCGAAGCGCCAACCGACTTCGCCGGCCGCACCGTCGAGGTCTTCCAGGGAGAGTTCGAAACCAACTACACAGCCCTCGCTGCAGCTGTTGGTCTCGACCGGGCTGACGTCAACGAGGTCCCAGGCACCTTCGACCTCGCAGCGTTCCTGACCGGCGATACGGACGTGAAGCCCGTGTTCGTCAACGACCAGCCCTTCAGTGCGCGAGATCAGGGCGCAGACATCCTGCTGATCTCCGGCGCCGACTACGGCATCCCGTCGATCGGGACCGGCCTGGCAACAAGCGACGCCATGATCGAGGAGAATCCAGAGGTCGTCCAAGCCTTTGTCAACGGGACAATGCGCGGCTGGCTGTGGGCAATCGAGAACGTCGACGATTCGATCGACATCGTGCTCGCCGCTAACGACCAGCTCCGCCCGGACCACGTGGCATACGAGGCCGAGTCCAGCCTGATCCTGATCACAGACGACGGCGCCTACGGCGGTGAGGACATCGGCACCCCCCTCCAGGAGCGATGGGACGCCCTGATGGACCTCGAACTCGAACTCGAAGTGCTGCCCGAGCGGGTGCCCTTCGACGAGGCGGTCGACATCAGCTTCATCCAGAACTTCTGGGCCGAGTACGGAGGCTGAGCGCTCTACTGCAAAACACGAGCAAAACATGCGTGCCCGTGCCAGATTTCGTCTGGCACGGGCACGCGTAGAGGGGGCGCGGTGGCCGCCGGGCAACGGATCAGCCGGCACCACCTGACGAAAGAAGGATCGCCATGACCGATAACAACGTCGGCAACGACACGCTGAGAATCGCGGTGGTGCAGCCGCGCTCCTACTCCCCGTCACCATTCGTCAGTAGGAGGCCCGGGAACGACGCCGACGAGCACAAGAACCTCGAAGTGGCCGAGGAGTACGTGACCCGCGCCGCGAACGACGGCGTCGACTTCATCGTGTTCCCTGAGACTTATCCAGGTCCCACCTCGCTGTCAAAGGGTCTTCTCTTCGACGACGTCGTGGCGGACATGGCTCGGCAGGCATCCACTCACGGCGTTGCGATCTCCTACGGCGGCGTGCGGCATCTGGACTCTGGACTGAGTGAGACGAGGCACCACCTTGTCACCGCCGACGGGACCCTCTACGAGTACACCAAGATGATCCCGGCGATGCTCGAGACCAACGCCGTCAAAGGCACCACGCCGGTCGTGGCCGATATCGGCAAGGCGAAGATCGGAATGGCCATCTGCTGGGAAGCCTGGTTCCCCGAGGTCGCTCGGACGCTCACGTTTATGGGCGCTGAGGTTCTCTTGTTCCCTACCGGGGTTGGGATCTTCGAACTGCATGATGTCTGGACGGCGGTCTTGCAGGCACGTGCGGCAGAGAATGTCGCATTCTCGGTGGTCACCATGTCTCTGGTGGGAGCCGAAGAAGGGATGGCCTACGTCTTCGGCCCCGAAGGTGAGGAAGGCGGCCTGCGGGAAGAGGGCATGATCGTCGCCGATCTCGACCTTGCTCGCATGCGGGAGATGCGGTCTGTCGACCAGACATTCGACGTCCCGTTTCCCTACCGGACGGTTCCCGGAACGCTGCGCAGTCTGAGCCCCACGATCGTGGCGGCCTACAAAGAGGCCGAGGCCAATCGGGAGACTTGGGGCGAGGCCGTACAGCCGGGGTAGGGCGGTCACACCGCGACGTTGGCTGGTCGGGTCGTTTCAGCCTCCGACAGGGAGAGCAGCGAAGGCGTAGCCTTTTGCGTATCGGCAACCTAGGGGGGTCCTATGTCTGTTCGCCGATTCGCCGTGTTCGTCGCAGTTCTGGCCTTGGTCATGTCCGGCGGCACTGCAGTCGCCAACGACACCGAGCGGCTTCCGGGAGCGAAGAACCCGGGAGTGCTGCGTGCCGCCTTTGAGAAATCCCCGGGAGGCTTCTACTGCCCGACGTATCCGTGCACCGAACCTCTCCCATCGACTCCGTTCATCGAACCGCTCTACAACGCGAAAGAGGACGGGCGTCTGTTCTTCAACACGTGGGACATCTTTCCAGGCGACCTGGAGTTGTGCCACGGAGAGACGTATGGGGCCTGGGCCTATCTGTCGTTGCCATCGAAGAAGGCCGACCTCATCCAAATCAACATCTGGATTGACGACGTGCCGCTCGACATCGAAGTTGCCGGACCAAAGAGGGCCGTACGGTACGGCGACGGTGAGAAATGGTGGTTTGCCTCGATAGGTGTTCCAGTACTGGATGACTGGGCCCTGACCATGGGGGACCACACCATCGACTGGGAACTCGTGTTCCCCGACGGCGAGGTGTGGTTCGAGCCGGGGAGCTACACCGTCGTGGACTGCTAGCCACCGACCAAACCTGAGCCGAGCGTTCCCGCCCAACTAGCCGTGCGCGCCCACCCCTAGATGAAGAGTTTCTGCCGGGAGTAGCCCGGTGTGAAAGGTCGCGGTACCTCTTCGCTATCGAGAGTCCGCACTGAGTCCGCGCCCTCCACGCCCCACTTCCTGCCCGAACTACAACCTGCAGCGGTAATCCCGACCGGCGGTGGACTGAATCTGTAGCCCTTCGGGGCTTCACCCCTCGCCGTTACCGGTTCTCCCCAACAGTTGATCGCGGAGGACCGCTTGTCGTTCGCTCATTACCAGCATGTACATCTCCGACACCGACATGTTCTCCAGGTCGGTCTCTTCCAGCGAGTCGCCGAGGCCGGGTCCGTAGGCGCCGTAGAGGGTCTCCATCTCGTACCCGAACTCCTCCCGCATCCCTAGATACCCGGGCCCGGCGGCGGCGCCGGGGAGTTCCAGCGCCCCCATTCGGGTGCCGAACCCCGACGCCAGGAGACCGGCAAACTCTTCGAAGGCCGGGTTGTACTCGGGCATCGCGGTGTCGGGTCCGCACCCTTGCACAACGCACACCACCTCAGGTGGCGCCAACACCAGACCGCACCAGTTGCTCCCGTCGGTGCGCTCACCGCATGTGGCCGCAAAGGCCTCGTAGTCGGATCCTGGAAGGGAAGCGATAAACAGGGCGTCGCAGGCCGCCCACATCCCATCGGCACAGCTGTTCCACAGACCATCCATGGCCCCGTCGTCGCCGTAGGCCCAGGGTTCGTCGACCGTCGATGTGCCGGGGGCCTGTATCGCCGCCGCCTGGTCGTCATCACCACAACAGACCGTCGAGAGCGCCATCACCAACAGCAGCGCCGCCACTCTCCGCATGTCGCCTCCCGGCATCGATCGAGAGCAGCGAACCACATCCGACCACGATCAACCAGGGTCCAAGGTCCGATCAGGGCGATGGCGGGAATCGGCAGCGTCGTGAGGCGCAGTTCGAAAAGGGGGGGAGGGTTCTGTCCGGGAATTGAACCCGAAGCGGGGCATCCGCCTGCCGGGGCTGGGTCGGGTGCTTTGCCGCCGTCGATGCAGCGGTGGCGGCGTTGTCGATGAGGGTTGCGACCTGAGCTGCCGCTTCGGCCTGCATGCCGGGGATGACGTGGGCGTATTGGCGGAGCGTGAAAGCGGGGGATTGGTGGCCGAGCCGTTCTGAGACGACCCGGATCGGGACCCCGGCCTTGATGGCGAGGGTGGCATGGGTGTGGCGCAAGTCGTGGAGACGGATCCGGGGCAGCCCGGCACGACGGACGATCCGCTCGAAGGTCTGGGAGAACACGTCGGGGTGCAGCGGGGTGCCGTCGGGCCGGGCGAACACCAAACCATGGTCCTGGTGGGCGGGGCCACACGACTGCCGCTCGGCCCGCTGCCGGTCCCGGTGCGCTTCGAGCTGCATCACGGTCTGGGGGTCGAGGTCGACCACCCGGGCCCGATGCGTCTTCGGGGTCGAGGTCTGGATCTCATAGGCAACCGAGATCAGGGTGTGACGCACCGACAGGCAGGCCGCCTGCAGGTCGACGTCGATCCAGCGCAGCCCCAACACCTCGCCTCGGCGCATCCCGGTCATCGCTGCCAGCCGCCACGCCGCCGCCAGCCGATGCTTGCACGCCTCCTCAAGGAAGCGAGCCAGCTGCTTGGCTGTCCAGAACCGCAGCTCGGTGGCGACCGTGGGCCGGATCCGCGGCGGTTTGGCCCGCTCCGCCGGATTCGCCGAGAGCTCACCGGCCTCGGCGGCATCGGCGAGGGCTTTGCTGATCGTGGTGTGGATGTAACGGACCGTCTTCGGCGACAACCCGCCGGGTTTGCAGCGATGCCCCGACTCGAGAAGCTCGCCGTAGAGCCGGTTGAGGTCCCTCCTGGTGATCTCACCCAGCCGCTTTCGGCCGAGTGCGGGCAGCACATGGAGTCTCAGGTTCCGGCGGTACGAGTCCCAGGTGCTTGGCTTGAGCTGGGTCCGCATCATCGGGAGCCACTCACCAACCACCCAATCCCGCAGCGTTGTTCCCGAGACCAGGCTCGGTGGGGATCCGTGGCGGTCACCGAGGAGTTGCGCCCGTGCTTCTTCGGCCTGTTGGCGGGTCGGGTACCCGCCGTGCCACTTCTGGCGGCGGCGACCGTCGCCGGTCCGCTCGATGTCGACGACGACGTACCACCGGGTGGACGTCTTGCCCGATCGCAGCGTCCGGGTCCGCTCATGGATGTGACCCTGCACGGGATTAGTCGGTGCGCTCGGGGCGGAGCCAATCGAGCAGCGCCGCCACCGGGATCACGATCCGCCGCCCGATCCGAAGGTGCGGGATCTCACCACGCCGGCACGCCTCATAGGCGCTGCCCCGGCTGATACCGAGGATCCGGGCGGCCTCATCCACCGTGATGGTCGCCCGGCCCTCGAGATCGGGGATGGGGTGGGGGAGTGGCGTACCCTGTTCTATGTCGGTACCTCCTTGTTAGGTATCCGGCCGGGTCCCGGGGTGTTGCTGCACCGCCGGGACCGCATCGGCTTGTCTACTTATATAGTCTAAATGGGTTGATGTCGCAGTCAACTTCCATAGACTGACCCCACCGTGAGCCGGCTTGTCGACCCCGATGACCTGATCGATTCCCGAGAGGTGGCCCGAATCCTCGGCCTCTCCCACTACAACTCGGTCACCACCTACCTGCGCCGCTACGCCGACATGCCACGACCGGTCGTCGACATCGCCAGCAGCAGAACCCGGCTCTGGCTCCGCCAAGACATCGAAGAGTGGGCGGCCACCAGAAACGCCCCATAGCGGCATCAAACCTCCTCAAACCACCTGGGTTTGACCGCCGCCAACTCGTCTTACGATCCGGAACCCAAGGTCACCGGGCATCACTGTTCCGCACGGACAGGCACCCAACTGGAGCATCAGAACTGGGCTCATAACCCGAAGGTCGGAGGTTCAAATCCTCCCCCCGCTACGAAGAAACCCCCTGGTGACAGGGGGTTTCTGCTTTGGTGGAGAAATGCCCGCAGATTTGTGGGCATTTCCTCGCAGTTTCGTTCACGGCCGGAAGGTGGCAGTGAACCCCTGGACAGGTCCGCTTAGTCTCCGACTACCAGCTGAACTGCCGCCTCGGGCGAGAGTGCACGGCCTTCAGCCTGAAGCTCATGGAGGCGCTCTGCGCCGATGGTTTCGATGAGAGGCTCGCGGATCTTTCGTCGGCGTGGTTCCGTTTCGGGATCTAGCGGATTGGATTCAGCCTCCAGGCGGTCAACGACTCCGAGAAGGCTGGCCGCTCGGTACGGGTCACCCGTCTGCAGTTCGATGTCGGCGCGCCCGAGGGTGGTCCATATCTGAAGCCAGTACACGGAGGTGAACTCGGGATCCGCATAGAGTTGTCTTGCGTGGCTGATGAATCGTTCCCTCGCATCGGCCTCCCCGAGATCCTGACCGTTGACGGCTCGCATCACGCTGCTGAAATGCTTGGCGATGGAGAGATTGCCCTCGTCCGCTATCTCGATGGCCTCCTCGAGAAACTCGCAGGCATGTGACGGTTCCCCGATACTCGATTCGAAAGCGGCGGCCTGGATCATCGCATCGACGGTTCGTTGCGCCGAGTTGAGCGCACGTGAAGCTGCGATGCCTTCGGTGTAGCCGCGGCGGGCCGTGATGATGTCTCCCTGGCGGGCCGCTGCTTCAGCGAGATTGCCCAGAGCGACGGCCTCACCCACCCCGTCGTCGAGACGCCGTGCGACTTCCAGAGCCTCCTCATTCAGCTCACGGGCGAGGACGTAGTCCTGTCTGGGCTCGGCGAACGTTGCGCTCAGGTTGATGAGGGCAGCCGAATACCCGAGTCGGAGCAGCGCCGGGTCGGTGCCGCCCCGATCCAACTCTCGATAGAGCTCTATTGCCCCCTCGAGCATCGGGCGCGCCGTGTGCAGATCGTTGATGAAGCCGCTCAGTGTCCCGAGGCCCAGCATCGTCTTGGCCAGCGTGACACCACCGACACTTCCCCGGGCCTCATGCATGCGCTTCAGCCAGGTGACCCCCTCGCTGAAGCGGAAGGTGAACCACCAGAACCGCCAGATCGCCGATGTCAGCCGCATGCCGAGTTCGGGCTCACCTGCTTCGATCGACCACTCCATAGCGAGCCGCAGGTTGTCGAGTTCGGTGTTGAGACGGTTCCACCACTCCTTCTCTCGCTCACCCCGAACCTGCGGCTCGGCCTCCTCGGCCAGGCCCATGAAGTACTCGGCGTGTCGCTTGCGCACCGCGTCGGTGGCCGCCGCCTCGTCGAGCTTGCCTCGGGCGAATTGGCGGATGGTCTCCAGCAGCCGGTAGCGAGCGTAGTCGCCGCCTACATCGGCGTTGATCAGCGACTTGTCGACGAGGGTCGGTACCAGTTCGAAGATGTCGAAATCGTCGAGGCCGTCTCCGGAGCACACGAGCTGAGCCGCTTCGAGGTCGAAACCGCCTTGGAACATCGAGAGGCGCTCGAAGAGCAACCGTTCCCGCTCATCGAGCAGCCGGTAGGACCAATCGATAGCGGCCGCCAATGTCTGTTGGCGGGGGAGCGCTGTCCTCGCACCGCCGGTGAGGATACGGAAACGCTGGTCGAGATAGTCGGCGATCTGCTGCGGGGTGAAACTGCGCAGCCGAGCCGCCGCCAGTTCGATCGCCAGCGGCATGCCATCGAGGCGCTGGCAGATCTCGGCCACAGCGGGGGAGTTGTCCGCGGTGATGAAGAAGTCCGGCTTTGCAGCGGCGGCCCGCTCCAGGAACAGCTGCACCGCGTCGTAGCGGGCCAGCGCGACTGGACCGATGCCGGTGACCTCGCGCGGTAGTGACATGGACCGCATGCCGTAGGCAATCTCGCCACCGACGCCCAGCAGCTCCCGGCTGGTGGCAATGATCCGGCTGTCGGGTGACCTCTGCAGAATTGCCTCGGCCAGGTCGGCGGCCGAGGAGATGACGTGCTCACAGTTGTCGATCAGCAGCAGCGCCGACCTGCCGGAAAGATGGGTGAGAAGCGTCTCGAGGATCGGCTGTCCCGGCTGTTCCTGGACTCCGAGGGCGTCGGCGGTCTGGGCCACCACCATGTCGGGGTCCGTGACGGTGGCGAGCTCGACGAACCACACTCCGTCGGCGTACTCCTCGCTCAGCCCGGCGGCGACCTGTAGCGACAATCGGGTCTTGCCTGCTCCGCCGACGCCGGTGAGTGTCACCAGCCGGGCGCCGCGGATCAGTTTCTCCACCTCGGCCAACTCCTGGTCGCGGCCGACGAAGGAGGTCGGCATCACAGGCAGGTTGTTGGGCACGATGTCAGGGGTCCGCAGCGACGGGAAGTCGGCCTCGAGACCCTCGATCGTCAACTGGAATACCTGCTCCGGCTGAGCGAGATCTTTCAACCGGTGTTCCCCGAGCGGGAGCAGGGACAGATCGTCGGGCAGCATCGCCGAGGCGAGCCGCTCGGTGACGAGCGAGGCCAGGACCTGGCCGCCGTGAGCGGCCGACATAAGTCGCGCTACCCGGTTGAGCGGCGGGCCGTAGTAGTCGCCATCCCTTTCCTCCGCCGATCCCGAGTGCACCGCCATGCGCACCTTCATCACGCCCACGTCCGGATGTGCCGTGGCCGCCAGCGACCTCTGTGCTGCGGCGGCTGCAAGCAATGCGTCGGCGGCGGATCCGAACACGGCGGCCACCCCGTCGCCGGTGTGTTTGAACAGAACCCCGTCGTTGGTCTCGACGGCCTTGCGAATCAGATCGTCGTGATCGGCCAACGCACCCTTCATTGCCTCCGGGTGCGCCTCCCAAAGGCGCGTCGACCCTTCGATGTCGGAAAAGAGGAAATGAGAAGTGGGCATCGAGGGCAAGTTAGCTGTTGTAGGGAAGTTGCGTCTTGACGAGACCTCGTCCTCCGATCAGTAGGAACCCCCTTTGTCTCGCCTGACAGGGAGGGACAAAAAGGGGACTGGCAGGGACTTGCCGGGACGAGCATCGCCAGGCCGTGGGTCAGGCCGATCCGCGTGGCTCCGATGCGCTGGAGATGCAAACGATGCTGCAAACGCACACGCCGCTCCTGGCTGAAACAGGATGACACGAGGCGGCATCAGAAACCTCGAAGACCCCTACATGACAAGGCGGAAGCGCACTCCTCCATGGCACAGGCCGTCATGGCCACCACACAACTCATAACCCGAAGGTCGGAGGTTCAAATCCTCCCCCCGCTGCGAAGAAACCCCCTGGTGACAGGGGGTTTCTGGCTTCTCCTATTCCTCAGCCACTTCCTCACTGCGAATGGCAGAACTCCGGACAAGCGTCGGGAATCTCGTCTCGATGCGCTCCTCCACGTGGCCGCAGTCATGGTCGGCGGTGAGATTCAGGCGGACTACGCGTCGAAGGAATGTCGGGGTCCTGTCCTCAGGGTGGGGTGAGGGAACAGATCAGGGATT
The DNA here is from genome assembly GCA_964511945.1 of uncultured Acidimicrobiia bacterium. Taxonomy (GTDB): domain Bacteria; phylum Actinomycetota; class Acidimicrobiia; order Spongiisociales; family UBA11373; genus CAZEHO01. The sequence goes on along the minus strand of CAZEHO010000023.1, from coordinate 1,987 downwards.
CGCCCGATGGCCTCGGTGCCGGCTTCTGGGATATCTATGGGGTGGCCGGACGAATGGCTGCAGCTGAGGATTGCTGCGAGGGGGCATTCGGCCGGCAGGAGCTTCGTCGACGGGACGGGGCCGCTTGAGGAGGGGGAAAAATGAAACGCTTGATTCCCGGCGGTGTCGCCACCCTGGTTCTGCTACTGGTGGTCGGAGCCGCTTCAGCTGCGGTGGCGAATCCCAATCTGGTACCGGGCAAGCCGGCATACATGGCGCTCGGGGATTCCTGGGCGTTTGGAGAGGGCGCCGAGGTGCCCGGCACCGGCGGCTACGTCGCTCGGCTCGCCGGCGCCTTGCAGGAAGACCTGGACTGCTTGCCGGCGGAGTCGGACAGGGCAGCCGATGGGTGCGCGCACCTCCAACTGCTCAATCTGGCACGGCCCGGCTGGAATGGACTTCCGGGCGTGACCGCTCCGATTGTTGAATCGGAGCAGTTGCCCATCGCCGTGCCGCTCCTCGAGGAGCGCAACGGTGACGCCAATCCGCGCAATGACATCGAGGTCGTCACGCTGCATGTCGGCGGCAACGATGTGTCCGGGCCGATCCAGAACGCCTGCATCGGCGGACTGACTCCGGCCTGCCTCGGCACCTGGATCGGGGAGATGGCCGCGTTCGAGGCCGATCTCCGCACGGTAGTCCAGCAGATCCGTGCCGCCGCCGGAGACGAGATGCCGATCGTCCTCGGCACCTACGGGAACCCGGTGCCCTACTGCTATCTCGCTGCTGTTCCGGGAGCGATTCAGTTGGGCGCAATGCTCCTCGAGGGAACGCCTGGCGGATTCCCGATCGACCTCGACGGCGTTCACGATGTCGTTCGGCGGGTTGCCGCTGACTACGACGCGAAGGTCGCTGAGGTCTTCTCGGAGCTCGGTGACGGCGATTTCGTCGGCGGGACGGACTGCCTGCACATGACCGATAGTGGCCACGAAAAGGTTGCTGCCGCGTTCATCGCAACAATCGACCTCTGACAAAGTCGACGGGGACCCGGGCTCCCGACACGGGCGCCCGGGTCCCCGTCGCGAGTCGCCTTCCGCGCTGCGAAGAATGACCCCTGCTGAGCAGGGGTCATTCAGTTGCGGGTGCTTTGGGGCGGATCTGCGCACCGCTTCGAAGCCGGCGTGGCCGGTTCGTCGGCGTCCCGGCAGCTCGAGGGTCCGATGCTGCTGGCCGGGCTGGCAATCGCCCGTGCGGGCTTTGGCGATGTAGCGGAGGCCGAACGGCTCGCACAGGAAGCCTCTGTCCTGGTCGAGCAAAGCGCAATAGCCCCGATGCGGCCGGTACTGGCTCTGGCACACTCCTCAGTTGCACTGGCGCGTGGCGACCTCGGAACTGCAGCGGAGCTTCTCGAGCGCGGTGCTGACGACGCCCGGTCGATGGGAGCGACTCACCGTCTATGGCAGCTGCGCGCCGGACGGGCGGGCGCCCTGCGGGCCCTGTCCCGAATCGACGAAGCAGATGCCGAGACAGCTGCGGCGTCGAGGGTGGTCGACGAGATGGCATCCCGGATCGCCGACGAGCACCTCAGAGACTCGTTCCTCGCAACGTCGCATGCCCGCCTGCAGCATCTTGCCGGCTTGCCCGCTTGGACCACGGTGGTTGCCTCCCGGGAGCTGCCGCCGGCGGGGGAGTGATTCCCGCGGAACGATCACCCATGTCGGGTGATCGGGGAGGGGGTCCTGCATGACCGCAGCAGGTGAACCGCTGGACGAGGATTGGTGGGACCCCTCAGACATGCAGGAGCCAGTTCTGTATCCGCGATTGCCAAGTATGGGCTGCCGCTGTGGGATGCAGCTGAGGGTGCGAATCGAAACCGGCTTCGGGTCATGCTGACCCGCTTGCCTCGATGCCCGGGGAATGCAAACGATTCTGCAAACGAACACGCCGTTCCCGGAGTTGCGTCCACGTTCGTGGTGTATGGCGGGGGGAAATGCCGCTGGATAGGTGA
>CAZEHO010000022.1:0-48260 GCA_964511945.1 uncultured Acidimicrobiia bacterium | reverse complement strand
GAAGGCTCTCCGACACCGGTCCCGGCTGCGAGGAAGGCCGCGCACCTGGACGCCGCCTTTCGGCTCATCCCACGGGGATAATCTCGTGCTCCTCGGCCCAGGCAGCTCCCACCCTGGCGAGATCCATGAAGGTCGCGGCGTCGGCTATTACAGCTGCCCACTCGGGAGTTTCGGTCGCCGCGGCTGCCGCCTCGAAGCTGTCGAACCACACCTCGCCGAGCCCCGCAAAGGGGATGGTGCCGCCTTCGGGACTCTCAACACAGTGATTCTGCACGTACCCTCTGATTCCCGGCACCCGGCGGACCAGTACGGCGTGGTCGTTCCGCCAGTGCTTGAGTGCGTCCTCCCTTGAGACGTCGGCGCGGGCCTGCCACATCGTGAGTCGCTTGATCACGGACGCTCCTCCCGTCGATGGACGGGTCAATCTACCGAGCCGGGTAGGCCGGGCGACGTTAGGGACGCCACGGCCTCAGCCTCCACCCAGGGTCTGACCTATCCACAGAAGGCTCTCTGACACCAGGCCCGAGCGCTCTCGAAGTGATCCCAATGCTCGCAGAGCCGTGTCGCGTCGGGTGGCGCGTGGCACACGACGTGACGCGTCGGGGCAACCCCTTATGCGGCTCCGTTCTCGGCCTCGATACCACTGATATCGCGCGCCCTGAGGAAGGCCATCCCACCGGCCACGAGCCCGGCTGCGACCGGCGTCCAGTACGACACGATCCTGTAGACGAGCGCGGTGGCGATGGATTCGTCCGTGGGAACCCCGAACGCAACTAGTGCGCCCACCAGACCCGCCTCCGCGAAGCCCAGGCCGCCGGGCGGGCCCGGAAGACCTCCGACCAGTTGGGATATGCCAAACGCGGCGAGTACTTGGACGGGCGTTACGCGGATCCCGAAGGCGAGTGCCACGATTCCCAGAACGGCGGCCTCGCAGGCGAGCCTCGACCACAGCAGCAGTTGTGCCCGGCCATCGGCCGCATGATTCTCGAACGCCGGATCCAGCCGCCGTCGCAGGCTAGCGGGGAGCATTCTCACGAGGGTCCCGAGCCGGGATGAGCCGAACATAAGGATTCCTCCCGACACCAGTGCAATCGCCCCAACCCCGGCGGCTGCTCCGATCGCCTCCGGCAGGATCCCCGCCCGGTAGGCGATCCAGAGCAGAAACCCACCGGTGCCGATCAGCAGGCCGGCGTAGTTCAGCATCGTGGCCCGGACCGCCGCCCCTGTCGTTCCCCGCACCTCGGAGCGGACTGACCAGGCCATCGCCACCGGGGTCACCGCTCCACCGGCGGGGATCAACCGGGCAACACCCGCTCCAATCAGCGCCGCCCGAAACGCCGAGCGGTTGCCCAGGTGCCTTCCCATACGGGTTACCCCGTCCTGGAACTGCGCCCCGAAGAGCCATTTGCCCGCGAACTCCACAGGTATCGCCATTGCCACGAGTAAGACACTCATCACCCCGAGCCCCGGAAGGTCCCTGCTGGCGAGGATCCAGGTCAGCAACCCCGCGTAGGCGAGAAACACGGCGGCCCCCACGGCGAGGATCAGCGGCGTTCGCCAACCCATGTCAGGCGCGGCCCAATCGCTCCGTGCCTCCGCCGGGCCACCCAGTGTCGAAGACGACCCTGCGAACGGCGGCCGAGATTCCGGGGGTCCGCTCCTCGCCGCCTTCGGCCCGTCTGACGATCATGAGCACGGCCAACCCGAAAGCAATGCGCTCCTCCGTGGCCGAGAAGGACGCGATTGCCGCGTAGACCGGGAGCAGGCCCCACCCGATGAACCCGCCGACCCCCCCTCCGACCCTCCATCCAAACATCGACCAGGCTGCCGGCCAGATCACCAGTGCGGGGTTGAGCCCGAGTACCACACCGGTCGATGTCGCCAGGCCACGACCGCCGAGCCCCCCGAGGTAGATAGACCAGTTGTGTCCTGCTACAGCCGCCAGCCCCGCGGTCCCGACAACTCCCGGGCTGAACCCAGTACCCGGCCCCACCATGAAGGGAAGGATGCCCTTGAACACGTCCAGCACCGCGGCTGCTGACCCGGCCGGCCATCCCGCGGTGCGGCTCAGGTTGCCGGCGCCGATGTTGCTGGAGCCCACGGATCGAACGTCGATGCCCTTCAGATTGCCAATGAGCAAAGGGAAGGGGATAGAGCCCAAAAGGTAGGCGGCTGCGATGAACAGCACGGCAAGAGCGAGGTCCGGCATCTGGGAGGGACGTTATCAGACGGGCCGGTGTTGCAGATACCCGGGAGGTCTCCGGGAATCTGGGGCTAATCGTGGAACAGAACGGAGAGCCCGGGATGACGCCGATCGCTGCTCACGATGGGCGGCTGTGGTGGCTGGCCGATTGCGAAGTGCTGCCGCCGTAGTCGCAAGCGATGTAGCGCACTTCGGCGGCGGCCGAGCCGATCGGCGGCTTCAGATCAATTCGTACAGCACCGCGTTGCCGTCCTTGCCGACCGCCTCGATCGCTCCGGCCTTCCGCAGGCAATAGGCCCCCTGCTGGGCAAGCCTCCGGGGCCTCCCGAGCGCCTCTGCGAGGTCGGCAGTGGTGAACGGCTGTGGCAGTTCGCCGGGCACCAGGGACAGCAGATCGCCCGGGGCGGCCACGACCACCGATTCCGCCACCTCGATCAGCCGGCGCTCCACGACGCTCCACCCCTTGCGACGCCACGAGCGGTGCTCGGTGCGCTGCCGGAGTTGTTCCTCTGCGGTCATCACCACTTCGATTTCGAGGCCGGGGTGGGCGAGCAGCTGCGGAAAGCTCACGAGTTCACCGAAGAGGTCGGCGGGAATCCCGTGCTTCGGCGACTTGCGCCGGTCGAGGATCGTCCCACCGTCGTCGAGCTTGATGATCCAGGTGTTGAGTGGGATCGGATGGACGATTCGCACCCGGTGGTCTCGCTCGAGGAGTTGGGTGAGCTTCCGCTTCATCGACGAGAACCCGCGTGTCTGGATCTCGATCAATAGGTCCTCACGAACGAGGTCGATGACGAATCCGCCGACTTCGACCTCGAGGCGATCGCCGGGACGGGCCGACCACTGCTTCAGGGCGGCATGAAGCGGCCTCTCGCGCAGTGTTCCGATGTGCGGCCCGGCCATGACCCGAGGGTAGGGAGCAGGCGGCCGATCGCCTGGGATCAGCGGCTCGGTCTCAGTCCGATCAGCGGCACTGCCAGCGCTGCCAGGAACACCAGGTTGAAGGCGCCGTGGCTGACGAACCCGAGTGCGATCGAGATGCCGGTGTCGAGGGTGAACCACACTCCGACGGAAGCAGCGACGGCCCACCACGCCCAGGGCTCACCGCGGCGCAGCGGGCCCCGGACGATTGCTGCGAGTGTCGCCATCCACCCGACGATCACCGCTCCGAGCACTGCGAAGATGAACCGCACGTAGTCCGTGGGGGTCCCGTCTGCGATGTCGCCGGATTCGGGACCGAACCCGAGCGGATCGAACAAGGCACTGCCGACGAAGCCACCGGCGACGACGAGTCCCACCGCGTAGGTGCCGACGGCGATCACCACGATCAACAGCCAGCGATGCCACAGCTCGGATCGATCGGTCATGAACTCGGGGGCCGGAACATGTCGTTTGGATTGGCGGGGTAGTACGAGCAGTCGAAGACGTGCTCTACGACCTCGCGAAGTCCCCCGGACATCCACGGCGTGTCCGCGAACATGCTGTCATCCGACGGGGCCGTGAGTTCGGCTTCGATCTGATAGCAAACCTGCTTGTCCCGGGTCACGGCCGCCCGATAGGCGGCCATCTCGGGAGTGGCCGACAACTCCTCCCAATCCGACGCCGTCGCTGCGCGGGCGGCCAGCGCCTCCCGCGCCACGGTGAACCTGTTGTCGAACATCAGAGTATGCAGCGCTGCGATGTCCTCCGGGGGATCGAGGGCGGCCGCTTCCTCGAGGACCCACCGCTCGATCGCCCCCATCGCTTCGAGCGCGACGTGGAGATCTTGTGGTGTGAAATCTCCGAGAGAGGCCGCATCGGCGGCCAGGACTGCCCCCTCCCCACTTGTGTACAGCGCCGCAGCCTCCAGTTCGGCACGATCGATCAAGGCCGCAACTTGCGCGGTGTAGTCGTCGATCGCTGCTTCGTCGCTTCCACATGCGCCGACAACGAGTGCGATGCCCAGCAGCAGGGGGATGAGTCGGCTCTTCATAATCGACATCCACGCTATCAGCACCTCGTCCCGTCGGATCTCCGACCTGCGTGTGGCAGGCTGGGGTCATGCCGAGATTCCGCGGCCTCCTGGCGATGGTGATCGCATCTGCCGTGGCTATTGCAGCCTGCGGAGGAGCATCGACCGACACGTCCGCTCCGACCACCGCAAGTCCTCCGGTGCTTCCGGACGGTTGTGACCAGCTCACCGGATCCCTCGCAGCCGCCGCGGTGCTGAAGACGATCGACCATCCTTGCACGGCTTGGGTAGACATGGCGATGGGTCGTGCGGTGCGGGGCAGTACCGGCAGTGCGTCACTGTGGACCCGGCGCACCCCGGCCGCGACCGGGCTGGTGGTCGGGGCGGTACATACGCTCGGCGAAGGCTGGTTCGGTTCCGTCGGAACCGAGATCTCCGAAACGATCGTGGATCCAGGCGACCAGGTAGGTGTGCCCCGTCTCCACCTCGTGCTCGCCGACGGGTCGGGTCCGGATCCGCTGGCGAGCCCGCTCTTTGGTTTCTACAACCCGGCGATCGCAGCCGAACGCAACGGCAACCGCATGCAAGATGTGCTCCCGCTGGAGGACTTCTACATAGGCGTGGTCGACCTTCAGAAGATCCCGGTCGAGGGCCCCGTCCCGGTTCCCGAGCCTATTCAGCGCGGGCAGGTGCCGGTGTACGACCCGGCAGGGATCACGGTGGCAGATTCGACCTGGTCGACCGCCGCCCCCGGTGATCTCGTGCTCATGCTGGGATACCCGAATGCCACCGGCGAACTCACCATGTCGGTCGGCAGGGTGCTCGATGATGACGAGGCGGCTGCCGCCGTCGATCACCTTGCGGAGCTCGGGGATGTCGAGGGAACGGTCGCTTTCGACCCGGGAGTGGAGATGTTCATCGAGGGTGCCGCCGAAGCGGGAATGAGCGGCGGTCCTGTGGTCGACGCCGGCGGCAGCCTGGTCGGGATCCTGGTCCGTGCGACGGATGAGCACGACGGAGTTCAGTACGTCAGGGCGGTGCAAATGAGCTACGTGGCGGCCCGTCTCGAAGCAGCCCTGCTCGGCCTGTCGGAGGATGAACGTCGCAGCGTCGATGACTTCCTCGAGTCCTGAGCAATCTCACGAAGGGAAGGTCTGATGAAGAATCATCGCAAGGAGTTGTGGTTCCAGACGCCGACGCGTCGCGCCTACGTGAACATCACGCCGGAGGTCGCCCAGGTTGTGCGCGAGTCGGGCGTCACCGAGGGGCTCGTGCTGGTCAACGCGATGCACATCACCGCGAGCGTCTTCATCAACGATGACGAGCCGGGCCTGCATCGTGATTTCGAACGGTTTCTCGAAGACCTGGTGCCCCATGAACCGCTGAGCCGCTACGACCACAACCTGACCGGAGAAGACAACGGCGACGGTCACATCAAGCGCCAACTCTTCGGGCGAGAGGTCGTGGTCGCCATCACCGAGGGGCAACTCGACTTCGGTCCCTGGGAGCAGATCTTCTACGGCGAGTTCGACGGCCGGCGCCGCAAGCGTGTTCTGGTCAAGGTGATCGGGGAGTAGCCCGGCGAACGGTGGTGGCGGCGAACTCGGATCAGGCTCGATCGGCCGGTCTGGGGTTGCTCGAAGTCACATCGAATCCGCTGCACCCGTGACAGGCGTAGGCGTCGTATCTCCCGGCCGGGGTGTGCTGGTCGCCCCGCCCCTTCTCCCACAGTGGCTTCGGTGTGTATTCGAGATTCTCCGAGCCGCACAGCCTGCACCGCAGCCGGGTGTCGCGTTCCCACGCGGCGCCGCACGCATCACAGGTGAGCCAGACCACACCGCCCTCGCGACGGTCGCCCGAGATCCGGTCCTGTTCGCCGCAGGTGGGGCACGAGATGTTCAGCACCGTCCCATCCTGCGCCGTAGGACGGTTGTTGGCAAGAGACATCGATACGCTCATCGTGATCACCCGGGAGGGCGACGATGCGACGGCTCATGGCAGTGATGATGGTGGTGGCGCTCGCAACGGCTGCGTGCGGCAATGGGGGAGACTCTGAGGAGGACTTGATCGCAGCGCTGACAACGGCGTTGAGCGAGGATGCCGACCCGGACAACCCCTTGACCGGCACCGGGGTGGCCCGCTGCTTCGCCGAGGAGATCGTCGGCAACTTCGGTGTCGACCGGCTCAACGAGATCGGTGTCACCGCGAATGACGTAGGGACCCCGGAAGAGGCGGTGGCGCAATTGACCGATGGCGAGCGCACCGTGTTTGCCGACTCTGCGATCGGCTGCATCGACGTGACAGCGCTCCTCACGGCAGAGTTCGTGGAGGAGGGGATCTCGCCGGAGGCTTCGGAGTGCATTGCCGAAGAGGTCAAGGACCTCGAGATCGTGAACCAGATGTTCACGGCCGGCGTGCTGGGGATGCCGGAGGACCCGACGCTCGGGGACCAGATGGAAGCCGCGTTCATCCCGGCGGCGCTCAAGTGCATGTCACCCGAGGAGCTCGCCGGGCTGGAGGAGTAATCGCTCCCATTTGATATGTGAGTATTTGCTCACCTATTGTGCCGGACATGGATGAGGTGTTCGGCGCGATCAACGACGAGAGCCGGCGACTGCTGCTCGACGCGCTCTTTGTCGAGGACGGTCAGACGCTGGGTCAACTGTGCGAGCGGCTTCCCGAGATGACCCGCTTCGGGGTGATGAATCACCTGCGGGTGCTCGAAGGGGCACAGCTGATCTCGACCCGGAAGGTCGGCCGGTTCAAGCATCACTACCTGAACCCCGTCCCGATTCGGCTGATCCACGACCGATGGATCGGCAAGTTCGCAGAGCCACGGGTGGGAGCGATTGCTGCGCTCAAGGCTCAGGTCGAGAGGAGAGCGAAGCAGATGAAGCCCAATCACGTGTACGCGGCGTACATCGATGGTGAGGTCGCCGCCGTCTGGGAAGCGTTGACCGACGGTGATATGACCGTCCAGTATTTCTACGGCACCCGGGTCGAATCCGACTGGGAGCCGGGGAGCCCGCTGCGATACACCGCCCCCGACGGAACGGTGGTCGCCGATGGTGAGGTGATCGCCGCCGATGAGCCGAAGCGGCTCGAGATGATGTTCCATGCCCGCTGGGACCCGGAACTGGAGGCGGAGGGGCCGGTGCGGGAGGTGTGGCTCCTCGAGGACGCCGACGGTTCCACGCTGCTCAAGGTGGAGTTGTATGACGCTCCGGAGGGCAGCAAGACCCTCGAGGACTTCACCAACGGCTTCCCCTACATCATTTCCGGTCTGAAGACGCTGGTCGAGACCGGCAAGCCGATGGGTGCCTGACGACTCGACGGAGCCCGGGGTCTCCGGGACAGGGAATAACGTATTGACAAACATCGATATATGTCATACAGTTCATATCGATAAGCGTCAATATGAGGTATCACCATGATTCCCTCTCTCGAATTCGGCAAGGCCGTGATGGCCGATCGGCTGACGGCCGCCCGTAAGCGGCGGCGGGTCCGGCTCCCGGACTTCCGCCTCAGTGATCGGTTCCGCCCGACGGCGGTTCCGGTTCCTGGACCGACGTGCTGCACCGCGGTGGTATGACCATGGGTGAGTTCATCTCCAGTGTTACCGGCAACGTTGTCGGGACCATCGTTCACAACTGGCCGTTTCTCCTGATCAGCATCCTGGCCGCGGCGGCGGTGTCGACCTATGTCGGCGCCGACAGACTGCGGGCGTTCCTCAACCGTCACACTGCCGTCGCGGTTGTGGCGGCGGTCGCCCTCGCGACGCTGACACCGTTCTGCTCCTGCGGGACGATGGCCGTGGTGCTCGGCGGTCTTGCGGCCTCGGCACCATGGGCGCCGATCGTTGCGTTCCTGGTGGCGTCACCTCTGACCAGTCCATCGGAGCTCGTGCTCTCCGCCGGTCTGTTCGGATGGCCGTTTGCCCTAGTGTTCTTCATCGGAACGATCCTGCTCGGGCTCGCAGCCGGCGCCGTCACCCATGTGATCGAGCGGGCCGGCCTGCTCAGGGGTCAGGCACGGATGGCTGCCGAAGAAGAAGAGTCGTGCTGCGGGCCCGCTCCGGTCCAGGTTGCTCTGGGTCCCGGCGCCGCCCACGTCACCGAACTGCGCGGCCGCCTGGATCGGCTCCGGCTGGCCGATTTCGGACGCGAGCTTGTCACCGTCGGACGCCGACTGGTCTGGTTCTTCCTGATCTTCGCCACGATCGGTTACGCCATCATCGAGCTGATTCCGACGTCGCAGATCGAGCGGTACCTGGGTGGTGACGGCGTTGCCGCGGTGCCGCTGGCCGCGGTGCTCGGTGTCCCGGCCTATGTCAACACCGAGGCATCGCTCCCCCTCGTCGCCGGGCTCACCGACGGCGGCATGGGCCTCGGTCCTGCGATGGCCTTTCTGGTGACGGGCGCCGGGACCAGCCTGGGCGCGGTGGGGGGCCTGCTCACCATCGCTCGCCGCCGGGTGGTCGGGCTGGTGCTGGGGTTGCTCGTCGCCGGGGCGCTGGCAATGGGCTGGATCACCGGAAGCATCCTGTGAGCGCGGTCTCGTGCCAAGATGTGGTCACGATGGAGACCATCACCGAATGCTGCGCGCCGGTCATGGAATCGGTACTCGATGAGGATGAAGCCGCCAGGGTGGCGGGTTGGTTCAAGATCCTGGGCGACCCCGCACGGTTGCGATTGCTCAGCATGCTCGCCGCCCGCGACGAGACCTGCGCCTGCGATCTGGTCGAGCCGATGGGGCTCAGCCAGCCCACCGTGAGTCACCACCTCAAGGTGTTGTATCAGGCCGGTCTCGTGGAGCGGGAGAAACGGGGCAAGTGGGTGTACTACCGGCCCGTCCCCGAGCGTCTCTCGATCCTCAGTGCGGTGCTGGCGTCTTAGTGCTGCGTCACACGACGTTTGGCGGGTTCAGATGCGGCTCAGGACGCCTCCGGCTGCGTCCTCGCCCTTGACGCATTTCATCCAATGCGCCTGCGGGACTGCGTCCTTGCCGGGCGACGCCCTGATCGCCGGCGAACCTCACCAACGCCGTGTGACGTAGCACCGCCGCTCACCACCAGCGCGGCACCCACCAGTGGCGCCAGCACCCGACTCCGGTGCACCACCCGAGCCGGCGGATGATGTCGCAGCGATAGCGCGTCAGATCCTTGGTGGCGCGCCGCACCACCCGCCGAGCCGCCACCATGCCACCCCAGTGGGTTGCCGTGACGCCCGCTACCCAGCATCGCCGGGTGCCGCCGTCGGTAGCCCGCACCCGGACGGACCAGGTCGCGAAGCCTTCCCGATACACCTCGATCTCGTGGGTGAGACCGGGTTCGGCGACGATCTCCGGCATCTCCTTGCGGTGCCAGATGCCGCTCATGGCTCATACGGTACGAAGGCACCGTATGTACCGGGCACGGACCGACCGACCCGATTCGGGCGGCAAAGGTCCTGGGGTTCAACGCCGGATCGATCGTCCGCCGATTCGAGCAGAGGGACGATGCCGCGGTGGTTGCCTCGGCAATGGCCGTCCTGCGAGCGATCTACGGGTAGGCGGCCGCCGCCTGCGGGGATTGCTAGCTTCGAGACAAGCTCGCAGCAGCGGAGGTTCTGCCATGCCCGTTTCGCGTCGGATCGCCTTGTTCCTCGGGCTGGTCCTCGTCGCCGCTGCCTGTAGCGGATCCGGCTCCGAGCCGGTGGTCACACAACCGAGCAGCACGACCAGTACGACTGCTGCTCCGACGACTACCAGTGCTCCGACGACCACGGCCGCACCGGCGACGACTCAGGCTCCGGCCACAACCGACGCTGCCGCGACCACGGAGCCGGCTGCGGAGGATCCCACCCCTGGTGTGACCACGATGCACGACCTGGTAGGCCAGGCATTGGAGGATCCTTTCGAGGACACCGGCTTCCAGGAGATGCGCTGGGTCGACGACCAGCAGACGTATTTGGTCTCGATCAACTCGCTGACCGGCTCTGGAGACATGGACCTGCTCGCCGCAATCCAGCAGGATTCGGCCGAAACGACGGTGACGGGCCTCGGCGATGACCAGATCCTGCTGCGGACCTGGATCTACATGCAGTCCGGCGACTTCGCCCCGGCGGCTGACGTCCTGTATTCGCTGACCGCCGACGGGTGGGCCGCCACTGCCGTCATCGACACCCCATCGCTTGATGAGGCGCTGCAGGACACGACCGACTACCGGGCCAAGCGGCCTGGTGCTGTGGAGCGCATTGAGGTGGCGCTGCAGACCTTCGATCTGAATGGTGTGATCACGTTCACGGCGGGAGTCGAGGCCTTCCTCGCCGGAACGATGTTCTACGAGGGCGAGGTCGAGTGCACCATCGCCAGCCCGATGGAGTGCACCACGCTGTCCGACGACGGTGTGCTGCGGATCGATGACGAGGGCGAAGACGTCGAGCAGCTCCAGGAGGATCTGCGTGACGCCGGGTACTACGACGGACCGATCGATGGCGATTACGGATCCGGCACGCAGGCGGCGGTGATGCGGTTCCAGACCGACTTCCAGCTCGGTGTCGACGGCTCCGCCGGTCCGCAGACCCTTGATGTGCTCGAGAGGGTCTTGGCCGGGACGTACCCGTTCCTGGTGGCGTCGGATACCGGTGTCGGGTACGTGTCCTTCGGGACCGCCTGGCAGCAAGCCCTCGATGTGCTGATCGCCGGTCTCGGTGCTCCGAGTGGTGATACGGGTTGGTATCCCGATGCCTGCGATGGAAAGCAGTGGCGCATCGTCAACTGGGGAGGTTTCCAGGCGATCTTCACCGACCGCTCCGGGGCGGCGATCTTCGACGGTTGGCGGGCAGAGGTCTTTTCCAACGTCCCGGCGACGATTCTGTTCGCCCACGGCGTCACCACAGCGTGGCGGTGGTCAGACCTCGCAGCCAATGGCGCGGAGTGGGAGCCCTTCTTTGCGGTGTGGCGGATCCTCGATTGGGGATACAACGCCGGCCGTCTGCAGGGTGCACAACCGGATCCGCCGAATCCGGGCGCGGTGATCACCGGGTTCGGGACCGGCACGGGTGGCTTCGCCAGCTGTTAGGGCCCCGTCACACACCCTTTTGGCGGGTTCAGGCCGGCCGGGGGCGCCCCTCGCCAGGGTCATGAGACACAGCACAAGCCGCGGCGGGCGGACTATTGGCCCTCGTACTCCTCGACGGATTCGTCGAGGACCTCGAGGATGACGCCGGCTGCGGCGAGGATCTCACGGGTGTCCGCACCGGCGTGGTAGCGGCGCCGTGCCATGACCCGGCTGATCCCGCTGGAAGCGATGAGCATCGCGCACACCCTGCACGGCTCCATCGAGCAATAGAGGGTGGTGCCTTCGAGTGACAGGCCGTAGCGGGCCGCCTGAGCGATGGCGTTCTGCTCGGCGTGCACCGTGCGGACGCAATGCTGGCGGGCAGTGCCGTCCTCGTCGATCATCTGCTTCAGGTGGTGACCGGCGTCGTCGCAATGCGGAAGACCCGACGGTGAGCCGACGTATCCGGTGCAGATGATCCGCTTGTCCCGAACCACCACGCACCCCGACTTCCCCCGGTCGCACGTGGCTCGGGACGCCACCTGATCCACCAATCCGAGGAAGTAGTCGTCCCAACTCGGCCGCATCGTTCGCTCCACCTCGTGTCGATGGCGGGACGATACCCGGCGCTGCGATCCGCCGCGGCGCACAGCAATGCCCGGCTGCGTAACCTGCGGCGCCATGGTGATCCGACACTTCAAGACCATGTGGGGGGCAGTCGGCAGCGGTGCGCCTCATGCCACCTTCGCCACCGCCATTCCGGCGATTGCCGGTGAGGGGTGGGACGGCGTCGTTTTCGCCCTGATCGCGCTCGATTTCGACCCGGGAACCGGATCGCTCCCCGAACTGTCAGAGCGCTGTGACGAGCAAGGCCTCGACCTGGCGCTGATGATCATGACCGACGGTCCCGACGTGAATGCTCACATCGGTTCATTCCGCGAGCAGATCGAGCGGGTGGCACCACTCGACCCGCACTACGTCATTGCACACGACGGGCTCGATCGTTTCGAGCCGGAGGAGGCCTCGGCGTATTACCGGGCAGCCGTCGAGCTGGAGGCGGGGCTGCCGTTCCCGGTCGCCCACGAGACTCATCGGAGCCGCATCCTGTTCACACCGTGGGCGACCAGCCGGGTCCTCGATGAGTTTCCGGACCTCCGTCTCGCTATCGATCTGAGCCACTGGATGGTTGTCGCCGAGCGCCCCCTCGACGACGAAATGGAGATCATTCGGAAGGCAGCGGAGCGGATGATCCACCTCGACGCCAGAGTCGGGCACGAGGAGGGGCCCCAGGTGCCCGATCCCGCCGCGCCCGAATGGGAAGGTCATGTGGCTTCCTTCGAGGGTTGGTGGGACGTTGCCATCGAGGCGGCCCGACGTGTCGAGCCGGAGCGCGAGGTGGTGATCGTGCCGGAGTACGGACCTCCGCCGTACCAGCAGACGCTGCCGTATGCGGCGATGCCGACGACCGATCTGTGGCAGATGTCGCGAGCCGCCCGGGATCGTCTCCGGGCCCGATTCGGGCCGACCGGCTGACCACACCGCACGATCGGCGCATCCGTACACTGGCTTTGTGCGGCGTCATGCGGCATGCGTGCTTGCTCTACTCCTGCTTGCGGGGTGCGGAGATGACTCACCGCTGATCTCGTGAACCGGTGCTTCCGGTACGGTGACGGCGCCGACGGCCTCCGATTCCATCGACCCCGTGCCGTCTTCTTCTTCCTCGAGCTCGAGCGAGGCCACCACACCGTCTGCGCCGGCGACATGCACCCGCGACGAAGTCGCCGGATGCAACCTATCCGGTCTCGTGTTGGCACAGCCGGTGCCGTTGGCGGAGGCGGTCGCCCTCGACGATGGGCTCGGTGGACTGGCGATTGCGGTGTACCGGACCGATTCCGCCTGCGTGCCCACCATCGAGTTCTCACCGATGCCGAGCGGTGAACAGGAGGCCTCCCGATTCGCCTACGTCGATGCCCCTGAGATCCAGGTCCGCCGCCTCGAGGCCGTGAATGCCGGCCTGTCGCCGCCGATCAGCGGGTTCCATATCAGCCAGAGCTACTGGACCCACTGGGAATCCGAGTGGGCGGCGGCACAGTTGGACGGCGTGCTCATCGAAGCGGTCGTTGTGTACGTACCGGATGATCGGCAGGCTCCGGCCGAGGCCGATCCGCGGGTCGCTTCCGTTGTCGAGGTGACGGACCGACGCACCGACAGTCTCGATCCCGGCTACCCCGGCGAGCTATTCATCGACGACGACCGCGCCGTCGTGACGGCCCTTTCGCCGATCGAGGATCCAGCTTGCGAGCCGGCGGGCTGAGCCGGTCCCGAAGGGGTCTACGCTGTGGTGCCGTGAAACGCGCGGTCACGTTCGTCGCCTTTTTCGCAGCCCTGGCAGTGGTGGCGGCAGCCTGCGGCGGTGGTAATGCTGGGGTGGCCGACGGCTCGGACACCTTCACCGAAGGCCGGGAGATCTACCAGGATTCGTGTGCCGTCTGCCATGGGGATGACGGCGGGGGAGGGGTCGGCGCGGCGTTGACGGAGGTCACCGCGACCTTCCCGGACTGTGAGGAGCACGTGCGCTGGATCACGATCGGAAGCTCCAAGTGGCGCAACGATGTCGGTCCCACCTACGGCGCCCAAGGCCGGGAGGTCGGCGGATCCATGCCCGCCTTCGAAGGTGTCCGGACCGATGCCGAGATCCGGCTCGCGGCGACCTACCAGCGGGTTGCGTTCGGCGGGGAATCCGAGGCGGTCGCCACCGTCGCGTGTGGCGTTGCGGGGTAGCGAAACAGGAACCCGGCACTCCGGCCCATCGGTCACTACGCTCCGGCGCCGGAGGGAGTCATGAACTGTCAATCGTGCGGTGCGGCCGTCGAGGCAACCCAGAAGTTCTGCGCTGAGTGCGGAATCCCGCTCCAGGTCGCCTGTCCCACCTGCGGACACGTCAATCCGCCCGGCAACAAGTTCTGTCCCGAATGCGGAACCGGGCTGACGGTGGCCGCCGCCGGCCCAACCGCCTCCGCGCAGGCCGTGGTCTCGGCCGAGCCGGCCCGTCCTGTCCCGGAGCGCCGGTTCGTCTCCGTGCTGTTTGCGGATCTCGTCGGGTTCACCACCTTCTCCGAAGGGAGGGATCCCGAAGACGTTCGACGGATGCTCACCCGGTACTTCGAGCGGTCCCGGGGAATCGTGGAGCGCTACTCCGGGACGGTCGACAAGTTCATCGGGGATGCGGTGATGGCCGTCTGGGGCGCGGTGTCGGCCCACGAGGATGATGCCGAGCGCGCGGTCCGCGCCGCCCTCGAACTGGTCGACGGCGTTGCCGACCTCGGCGCCGAATTGGGAATTCCCGAGCTGCGGCTGCGCGCCGGCGTGTTGTCGGGGGAGACCGCCGTGGGCCCCGAGGGCAACGACCGGGGGCTCGTCGTCGGCGACCTCGTCAACACGGCTTCGCGTCTGCAGTCGATCGCCGAGCCGGGAACGGTGTTCATCGGCGCTCCGACATTCGAGCTGGTCGGACATGTCGTGGAGTGTTCGCCGGCCGGAACGCACGATTTGAAGGGCAAGTCCGAAGCGGTCGAGGTGTATCGGGCCGATCGGGTGATCGCCGGTCATGGTGGGCGCCGCCGCGCCGACACGGTCGAGCCGCCGTTCGTCGGACGCGATGACGAGCTGCGCCTCCTCAAGGATCAACTCCACGCGGTGGGACGTGACCGCCGGGCGCGAATGGTGTCGATTGTCGGCGAAGCCGGAATCGGCAAGAGCCGTCTCGCATGGGAGCTCTTCAAGTACGTGGATGGGCTTCCGGAAGACACCTACTGGCATCAGGGCCGGTCCCCGAGCTACGGCGACGGTCTCGCCCTGTGGTCGGTCGCCGAGATGGTGCGCCGGCGCGCCGGCATCGCTGAAACGGACGAGGCCCAGAAGAGCCGTATGAAGCTCCGTACCGCCCTGGCCGAGTACGTGCCCGATGAGGACGAGCGGCGTTGGGTGGAACCGTGGCTCGGGGGATTGCTTGGCATTGATGAGATGCCGCCCGGCGACCGCTCGGAGATGTTTGCCGCGTTGCGGACGCTGTTCCAGCACGTTGCCGACCGCGACCAGACCGTGTTGGTGTTCGAGGACTTGCACTGGGCCGACGAGGGGACGCTCGAGTTCATCACCGAGCTGCTCGATCGCTCACAGCACCACCCGCTCCTCGTAGTGACCCTGGCCCGCCCGGATCTGCTCGACCGCCAGCCCGGCTGGGGCTCCGGGCGCCACGCGGCCGCTTCGATTCGGCTCAGCCCGCTGGCCGACGATTCGATGGTGGAGCTGGTAACCGGGATGGCCCCGGGGGTGCCGGATGATGCCGTGGCGGAACTGGTCCGTCGCGCCGCCGGGATCCCGCTGTACGCGGTCGAGTTCGTGCGCATGCTGTTGGCGTCTGGAGACGTCGTCAGGGAAGGTGAACGGTTCCGCGTCACGGGCTCGCTCGAGGGGCTTGCGGTACCCGATTCGCTGCAGGCGGTGGTCGGGGCCCGCATCGACCGGCTGCCATCGAAGCAACGCGGTCTGGTCCAGGACGCCGCAGTGCTCGGCCAGGCCTTCACGATCAGCGGACTCGTGGCTCTTCGCGGTGAGACCGCCGATGAACTCACCACCGCGGTCATGGAGCTCGTCGACAAGGAGCTCTTCGAACTGGACGACGACCCTCGTTCGCCGGAGCGCGGCCAGTACCACTTCGTCCAGGAGGTGGTAAAGGAGGTCGCCTACGGCCGGATCAGCCGGGAGGATCGCTACCTGGCGCACGTCAAGGTCGCCGGGTACTTCGAAGAGCTCGACGAACCCGAACTGGCGCTCATCGTTGCCTCACACCTCCAGTCGGCGCAGGCAACCGCGCCGGATGCCGAGAAGGAGCAATTGCTCGAGCGTGCGCTCGAGGCACTCGGTGCCGCCGCCGACCGGGCGGCCGATCTTCATGCCTATCCCCAGGTGCTGGCGATGGTCGAGCAAGCTCTGGAGATGGCTCCGGATGATGACGCCCGGGCCCCGTTCTGGGAGCGGGCTGCGGCCGCAGCCGGCGCGCTCGCCGAGACCGACCGGGCAGCCGAGTTCGCACGAAAGGCGCTGGCGTACACCGAATCGCTCGGTGACCGGGATGGCCGCCTGCGTACCGGCCGCCTGCTTGGCTCGATCCTCGGAGGCAACTTCCGGGCCGATGAGGCGGTAGAGGTGCTCGAGCCGATCGCGGAAGATATCGGAGACGATCCGTCAGACGAGGGGGTCCGATTCCTTGCCGAGACCGGCCGGGCGTACATGCTGGTCGGCAGGAGTCACGAGGCGATCGCTGCGTGTGACCGGGCGTTGCCGACGGCGGAGCGGCGCGGCATGGTGCCAACCGTGATCGACGCCATCGTGACCAAGGGAACGGCCCTCGGGAACGAGGCCCGGACCCAGGAGTCCGTGCTCCTGCTGCGGGGCGCCGCACTCCTGGCCGAGGAACACGACATTCCCTGGCTGCAACTGCGGTCGCTCAACAACCTGGCTGTGGTGCTGCAGACAATCGACCCCGGGGCCGCCCGCCAAGCACAACGTCGGATCATGCCGCTCTCGCAACGGGTCGGCGACCTGTTCTGGGAGTTCCAGTCGGCGAATGTGATGTCGATGGCGATGACCCAGGAGGGGCGATACGACGACGCGATCGAGCTGGTCGATCGGTACGACCACGACGGCGTCCCCGAGTTCTTCCGTCAGGTGTGGGTGATGAGGCGCGAGTGGATCGAGGTGATGCGAGGAGATCCCGATGCTCCAGAGCGTGCCAGGGAAGCGATGTCGTGGTGGGACGACCAGCAGGATCCGCAACTCCGCACGCTGATCGATCTCGGCAAGGCCACGCTCGAGGCGATTCTCGGCGACTTCGATCACGGGTATGAGCTTGCTGAGGCGATCTACCAGACCACCGAGTCGTTCAAGCCGGACTGTCTGTGGACTCTGGCGCACTCCGCCGCCTGGGCGCGCGACCGCGACCGGCTGCTGACGACCCTGGAGCTTCTCAACGAGTCGATGCCGGCAGGGCGCTACGGCACTGCGATCGGCGCGCTGGCCAGAGGCGCTCTTGCGGCTGTGGACGGCAACCTCGACGAGGCCGTCGCGCACTTCGAGATTGCCCTCGAGGAAGGGGAGCGAATCAGCGAGGGAGCCGAGCTGACCATGGCTCGCCTTACCTTCGCCGCGCTGGTCGGTTTCGATCATCCGGCGGCCGCCGAGGCCGGAGCCGCCGCCGCGGCATGGATCGACGCCACCGGAACCACGTTGTTCCGAACCACCTACGCCGAGGGTCTTCCTTCGGCGGCCAAAGCCGAGACGGCATAGTCACTCCTCAGCGGTACCCCGGGGTTCGGCGTCGGGGTCCTCACACAGGTCGTAGACCTCGAACCCCAATGACCGGTACGTGGCCACGGCAGCAGGGGAATCTTCGTAGGCGTCGATTCGCACCGTCGCGAGTTCGAGCCCGGCGAGATAGTCGGCGGCAGCGGCAACCAGCGCCGAAGCGATCCCACGCCGTCGGTATTCGGGAGCCACGGCAACGACGCTGATGTACCCGAAATCCTCACGGGCGAAGCTGATGACGAATCCGGCCGGGCCGTCTGTGGCGTCGGCGACGAAGACACCGTTGGGGTCGAACTCGTCGAAGCAGTCCCAATCATCCGGCCACGGGTCACGGCCGAACGCTGCGGCGTAGATCCGCGGGATGCGGGCGTGATCCGGACCCGGTTGCCATGGCCGGACTGTGATGCCCGGGATCGCCGACTGAGGGGCGAGATCGGTGGTTGTCTCCATGCGCAGCAGGATTCGGGTCACCGTGCCGAACCGCTCTCTTGATAGGGCACACTCAAGAACAGGCGGCGTTGCACCCAGCCGGCCAGAGCCTGCATGGGTCTCGATCGGGGGATCGACACCTCAGCACTCCACGGCCGAAGGTAGATCGGTGCGTTCCAGCGCCATGCAAGCAGTCCGTCGACCAGGATGCGATCGCCGACGACCACCACCGAGTCGTTCGGCGTGATTCCGAGTCGCGACCTGCGCGTGAAGGGCTTGTTCACCTGCCAGACCACGCCGTCTACCGTCGCCCGATCCCGGGAACCGTTGGAGACCGCAACCAACCGGTCTGCCCCTGCCCTCGCTGCGGCTTCGCGAGCGGCCACCAACTGCTGCCGGAGGTGCTCGTTGGGGGCCTTGTCGGGAACCAGCGTGTTGTCGACGTCCACGACGATGACCTCAGCTCCGCGCAAGCGGGCGATGACGTCGGTAACCGAAACTCGGTCCGGAACGAACACCGCATGGGTCCTTCGCAGCATTGATGTGCCCTCGGTCGATGCATCCCGAGGGTATCCCGGTCTCCCGCTCCCGCCACACTTCGATAGCCTCATCCGGAATCGACCAGAGGGGCAAAGCGTGGACATCATCGTCAGATCGGCTGCGACCCGCACCTGGGTCGACCTCATGGACATCGGGATCGCAGACGGAGCGATTGCCGCGATCGAACCGTCTCTTGGTGCGGATGCCGAAGTCGAGATCGATGCCGGCGGGATGCTCGTGACCGAGTCGTTCGCCAATCCGCACCTGCACCTGTGCAAGGTGTACACCCTCGATCAGATGGATGAGGCTGCACTCGCCGATTACCACGGTGAGACCATGGGGAAGGCGATGACGGCTATCGAGCTGGCGGCTCGGGTCAAGGCCGATTACGACCGGTCGTGGATCATTCCGAACGCGAGGCGTGCCGTTGCACTCGCAGCGCTCCACGGCAACACCCACATCCGCGCCTTCGCCGACGTCGATGCCAAGGCGCGCCTGAAAGGCGTCGCGGCACTCATCGACGTTCGCGAGGAGTTCCGTGGCATCGTCGACGTCCAGGTGGTGGCATTCGCCCAGGACGGACTGGCCCGGGAGCCGGGTGCGTCGGGCCTGATGCGACAAGCCATGGAGCTCGGTGCGGATGTTGCCGGCGGCATCCCCTGGATCGAGTACACCGAGGCAGATGCCCAAGCACATGTGGACGAAGTGTTCGACCTGGCCGCCGAGTTCGATACGCCCGTCTCAATGCTGGTAGACGACGCCGGTGATCCGGGGCTCCGGACGCTGGAGATGATGGCCACTCGCACCATCAGGCAGGGCTGGCAGGGGCGCTCGCTGGCTCATCACGCGCGGGCGATGGCGCTCTACCCGAAGCCGTACTTCCAGAAACTCGCCGCGCTGCTCCGGGCTGCGGACATGGGAATCGTCAGCGATCCGCACACCGGCCCACTGCATGCTCGTGTCCGGGAACTGGTGGAGGAGGGCGTGCTGGTCTGCCTCGGCCAGGACGACATCTCCGATGCCTACTACCCACTCGGCCGCAACAACATGCTCGAGGTGGCCTTCCTGGCGGTCCATCTGTTGTGGATGACGACGCGCGCCGATATGGAGCGTCTCTATTCCATGGTGACCACGGACGCGATGGCCTCCATGGGGCTGCCCGACGTGCGTCTCGAGGTCGGGGCTCCGGCTCACCTGGTGGTGCTCGGCGAACCCGACGTGCGCGAAGCACTACGGACGCACGAGCCGCCCGTCCACGTCGTGAGCCACGGGCGGCTGGTCGACCGCACTGCGATGGAGGCGCTCGCCGGCTAACCGCCGAGCGTCAGGCCGACCACCGTGCACTCCATCCCGTCGGGATCCTGGAACACGACCTCATCCAGGGTGACCACGGTGTCGCCTTCAAGGCCGCTGATGGTGATCGTCCCGACCCCGGGACCCATGCCCGGCACCGGCCCCACTCCGTCCGGGTCGAAGTAGACGCAGATGCCATGGGTCCCGCAGTCGGTCGGGAACGTACCTAGTTCGCCGGTCCACCCGTTGCCGTAGAGCGTGTAGAGCTCGATGCCGACGAACACGTCCTCCTGCTGCGTGTGCAGGTGGTAGAAGGGATCGTCCGGGTTGTCGTCGTTGAAGGCGGCGGACAAAGGTGCCAGTGCCATCGGATCCACCACTGCGGTGACGTTGCCATCGGCGTCCGGCGGGCTGAGCTTGACCGTCTCACCCGGCGGCTCCGTCGTGGCCGTCACCGTCGTGGTGGTGGTTGTCGTCGTCGACGTTGTGGTCGTCGATGTGGTCGTGGTGGTCGCCGGAGCGGCGGTTGTGGTCGGCGCTGTGGCGGTTGTGGCCACCTGGCTGGTCGTGGGAGCGGCGTCATCGTCGCCGCAACCAGCAGCCAGCAGCAGGATGACGACCGCGAGCAGAGCGAATCGGTCGAACTTCATCGGAGCACCCCCTCCCCGAGCGACGCCACTCTGTGCATTCCGGTGGCGCATTGCTCGGTATCGGTTGGTGTTGACGCTCCGGCTATTTGCACTACCCTGGTAGGACAAATAACCCGGAGGGGGGTTGTCATGGCCACGATGTCGACGTCACGCCGTCAGCCGAAGGATGATGGGGTGCTCCGCTGCGCCGAACCGTCCTGTTCCACCCGTCTCAGCAGGTACAACCCGGCAGACCGCTGCTACGCCCATACACCACCCAAATTCCCGCGGATTCGCGGCCGGGTGGTCGAACCGGCCTAGGAAGCGGCCCGGCGGCGAGTCAGTTCCTGTTTGAGCGCCTCGTCGGAGTAGGCCGTTAGCATCGGATCCCACGGTCGCTGTTGTGCGGCCGCCGGAGCTTCTTCGAGCAACTCGGCGACCGGATCCCGCAGAGTGCGAGCCCAGGCGCGACCGGTCGCAGTTGCATGGTGACTGAGTGTTCCGTCCGTGTTGGCGACGTAGACCCGTGCTTCGATCTGAGGATTGGCTCGTGAACCTCTCTCCCCGTAGACGAGGATGACGCACGGCGCCTCAACGTCCTGGATACCGCCGGTGGCGATGAAGGAACCTTCGTAGGCCCAACCGGAAGCCTTGTTGGGGTCGACGGAATCAACGACCTTGGCCCAGTTCTTGCGCCGCTGGTCGCCCACCAGCGGCACCTCGATCGCAACGGTCACGACTGGATCCATGCCCCGACAGTACCGCCTCAGGAGAGGGCGGAGACCTTCCTCTCCAGTTCTCTGACCCGGCGTGCCAGATCGCTGATCGAGCGTTCCGGTGATTGCCTGCCGCGCAGCATCGCCCAGCCGCGTGACAGCTCATCGGTGATCGGGCGGACCGCTGATGCCAGCCAGACAACGGCTGCACCGAGCAGCATGATGAGGATCACCCGGAGCCAGAGCGTCATCGAGGAGTGGACATCGCCTGCATAGGTGGCGGTGTCGGTCGCCGCCTCTTCCAGATGCGGGGGAACGTCGGCCAGTGCCGCCACCTTGACCAGCGGGTCGGTGACCCTGCGTCCGGCATCGGCTAGATCGCCGGCGAGGTCCTTGACCGCCGCCATCCCGGGGATCGGGATGTTGAGGTCACCTCCGAAACTGATCTCGGGCAGGGTGATGGTGACGTCGATTATGGGGATCTCGAACTCCGGGATCGCCAGTTCGGGAAGCGGGATGTTCACACTGTCGCGCAAGTCGGCGACCCGTCCGAACATCTCGTCGGCGGCATTGACGGTTGCGTTCACGAACCCGGTCATGGCGGTGAGGCCCTCGTTGGCCTCGTTGACGGCGGCCTCGATCCCTTCCAGCTGGGTGGCCAGCCTGCTTCCGTACTCCTGGGTCGAGTTGACGACCGCCCGCGCCGTCAACCAGGTGGCGAGGGCAAGCCCGATCACAAGCAGGATTGGGAGCAGGGCTCGAGTGATGATGAACAGACCGCGAAGCCGGCGGACCACGTTGCTCTCCTGGCTGGGATGAGCGAACCGTACCGGCCGGCTTCGGGCCGTTCAGGTCAACCGGTGCGTCCGCCCTTGAGCAGACGGCCCGGCAGCGTGATGATGCCTTCGAGCAGTTCGAAGATGCCCCGCAACGAGATCCCGATCAGCTTGAAGGGGATGCTGAGCAACCACACGATCGGGAACAGCAGCAGGGCGATGATCGCCAGCGGCAACGAGATGATCGCCAGGATCAGCCACAGGATGAAGAGTGCCAATTCGTCCTCCGTTATCTGATCCCATCGTGGCTGATCGGGCCTGATTGCACATCCCCCGGCGGGGTGGTTGCGGGCTCACTCGGGGGAGGGGTCAGGTGCTGGGCGGAGAAGCCCGGATAGTCCTGGCGCTCCTTCGGCCTGGATCCGGATGAGCATCGACCTGAGCGACCACGCCGAAGTTCCCGCTGGTGACGGTCATGCCGCGTAGCCTTCAGTCGACCGATCAACGCCGGAGGAAACACCCATGGTCCTGCTCGATCCCCGCAACCTCGACCGCTTCTATCCGGATGAGCGCTCTCGCGAGGTCATGCGTAAGACGGTCGAGTTCTTCGAGAACAAGGGTTTGGCCCGTGTCAAGGAAGACGACCACGCCGCGGTCTGGTACCAGGACTTCCTCGACTTCGTGCGTGACGAGCGGATCTTCGCCACGATGTGCACCCCCGCCGCCTACGGCGCCGACGACACCCGGTGGGATACCTGGCGCAACTGCGAGTTCGGCGAGATTCTCGGCTTCTACGGCCTGCAGTATTGGTACACGTGGCAGGTCTCGGTGCTCGGCCTCGGTCCGATCTGGATGAGCGGCAACGAAGCCGTGAAGCAGCGCACCGCACAGCTGCTGGACAACGGCGGAATCTTCGCTTTCGGACTCTCCGAGAAGGAGCACGGTGCCGACCTGTACTCAACCGACATGAAGCTGACTCCGGCCGGCGACGGCACCTATCGGGCAAACGGGCGCAAGTACTACATCGGCAATGCCAATGAGGCGGCGACCGTCTCAACATTTGCGGTGATGCCGGAGACGGGCGAATACGTGTTCTTCGCGACGGATCCGGCCCGCGACGGATACACCTGTGTGCAGAACGTGGTGCACAGCCAGAACTACGTCGCCGAGTACGACCTCACCGACTACGTGGTCACCCCCGACGACATCCTGCTGCGGGGCGATGAGGCCTGGAACGCCTCGCTCAACACGGTGAATATCGGCAAGTTCAATCTGGGGTGGGCGTCGATCGGGATCTGCACCCATGCCCTTTACGAGGCGATCAGCCACGCCGCCAACCGGCGGCTGTACGGCATGGCAGTCACCGACTTCGCTCATGTGAAGGCGTTGATGACCGATGCCTACGCCCGCCTGGTCGCGATGAAGCTGGTGGCTCTCCGGTCATCCGACTACATGCGGTCGGCGACGCCCAACGACCGTCGCTACCTCCTCTACAACCCCGTTGTGAAGATGAAGGTCACCACCCAGGGTGAGGACGTGATCAACCACCTCTGGGACGTAATCGCGGCCAAGGGGTTCGAGAAGGACATGTACTTCGAGATGGCGGCCCGCGACATCAGGGCGCTGCCAAAGCTCGAGGGCACGGTGCACGTGAATATCGCCCTCATCCTCAAGTTCATGCGCAACTACTTCCTCCCTGCGACCGATCTCGAGCCGGTCCCGCAGCGAAGCGACGCGGCCAACGACGATTTTCTCTTCGATCAGGGCCCGACCCGGGGCCTTTCGAAGATCCTGTTTCACGACTTCCGTCCCGTTCTTGCCGGCTGGGATCTTCCCAACGTCGCCATGTTCACCGAGCAGATCGGGGCGTTCGCGGAGATGCTCATGGCGGCGACTCCCGACGACACGCAGACCACCGACGTCGACTTCCTGCTGGCAATCGGGGAGATCTTCACCCTGATCGTCTACGGCCAGCTGTTCTTGGAGAACGCGAGGATCTACGAGATCGACCCAGATCTTGTCGATCAGGTCTTTGACACGTTCATCAGGGACTTCTCGCGATTCGCCGTGCAGCTCCACGGGAAGCCGACGACGTCGAAGGAGCAGGCCGAGTACTGCGTGCGGATGATCCGCCGGCCCGAACCGGACGCGGAGCGGTTCGAGCGCATTTGGAGCGGCAGCGTGCTGCCGCTGCGCGATGCCTATCGCATGAACCCCTAGGCGGGCGCTCCCTCCAGGACCTGAGAGACGTATTCGGCAAGCACCGGGTCGATGGCTACCGCATCGATCACCCGCGGACCGCTGACCTCGGCCTTGTCGAGACGCTCGATGGCACGGGCGAGCAGGGGTACCGCGATCTCGACCGGGAAGCGCGAGGTGTCCACGACGAGGTGGAATGCTCGAGCATCATCCCACCGCACACTGTGGTGGGTTTCCACGAACGAGGCCCGGACTGCGTCGTTGTGCCGAACGTAGGACTCGGCGTCTGACAGGTCGGTGATTCCCTCGAGCTGCATGATGCGCCGCGCCCTGATCGAGAAAGGCGCCTGCACCCTGATGTGAACCACATCGGCGAACCCGGCCAGGACGGCGAACCCACCCCGTCCGACGAGCACCACGTCGCCGTGGGCGGCGAGCGCCTGCTGGACCCGCTGCAGCATGTCGATCGTCAGTGATGTCGTCTCATCGAAACGATCCCAGAAGCTCGGGGAGGTGTCGTAGACCCGCTCGAACTCGGCGAAACCGTATTCACGCAGGATCGTCTCGATCACCGACTTGTCGGCATAGCGGTAGCCGAGAACGTCGGCGAGCAGACGTCCGACCTCGGTCCCGTCGCTGCCGATCTCCCTCGAGATGGTGATGACGGCCATGTCCACCCCTTTCCGGGCGGGCGTGGTCATCATCGGATGACTCGGAGCGGCCGCGTCGTGCGTTCGGCAGTACGCCCGCCCTCGACATCAAGCGTACGCGAAACGCATCGGACCGCGAGGGCTTCTAGACCTCTGGGTCCGATGGATCGTAGAAATCCCAGATGTGGATCGGGATGCCGACGAAGAGGAACTCGTCGGTGAGGATGTCGGAATCCCAGGTAGTGACCCGGACACACCCGTGTGATGCCGGATAGGAGGGGACGCTGCCGTACCCGTGGAGGGCGTAGTAGGGCGTGAATGACCACGGGTTGTAGATGCACCAGCCGGTCAGCGGGTCGCAGTGCCAGCCGCGGGCGATGTGGAACAGGGTGAAGTCACCACGTGGGGTGCCGGCTGCGACCACCGCATCGTTGCGCGGGCTGTAGTAGAGGTAGCTGCCGCCGGTCGAGACCGGGACGATTGCCGTGACCTCGTGGTCCTCGTATACGAGAAGCACCTGTCTGCCGATATCGACCTCGACGCGGTCTGGTTCGTCGGGCCGGACCGGGAGGTCGGGGAGTTGGAAGTCGCCGAGCCGCACGGTGTCGCTCGGCCGCCATTCGTAGACCCGATCGAGGTCGAGTACTTTGTGGAAGGCCACGACCGCGTAGCCGGTCTCGAGGCCATAGCGGCCATCGATCGGACCCCTGTAGAGCCCGCGCCGGCGGAGTTCCTCCTGGAGCACCGCAACCGAGCGGCCCTCATCTCCGATTTCCATCGCCGGTAGACCCACCATGCGCGGCGGCGGATCGTCGGCCCCGCTGAGCGACCCGAAGGAACCGGCAACGCCCATCATCCCGGTCGAGCCGAGCTCCAACGATTGGCGCTCGGGGGCGCCGGAGCTGCCGTGCAGGAACGCAAACTCGGCGCGGAGCGAGTCATACGCCCCCGGGGTCTCGATGCCGTCGGAATCCCAATCGCCGCTCACCAGCACGCCGAAACCGACCTCGACATCCACCAGGCCGGCCGCATCCCCGAGGCCAATGAGTTGGTCACCGAGGCGGGCGGCAAACTCATCGTTTCCGTCACCGTCGAAATCCCCGGCGATCGCACCCCGGGCGTTGGCTGGCATTTCGAGGGCCGTCTCAACGGCGAAGACGGGTGCCGTCTTGCCCGGCAGGCCGTTCATCACATGGAGGTGCCGGCCGAGGGCGATGGAAATGGCATCGACCCCGTCACCGTCGGGGTCGGCCACCACCGGGGTCCCGCCGGGGGGCAGCCGGTGGACGACATCGAGTGTGAACTCGGCCTTGATTCCGATCAGATCGAGCCAGCCGCCGTGCGTCCGGTAGACGCGGGGTGGCGGTGGATCCTCGATCCAGTTGCGCAGCGTGACCCAGCCGGTATCGGGGTCATAGACGCCGGGGGTGTCCACCCCGTCGCCGTCCCAATCGCCCACGATCGGAATGTCTCCCGCCTCGCCGAATGGGAACGCTGCAGTTTGGCCGTCCGAGTCGCGGAGATACCAGTCACCACGGTCACCGTCGAAGAGGCCGATCCCCGAGTTGATGATCCTGCTCGAGGACTCGGCGAGGGCGGGCGCAGGCAGCATGACGGCGGCGAGGAGCACAAAGCCCGCTGCCAGGCGCCACACCCTCCGGAGCACAGATCTTGTCGACATCGAGCGCTATCTGTCCTGGTTGGCGGAAGCATAGGGTCGGTCTCCCGCATCTGCCGTCGTTTCTCTTATCGGTGTCGGAAACCCGACGATTGAGCGCACGATTTGACTGCTCGGCCTCACGGCATGTGCCCCCGGGAAGCGTTCCGGCGTCTGCCACAATGGGCACTGAGGTGCGGCGGGGCGAGTTCCGCCGCCTCGCCCGACTCTCCTCGAGCCGGGCACCACACGAACCTGCTGACAGGATTGGGGTCTCCATGACGCCGGAAATCATCGTTCACGATCGCAGCGACACGGTCGGTGTCGCTGTGGTTGAGGGAATCGAGGCAGGTCGGGAGTTGACCTGCTGGGTGATGGACACCGACGAAACCATCTCCATCACCTCGCTCGATCCCATCCCGCTTGGGCACAAGATCGCCATGACGGACGTCTCCGAGGGCGACACCGTGATCAAGTACGGCCACGACATTGGACGAATCGTGGCTCCGTGCTCGCGCGGCGGGCACATCCACGTGCACAACCTCAAGACCAAGAAGTGGTAAGGAGCGATACACATGGTTGAACCCCGCAACGTGATGGCATACCGCCGCGAGAACGGCCGCGTCGGTATCCGCAACCACGTCATCGTCCTCCCCATCGACGACATCTCGAACTCGTGTGCCGAGAAGGTCGTTTCGAACATCCAGGGGACCCTTGCCCTGCCGCATGCCTACGGCAGGCTGCAGTTCGGTGCCGACCTCGAACTCACCTTCCAGACGCTGATCGGTACCGGTGCCAACCCGAACGTCGCAGCAGCGGTCGTCATCGGAATCGAGCCCGGTTGGACCCAGCGAGTGGTCGACGGCATCGCTGCCACCGGCAAGCCGGTCGCCGGATTCTCGATCGAGGGTCAGGGCGAACTGGAGACGGCTCGCCAGGCATCCCACAAGGCAAAGGAGTTCGTCCATTGGGCGACTGAACTTCAGCGCGAGGAGATCCCGTTGTCCGAGATCTGGATCGCCGCCAAGTGCGGCGAGTCAGACACGACATCGGGTCTCGGCTCGAATCCCACCGTCGGCAATCTGATCGACAAGCTCACTCCGCTCGGTCAGTACACCTGTTTCGGTGAGACGTCGGAGATCACCGGCGCCGAGCTCGTGGCCGCCGATCGTGCGGCGACCCCCGAGGTCAGGGACAAGTTCCTGGCTACGTGGAACGCGTACAACGACATGATCATGCGGCACAAGACCGACGATCTGTCGGAGAGCCAGCCGACCAAGGGCAACATTGCCGGTGGCCTGACCACGATCGAAGAGAAGGCCTTCGGGAATCTCCAGAAGATCGGCAAGGAGACCAACTACATCGACGTCCTGGAGCCGGCCCAGGCGCCCGCCAAGGGCCCCGGGCTCTACTTCATGGATACGTCGTCGGCCGCAGCGGAGTGCGTGACCTTGCAGGCGGCAGCCGGGTTCCCGCTGCATCTGTTCACGACGGGGCAGGGCAACATCATCGGCAACCCGATCGTGCCCGTGCTCAAGATCACGGCGAATCCCACGACGGCGGTGGTCATGGGCGAGCACGTCGACCTCGACGTCTCCGGGTTGCTGCGGCGTGAGATGAACCTGGATGAAGCCGGTGATGCGCTGATCGACATGGTGGTACGTACCTGCAACGGCCGGATGACCGCCGCCGAAGCGCTCGGGCACCAGGAATTCATCCTCACCAAGCTCTACCAGAGCGCATGAGCCCGAAACCCACTACTCACTACGAGGGCCTGGCCGTTCGGGCCCTCGAGCACGCCGGTGCGGCGCCTGAGGTGGCCCGCTCGGTGGCACGGGCGCTGATCAAGGCCGAGCTCGATGGGCTGCCGTCGCACGGTCTGGCCCGGATGCAGTCGTACTGCGCCCAGCTTCGCAGCGGCAAGGTCGTCGGGCGGGCAGAGCCGCAGTTGACCCGTCTCGGGGAGGCAGCGGCCCGGATCGATGCTGCCGATGGATTCGCCTACCCGGCGTTCGATGTCGCCGTCGAGACCCTCGTCGAGATGACGGCCACGTCTCCCGTCGCAGCCATTGCGGTGACGAACTCGCACCACTTCGGGGTCGCCGGGCACCATGTCGAGCGGCTCGCCGACGCCGGCCTGATCGGTCTGGTGTTCGGCAATTCGCCGGCCGCGATCGCGCCCTGGGGCGGCAACGTCAAGGTGTTCGGCACCAACCCGATCGCGCTCGGATTCCCTCGCCGTGGTGCTCCGTCTCTGGTTATCGACCTGTCGCTGTCAAAGCAGGCGCGCGGCAAGATCATGCTCGCCTCCAAGGAGGGGAGGCCGATCCCCGAAGGGTGGGCGCTGGACGCCGAGGGCAACGCCACCACCGACGCCGACGCGGCTCTGGCCGGCTCGATGATTCCGATGGGGGATGCCAAGGGAGCGGCGCTGGTGCTCGCCGTCGAGTTGCTGGCAGCAGCGCTCACCGGAGCCCACTTCGGCTACGAGGCGAGTTCGTTTTTCACCGACAGCGGCGGTCCTCCCCGCGTCGGGCAGTTCGTGCTGGCATTCGCTCCGGGACCCTTCAGCGGCGATGCCTACCTCGATCGGATCGAGGATCTGCTTGCGGCAATCGAAACACAGCCGGGAACCCGGCTTCCCGGGTCGCGGCGCCTCGACAACCGTGAGGGCGTGCTCGCAGGCGGCATCGAGATCTCCGATGATCTCGACGATTGGCTGGTTGGAGCCGCCGCAGGGGAATAGGGACCTCCGACCTTAGGACAGACGGGCTTCTTTCGACGACACTGGGGGTGTCCTCGAGGAGGTCCGTCCATGTTCCGGCGCCGCTTCAGCGTGATCGTTGCGGTCTCATTGTTGATTGCCGCCTGCAGTTCTTCTGAGTCGACCCCGGATGAGTCGTCGTCGACGACGTCCGGCACGACGACCACCATTTTGTCGACGACGGCCGCGCCGACGACGACGGAGGCGCCCGCGAGCACGACCACCGCGCCTCCTGAGTCGACAACGACGACGGCGACGACGACGACCACTACCACGCTCCCACCTGAGCCGGCGGGATTCCCCGTGGTGCATGACGGCTGGAGGTCGTGGACCAATCCCAATTGGGTACAGGAGATCGCGTTCGACGTCGACGGGATGTTGTGGGCTGCCGGTCTCGGTGGCCTGGTGCGGTGGGACGTCGCGACGGGTGAGTATGCCGAGCTCCGCTCCGAGCACGGCGCTCCCGGCAATCAGCTGACTGCCGTAGCCACTACTCCCGACGGCGCAGTGTGGGTCGGGTCGATCGACGCCGGGATCGGCCGCTTCGATGGGGAGCGCTGGAGCTACTTCACCACCGCAGACGGTCTTCCCAGTGACGCGGTGTTGGCGCTAACCGCAACGCCGGATGGGACGGTCTGGGCGGCAACGGATCAGGGCCTGGTCACCGGCGGACCCACCGGGTTCTCGGCGGTCGAGATTCCTCAGGAGCTGTGGGGGAGTGGAGGCGCCGATCTGGTGGCAACGCCCGACGGAGTGGTGTGGCTCGGTGCCAGTTCACTCACCCGTATCGAGGACGGAGTGGCGGAGACGTTCGGAGCCGACGTGATCGGTGAAGACGGCGGCATCAACGATCTCTTCGTGGCGGCGGACGGATCGCTGTACGTGATGGCCGTGGAAGCCGGATTGCTGCACCTCGTCGACGGTGGGTTCCAAGCCGTTCCGCTGCCGGACGACACCTTCTTCGGGCCGGACGTCATCGGCGTCGACGACACCTGGATCTGGTACGCCTCGGGCGACAACGTAACCCGGGTGGGGGACGACGGGGTCAGCGAGTTCTGGCCCGAGAGCTTCCTTCCGTTCGGTCTCAATGTGACCGACATCGTCGCCGGTCCCGACGGCACTCTGTGGTTTGCCGGCTTCGACGGAGCCGTTTCCTCGTTCGGCGATGGTGGCTGGACCACGCTGTGGGTCCCTTCTGATATCCCCGAGAACCGGGTGTGGTCGGTCGCCGAGGCCGCCGACGGGGCGATTTGGGCGGTGTTCCCCGAGGCGGTTGGACGCTTCGACGGGACCGACTGGGACTTCTGGGACATGTTCTGTCCCTGTTTCCTCGAACCGGGACCCGACGGTTCCATGTGGCTGGCAAGCATCTTCGAGGGTGTCTATCAGTTCGATGGGACCCGGTGGCGTCAGTCGTACCGGGCCGATGACGGCGTCGTATCTGTCCTGGCGACTTCGGACGGTGATGTGTGGGCATCGAACAGCTGGCCACCCGTCGTGATCCGGATGATCGGAGGGGCGTGGCAGGAGGTTCCGAATCCTCCGCTGCCAGAGGGCTGGGGACTGGGCCTGCTCTCAGAAGGACCGGATGGCACGGTATGGCTCGGGAGCGACAACGGCCACTATTCGTGGACCGGCGGCGGCTGGAACGAGCATCCTCAGGTCACAGACGGGCAGTGGGCGTTCGACACCGGCGGCGTGTGGTTCGGTCCCGACGGGACCAAGTGGTTCTACAACATCAGCGGGTTCGCCCACGTCAACGGCGCGGCCGAATACTGGAGTGGGTTCAATCGTGGAGAGTTCGGGTTTGGCCAGGCGGCCGGGATCACGGCCGACGCTTCGGGTGCCATCTGGGCGGCAACCTCCGGTGGGATCGGCAGCTACGACGGCTCTACGTGGACCGTCCTCGATCCGCTTGGCGGGCCGAGCGCCTGGCAGATCAACGACCTCGCCGCAGCCTCCGACGGCTCCGTCTGGTTCGCCACCCACGGCGGCCTGAGCCGGTACGGGTCTCCGCTCGATCCGTCGGCTTTGGTCGACCAGGACGCCGGGACGGGTGATCCGGCCGATCTCGCTGCCCGTGCCGAGACCGCCGCAGCCGACGCCGAGACGGCCCTGGCTCTCGCAATCCCGGCCTGCGAGTCGATGGAAGCCGGGTTCGCTCTCCTCGACGATCCGGCGGCGGACCTCACCAACTTCGATTTCGAGGCGTGGGACCGAGACGTCGTCGCGTGCTGGGAGGAAGCGGAGCGAGCTCTCGAGGCGGCCACTGCCGCCGAGCAATACGCCCGCCAGGCCGACGCCGCTGCACCCGGATCGGCCGAAGCGGAAACGGCGGCGGCAGCGGCGGAGCGGGCCCGGGCGGCGGCAGACCAGGCAGACGAGGTGCGCGGGGATCTCGAGCTCGGACCGTAGGGTGCCGCCTCCCCGGTGTCTCCGGGGAGGCGGTCAGCGTTCTTCGCGCGAGTACGGCATTGCCAGGGCAGCCGGGGCGCCGAGCAGGCGGGCGCGCTTGCCGCTGGTCAGGAGGATCATGGCGATGATCGCCAGCACGAACGGGATCATCGCCAGCAGGTTGGAGGGCACTGAGATCTCCAGAGTCTGCAGCGTGAAGTTGACTCGGCCAGCCGCTCCGAACAGGTAGGCGGCGAACAGTGCCCGCCACGGGCGCCAGGACGCCAAGATCACCAGTGCGATCGCGATCCATCCCGCCTGGCCGATCAGTTCGTCCTGCCACGACGGCACCAGCACGAGGGAGTAGTAGGCCCCACCGAGACCGGCCAGGGCCCCGCCGACCATCACGTAGAGGTAGCGGACCTTGATGACGTCGATTCCCGCCGCCTCAGCGCTGGCAGGGTCCTCACCGACCGACCGGAGGGTGAGTCCCATCCGGGTCCGGAACAGGAAGAACGAGGTGCCGGCGACGAGCACCCAGGAAAGGTAGACGAGGATGTCGTGACCGAAGACCAGCGGCCCCACGATCGGCCAGTCGGCCATGCCCCCCTCGAGGAGCGCCTCGAACTTCTCCCGGGACGGAGTTCCGACGAGGGCCGGACTGCCGGAGCGCCCGATGAATGTGGACAGACCCGTTCCGAAGATGGTCAGCGCCAGGCCCGACACGATCTGACTGACCCGCAGCGTGATCGACGCCCAGGCGTGAATGACGGAGAGCGCCGCCGCGGCGATCATCGCGACGATGATGCCGAGTACCAGGTTCCCCGTCTTGTACACAGCCCAGAATCCGGACACGGCTCCGACCAGCATCATTCCCTGGACGCCGAGGTTCAGGATGCCGACCCGCTGGGTGATGAGTTCTCCGACGGTGGCAAACACCAGTGGTGTCCCGAGGCCGATGGCCGCAAAGATGGTGAGGACCCACACGGACTCGTTCATGCGTCGCCCTCCTCCTCGGGTGATGGCGCGGCCTCAGCGCCTGACGTGGCCTCAGGAGAAGAAGCGGCCTCGTCCTTTGCACTGGTCTCCGGTGTGTCGGTCCGGCGCACGCGATGTGCGATGAAGAACTCCCCGGCGACGGCGAAGATGAGGATGGCGCCCTGCAGCATCGTTACCGTTGCCGCGGGGACACGGATCGACTGCAGAGCCGGGCCCGCATTGTTGAGGGCCCCCATCAATACGCCGACGGGAATCACGGCAATCGGATTGAGGCGCGCCAGCGCGGCCACGATGATTCCGGTGAACCCGAGTCCCAGTTCGAGTGAGCGGGGATCCATCTTTCCCAGGATCCCGGCGACCAGCAGCGAGCCGGCCAATCCGGCCGCAGCACCCGAGAGCAAGAAGACACCCAGGATCTTGCGTGGGACCCCGATCCCTGCGTAGCGAGCGGTCGGGGCGGAATCGCCGACGACGCGGACCTCGAAGCCCCACCGGGTTCGGGTGATCAGGTACCAGGCGCCGATGGCCACGGCGATCGCGATGAACAGCCCGTAATCGAGCCGGAAGAAGAACTCCGGGATGCGACCGCCGTCGGGAATCGGTCTGCCCTGTGGGAACTGCGTCGATTCGGGATCACGCCACGGACTGAACGACCCGAGGACCAGGTAGTTCATCAGGTTGATCGCAATAAAATTGAGCATCAGCGTGGTGATGATCTCGTTGGTGCCCAGGTAGACCCGCGGTATTGCCGACAGCGATGCCCAGACCGCTCCGCCGGCCGCTCCGGCCAGGATGACGAGAGGAAGGGCGAATGCAGCCGGCATGCCGTCGCCCATCCAGATGCCCAGCCCCGCGGCGAAGATCGCTCCTGCGAGGAGTTGGCCTTCTGCGCCGATATTCCACACCAGCATCCTGAAAGCGATCGCGGCGGCGACGCCGGTGAGGATCAGCGGAGTGGCCGAGATGAGGGTTTCGCTGATTCCGCGTTGCGACCCGAAGGCCGTGTCCACCATCTTCTGGTACACCGTGAAGGGATTGCTCCCGGTGAGTGCCAGGAAGATCGCTCCCACGATGAGGGCGGCGAATACCGACGCCAGCGGGATCATCAGCCGCACCCGGCCGGAGGCCAGGCCCCGTGGCTCGAACGTCCAGCGCCCCAGGATCATGCACCGGCCTCCTCACGGTGACCAGCCATGAGGAGCCCGAGCCCTTCCCGGGTGGCATCGGCGGCCGGCATCTGCCCCACGATCTCGCCTTCGTAGATCACCAGGACGCGGTCCGAGAGCGCGAGGAGTTCGTCGAGGTCCTCTGAGATCAGCAGAACTCCGAGTCCGGCATCGCGCTCTGCCAGCAGCAACTTGCGCACGGCGTCGGTCGCTCCGACGTCCAGACCGCGGGTGGGGGAGCGGGCGATCAGCACGTGATGGTCCTGGCTGACCTCACGAGCGATCAGCGCCTTCTGGAGGTTGCCGCCCGACAGGAGGCGGATGGGGAGTCCCTCCCTCACTCCGCGGATGTCGTACTTGCCGATCAGATCTTCGGCATGTTCACGGAAGGCCGACGGGATGAGCATCGGCCCTTTCGACATCGGGGGGCGCCGGTACGACTTGAGGGCGAGGTTCTCGTCGGTGGTGAGTCCCGGAGCCAGTCCCATGCCGAGACGGCTCTGCGGCACATAGGCGATGCCTCTGCGGATCCTTGCCAGGACCGGCATTGCCGTCACGTCCTCACCTACGAGCTTCACCGAGCCGGCGGTGGGGATCGTGAGGCCCATTAGCCCATATGCCAGCTCGCGTTGCCCGTTTCCGGCAACGCCGGCGATGCCGACGATCTCGTTGCGGCGCACGGTCAGGGAGAGGCCCTTGACCGCTTCGAGGCCGCGGTCGCCGGGAACGCGCAGATCTTCGACTTCGAGGACCGGGTCTCCCGGGTCCTTCCCCGCCTCGCGCGTGGCGAGTTCGAGATCGCGGCCCACCATCATGCGTGCCAGGTCGCGGGGTTCGGCGTCGGCAGTGGCGATGTCTCCGACCCGCTTGCCTTCACGAAGCACGGTGACCCGGTCGGAGACCTCCTTCACCTCCCGCAGCTTGTGGGAAACGAAGACCACGGCCCGACCCTCCGAAGCCATGAGGCGCATTGTCTTGAACAGCGCCTCACCCTCCTGCGGGGTCAGCACTGCGGTCGGCTCATCAAGGATCAGCACGCGCACGTTGCGGTGGAGCAGCTTGAGGATCTCCACCCGCTGCTGTTCGCCAACCGACAGCTGCCAGATCCGGGCCCGGGGATCGACGCCGAGGCCGTAGCGGTCGCCCAGGTGTTCGGCCTGCTCCTCCAACTCGCGCTGTGAGATTCGAATCCCGAGTTCCGGGTGACCCAGGTTCAGGTTCTCGGCGACCGTCAGGTTCTGGACCAACCGGAAATGCTGATACACCATGCCGATTCCGGCACCGAGGGCGTCCTTGGGTGATCGGAACGCCACCGGGTGCCCATCGAAGCGCATCTCGCCGGCATCGGGGCGGTAGAGGCCGGCGATGATCGAACACAGCGTGGACTTGCCCGCACCGTTCTCGCCGAGGAGTGCGTGGACCTCACCCCAGGCCAAATCGAAGTCAACGTCGTCGTTGGCCTTGACGCCGTAGAAGGCTTTGTCAACCCCGGTCAGCGCGAGCGCCAACCCGTTCGCCTCGACGGACGCCTCAGTCATGGCGGGAACCCTAGTGCCTTGGCCGGGGGCGTTGGTGATGGTCGCCGGCGATCAGGGCGTCGCCCGGCAAGGACGCAGTCCCGCAGGCGCACTCGGATGCGTGCGTCGAGGGCTGAGGACGCGTCCTGACCGACGATGCCGGAGGCGTCCTGAGCCGCATCTGAACGCGGCAAACGTTTCCGGTCGAGGCACCAGAACGACGAAGGCCCCGGTTCCGCACCGGGGCCCTCGTCTCCTCCCGGAGCTTCTGCGTTGATCAGCCGCTGGGGCTGCCGATGACACCTTCCACGAAGAAGTCCATCCCGAAGATGTCGCCCAGCGGGCGCGAGGCGCCAGTCTGGTCGACGATCGGGTCGGCGAAGATCTGGAACGACCCGTCGATGATCTCCTGCTTCCGCTGATTGATCAGGTCCTGGGTCTCCTGGGACACCGATGGACCGAACGGCGCGATGTCGACCATGCCGTCGGCCATGTTCCCGTAGTAGGCCTCAGACACCCAGGTGCCCTCGCGAACCTCCTGGGCCGTCTTCAGGTAGAACGGGCCCCAGTCCCAAATGGGTGCCGTCAGCCAGGCGTTGGGGGCGAACTCCGTCATGTCGGTGTTGTACCCCGCCCACTTGGCGCCGGCGGCCTCGGCGGCCTGCCCGGGAGCCGAGGAGTCCTGGTGCATCGCGATCACGTCGGCGCCCGCATCGAGCAGCGCTTGAGCGGCATCGCCCTCGAGCGGCGGGTCGAACCAGGTCGACGTCCACACGACCTGCACTTCCGCCGTCGGGTTGACTTCACGAACACCGATCGTGAAGGCGTTGATCCCTCGTAGGACCTCCGGGATCGGGAAGGCGGCGACGTAGCCGATCAGCCCGGTCTCGGTGGCGGCACCCGCGGCGAGTCCGGTCAGGTAGCGGCCTTCTTCGGCTGCACCGAAGTAATTGCCCATCCCTTCGCCGGTCTTGAACCCGGTGGCGTGCATGAACACCGTGTCCGGGTAGTTGGCCGACGCGGCGAGCATCGGATCCATGTACCCGAAGGAGGTCCCGAAGATCAGCTGATTGCCGTCGGCGGCCAGATCCTCGAACACCCTCTGCGAGTCGGGGCCCTCGGGGATGCTCTCGAGGGTGGTGATCTCGACATTCTCCATGTTGGCCGCGACGTGCTGGGCGCCCTGGTCGTGAGCCCACGACCAGCCCTTGTCGGCCACCGGGCCGACATGAACAAAGGCGATCTTCAGCGTTTCGTCGCTGCCGCCGTCATCGTCTCCGCAGGCGCCGGCTACCAGTGCCAGGACTGCGATCAGCGCCACGAACAGGCGCATCGTGCTTTTCATTTTCCCCTCCCCCAGAGGAGTTGGAGTCCCTTCCATCACGCACCCTGAGGCACGTTGACGGTCGAAGTCTATGCGAGTTCGCGGGAGGCGCCCTCAGGGCATCCGGTCGCGTCCCGATTCTGTTGCGGCGGGAGTGGCTATTCGTTGGTCGGATCGACCTCGCCGAAGGGTGCCGGACGGCGACGAAACGCGCCAACCGCGGCGACGGCGCCGAGCCCGAGAATGACCGGTGCGGTATAGACGAGCGCGACGAGCACTCCGAAACCGCATTCGAGGTCATGATCGCGACACGTCATCGGTCCCGCCCAGAGGACCGTCCACGGCACTGCTGCGGCAAGGAGCCCGAGGGATCCAGCGATGGGGCGGCGGTTGACGAACGACAGACTCGCGAACGCGACGGTGATGAGAGTGACGGCGACGATCGCCCACATACGAACTCCTGAGTGGACCGGGGTCAGCATGCGGCAACCGGCCGGCCGATTGAAGGGGTTAGTCCTGCGTGGTGGCGGTTCCCCCCATCCGGCCGCGAGAATCCACCAACACCCGAGTGGAGACAACGTGCCGCAGTTCGACGCATACGCCGCCGAGTTCGTTGACGACCCCTATCTGACGTATCGGACGCTGCGGGCACGATCGCCGGTTTTCTTCGATGATCACTGGGGGATGACGTTCTTCGCACGGCACGCCGACGTCAGCGCGATCTTGCGCGATCGGCGCTTCGGGCGCGATGTCCGTCATGCCGTTCCGGAGGAGGACATCGACGCCGAGGTGTTCGCCCGGATCTACCCATCCCAATACCCCACCTGGACGCGGCTGATCCGGGACTCGTTCATCGATCTGGAGCCGCCGCGTCACACCAGGGTCCGGCGTCTCGTCCAGGGAGCGTTCGGCAGGAGGGCCTCGGAGAGCTACCGGCCTCGATTGGAGGATGCCGCCGAGGAGAATCTCCGTCGGGTCGTTCCGAGCGGTTCGATGGAGGCAATCGCCGACTACGCAACTCCCATCCCGCTGGCGATGATCAGCGAGATGATGGGGGTGCCGGCCGCCGATCAACCCCAACTGGTCGATTGGTCACATGCGATCGTCCGGTTGTTCGATGCGGATTGTTCACCCGATGAGGGTGCCGAGGCCGAGGACGCCGTGAAGGCGTTTGCGGAATATTGCGAGGACCTGCTCGATCTGCGTCGGTCGGACCCGCAGGATGATCTGGTTACCGCCCTGGTGCAGGCAGAGGTCGAAGGAGACGTCCTGACCGACGAGGAATTGGTGGCAACGTGCATCCTGACGCTGAATGCCGGGCATGAAGCAACGGTGCAGGCCATCGGAAACGCGCTCCTGGCCCTGGCGCGTAATCCCGAGGCGTATCAGCGGTGGCGACGGGACCCCACGCTGGAGACGACCGCCATCGACGAACTGCTCAGGTTCGACACCCCGCTGCAAATGTTTGAGCGCTGGGTTCTCGAGGACATGGACTGGAACGGAACCGAACTGCGGCGGGGTTCCAAGGTCGGTTTGCTGTTCGGAGCTGCGAATCGCGATGAGTTGGTCTTCGAGGATGCCGAGATGCTGGATCTGTCCCGAACAGAGAACCCGCATATCTCGTTCGGGGCCGGCGTCCACTACTGCGTGGGAGCACCTCTCGCCAAGGTTGAGATGGAGGCGGCTCTCACGAGATTTCTTGCGCACGTTGCCGAGTTCGAACTGGCGAACGACGATCTGCCGCGTGTGCCCAGCCTCGTGTTCCGCGGGGTCCAGCGCCTAGACCTGCGCCTCGATCCCGCCGAAACTTGAGCTCAGGGGCGACGCCGCCGCCGAAGCTCTCTCCATACTCTCGGCCCCTGCCCGGGCACGCCGCTTGAGCAGGCTCCTGATCCAGCGACCGATCGCAAGCAGCATCAGGAACGTGCACAGACCGAACACCACCTGCCAGACGCCGCTCGCGGCGAAGGTCGCCCATCCCAGGAAGCCGAGGATGATGATGATCGGCGTGAAAGCCCAGAAGAGGAGGATGCCCAGCGCGAAGCGCCCCACAGTTCGGCCGACTGTTCGGGAGCGACCGCTCATTGCGCCACCTCCTGACGAGATGGTACGCGAATCATCCGGAATGTGCTGGGACATTCGGCCCTATCCGCCGACGGCGACGAGGAGTAGGCAGCGGGAGTAGCGCCGGGAGGGTCGTCTTGGGTTTCCGAGTCGTGTTGCTCGGAGCCGACGGGAAGACGCTGTCAGAGCCGGGCCGGCTGCCTCAGGCTCCTGCCGACGCACCACTGCAGGTGGCCGTCGTTCCCGAGAGCAGCCCGGCTGCGGCCGTGACGGGCCATCCCGAACTCGTCGCACCGATCGATGTCGAACTCGGAGTCCAGGGTGGTGGCCGGATGTCGGTCGGCCTGGCCTGGGACGATGCCAGGGGAGCGTTCATCGGTCGGGTTCCCGACGGTGTCGAAGCGCTGGGAGTCCCCAATGCGGGATTCGTCACTGCCTCATACGAGACGCGTCGGCGTCGATGCAGGTGTTCGACTCGATGCTGGACCTTCAGTTCCACAACACGCCAAATGTCATCCATCACCGGGTGATGCAGGAGACGAGACGGGCGATGAATGCACGTATGGCGCTGGAACTCCTCGACGGATTCGCTGCCTCAGACCGGGTCACGGCGACTCGAGAGCAGCTCGAACTCACGGACCGGAGCGCGGACATCGCTCTGTGTCACCTGCGGCGGGCGACTCGGGCCCTCTACAACACCGACCAGGGTGTGCACTGGCGGATTCCCGTCGCCAGGACGCACGCCGCGATGCGCCCGATGGGGGCCGGTGGTGGCGGGCTCACGAAGCGGCCGATCAGCATCACCAACGCCGAGATCCAGGCGCGCAATCAGATGCACGATGCGATGGTCCGGGTTGGGCCGAAACCACCCTGACCGGCTACCGGCTGTACTCCGACTACTCCGTGGGCGGTGCGCTGACGCAGTTGATCGCCGGACACGATGAGATGGGGGAAGCGGTCGGGTGGAGTGACCGGTTGAAGGCCGTTGTCGATCTCGTCGGTGCCGGGACTTTGGCGAGACCGTTCATCGGCGATCGTCTGGCGGATCTCCTGGGCCAGGGCAAGGGTGTCATCGAGGCGCAGGCCACGATCGATGCGGCCGAGCCTGTGTCCCGCGCGCCGCAGCTGATTCCCGATGAGCCGCGCGACGCCGCTAACGAAGTCGGTTCGGGAGACATCGCCGGCGCTCTCGAATACACCGCGCGCGATCTCGGGCTATCGCTTGGAGTGCCCGTTGACACCCTCACCGGTGGCGAATCACCGGTTGGTTCCGGGTGGGTGCAGGAAGGTCTCACGGTGCACCGCGGCCCGGGCGACATTCCGGTGGCGGTCGTGGAGGAAGCGATCCGAGGCAACGTGTGGCGGGTGTCGACCGGGGCCGCGACCGGTTGGAAGCCGCCCGGGTCGATCTGAGCGCCTTCGCCGAAGTAGAACCGCTGCGCCTCAGGTTCGATTTCGGATCCCAGCCGCCAACCGGCGAGACAGCCGTGCTCTTTCCGCCTGACGCCTTTCCGATACCGCCTGATCGGTGACATCGTTCCCGTGACCAAGCCGATCGAAGTGCCCAGTGGGGCCTACGAGGTCAACGGGTGGGAGGCCGAGGTGTCGTTGACCTTCGGCAACGAGGTGATGACGGCGAGGGCCCTGTTCTTCGAATATGACGGCCGGGTGACCTGGTTCGCGGTGTGCCAGTAGTGGAAGCAGACGGTCTGTTGCCTCCGGGCTGCGGCCGGTGAAGACATCAGCCGGGGACCTGAGCGTGAGCGCACGGGTCAGTTGCGCAGCACGGTCCAGGCCAGTGTGAATGCCGCCGAGTTCGCGAGGGCATGTACGACGATCGGCGCCACCAGACTCTCGGCTCGCTGCCGGATCCAGGTCAAGACCAACCCGGCGAGTGCGGTAGACACAACGGCACCGGTCACGATCATCGCGGTGCCCATCCCAACCACCCCGGCGTTGCCGTCGGCGACATCGATCGCCGGGATGACGTGCCACAGCCCGAAAAGCACTGCCGAGACGGCCGCCGCGGCTCGAAACCCCCAAATGCGGAGACACAGTCCGTGGACGGCCCCGCGAAACGCCACCTCTTCAAGGATCGCGGTGCCGAGCGGGATACGGATTACGACCCGGTAGGCGAGTCCGGCGGCGCCGATGCCTGCGGCCCGTTCATCCTCGAAGAACTCACGGGTCCACGGCAACGCCACGGCGACGAGGAGGACGGCGATGAG
Source organism: uncultured Acidimicrobiia bacterium (assembly GCA_964511945.1). GTDB lineage: Bacteria > Actinomycetota > Acidimicrobiia > Spongiisociales > UBA11373 > CAZEHO01. The sequence goes on along the minus strand of CAZEHO010000022.1, from coordinate 7,356 downwards.
AATCCCACCAGCGGCCACCCCGATGATCACGCCGTGCCGCACCCGATCGCGCTCCAGTCCCAGGTCCGTTGTCGCGGCGCCGCCGCGTCGCGCGATACCGATCAGGAGCACTGCGCATGCGAGGTTCACCGGTACGTAGCTCCAGGAGGGCAGGATCAGGTTGCCGACGATGTTCAGGGCCGCCAGCACGGCGACCGCACCGGCCAGGGCAATCGCCGGACGAGAACGCATCGGTTGCTAGAGACCGGCGAAGCAGCCGAGGACCTCGGGGGGCAGACCGAAGCATTCTCCAGGTGCCCAGGTCCCCGGTGCGATTCCGGTGCAGGGAATCTCAAAGGGGTCGTCGATGCACCCGGCATCGCACCACTCACCGGCGAGCGGCCGTCCCGACATGCACGGATCCACGCACGTCTCCCACGTCCCCGATCCGAAGCCGGTTGTTCCGTACGGCGCGACCCAGGCGAGACCGAATCCCACGTTGGTGCGGCGCACCAGCCACCGTCCCCGATAGGTCGGATCGACCTCTGAATACCCCTCGATGTACCAGCGCTCCACCGGTGGTCGCGGTGCCAGGATGTTGACGTCCTCGGGCCCCACGCAGTAGCGCATCACGTCGACGACGAAGGCAGCCGGATCTGTCCGGGCTCCGGGTCCGTAGGCCCCGATCATCGTCAGTGCATCGTTCCAGTCGGTCGATCCCGGAACCGGTGTGGTCCAGCCGTTCTCACAATCGGCGGCGGGCGGACCGGTCGGGAGGAGGCACGGTTGTCCCGGCGAAGGGGCACATGACCCGGAGTCGAGGAACCACGATGCGGCCCAGCCCAGTTCGCCTCGGAATTCGATCTGCCACCACTCACGCCCGTTGCTGTCGTTTGCGGCAACACCGGTCAGGACGACCTCTGATGCGTTGAAGGGCAGTGAGCCGAGGCGGTTGAACTCCACACCCGGCCCGACCCGAACGTTCAGGCGGTCGTCGCAGGTGGTATCGACCACACAGGCGGTTCCCGGGTTACCGACACGACACGGACCCGGTGTCAGGTGCCAACCCGCGACCCACGCGTCCCCCAGACCGTGGTCAATCTGGATCCATACGCGTTCCTGATCGTCCTCGGCCGCCAGCCCGGTTCCGGTCACCCCGGTGGCGTCGGGGGCCAGTTCGCCCACGATCGAGTAGTCGATGCTCGGGCCCTCGCGCACGTTGAGGTGATCTGCCGCCTGGGTGTCGATCACACAGTGCTCGACGGCCGGAACCCCAAAGGTCGGATACGGCAGCGTGCTGGATGTGGAAGCAGGGAGGGTCGTCGAGGTTGCGGCAGTTGTCGAGGGCGCAGCCGAGGTGGTGGTGGCTGCGGTAGTCGTGGTCACCTGCGCGGCGGTGGTTGGAGTCCCGGTCGTGGTCGTCGGGGGCACAGTCGTAGTGCCGACCGGCTCGGTGGTGGGGGCGGCGTCGTCGTCCCCACAGGCAGCCATGATCAATCCAACGGCAAGCAGCAGAGCAATGCGGCGCACGACGACACCTCCGTGTTCTCTACGGAGTACGCCACCAGGCGGTCTCGCCGCCAGGGTCACAGGTCCCTTTACGGTGTGATGTGCGTTCCGGTTTCGCCGTTGACGGCTCGCGAGATGTTCGCCGGATCGGTGATGATGACGCGAGTGCCGCCCGCCTCGAGATAGGCGATGGCGGCTTCGACCTTGGGTGCCATGGATCCGGCGGCGAAGTGCACGCCCTCGGCCAGGTACCCGGCAGCTTCCGCCGCGCTCATCTCGTCGATTTCACGCTGCTGTGGCGTGCCGAAATCGAGAGCGACCTTCTCGACGGCCGTCGAGATCAGGAGCAGGTCGGCTTCGATGTTCGAGGCGAGCAGTGATGACGCCCGGTCCTTGTCGATGACGGCAGCGGTTCCCTTCAGGTGACCGTCGTCGCCCGCCACGACCGGAATGCCGCCGCCGCCGACTGCGACGACGACCGTGCCTGCCTCGAGCAGCGCGGCGATCGTCGGTTCTTCCACGATCTGCTTCGGAAGGGGAGAGGCAACGACCCTGCGCCATCCCCGTCCGGCATCTTCGCGAACGCTCCAGCCCTCTTCGTCACGACGGCGGGTTGCGGCCGCTTCGTCCATGAACGATCCGATCGGCTTGGACGGGTCGGCGAATGCGGGATCGGCAGCGTCGACTTCGACCTGGGTGACGACAGTGACCACATGCTTGTCGATTCCAAGATCGAGGAGGTGGTTCTGGAGATTCTGTTGGAGGGCATACCCGATGGCGCCCTGGGTGTCGGCACCGCAGACGTCGAGCGGGACCTCATGCAGTTCGTGTGACGCGATCTCGGAGCGGCGCAGGATGAAGCCGACCTGGGGCCCGTTGCCGTGGGAGATGGCGACGTCCCAGCCGTCGGCGATCATCCGGGCGATGTGGAGGGCGGTTGTCTTCGCCGCCTCGTACTGATCCTGGACCGTGACATGGTTGGCATCCGTGACCAGCGAATTTCCGCCGATGGCGACGACCGCAGTTGGCATTGTTGTCCTCCGTTGAGATGGGCCCGCCTGGTGCAGTCCCGTATCGCAACATGATAAACCTATCGATCGATCGGGTGACGCTCTGATGGAAGGTTTCTTAGTGGCGATCGACAACAGCGGAAGAGCTGCGGTTACTGTGCCGACTCACGAGTGGGGAGGGTCGAGTGACCGGTGAGCCCGGTTCGAGCGGAGAGCGGGTCCAGTTCGTCCTGAACGGCGCGCCGGTGAGTGTGGCAGCCGGCCACCCGCACCTGCTCGCTGCGTTGCGGGAGGAACTCGGCATCACCTCTCCCAAGGATGGGTGCTCGCCGTCGGGGCAGTGCGGATGCTGCACGGTCTTGATCGACGGCAAGGCCAGGGTGAGTTGCTCGACCGGACTCGACAAGGTGGCCGGGAGGGCCGTGACCACCCTCGAAGGTTTCGAGGCGGAGGAGCGCGGCCGCCTCGCCGATGCATTTGCCGCCCATGGAGCCCTGCAGTGCGGGTTCTGTACGCCGGGGATCCTGGTGCGTACCAAGGCATTGTTGGACCAGAGAGGTTCGTCACTGGATCGTGATACGGCATCACGGCATCTGGGTGCGCATCTCTGCCGGTGCACCGGGTACGTGAGGATCCTCGACGCCATCGAGGACCTCGCCGCAGGCCGGGAATTCGATCCGGCACCTCCGGGCGGCATCGGGTCGGGCGGCGCCAAGTACGAGGCGCGTGAGCTGGCACTCGGGGATCGCGGCTATGTCGATGATCTCCGTCCGGAGGGCATGCTGCATGCCGCACTTCGGTTCACCGACCACGCTCGCGCTGAGGTGAAATGCATCGACACCGCCTCAGCTGAGGGCGCCGACGGCGTCGTCGCGGTGTTCACCGCAGCCGACATTCCCGGGGAGTTGCGGGTCGGCATTCTCGATATCGATTGGCCGGTATTGATCCCGGAAGGAGGAAGGACGTCCTTTTTCGGGGATGTGCTGGCGGTAGTCGTGGCCGAGACCCGGGCTGCAGCCCGGGCCGCCTCCGACCTGGTCGCGGTGGAGTACGACGTGCTGGCACCGTTCACGGACCCGGCCGCAGCCCTCGAGAGTGACGAGGACGCCGTGTGGGGTCTCGATGGGAATGTGCTGTCGAAGAGCTGCTATGCACGCGGGGACGTCGGCGCCGCGCTGGCCGCCTCGGCGCACACGCTGCACGAGGTTTTCGAGACGCAGCGCGTCGAGCACGCCTTCTTGGAGCCGGAGTCCACGCTGGCAGTCCCGACGGAGGGCGGCCGACTCCACGTGTACAGCGGCGGCCAGGGGGTGTGGGACGATCGCAACCAGATCGCATCGATTCTCGCCTTGCCGCCGGAGCGCGTGACCGTTGAGCTGATATCGAACGGCGGTGCGTTCGGCGGCAAGGAGGACATGGCCAACCAGGGCCAGACGGCCCTCGCCGCCCACCTGCTTCGTCGTCCCGTCAAGTGCACACTCTCCCGGGAGGAATCGCTCCGTCTTCATGCCAAGCGTCATCCGATCCGCATCGAGGTGTGGGCCGGGTGCAACGCCGATGGGAAGCTCACCGCATTGCGCGCCCGCATGCTCGGTGACTCCGGGCCGTACGCCTCGGTTGGGTCGAAGGTGCTGGAGCGGGCGGCCGGACACGTGAGCGGTCCGTATGTGTTCCCCAACATCGATGTCGAGGCGATCGCGGCCCGCACGAACAACCCGGTGTGCGGGGCGTTTCGGGGCTTCGGGGCGAATCAGGCGCAGTTTGCGACCGAAGGGATCCTCGACCGGCTGGCCGAGCAGGTCGGCATCACCGGGTGGGAGATGCGCAGCCGCAACGTGATCGAGCCGGGTGCCGTCTGGGGCCCGGGTCAGATCATGGACGATGGGTCCGCCGGCGCCCGGGAGTGCCTCGACGCCGTACTGGGGGCGTATGAGGAGGCAAGAGCGGCAGGCAAAGCAGTCGGTCTCGGCCTGGCACTGAAAAACTCCGGACTCGGCAACGGCGCACTGGAGATCTCACGAGCCGTTGTGCGGTTTGAGGGCGACGGCTCGGTTGAGGTTCGCCATTGCTGGACCGAGATGGGCCAGGGAATCCATACGGTGGCGCTGCAGGTCGCGGTTGAAGAACTCGGCGTGGATCCCGAGCAGGTGCGGGTGATCGTCGACACCAGCCGGGAGCTTGGCGCCGGTCAGACCACCGGATCCCGCGGCACGCTGCTCGGGGCCGGCGCAGTCGCCGATGCCTGCCGGCGAGCCGACGCCGGCGGCCGACAGGTCGGCGTGGACTACCTCGGTGAGTACCGGGTGGATTGGACCAACTCCTTGTCCGAGGGCGTCGAGAATCCGGTGCTGCATTCTGCGTTCGGCTACGCCGCGCAGCTGGTCATCGCAGATCGTGAGACCGGTGACATCGAGAAGGTTGTTGCCGCTCATGACGTCGGCCGAGCGATCAATCCGGTGCTCTGCCGCGGCCAGGTCGAGGGCGCGGTTCACATGGGGCTCGGGTACGCCCTCACCGAGGACTTCCCGACGGACGGCGAAGCGCGACCGACGAACTGGACGTTGCGCTCATTGGGCATCCTGCGGCCGAAGGACGTGCCCGAGATCGAGGTGATCCTCGTCGAGGTGCCACAACCGCGTGCTCCCTACGGGGTGAAGGGCATCGGTGAGATCGGTCTCGTTCCCACCGCAGGCGCAGTCGCCGCCGCGTTCCACGAGGTCGATGGACGGTGGCGGACCCGCCTGCCGATCCGGGCCCACGATCCGGTGCAGACCGGCACGTAGTGCACCACATACCGGGTCGAGTGAAGCCGCCCTGGTACGGTGGCGCCCGGCGACAGCGCCCACAGCGCCCGACGGGCGCCGATACTCCCCAACAGGGTCGACGTTTCGAGGGCTGAGCCTCGACGATTGGATACATCAATGGACCGTCCGAGCGCGGACGTCGCTCACTCAACTTCTTTCGCCGCCCTCGGGGTGGCCTCCGATCTCGTGGCGGTTCTGGACGGCCTCGGTTTCGTGGAGCCGTTCCCGGTGCAGACGCTGACCATCTCCGATGCTCTGGCGGGCCGCGACGTGTGCGGCGAAGCCCAGACCGGATCGGGAAAGACACTTGCGTTCGGGATCCCGCTCATCGAACGATGTGGCCCGGCCGCGACCGATGGCCCGCAGGCGGTGATCCTCGTGCCGACCCGGGAGCTGTGCCGCCAGGTCACCGGTGATCTCGAGCCGCTTGCCGCCGCCCGTGGGCTCCGCATCGTCTCGGTCTACGGAGGCGTCCCAATGCGCCGTCAGATCGATCGAGTGCACGGCGGCGTCGACATCGTGGTCGCAACGCCCGGGCGCCTCATCGACCTTGCCGAACGGCGGCATCTCGATCTGCGTAACGTGTCGGCCGTGGTACTCGATGAAGCCGACCAAATGGCCGACATGGGCTTCCTCCCGCAGGTGCATCGAGTGATGAGCTTCATCGGCGGCGAGCACCAGACGATGCTGTTCTCGGCCACCCTCGATGGGCAGATCAGGTCGCTGGTGACCCGGTACCTCACCGATCCGGTTCGGCACGGCGTCGAACAGGATTCCGAGGTGGCGGAGGAGCAGGAGCACCGCTTCCTCGCGGTGCACTACATGGACAAGGTAAAGGTGGTCGGCGCAATCGCAGAGAGCTCACAGCGCACGCTGGTGTTCGTTGCGACCAAACGAAACGCCGACCGGCTCGCCCGGGACCTTGCAGATGAAGGCACCAGGGCTCGGGCAATTCACGGCGATCTGCGCCAGCAGATCCGGGAACGCACGCTGGGGGACTTCGCCCGCGGACGGCTTCCGGTGCTGGTGGCAACCAATGTGGCTGCACGCGGGCTTCACATCTCAGATGTGGATGTGGTCATTCACTACGACCCGCCGTCGGACTACAAGAGCTTTATCCACCGGTCCGGTCGCACAGCGAGGGCGGGCGAGTCGGGCCTGGTCGTCACTCTCGTCGAGTGGGATCAGGTCGAAGAGGTGCAGCGGTTGCAGCGCGCCTCGGGCCTGCACTACGAGATCACCAAGATGTACTCGAACGACCCGCGGCTGCGCGACCTGCTCGCTTTCGAGCCCGAGCGGGTTGAGCTCAAGATGAAATCCGCCGTCGATCTGTCGCGGCGGGCGGGGGGCCGGCGCCGGCGCCGCTGACGCTGCGAGTCCGGGAGAACCGCCATGATGGGGCGGCCACCACAGAGGAGTTCGGAAGATGAACCTCGCCGAGCCCAGGATCGAGCATTCAGCATTTGTCGCTCCAACCGCCACGCTGATCGGTGACGTGACCGCTGGGGAACGGGCGGTGGTGATGTTCGGTGTGGTATGCAGAGCCGAGCTGGATCGGATCGTGATCGGCTCCGAAACGAATCTGCAGGACAACACGGTCGTGCACGTCGATGACGGGTTCCCGGCCATCATCGGCAATCGTGTCACAGTCGGACACGCTGCGGTCGTGCACGGGGCAACCGTCGGCGACGGAGCCCTGATCGGCATTCGGGCCGTCGTCCTCAACGGCTCAGAGGTCGGTGAGGGCGCCTGGGTTGCCGCCGGCTCGGTGCTTGCTCCTGGGAAGTCGGTGCCCCCGTTCACGCTTGCGGTCGGCACTCCGGCGAAACCGGTCCGGGAGCTGACCGACGAGGAAGTCCGGTTGGCCTCCGAGGGTGTCGACAGCTACCTGGAGTTCGGTCGGCTGTATCGGGCTCACTTCTCGAGCGCCGGGCACTAGGAGTCTGCTGAGTAATGCCGATGTGGCGTGCCCGCCGGGCACGTTGATCGGCGGCCAGGGGCGCCAATCGCAAGGACGCAGGTTCCGCCACTCCTCGTGCGGGAATGGTGGGACC
>CAZEHO010000021.1:0-50038 GCA_964511945.1 uncultured Acidimicrobiia bacterium | reverse complement strand
CCGGGCCACAGGCGCACAAGAACCCCCTGCAGAGCAGGGGGTTCTTCGTAGCCCCGACCAGATTCGAACTGGCGTTACTGGCTTGAGAGGCCAGCGTCCTAGGCCGCTAGACGACGGGGCCGTGCGGTTCCGGGGAACCACCAGGCTCGGGGGGGAGGACTCGAACCCCCAATTACGGGACCAGAACCCGCTGTGTTGCCAATTACACCACCCCCGAAAGGGCGGTGGCCAGGATACGAAAGCGGTCGGGTCGAGGCAAGCCTCAGATCCGAAGTGCGGCCGCCTCGATCCGCTGCAATGTGCGGTCCCGGCCCAGCACCGCCATGGACTCGAATAGCGGCGGGCTGACCTGCGATCCGGTGAGGGCGACCCGCAACGGCTGGAGGCCCTTACGAGCCGACAATTCGAGGTCGTCGAGCATGCCGCGCAGCGCTGCTTCGATGGATTCGATGCTCCAATCATCCAAACCGGCAAGCCGCTCGGCGGCCGTTCTCACTGCCGCCCCGGCATCCGGCTTGGTCATCACCTTCTGCCACGAGGCCTCGTCGAACTCGACCCGGTCCACGTAGAGGAACCGAACCTGGGATCCCACCTCGTCGAGACGCTTCGTCCGCTCCTGAACCAGCGGGGCGATCTCGGCGAACGCGGCTGCCTCGTCGTCGTCTAGTTCCCGACCGAGAAAGCGCACCACGAACGGCAGCGCCACCTCGGAGAAGTCGGCGGCCGAGAGCTCCCGCAGGTAGACGCCGTTCATCCACTCGAGCTTCTGGGTGTCAAAGATCGCCGGATTCTTGGACACGTCGCCCAGATCGAATCGATCGATCATGTCGGAACGGGCAACGATCGTCTCATCCTCACCCGGAGACCAACCGAGCAACGCCAGGTAGTTGACCATCGCATCGGCAAGGATGCCTGCCTCCCGGTATGCCTTGAGTGCGGTGTCCCCGTGGCGCTTGGACAGCTTGCGGCCGTCGGGTCCGTGGAGCAACGACAGATGGGCATAGATCGGATCTGGGGCGCCCATTGCCCTTCCAATCAGCATGTGCTTCGGAGTCGAAGGCAGCAGATCCTCGCCCCGCACCACGTGGGTAATCCCGTAGTCGACATCATCGACCGACGAGGCCAGGTGATATGTCGGCATCCCGCTGGACCTGACGATCACGAAGTCGTCGATGCTCTCGTGCTCGAAGGTGACCTCTCCGCGGACCAGATCGTGGACCACCGTCGCCCCGGGGCGGGGCACTGCAAGCCGAATCGAAGCGGTTTCGCCATCGCGACGTCGGCCTGCGGCATCCTCCGGGTCGATCGTCCGGCACCGCCCGTCGTATCCCGGAGGCCGTCCTGCCGCCATGGCCGCAGAACGCCGTTCGTCGAGTTCCCCGGGTGTGCAGAAACACGCGTAGGCATCGCCGGAGTCCAGCAGCGCATCCGCAACCTCGCGGTAGCGGTCGAGCCGTTCGCTTTGGCGGTATGAGCCGTGCGGGCCCCCGACCTCGATCCCCTCGTCCCAGTCGAGGCCCAGCCACCGCATGCCGGCGAGGATGTCCTCGGCGAACTCCTCGGTGGATCGGGCGACGTCGGTGTCGTCTGAGCGCAGGATCAGGGTGCCGCCGTGCCGGCGGGCAAACAGCCAGTTATAGAGGGCAGAACGCCCGCCACCGACGTGCAGGAACCCGGTCGGGCTGGGCGCAAAGCGAACGCGGACCATCATCGGGCCACCACCAGGTTCCGCAGGGCTCCCACCCGCTCGATCTCGACTTCGACGAAGTCCCCGGCCTCGATCGGACCCACCCCGGCGGGCGTGCCGGTGAGAATCACGTCCCCGGGGAGCAGCGTCATCACCCTGGTGACGAACTCGAACAGTTCACCGATGCCGAACACCATGTCGTCGGTCGTCCCTTCCTGGCGCAGATCACCGTTCACGATGCAGCGCACCATCAGCCCTGCCGGATCGATCTCGGTCTCGACGGCCGGCCCCAGTGGGCAGAAGGTGTCAAACCCCTTGCCGCGGGTGAACTGGACATCCTTGCGCTGCAGGTCGCGTGCCGTCACATCGTTGGCCGCCGTGTACCCCAAGATGTGAGCCGAGGCGTCCTCTGCGGCAACGTTTCGTGACACGGTGCCGACCACCACTGCCAGCTCGGCCTCGTGGTGGACCTCCTCGGAGTCCGGTGGCAAGACAATCGGCTGGCCGGGACCGATCACCGTCGTACTGGGCTTCAGGAAGATGAGCGGCTCCTCGGGTAGCGGTCTGCCCATCTCGGCGGCATGATCGGCGTAGTTGTGACCGACCGCCACGACCTTGGTGGGGAAGACCGGAGAGAGCAGCCGGGCCTCGGAGAACGGCACGATCGTCTCCGTCGGCTCCCAGGCAACAAACGGCGTCCCGAGGTGGAGTCGAATCCCCTCTTCTTCGACACCGCCGTAGGCGATCTCGTCGTCTTCGGTTCTGATTCGAACAATCTTCATGGGTAGTACTCGTCTGATCGATACCGGCTGAGACGCTCACGCTGCTCGTCCGGCATTTCGGATATGTTCTTCACGAAGTGCTCCACCCCGACCGCCAGGTAGAGCGCCCGTGCTTCGACGTAGACCTCACCGTCAGCATCCTTGCCGATCGCCTCGGCCCAGAGCTTGCGTCCTTCTCGCTCGGTCAGCCAGGCCTCGCCGCGCACCGTCATCCCCAGTGGGATGGGGCGCCGATAGTGCATTTCGAGCCGAGCGGTCACCGCAGGGATGTGATGGGCAACCGGAACGAAACCCATCAGGTCATCGAAGAAGGCGGCCGTCCCGCCACCGTGCACGACACCGGGGCCGCCCTGGAAACGGGGAGCGAATTCGAGATCGGCGACCACCAGGTCACCCTCGATCCGGGCCTCGAGACCAAGTCCGTGTTCGTTCTCGGGACCACAACCGAAGCACCACGGCAGGTGATACTGCGGCAGGACCGCATCATCGGGCATCGGCAGCGGCGCGCGGGACACGAAGCGGTGGTCGTTCATCAGGTGGGTAGCAGCTCCCCAGCTGCGAGCCGGCTGCGGAGTTCGTCCTCACTCAGATCGAACGCCGCAGGATCGATCGCACCGACCAGTTCCCGGCCGAGATGTTTGGAGTGGGCGAACCCGGGCAGCATTCGGGTTCGAAACCCGGCGAGACGCTCGGCGACTTCCGCCGGGAGGCCGTCGCTGCGGTACCCGAGCAGCAGTTCGGCGACATCGGCGTCCTCACCGACCGGACCCCGGGTGAAGCGGGACGCCCGGGCAACCATGAGGGCGGCAATGGCAGCCTCCACATCAGCTCGATGCTCATCGTCCACAACCGGGATCTCTCGCTCGGCGAGCACCACGAAGGCCCACCCGCTGTCGGGACCGGGGGTGCCGAACGCTCCGCCCCACGGCACCGCCTCCGGCGAGCCGAGTTCGCCGGGCCGCTCCGGGCTCCACCGCTGCGGCGGTGCCGGATGGGCTTCGGGACGGGGGAGGTCCTCCATCCCGAGGCGGATGTTCGGTTGCTGACCCACAGTGGCTCCTTGCGACGGCCGTCTATGTTGTCACATCGGCGGCTGCACCGATCAGATGCCGGTTGTGCCACTCGATGATCGCCTCGAACCGGGCCTTGCGGTGCCGTGGCTTGCCGGAGCGCGACAGTTCGTGGCTCCCACCGGGGAACCGCAGCATCTCCACCTCGACTCCATTAGCCGCGAGGATCGTGAACAGCTGCTCCGCCTGCTCGACCGGGCACCGCAGATCCGTCTCCGAATGCACGATGAGACAGGGCGTCGTGATGTCGTGCGCTCGGGCGAGCGATCCGGCACGGTGCACGGCGTCCCACTCCCCCACTTCGAGCCCGCCGAGATACATCTGCGGGAAGCGGAATCCGATGTCGGAGGTACCCAGGAACGACGTGAAGGAGTACAGGCCCCGCTCGGGGACGGCACTCGAGAACCGGTGATCGACCGCGATGATCCGGGTGGTCATGAAGCCCCCATAGGAGCCGCCCATAATCCCGAGGCGACCGGCATCGATCCGGGGGTACCGCTCCAGGGCCGCATCGAGTGCCCCCAGGACGTCTTCGAGATCCGGTGGACGATCCTCCATCCAACGGCCCACCGGGACCCGGACGAAGTCGTGGCCCTTCCCGCTCGATCCGCGGGGGTTGCAGGCCACCACCGCGTATCCGGCCGACGCATACATCTGGAACTCGTCGAAGAACCCGAATCCGTACTGGGTGGCCGGGCCCCCGTGAATGTTGAGCAAGCCCGGAACCGGCTCGTCGCCCGGCGGGAGCAGCACCCACACATCCAGTTCGGTTTCATCACGGGTGATCCGGAAGTGCTCCGGCTCGACCAGGTTGAGTTCGGCACGCGCCGGGGCATTGAGCGACGTCAGCACGCGTTCCTCACCCCCCTCCCACCACCAGAGCTCGCCGGGATCGGTCGGGGAGGTAGTGGCAAAGGCAAACGCCGAGCCATCGGAACGCGAGGAGATGCCATGGATGAGGCGGTCGCCACCGAGCACCCTGCTCAGCTCGCCCTCCGGCGAAATCGAGGCGACCTCGAGCCGCCCCGAGTCTTCGAGGACGGTGAAGCATCCACCGCTCGCCAGCCACTGCGGCCCGGGTGGCGTCGCCGGGGGATGCCCCGAGGTCAGGCTGCGGTCGATCCCGGTGGCGACGGGCACGGGTACCCCGTCATCGATCCGCCACAGTCCGACCGTGCTCGGCCAGGCCCATCGGTCATCCAGACCAAGCAGGTGGACCACACCGTCCGGCCGGTACGACACGTTCCCCCAGATGCCGACATCAGCGAGCGCAACGGCCTCGCCGCCGGCAGCCGGAACCTCCCACGGCTGGTTCCCGGAGTCCTTCCCCCGGTCTTCATGACGGGCCGAGAGAAACGCCACAGCACCGCCGTCGGGCCGCCAGGAGACGCCCGAATCGAAATCATCCCCTTCGGTCAACGCGACGGGATCACCACCGGCCGGGGTCACCAGATAGACGTTGGAGCGCCGATCGTGAAGCCAGCCGAGGTTGTCGGCGCGGTACCCGAATCGGGTGATCCGCCGTGGGTGCTTCTTCCGCTCATCATCCTCGAGGTCGGCCCACTCTCCGGCCCACGAAACACCGACCACCGCCAACCGGGACCCGTCGGGCGACCACTCGGCTTCTGTGGCCCCCAGCGGGAATTCCGTGACGACCGATGCCTCACCCCCGCCGGCGGGCATCACGGCGACCTGGGGTACGTCGCCCTCGCCGGTACCGGAGCGGAGGAACACCAACTGCGACCCGTCGGGCGACCACCGGGGCCGGCCGTCACCCGGGCCCGCGGTGAATGGACGCGCTTCGGTGCCGTCCCACAGCCAGACCTGGCGGTCGTAGCGATCGTCGTCGAGGTTCATGGTCGAGACCACGAATGCGACGCGTACACCGTCGGGATGGAGATTCGGATCTGAGACGGAGGAAAACCTGGGAAGATCATCAGGGCGCATGACCGGCAAGGCTACCTTCGGACTCGGTGGCTCATCGCGCCATCTACGCTGGCGGCAGGCGCCCGAGGAGAGGCAGCGTGAAGCGGTTCCTGAAGGTACTCATCTGGTTCGTCGCGATCAGCGGCGCCCTGCGTGCAATCGGCGCCCTCGTCGGCAAACAATTCGAACAAGGTGCAACCGACGCAGACGGTGACGAAGTCCGGCTCGCCGCTATCTGGGGCGGCAGGGACTTCCACAGCACGGCATCCGGCCTGCGGTCGCTGCACGCCAAGGCGATGCTCGGTGGCATCAACCTGGATCTCAGCGACGCCGCCCTGCATCCCGAAGGAGCGGAGATCGACATCCAGGTCATGGCCGGCGGCGTCAATCTCGAGGTCCCGGCGGATTGGCGGGTCGAGGTAGCCGAGCAACTCACCGCCGGCGACGTTGCGGTCTCTGTGACTGATCCCGAACAACTCCCCTCCGACGCGCCACTGCTGGCCGTCACCGTCGGAGGTACAGCCGGCGGAGTCAACATCCAAGCGTCCACCTCGTCCTGACGATGCCCCGCCTGGTTGCGTCGTCCTTCGGGCTGGGGTTCATTCCGCGTCTGTTGTGGAAGAGCGACACCGGGGCGGGCACGTTCGGAGCGGCTCTAGGAGCTGGGATCGGCGCCGTCCTGCTGGCAGCCGGGGCAGCATGGTGGGTGACCGGCCTGGTGGCAGCGGCCGCAATCGCAGCCTCCCTGTGGTCGGCTGCACCGTTCGCCGAGGGCGGAGAGGACCCCGGATGGATATGCATGGATGAGACCGCCGGGACACTGGTGGCCGTCATCGGGCTCGGCGGCGGGGCGTGGGTGGCCGCGGTGATCGTGGCCCGCCTGTTCGACATCTTCAAGGTGGCCCCCGGCGTGGCCGCCGCCGAGCGGCTTCCCGGCGCGATCGGCATTACCGCCGACGACGTGGTGGCCGGCCTCTACGGACTCGGAGTGGGATGGGCGCTGGTCGGACTCGGCTGGTCGTGAGCGTGACGGGACACTAGGACTCTGCTGAGTAATGCCGATGTGGCGTGCCCGCCGGGCACGTTGATCGGCGGCCAGGCGCGCCAATCGCAAGAACGCAGGTTCCGCCACTCCTCGTGCAGGAATGGTGGGACCGAGGACACCGCAAGTGGTGATGACTGGCCGTCGAGATGTGCGACATGTATTGCCCAGCGGGCTCCTGGCGCTCTGTCTCATGCGCTTGGCGAGGGTCAGGCCGAGTCAGGGGCGTCATCCGGCAAGGACGCACAACGAAGGCGCATCAGTAGATGCGTCGAGGTGGAGGACACAGCCGGGGGCGTCCCCGGCCGGCGGGAACCCGCCAAAGGGTGTGTGACGGGGCACTAGGTCAAGTCGAGGCACCACGCCCGGTGAACCCCGTCGAGGTCCTGCAGTGTCCGGACCTCATCCTCGGTCAGGCCGCGCTCCAGATTGAGGCCCATCATTTGCGCCTCGCCGGTGGTGAATGACTCGCCGACGACCATGTTGGCGATGTTGACGCCGGCATACCCCAAGGCGCTCCCGACTCTTCCGATGACGCCGGGGACGTCGTCGTTCACCAGCAACACCATGTGCTCGCTGAAGGGCAGCTCGATCTCGTGGCCGAGGACGTCGACCAGCACCGGACCTTTTCGTCCGATAACACTCCCGGCGATCATCAGCTCCCGCCCTTCGACCTCCCCCCGAAGCCGCACAACGGTGACATAGTCGGCAACCTCCGAGGTGGACTCCTCGACGACGTTGATTCCGTGGGACGCGGCCAAATGGGGCGCGTTGACGAACGACACCGCCGCATCGGAGACCGTCGACAGCGCACCGGTGAGCGCCGCCAGAACGAGCGGCCGACACGGGAGCGACGAGAGGCGCCCCTCGACCCGGAGCACCAGGCGGCCGGGCAGCCCTCCTGCCACGGCGGCAAAGGTTGCGCCGAGATGCCGGGCGACTGGAAGGAATGGAAGCACGTCGTCGTGGACTTCACCGGCGAAATCGACGTTGACCGCACTGGGAACCAGTTCGCCCCGCAACGCTGCCGCGACTGCGGCGGCAACGGAGGTTCCCGCCTTGTCCTGGGCTTCGACCGTTGAGGCCCCCAGATGTGGTGTCAGCACAACCTGGGGAAGATCGAACAACGGGCTCTCGGACAGCGGCTCACTGGAGAACACATCGAGGGCTGCTCCCGCAACGTGGCCGTCGCGGACCGACTCGGCCAGTGCCGCTTCGTCGACGATCCCGCCGCGTGAGGTGTTGACGATCCGGGCACCGGGCTTCATGGCTGCCAGTGCCGCAGCATCGATCAGCCCCTCGGTCGCCCGTGTTTTCGGCAGGTGGATCGTGATGAAGTCGGCGGCGCCGAGAACGTCGCCAATCTCGGCAGCGAATTCCACGCCCAGCCGCCGGGCCCGGTCCTCCCCGACGTACGGATCGTATGCAACCACCCGCATGCCGAACGCGAGGGCTCGCTGCGCCACGAGCGTCCCGATCCGCCCCAACCCGATGAGCCCAAGGGTCTTGCCGTGCACCTCGACCCCGCGGAACCGTGACCGATCCCAGACGCCGTCCCGCAGTGTTCTGTCGGCCTCAGGAATCCGCCGAGCCTGGCTGAGCAGCAACGCCATCGTGTGTTCAGCTGCCGAAATCGCATTCGCGGTCGGAGCATTGACCACCAGCACGCCGGCGGCGGTTGCGGCCTCGAGATCGATGTTGTCGACCCCGATGCCGGCCCGACCGACGACCCTGAGGTTAGGGGCGACGCCGAGGAGTTCGGCGTCGACCTGCGTAGCGGAACGCACCACCAGGCCGGAGGCCGGACCGACTGCCTCGAGGAGCTCCGCACGGGGAACATCGACGGCCTCCACGACCTCACAATCGGCGCGGAGTGCAGCGACTCCGGCTTCGGCCAGCTTCTCGGCGATGACGACGATGGGCCTCACGGTCTGGAGGGTAGATCGCCGCCGGCGTAGGACAGAATCGGCCACCAGCTCTTAGCTGGTCGCTATCTGATGTTGAAGAACCAGTACCAGGCTCCCGCGCTGGCGATGCCGGCGAAGATTGCCGCCTTGAACAACTGCTTGACGACGCCCCAGAAGAAGATCATCGCGGACACAACCCCGATCACCACCAGGATGACCAGCAGTGCCGGGTTCGCCTGCACTTCGGCGACGATTTCGGCCCCGCGCTCTCGCAGATCATCGGGGATGCGCTCGACGATCTCGTCGGGAACGGTTTGGGCAAGCAGCCAGATCGAACTCACGACGGCCAGCGTATCAGTCGCCTGGTGTAGTCCTTCCTATTGCATCCCTCCTCCGGGAACTCGCGGCCGCAGTCCCGGCGTCATAAGAATGTGACCGTGCCGGACGCCGGACCGACCGAGCCCCAACGGGGGCCCACACGTCGGCCCCTGATCGCCGCATCGCTATCCGCGATGATCCCGGGGGCCGGACACCTCTATCTCGGGTACCGGCGCGCCGGGTGGGCGCTCGTTTCGGTCTCGATCCTCTCCGTGCTGCCGGTCGGGCTGCTTGCCGCGGCACTCTTCGTCACAAACGACATCGCCATCGCCATTCGGGTTGCCGAACCCTTCCTGGAGCATCCGGCCCTGCTGCTCGGGTTGCTTGCAGTGAACGGCGCGGTCCTGGTCTTCCGGGTGGCAACGATCGTCGATGCGTTCCGACTTGCCGCCGGATCGGACCTCCGCCGCCGGTGGCGCCCCGTGGCGACAACTGTGGTGCTGGCGATGCTGGCGGTCATCGTCGTTGCCCCCCATGCATGGGCGGCACGGCGCAACATGGCGCTGTACGACCTGGCCACCTACGACTTCACCGCCGACCCCGGGTTTGGTGATACCACCGCGGCACCCGGCACGACGCAGGCGCCAACCACGACCGACGTCACCCCGGCAACACGCCCCACTCGACTCGCAACAACCGTCCCCGATCCGTTCGAACCACCAGCGACAACCGCACCAGAGACCGTGACTACGGCCACCACCGCCCCCGTCACCACAACGACCGGCGTTCCGCTCACCACGACCACCACCGCACCCGGATTCCACCCGATCGCCGGAGATGACGGCCGGCTCACCATCGCGCTTCTCGGTGGCGACTCGGGGCGGGGCCGAGTTGGGATTCGGACCGATACCATCATCGTCGTCAGCGTGGATTCGGCCGGCGACGGCGCGGTGATGTTCTCTGTCCCCCGCAATCTGCGCCAGTTGCCGATCCCTGTCGACCATCCGGCGCACGACGCGTGGGGATGCGGCTGCTTGCCTGGGCTCGCCAACACCATCTACGCCGAGGGTCTGGCGAACCCTGCGCTATTCCCGGGCGGCCCGAACTCCGGCATCAACGCCGTCAAGGCAATCATCGGCAATCTCCTCGACCTTGAGGTCGACAAGGTGGTGCTCGTCGCACTCGATGGGTTCGTTGAACTCATCGACGCCCTCGGCGGAGTCGAGATCACCGTGGTCAAGGGCGTCTCCGATCCCAACCAGGTCCAGCCGGATGGAACGCTGCGCGACATCGTGATCCCACCGGGTGACTACCACTTCGATGGGCTCACTGCCCTCGCCTACGCGAGGGTTCGTCAGCAGGATTCGGACTACTTCCGTATGGACCGCCAGCGATGTCTGCTCGACGCCGTTGCCGAGCAGCTTGATGCGGTAACCCTCTTCCAGCGCCTCCCGGAGATCTCCGCGGTTGCCCGAACGAGCATCGTCATGGACGTCCGTGTCGCCGAGTTCACCAACCTGATCGATCTGGCGGCCGGGGTGGACACCAATGCCGTCGTGTCGCTTCGTTTCGTTCCGAATGCCCCGGATCTGGCCGGATCGGGATTGTCGTACGTGACACGCTCGGCCGCAGGGGTGTACCCGGTCGCCAACGTGGACCTCATCCGGGAGCGGGTCCGGATCGCGCTCACCTCACCGCCGGAAGAAGCCATCACCGTTCTCGGCGCACCGTCGCTCGATCAGGCGTGCAGCACCCCCTGACGCTCAGGAAGGTTCGGGTTCCGAAGCCGCCTCCGCGGGCTCGGCGACGGCCCCGGATGCCGCAGCCAGCTTGCGGCCGTTGAGCGCCCGCTGCAGATCGTGGTCGGTCTCCGTCAACTTCCGCCGCAGCATCGGGCCTAGGTCGAGCCTGGCAAGCACCTTGGACACCGCATCCCGGGTAGATGCTTCGACCCGGTACGCCGGGAAGAACGTCTGGTAGTACGCCCGGGCGGCCTCCGCCTCCCACGTCCCGAACACCCCGGTGAGACCGTCGAAGAACTGCGGGACGAACGGTTCCACCAGGTCCCGCTGATTGCGCCGCCAGAACCCGGCGGCGGCGGCCATGGCCAGCGCCAGCGAGTCGTACCCCTGCTGGTGAATCCGCTCCCACACCTCATCTTTGACCGCCGGGTCGGGACGGGATGCCAAGGCGGTGAGAGCAGCTCGCTCCCCACGATCGGATCGATCGCGGGCGACCTCGGAACCGAGGCGTTCGTCGGCACCGTCGATTCCGAGCGCAATCCATCGGATGGCGATGGACCAGCGCATATCCTGATCGACCGCGAGCCCGTTCGGTGGGACGTCGATGAGGGTGGCGGCGGTGCGAGCATCATCCGGCGTGACCGCCAGCCGGAGGAGCGCCCTTGCCCACAGCACCCGGAGGTCGCCGGGTGCGGCCAGGTCGATGCCGCGGCGAGCGGCGGCAACGAACTTCGATGCTTCGCCGTCGATCAGCTCCTCGGGCACGTAGCGGGCAACGGCTGCGGTCGCGGTGGCCGTAACCATCTGCACGATGGTCATGTCCTGCTCCCCGGGGAGAGCGTTCCGGATCAGGGTCAGGTAGTCGAGGGACGACCACTGCGCATCGCGGACCATCTCCCACAGTGACGACCAGACCTGCAGCCGAAGCAGCGGGTCGTTGATCTCCCGAATGTGCTGCTGCGCCCAGGCAACCGACACCGGATCGAGCACAGCCTTGGCGTAATCGTGATCACCGTGATTGGGGAACACGAACAGCGGGCCCGGAAGCCCGATCGCTTCATCCAGCTCCTGACGGTCCTTTTCGATGGCGGCCCCGATGGTCCGGGCCGAGCCACCCTCTCCGATGAGTGCCACCTCCATGGCGTGGGGCCGCAGGACCGGGTGCTCCTCGGGAACACCCTGGGTCACGTCGAAGGATGAGATCTTCCCGTCCCGAGTCTCCCACTCCGCCGCGATCGTGTTCAGCGACGCCGTCTTCAGCCACCGTGCCGCCCAGTGGACCAGGTCGATGCCACTCCCGGCCTGCAGGGCGGCAAGGAAGTCCGCCAGGGAGGCGTTGTCGAAGCGATGGCGGCGGAAGTAAAGCCGCATCCCGTCGCGGAACGCGTCGACCCCGATGGTGGCGACGAGCTGCTTGAGCACGGCGGCACCCTTCCCGTAGGTGATGCCGTCGAAGTTGAGGAACGTCTCTGCGGTGGAGGGCACGTCGTCGGCGACGCGGTGGGTGGTCGGACGCTGATCCTCCCGGTACGCCCACAGCTTCATCCGGTAGTTGAAGTCCTGCCACACCGACGGCCAGCCGCCGACGGCATCGAGGGCCATGTAGCCGACGAACGATGCGAAGGACTCGTTGAGCCACAGGTCACTCCACCACCGGAGGGTGACGAGATCGCCGAACCACATATGGGCCATCTCGTGCATGAAGTACTCGGCACGGCGCAGCAACTGGTCCTCGGTCGGTGGATCCCGGAACACCACCAAGTCGGTGTAGGTGACCGCGGCGACGTTCTCCATGCCGCCCCAATTGAACTCGGGCACGAACAGCTGGTCGTACTTCTCGAACGGGTACGGCTGATCGAAGAACGAGGAGAAGAAGTCGAGGCCCCGCTTGGTGAGCTCGAAGAGCGGTTCAGCGTCGAGGTGATCGGCAAGGGACGCACGGCAGAACAACCCGAGCGGGATCTCGCCGTGCACATCGGTCACCTGGTGGAACGGACCGGCGCACACTGCCAGCAGGTACGTGCTGAACGGCACCGTTTCGGCGAAGAGGTGCCGGTACCGCCCGTCGCCGGCGTCCTCCCGATCGAGCATCTTCCCGGCCGTGACCACCTTCCACCCCGCCGGGGCCGTCACCGACACCGTGAAGCCCGCCTTGAGGTCGGGCTGATCGAAGCAGGGGAATACCCGGTGAGCCGAGTAGGGCTCGAACTGGGTGTAGAGGTATTCGTTTCCGTCGGTCGGATCGATGAACTGGTGAAGACCCTCGCCGGTGTGGTCGTACGGCCGCTCATAGGTCACCCGGACTTCGTTGTGACCATCGCTCAGCGACGCCGCCGGCAAGGAGATCCGGGTACCGTCCCACGCCGGTTCGACAAGATAGCCGTTGAGTTCAAACCGCTCGATCCGTCCGCCGATCCATTCGAGGAAGGTGTCGCCGCCGGCGTGGTCGAACGAGATCGTGGTGTCGCCGCGGAACCCCTTGGCACCTGCCTCGAACTCGAGATCGATCACATACGAGATGCCCGACACTTGATCGGCGCGGGCTTCGGCCTCCTCGCGCGTCAGGCGGTCCTGGCTCACATCACTGGGCTGCATCGTGGCTCCTTGGATGGCCGCACTCCGGGCGGCCGGCTACTCGAGGCGCGTATCGTCGGCCGCCTCCACCTCGGCGGCGAATCCGTCGAGCTCACCGATCGTCGGATCGTGGGTCCAGACCTGGACACCGTTGAGCAGATCGGTGTAACGGGTCGACTGCTCCTCGCTGACCACCGCCCGGATCGGGACGTCCTCAGCCAGGATCTGCTGATACCGGCCGAGGATGGCCCGATGATGAGGCCGATCCAGATCGAGCTTGAAGATCACCCCGTGGGCACGGTCGATCATGTCGCAGGCGCCTTCGGCAAGCAGCGGGCACTCCCGCTCCGCAGGACCGTGGCACACCAGGACCGGATGTCCCAGCGCGGACAGGAATTCCTCATCGATCGCTGCTGATCCCGGCGTGACATCGAGGATCACACCTTCGAGATGCTCTGCCATCTGCGTTCCCGGATTCGCCTGACTGAAGAGTACAACAGGCAATGGCACCGGTCGGGCGCTGTTTCCCGACGAGCCGCAAGGATCGGAAGGAACGCCTCCAAGGTGCCGGCAGCAGGCCGGCACGCGGCTACTTGACCTGATCCATGAGTTGCTCGAGGAGCGATCGGACCGTGTCGGGCAGGCCCTCGTCGAGGAGGCGCGGGTCGAAACCGAGCTCGCGGCGAGCCCGCCCATCGTCCCCCAGCAGCGTGACCCCGGCGATCGCCCGCGCCCGCTCGGCCATCGGTCCGAGCGGCGGGAACGGCAGGCGGAGCAGCCCGAGGGCGGCAGCAGCGGCGCGGACGCCGATCCAGGGCACCGGGAGCGGATCCCGGCGCTTCCCCACCAGGCGCCCTGCCTCGGTGAACACCTCACGCATGGTGTGGGCCGGACCACACATCACGTAGGTCTGGCCGGGCCTGCCCCGTTCCATCGCCAGGAGATGACCCCAACCGATGTCTGAGGCATGGGCCCAGCTGAAGCTGGTCCTGGTCGGCACGACCGGCGACCGACCCCGAAGATGGCGGGCCAGCAGCGCACCGAGCCGGCTGGTATCGCCCGGTCCGTACACCGTGCCCGGCATCACGATCACGAGCGGGAGGCCGTTGCGGATCATCGGAAGCGCCACCTGGTAGTGGGCCTCCCACTTCGTCCGCCCCACAACGGTGGAGTGCCGCCCCGAGGGGACATCGGATTCGGTCACGACCTTACCCCGGGTGTTGCCGTGGACCAGCAGTCCGCTCGTGTACACCCCGCGCTCGATGCGGAGATCCCGCATCACTTCGAGCACGTTGCGGGTCCCGATGACATTGACGGCCTCGGCGACCTTCGCATACCGACGCCCATACAGGCGGTGCCACGCCGCCAGATGAAACACTCCATCGGTGCGCCGCATCCCCCGTCGCAGCGACTCCTTGTCGAGTAAATCACCGACCTGCGGCCGGACCCCGTACTCCGCCAGCTGGCGAGCTTGCGCCTGGCTTCGCACGAGCGCGGTGACCGAATGCCCCTGGGCGAGCAGGTGCGAGGTCACATACCCGCCGATGAAGCCGGTGGCACCCGTCACGAAGTAGTGCATTCGAGCGATGTTACGGCCGGTCTGCGCGGGAATCCGGCGGGTCACTACCCTCCCCGCCCATGACGACCCCGGACAGAACGCTCTCGGATCGCATCGACGCCGACGACGCGGCGCTCCGTGCCGACATCAGGCGCCTCGGCACCATGCTCGGTGAAACCCTGGTTCGCCAGGTGGGAGCGGAATTGCTCGAGCTCGTCGAGCGGGTTCGCGGTCTGACCCGTGACCTGCGGGATCAACCCGACCCGGAGCGGGCCGGTGAGCTCGACGAGCTGCTCGCCTCGCTGAACCTCGAGACGGCCACCCGCCTGGTTCGAGCGTTCAGCATGTACTTCTACCTGGCCAACGTTGCCGAGCAGGCGCACCGCATCGACATCCTCGGCGTCCGGAGCCGGCTGAGCACCGGCTGGATGGAGGCGGCCGTCGACCGGATCGAAGAGGCGGACATCCCCCGAGAGATCATCGCCGACGTCGTGAGCCGGATCGAGCTCCGGCCCGTGTTCACCGCCCATCCCACCGAGGCGGCACGTCGTTCGATGCTCACGAAGCTGGGCACCATCGCCGATCTGATCAAACGCCGTTCCGACCCGCGAGCGGGCCTGGCCGACATCGCCGCGATCGATCGCAGGACAGCTGAGACGATCGACCTCATGTGGCAGACCGACGAGCTCCGCACTGCCCGCCCGACCCCGGTCGACGAGGCGCGCAACACCCTGTTCTATCTCGAGCGCATCGCCGGCGACGTGATCGGGCGACTCACCGAAACCGTCGACCGGGAATTGGCCCGGCTCGGAGTCCACATGCCGGCTGACGCGGCGCCGATTCATTTCGGCACCTGGGTGGGCGGGGATCGCGACGGTAACCCGTTCGTGACGCCCGACGTCACCCTCGAGGTCCTCGCCATGCACCACGATCACGGGCTGCGCAGCCTGATCGGCGCGGTCGAGGACCTGGCGGCCGAGCTGTCCCCCTCCGAGCGGGTCGTCGGCATCTCTCCTGCACTGGAGGCATCGCTGGCGGCGGACCGGGATCACCTCCCCGACACCTACACCCGGTTCGCTCGCATCAGCGCCGGAGAGTCGTACCGAATGAAGCTGTCCTACATCCACCAGCGGCTCCTCAACACCCAGGAACGGCTGGCAACGGAGACTCCGCACACGCCGGGGAAGGACTACGAGGTTCCCCGACAACTCCTCGACGAGCTGCTCGAAATGTCCGACTCACTGTCGACCAACCAGGGCGAGCTGCTGGCCAACGGAGCTCTGCGGACTCTGATCCGGCGGGTGGCCACCATGGGGTTCGGGCTGGCCACAATGGATGTGCGGGAGCATGCGGCCCGGCACCACCTGCTCCTCGGCGAGTTGTTCGATCTGGCCGGTGAACTCGACCAGCCGTACTCGGATCTCGGACGGGCCGAGCGTGAGGTCCTCCTCTCCGATGAGCTGCAGAGCCGCCGGCCACTCACCCCGCCGACGGCGGCACTGACCCCCGAAGCCGTCACCGTCGCCGGGGTGTTCTCCACGATCGCCGAGGCCCTCGATCGCTACGGCGACCACATCATCGAGTCGTACATCGTCTCCGAGACCCGCGGCGTCGACGACATCCTCGCCGTGGTCGTGCTCGCCCGCGACGCCGGCTTGATCGATCTCCATGCCGGGATCGCCCGCCTCGGTGTCGTCCCGCTGTTCGAGACCATTGATGAGGTGCGGGCCGCAGGCGAGACACTCGACCGGCTCCTATCGGATCCCCGGTACCGCCGGCTGGTGCAGCTGCGGGGTGACGTCCAAGAGGTGATGCTGGGGTATTCCGATTCGTCGAAACACAGCGGGATCACTACGTCGCAATGGGAGCTGTACCGGGCCGCCCGGGCGCTGCACGATGCCGGGTCGGCTCATGGGGTGCGAGTCCGGATGTTCCACGGGCGCGGCGGCACGATTGGACGGGGTGGCGGTCCGGCCAACGACGCCATCCTGGCGCAGCCGTACGGCACCGTCGACGCCGACATCAAGATCACCGAGCAGGGCGAGGTCATCTCGGACAAGTACGGGCTCCCCGACCTGGCACGGCGCAATCTGGAGCTCACCCTGGCGGCGCTGGTGGAGGCCTCGATCATGCATCGCACCGCCCGTCAGTCGGACCGGGTCTTGCAGCGCTGGTTCGGTGCGATGACGGTGATTTCGGATGGGGCGTACGCGACCTATCGGGACCTGGTCGAACGGCCCGGCCTGATCGACTACTTCCGGGAAGCAACCCCGGTCGACGAACTCGCCGCGATGAACATCGGATCGCGCCCCACCCGCAGGCCGGGGACGGACCCCGGACTCACCGGGCTGCGAGCAATCCCCTGGGTGTTCGGCTGGACCCAGACCCGTCAGATCGTTCCCGGTTGGTACGGCGTCGGAACTGGAATCATCCATGCCCGCGAGGCCGGGTGGGGCGAGGCCTTCGACGAGATGTACAGCGACTGGCCGTTCTTCCGAACCTTCATCGCCAATGTCGAGATGACCCTGGCCAAGACCGACCTGGCAGTCGCCCGCCGCTACGTGGACCATCTCGTGGATCCAGAACTGCGGGAAATCTTCGACACGATCCGTGCCGAACACGAGCGCACGACGGCGGCGATCCTCGACATCACCGGCTCTGATGCGTTGCTGGATGCCCATCCGGCGTTGCGGCGAACCCTCGAGATCCGTGATGCCTACCTCGATCCGATCAATCTCCTCCAGGTGTCGCTGCTCGAGCGGGTCCGCAGGTCGGAAGCCCGCGATCCCGACCTCGACCGGGCATTGCTGCTGACCGTGAACGGGATCGCGACCGGATTGAGGAATACGGGTTAGGCCGCGTCGGGGAATCGAGCAGGCGACGGGCGACGGGGAATCGCAGCTCATAGCTCATAGCTCGTAGCTCGTAGCTACACCCCCAGCACCAGCTTGATCGTGGCTGCGTCGATTGCCGGAACGACACCGGCGCCGGCGGCGAGCAGGGCTTCGGTGTCTTCGTGTCGCCGGCCGACGCCGATCACCCGCATCCCGGCTGCGATCGCAGAGCGGGCGCCCGGACCCGAATCCTCCACCGCCACGCAATTGGCCGGGTCGACGCCGAGCAATTCGGCCGCTCGCAGGTACACATCGGGCCGGGGCTTCCCACCCGACACTTCGTCACCGGCAACCGTGACGTCGAAGTATCTGGTCAGGTCGGCCGATCGGAGCGTGAGATCGAGACGGGCCCGGTGCGAGGAGGAGGCCACGGCCAGTGGAATACCCTCGAACGCCAGGTCGGCGACGGCTCCGACCGCGTCCTCGAATCGGTGGATACCCCCGGCATACGACTCGCCGAGTGCCGCCAGCAACTCCTCGAGCAGCGGTTCCGGAGCCGGAATCTCCCGGTCGCTGACACCGGAAACGAACGCATACGTATCGACGTAGCCGAGACCGGTGCACTGTGCGATCTGGTCGTCGCTGAGCGCGACTCCGTGGCGCTGCATGACGAGCTTCCACGCCGCCCAGGAGTGGGGCTCCGAATCGACCAGGGTTCCGTCGCAGTCGAAGACGACCGCTTTGATCATCCGGCCCGTCCCCGGATCAATTCGCTGACCTGACGCGGGTCGGCCTTTCCGCCGCTCGCCTTCATCACCTGACCGACGAAGAACCCGATGAGCTTCATGTCCCCGCCCTGGAGCCGGGCGAACTCATCGGGATGGGCGGCGATGGCGGCGTCCACCGCAGCCTCGAGCGCCCCGGTATCGGAGATCTGCATGAGATCCCTGGCCTCGGCGACCTCGCGCACTCCGCCCTCCCCGGCCAGCACTGCGCCGAGCACCTCTTTGGCTGCAGTGGCAGACAGTTCGGCCCCATCGACCATGGCTGTGAGCTCGGCCAGATGCTCACCGCGCAACGGCGTCGCGCCGATGTCGGTCTCCATGCGACGCACCTGAGCGACCACTTCTCCGGTGAGCCAGTTGGCGGCAGCCTTCGGATCGGCTCCAGCGGACGCGGCCGACTCGAAAAGAGTCCCGAGGTCGTTGTTGGTGGCGAGGAGGCGGGCATTGGTGGGGTCGACGCCGAGGGCTGTGTACCTGGTGCGGCGGGCCGCCGGCAGTTCCGGAAGCAGCCCGGCAATGCGGTCCCGCCCGGAGTCGTCAATCTCGAGCGGCACCAGATCCGGCTCCTGGAAGTACCGGTAGTCCGACGACTCCTCCTTGCTGCGTCCCGGCTTGGTGACCTGGCGTTCCTCATCCCAGTGCCGGGTCTCCTGATCGATCGTGCCGCCGGATTGCAGCAGGTCGGTCTGCCGCTCGATCTCGAACGCCAGCGCCCGCTGCAGCGACCGCAGCGAGTTCATGTTCTTGACCTCGACCTTGACACCGAGTTCCTCGGAACCAACCGGACGCAGCGACACGTTGGCGTCGAAGCGGAGGCTGCCCTCTTCGAGCTTGGCGTCGCTGATCTCCAGTGCCAGGACGATGGCTCGCAACTCTTCGGCATATGCCCGGGCCGCCTCGGGTGAGGCGATGTCCGGCTCGGTCACCACCTCCATCAGCGGGACCCCGGAGCGGTTGAAGTCGATGAGGGCTGCCTCGGCGGCATGGATCCGGCCGCTGGCACCGAGGTGGGTGCTCTTGCCGGTGTCCTCCTCGAGGTGGACCCGGGTGATCCCCACCTGCGCCGGTTCTCCATCGACCTCGATATCGAGGTGGCCCCCGATGCAGAGTGGGAGGTCGTACTGGGAGATCTGGTAGTTCTTCGGGAGATCGGCGTAGAAGTAGTTCTTGCGATGGAACAGCGAGTGTGGGGCAATCTCACAATTGAGCGCCAGTCCGAGCATTACGGTCCACTCGATCGCCCGCTCGTTCGGGACGGGAAGAGCGCCCGGCAGCCCGAGGCAGGTCGGGCAGATGTTGGTGTTGGGCTCGGCCCCGAAATCCACCGCACACCCGCAGAACATCTTGGACACAGTGGAGAGTTCGACGTGAGTCTCGATCCCGATGACGGCTTCGTAACTCATGCCGCCCCCTCCGACGTCGCCAGGGCCGGCGCCGCGTCGAATCCCACCAGGTCCTCGACGACCTTCGCCACCCGGAAGACGATGGGCTCGCCGAGTGCGGGACCGATGATCTGGAGGCCGATCGGCAGTCCAGCTCCATCGAGTCCCACCGGGACCGAGATCCCCGGCCCACCGGTGAGGTTGAGCGGGATCGTGCAGACGTCACTCAGGTACATCGACAGCGGATCGGCGGTGCGGTCCCCGATACCGAACGCAGTCGAGGGACTGGTGGGACTGACCAGCACATCGACGTCGCCGAAGGACCGGCGAAACTCATCGATGACCAGCGTGCGGACCCGCTGTGCCTGGCCGTAGAACGCGTCGTAGTAGCCGGCGGAGAGTGCGTAGGTGCCGAGCAGGATCCGCCGGGTGACCTCGGGCCCGAATCCGTCACGCCGGCTGGAGGCCATCATCTGCTCGACGGTGTCACCAGGGTTGCGGAGGCCGTAGCGGACTCCATCGAAGCGGGCCAGGTTCGCCGAGCACTCTGCCGGGGCAATGAGGTAGTAGGTACTCAGCGCATGCTCGACCGCCGGAAGCGAGTGTTCGGTCACCACCGCACCGGCGTCGGCGAGCCGGTCGACCGCCAGCTGGGTGGATTGGAGCACCTCACGGTCGATGCCGTCGCCCCAGAGTTCGCGGATCACCCCGACCCGGAGCCCTTCGACCCCATCGCCGTATGTGGCCCGCACATCCGGAACTTCGCCGCGATAGGATGTGGCGTCGCGGGGATCGTGTCCGGCGACCGCCTCGAAGAGGACCAGAGTGTCGTCGACGGTACGCCCCAACGGTCCGATCTGGTCCAGGGACGAGGCGAAGGCGATCAGTCCGAAACGGCTCACCAGCCCGTAGGTCGGCTTCATGCCGACCACTCCGCACAGCGACGCCGGCTGGCGAATCGAGCCCCCTGTGTCCGACCCGAGGGCTCCGAGGGCGCTGCCGACGGCGACCACAGCTGCCGACCCACCCGAGGACCCGCCGGGGACTCTGTCGGTATCCCAGGGGTTGCGGGTCGGCCCGTATGCCGAGTTCTCGGTCGACGAGCCCATCGCGAACTCATCGAGATTGGTCTTGCCGACGATCACCGCTCCGGCCTCACGGAGCCGCCCCACCGCGGTGCCGTCATAGGGAGGCAGATAGCCCGAGAGGATGGCCGAGCCGGCGGTCGTCTCGACACCGCGGGTGACCATGTTGTCCTTGAGTGCCAGCGGGATGCCCTGGAGTGGGCCCGCATCTTCGCCCCGGGCGAACGCATCGTCGGCGGCCTCTGCTGCGGCCGATGCCCCATCGAGATCCAGCGTCAGGTAGGCGTGGAGGTGGGCTTCCGTCATGGAAACCCGCTTGCGGACCGCCTCGAGCAGGTCGCGAGACGACAGTTCGCCGGATCGGAGCCGGGCGCCGGCTTCGGCGATGGTGAGATCGGCCGGGTCCATCACGCCTCCTCCAGGAACGGCGGAACCCGGAAGTACGAACCTTCCCGCTGGGGCGCCTGGTCGAGAACCTCCTCCCGATCGAGGCTCGGACGAACCTCATCGGGGCGGTGGGCATTGACCATCGGGAGCGGATGGGCTGTAGGAGGCACACCGTCGAGTTCCAGCGCTTGGATCCGAGCGGCATGCTCGAGAATCACGCCGAGCTGCGATCCGTAGCGCTCGAGCTCCTCCGGGTCCAGGCCGATCCGGGCCAGACGTGCGACCTTGGCGATATCGATGTCGATGGGCACGGAGAGGGATGGTACCCGGCGCTGGTTTCCGCTCCCGCCCCGGAGCCGCCTACTCGGTGAGGAACGCCTTGAGCGCCCCGAACACGGTCTCGAGGTTCTCGATCGGCACCGACTCATCGGCACGGTGTGCCAGCGGCGTTTCACCCGGTCCGTAGTTGACCCCGGGAATGCCCCGCCGGGCGAGGCGGGCAACATCGGTCCATGCCTGTTTCCCGGTGCGGGCGGCACCGGAGACCCGCAACAGGTGGTCCAGGTGCGGGTTGCCCTCCGGAATCGGCGCCGCCGGGGCGCGGTCGATGATCTCGATGTCGTCGGCCGCGGCTGCGACCGACCGCAACCGCGCTTCAGCGTCGGCGAGCGTCAGGTTCGGCGGGAACCGGTAGTTGAGGTTGAGCTCGAAGGAGGCCGGAATCACGTTGCGCGCCAGCCCTCCGGAAGCGGTCGTCACGCTGAACAGTTCCTTGAAGACGAGCCCGGCGACCTCCACCGGCTCGGGCTCCCTGCGGTGCATCCCGTCAAGCCAGGCTCCGGCCTTGGTGATTGCGTTCTCCCCGAGCCAGGGACGGGCGCTGTGGGCAGCGATCCCGGTGAATCGGATCGTGGCGTTGAGCGCTCCCTGGCAGCCGAGCTGCACCTCCAGATCGCTCGGCTCCATGACGATCGCAAACTCAGCGTCGGCAAGCCAGGACACTCCGTCGAGCACGTCTTCGAGTCCGTTCTCGTGCGCGGGGCCTTCCTCACGGTCGTAGAAGACCCCGGTCACCGAGTAGGGCCCGGTGCGAACCGCTTCATCCTCGAGGAGGGCAAGCTGCACCGCCACCCCCGACTTCATGTCGGAGGCACCCAGGCCGTGGACCCGCCCGTCGGCGATCCGGGCCGGAAGATTGCCCTGCTCGGGGACCGTGTCAAGGTGTCCGTAGAGCGTGATCTGGGGGCGCCCATCCGGCATGCCCACCACGAGCGCGTTTCCGATCCGGGTGATGGCGTCGGCTCCGTACCGCGGCGACAGCCGCCTGGCCACGGCGGTGCACAGCGCCTGCTCCTCTCCGGTCACCGACGGCGTATCGATGAGCCAGGTGAGATTCTCGACCAGGCTCATACCGGCACCTCAAAAACCCGGAGTGCATCGTTGAGCGAGGTCTTGCGGTCGGTGGCATCGGACCGCTGCCCGATGATGAGGGCACACGGCACGTGGTACTCACCTGCCGGGAACGCCTTGGGACGCGTCCCCGGGATCACCACCGATCGAGGTGGGATGGTTCCCGAGTACTCCACCGGTTCCTCTCCGGTCACGTCGATGATGCGGGTCGACGAGGTGATGACGGTGTTTGCGCCCAGCACCGCGCCGGCACCGATGATGACCCCTTCGACCAGGATGCATCGGCTGCCGATGAAGGCGCCGTCCTCGATGATGACGGGGCGAGCCGCCGGTGGTTCGAGCACTCCCCCGATACCGACACCACCGGACAGGTGCACGTCGCTTCCCACCTGGGCGCATGACCCGACCGTCGCCCAGGTGTCGACCATCGTTCCGGCACCCACCCGGGCTCCGATGTTCACGTAACCGGGCATCACCACCACGCCCGGTTCGCAGAACGCCCCGTAGCGCACGGTGCCGGGTGGTACCACCCGGACCCCGGCGCCGGCGAGGTCGGCCTTTGTTGGGATCTTGTCGTGGTACTCGAAGGGACCCGCCTCCATCGTTTCGAGACCCTGCAGCCGGAAGTAGAGCATGATTGCCCGCTTCACCCACTCGTTGACCACCCATTCCCCATCGCGCGGTTCGGCAACCCGGACCGCACCGGAGTCGAGCGCAGCGATGGTCTCTTCCACCGCTCCGCGGGCATCGGCCAGCAGGCTGTGGTCGTCATATGCCCGATTGATCAGTTCACGTTGCGCAGACACGCCTGCACTACCTCCACGGCTTGCCGACACTCTTCGACGGTCGGCACGAGTGCCAACCTCAGGAACCCTTCGCCGCCGGGCCCAAACGCCCGCCCCGGCGACACCACAACACCGCCATCGAGCAGCGCGGCGGCCGCTGCCAGATCATCACCGACCCGGACCCAAATGTAGATTCCGGCCTCGGATCCGACGATCTCGAAACCGAGCTCATCGAAGGCCGCCCGCAGCACATCCCGTTTGGCGCGGAAAATATCCCTCCGCTCGGCGGCGTGACCGTCGTCGTCCCATGCGGCAGCCGCTGCGGTTTGCACGAACTCGGCGGGGGCCACCCCGACGGAGGCCCGGAACTGTCGCAGTGCTGCGATCGCCGAAGGATCACCGACGATCGCGCCGCTGCGATACCCGGTCATTCCAGATCGTTTCGAAAGGCTCAGCAGGCTGAGCACGCCGGACGCCCCGGAGCCGGCCACCGACAGGACCGATGGAGGTGGTTCGCCTTCGTACACATCGGTGTAGCACTCGTCGGCACACAGCAGGACGTCGTGGCGGCGGCAGGCGTCGACCAGTTCCAGCAGATCCTCTCGCAGTGTGACCGCACCTGTTGGGTTGTGCGGAGAACAGATCCACAGCATGCGGAGCCGCTCCCACACTTCCCCGGGAATGTCCGCGGCGCGCAGCACGAAGTCGCCGCTGAGACGGATCCCGACGGCTTCCGCACCGGCGAAGCGGGCACCTCGCTCGTAGATCGGGTAGCCCGGTGTGCCGAACGCCACAGCGTCGGTGGCATTTCGATCGACGAATGCCAGCGGAGTCGTGAACACCGCCTCCTTGGAGCCCGACGTCGGAAGGATCTGTGTCGATGGATCGACGGACGCACCAAACCGGCGATCGACGTATCCGGCGACGGACTCGCGCAGCGCGGCGAGGCCCGGAACCGTCGGGTATTGAGAGACCACCGGAAGGGCGTTGCGCAGGATGTCGGGAATGAACGACGGGGTGGGTTCGCGCGGATCCCCGATCGAGAAGTCGATGACCTGCTCGCCTGTCTCCCGCATCGCCCGGGCTCGCTCCTGCAGATCGGCAATCGGATAGCTGCCGAGCGCTTCGAGGACGGGATTGCGACGCATGGCGCCACGGTACCGCTTCCTGCGGCTCGGAAGAGGCTGGTTACGGTTCGGCCTTCGTACCATGCGGCTCGTGGACCGGAACCGCTCACGCATGCTCTACCTCGGGCTCGGCCTCGTGCTGGCGGCGCTCATCGCCCTCGTCGTCGTCCTCTACCCGGAAGGGGAGGGGTCGGTGATGCCCGAACCGCTCGAGGAGGTCTTTCCGCTCCCGGGCGATGCCGTGGTGCGCCAGACCGCGGTCGAAGTCGACCTGCCCGTCGGGTACGACCTCGACCTGTACGTCGACGGCTTCAAGGTTCCCGAGTTCGAGATCGGACATACCCAATCGACGGGGCGATGGATCTGGCAGCCTGTTCCTGGAGCCTCGATCGAGGAATGGGGTCCGGGTGAGCACACCCTGCTGATCACCTGGGACCGGGTCGCCGGCGGACGGCCGGACCCCGGCGAGTTCGAGTGGACCTTCAGGGTCCAGTAGGAGCTCCTACCCCTCGAGCCACCCGGCACCTTCGGCCAGCAGGCGCCCAAACCCATCCTCATCGAGCACCGGCACGCCGAGCGACTCGGCCTTCTGCAGCTTGGAACCGGGGTCTACCCCGGCGACGACCGCGGTGGTCTTGCCGCTCACCGAGCCGGTGACCTTGCCGCCCCGGTCGACAACAGCCTCCTTGGCGCCGTCGCGGGAGTAGCCGTCCAGGGTGCCGGTGATGACCACCGTGACGCCCTCGAGTGTCGCCGGGAGAGCGTCGTCGGGCGCCGGATCGGCAAGGCGCACTCCGGCGGCATCGAGTTTGGCGATGAGCTGCCGGTTGTCCTCGTCGGAGGACCATGAGCGCACCGACCGGGCGATCTCGGGCCCGATGCCGTCGATGCCGGCGAGATCGTCCTCGGAGGCGGCCAGGATCGCCTGCATCGATCCGAACCGGCGCGCCAGAGTCCGGGCGACGGTGTTGCCGATCAGTGGAATCCCGAGCGAGGTGAGCAGCCGGGCGACCGGCCGGTCTCGGGCACCATCGATTGCCGCCAGCAGATTGGTCGTCGACGTCTCCCCCCACCCCTCGCGGCCCAGCAGGTCGGCGGGCCGGAGGGAGAAGATGTCGGCCGGATCGGCGATCAATCCTTCCCGCAGCAGGAGATCGACGGTCTTGTAGCCGAGACCCTCGATATCCATCCCGCTGCGCCCTGCGAAGTAGAACAGCCACTCCCGCAACCGCGACGGGCACTCGAAGCCGCCGGTACAGCGGGCGACTGCCTCGCCCTCGGTGCGAACGATGCCATGACCGCAGAACGGACAGGTGACGGGCATCGACCAGCCGGTTTCGGCCCCGGTTCGAACCGACGGCACCGGCCCGACGACTTCGGGGATGACATCGCCTGCCCGCCGCACGACCACCGTGTCGCCGATCCGCAGATCCTTGCGATGAATCTCGTCCTCGTTGTGCAGCGTGGCGTTCGTCACGGTGGCTCCGCCGACGAACACCGGCTCAAGCACCGCGTAGGGAGTCACCGCGCCGGTCCGGCCGACATTGACTTCGATCGCCCGCAGGATCGTGGTCTGCTCCTCGGGTGGGAACTTGAAGGCAATCGCCCACCTCGGGCTGCGGGCCGTGAAACCGACATGTCGCTGCTCGGCGAGCACGTCTGCCTTCACCACTACACCGTCGGTCTGGTACGGCAGGTCATGCCGCTGATCCTCGGCGCGACGGATGTAGTCGAGCACCGCACCGAGGCTGTCGCGCCGCTCCGACTGCGGGTTAACCGGGAGCCCCTGCTCACGCAGCCAGGCCATGGCATCGCTGTGCGTCTCGAAGGCCGGCCCTCCCTCGACGGCTCCGATCTGGTACGCCCACAACGCTAGGCCGCGAGTCGCTGTGATCGCAGGATCCTTCTGACGGACGGCACCGGCGGCGGCGTTCCGTGGGTTCACGAAGAGCCGGTCGCCGGCCTCCGCCTGTGTCTCGTTGAGCGCCTCGAACGCATCCAGCGGCATGTACACCTCGCCGCGAACCTCGAGCACCGGCGGTGGGTCATCGCCGAGCAGGACCAGCGGGACCGAGCCGATCGTCCTGAGGTTCGCGGTGATGTCCTCGCCGACGACCCCGTCGCCCCTGGTGGCACCGAGCGCCAGCCTGCCGTCCCGATAGGTCAGCGAAACGGCGAGCCCATCGATCTTGAGTTCGCAGCTGTACCCGGATGGTTCCCGTCCCAGCGAACGCTCCAGCCTGGCCTCCCAGGCCTCCAATTCCTCGGCTGATTCGGCGTTGTCCAGGGAGAACATGCGCTCGGCGTGAGCGACCGGGGCGAATTGGCCCGATGGCGGAGCCCCCACCCGCTGTGTCGGCGAATCGGGCATGATCAGATCGGGGTGGGCCTCTTCCAGTGCCACCAACTCGCGCAGCAGCACGTCGTACTCAGCGTCGGAGACCTCGGGTTCGTCGAGTACGTAGTAGCGATGCGCGTGGTGCCGCAATTGGCGGCGCAACTCGTCGATCCGGGCACCTGGATCAGGCACTCCAGACCCTTTCACCAGACCGAGCGGCTGCCACGTGGCAGCGAGGATCGAGCATCACGATGCAGCGGATCTTACGGCCCGGGTCCGACATGCGAAGCTCCAGGTGGGCGGCGGCGGTGTAGCGTGACGCCGAACCCACGGGAGCGGTGAGAAAGGACTGACGTGGACACAGGCGGAGCGCATCGGCCATCCGTGTCGGTGGTCGTCCCGGTCTACAACAGCACCGCCACACTCGGCGAACTCGTGGCTCGTCTCCGGGCGGTGCTCGCCGAAGCGGCGGCAGGCAGCGAGATCATCCTGGTCAACGACGGCAGCAGCGACGGCAGCTGGCGGGTCATCGAGGAACTGGCTGCCGCCCACGCCGATGTGCGTGGCATCGATCTGCTGCGCAACTTCGGCCAGCACAACGCACTCCTGGCCGGCATCCGCGCCGCCGACCACGGGATCATCGTCACGATCGACGATGACCTGCAGCTTCCGCCCGAGGAGATCCCGAAGCTGCTCGCGGCGCTGACCGAGGAGTTCGACGTCGTCTACGGCGCCCGCCACAAAGAGCGCTATGGGTTACTGCGCGGCTTGGCAACGCGGGTCACCAAGCTGGTGCTGCGCCCGGCCATGGGCGATGTGGCCTCCAAGACCACGGCCTTCCGGGCATTCCGCACCCGACTGCGCGATGGGTTCGAGCAGTACCACAGCCCCCACCCATCGGTGGACGTGCTGCTCACCTGGACGACGACCCGCTTCACCACCGTCATCACCCGCCATGAACCCCGCACCCAGGGCGAATCCGGCTACACGCTCGGCAAGCTGATGACCCACACCTTCAACATGCTGACCGGCTACAGCACCTTGCCGCTGCAGGTCGCCAGCGTGATCGGATTCCTCTTCACCCTGGTCGGCGCCGGCATCCTCGTGTTTGTCCTGGTCCGGTACTTCATGGGCGACACCCTGCCCGGGTTCACCTTCCTGGCATCGTCGATCGCGATCTTCTCCGGCGCGCAACTGCTGGCGCTCGGTGTTATCGGCGAGTACCTGGCCCGAATCCACTTCCGGACGATGGGCCGGCCGACCTATGTGGTCCGCCGCGAGGCGGGCTCCGAGGAATCGTCTGACTGATCCGTCGCGAACGCGAACAGCTTGAGACCGCCGAAGGAGAGCACGGCCGACAGCGCGGTGGTCGCCAGCCAGGCCAGCCGATGGTTCCAATCCAGCGGACCAGTGAGCAGATAGTTGAAGCCGCTCGAGATAGCCAGCACGATCGGGTACACCACGTAGGTGCGGCGCAGGGTCCTCCAATAGGGCGCCTCGGTGCCGAACGTGATCCAGCGATGGAGGGCGTGCTGCACGAAGATGCCGATTACGTAGGCGATGATCCAAGCGGTGGTCGCCCGGTATTGGCGATCCCCGATCAACGCGTACGTGAGTTCGTACACCCCGAGACCGCCGAGGGTGCCGAGGCCGCCTGAGATGACGAACCGTACGAGCAGTTCTCGCGAGGGCCGATCGCTCGAGGATGTGGCGAAGAGGCTCACGCCCGCTGCCACAGCCACAGGCACCGCCAGCCGGTGAACCGGAGCCCCATGCTGGAGTAGATGTTGAGGACCGGCGTGTTCGTCGTGGAGAACCGCGCCAGCCCCACCCTGTGCCCTGCCGCGGCATACCTGGTGAGGGCAGCGTGATACACCAGCAGGCCCGATACGGTCGCGTCGGCGGTGGCGGCCGCCAGGTTGAGCCGCAACGCTCCCGACTCTGGGTTGCTGACGAACCAACCCTGGGGCTTGTCCCGGTGGAGCACGATGAGGGCGAGATCCGGATGCTCCTGTGCAAGCGTCTCGGCCCAGCCGGTGTAGCGCCGCGTCACCAGCTCGGGTTCGACGCCCGGAAGTGCGAAGAACCGCTCGCGCACGAACTGCGACGTATCGATCGTCGAGAGGTCGAAATCGTGCTCGGCGGCGCTCGTCACCGTCAGGTCGGACGAGCCGTCCATCGCCGGCAGCCGGCCCAGCCGGAGCTTCCCATCGAGCTGAAAATCCGAGAAGGCGAATCCTGCGGCGGCCAGCCTGGCGCCGACGGCCGGAGAAGCATCGGGCCCGGTGGCGAACTCGACCCACTCGAAAGCATTGAGGTCGCTCTGCACCGCGGCGGGGTTGCGATCGAAGAATGCCAAATCGGTGACGACGCCGACGTCACCGCCCCACCAGTCCGAGTTGAAGTCGTGGCGATGGATCATGTGCACCTCCTCAGCAGGCGGGTCTGCGGGTCATCGCGGCAACTCCACGAACCGGACCGCTTCCTTCAACACGTCGTAGCCATCCCAGGTGCCGCCGAAGTGATGCATGCGACCCAACTCGACGATCCGAACCGCGCCGGTGCCGGCGGCTACGTCGAGCCAGGTACCGGCATGGGGGTCCCGAACAGCAAGGCCGATCGTCTGAATGTTCGGCGGCAGGGTCCGGATCGCTTCATCGAGATCGGCGGCATGTATCGGCAGGAACATGTGGCCCTCGGTGGGCGCCGAATCAACCGGCCCGGATGCCACCACGGCTGCGGCCCTGGATAGGAGAAGGGGATCGAGGCCGTTGATCCGGGCAAGTTGGTAGCTCATCCGGTTCTCCGAGGCCGTGTGCATTTCGGTCATCGAGGTCATGACGGAATCCCAGCGCTCCGCAATGCGATCGCGCAGCACGCTCGGATCGTATGTGGCGTCGAGCACCACCACCCGCCCGGGAGAGGTACAGCCGGCCTGACCGTAGATCCCAAAGACCCTGATGAGGAGATCGACGACCTCGTCGTCGATCGCGTCGGGTTCGAGCCATGCCTCCGACCGCCGGTCGACGAACAGCAGCTCCGACGATCCCAGCGGATGCGGCAGTCCGGAGATCGCCTCGCCCGCCTCGTCGGAACCGAAGACCACCTTGAGCGACGCTGCCGCGGCCATCTCGGCATTGCGGGGGTCGGTCCGATCGAAGATCTCGTATTCAACGTGGTCGCGGACGTGGTCGGCCAGCACCTCGGACGCGTGTTCCACCACAAAATCGAGCCAGGGTCCGACGAGATCGTTTCCTCCGCTCGGGCCCTTGGCCCGGATCCGGTTCCCGGTGAGGCTGAGCAGCACCAGGGTCAGTGGCCCCAGCAAGCTGATGTTGGCAGGGAGCCATATCGCGATGTCGCCGCGAGGCCTCGCCAGCCGGCCCGCCGGCGCAGCCGTGTCGGCGTCGACCCGCCGCCCGAAGGTGCGCTCCATCTCGGCCCAGAGGTTCGATGATCCGACGAAGGTCATCAGATACGCCCACTCATTGCGGGTGAACTCGGGCGGCAGGGTGCGGCGCATCGGCCGCCGCAGCGCAGCCCAGGCATCGATCATCTCGGCGGTGGGCGGAGTGGTGGCGAGCGCGGTGACCACTGCGCCGTTGTCGAACCGCTGGTACCGCAGGGATTCAGACATTGGCGCACCCCCGCAGTTCGGCCTTGGGGATCCGCCCTTCGAGCCGGAACCTGCGTCCGGATCGCCCGCACGGGCACGGCCCGGGATCGACGACGGCGAGGTCCTCCGTCAGCACGTTGTGGTACGGCCCGCCCAATGCCAGCACATTCATCAGCTGGAGTTGGCCCACCCGGCCCTCGACGGCGTCACCGCTGAAGGGGTCCCGAACCAGGACGTCGGCCCAGCGCGGCGGGTGCCGGTAGCCGGCGGAGCACAGTGGATAGACGATCCCGACCTGCTCGACGAGGCCGTAATAGTCGGTGACCCGCGATCCATCACCGGCGGTCGCCACCAGTGCCTCGTCGAAGGTCTGCCGATCGACCTGCTCGTCGTCGAGCTTCTTCCACCCGCCGCTGTGGACGAAGTCGATGCGCACGCCGCCCAGAGCTCGCCGTATCTCCTCGGGCGGAGGTGTCTCTCCCCAGGCTCGCCACAGGATCCAGGTGAATCCATACACGATCATCGAATCGGCTCCCGAGGCGGACGCCGCCACCGCATCCCAATCGACCTCCAGGTGCCGCTCGTCGACCGGCCCCTTGATGAGAAAGCGGATGTCGGAAGCGAAGGGCTTCAAGCTCATGGCGGCCGCGATCCGGGCCGACACCGCGCCGCGGCTTCGGAGTGACCGCGCCGAGTCCAACACGAGCAGGGGCCGGGGATCGTCTCCGATGAAGTCCCCCAGGATGCGCTCGGTGCTCTGGGATTGCAGTGCCGAACTGTCGGCGTCGAGCGCGATCCGGCTCGGGGTTCCGGAGGTCGTCGCCGACGACTCGAGGACCCGCGACCCGGATTCGGGCTCACGCGAAGTCAGATCGACCCGCTTGTAGAGCCCGACGTGCGTGGCCGGCAGAGCCTCCAGCGTCGCCGCCTCCGACCAATCCCCGAGCACCGCTCGATACGGTGGGCAGTGCTCCAGATGGAACCCGGTGAGCCGGTTCATCTCCGCCAGCAGCCGGGCGTCGTCGCGAGGACCAAAAGGTGGGGCGTCGAGCAGGGCGCTCATGCGGTGAACTCCTCGAAATACTCGATGTCGCCGCGGCGCACCAACACCGAGTTGGTCCTGGTCATCGGGTCACGCAACACCGTGGGCCAGTGATCTCTGAGGTACGGGAGGGTGGCGGCGAAGGTCTCGGCGTCGAAGGTCTCGCGCAGCCTGGAGGCAACCTGTTCGAAGTCGACGCCGTAGTCGGCGAACAGCTGCGCCGCCCCATCGCCCTTGCCGCAGACGAACTCGAACACCGGCCACAGGTACGCCGCGACCAGCCTGGCGTGCCCCGGGCCGGATGCAGCCGGTTCGGAGGCGAGTGCCGGCTCCAGCGTATGGGCGATGCCGTGAGCCAGGCCGACGCTCGATTGGGCCTGGAGGGCGGCGGCCGAGCCACTGAGCCCGAACCAGTCGGGATCGAACCCGATCGGCATCCCGACCATCCGTCCGATCACGGCCGCAAGAGCACTTCGGGTCTCCGGCCGGGCGAGGGGGGACAGCAGCCCCTCCACCGCATGCCCCCATGCATCACCGCAGGCCGCCCGGGCGAGGGCGGGCGGGACCGATGTGCCCAGTTCAGGGACGAGGACCCTGGCGTCCGGAAGCAATCGGTCGTCGAGTTCGATCCGTTTGGATCCGGGCTCATTGACGACCGCCACCGGAGACTGCTCGGCACCACTCCCCCAGATCGTCGGCACGGCGATCAGAAAGGTGTTCGGGCTCTGATGGAGCCTCCACACCTTGATGGGATCGATCAGCGACCCGCCGCCGGCAACAACCACGGCATCCGGTGAGCGGCCCTCGAGCTCGGCCGGAGAGCAGTGTTCGAGGGAATCGAACTGATCCTCGAGCAAGCGGCGGGCACGGTCGGTCATCACGGCACAGGCACCATCGGACTCCGCGACCCGGACGGCCGCCTGTTCGATGGTCCAGACCTGCTGCGTCACGTGAATTCGATGCCTTTGGTCTCGAGCAGCGCCGTCAGCGATGCCACCGAGTCGATCGACATCGCCTCCTCGGGAGTCATGTGATACCCGAACACCTCGTCCACCGCCACGGCCAGCGACACGACACCGAGCGAATCCCAGGTGTCCACCTCGCCCTGGGTGAGCTGCTCGGAATACTCGCCATCCTCGAGAAGGAACACGTCCTCGAAGAGTTCCTGCAGTTTCTCTGCGTTGGTCATGTCCTCTGGCTCCAAAGCGTCGATTCCCCGGTGACCTCCTGCAATGCCACCTTGTCCACCTTGCCGTTGGCGAGCATCGGGATCTCGTCGACACTGACGACCCGAAGCGGCCACTGGGCGCGCGGATGCGAACGGCGCAACGCCGTCAGCACGGACCGGAGCTCGCTCCGATCCGGCTCGGGTGAAAGGACCAGCACGTATCCGTCCTCACCGGCCCGGTCGGCATCACGGATGAACCCCACCTGGTGTCCCCAGACCCCCTTGACCGTCACCTCGACCTGGGAAAGGGACACCTTCTCGCCGTGGCGCTTGAACACCTCACTGGCCCGGCCCTGAATCGTCCATGTGCCGTCGGCGTTCAGTTCCCCGACATCGCCGGTGCCGAGCCAGTCCTCGGGTCCTACCAACCGCACCCCATCGCGGTCGGCCGTCGCTACGACGCCGAACTCGCTGCGGAACTGGATCTCGCCGTCCTCGGCGGAGCGCATCGACACCCCCGGCAGTGGCCAGCCGATGTTGGAGGCGACCTCCGCCTCGGAGGCCAGACGCAGCGTGAGCCGCGGCATCGCTTCAGCGCACCCGTAGTTGTTGATCACGACGGCATTCGGGAACACCTCGGCCAGTTGCTTCAGCTGCTCCTGGGGGAACCGCCCGCCTGCGAAGTTGAGCCGGGTGATCCCGGGAAACGAACGGCCCGGAAGGGCCCTGGTGAGCAGCGGGATCTGGGCACTCACCATGCAGGTCATGGCGTCGGTCGCGGCGTCGAGCGCTTCCCCGAGTCCGGCCGGATCGCTCAGGCCTTCCGTCGCGATCAGCCGCTTGCCGGCGACGCGGCTCCACAGCCACTGGTTGACGAACGCGTAGCAGTACGGCAGCGGCAGCATCAGCACCGTC
This sequence comes from uncultured Acidimicrobiia bacterium, assembly GCA_964511945.1. Classification (GTDB taxonomy): domain Bacteria; phylum Actinomycetota; class Acidimicrobiia; order Spongiisociales; family UBA11373; genus CAZEHO01. The sequence goes on along the minus strand of CAZEHO010000021.1, from coordinate 16,558 downwards.
TCCCCAACGCTCTCCAGGTCCTGCAGCCGATCGAGGAGTCCCGCAAGCCGTTCGGTCCGGTCCTTGCGTCCCACGACCAGCTTCGGCAGCCCCGTGGACCCCGACGTCAGCAGCGCGAAGTGGCCGGTCATCATCTCATCGGGGAGTTGCCGGAAGATCTCGGCGACCCATTCGGGGCCGACGGTGGCCTTCGAAGGAAGGAAGGTGAAGCTCTCCTCGGCGTCCCAGGCCGCGCCGAGTTCGTCGGCGCCGTCCGCCGGGGAGGAATACTGAAGAACGCGCACCATTTCGGAGGCCCTGAGGAGTGAATCGCGGGCCAGATTAGCCTTCGGGGGCGGCGTTTCGGGGCGGCGATCAGGCCCCCTCGGGGCCCGGGCTGCGCAATACGGATGCGACGTCGGCAACCCGCGCCGCAATCGCCGCTGCCTGATCGACGGTGACGCCGGCCATCCCGCAGGCCGGGCTGATCCACGCCTCATCCAGCCGCCTGATGTCGGCACCGGCCAGCACCAGCGTGCCCTCCGCTCGCCGGATCCTGGTCACCACCGCATCGGTGCCGGGCAGTGGCGGCCCCTCGACCGGCACCGCACCCCAGATCATCCGGGTTCCCTCCGACACCGCTGCGGCCAGCTCCCCGGCACCATCGACAAAACGGGGCCCGAGGGTGGCGAGGTCGAGTGAGAGGACGCTCGGGCGCAGGCGGGCGACCGCCTCCCAATCCGAATCCCCGCAGCAGTGAATCCCGGCCGGAACGGGAACGGCGTCCAGAACCTCGGAGATCGCGTCGAAGGCCTCTGTCGACTCCACTCCACCCCACCCAGGGGTAGCGGCGCCCAGGGCCGGCTCATCGAGCACCACGGTGATCCCGGCGGCCGGGAAACGGCGGCGCAGCCAGTCGACATGGGCGCAGATCCGGGTGGTGAGACCCTCCACGACACAACCCAGCACATCGTTTCCCGGATGGCCTGCGGCGGCGATTGCCGCAGCGAGGGTCACCGGCCCGGCGGCCTGGGTCTTCAGGACCGGAGTATCGACCGGCAGCGCCGCGACGATGACCTCCGCCCCGAGAAAAGCCTGCTCACGAGCTCCAACGCCAACTCCCCATTCGAGGCCGAGCCCTCCCGCTCCGGCACCACACAGGCCATCACCCCACTGCGCCAGCATGGCTTCCTCCGGGTGGCGGAGAGGCAGCTGCGGCAGGTAGGGGATCTCGACCGTCGCCGTGACGAATCGGGCGGCATCCTCGGGGTCGACGTGAGGGAGCGAGCCGACGCCGGTGGTCTTCATCCCGGCAGCTTCGAATGGATCGTGCCCCCGCCGAGGACCTCATCGCCGCGGTAGAAGACTGCAGCTTGGCCCGGGGCCACCGCCGCCTGCGGGGAATCGAACCGAACCGCCACCCGGTCACCACCGAACGGCTCGAGCCGGGCCGCAACCGCCGGCGACCGGTAGCGGATCTGTACCTCGATGGGGCCCGAGACGCCGGCGCCGGAGATGAAGCTGATGTCGTCGACCAGGCATCCAACCGCCGCCAGGTCGTCCCTGGTGCCGACTACAACCCGCCCCGTGCCCGGATCGATCTCCGTGACGTAGCGGGGCTCACCGAGGGCGATCCCAAGGCCCTTGCGCTGCCCGATCGTGAACCGTGCGGTCCCGTCGTGAGTTCCCAGCACGGTTCCATCGGTGGCCACGATGTCACCCGACGGCGAGGACTCCGGGAAGTACCGGCTGAGGAAGTCCCGGTAGTCACCGCGCCCGACGAAGCAGATGTCCTGGCTCTCGGGCTTGTCGGCGGTCCGCAGCCCGAGGTCGGCGGCGATCGAACGGACCTCCGACTTGGTCATCTCGCCGACCGGGAGCACGATCCGGGCCAGGTCTGCCTGTCCGAGCATGTGGAGAACGTACGACTGGTCCTTGCCGCGATCCCGGCCCCGGAGCAGCTGGAACCGTCCGTTCTCGACGACTCGGGCGTGATGACCGGTGACGAGGACATCACACCCCAGGTCGGCGGTACGATCGAGAAGAGCACGAAAGCGCACCTTGCGGTTGCATTCCACACAGGGGTTCGGAGTCCGCCCGGCGAAATACTCGGCGGCGAAACGATCCACAACCGCCGCACGGAACTCCTCGACGTAGTCCAAGACGTAGTAGGGCACATCGAGTTGTGCGGCCACCCGGCGGGCATCCTCGGCATCGCCCACGGTGCAACAGCCTGCGGTGGGCAGGGCTCCGTCCGGTCCCTCCCACTGCTTCAGAGTGACCCCTACGACGTTGTGGCCTGCATCGACCATCAGGGCCGCAGCAACGCTGCTGTCGACACCGCCCGACATTGCGACGAGGGCTCTCATTGCAGCTGCCCGACGACTTCGACCACAGCACCGGCAGCGGCGGCGCCGTCCTCGGGCTGTGAGGTCCACCCGAACGAGAACCGAAGGCATTCGGCCGCATCATCTGAGTCCATCCCCATGGCCGCCAGTACGTGGGAAACCTCCACCGCACCCGAGGCGCACGCCGACCCGGCGGAGATCGCCACCCCCGCTTGGTCCAGCCGGATCACCATCGTTTCGGCACCTATTCCCGGAATGCGAAGGTGGCTGTGCTGGACCAGACGGTCGGCACCAGCCCCGGTCACGATCGCACCGACCCCGGCGGTCACCCGCTCTTCAAAACCGTCCCGGGCCGCCGACACTGCGGCCTGCATCCGCTCGCGGTCGGAGGCGGCGGCCTCGAGCGCAGTCACCATGCCGATGATGCCGGCGACATCGTGGGTTCCGGACCGGCGCCCCAATTCCTGGCCACCACCGTGCACAATCGGTTCGAGGGCAACCCCCTCGGGCACCACCAGGATGCCGACACCCTTTGGCCCGCCCACCTTGTGGGAGGCGAGGGAGATGAGGTCGACACCGAGGCCGGTCACGGTGACCGGGCGGGAGACGAATGCCTGGACCGCATCGGAGTGCACGAGGGTGTCGGGATTGGCCGTCCTGACCGCGGCAGCGATCTCGGCGACGGGCTGGAGCACGCCGGTTTCGTTGTTCGCGCTCATGACCGACACCAGGCGGGTGTTGCCGTCGACGGCTTCAGCGACACGGACGGGGTCGACGACACCATTGGAGTCGACCCCGACAATTGTCACCGGATGACCCAGCCGCTCCAGGAAGTGCGCCGTTTCGAGCACGGCCTCGTGCTCGACGGCGCTGGTGACGACACCAGACCCGCGCACCGGCAGCACCGGCCCGGCGACACCGAGGTTGTCGGCCTCCGTGCCCCCGCCGGTGAACACGACGTCGAGGGGGCGGGCCGCGCCGAGCAGCTCCGCCGCCCGCTCGCGAGCATCCTCGATCGCGTTCTTGGCGCGACGCGACACCGCGTGGAGTCCCGACGGGTTGCCAAAAGCCTCGGCGAAGAACGGGGCCATTGCCTCGCGCACTTCGGGGCGCATCGGGGTGGTTGCCGCGTGATCGAGATACAGCATGGTCCGGCCCGAGGCTATCGGCCCCCGGGAGTCAGAGGAGAGCCCACCGCCCGTCGCTGGGTTGCTTACGCACTCCCGCCCTCGCCGGGATCGGGATCGATCAGCCCATCGAGCAGGTCCTCGTCGACCGGATCGAGATCCGACGGGCCGGCCGCCGTCTCGATCAGGAACGCCTGCACCGTCGCTTCATAACGCAGTGGATCGATGTTCCAGGACCGAACATGGCCGGCGCCGGCGATCGGGTGATACTGCACGATCTCCGGAGCGGCGGCAGCGAAATCGCCACTGGTTCTGATCGGCACCTGGTCGTCCGCATCCCCATGGAACAGGAGGATCGGCAGTTCGAACTCCGCGGCGTGCCGGATCTGATCGAGCCGGCCCCAGTCGACACCGAAGCGGAGCCCCACCAGGCCCTTGGCCATGCCGACGATGAACCCCGGGACATCCTTTGCGGCCGCATCGTCGTCGACCACCGCGCCGGGTTCGAGCAACGGAGCGTCCAGTACCAGCGCCTGTACCCGGGGCGCCCACTCGGACTCGCGCACCAGCGTCGTAACGATGCCGCCGCCCATGCCGTAGCCGACCAGCACCACATCCCGAGCACCCCCGGCGACGGCGTGTTCGATCGCCGCTTCGACGTCGAGCCATTCGTGGCGGCCCAGGCTGTACTGGTTGTTCGGGCTCTCAGGAGCCGGAGGATCATTGCGGTAGGTCACCACGAGCGAAGGGAATCCCAGCTGTGCGACCGCAGGCAGCAGCCGGAGCGCCTCCCGCCGGTACGAGCCCCGGTCGTGCACAAAGATCACCCACGTATCGTCGGCGCCGTCGACCTGCCAGGCCGGGTACTGCCCGAGCGGCCCTCCGAAGAGCGCTTCATCGAACTCCAACCCGGCGTCGGCCGGATCCGATTCATACGCGAACGCGTCAACCCCGACCGAGGTCCCGGCCGCAAGGTTGCCGCGGCTCCCCAGGAGTTCGCGATCCACCCGATCGTCGGTGATCGCCAGTACCTGCCCGACCCGGGCGTAGCCACTCTCCCACTCGAGTCCCCAGACGCCGGGCGCCGCCGACTCCGGAGTGTTCTCCAGAGCGATCCAGGCATCTCCAAGGGCGAGCACGCCGACGTCGTATTCGAGAGCGATCGGTTCGACCTCCAGCAGATCGCGCTTGATCTGCTGCGAGGTGAACCAGGTGCCGAGCACGACGACCAGCACTGCCACCACCAGCGCGATCGAACCGCCCCGACGCAGCCACAGTCGAGCCCGTTTGGTGAGCACGCAAGGATCGTACCGAGATTGCCGCGCTCGGGGCCCGGGCGCACCCGCCCGGAGAGCTCTACGCTGGGATCATGCCTGCTCCGGTCACCGTCACCATTGAGGTCCAGGCACCACGCAGCATGGTGTGGCAGGAGCTTGCGGATCTCGAATCGCATGTCGAGTGGATGGCCGACGCCGAGCGAATCGACTTCCTCACGAACCAACGCGCCGGGACCGGCACCCGGCTGGAGGTCGAGACCCGCTTCGGTCCGCTACGGACGTCGGACGTCATGGAGTTCACGTCATGGGACCCGCCCGATCGGATGGCGGTCCGCCACGGGGGCCTCTTCACCGGATACGGCGAGTTCACGCTCGAGACCATCGACGGCTCGGCCACCCGGGTGACCTGGCGCGAGCAGATCACCTTCCCCTGGTTCCTCGGCGGACCGGTCGGAGCCGTCTTGGCTCGCCCGGTGTTCGGCTGGGTGTGGCGCCGCAACCTCCGCAGGCTACGGGAGCGGGTTCAGCGGCCCTCGAACTGAGGGTCGCGCTTCTCGAGGAACGCAGCCGTTCCCTCACGGGCGTCCTGGGCCGCGAAACAACTGGCAAAGGCCTCGACTTCCACCTCGAGACCCTCGTCGAGCGGCCTGCCCAACCCCTCATTGATGGCCGTCTTCGCCGACCCGAGCGCGATTGTCGGGCCCTTGGCCCAGTCCCGGGCGTATCCCACCGCCTCTTCGAGCAGTAACTCCGGCTTCAGCACCCGATCGGCAATGCCGAGTTCCAGCGCCTCGTCGGCCCTGACGAACCGCCCGGTATAGATCATCTCGCGGGCGGCCCGCATCCCGATGAGCCGGGTCAGCCGCTGCGTTCCCCCGGCGCCGGGGATGATCCCGAGCGTGATCTCCGGCAAGCCGACCGTCGCCGCTTCGGAGAGATAACGGAAGTCGCACCCGAGAGCCACCTCGAGACCGCCCCCGAGGGCGTAGCCCTCAACGGCTGCGACCACCGGCTTGGGCAATTGCTCGAGCCTCCGGATGGCGTCGGTGAGGCGCTTGGCGGGCAGCCAGACATCACCGGACTCATATGCAGCCGTGAACTCCGTGATGTCAGCCCCGGCGGCGAAGTGCGGGCTGCCGGTCAGCACGACGGCGCGGACCGCCGGATCGCCTGCCTTGGTGATTGCGGCGCTGAGGTCTGCAATCAGCTCGCCGTTGAGCGCGTTGACCGGCGGCCGCGACAGGGTGAGAACCGCGACGGCGTCATCTAGTTGATAATCGACAAGACTCACGGAAACCTGCTCCTCATCGGCGTCTCCCCGAGGCTACCGGTGCGGGGGAGCGCCGCGACTCACCCGCCGGAGGCGGCAGTCAGCTCTTCGGCGGCCGACCACGGATCGAGCTCACCCTGCTCGACCCGGCTGACAATGGAACGCCCGGCCGGGTCCTCGGCCACTGCGGTGGCCTTGCGGGCGAAGACGCCGGCGAGAGCGACCTCCAGTTCACCGATTCTCCGGTCACGCCGCCCCTCCTCGAGGCCCCCGCCACCGGCGAGGTGCTCATGGTGCCCGGCCACTGCGTCCCAGAGCTCATCGATTCCTTCCCCGTTGGCGGCGACAGTCCGGACGATCGGAGGTGTCCAATCCCGCTCCGGACCCATCGTGAGCATGGTGCGCAAATCCCGGACCGTGTCCTCGACACCGGGACGATCTGCCTTGTTGACCGCGAAGATGTCACCGATCTCGAGAATCCCAGCCTTGGCCGCCTGAATCCCATCTCCCCAGCCCGGGGTCAGCGCCACGATGGTGGTATCCGCGGTCCTGACGATCTCCACCTCGTCCTGCCCGACCCCGACGGTCTCGATGAGCAGGTAGTCGAACCCCGAGGCATCGAGCACGGTGAGCGCCTTGGGTGCAGCCGCCGATAGACCTCCCAGATGCCCCCGGCTGGCCATCGAACGAACGAAGACGCCGGGATCGAGCGCCCAATCCTGCATTCGGACCCGGTCGCCGAGCACCGCACCACCGCTGAAGGGACTCGTCGGGTCGACGGCCAGCACTCCCACCTCGGATCCGTCGCGCCGCAGCCGCCCGATCAGGCGGTCGGTGAGCGTGCTTTTCCCGGCACCGGGGGCACCGGTGAGACCGACCCGATAGGTGGAACCGCTCGACGGATACACCTGCTGCATCGCAGCAGCGGCGCCCGGCCGATCGTCCTCGACGATGCTGAGCAAGCGGGCAAGGGAACGGCGGTCACCGCTGCGGGCGGCTGCGATCAACCCGGATACATCGGTCGGAAGCGGCACAAAGCGAGCATACCGAGGCGGGGTACTGGGTACCGGGCACTGGTCCACTACATTCCGCCCAGTGGAGTACGACCCACAGGTCTTGACCGCCGACCCGGCCCGGCGCCGGCTGCTGCTGGACCTCGCCGGTGCCGCCGTTGCCGCAGTCGACCCGTCAGCCGCGGTCGCCGCCGGGATGCAGCGTGACGGCGATCTGCTGCATGTCGGGGATGCCACCGCGAGGATTCCGCCCGGTGGTGTCGTCATCCTCGGACTCGGGAAGGCATCCGTCCCCATGGCCCGCGCCGCCGGCGAGATCCTGCGCGGCATCCCGCTGAGTGGCGCCGTGGTCACCAACGCCCCGGGCCCGGTTCCGGCCGGAATCGAAGTGATCACCGGCGGCCATCCACTTCCGACCGAAGGCAGCGTGGCCGGCGGCCGGCGGCTGCTCGAGTTCGCAGCAGCCGCCGGGACCGACCGACTGGTTCTTGTGCTGGTGTCGGGCGGGGGCTCGGCGCTGGCCGAAGCCCCGGCCGAGGGTCTGACGCTCGACGATCTGATCCAGGTGAACGTTGCCCTCATCCGCTGCGGTGCTCCGATCACCGAGATCAACGCCGTCCGCAAGCACCTCTCGGCGTTCAAGGGAGGCCGCTTGGCGATGGCAGCCCGGCCGGCAGCGATGATCACCCTGGTGATCTCGGATGTCGTCGGGAACCCGCTCGACGCAATCGCCAGCGGCCCGACGGTGCCGGATCGGACGACCTATCGGGACGCCCTCGGGGTGATCGACGGCCATCGACTCAACGTGCCTCCAGCGGTCCGTCGGGTCCTCGAGCAGGGCGCCGGCGGGGCACTGCGTGACACGCCGGCCGGAGGCGAGATCCTGGACGAGCAGACCATCCGCATCATTGCCGACGCCGGCGCTGCCGCCGAAGGAGCCCGCGCCGAGGCCGAACGCAGGGGCATTGACGCCCGGATTGCGACCACCGGCCTGATCGGGGAGGCCAGCAGCGTGGGAGCGGCGATCGGCGGCCGGTTGCGAGTGCGCACCAGGATCGGGGTCACGATCTCCGCCGGGGAAACAACCGTGACGGTCACCGGCACCGGACGCGGCGGCAGGAATCAGGAACTGGCACTCGCCGCGGGGATTGCGCTGGAGGGTGACCCGCACGCTGCGGTCCTGTCGATCGGCACCGACGGCGTCGACGGTCCGACCGATGCGGCGGGAGGGATCGCTGATGGGACAACGGTGCGGCGCGGGGCCGATCGCGGATTGAGTGCGTCTGCCGCCCTAGACAACAACGACGCCGGAACCTACCTCGGAGCCACCGGCGACCTGATCACGACCGGCCCGACCGGAACCAACGTGGGCGACGTGGTGATCGCAATGCGATCGGATGAGGGATAGCGAGCGGCCGGTAGCCAATAGCTAGCGCTCTGTCTCAAGCCCTTGGCGAAGGTCAGGCCGAGTCAGGGGCGTCATCCGGCAAGGACGTACAACGAAGGCGCATCAGTAGATGCGTCGAGGCGGAGAACACAGCCGAGGGCGTTCCCGGCCGGCGTGAACCCGCCAAAGGTTGTGTGACGGAGCACTAAATGGCAACGACCTCGGTGACACCCTCGACTCTGTCGCGCAGGATGCGCTCGATCCCGGCGGTGAGGGTCATGGTCGACATCGGGCACCCACCACAGGCGCCGACGAGTTGCAGGTTGACGCGTCCACCCTCGACACCCAGCAGGATCATGTCGCCACCGTCGGCCTGCAGGGCCGGCCGGATGTACTCCAGGGTGGCGTTCAGGGTCTCGAGATCGATCTCCGACGCCGGCGCGGCCCCCTCGGTGGCCTGGCCGGCGTCCACGGTCTGGGTCTCGGCAGGTTCGGTCATCGCGTCCATTTCAACTATCGGCGTAGTGGAATCTATTCCATTGTACGGCGGTCCCGGGCTGAGTCCGAACCGGGGTGCTCCTAGGTCGGCGTCGGCTCCGAAACCCGTTCGATCGAGGCGCCCAGGCCCTGCAGCTTGGGAACGAATCCACAATATCCGCGATCGATGTGATCGGCGTTGACCACCGTGGTCTGCCCTTCGGCCGCCAGAGCGCCGAGGGTCAGAGCCGCTCCCGCCCGGATGTCGCAGGCGTCGACTTCGCAACCCCCGAGCCGGGACACACCGCGCACGATCACGTGCTGGCCCTCGGTCGTAACATCGGCGCCCATCCGGTTGAGCTCACCTACATACCGGAACCGGGCTTCGTACACGTTCTCGGTTATCACCGAGGTGCCGGAGGCGAGCGCCAGGAACGCGACCATCTGAGGATGCATATCCGTGTGGAATCCGGGGTACGGCAGTGTGGCGAAGTCGACCGGCTGCGGCCGCGATGGTCCGAACAGGGTGATCTCGTCCTTGCGGGTCTCGAACTCGCAGCCGGCGTCACCCAGTTTGCGCAGTTCCATCCGGAGGTGATCCGGAACACAGTCACGCACCGTGACCTCTCCCCCGGTGATGGCGCCGGCGACGAGGTACGTCCCGGCCTCGAGCCGATCGGGAACGGCCCGGTGAACGACGGGGCTCAACTCGCCGACACCGTTGATCTCGATGGTCGAGGTCCCGGCACCGCGGATGTCGGCGCCCATCTTCATCAGCATCTCGCCGAGGTCCTCGATCTCCGGCTCGCGGGCAGCGTTCCCGATCACCGTCGTGCCGCGTGCCATCACGGCCGCCAGCAGCAGATTCTCCGTCGCTCCGACGCTCGGAAACTCAAGGAAGACCTCTGCCCCGGTGAGCCCGTCGGGAGCCGACGCCCGCAGCTCACCCTGGACCAGGTCGAACCGTGCGCCCATCCGGCGCAATCCGTCGACGTGCATGTCGATCGGGCGCGACCCGAAGTCGTCGCCACCGGGCAGCGCCACCCGGGCTTCCCCGGTGCGTGCCAGGAGCGCACCCAGAACCAGGATCGAGGCCCTCATCCGGCGCACCAGGTCGATCGGTGCTTCGGGGATGACATCGTCGGGAACCTCGATGTCGAGCGACGTGCCGTCGAGCGAGCACACCGCTCCGATGTGCTCGAGCACGCGGCACATGAGGTGCACATCTGCGATCCCGGGCACGTTGTCGATCCGGTGCCGTCCGGGAGCCAAGAGCGTCGCGACCAGGTGCTTCAGCACTGCGTTCTTGGCACCGAGCACCGAGACCGAGCCGCTGAGGGGCCTTCCGCCCTCGACGATGAACTGCTCCATGAACGCGGATTGTACGGAGGCCGAACGCGATCGGTGAGGCTTCTCCTGTGCGGGGACACAGTTATCGGGCATCAGGGATCAGGGATCAGGGATCAGGGATCGAGACGATCGCGCAGGGATGTCTGTCTGATCTCTGATCTCTGATTCCTGCTCCCCGGGCAAAGCTCGGGAGCCACCCCGCTCCACCACACCTGTTCCGGGTACTCTCGCGTGATGCACATCGTCATCGGATCCGACCACGCCGGGTTTGGGCTCAAAGAGCATCTCTCCCGGGTCATCACCGACCTCGGCCACGCCGTCACCGACCTCGGCGCCCACGACGAGGAACCCTCCGACTACCCGGACTTCGCTGCGGCCGTCGGGACGGCCGTCGCCGCCGGCCGTGCTGAACGCGGCATCATCGTCTGCGGCTCGGGAGCCGGCGCCGCCATCGCGGCCAACAAGATCAAGGGAATCCGCTGCGCTCTTGCTCACGACACCTACACCGCACACCAGGCCGTCGAGCACGACAATGCCAATCTGCTCGCAATCGGAAGCCGGGTGATCGGCCGCGCCGTCGCCGAAGAGCTGGTCACCGCGTTTCTCGGAGCCGAGTTCACCGGCGAGGAGCGCCATCGCCGTCGCCTCGCCAAGGTGACGGCGATGGAAGAGTCCTTCGGCACCTAATCCGGAGGACCGATACGATGGGTGCTGCCCCGGCCGGAGACGGTGCGTTCGTGGAGCCGAAGTTCTTCAATCGCGAGCTCTCCCTGCTCGATTTCCAGGAGCGGGTCCTTGCCATCGCCGAGAGCCCCAACGTTCCCCTGCTGGAACGGATCAGATTCGTCGCCATCGTGGGTTCCAACATCGACGAGTTCTTCCAGGTGCGGGTCGCGGGCCTCCAGGCCCAGGCCGCCGCCGGCGTCCGGAGACGCACCGCCGACGGCCGCACTCCGTATCAGCAATTGGAGGACATCCGACCGAAGTGCGCCAACCTCCTCGCCCGCACCGAGCGGCTGCTGGCCCATGAATTGATCCCGGGACTCCACGAGCGCGGCATCGAACTCCTCCGCTGGGAGGACCTCACCGGAAGTGACCGCAGCACGCTGGGCGAGCGGTTCGAGCAGGACATCTATCCAATGCTGACGCCGCTGGCGTTCGATCCCGCTCATCCGTTCCCGTACATCTCGAACCTCTCGCTGAACCTCGCCGTTGAGGTCTCGAACCCCAAGACCGGCGCCGGACAGTTTGCCCGGATCAAGATGCCGCCCCTCCTCCCCCGGCTGCTGCGGGTCGGAGACGCGGAACGTTTTGTCCCGGTCGAAGACGTCATCGGAGCGCACCTCGAGTGGCTGTTCCCGGGCATGGAGATCCTCGGCCGCTATCCGTTCCGGGTCACCCGGAGTGCCGATCAGGCACTCGAGGAAGAGGAAGCGGACGACCTGCTCGAAGCCATGGAGGAGCTGCTCCACACCCGACATCACTTCTCCCGGGCGGTACGGCTGGAAATCGATGAGCGCATGACCGACGAGGTCCGCGATCTCCTCACCCGGCAGATGCAGCTCGACGATACTCACATCTACGTTCACAGCGGGCTCCTGGCGCACAGCGGTCTCTGGGCGGTGTACGGCCTGGACCGGCCCGAACTCAAAGACGAGCCGTGGATTCCCCCGACGCAGCCGGAGCTCACAGACCTGGACGACGGTCCCTCGTTCTTCGACCGGATCGCAGAGCGCGACTTCCTCGTGCACCTTCCGTACGACGCCTTCGGTACCTCAGTCGGTGCGTTCATCGCCGCCGCCGCCGCCGACCCCCGGGTCGTGGCGATCAAGCAGACCCTGTACCGCACCGACGACCCCGACGATCCCGCCATCGGTGGTGAATCGTCGATCGTGCAGTCCCTGACAAAGGCCGCCCGCAGCGGCAAGCAGGTCGTGGTGCTGGTCGAACTGAAGGCCCGCTTCGACGAGGAAGCCAACATCAACTGGGCCAGGATGCTGGAGGAAGCCGGTGTGCACGTGGTGTACGGCGTCACCGGACTCAAGACCCACTCGAAGACGGCGCTGGTGGTCCGGCGCGAGGGCGACCGCCTGGTGCGCTACAGCCACATCGGCACCGGGAACTACAACCCGAAGACCGCCCGCATCTACGAGGACCTGGGGTTGTTCACGGCGAACCCCGAGATCGGCGCCGACCTCAGCGAACTGTTCAACGTCCTCACCGGCTACAGCCGGCAGAAGAAGTACCGCAAGATCCTCGTTGCACCCACGACTCTGCGAAGCAAGCTCAACAAGCAGATCAGGAACCAGACCAAGCTCGGGCCCGAGGGCCGAATCGTCTGGAAGCTGAATCATGTGATCGATCCGAGGATCATGAATCTGCTGTACGAGGCCAGCGAAGCCGGGGTGCAGATCGATTTGGTGATTCGCGGGGTGTGCGGCATCCGACCCGGGGTCGAGGGCCTCTCCGAGAACATCCGGGTCCGGTCGATCGTTGGCAAGTACCTGGAGCACTCTCGCATCTTCAAGTTCGGCGCCGGTGACGACGCCACATACTTCTTCGGCTCGGCCGACATGATGCAGCGGAATCTCAACAGCCGGGTTGAGGCAATGACCCCGATTGAGGACCCCGAATTACGGCGTCGCCTCGAAGAGATCCTCCAGATCTGCCTCGCCGACGACCGCCTCGCCTGGGAGCTGCACGGTGACGGCTCGTGGACGAAGGTACCCACCATCAACGGCCTGAACACGCACATCCGTCTCGAATCATTGGCCAACTCCCGGGCCGGTGGAGCAAGCGCCGATCCGGACCACGCACCCGATACCGAAGACGTGGTCGTTGCCGCCGGCGGGGTCGTCCACCGAGGTGAAGCCGACCATCTCGAGGTGCTGATCGCCCATCGCCCCCGCTACGACGATTGGTCCTTCCCGAAGGGCAAGCTCGTCGACGGCGAGGAGGAAGCCGACGCTGCGCTGCGCGAGGTGAAAGAGGAGACCGGCTACGACTGTGAGCTCGGCAAGGAGATCGGTGCCATCGAGTATCTCGATCCCAAGGCCCGCCACAAGGTGGTCCGGTATTGGGCGATGCAGGTCGCCTCCGGCGACTTCGTGCCAAACGACGAGGTCGACGAAATCCGCTGGCTCGGCGTCGACGAAGCGCTGGACGAACTGTCGTACGACCGGGACCGTGCGCTGCTGCGCACGTTCGTGGACATTGCCCGGCCATGATCTACCTGGTCCGCCACGCCCACGCCGGGAACAAGGCCGAATGGAAGGGGAACGATCGGATCCGCCCGATCAGCAAGCGCGGCGTCCTCCAAACCGATGCCATCCTCGGCCGGCTAAATCGCCCCGGGAAGATCGGCGCAATCTTCTCCAGCCCTCTCGTGCGCTGTGTCCAGACCATGACGCCGCTGGCGGAGGCACTCGACTTGGACATCAACAAACGCGACTGGCTCGCCGTCGGGGTCGACGCCCGGGAGGTCGAACACCGGCTCCGCAAGCTGGGGGGAGACGTCGTCATCTGCAGCCATGGTGAGGTCATCGGACCTCTCATTGAGCGTCTCGCCGGCAGGGGCATTCCCCTCGATGGAACGATGCAGTGGCCCAAAGGCTCGATCTGGCACCTCAAGACGAGGAAGCAGCGCTTCGTGTCGGGCCGATTCGAGCAGCCGCCGCTCCTCAGCGAGCGCTGATCCACTCCGCCGCCCGGGCGGCCAGCCGGTCGAGAATGTCCTCATCCCCGAGCCCGGTCCGCTTCGGTACCCGAAACGAGTGATCCCCGTCGGGGACGACCACGAGTTCGGCGGTCTTGAGCGCGGCGACCACCGGCTCGAGCAGGGCCAGCGGCGCCAGCCGGTCTCTTGACCCGCTCAGGAACAGCATCGGTGCCTCGATGTCCCCGAGGTGGTCGGTGGGTCGGGGCTCGGTCTTGCCCACCGGGACCAGCGGGTAGCCGAGGAGGATGAGGCCGTCGCAGCGCTCCCCGGCCGCGGCGAGGTGCGAGGCCATCCGGCCGCCCATCGACTTGCCGGCGAGGACCACCCGATCAACCTGCCCGCGGAGTCGTTTGAGGGCAGCTCGGTGGCACTCGAGGAGGAGTTCCGCCCGGTCGGGAGCACGACGGCCGGCTTCGACGTACGGGTAGTCGAAGGTCATGGTCGGAATCCCGGCCCCGGCCAGGCGATTCCGCATGCCCGCCATGAACGGGTGACGCTGCCCGGCGCCGGCCCCGTGGGCGAGCAACACACCGATCCGGCCGGCTGCCGCCGGACCTCGAAGGAGGGCGGTCACCTTGCGTCCCGGGCGCCATTCGACCCGCAACCGTCGCGTCGTCGCACGAGATCCGTCGCTCATCGCAGCCGAGCGTACCCCCTGACCGGCGCGTCCCGTCCGTTAGCCTTGGCCCGATGAGGGTCAGGGTCTTTCGCGACGCAGTGCATCTCGCCGAGTCGGCATCTGAGGAGATTGCCGCCTGGTTGCGCGTCGACAACGAGCTGCCGACCATCGGTCTCGCCGGTGGGTCCACCCCGCACCGCACCTATGAGCTGCTCCGCAAGATGCGGCTTCCCTGGCAGGACATCCACGTCTGGATGACCGACGAGCGATTCGTGCCGCCCGATCATGTGGATAACAACGGGCGCATGGCTCGCGAGGTGCTGCTCGACCACGTGGCGGCGGTTTTCCACGAGGTCCCGTACCTCTTCGACGACCCGGTCGGAGCCGCATCCGCCTACGAGGAGGAACTGGCGAGCATGCTGCCGGTGGGCAGCGGCGGAATTGAGGCCGGATTGGTGCTCCTCGGCCTCGGCGAAGACGGGCACACGGCATCGCTCTTCCCGGGAACGGCTGCGGTCGACGAGACGCGCCGTGGCTACGTCGCGAATTGGGTCGACGACAGGGGCTGGCGGCTCACCGCGACCCTGCCACTGCTCGCATCGGCCCGCCGCACGATGTTCATCGTCTCGGGTGCCTCCAAGGCCGACATCGTTGCCGAGATCCTGGAAGATGGAGCCGAGACGTCGGCGGCGGAAGTGAGCCGCCGGGCCCGGGACGCAGTGTGGTTGCTCGACCGCGAGGCGGCATCCAAGCTCTCGCTCGCCTGAGCCACTCCGATCCGGTGTTCAGCCGGTGAGCAGCTCGAGCAGGATCTCGGGAATTCGTCCGTCGGGGTCGGTCCCGGCAATCTCGTCGAGGGCCGCCTGCTGGATGGTCCCCGGGTCACATCCGGCCTGATCAACCTGCTGATCCAGGATGTTGCCCCGTTGCTCCAGATCGGTCAGCTCGGCCGGCCACCGGTTCCTGTCAACGAACTCCTCGTACCCGATGCGGTCGAGTTCCGTGACGATGTCGGACATCAGCTCGGCGGCATCGGCGGCGATGTCCTCACACGTCTTCGCCGGATCGATCGTGGTGGTCGTGGTGGAAGACGTCGTGGTGATCACGAACGTGGTAGTGGTCGTGGTCTCTTCGCCGCCGTCCGATGTACAGGCGGCAACCACAACCGCTACGGCCGCTCCGAGCAACAGAATCCGAGGTCTCACCGGTGCGCAGGTTACCCGGGCGCGACGGAGCCGGGCCCGCAGGCCCGGCTCCAAGCTTGCACGAGTGAACTCGACTAGCCGTCGAGAAAGCCACCTTCGGCGAAGAAGGCACCGCCGCCGGACTGGATCGCAGTCATGATGAATTGGCCGATCACATTGCTGGAATCGATCTCGAGGTCTCCGGCGTTCTCGACGATGCCCGCATCGAGCACAGCGGGATCGCAGTTGAGTGCGCCTGCGCGAATCCTCAGAGCGTTCCCGGTCGACATCACCTGAATGAACTCGGCCGGGGGCTCGTCGGAAGCCAGGGCAGCGAGGTCCAGCTCGGCAACATCGTTGAGGAAGTCCTGCAAGAGCGCCATGCCAGCGTCCACCATGTCGTCGCAGTTTTCGATGCTCTCGGGGTCGTTGTAGTCGACGGCTCCGTCGTCGCCGCCACAGGCAACCGTGACGAGCATCAGGACGAGCAGGATGCCGATCAGCTTCTTCATGGGGTTAGTCCTCCACTTGGGATTGGCCCGCGGATAGTACCTGAGGAGCCCGCCGACCACTTGTCGGGAACCCTGCTTGTCTACCCGGGCGAGGCCCCACGTTACGGAGGAGGATGGGGTTGGGGCCCCACGTTGCGGAGGAGGGCGGGGTTGGGGCCCCAGCCGGGTCAATCAAACACAGCGCGTTCTTGTGCCAGAGCTCCCCTTGAAGGACGGGACGGCCGCCGTGGGGTTGGGGCCCCAGGTCGTGTCCCGTGTTTTGGTGTAAGTAGGTGTGGCCCTCAGCGTTCCCGCTGC
>CAZEHO010000020.1:0-50384 GCA_964511945.1 uncultured Acidimicrobiia bacterium | reverse complement strand
CGATCAACGTGCCCGGCGGGCACGCCACATCGGCATTACTCAGCAGACTCCTAGTAGGTGACGCCGAGATCGACGAGATGGGTGGTATCGGCGTGTGACCGAAGGGCGAACACCCAGCCGCGGTCGGTCTTGTGAGCCTCAAACCGGGAGATCGAGGCATGTGGGGGCAGGAAGCGGTCCCACGGCTGCGGAATCGGCTCCAGGCCGAGCAAGCAGGCGGTCACCACCGAGTTGACCCCGCCGTGGGCGACGAGCAGCGTGCGCCGGGGAGTGGCCACGTTGAACTCCCACCACCCGGCCCTGGATCCCGGAGCGACTCCGCGGGCCTCGAGCAAACCGGTGAGACCTGCGGTGATGCGATGGTGAAAACGATCGAAGCGTTCGCCCTTGTATTGCTGATCCCACCCCGGGATTCGGGGAAGGTCCTCCACCGCGGTCACCGGAACCCCGTTCGCCATCCCGCACTCGACGAGGTTCGGCACCGGGACCGGTTCGAGGCCGAGCTCACGAGCAATCGGCTCGGCGGTCGATGACGCCCTGGCGGCGGTGGAGAACAGCAATTCGTCGTACGGTTCCCCGGCAGCCAATCGGCGTGCCAAGGCCTCCGACTGACGGTGACCGAGTTCGGTGAGATCGGGATCGAGTGCCCCGACTCCGGTCTCGGTCCACGCCGGTTGCGCATGGCGGATCAAGAGGAGTTCCACGGACAGCGACGGTAGCGCGGTCCGGTGTTGCCGAGGTGACCGGGAAGTGACGGCTCGCTGCACTCGCCGGATTAAGGAATCAGAAGCCGGGAATCCGGCGGTCAATCTGCTCAAGAAGGTTCGTCCGGAGCCGATGCCATCACTGTCGTAACAACCGACACTCCCTTTCCTCCCTTGAGCGGCCGCCACCGGCGGCCGCTCACCTTGTGGGCACGCCCGATGCCCGTCGCCCGCCCTACAGTTGCCGCTATGTCCATCACCGTCGGACGTTCGCCGTTGCGGGCGCTTGCTCTCGCCCTCCTCGCCGTGCCGATGCTGCTGCTGGCGGTCGACATGACCTGGTCGCATCGTTGGTTCCCCGAGCCGGATTCGACCGAGCAGGTGGTATCTCAATCCACCGACGCCTCGGGCAGCACCATCGAGGAGCGGCAGACCGTGCTCACCCGCGACGGCGAGAAGCAGCGCAATCGCGATATCGCCTGGTCCATCGTGCTCGGCTTCTGCGGAATCGGAGCGGCCACGGTGTCACTGCGGGATCTGCTCCTCTCCCGGCGTCTGCTGACGGCCGGCCCCGACGGGTTCGAGGCCCGGCTCTTTGGTGCCCGCAAGCCCCCTATCCGGTTCACCTGGAATGAGATCGCCGAGATTCGCTCCGGCATCCTGGATGATGAGGGAGGATCGGTCGACGTTCTCTCGATTCGGTTCGTCGACCCCGGCTTGCTCCCGGCCCGCCCGGCTGCCGCGGTCGTCGAACCACCGTGGCTCCATCTGCTGGCCGACGGGTGGGACACCCCACCGCACCTGATCGTGCCTCAGTTGGAGGGTTGGGTCACCGGGTTCCGCCACGCCGGTGCCTCCGAGTAGGTTGCGCGCGATGCTGATCGGAGCCCATGTCGGAGCGCTGGACCCGCTGGCAGCGGCCGAGGAACGCGGCGCCGAGGCGGTGCAGTTCTTCATGTCGAACCCGCAGTCGTGGAAGGCGCCGAAACCCCGAGATGATGCGGCGGCCCTCCGCGATGCACCGATTCCCATCTACGCCCACGCGCCGTATCTGGTGAATGTCGGTTCACCGAACAACCGGGTGCGCATCCCGAGCCGCAAGATCCTGGCCGACACCCTGCGGGCGGCGGCGGACATAGGTGCTGCAGGTGTGGTGGTTCACGGCGGACATGTCGGCGATGACGAGGACCGGCAGGTCGGGATTGAGCGCTGGGTGAAGGCACTCGACGCCGTCGACCTCGCAGTGCCGGTCCTGATCGAGAACACCGCGGGTGGTGGCAACGCAATCGTGCGCGAAATCGACAACTACGGGCCGCTGTGGGAGGCAATCGGCGACTACAACGTCGGTGTCTGTCTCGATACATGCCATGCATGGGCTGCGGGGGAGGACCTCGCGACCGTCGTCGATCGCCTCACGGCCGCGACGGGCCGGATCGACCTGGTCCACTGCAACGATTCACGTGATGAGCACAACAGCCGGCGCGACCGTCACACCAACCTCGGATCGGGGATGATTTCGGCCGAACTCCTCGTTGTGGTGGTGAACGGCGCAGGCGCTCCGACCCTCGTCGAGACACCGGACGACAACGGCGGCCAGGCGGCGGACATCGCCTGGCTGAGGGAACGCCTCGGGTAGCCGGGCACAGCGCGGGCGGGGGCTCGTATCCATTCGGAGCGGGCGATCCGTTGGCCAGAGTCCACTGTTCCACCAACTTGCGACCCGCGAGATCGCCGACACGCGTCATGTAACATGCAATCCGGAGGAGTCGGTGCCGGAGCAGGGGTTCCGCATGAGTATTCCGAGCGGCGTCTGAATCTGATAGGTGCCCCGTCATCGTGGAGAGCAGCATGACACCGATCCAGATCTTCGTGAACCTCAAGCGGTTCGACATCCCGAGGAGGATGGGGGGTGTGTGTCCGGTTGATGATCCCGCCGAATGGATTGCCCAGGTGCTCCGGCGATCAGTTGAGTTGGGCCTGGGCATGGATGCCGATTTGGTGCTCACCTTCCTGCTGCCGGAAGCGCTGATCATCCCGGCTCGCTCGGCTCTCGATCGAGTACCGATGAAGCGACGATCGTCGCTGAACGTGGGTTGCCAGGGTGTATATCGAGAGGATGTGGCGGCTGGAGAGAACTTCGGGGCCTTCTCGTCGAACCTTCCGGCATCAGCAGCTGTCAATCTGGGCTGCAGTTGGGCGATGATCGGCCATTCCGAGGAGCGGCGGGACAAGCTTGGCGTGATCGATGCCTTCCAGGAGGGAGCATCCGCCGATTCCGCAGCGCTCGAAGCCGTGGATCGGCTCATCGGAGCGGAGGTAGATGCAGCTCTCGGGGCTGGACTCAACATCCTTCTCTGCGTCGGCGAAACGGCGAGTCAACGTCTCCAGATCGAGGAGGTCGTAGGTCGGCAGATCGCGGTTGGTGTTGGAGAACACCGCACCGCAGCAGCAGAGGGTCGAATCGTCATCGGGTACGAACCGATCTGGGCCATCGGGCCTGGGAAGACTCCACCGGAACCGGCGGAGATCGGGAGGATTGCCGCGTTGCTTCGAAGGATCTGTTCCGACCGGATTGGCGTTTCGATCCCGATGGTCTACGGCGGAGGCCTGAAGCGGGAGAATGCCGCAGGGATCGCCGCGGAGGAGTCGATCGACGGCGGCTTGGTTGCGCTGACCCGCTTCAGTGGCGACATCGGGTTCGATCCCGATGGCCTCGCCGACATCATCAACAGTTACAGAGAGGGGCTGGGAGTAACGGGCTGAATCGGGGCGGGACTATCGCCAGTCCTCGAGGTGAGGAGACTCATGGATCTTGACATAGCAGCCAGAACGGGCGACAAGCTCGGGGAAGGGGTCATCTGGAATCCCACCGAGCGGGCGCTCTACTGGGTCGACGCCTTCGCCCCGGCCATCCGTCGTCTTGACCCCGTCACCGGAGAGGTGACCTCTTGGGCAACACCTGAGATCATCGGGTCGCTCGTCTTCGATGAGCGGGGGACCGTCGTTTGTGGTCTCGAGTCGGGGTTTCACCGGGTATCCCTCGATCCGTGGTCCATGGAACCGATCTGCAACCCACAACCCGAAACGGGGATCATCTTCAACGATGGGAAGTGCGACCGGAGAGGTCGCTACTTCGTCGGGACCATGCATCGGGAGTTCCTCGCCGACCGCGGGGTGCTGTGGCGTCTCGACCCTGACCTGACCTGCCATCGCGTCGATGGCGGCATCACGGTTTCGAACGGCTTGGCGTGGAGTCCAGACGACCGCGTCATGTACTTCGCCGACACCCGGAAGGATGTCGTGTATGCCTATGACTACGACATCGAGACCGGCGAAGCCGACCGTCGTCGAGAGTTCATCTCGACGGCGCAGAGAAGGGGCCGCATTGACGGCGCAACCGTTGATGTCGATGGCAATTACTGGGCAGCGCTGATCCACGAGGGTGCGGTCGGTTGCTTCTCCCCCGAAGGTGAGGAGATCCGGAAGGTCGATCTCCCTGTCGACCATCCAACGATGTGCACCTTTGGGGGTCCCGCCCTCGACAGCCTCTACGTCGTGACGTCCCGGCGCTTCCTCGATGAGGAGGGATTGGCAGATCAACCGTTGGCCGGTTCGCTCTTCGTAGCCACTGGATTGGATGCTCAAGGGATTCCCGAACCGTTCTTCGCCGGCTAGGAGGTCAAGCGAAATGAACTGGCGCTCGTTCGACGCCGTTGCTCTGGAGATCGCATACAACCCGCAGAAGACGGTCGAGAACCACACGAGCTATCAGACGCATCGAAATGCCCGGAGCGTGAAGTGTCGCCGTGAGATGCGGAGCTATCTCGATGTTTCCTATGGGCCGGGCGATCTCCACAAGGTTGACATCTTCCCGGCGACAGAGGGGAGTCCGGTCCACCTCTTCTTCCATGGCGGATACTGGCGAACTCAAGACAAAGCCAACTTCGCGTTCCTCGCCGGAACTCTTGTTCCGCAGGGTGTGACCACGGTGATCGTCAACTACGACCTTTGTCCAGCCGTGACCCTTGACGTTGTGGTCGAGTCTGCGCGAAACGCGTTGGCATGGACCTACAGCAACATCTCGAAATTTGGCGGGGATCCCAACCGAATCAGCATCTCCGGGAACTCGGCCGGAGCACACCTCTGCGCAATGCTGCTTGCCACACGATGGACCGAGCGGGGAGTAGATGCGGAAGCGATCAAGGGTGCGGTGATGTTCAGCGGGATCTTCGATCCTGAACCGGCCCGCTGGATTCCGGTCAACGAGGAGATTGGGCTGAGCCCCGAGGTAGCGGCTCGCAACAACGCGTTGTCCTACCCACCACTGGTGGAGTGCCCGATTTGGATCGGGGCCGGAGGCCTCGAACCCTGGCTTTGGCTCGAGCAGACCTACGAGTACTCGCAGCATCTGCGGCGGCACGGTCGGGATCCGGAGGTGCACATCCTTCCAGGACACCATCACTTCTCGATCATGGACGAGATGCTCGAACCCGACCTGACGATCGCTCGCGCCGTTCTTCAGCGGTGTCGTTGACGTCGCGTAGATGCGCAGCGTCACCTGCGTCCGAACACAGCCTCGCAGAGGATCAACAAAGGAGTCACAAGATGACCAAGATCATCCCGGCCCTCCCCAATGTCGCCGCGCCTCGAGCTCCATACTCCGCTGCTGTTGAAGCAGGTGGCCTGGTGTTCATCTCCGGACAGGTTGGATTCAACCCGGATACGGGGCTGCCGACAGACACGGCCGACCAGACCCGATTGGCCATGGAGAGGCTGGGCACGATTCTGGATGACCTGGGAATGGGATTCCCAGACCTCGTGAAGACGACGGTGTTTCTCATCGACATCGAGGAGTTCGCTGTCGTCAATGAGGTGTACCGGTCGTTCTTCGACGACGACCTTCCGGCACGTTCGACCGTCCAGGTGGCGGCGCTCCCAAGGCCCGAGTTGAGGGTCGAAGTCGAGGCCATCGCAACTCGGTGAGGAGCCGGTCCACCGGCGGACCAGAGCCGGCAATGCGCCACGTTACATGTCACATGTTGTATCTGTATAGTGGTCGGCGACAGATAGGACGCCTTTGTGGGGAACCAGATCAGGCCACCGCGTGGGATCGTCCCTCCAATCCCGACGCTGCTCGATGGAAGGCAGCTCGATGAAGGTGGCCAGCGTGAACTCGTGCAGAACCTGCGGACCGCCGGTGTCGACGGTGTGCTCGCGCTGGGCACCGCAGGCGAAGGCCCGGTCCTTCCAGATGGCATTCGAGCAGCCGCAATCACCGCGTCGGTGAAAGCGATCGAGGGGCTTCCCGTCATCGTCGGGTGCAGCGGCCAGACCGCCGATCACGTGGTCGACCAGGCTCAGATGGCAGCCGATCTCGGGGCCACGGCGGTGCTCGCCATGCCGCCGTTCTTCTTCTCACTCTCGCAGGATTCAATCATCCGCTATCTGACGGATGTCGCAGATCGATCGCTGCTTCCGGTGGTGCTCTATCACATCCCGGGAATGACCGGCAATTCCTTGGAGGTGCCGACCGTCGAGCAGCTCAGTCAGCACCCCAACATCGTTGGGATCAAGGACAGTGGCGGCGACTTCATCCGGTTCCTTCGATTGCAGCGAACATTCGACTCGGAGAGATTCTCCGTGTTTCAGGGTGTGGCTGCCTTGGTGGGGCCGTCGCTTCTGGCCGGATGTGGAAACACCATGTGCACGGTCACTGCAATCATGCCGGGCCCCGAGATGGAGCTACGGAGCGCGATCGGGCGAGCGGACCTTGAGACCATCGGGAAACTGATGCACCACATCTCTGCGGTAACCGAGCTGTTCCGTCTCCCCCCGTACCCGCTGCCGGCAAACATCAAGGCGGTTGCGTCACTGCTCGGTTTCGGTACCGGTCGGCCGCACGACGGCGCGGTGAATCCCGATCCGGATCATCTGGCCCGGTTGTCCGGCGGCCTTGGACGCCTCGGCCTTCTCGCGGGAGAGGAGAACCCGTGACCGAGACGGCCCTAGTCATCGGCGGGGCGGGCTTCCTGGGTAGCCATCTTGTCTCCCGGCTCGGCTCCGAAGGGTTCGAGGTCATCGCGTTCGATCGCCCCGGTGCGTTGTCCACCACCGCACGGATAGACCGGATCGAAGGATCTGTGGGTCGAACCGACGATGTCGCCGGAGCGGTCGAGAGCACCAATCCCGACGTGATCTTCAACCTTGCGGCATTCGGGCATGGGGGCAAGGGCCTCGTGGCTTCGGGCGAACTTGATCCGAGGGCGGCCGTCGAGACCAACGTCATCGGCCTCATCAACACTCTGGAGGCTGCCCGACGCTTTGGCTGCCGGGTGGTCTGGACCTCGTCGACGACTCCATACGCTCCGGCCGACCACTACCCGGGCACCGTCGCCGAGGACGATTTGGTCGGGCCGCGCAGCACCTACGCCGCGACGAAGGTGCTTGGTGAGCAGCTGATCAGGACTTACCGAGATCATCATGGCGTCGACGCAGTTGCGGTCCGTCCCACGCTGGTTTGGGGACCGGGGATTCTCTACCGGGGTGTCCAGGCTGCGCTCGGTGACATGGTGGAGGCGGCGGTTGGCAGCGCGGTCACAGTTCCGTCCGGCGATGAACCTTGGGACTTGATCTACGTCAAGGATGCCGCACTTGCCCTTGCCACCGTGGCTCGCGCTGATTGGCTCCCACCGGTCGTGACGGTGACCGGCTACGTCGCATCGGTCGACGATGTCCGTGATGCCGTCCTTTCGGTAGAGCCTGCCGCCCGCATCGCCGTGGCTGGCACTGCCCCGGTGCTGGGGTTTCCGCTTGTCGACACCGCTGCGGCGGGCGCCCTCGGATTCACCGCCGAATACGACCTCACCCGATCCGTGGCCGATTACCTGGCCTCGGTACATCTGACCCAAGCCAACAAGGCATAGGAGGGAATGGACATGATCCGAACTGGAAGATCCAGGCGAGCAGTCCTGTGGATAGCGCTGCTGCTGTCGTTTGCCCTGGTTGTCACGGCATGTGGGGACGACGACGCGGCAGAAACCACAACTGCCACGACGGCTGCCCCGGCGACGACCGCGTCGCCGGCGACAACCGCTGCCCCCGGGACGACGGAGGGCCCATCGGAAGAAACGACCACGACGACGCAAGCTGCCGCCACGACGGCGCCGGCGGTGCCTCGGGAACTTGTGTTCGCGTCCAGCGTCGGTGCTCCGAGTCTTGATCCTTACAACGAGATCTCCGATGCCCGAATGCGTCGAAGTCCCCTGATGTACGACGCTCTGGTCGACTGGACCAGCGACTTCGGTGTGGCTCCGGGATTGGCGGAGAGTTGGGAGTACGACGGGAACATCCTGCGCTTCCATCTCCGTGAGGGAGTCGTGTTCCACAACGGGGATCCGATGACGTCCGCCGACGTCGTCTACTCGCTCGGGAAGATCCTCGAATCTCCTGGGGCCGGCTTCTACTCACAGATCGTCGATGTGACGGCGGTCGACGATTTGACCGTCGAAGTCGAGGTTTCGGCACCATCGGACGCGCTGCTGGCAGCGCTCGGAGGCCGCTACGCCTACATCGTCCCTGAAGGAGCGGTTGAGAACAGCGACCTGGCCGTTTCGGCAGTTGGCACCGGTCCATTCATGGTCGATGAATTCGCCCAGGGCGAGTATCTGCGTCTCACGAAGAACCCGTCGTACTGGCGTGCCGACGAGGTCGGTGTCGATGTGCTGACCATCGTCATCGTCCCGGATGAGGCCTCAATCGCTGCAGGATTGAGGACGGGCGAGATTGACGCGGCCATTTTCGAGGATGCCCGGATCGCTGATCTCGTCGAGGGCACCGATGGCGTGACAATCTTCGAGGAAGTCGCCGCCCGGTGGGACATCCTCGACTTCCCCGCTCTCGATGTGGCCCCATGGAACAACACCAAGTTCCGGCAAGCGATCGTCGCGGCCATCGATCCGACTGCGGTGATGGCACTCGCGATCAACGGCAGAGGTACCTTGCTGGGCGGACATCCGCCGGCGCTCTGGGCCTCGCTCCCCTATGAGGATGCTCCGTACGCAGCCCAGAACCTGGACTTGGCGGCGACGCTCCTGGCGGAGTCGGGTGTCGATCCGAGCGTCCCGCTCAAGCTCATCTCGATTCAGGGCTACGGAGCGCTGAACTCATCTGCCGAAGTGATTGCAGACCAGTTGGGTGACCTCGGATTGACGGTGGAGATCGAGATCCAGGAACTCGGTACGTGGATCGACACGTTCCTTGCTCGTGGGTTCGACACGTTCACCATGAACGCGTGGGGCGGTTGGATCGACCCCGACATGGTGTACTTCAATCATCTCCACATGCTTCCCGACGGCAAGGACTTCCGGAAGTGGGATAACCAGGAAATCTCGGACCTTCTCGACCAAGCGAGGGGCACCGTCGACCGAGCCGAACGTGAAGCTCTGTATATCCAGATCCAGGAGATCACGACCGAGCAGGTTCCCTGGTTCCCGCTCTACTCGGCGAACTTCGTTGGCGCATACCGCGACAATGTTGGGAACTGGAACGTCCATCCGTCCGGCTACTACCACGACATGCGCTGGGTGACCGTCTCCGACTAGAAGACACCGGCTGAATGAGTTGCGTGGGCGGAAGCCCTCGGGCTTCCGCCCACGCAACTCTGTCGACAGAGGGAGCTGTTCGATCGGTATCTACGTCGTCCGTCGTCTTGTCTTCGGAGCGATCACAGCCGGCGGGCTGGTGCTGCTGGTGTTCGGACTCATGAGTCTGATTCCTGGGTCGGTGGTCAGCCAACTGGTCGACCAGGCGGCGGGTTCCGACCCAGAGAGGCTGGCCGAGATGGAGGCGTTCCTCGGGCTTGATCGCCCTTGGTACGCACAGCTCGGCAGCTGGCTCGGGGATGTGGTCCGGGGCGATCTGGGTGACTCGTGGCGTTCACGGATACCCGTTGCGGATCTCCTGGGCCCACGTCTGATCGTGACACTGCAACTCGCGGCGATGGCAACGGTGATCAGCGCCCTCGTGCTGGGGATTCCCGGTGGGTTGATCGCAGCTGCCTATCGGAGCCGCTGGCCAGATTCCGCGGTGAGGATCGTCTCGCTGCTGGCACTGTCCGTGCCGGTGTTCTGGATGGGGTCGATGCTGATTCTGGTGTTCTCCGTCTGGTTCAACTGGTCGCCACCACTGACCTGGGTCTCTCCGATCGAGGACTTCGGGGCGAACATGCGGATGATGATCCTTCCTGCCCTGGCTCTGGGGCTCGCCGGTGCAGCTCCGCTGGTGCGGATGACACGCAATTCGATCCTCGAGGTGATGGGCCAGAACTACATCAGGACGGCTCGTAGTACCGGAGCGTCCGAAGGTCGGATCCGGTTCCGCCACGCTCTGCGGAACGCGATCATTCCCGTTATCACCTCTGCCGGCCTCCAGTTCGGGTTCCTCATCGGCGGAGCGGTGGTCATCGAAGAGGTCTTCTCACTCCCGGGCGTCGGCCGCCTTCTGCTCCAGGCGATCTCCCAACGTGATTTCCCAGTTGTGCAGGCGTGTGTTCTCACGATTGGGATCTTCCTCATCCTGCTGAACATTGCCGTCGACATCCTGTACGCCTACCTCGATCCGCGGATCAAGTTGGGGGAGTGATGGCGTTCGAACCTCGTACCGACATCATCGAGGCAGAGGCCATCCGGCCGATCCGCAGCCGGCTGCGCTTGATGCTTCGTTTGCTCACAAGTGAACCGTTGCTGACCGTCGGCACATTGATCAGTTTTGCCATGGCGCTGATCGCGGTGTTCCCCGACCTGTTCGCCGCATACGATCCCCGCGATACCGATGCCCTGGCTGCGTTGCAGGGTCCGTCGACGGCGCACTGGTTCGGCACCGACACCCTGGGACGTGACGTCTTCAGCAGGGTCATCTACGGC
Organism: uncultured Acidimicrobiia bacterium; assembly: GCA_964511945.1. Classification (GTDB taxonomy): domain Bacteria; phylum Actinomycetota; class Acidimicrobiia; order Spongiisociales; family UBA11373; genus CAZEHO01. Next base: position 39,760 of record CAZEHO010000020.1, on the reverse strand, counting down.
ACCCGCACGTCGATCAGCGTTGCAGGAGTCTCCGTGGGGTTCTCACTCCTGGTCGGCTCCACCCTCGGCCTCATCGCAGGCTATTTGGGTGGATTCGTTGATCAGTTGCTGGGGAGACTGATGGATGTCGTTTTCTCTCTTCCTGCGCTGCTGCTCGCCGTGGCCATCGCGGGAGTCCTCGGTCCCAATGTTCGCAATGCGATCATCGCCATCGCCATCGTGTACACACCGCATTTCTTCCGGGTCGCCCGCAGCGGGGCGATCACCATGTCCGCCCGTCCCTTCGTGATGGCCACCCGTCTGGTAGGAGCCAAGAACACCAGGATCGTTCTCCGGCACATCCTCCCGAATGTCTCGGCCCTGCTGATGGTCCAAACCACCGTCAGCTTCGCTTATGCGATCCTCCTGGAGGCATCGCTCAGTTTCCTGGGGCTCGGTGTCCAGCCGCCGAACCCGTCATGGGGATCGATTCTCAACGAAGGGCGTCCGTTCCTCCAGCTGGCTCCGTGGATGTCGATCTTCCCCGGCCTGATGATTCTGCTGTCGGTGTTGTCGGTCAACCTGGTTGGCGACACCTTGCGAGATCGCTGGGATACGAGTCAAGGAGCTCGCCGATGATGGTCCCCGCGATGCCGGCGGCAATCTCGGGGCAGAGCAGGCCCGACGGAACCGCGAGGAAGGGGGGCTCATCGTGACGACGGACGCCCAAGTGGCGCCGCTGGGATCGGGTCCTCCTGGCGACGACATCATTCTGGAGGTGAGGGGGCTGAGGACCGGCTTGTCCTCAACCCGCAGTGAGGATCTGATTCGGATCATCAAGGATGTGAGTTTTGCCCTCCGCCGCAACCAACGATTGGCGATCGTCGGGGAATCCGGCAGCGGGAAGTCTGTGACGGCCCTGTCCATCGTCCGACTGCTCGACGCTGCCTCGTCGGAGGTCAGGGGCGAGGTCTGGGTGGACGGTGAGAACACTCAGGTGATGACGGATCGAGAAATGAGGCGTGTGCGGGGTCGCCGCATCGCGATGATCTTCCAGGATCCGATGACATCGCTCAATCCCGTGAAGCGCATCGGGGATCAGATCGCCGAGGCAATCCGATTGCACTCGTCGACTTCCCGAGAAGACGCCATGGCGCAGGCGCTGCATTTGCTACGCGAGGTACAGATCCCCGCTCCGGAGCAACGGTTGCGATCGTATCCGCACGAGCTGTCGGGAGGAATGCGGCAGCGGGTCATGATCGCCCTCGCCCTGTCAATGGACCCGGATGTGATCATCGCCGACGAGCCCACGACGGCGCTCGACGTGACCGTTCAGGCCCAGGTGATGCGACTCCTGAAGGATCGGGCGGAGTCTCATGGTGCTGCCACGATTCTGATCACCCATGACCTCGGCCTGGTGGCCGGTTTCGCCGAGGTGGTCCTCGTCATGTACGCCGGCCGGATCGTAGAGCGCGGCCCGGTGGAGCGAGTGCTGCTGGAACCTGCCCACCCCTATACCGCCGGACTGCTCGCCTCGTTGTGCACGCTCGACACAGATCCGCTGGAGGAATTGCCTTCCATCGAGGGGGTGCCGCCCAAACCCGGCGACACTCCGGGTGGGTGTCCTTTTCATCCCCGCTGCTGGATGGCGACCGATTTGTGTCGAGAGCAAGCACCTCCGACGGTGGAAGGGGATCCTCCACAGCTGGGGGCGGCTGTGTGTCACTTCGCGTGGGAAGTTTCGCCGCCGGGGGAGCAGGAATGACCGGTTCCAGTCCGAAGGCCGGACCACTGCTCGAGGTCACAGAGCTCGTTCAGGAGTTTCCCGGGCGGCGTGAGAGGTTCAGGGATCTGAGGCCGGATCCGATCCGGGCAGTCCGCGGGGTGTCGTTCGCTGTCGACGCCGGGGAGACGGTTGGTTTGGTGGGAGAATCGGGCTGCGGCAAGTCGACGGTTGCCCTGTCCGTGCTGCGACTTCATGAACCCACATCCGGGCAGATCCGTTTCGACAGCGTGGACGTGAGGACTCTCGGTCGGGAGGACCTGCGTCGGCTGCGGCGGCGGATACAGATGGTTCTGCAGGATCCTCTGTCATCTTTGAGCCCCCGCAAGAGGATCCGCACCAGTGTGTTGGAGCCGCTCGATGTTCACGGCATCGGGACCAGATCCGAGAGACAGGAGCGGGTCGACTACCTGCTCGATCGGGTCGGTCTCGATCCCGGAATCGGCCTGAAGCTTCCCCACCAGGTGTCCGGCGGACAGAATCAGCGGGTCGCGATTGCTCGGGCGCTTTCCCTGAGCCCCGATCTGCTGATCCTGGATGAAGCCGTTGCTGCGCTCGACGTCTCCGTGCAGGCCCAGATCATCAACCTTCTCAAGGAACTGCAGCGCGACATGGGCCTTGCGTTCCTCTTCATCTCTCATGACCTCGCGGTCGTGAAACAGATGTGCGATCGCGTTGCCGTGATGTACCTCGGCAGAGTCATCGAGCAGAACACATCCGAAGGACTGTTTGCCTCTCCGCAGCATCCCTACACCGCTTCCCTGATCTCGGCCATCCCGGTGCCCGACCCGATCAAGGAGGCGCGGCGAGAACAGATCGTCCTCACCGGAGACGTCCCGAGTCCCTCCGCCATCCCGGAGGGCTGTGCCTTTCGCCAGAGGTGCCCCGTCGGGCGCGATCGGGACATCTGCAGGCAATCGGACCCTGACCTCGTCCTCGGTCCCATGGGGTCGGGAATGGTTGCCTGCCACTTCGCCGGCGAACCCGTGAGAGCCTCATGACCAATACCCCTCCCTTGGGTTCCGCCGACGGTGGAATCGGTACCTCCATCGTCGACCTCCGGGCGATCGTGGTTCGTGCGCCGGTGGAGGAGCCGGTTCGGCTCTCGTTCGGAACGCTCGACCACCGACTTACGGTTTTCGTTGAGGTCGAGTTGGCCAATGGGATGATCGGCGTTGGAGAGAGTTGGGTGAACTGGCCGCCGTGGGCGCATGTCGAGCGGGTGACAGCCTACGAAGAAGGGCTTCGCCCCCTGCTGATCGGTCGTGATGCCCTGCAAATCGGTTCGATACGCCGACTGCTGGAATCACGGTTCTCGCCGATGAGCCGGCAAGCCGGTGCCGTCGGCCCGATGCATCAAGCGATCAGCGGCGTTGATCTGGCCCTGTGGGATCTGTCGGGGAAGATCACCGGGAAGTCGGTGGCAGAGTTGTGTGGAGGCCGCCGCTCCACGGTACCGGTATACGCCAGCAGCATTGGTCCCGGCAGTCAGGTCGAATCAACGTGCGAAGCTCTCGTGGATGTTGGCTTCTCGACCGTAAAGGTAAGAGTCGGATTCGGACGCGATACGGATCGAGAGCTACTGAGCAAGGTGCGGGCATGCACCGGTGATGGGTTCGTCATCATCGCCGATGCCAATCGGGCCTGGACACTCGACGAAGCACGGGAAATGGCCGATGTGCTGCTGGAGCACGGCGTTTCGTTGATCGAGGAGCCCCTGCAGGATCCCACCCTGGTGGCGATCGAGCGTCTGCACGACTTCACCGGCCTGCCCGTTGCGATGGGTGAGAACCTCTATGACGAGGATGAGTTTCTGCGGTTTGCCGAATCTCCCGCCATCGGCGCGCTGCAACCCGACGTCACCAAGAATGGCGGACTCTCGTTGGTCCGAGCCGTGGGGGCGATCGCGGCCACGACCGGGTGCACACTGATGCCCCATTGCTACGGAGGTCCGCTCGGGTTCATTGCCAGTGTCCATGTGATGGCGGGACTTGGCCTCGACTCACCGGTGGAATTCCCGGTCGGACCCTCGGCGCCGTTCTGGAACATGGTCGACGGCCAGCCGGCGATCCACGATGGGATCGTCGAGGTCGGTGAAGGGCCCGGCTTCGGGTTCGGTATGGACGGTGGTCGGATGGTGGCGCTATCACCCGCGGCGCTGTCACCGCAGTCGTAGGCAGCTGCCGGGATGGCTACCGATGCTGGCCTTGAATAACGGCCCTGAGCCGATCGACGTGTCGTCGAGTTCGTTCCTCCGCGGCACTCGGGTCTCCTGCGATGACGGCATCTCTGATCTCTTCGTGCTCACTCAGCGCATGGGCAGGGGATCCGGGAGCCAGGAGTGTTGTTCTCATCCCCACTCGGACCAAGCTCTGGAGGCGGACCAGTGATGCCTCAAGCCAGGAGTTGGCAGACATTCGGTAGAGGAGACTGTGAAAGGCCATGTCGGCCTCAGTGATCTCGGGGAGGTCGCCGCTCGCAAAGGCGGCTCGCTGGGTGTCGATCGCTGCGTTGAGTTCCGGTACGTCATCGGGAGTGATGTTCTCTGCGGCCAGTCGGGCCGCCAATCCTTCGAGGACGCTCCGGACCGCATAGATCTCGATGAGGTTGCTCACGGTGATCGTCGAGACGAACGCACCACGGTGCGGGATCTCCTCGGCGAGTCCCTCCGAGAGCAACCGGAGAATCGACTCGCGCGCAGGACTGCGGCTGATATTGAGACGTCGCGCGAGGTCGGGCACGCTCAGCCGAGTCCCCGGCTCAAGGTCCCCGTCGAGAATCGCGTCTCTGATTCGGGCGTACGCCCAATCCCCGATTCTGTTTCGTTCCGGCTGAGAGTCCTTCAAGAGCGAGGGTCTTTCGTTTCCAGATTTCCCCGTGACAATAGTCGGAGGCCCTCCCCCCGGTTTCGATTCAGCCGGTGGCTTGATCCCGTGCGAAGAGGTGGGGTGGAACGTTGAACAGGAAGTCGGGCAGAGCGAGGATTCCGGGCTCTGCGCCGACCAGGACACGGGCGCGGCGCAACGCCGAGGGAACATCGTTTGTCGTCTCGAATCCGCACTGCTCGGCGATATCGGGTCGATCGGGACCGGCGACGATGATCGCGCCGGCGTGGCGATGGGCAAGGGCTGCCATGCTGAGCATCGAGAACGCATGGAACGGGTGGTACGCGCCCTTGTGCCGGTAGGCATCGACCCACGCTGGCTCGGTCGCGAACTCCTCCACGTCTCCCAGCAGGGCGTCGATGGATCCCCGTTCCAGAAACCGGTCGAAGGTGGCCGGATACGACGGGAACCACTCCTCGTTGAACCATCCATCACATTGGGCCGACACGATGGCGACGCCCCCGCGGTGGAATGCGCCGGCGACTCGCGAGATGACGGCGGCAATGGCTTGGGACATGAGGATGGGGTTGGTTCCCATCCCCGGTCCGTAGTGGAAATCTTGGGGAAGACCGAAGAGAAGGACATCGGCCGGATCCATCTCCAACTCGACGCGAGTTCGCTGCTCGGCCAACGGCCACGATGCCCGCTCAACAGCTTCGATGTCTCCGGCCCAGGTTCCGAGAACCTTGGAATCGGTACCCACGACCGAGTCACAAGCGAACATACGATGAGGCAGTCGGTCGTTGATGACACGGCCGATCTCGGTGAGTTGGGATCGGAACTGGCTGCGCGCCGAGGGCGGCACGAAGTCGGGCCGGTGCATGGTCCCGGGCACGTGGTGAGCGGCGATGCTGCGCCAGGTAGTCAACCCGGTCGTGCAGGTCTTGTAGCCACCGCTGTATCCACCGTACGGATTGCCCTGGACATGACCGAGCAGGATGGTCAGATCTGCTTCTGCGCAAGTGCGATTGAAATCGACCTTGTCGCCCCTATCGGTGGAACCAAATGCCACGATCCCCTCTGGGTCCTCCGCGTCGTGATTTGGGATGCGCCCGAAGCGTTCGAACATTGTGGGCGGGAGGTACTCCTGCATCTGCTCCCGGCTGTTCTTGCGGTGAAGTCCGATCGCACAGATCGGCGAGATGTCTTCGGTGTGTACTCCCGCTCGATCGAGACGGTCAAGGATCTGCGGGAGGGCTACCCGGCGATGCGCCGCGGGGTGCCCACCTCCTTTGACACGATCGGGGAAAACGAGAGCGACGCGGGATCCCGGTCCGACGATGCTTTCGATGGGATCGCTTTCGAGGGGGGAGTCGAGGGCCTCTTGGACGGCCCGAACACCATCGATCGCCGGAGGTTCGTGGACCGATTCGGTGATATTGAAGACCTGGGCGCTTTCGGGTAGGTCAACCTCGACGGAATCGAGGCCCCGAGGAAGGGCGATGGTCTTCACGGTTCCTGCTCCTCCTGGTAGCCCGTGGACGCCGCCTCGTGGGGATCGGCGTGTTCCACCATGCTACATGTAACATGACGGGACGGTGGCCCCAGCGAACCAAAAGGATGACACGTGCAGCGTTGGGCCCGTCTCGTGGGAACGCTCCGGAGTTGGGATTCCCTGATCGTTGCCTTCTCCGGAGGCGTCGACTCGGCCCTGCTCGCGGACGCGACACATGAAGTCCTCGGAGACGCTGCCGTCATGGTCACGGCAGTATCACCGTCGCTCCCGGCGGCTGAACTCGATGCAGCCTCACGGTTGGCGGGTGATCTCGGGTGGAGCCACCTCCTCGTCGAAACCGATGAGATGAACCGTCCCTCCTATGTGCGGAACTCGGCCGACCGCTGCTATCACTGCCGGACCGCCTTCCTCGACGCCCTTGCTCCGATCCAGGCGAGATTTGGGCAAGCGAATGTCGCGATGGGCATCGTCACGGACGATTTTGACGATGATCGTCCGGGCATCGCTGCAGCTCGCGAGCGAGGCGTGGTAATGCCCCTTTTGGACGCCGGCTTCTCCAAGCGTGATGTCCGCGAGATTGCCCGGCAGCGCTCGCTGCCAGTGTGGGACAAGCCTGCCAGCGCCTGTCTTTCTTCGAGGGTTCCTTATGGGATACCGATCACGATCGAACGCCTCGGGAGGGTCGAGCGAGCCGAATCGTATCTCCACGACATCGGGTTCCGGCAGTGTCGGGTTCGCGATCACGGGCATTGCGCCCGAATCGAGGTACCTGAGAAGGAAATCTCTGAACTCCTCGAGCGGAAGGACGCGGTCGTTGAGACCTTCAGGAGGATCGGATACACCTGGGTGGCGGTGGACCTTGCCGGGTTCCGCAGTGGTTCGATGAATGAGGTCTTTCGCGGTGAGGCGCCGGCATGACGGCGGGCGAGAACCCCCTCGAGGAGTATGCGAAGCTCGATCTGGATAAGAGTGACCGGACGGGCACTCCCGAGGTTGTGTTCGGTGAAGGCAAGACACCCGAACAGGTGGAATCAATCGTCGCCAGGCTCCTTTCGGAGACCGACGGGCCGGTACTGGTCACCCGGGCATCGCCGGAGCAGGCGGCATTGGTTGCCGGCTGCTACGACCCATTGGGCCGGACCATCATCGCCAGATCACGGTCGATCGGCGCGGGCTTGGGGAGCGTTGTCATCGTCACGGCCGGCACCTCCGATCTTCCGGTGGCGCGGGAGGCCGCCGGCACGCTCGACGCCTTGGGGGTAGCTCATCACATGATCCCGGACATCGGCGTTGCCGGCATCCATCGCGCTCTGGCAGCGATTCCAGATCTGCGGGCTGCGGCTGTGTGCGTCGTCGTGGCCGGGATGGATGGGGCCCTTCCATCGGTGCTGGCGGGACTCCTCTCAATTCCGCTGATCGCCGTCCCGACCAGCGTCGGATATGGGGCCGCCTTCGATGGTCTCGCTGCTCTGCTGGCGATGATGAATTCGTGTGCCCCCGGAGTCGTTGTGGTCAACATCGATTCAGGATTCGGAGCAGCCATGCACGCTGTTCGCATTCTGACCTCGGGACGATGAAGCTCGGTCACATCCTGGCTCCGCAGGGTGTGAGCCGCGAGATGCTTCTCGGCGCTGCGGTGTCCGCCGGAGCACCGATCCAGCCGATCGTCGATGTTGTCGAGAGGCTCGGGTGCCGAATCGACGTTGTCGAGCATTCCATCGATGGTCTCCTGGCAGCGCTGGTCGTGCTTGACGCCGTTCCCGGGACGGAGCGGGCGGACACGCTTGAGGTCGTTCTTCAGCGAATCGGAGTGGCCGGTGTCGAACCTGCCGTCGCGGTGGAGGCCGAGCGGGTCTACCGGCGGCTCTTCGCTGCGGAGGCGGCATTGCACGGTGCGGCTCCCGAATCGATCGAACTGCACCAACTCGGCGATGCTCGGTATCCGGCCCTGATCGTGGGGACGGTTGCCTCGTTTCATTCACTCGCATTGAGTGAGGTCACCGTCGGAACCATCGCTCTCGGGTCCGGATCGGTCGATGTTGGAGAGCACGGTATTCTGCCGATTCCTGCGCCGGCGACTGCCTTCGCCTTGCAGGGATACTTTGTTGTGGGCGGCCCTGAGGAAGGAGAGCTCACCGGTCCGACGGCGGCCGCGTTGCTCTCCTCTCTCACCGTTCCATCTGCGGCGATGCCGGCAATGACTCTCGAGGGAATGGGGCGGGGTGCTGGTCGCGTCGGGTCTTCTTACCCGGGTTGCGTGACCCTGCTCATCGGCACCCGCACTTGAGATCCGATCCACGCTGGTTGCGTTCACGAGGCGAGTTTCCCCGAATGCCGGTCGGTGGCTCTCAACTCTCGGCGGCGCTCGGCGACCTGCCGCCACCAGAATCGATTGACACCACCCCCCTCATTCGCTAAACCTGACACCTGAATCGGGTGTCAACTTAAGGGTCTGGGAGTGGGAGGAACCGACCGCACAGCCAGTGTCCCGGCAACCGCGCGGGGCCGCGCGACAAGGGGGGCTTTGCTCGATGCCGCCGAAGAGGTATTCGGCGAGATGAACTTCGAGCAGGCCTCGATCAGCGAGATCACTCGCCGGGCCGGAGTCGCCCAGGGGACCTTCTATACCCACTTCACCGACAAGAAGGCGATCTTCGTCGAGCTGGTCCGGGACCTTTCCCACAGCATGCGCAAGGCCATGGCGATGGCGGCGGACGGGGCGGATGATCGCCTCGATGCGGAACGCCGCGGGTTCGCAGCCTTTTTCGGTTTCATCGACGAGCATCGGGCCATCTACCGCGTGCTGCGGGAAGCCGAGTTCGTCGATCCCGAAATCCACCGGTGGCACTACGACCGGCTTGCCGATGCCTACTCGAAGGGCATCGAAGCGGCCATTGAGTCGAGGGAGTTGCCGGCAGATCTCGACCCCGAGGTGGTGGCTCACTGTCTAATGGGCATCGGCGATTTCATCGGGCTGTGGTGGGTGGCGTGGGGGGACACCATCCCGAATGACGTCTTCGAGCAGACCATGACGCTGGTGCAGCGGGGCCTCGGTCTGGGGGAGCGGTCCTGATGTACATCGGGGACTATCTGGCCCGCCGCTGCGTGTACACCCCGGACCGCGTTGCCCTGGTCGACACCGGAGCCGACCCGGTGCTGCGGCTCACATACGCCGAACTCAACGAACGCGCCGACCGCTTGGCGAGTTGGCTGGCCGGGCAGGGCATCGGCGCCGGAGACCGGATCGCTTTGCTCTCCTTCGATGGCGTCGTCTTCTACGACCTGTTCTTCGCCTGCGGCAAGCTCGGGACGGTGCTGGTACCGCTCAACTGGCGGCTCCACGCTCGCGAGTTGGAGAACCTGCTGCGGCGCACCGAACCGAGGCTGCTGGTCACCTCGACCGATGAGCCAATGGCCGGACTGGCTGCAGGGCTCAGCATGCTTGACGGGATGCCGCCGCAGTGCAGCGTGGTGGAACTCTTCGAGGCGATGGAGTCGGCCGATCCGGCTCCGGTCACCGCCGAAACGGTGACCGAATCCGACACCATCGCGCTGCTGTTCACCGGCGGCACCACCGGGACCCCGAAGGCCGCTCAGATCAGTCACGGGCAGGTGGTGTGGAACACCATCAACACCCACCTCGGCGATGTCCAGGGCACCGACACCTTCCTGAACATCTTCCCGCTTTTCCATGCCGGGGGCCTCTTCGCGTTCTCGGTGCCGGTGCTGATCCTTGGGGGGACGGTCGTTCAGACCAAAAGCTTCGATCCGGCTGCAGCGCTCCGGACCATTGCCGAGGAGGACGTCACGATCTTCGGTGGTGTCCCGACGATGTTCCAGATGATGGCCGGGAGTGAGGCGTGGGCTTCGGCAGACCTGTCGTCACTCCGGTTCTGCATGAGCGGTGGGGCGCCGATGCCGGTGCCGCTGATCGAGCAGTACGCGGAGGAGAAGAGGGTCACTTTCCGCCAGGGCTTCGGGATGACCGAGTTCGGGCCCGGCGTCTTCTCGCTCGGGGCCGACGATGCAGTACGCAAGGCAGGCTCGATCGGGAAGCCGAACTACTTCGTGGACGCCCGGGTGATCGACCCGGATACCGGCGAGTCCCTTCCTGCAGACGCGATCGGTGAACTGGTGCTGCGGGGACCGTCGGCGATGACCGGCTATTACGGCGATCCCGAGGCGACCGCGGAGGCCTTCGACGGCAACGGGTACTTCCACACCGGCGATCTCGCCCGTGTCGATGCCGACGGGTACTTCTTCATCGTCGATCGCCTCAAAGACATGTTCGTGAGCGGTGGAGAGAACGTATATCCCGCCGAGATCGAAGGGTCGCTCTACGAGCTGCCCGGAGTGGCAATGTGCGCGGTCATCGGCGTGCCCGATGAGCGCTGGGGCGAGGTCGGGGCGGCGTTCGTCGTGCCGGGTTCGGGCGCAGCGCTTGATGAAGAGCTCATCCTCGATCACCTCCGGGCCCGGCTAGCCCGATTCAAGGTGCCCAGGACGGCGCGGGTGGTCGACGAACTGCCGGTCTCGGGCGCAGGAAAGATTCTGAAGAACGAGCTGAGGGAGCTGGCGACATGAGCGACGTGGCGATCGGCATCGTCTCCGCCGGGCACTACCTGCCCCCGAACATCATGACGGCGGAGGATGTTGCCGAGGCGAGCGGTCTGCCACTGTGGGTGGTGAAGGACAAGCTCGGGATCACGCAGAAGCACTACGCCACCCCCGACACGCACCCCAACGAGATGGCGGTGCACGCCGCCAAGGCGGCGCTCGAGAAGGTCGATATGGACCCCCTCGAGATCGACGTCCTGATCTGTACTACCGAGGAGTGGAAGGAATACTGCCTCTGGACCGCGGGGATCGACCTCGCCTACGAACTCGGTGCCCACAACGCCTGGGGCTTCGACATCCACATGCGGTGTGCCACCACGGTCTCGGCGCTCAAGATGGCCAAGGGACTGATGGCCGAGGACGACGACATCAACACGGTGATGATCGCCGGCGGCTACGTGATCTCGAACTTCATCGACTTCACGAACCACCGCACCTCGTTCCTCTTCAACATCGGCGCCGGTGCCGGGGCGCTCATCGTGAAGCGCGACCACCCCGAGAACCGGGTGTTGGGTACACACCTCATGTCGGACGGGTCGATGGCCCGCCACGTGATCGTGCCGGCCAGCGGAACGATCAAGCATCCCACCGAACAGGCCCTTGCCGATGGCGAGTTCTTCTTTGATCTCGTCGAACCGGAGGCGATGAAGACGCGCCTGAATGCGGTGTCGATCGACAACTGGATGCACTGTGTCGACGAGGCCCTTCGCAAGAGCGGCGGCAAGCCCGATGGCTCGCTGTTCACCCGGGACGACGTCGGCTTCCTCGACATGCTGCTCGTGAAGCCCTCTGCGCATCGGGACATGCTCGACCGGCTCGGCCTCACCGAGGAGCAATCGGTCTACCTCGGCAACGTGGGCCACATAGGAGAGCAGGACACGATCATCTCGCTCATCGAGGGGGAGCGGCAGGGCAAGCTCCACGACGGAGACCTGGTGGCGATGGTCGGGGCCGGGATCGGGTACGTGTGGGCTGCAGGCATCGTGCAATGGGGACCCGTGGAGGACTGATGGCGACCCAATCCACCTTCGTGACCGACATGCTGCGCAAGCGGGCGCAGTTGACCCCGGACCGGACGGCCCTCATCGATCGGATCGACGGGTCGGAGATCACCTTCCGGGAGTGGGACGATCGGGTGAACCAGACCGCGGCGTACCTGCGATCCCTGGGGGTGGAGCGTGGCGATCTGGTGGCCGTGTACGCCTCGAACCGGGCCGAGTATCTCGATCTGTTCTGGGCTGCGGGCCGGATCGGTGTAGTACTGCAGAACCTCAACTGGCGGCTGACGGTGCACGAGCTGGCCGGGATCATCGCCGACGGCGAGCCGATGATGCTGGTTTATTCGCCGGACTGGGCCGAGAGCGTCGATCAACTGCGTGACGGCTTGACCACGGTGAAGCACCTGATCGCCCTGGAGAACCCCGGCCCGGGGGATCTCGATTTTGCGGAACGGTTCTCTCAGCCCACAACCGCCGTCGATCGTCCCGACCTGGATATGGACGATGCGTGGGGGATCTACTACACGGGCGGCACCACGGGGCTGCCCAAGGGCGCCATCCTCACGCACGGCAACGTGACCTGGAACAGCGTGAACACGATCACGTCATGGGGCATCCACGCCGCCCATGTCGCCGCCCTCCAGCTCCCGTTCTTCCACGTGGGCGGGCCGAACATCTTCATGGTGCCGCTGGTCCACGTGGGGGGCACCACGATCCTGTGCTCGGGCTTCGACCTCGACGAGACCTTCGATCTCATCGCCGACGCCGGCCTGACTCATTACGTCGCGGTCCCGACGATGTACCAGATGATGCAGGAGCACCCGCGCTGGGACGGGGCCGACTTCTCGCATCTCGACCTGGTGATCAGCGGTGGTGCTCCGTGCCCCCTGCCGATCATGGAGAAGTTCTGGGCCAAGGGTGTCGATTTCAAGATGGGGTACGGCCTCACCGAGGCCACCGCCAACAACTTCTGGCTGCCGCCCCCGCTGGTACCGCACAAGCCGCAGTCGGTCGGGTTCCCGATGATGCACATCGACATGAAGGTCGTTCGCCCCGATGGCTCCGAGTGTGACTCCGGAGAAGAGGGCGAGTTGCTGATTCGCGGCCCGCACATCATGCGGGAGTACTACCGCCGTCCGGACGCCACCACCGAGACCGTCGTGGACGGCTGGCTCCATACCGGCGACGTGGCCAGCCGGGATTCCGACGGGTGCTACACGGTGCTCGGCCGAAGCAAGGACATGTTCATCAGCGGCGGTGAGAACGTGTATCCCGCCGAGGTCGAGAGCGTCATCCATGCCCATCCCGCCGTCGTCGAGGCGGCCCTCATCGGAGTCCCGCACGAGAATTGGGGAGAGGTCGGGCGCGCCTTCGTCGTTGCCAAGCCGGGCACCGACCTCACCGAGGAGGAACTGCTCGACTTCCTCTCCGAACGTCTTGCCAAGTACAAGCTGCCCCGCCGGGTGGTCTTCCTGGAGGAGTTGCCGAAGACGGTGATCGGCAAGATCGATAAGAAGGTCCTGGCGGCCGACCAAGGAGGTGAGTCGTGACCATTCCCGTGGCCCCAGGAGTCGAATCCCGCGAGATCACCACGAGCCGGGTGACGACCCGGGTGCTGTTCGCCGGCGATCCGGAAGGCATTCCGGTGCTGTTTCTGCATGGGAACGTGTCGTGTGCCACCTGGTGGGAGCGCACCATGACCCGGCTCCCCGGCGGGTACCGGGGGATTGCCCCCGACCAGCGGGGATACGGCGAGAGCGACCCGGAGCTCAAGGTCGATGCAACCCTCGGACTTGCCGACCTCGCAGCCGACGCGATTGCGCTGATGGACTATCTCGGGCTGCCCCGGTTCTTTGTCTCGGGCAACTCGCTTGGCGGCAACGTGGTGTGGCGGCTGCTGATGGAGTACCCGGAGCGGGTGATCGGAGCCATTCAGGCCGGTCCAGGGTCGCCATACGGATTCGGGAGCACCCACGGCCTGGACGGCACCCCGAACTACGACGACTTCGCCGGGTCGGGCGGCGGTGTGATCAACCGGGAGTTGGTTCGCCTCCTGGCGGAGGGTGACGACACCGCCAACGAACTTATGTCGCCTCGCAGCGCCATCCGGATGCTGGTGTGGGGACCGGGGATCATCCCCGAGGAGGAGGACGACCTGATCGCCGCAACGATGGCGACCCGTACCGGCGACGACTGGTACCCGGGGGATCACGTCGAATCCCCCAACTGGCCCTACTTCGCGCCGGGGACCAAGGGCGCCTCGAACGGCCTGTCACCGAAGTATCTGGCAGACCCACAGCGGCTGGTCGACCTCGAGGTCAAGCCGCCGATCCTGTGGATTCGGGGAGAGAAGGATCTCGCCATCGCCGATCCCGCAGCCAGCGATCCGGCGAATCTGGGGAAACACGGGCTGATCCCCGACTACCCCGGCGAAGACGTGTATCCGCCGCAGCCGATGATCGGCCAGATCAGAGCGGTCCTCGACCGCTACGCGGCTGCCGGCGGCTGGTACCAGGAGGAGGTGATCCCGGACTCGGCGCATGTGCCGTTTGTCACGCACACCGAGGCCTACGACAAGGCATTCCACACCTTCCTGGCCGAGCACTAGCCGGCCATGGAGGCACACCGCGCAACACCAACACGGCAACAAGAGGGAGGAAACAGATGAGCAGAAGATTCCTGCGGATTGGCATCCTGGTCCTCGTGATGGCAATGGTCGCCGCCGCCTGCGGCGACGACGACGATGCCGCCACGACGACTGCGGCGCCGGCGACGACTGCGGCGCCGACGACGACTGCGGCGCCGGCCACGACTGCGGCGCCGGCCACGACTGCGGCGCCGGCGACCACCGCCGCTCCAACCACGACCGAGGCTCCGCCCGCCGGATTCTCATGTGGTGACGGGGTGACCATCGGCGTGATCACCGACCAGACCGGCCAGTTGGCCATCTACGGTGCTCACATTCTGAGGAGTACGGCGATCGGGTTCGCGTACGCCACGGGCAACGAAGTCGGCGAGGGCGCGGAGCAGGAGTACATGATCGAGGACTGCGCAGTCCGCGTCGTGTACAAGGACGATCAGTCCGACGCCGAACTGAGCGCGACCGCAGCCCGCGAACTCATCGAGGTCGAGGGCGCCGACATCATCATCGGGTCGGTGAGTTCGGGTGTCACCGGCACGCTGCAGGGCCTTGCCCGCGAGAACGACGTGATCTTGATCGCGGCACCGGCGGCGGCTACCGACATCACCGGCAAGGACTTCGATCCGAACACCTTCCGTACGAGCCGGAGCAACTACCAGGACGGCATGGCCATCTGCGACCAGTTCGTGAACAACGATGGCTACACGACGTTCGTGCAGATCGCTCCTGACTACTCGTTCGGGTACGGCGGTGCGCAGGCCTACACGGATGCGTGCACGTTCTTCGGCGGTGAGTTCATCGCTGATGACATCTTCGCCCCGTTCGATACCACCGACTTCACGACGTACCTGGAGCCCCTGGCGGGCACCGAAGCCGACGCCTTCCTGGTCACCTGGGCCGGCGGCGGGTTCGTCCCGCTCTACCAGGCCGCCATCGACCTCGGCGTGATCGACGAGGACACGGTGCTCGGCTCGCCGTTCGTGGACAACATCGTGATGCCTCTGTGGTTCAGCGGAGCGGTGGGAACCAACTCGCTGATCCTGTACTGGTACGGCGGTCCGAGCAACCCGGCCAATGACTACCTGATCGCTCAGACCCAGGCGATGTACGGCATCAACCCCGATCTGTTCGACGGAGACGGCATGAGCGCCGCCATCCTCGCCATCGAGGCCATCAAGGCCGCCGGCGGGATGACGGATGCCGACTCGCTGAGAGCCGCCATGGAGGGCATGACCTTCGAAGGCGCCAAGGGCACCTACTACATCCGTCCCGAAGACCACATGGCCATTCAGGACATGTACATCGTGACTCTGACCGGCTTCGACGAGGCGACGACGTTCCCGATCTACGAGAACGTGGCGACAGTGCGGCCCGAGCCGCCCTGCTTGCTGGAGGGCGACTACCTGGCCCGCTGCGGCGACCTGCCCGTCGGCAGCCTCGGGTAGCAATCAACGAACCGATGTGGGGGCGGCCTCAGGGCCGCCCCCACATCCAGACATGACGGAAGGAGGAGCGTGAACACCATCCTGGAGACCCGCGGTCTGCGGAGAGAGTTCGGGGCGCTGGTCGCCGTAGACGACGTCGACCTTGAGATCGAGGAAGGCACGCTCCACTCCATCATCGGCCCCAACGGAGCCGGCAAGACCACTCTTCTTAACCTGATCAGCGGGACCCTCGCCCCCACCCGCGGCCAGGTCTTCTACAAGGGCGAGGACATCACCGATCATCCGATCCACCAGACGATTCACAAGGGCATTGGACGGTCGTTTCAGATCACGAACATCTTCCCCAACCTCACGGTGACGGAGAACGTGAGACTGGCAGTTCAGGCGACCGGGAACGACTCGTTCCGCATGCTGGCCTCACATCGCAGGTTCACCGACTACTACAGCAGGGCCGGCGAGGTGATCGAGCGGGTGGGGCTCACCGACCGGGCCCTCCAGTTGGCGGGGACACTGCCTCACGGTGACCAGCGGAAGCTGGAGCTGGGCATGATCCTGGCCCCCGACCCGGACGTGTTGATGCTCGATGAGCCGACGGCCGGAATGGCAGCCGAGCAGGTGCCACAACTGATGACCTTGATCCAGGAGATCCAGGCCGCTGGCGATCGAACCGTCGTGCTGGTCGAGCACAACATGAGCGTTGTGATGGCGGTCTCCGACAGGATCACGGTCATGCATCAAGGAGCGGTCCTCGCTGAGGGGACCCCGGAAGAGATCTCGGCCGACGAGCAAGTGCAGACCGCCTACCTGGGAGCCCTGTACGGCGACGCGGCGGCAGGAGGCGAGCAATGAGCTTCCTGCAACTCAGCGACGTCAATACCTTCATCGAGAAGTTTCATATCCTCGAGGGCGTCTCGGTCGGTGTCCCGCAGGGGAGCGTGGTTGCTCTGCTGGGCCGCAACGGGGCCGGAAAGACGACCACCCTCAAGACGATCCTCGGATTGACGCCAGCCTCCTCTGGCACGGTCGTGTTCGACGGAACCGACATCGCCGGGATGCGCTCCTTCGACATCGCTGCGATGGGGATCGGCTACGTGCCCGAGCACAGGGCGATCTTCGCCGACCTGTCGGTGGAGGAGAATCTCCGAATCGCGGAACGTCGCAAAGGCGACTTGGAGCGCAACGAGGAACTCATCTTCGGCCTGTTCCCCGACCTCAAGCGGCTCATCCACCTCTCCGGCACGAGCCTGTCGGGTGGCCAGCAGCAGATGCTGGCGGTGTCCCGGGCCCTGGTACCCGACAACAGGCTGCTGCTGATCGACGAGCCGAGTGAGGGTCTGGCCCCGGTGCTCATCGAGCAGATGATCGAGGCGATCGCCCGATTGTCGGACAGGACGACCGTGCTGCTGGTGGAGCAGAACTTCCGGGTCGCCAGCCGGCTCGGAACCACCTACGTGATTATCGAAGAGGGGCGGTCGGTGCGCTCCGGTGACATGGCAGACCTCGTCAACGACGAGGAGACGATCCAGCGGTACCTGGGGGTGTGATGGCTGATTCCAAGCAGATCGATCAGATCGAATCCCCAGGCTCGTCGCGGAACCGCCGGATAGCCGAAGCCATCAAGCGGAACCGGGCGCGCGCCTCCGTGCTCGCCGTGCTGGTCGTGCTGTTCCTCGGCGCTATGGCCGGCATCGAGGCCGATCAGTGGTTCGGCACGATCATGAAGGCGCTGGCGGCGGGGAGTGTCATCTTCCTGGTGGCGAGCGGGTTCCAGCTCATCTTCGGCCTCATGGACGTGCTCAACCTCGCTCACGGCGAGATCTTCATGCTGGGTGCCTACGCGGGGTGGACCGTCTACACCCGGTTCGACACGTTCCTCAACGTGCTCGTTCCCCTGCTGCTCATCGCAGCACCGTTTGCCCTCCTGCCCGCGTGGCGGCATCTGGCGAAGCGGGTTGCGGCGATCGGGAAGTGGGCGCGGGCCGCGGCATGGGGGCTGATCGTGGCCGGCGGAGCACTCATCATCCTGTCAATAACCCAGTTCCCGCTGGTCATCTGGAATGCGGAGGACTTCGCTCGCACCCCGGCCAACTACTCGGTGCAGATCGACCTGGGCACGCTGGTGCCGCTGGCACCCGACAGCTTCGGCTGGCCGATGTGGCTTGCGGTCGCCGTTCTGGTTACGGGCGCCTCGGTTCTGGCGCTGGGCCTGACATCCCTGCGGAAGCACAGCGGTCCATCCGCTCCACTCGGGCGGTGGCACGTGGCAAGCGCTGTCGGGTTGGTCGTATTCGCAATCGTGCTCCATCTGGTGCAGGGCTCACTCAATGATTGGGTGTTCGGCTTGAGCACGACATGGCGGTTCCTCATCGCCCTCGCCGTTGCCACGCTGCTGGGAGCCGGGCTGGGGGCCCTCATCGAAGTGGTGTTGATCCGTCCCCTCTATGCCCGACCCATCTACACCCTGATGGTCACTCTCGGGGTGGGCTTCGTGCTCATCGAGACGGTCAAGGAGATCTGGGGGTCGTCGAACTTCACAATGGCCCGCCCTGCCGCCTTCAACGGGTCCGGTGATGGCTGCCCCGCTGAGGGTCTGGGAGGGTTCTTCAGCGGATGTTCGACCCTGGTGGTCTTCGGGAGCCGGCTGCGGGTCTACAACGAAGGTTTCATCGTGGTTGTCGGCATCGTGGTGCTGATCGGGGTAAGCCTGATGTTGAAAAAGACCCGGATCGGCATGACGATCCGGGCCGGCGTGCAGGACCCCGAGATGGTGGAAGCGCTCGGCATCAACGTGCGGCGGGTGTTCACCCTTGTGTTCGCGGTTGGTACCGGCCTGGCCGCCTTCGGCGGTGTGCTGGCGGCGCCCTCGATCGGGCTCAGTGCCGAGATGGGCGCGGTGTTCCTGCTGACCGCGATCGTGGCACTCGCCATCGGCGGGCTCACGTCGTTCCCGGGCGTTGCCGCAGGCGCCCTGCTGATCGGCCTGCTGCAGCAGATCATCATCCGCTTCGGCCAGACGGGGATCCATATCCCCTTCGTTGAGGAGCCGTTCAAGCCGTCCCCAACACTGGTGCCGGCGGCGTCGATCATCCTGATGATCGTGATCCTGCTGGTCTTGCCGGCCGGCCTGTTCGGAAGGGGGGAGCGATGACGATGGTTACCACCGAGCGGGGCTTCCTGGTGGTGTGGCGCCGCCGTCGAGGCGTCGCTTTTGTTGCCCTCGCCCTGCTGTTGTTCCCTTTCGCGGTCTCCATCCTCGTGGATGGTGCCGGTCCCTCTGCCGTGTGGACCAACGCCCTTGGTAACGCCCGGTTCCTGCAGGGCCTGGCGATCGAGGTGTTCATCCTCGGGTTGTTTGCGATCTCCTACGATCTGCTGCTCGGGGTAGCCGGGATCATCTCTTTCGGCCATGCGATGTTCTTCGCGGTCGGGGCCTACGGCTTCGGCATCATGCTGAAGAGCTTCGAACTGAACTGGATCGTCGCCTTGCTGGTGGTCGGGGTGCTGGCCGTGGTGCAGGCGCTGCTGTTCTCGATCCTCCTGCCACGAGTGAAGGGCCTCACCTTCGCACTGGTCACCCTGGGCATCGCAGCAGTCTTCTGGATCGTGATCAGTTCGAGCGACCTTGCCCAGTGGGCGGGAGCTGAGGTCGGTCTGCAGGGGGTGGAGCCGCCGGTGTGGTTCCTCGATACCACCAACAACCGGTTCGTGTTTTACCTGCTGGTGGCGGCGATCATGCTGGGGGCCTACATCCTCTACACGAAGATCGCCGACTCACCGATGGGCCGGGTACTGGTGTCGGTGCGAGAGAACGAGGACCGCTCACTGATGCTGGGCTACAACACGTTCTGGTTCAAGACCGTGGCCCTGATCGTGTCATCGTTGACTGCATCGCTGGCAGGTGTCCTGCACACCATGCACCAGCCGATCACCACGCCCAATGTGGCGGGTCTCGGCTTCGCGATCATTGTGCTGCTGATCGTGCTGATCGGTGGTGCCGGGACGATCAGTGGAGCCCTGGTGGGAGCGGCCGTTTACCGGCTGCTCAACTTCTATCTGGACAAGTGGTTCGGCGGCACCTCCGGGTTGCTGGTCGGTTTGGTCTTTGTGGTGCTCGTGCTGTACCTGCCCTACGGGATCGTGGGGACCTGGCGCGTGAAGGGCGTCAGGATCAGAGAGGGGAGAGAGCGACTGCTCCGCTGGTTCGGGCAGATGTTGTCCAGATCGTGAGGTGATCCCATGGCGCTGACGTTCGATTGGCTGGCCATTCGCGCCCGGCTCTCGGCCGACAAGACGGCACTGGTCGATGCCGCCACCGGGAGGGAGTACACCTACCGCGAGTTCAATGACCGGGCCGGACGTCTTGCCCGAGTGCTGCGGGAGAAATGGGACCTCGAGCCGGGCGATCGGGTGGCGATCCTGGCCCACAACTCCTCGGAGTACTTCGAGGCGTTGTTCGCCGCCGCCAAGGCAGGTCTCATCCTGGTGCCGCTCAACTGGAGGCTGGCGATCCCGGAGTTGGAGGGGATCCTCGCCGACTCCGAGCCGCGCGGGATCATCCATGACGGCGAGTTCGCCGACGTCGCCGCCGCCCTGATGGGCGGTATCGAGGGTGGCAGGCGAATGGCTTACGGCGGGCACGCTCCCGATGGAGCATTGCACTACGAGGAGGCGGTGGCCACCTCGGCGCCCATGGAGATGGAGCCGCGGCCGAACGACGATCCCTGGTACCTGCTGTTCACGGCCGGGACCACCGGTCGCCCCAAGGGCGTCATCCAGACGTTCGATATGGCGCTCTACAACTACCTGAACATCGGGGTGCCCATCGGCCTCACAGAGGACGACACCTCGCTCAATCTGCTGCCGACATTCCACTCCGGCGGCATGAACTTGTATGCCATCCCGACGTTCATCGCCGGGGGTACCGCCATCATCCAGAAGGTGTTCGACCCCGCCGAGACGCTGGAGCTGATCAAGGACCGCACCACACTGTTCTTCGGCGTTCCGGCGGTATATCTGTTCCTGAGCCAGCACCCCGGGTTCGACGAAGCCGATCTGTCCGGGGTGCGTTCCTGGGCTTGTGGTGGTGCTCCGATGCCGGTCTCACTGCTCGAGACCTATGCCGACCGGGGGATCTTCATCCGGCAGGGTTTCGGCATGACCGAAACCGGCCCGACGGTGTTCCTGGTCGACGAAGACCACGCTGCCTCCAAGGCCGGGTCGGTGGGTCTTCCCCAGATGTTCGTCGACGTGAAGATCGTGGACCGCTACGGCAACGACGTGCCCCCGGGGGAGAACGGCGAGTTGCTCATCCGCGGACCGGGCATCACCCCCGGCTACTGGAGGCTTCCCGAGGTGACCGCAGAGACCATCATCGACGGATGGCTCCACAGCGGCGATGTCGCCCGTTGTGACGAGGACGGCTACTACTCCATCGTCGATCGGTGGAAGGACATGTACATCTCGGGTGGTGAGAACGTGTATCCGGCCGAAGTCGAGAACGTCCTCTTCTCGCATCCGGCGGTGGCGGAGGCTGCGGTCATCGGGGTGCCCGACCCCAAATGGCAGGAGGTCGGCCGGGCGATCGTAGTGATCGCCGAGGGCGCCGAAGCGACCTCCGACGACCTCGTTACCTTCTGCAGGAAGCAGCTCGCCGGGTACAAGGTGCCGAAGTCGGTGGTCTTCGTCGACGAACTTCCCCGTAACGCTGCGGGCAAGGTGCTCAAGACGGTGCTGCGGGAGTCTTATGGAGGATGATTCCGGCCGGCGCCTGACGGTTCGCTCCTTCTCCCAGGACGAGTTCGATGCTTTTGCCCGGCTCAGCGGTGACGACAACCCGATCCATGTCGACTCCGCCTACTCCGCCGGGACCCGGTTCGGGCGTCCGGTGGCGCACGGAATGTGGCTGTTCTCGGTGCTGTCGGCCGAGATCGGCGCGATGTTTCCCGGCGGGCGCCTCGACGGAATCGAGCTGATGTTCCCCCGGCCTACCTATGCGGGAGACCAGATGGAGCTGGAGGTGGAGGTGGCCCGAAGGGACGGTGGCACCGCCGAACTCACACTGGAGATCCGGAACCCCGCCGGCGATGAGACCTGCACCGGTTCGGCGGTTGTCGTGGTGGCCCCATGAGTCTCGTGAGGCTGGCGCACGATGGAGCCGTTGCCGTCGTCACCCTGGCGCGTTCCGAGCGGCACAACACGTTGGTTCCCGCCCTGATCAGCGGTGTCGAACGGTGCCTCAGCGACGCTGTCAATGGTGGTGCCCGGGCCGTCGTCCTCGAGGCCGAAGGCCGAACGTTCTCGACGGGCGGGGACGTCAAGGCAATGCGAGCGGCGCCCGACCGGTTCGCCTACTGCGATGAGCTGGTCGGAGGGCTCAATCGGCTGCTGCTGACGATGATCGACCTCCCGATTCCGATCGTGGCGGCGGTCCACGGCATGGTCACCGGCGGGTCGATGGGATTGGTGGCGGCGTCGGACATCGTGGTCGTCGAGCCGAAGGTGACCTTCCGGTCCTGGTATGCCACGGTCGGGTTCGCCCCCGACGGCGGCTGGATCGCGATCCTGCCCAGGCTCATCGGCGCCGGCCGGGTGCGGCGCCTGCTCCTGGCCGATGAGGAGTTCACCGCTGCAGAGGCCGCCGAGTGGGGTCTGGCACACCGCGTGGTAGCGGCGGGAACTGTGGACGCCGAAGCCAGAGAACTCGCCTCCCGCATGGCGAGACTCCAGGCCGGGACGATCGGCGCCATCAAGCGCCTGCTGGCCCAGCGCGATGAGATCGCCGCCGGCCTCGACGCCGAGAAGGCCGCGTTCCTCGAATTGGTCGTAACGGAGGAGGCGACCGCCGGGATGGATGCGTTCCTGGGGAGCAACTGGCGACGGGCGACGGGCGACGAGGCAGATACGCAATGAAACGTCCACCACTGTGGGTGGGTCGTCAGGCCGTCCGAGTGCGCCGGTTCAAGCCGCCCGAAATCGCGGAGTACCGGGAGCTCAGCGGCGATCGTGGGGTGAGCTGGAACGGAATCCCCGGACCGCTGCTTGCCGGGATGATCTCGGATCTTCTCGGCACCGAACTGCCGGGTGAGGGGACCATGTGGATGAAACAGCGGCTGTCGTTTCCGGCTTCGGCTTCGGCCGGGGCCGAGATCAGGGCACGCGTGGAGATCACCCGCCTGCGACCCGACAAGGATCTCGTCAACCTGGCCTCGACGGTGACGGCCGACGGGGCCACGGTCGTCGACGGCGAGACCTTGGTCCTGGTCCCCGATCTCGAAGGGCGCATGGAAGAGCCCCGGTGACGTTGCCGCCGCCGGGGCTCTCTGGACGGTCCGCAAGAACCGCCCCCAGCCTTCGTGATCCGGCCCTCTCGGGCCTACGTCTCCGACCGCACCCTTCAATCTACTCGCTTCGCCGAGCAGGCGTCGGGGCGCCATCTCCGCGTTCCCGTCGATAGCCTTCGGCGTAATCCGACTGTGGAGTCCTCTTGACGCTCGAGACACGGAACCCGAAGACGGGGGAGGCGGTCGCCTCGGTCGCCACGACACCGGTGAACGAGGTCCAGTCGGTGGTCACGGAGGCCCGGAAGGCATTCGGTCAGTGGTCGGCACTCAGCCATCGGGAGCGGAAGCCGCTCCTGCGGGAGTACAAGCGCGCGGTTCTCGCCAACGCAGACCACATCGCTGATGTCGTCTGCTCGGAGACCGGGAAGGACCGGGCCGACGCCTACACCAGCGACATCATGCCGGCGCTCAACCTCATGGACTATTACGCCCGCAAGGCAGGCAAGATCCTCCGGCCCGAACGCGGCGGGTACTGGCCGTACCCGTTCGTGAGGCGCTGGACCGAATTCCATCCGCGCGGGGTCGTGGGTGCCATCACTCCGTGGAACGCACCGTTCTTCCTCACGATGATGCCGACGATCTCCGCCCTTGCCGCCGGGAACTCGGTGGTCGCCAAGCCGTCGGAGGTCACGCCGATGAGCGGCCAACTGTGCCGCGACCTCGCCTTGGAGCTCGACCTTCCCGACGGATTGATCGGCATCGTCCATGGGCACGGTGAGGTCGGTCAGGCGCTCGTGCGTGGCGGGATCGACATGGTCTGGTTCACCGGCTCGACCCGCAACGGACGGGCGGTTGGTGTCACCGCGGCGGAGCAACTCATCCCTGCGGTGCTGGAGTTGGGTGGCAATGACGCGATGGTGGTTCTCGAGGACGCCGATGTGCGCGAAGCCGCCCGCTGTGCGGTCTGGGGTTCGACCTACAACGGCGGGCAGATGTGCATCTCCGTCGAGCGGGTGTACGTGCCCGAGGCGATTGCCGGGGAATTCCTTGTAGAGGTCGATCAGGCCATCGAGCAGGTCGCTGCGGGAACCGGGGATGCCCGGGATGTGGGTCCCATCATCGATCCTCGCCAGATCAGCATCCTCGAGACCCAGTTGGCGGACGCCGTCGCCAAGGGCGCCACGATCCGGCACGGCGGATCGTCGGTCGAGGCAACCGCGGGCACGTTCTTCGAGCCGACCGTGATCACCGGAGTGGATCACTCGATGGATCTCATGCAGGACGAGACCTTCGGTCCGGTGCTGCCGATCATGGTGGTTCCCGACGAGACCACTGCCCTTCAGTTGGCCAATGCAAGCCATTTCGGGCTGCACGGGTCGGTGTGGTCGCGCGATCGGCGCCGGGCCGCCCGCTGGGCTTCCCGCCTCGAATCGGGCACCGTTGCGGTGAACGACCACCTCATCAACCCCTTCATTCCCACCCTGTCCTTCGGTGGTGTCAAGGATTCGGGGATCGGGCGGGAAATGGGGCCGGAAGGGCTCCGTCAGTTCAGCAGTGCCAAGAGCATTACCGCGCCCAGGTTGGTGGCAACCACCAGACTGATGCTCGGAATGCGCTGGATGCCGCGACGTCTCGGTGCCCGGTATTGGCGGAATCTCGCCAGAGCGCTTTTCCGCTGGTGATTGGACCCGAGGACCTGCGATGATCGAGGCCCCCGAAGCGGCGAGTTGACGGCATGTCCCTGCCCCCCGATTCGAACCGAACGCAGCCGGATCACGCCCCGACGCCGTATTCGGCGGACGACATCCGCCGGGCATGCGGGCCGGGCCGGCGCAACACCTACCGGATCGAAGCGAAGGGCGAGCAGCCGTATCTCATGGCGACCGAGTGGTTCGGCGGCGGAGCGAAAACCGGCGAAGCCTCCTTCACGAAGCTGGATCTCGACGGTGAGACGGTCGCCGGTCCGGGCCGGACCGAGATGGAGTGGCGCGACCTTCAAAAGCACGCCAGCTATCCCGGGGACGTAACCACGATCGAGGAGACCACCGTTGAGGTCGGAGCAGGGGAGTTTGCGGTGTGGCTCTACACGGTGCGGCGCGACGACCTGGTGGAGCGAGTCTGGTTTGCCAAGGACCTCCCCGGCCCGCCGGTGCTGAAGATCGACGAACGGGACGGAGCCGAGGAATCCCGAATGGAGCTCATCGAGCTGGCGCGGGCGTGAGCGGACCCACGATGGATGGCTCTGGTGCTCCGTCACACACCCTTTGGCGGGTTCACGCCGGCCGGGGACGCCCCCGGCTGTGTCCTCCGCCTCGACGCATCTACCGATGCGCCTTCGTTGTGCGTCCTTGCCGGATGACGCCCTGACTCGGCCTGACCCTCGCCAAGGCTATGAGACAGAGCACTAGGCGACCACCTCGACCGTGAGTGTCTTCTCTTCGACCTGGGTCCGCGGGTTGAGCAGCACGGCCAGGCCAAACAACCCGACGTTGGCGTAGAGCAGCGGGGCCATGATCGGTGCCCCGCGGATGAAGCGTTCGGCGACGATGAGTCCGCGGGACGTCACGTTGTCCTGGAAGTGGAACCACACGCCGAGCAGGCCGACCAGCAGCATGATCACCATCGCCCCGGCGTAGACCAGCAGATCGGTCCAACGCGGATCGCGGATCAGCGCCATCGTGAAGCAGAGAATCGACACGAGGATCCCGACCGCGGTCGGGATCCACAGGTTGGCGTTGCCCCAGCCGGTGCGGGCATGATCGAGCACCGCACTGATGGTGGCGACCATGGCGGTGGAGCCGACCAGCAGGAAGTAGACATCGATCTTGCGCAGTGGGAGCCGGGCCTTCAGCGTGCCGAGCAGTTGGAGGCGTCCTGAATCGGGTGGGTCCTCTCGCCAGACCGCACTGATCCCAAACAGGGCTACCAGCACGAACATCAGCGGGCCGAGGAACGGCGGACCCCATACGAGAAGCCGGGTGGTCAGACGGTAGGTGATCGGTCCGGCCGGGAGTGCGGCCCGCAGCAGGTGGAACCAGATCCCCAGCAATCCGACGATCACACTCGAGACGAACACAAGCGTGGCCAGGACTGCCGCCGGAGGGCGACGCCACAGGGCGACCAAGCCGGCGATCAGCAGGAAGCCGCCGGCCGCCGGTCCGAAGATCACCGGGATCCACTCGTTGGGCTGGATCTTCTGGTCGGCGAGGTGCGCCAGGTAGATGTCGATCCCCAGGAAGATCTGGTTGGTGGCGGCTACCAGCAGGATCGCTTCGTCGCGCGACACCCTCCGGGCCATCCGGCCCAGGCGTGGCCAGAGCGTGGCGAGGTGATACATGCGGCTCCTAGTGGTCGACCGCCAGGCCGGCCTTCTCGAGCTTCTCGTTCACCATCTCCCGCAACTCGGCCAACTCACGCAGGAGCTCGTAGGCGCCGTGCCACTGGACGTAGTCCGGTCCCTGCATCCAGGAGCCGAACTTGGCGGTGCGGCCCCAGTGATGCCAGAGATCGAAGAACACGAAGTCGATCGGCTCGTCGAACGGCTCGGCGGTGGTCAGGCCGGCATCCTGCAGCGGCTTGATGATGTCGCGACTCTCAAGCACCCAGCTGTTGACCTTCTCGGTCGCGGCATCCGCATCGGCGTAGAAGTCGTCGACGAAGTTGGCGTTGTGGCACTCGAGACACACCGTCTGCATCCGGATCCGGTTGCTGTCGGCGCCGGGTCGCAGCTCGCTGACCGGGGCGAACAGGTACCAGGTGAGCCGGTCTCCGACGTCGTGGGTGGTGCCGGTTCCACCGAACGAACTCATGTGGCAGATGGCGCAGGTGGGGGCGGGGAAGTCCACAACGGTGGCCCGCCCGGCTTCGACGTCCCAGTTCCACTCGTCCCCGCCGGTGGCATAAGCGATGCCGTGCGGTGACTCCTGATAGATCTCCCACTGCGGGTGGTCCGGGCCGATGTGGCAGTGGTTGCAGGTCTCCGGCTTGCGGGCTTGCTCGAGGCTGAACTCGTGGCGGATGTGACACTTCTGGCACTGACCGACGGAACCGTCGGCCGCAGGGGCGCCGATGTTGTGGCAGCCCTCGCAGGCAAACCGGGTGATCTCCGGCCCCTCGAGGTGGTACAGGGCGTTGCGAGCACGTTCGGGGTTGAACCCTCCCTCGGGGATCGATTCATAGATGTCGAGTAGCTCGGGGGTGAGCACCTCGGCACCGGTCATCGCCACATATGCAGGGAGGCCGTGGCGGCTGGCGTTGAACTGACGGGTCTCGGCCGGGTGGCACTGCTCGCACATCGCGGTGGAGGGACTCGCCAGCACGAAGGTGTCCTCGTGGGTAACGGATCCGGGGTAGCCCTCTTCGACCTCGTGGCAGTCGCGGCAATCGACGTTGGCGGCCGCCATGGTCGAATGTCCGTATTGGTCGACGATGCCCGGTGTCGTGTTGGAGTGGCACGACACACACTCGTCGTTGCTGTTCTCGAGAACGTTGACCCGTTCCCCGGCTGCAGCTTCGTCGCGATCGGCGGCGACCGTGATCACCAGGATCAGTGCCAGGACGAACAGCGTCCCGGCAAAGCCGATGATGGCCAGTCTGCCCGCCGTCCACCAGCGACCGTCTCGGGCCGCCGACCCCGTGCCTTCCTCGTGCTCCGTCACACCGTCCTCCTTCCCTGCTGAACCCAACGCTACGCCGTTTGCCGACAGATCGTCAATTCATGAGCTCAACGATTATTCGATTACTCGAAGATATAGAGTGGGGCCATGCGGGTGACCCTCAGCCGTCGCGGCGACTATGCGGTTCGAGCCGTCTTCGACCTCGCCAGGCGCTATCCGGAGCAGCGCAAAGCTGGGGAGATCGCGGCCGAAATGGACATCCCGCGGAAGTTCCTTTCCCAGGTTCTCGCCGATCTCGTGCGGGCCGATCTCCTACAGGCGTTTGCAGGGCCGAAAGGGGGGTACCGGTTGCGACTTGCCCCGGCCGAGATCACTCTGCGGGAGGTGGTGGAGGCGGCAGAGGGGGAACTCGAACTGACCAGGTGCGTGCTTCGAGGCGGTCCGTGCGGATGGGACGACCGGTGCGCCGTCCACGAGATCTGGGTGGAAGCGCAGGAGGCGTTCGGCGCCCGTCTGGCGGCGACCACCCTCGCCGACTTCGCTGAAGTGGCGCCTGCGCCGTAGTCCGATGAGCGACCTGGTTCAGGATTCCGGGATCAGGTGGCTGCGCTGGGCGCTGACGATTGTCGTCGGGATCGCCCTCACTGTCGTGGTGGTTCGGGTGTCCCGGTGTCTTGGTGACAATCTGTGCACCTTCGCCCCCGGGGCGCTGCAGAGTGCGGTGATGGCGTTCGTTGGGGGCCCGGTCGTGGTCGCGACGGCCTGGATCATGCCTGTGGTGCTGCGGCACCGGGCCACCGCTTCGTGGGTTGGTGCCGGCTTCATGGCGCTGGCGGTGGTGGCGGTGGTGGTTGGGGTCTTCACGCTCGATGGTGGCGGTCCGGGCGCCGCGGTGCTGCCGTCGCTTGCCCCCGCGTTTGGGCTCGCCGGCCTGATGGTGATCGCGGCGCCGGGCGATCAGCCTTCCTGAACCAGCGCGTTGATCAGCCCGGCACCGGTCTCGGGATCGTCGACGGTGAGGAGAAGGTCGGCGCGTCCGCTTCGTTCGAGACGCAGCGAGTCGCCACCCCGGACGATCACGGCCCGCACGCCGGGACGGATCCGGTAACCCCACCCGCCGTACGCCATGGGTGAGATGCGCTCCACCTGAGCGGCGGTGATGTTGGTGATCGGCACCGTCCAGGAAGGGATCCCGAACCAACCCATCGAAACGACAACCCCGCGTCCGCTGACGGTGGCTCGGACCTGGGCGAAGGCGAGCACCCCCAGTCCGATGACGGCGAAGGCGACGGTGGTCCACCCCCAGAAGAACAGGCCGGCGATGATCAGCCCGACTCCGGTGACGGTGAGCACCGGGCCGCGGCCCTGCGACGACCACACCGCACCTTGGGGGTTCGCCAGAGGGAGCACTGGCCGGACCTGAGGATCGGGGGCGGACACCCGTTCGGCCAGCAGCCATCCGGCCACTCCGCCCCCGATGCCGGCGATGACGATGATGACGATTCCCAATCCGCTCACCGCTGAGGCGGCGGTCCACTCGACGGCCCCGTCGTTGGCTGCCACCGTTACCCACTGCACCGCCACGAGCAGGCCACCGATGAAGTACAGGCCTGCCGTGTACGAGGGAGCCTCATGCGGCGCCGCTCCTATGGCGCCCGTGACGGCCCACCAGGCCGCCCCAAAGATCCCGACCATCACCGCGAGGTCGACCAGGCGGGGGAGCGAGCCGTTGGGGCCACCGTCGAGGCCCCAGTGCACCGCCATTGGCTCGGGTACGCCGCTCCAGGCGAGCACGAGCGGCAGTACGACGGCCGTCAGGATGGCGGTGGGGATGATTCCGAGCGTCAGCAACCGGCGACCGCTCATCGGTACTCCTCCTTCAGCATGGTGATGAGCTCGTCGAGCTCGACACCCTCGTGACGGGCGGTGGCGGCGAGCTCCTTTGTCAGGTGTCGCAGCCCATCGTTGGATCGCTCCAGCACCACCGCGCCGCGCCCGCGGCGAAGCTCGACGAGCCCCTCGTCGCGCAGGTCGGCGTAGGACCGCAACACGGTGTGCATGTTGACCCCGAGTGCGGTAGCCAGGTCACGAGCCGCCGGCAGGCGGTCGCCGGGACCGATCTCTCCGGCCCGCACCGCTCGGCGGACCGCTATGGCGATCTGGCGGTAGAGGGGGAGGTCACTGGTGGGATCGAGGTGGAGCAGCATTGTTCTATAAGAACTATAACAAACATCCCCAACGAACGGTTGGCCACTGGCCGGCGTCTGCCGACAGTTCGGAGGCACTCCGATTCCTCGCAACGCGTTTCCGGCTCGTGATCCTCTCCAACGGCAACCCATCCGTCTGGACCGGCACCTGGGTTCAGTAGACCCCGCCGAGTTTGGTGTGATCCCAGCTGGCGATCTTCTCCGGCTCCACGATCACTGCCGTGTTCTTGGTGGCGTGGCCGCCGAAGGCCTGCTCGAGCGCATCCGGATCGAGCTCGACCGGCTCGTCACCCACCATCGGGTATTTGGCTGCCAGCCGGCCGTAGATCTCCAGGACGTACGCCGGATCGTCGATCAGGCGGCCGGTGCCCCGGATCATGACCCCCTGTAGTTCGGCGTATGCCAGCCCCTTTTCGGCCAGCACCGTCAGTCCCGGATCCCGGCGCAGGTTCACGATCTTCTGCGACTTGCTGAACGACCGGAAGACGATCTCGCCGCGATCGACCACGAACCACATAGGCGCCAGGTGCGGCCGTCCATCGGGTCCGTTGGTGGCCACCTGCAAGGTGTGACTGGATTCGAGGAACGCCCAGAGCTCCTCGTCGGTCATCTTGATGTCCTTGCGCGCCATGGTGTGCTCCGGGTTCAATCGCCTGCGTTAGAAGCTACCGGACCCGTAGAATGACATCGGTGCCCATCCGGCACGGCCGACCGGTCACGGCGGCCGATGCCGGCAGCGATGAGCCCGAAACTGAATTCATCCACGTCCTCCGACCCACGTGGCGGAGAGAGAAGGGAGATCTCCCGATGGCTGAAACCGTGACCGCCCCGGCGGTGCGCGCCGCCAAGGGCGAGCGCAAACTCACGATGATCACCGCGTATGACGCTCCGACGGCGGCGATCGCCGATCGAGCCGGCATCGATATGATCCTGGTCGGGGATTCTGTTGCCAACGTCGTGTTGGGACACGACACGACGCTCGCGGTGACCACTGACGACATGGTGCATCACACCGCTGCTGTGACCAGGACCGTCGAGCGGCCGCTGGTCGTGGCGGACATGCCCTGGTTGAGCTATCACCTGTCGCTCGAGGAGACCATTCGCAACGCCGGGCGCATGGTGCGCGAAGCCGGTGCCGGAGCAGTGAAGCTGGAGGGTGGCCGCAAGCGGGTCCCGATGATCGAGGCGGTCCTCAATGCCGAGATCCCGGTGATGGGGCACCTCGGGCTCACGCCGCAGTCGGTTCATGCGATGGGTGGCTACAAGGTGCAGGGCCGCCAGGAACCGGTGGCACGTGAACTGCTCCAGGACGCCAAGGCCCTCGATGCCGCCGGAGTGTTCGCCATCGTGCTTGAAGGGGTCCCGGACATCCTCGCCAGGATGATCACCGAGACCGTCACCGCGCCCACGATCGGGATCGGCGCCGGTTCCGATACGGACGGCCAGGTGCTGGTGTTTCATGACGCTCTGGGACTGCACACCGGCCACTATCCGAAGTTCGTCCGGCGCTACGCCAACCTCTTCGAGGATGCCGTCGATGCCCTCACCGAGTTCTGCGACGACGTGCGTTCCGGCATGTTCCCCGGTCCCGAGGAGACCTACACCCTGCCCGACGACACCGCCGAGGCGCTGCTGGGGGATTAGCCATCAGCCGATTGATCGGACTGCTCGTGGTGCTCGGCGCGATCAGCGCCGGATGTTCCGGTGATGGAGATGCCGGCATCGTGCTGAGTGGGGACCTCGGTCCGTTCTCGACGGCAGAGATCATGGTCGGCGGGGACCCGTGGACGGTGGCGGTGGCGGACACGCCGGCGGAGCGTTCCCAGGGGCTCAGCGGCCTCGTCGGCCTGGGCGACCTGGACGGCATGCTGTTCGTGTTCGAATCGACCACATCGGTCGGATTCACCATGCGGGGCATGCTGATGCCGATCGACATTGCCTTCTTCGACGCCTCGGGACGGTTGGTCGATCGGCTGGAGATGGTCCCGTGTGCAGAGGCAGCCTGCCCGTCCTATCGGGCGTCGGGCCTGTTTCGGTATGCCGTCGAAACGGAAACAGGTGGATTCGATGCGCTCGCCGATCTGACCCTCGACCTGGCCGGCTGAGCCGTCCGGGGATCAGATCCCGGAGAGATTTGCGGCGACGACGGTGAGCAGGCGAAGACGCCAGCGGCGATCACAGTGATTCTGTTTCGCACAGGTTTCCCTCTCGTCTCGGCGCCCAGCGTGGTCGACGCGGCGATTGGCGTCAGTGGCAACTATGGGTAGCACAGAGGGAGTAGTCGGGAGCGTCCTTGCTGCGCTCGGACGCGGAGATCAGGATCAGAGATGCCTGATGTGCGACAGTCTCGTCGCTCGTCGCCCGATTTCTCCCGGATCGCGATATCCCGCCACAGCCTCACCTTCCGCGATCCCGGTCGCGCGGGGTACACTCCGCGCCTTCCCCAACCTGCCCCTTCGGGGGCCTGCCGCGAGATGCGGTTGTCCAAAGGAGGTGGAGCGCACCAATGCGCACCTATGAGTTGATGACGATCTATCGGCCTGAACTGGCCGAGTCCGACGTTCGAGCGGAGCAAGCACGGGTCGAAGCTGCCCTCGCCGACGGCGGCGCCGAGATCACGACCTCGGATTTCTGGGGCAAGCGCCGGTTTGCCTATGAGATCCAGCACATCCATGAGGGCTACTACACCCTCGTCGTGTTCGAGGCCGAACCCGGCGCGACCGATCTGGTCGACCGGGCCCTGACCCTGTCCGACAACGTGGTCCGCCACAAATTCATCAGGCCCGAATAGCCGCTGGAGTGTCACACCCACCACTCAGGATGAGAGCACAGAGAGAGAACACCGAGCCGAGGACTGAGGGATGCCTACGAATAGCGTGACGCTCATCGGAAATCTGGTCGACGACCCCGAACTGCGGTTCACCCCGTCGGGTGTGGCCATGGCCAAGGTCCGTTTCGCCGTCAACCGCCGCTACCAGCGGAATGGCGAATGGCAGGAGGAGACCAGCTTCTTCGGTGGAACCCTGTGGAGGGAAGCCGCCGAGAACGCTGCCGAGTCGCTGCAGAAAGGCACCCGTGTCATCGTGACCGGGCGTCTCGAGCAGCGGTCGTGGGAGACCGCCGAGGGCGAAAAACGCTCCGTCGTTGAGGTCTCGATCGACGAGATGGGTCCATCGCTGCGCTGGGCGACCGCACAGGTCACCCGTACCCCGCGCGGTGGCGACAACTTCGGCGGCGGCGCTCCGTCCACGCCGGCGGCTCCGGTCGCCCGCGACGACTACGGGCCCGACGACGCTCCGTTCTAAGTCTGACTTCCCCAATGGAGGAATAGCACCGTTATGTCACCGAAGACCCGCTCGACGCGGCGGCGCCGGCGCGAGGATCGCCAGGGCCGCAGGGTCAAGAAGAGAGTCTGTTACTTCTGTTCCGAGAACATCGACTACGTCGACTACAAAGACGTGGCGCTGCTCCGGAAGTTCATGTCCGACCGCGCCAAGATCCGCTCCTCGCGGGTCACCGGCAACTGCGTGCAGCACCAGCGCAAGGTTGCCAATGCGATCAAGAACGCTCGCGAACTGGCGCTGCTCCCCTACACGAACCGCTGATGAAGGTCATCCTCACCCAGGACGTGAAGGACCTCGGTCACAAGGGCGATGTGCTCGATGTAGCCGATGGGTATGCCCGCAACTTCCTGATCCCCAAGCGCTTCGCCATCAAGGCCACCGCTGGTGCGCTCCAGGAGGCCGAAGGCATGCGCCGGGCACGGGACGAAGCGATGCGCAAGGCGAAGGAAGAGGCCGAGCGCACCGCCCAGACCCTGGTGGGAACCAGGGTGGTTGTCGCCGCCCAGGCGGCGGACGAAGGCCGGTTGTTCGGCTCGATCGGCGTGCGCGACATTGCTGCTGCAATCGAGAAGTTCACCGGCGTCGAGGTCGAGCATCAGTACATCGACCTGCGTTCGCCCATCAAGGAGATCGGTTTGCATGAGGTGCGGATTCATCCGCATCCTGAGGTGGAGTTCCTGGTGACGCTCGACGTCATTCCGGCCTGAGCTCATGACCGTCCAGCCGGCCCCCAGCAGACCGAGCGGCGGGAGGGTCCCGCCGCACAACATCGAGGCCGAGGAGTCGGTGCTCGGTGCGATCATGCTGTCGCCCGACGCCGCCAACGTGGCCCTGGAGAAGCTGCGGCCGGAGGACTTCTACAAGCCCGCCCACCAATTGATCTTCGAGGCGGTCACCGCCCTCTTCGATGGGAACCAACCGATCGACGCGATCACGGTCGCCGATCACCTGCGCCGCAACAACCAGTTGGAGCGGGTCGGGGGTGTCGGGTTCCTCACCACCTTGCTCGACGGTGTTCCGACCACGTCGAATGTCGGCTACTACGCGGACATCGTCGACGACACTGCGGCCCGTCGGCGGCTGCTCGCCGCCGGCAGTGAGGTCAGCCGGATCGCGATGCAGACCGAACGCGAGATCGCAGAGGTCCTCGACACCGCCGAGATGGAGATCTTCAGCGTCGCCGACCGCACCGTCGGCGACGGGCTGGCAGAGGTCGGTCCGCTGCTGGAATCCACGCTGGAACGTATCGAGGAGCTCGGTACCCGCGGCGACGACATCACCGGCGCTCCGACGGGGTTCAAGGACCTCGATGCCAAACTCGCCGGCCTCCACCCCGCCAATCTGGTGGTCATCGCCGCCCGCCCCTCGATGGGCAAGAGCGCTCTGGCATTCAACATCGGTCAGAACGTCGCCGAGCGGGGCAATTCGGTGGCCGTCTTCACGTTAGAGATGAGCCGCGAGGAGGTCGTGCTGCGGCTGCTGTCTTCCATGGCGGCCGTCGACTCTCACAAGCTGCGCACCGGCCAGCTGGGCCCCGAGCTGTGGCAGCGAGTGGTCCGGGAGGCATCGAAGCTCTACCAGATGCCGTTCTACGTCGACGACTCGCCTGATCTCACGGTCACGGCGATTCGAGCCAAGTGCCGCCGTCTGCTCCGCAAGCAAGGCCTCGGGCTGGTCATCGTCGACTATCTGCAGCTGATGCAGGGCCCGAACCGGTCGGAGAGCCGCCAGCAGGAGATCGCCGACATCAGCCGGTCGCTGAAGAATCTGGCTCGTGAGCTCCACGTTCCGGTCATCGCCGTGTCCCAGCTCAACCGGCAGTTGGAAGTCCGGGAGAACAAGCGCCCCCGTCTCGGCGACCTGCGCGAGTCGGGAGCCATCGAGCAGGATGCCGACGTGGTGATGTTCATCTACCGCGACGAGTACTACAACCCCGGGAGCGAAGAGCCTGGTCTTGCCGAGGTCAACATCGCCAAACATCGCTCGGGCGCCACCGGCACCGTGCTGATGAACTTCGCCGCCGAGTTCACCCGGTTCCGCAACTACACCTCGACGGAGCCGATATAGCGGCTCCCCGCTTTCGGCCGGTCGCAGCAAGTAGGGACTCGGTGGAGACTTCCTCCCCCCAGGTTCCTACCCATCGACGAAAGGGTGTCCGCCTCTGCTTGGGGAGGAGGGGAACCTCTTTGAGATTCCTATGCAGTTGCTGCGCAACTGCATAGTGCTCGGTGGGCGAAAGGGTGTCCGGGTCCGCTCGGGGAGGAGTCGGAGGAAGGGGGTGCCTCCTGTGTCCGGTGGAGTGGGACTTCGAGCGGACCCGGACATCACCGATATCGGGTGGTTTCGGCCCCACCTTGAGGTGCCCACGCTCCGATGCCCTCGAGCTGTCGTTCCAGTCCAGAACGGTCGAATCCGCTGATCGACTGCACGTAGAAGCGCTCGATTCCGGCCGCCTCCATCGCACCCAGGGTGCTGCGGATTTGGTCCCAAGTTCCGACCGGTGCATTGCGCTCCCGCAGTGAGGTTTCGATCTCCTCGGCGGTGGTCCGGAACACCGGTGCGGCAGCGTCGAGTGACGATCGAAACTCCGCAGTGGTGGCGCCGCCGATGATCACTCCGGAGCTGCTCAGTGAAAGCCGATCGGGATCCCGTCCGGCTCCGGCGGCCGCCCCCTTGGCCTGTGCGATGCGTTCGACGAACTCGTCCGGTGGGGCGGGGTACACGTTGAATTCGTCGGCGAAGCGGCCGGCCAGGGTCGGAGTGCGGTAGCGGCCGGTTCCTCCCACAACCAGACGCAGGGGCGGTGCCGGGGTGATCCGAGCCGGCTGCAGCCGGTAGTGAGTGCCGGCGAACTCGGTCGGATCCCCGGCGAACGCCGCCCGCAGGTAGCCGAGTGCCTCATCCAGCATCTCAAAGCGGGTGGGGGTATCGGGGAACGGCAATCCGAAGATCTGGTGCTCCCGGGCCATCCAGCCGGCCCCGACGCCGAGGGTGAACCGACCGCCGGCGATCTGCTGGATCGTCGCCGCGTTCTTGGCCAGCACCGCCGGATGTCGGAACGTGATCGGGCTGACCAGCACCACCAATTCAATCGACGTGGTCTCGGCCGCAAGCCCGGCCATCACCGCCAGGGCATCGAGGAACGGTGTCTCCTCGCGGTCGGATGAACCGCTGAGGTAGTGGTCCGGAACGGCGAATGCGTCGAGGCCCGACTCCTCTGCCCACAGCGCTGCGGCGCGGTACTCCGCGTACTCATCGGCGCGAATCTGAACGGCGAACTTCACGAGCGGCGAGTCTACGGACCTGCCGCCGATCCCTAGGCTCCGCCTCGTGCCAGCTCGAACGAAGGTCCGCTGATGGAGATCAGGCCGATGACGCAGCAGGACGTCGGGTCCGTGATGCGGATGATCCACCTGCTGGGGTACGCCGCCACCGCCGAGCAGATCGCGGCCCGGTTGCAGATCGTGATGGACGATTCTGACAGCGGACTCTTCGTGGCCGACGACGGCGGCGAGGTGGTCGGTTGGGTCCACGTCAACCAGGTCACGGTGCTGCAGACCGGTTCGTTTGCGGGGGTCGCAGGGTTGGCGGTGGCCGACGGCCGCCAGGGCGCCGGGATCGGAAGTGCACTGCTCGAGGCCGCAGAGGAATGGGGACGCCGGCGTGGGCACACCCTCATGCGCATCCGCTCGAACGTGATCCGCGATGCGGCCCACGAGTTCTACCGCAAACGCGGCTATGAGCCCGAGAAGCAACTGTCCAGCTTCACCAAGTCACTCTGACGACGAGACCCAGTCGCGGATGGCAACGGCCATCTCCATCCACCGTGCGTCGAGCATGAGGTCATGTGTCGCGCCGGCGATGAGCACGGCTTCAGTGCCGTAGGCACTTGCGGTTGCGTCCATCTCGGCCACGGTGAACACCCCGTCGTGGGTGGCGCCGATCACCATCACCGGTGCCCCGGCCTTTGCCGGCCGCGGCCGCCGCAGCACCATGTCGAGATACGCCAGGTAGGACTCATCCTGGAGCCGGCCGAAATGCCGGTGCAGTTCGCCGTCGCTCATTTCGGTTCCGAAGAGGTGTGCTCGGGCCAGCGCCGGAGTACCCACGATGGGCCACAGCCGCAAGAAGAGGTTGGCCTTCAGGAATGCCATCGGATACCGCCGCATGGTGCGCAGCGTCACGCCGAGGGCTCCGCCGACCGGTACGGGTGTCACCAGCACCGCCCCGGGCACGGTGTGGCGCTCTAGGTACTTCTGGACGACCAATCCGCCCATCGAGTGCCCGATCAGCACCGGCGGGCGGTCGAGTTGGGCGACGACGGCCTCGACGTCGGCCACGTAGTGCCGGATCCCTGTGCGCCGCAGCGAGCGATCGTTGTCGCTGGCGCCGTGGCCTCGCAGATCGAGGGCGTGTGCCTCGAATCCCTGCGCGGCGAACCATGGGAGCACGTACTCGTCCCAGCACCAGGCGCCGTGCCAGGCCCCGTGGACGAATAGGAGGGGCGGCGCCTCGGAAGACGCCTCTGGCAGCCGGCTGATGACCGAGCGATACATCCCGGCCAACCTACCGCCGATCAGTCAAGGAAGCGTTCGATCTTGGTCTGGGCGGCCTCCATCACCTGCAGCGCCAAGTTGCCGAGTGCTCTCGCCGTTGCCAGTTCCTCACCGACGACCGGCATGGGCTTGTCTTTGGGGTTCCGCCGCGCCCGTCCGAGGGCTTCGAAGTGGTCGCCGCGGAGGTCGAGTTCGGCGAAGACGAGCGTATTCGTATCGTCCTCGTCGATGCGGATGTCGACGTGGATCGTTTGCTGCATCGTCCCTCCTCGTCCCGGAGTACCC
Source organism: uncultured Acidimicrobiia bacterium (assembly GCA_964511945.1). Lineage (GTDB taxonomy): Bacteria > Actinomycetota > Acidimicrobiia > Spongiisociales > UBA11373 > CAZEHO01. The sequence goes on along the minus strand of CAZEHO010000020.1, from coordinate 1,668 downwards.
CCATCGTCGCGCTGAGGACGGAGCCGAGTCCAGGGGCTTTCGGTCGGACCGCCGATTCAGGAAGGAGCCGGTCGGTACCCTGTGATGGTGACCACGGCACCAGGAGGCGGACTATGAAGCAACTCCCGTACGGGATGGGGATCGAGGTGTCGATGCCGATGGCGGCCGCCGAAGAGGCGGTTCGAGCTGCCCTTGCCGATCAGGGATTCGGCATCCTGACCGAGATCGACGTCCAGGCCACCATGAAGGCGAAGCTCGACATCGATCGCACGCCGTACAAGATCCTTGGGGCCTGCAATCCGCCGCTGGCCAACAGGGCTCTGAATGTCGATGAGCACATCGGCCTGCTCCTCCCATGCAACGTCGTGCTGTACGAATCGGGAGAGATGACGGCAATCGCTGCGATGGAGCCGTCGATCATGGCCACGATGTCGCCGTCGCCGGAACTCAAGGAGGTTGCCGCCGAAGCTCGGGCTCGCCTCATCAACGCTCTGGAGCACATCGAGGCATCGGCCTAGGAGTCTGCTGAGTAATGCCGTTGTGGCGTGCCCGCCGGGCACGTTGATCGGCGACCAGGCGCGCCAATCGCAAGGACGCAGGTTCCGCCACTCCTCGTGCAGGAATGGTGGGACCGAGGACACAGCGAGTGGTGATGACTGGTCGTCGAGATGTGCGACATGTATTGCTCAGCGGGCTCCTAGCGGGCCGTCGGAGGGAGGCGAGCAACCATGGCGTTTGAGGCGTTGGGCGACAAGTACCAACTGATGGTGGGCGCGGTGACCATCGACACTGGTGATGCCGGGGCACTGGCAGCCTGGTGGGCCGACCTGCTCGGAGTCGATATGCGGGCGCTCGATGATCCACCGACGTACGTCGTTATTCCGGGCCAGGAGACCGGCGGCATCCAATTGGGGTTCCAGCAGGTTCCGGAGAAGAAGCAGGGCAAGGTTCGCATCCACCTCGACTTGATCGCATTCGACCTGGATGAGGCGCAGGCCACGATCGAAGCAAAGGGCGGGCGGTTCATCGAGGAACAGGACTGGCACGGCGAGCACCAATGGCGGGTGATGGCCGATCCCGAAGGCAACGAGTTCTGCGTCGTGCTCGTGAAACGGAGGGACGACGCGGATTGACCCTGGTCCGCTATTGCCAGGTCGACGCGTTCACCGGGCCCGGCGGCACACTCTTCGGCCCTAACCCTCCCAACCCCAGTGGTTGGGCGGAGGCCAACCCGATGGAGTACACCGCGGAACATCCGGCGATGCCGGTCCTGCTGGTTCACGGTGCGGCCGACGAAACCGTCCCAGGATTCTTCACCGAACAGTTCGCGGCGGCGCTGGCCGCCGGTGGACACCAGGTCACAGAGTTCTACCCCGAAGGAGTCGATCACCACGCGGTGTACTCCGCCGAGGTCACAGGACCGCTGATTCTGGAGTGGCTCGACGTGAGCTCCGGTGGCTGACCGAAACGCCAACCGGCCTTCCGTGGTGGGAGGGCCGGTGGAGCGGGTGAGGGGAATCGAACCCCCGTCTCAAGCTTGGGAAGCTCGCGTTCTGCCGTTGAACTACACCCGCGCTGAGCCTGGATGGTACTCCGCGCTGTTGGACACTAGGTGTACTCGGTCATCAGGTTGGTGACAGTCGGCTGATGGGTGGGAGGCCTCCGAGG
>CAZEHO010000019.1:8755-53665 GCA_964511945.1 uncultured Acidimicrobiia bacterium | reverse complement strand
CGTGCGGCTACCCGGCGGGCCTGATGTTGCGGTTGACCCGGAACAGGTTTCCGGGGTCGTAGGCGGCCTTCACGGCCTCGAGGCGGCGGTGATTCTCCCGATATGACTCCGCGGTCCGATCGTCTGCCTCGTCCTCCGTTTGGAAGTTGATGTAGTTGCCTCCGGTGGAGAACGGTCGCAGGGCATCCCACGCATTCCTGACCCAACGGCGGTAATCGTCGCCGACTGGTGAACCTTCAGGCCACATCGCCTGGATGACGCACGTATGGGCGGCCTCGCGGTGAGTGTCTGGGACGTGGCATCGGGATCTGCCGTCGTCGGTGCGCTGGGAGATGTCAGCATTCCGAGGCCGGGCAGCTGGGACACCCTCGTCGAGACCGCTACGCCCCGATGCGAACGACCAACAAGGCTCTCCTCCGCGATGCGAGCGACGTGGTGGTGTCGCCGGACGGAACCATGGCTCGTTCTCGACTCACCCGGGACTTCACCACTGCGGAGTGCGCCCAAGTATCCCGTCGTGGATTGTCCGGCCGGCTGAGGTTTCTCGAGAAATCCCTCAAGGGCGACCCCCCGTCCACCGATACATGACATCGGGAAACTCTCACCCTCCCGTCTCAGCCTGGAGATGCGGCCGTCAAGCGGCCGCATTTCCGCGTTCAGGGCGCTCGGCGGAGGGGGCGGCCCGTAGTCGCTGATCCCTGATCTCCGACTCCCGATTCCTGAGTACCCTCGCTGCCATGTCCGGCCGCCCGATCGCGCTGGTGCGCACCGTTCCCGATGCCTTCGCCAACGCCCTCAGCGGCGACGCTCCTTCCGGGCTTCTCGATCCCGACCGGGCTCGCAGGCAGCACGCCGGGTACCGCGCTGCCCTCGAGGCGGGTGGGTTCGCGGTTCATGCCATCCCCGGTGACGAAGCCCATCCCGACAGCCCCTTCATCGAAGACACTGCGATCGTCATCGGCGACCGGGCGCTCGTCACCCGACCCGGCCACCCCAGCCGGCGGGGAGAGGTGGAGCCCGTCGCCGAAGCGCTGGCCCAATTCATCGACGTCACCCGAGTCCCCGCCACTGCCCGAATCGACGGCGGCGACGTGCTTCAGATCGGCACCGACGTCTTCGTCGGGCGGGGCGCCCGGACCGACGACGCCGGCATCGAGGCGCTTCATCGGTTCGCCGAACCTCTCGGCCGGACGGTGACTCCGGTTGACGTCGACTCGGTGCTGCACCTGAAGACGGCGGTCACGGCTCTCGACGATCAAACCGTGCTGGTGGCGCCGGGTGCGGTGAGCCTCGATCCATTTGGCGCATACGACATCGTGCCGGTCCCCGGCGATGATCCTGAGGCGGCCAATGTGGTCCGGCTGCCGGATGGCTCGGTGCTGGTTGCGGCTCACCACGAGGACACGGCTCGGCTGATCGCGGACCGCGGTCTGGAACCGGTCACGGTCGACGTCGCGGAGTTCGCGGCCGCCGACGGAGGGCTGACCTGTCTCTCCATCAGATTGCGGGCTGTATTGGAACCCCCTGCGTCGTAAGCTCGGGATCAGGCACCAAGGAATCGAGGAATGACTGAAAACGACGTACCCGCCGAGATCGTGGAAGAGGCAGAGGTCACTGAGGAGAGCGGCGAGCAGGAGCCCGGCGCCGAGCCTCAGGGCAGCTACATCTCCGCGCCAAAGCTGATGCGCATCGCATCGATGACCCGCGCCATGCTCGACGAGATCCGCCAGTCCGAACTCGATGATGCCGGCCGCCGCCGGCTCGTCGAGATCCACGAGCGGTCACTCGACGAGATGCAGGACGTGCTGTCCGAGGACCTGCGTCAGGAGCTCGACGACATGTTCGTGCCGCTCCAGGACGAATCGTCCGAATCGGAGCTCCGGCTGGTTCAGGCCCAGCTGGTCGGTTGGCTCGAGGGTCTCTTTGCCGGCATCCAGGCCACGCTGCTCAGCCAGCAGGCGGCAGCAGCCAATCAGCTGCAGGAGATGCGGATGCGGGCGATCGAAGCCCAGGGCCGCCGCCCCGGCCAGGATCCGGGGCAGGAAGTCCCCGGCCAGTACCTCTGAGCTCCCGGTGCGGCTGACCTCGTCGAGTTGGGAGCCGGTTCGCAAGGCGGTGCTCCGCCGTTTCGGCACGATCCCGATGATCGTGGTGCTCACCCTGCTCGTGACGGCATTGCTGCCGCTGATCCTGCTCGTGGCGCTGGTCGGCGACCTCTTCCGGTATGTCACCCGGCGTCTCCCTTTCCCACTGACACGCCTGGCGCTGTTCGGCTGGCTGTTTCTGCTGACGGACCTCATCGCACTCATTGCGCTCTTGCTGCTCGGCCTGGTCACCGGATTCGGGTTGTGGCGCAAGCCGTTCCTCGAGAGGACGTTCGCCCTCCAGACCTGGTGGGCTCATCAGCACTGGGGTGCCTTCACGTTCCTCTTCGGAATCACAGTGGAAACCGAGGGCGAGGAGCACATCGCTCCGGGGCCGATCTTCCTCTTCATGCGCCATGCCTCGATGGGTGACGTGGCCCTCCCCAACGTCATTGCGACCAAACGCAATCGGATCCGCCTTCGCTACGTCCTGAAGAATGAGCTGCTCCTGTCACCCGCCATCGACATCGCCGGCAACCGGATCCCGAATCACTTTGTGAGGCGGGGGTCCGGCAATGCCGGTGAGGAGATCGATCGAATCGGGAGGCTGGCCGAGCGCCTGGAGTCGAACGAGGGCGTCATCATCTACCCGGAGGGCACCCGGTTCAGTGAGGAGAAGCGGGAGCGGGTGCTGGCAAGCCTGGAACGGCGTGATTCGAGACTGGCGGCGCGGGCTCGCCGCCTGCATCACACGTTGCCACCGCAGCTCGGTGGGCCGCTTGCGCTGCTGCAGCGGCGACCGGAGACCGACGTCGTGTTTCTCGCCCACGTCGGCCTCGACGGACTCGCTGAAGTCAAGGACTTCTACGGCGGCGGGTTGGTGGGGCTCACGGTGAAGGTGGCGTTCTGGCGGGTGCCGCACTCCGAGATCCCCCGTGCTCGTGAGGAGCTGACCGACTGGCTCTTCGAGCAGTGGGTCCGGGTCGATGAGTGGGTCGGCGCCCACAAGGAGCAGCGCTGAGCACCGCCGTCGTCTGGTTCCGTTCCGACCTGCGGCTCGGAGACAGCCCGGCGTGGGCGGCGACAACCTCGGATCACAATCGAGTGATCCCTCTGTTCGTCGTCGATCGTCGGCTCTGGCTGCGCTCCGGAGAGCATCGCCGCAACCAGCTGGCAGCACACCCGCAGCCTGCTCGTCGACGCCGACCTTTCGCAGAACGTCGGCAGCTGGCAGTGGGTAGCAGGCACCGGTGCCGACGCTGCTCCCTACTTTCGGATCTTCAACCCGGTGCCGCAGGGGCGGAAGTTCCGCGGCGCGCGCTACCACCCTCGAGGCCTACGAACGAGCGCGCTCGTAGCTCGGAACCCGTTGCCCCCTAGTCGCCGCCCTCGTACTTGAAGGAGACCTTCACCTTGGCCCGGTAGGCGACGATCTCGCCGTCGTCGAGTTGCATGTCGAGCTCCATGATTTCGGCGATCCGGAGCTCACGAAGCGACTCGGCGGCGCGAGCGACCGCAGCAGTGGCCGCTCTCTCCCAGGACTCGGTGCTGGTGCCGACCAGTTCGATGACCTTGTAGACACTCTCCGCCATGACTGCCCTCCCTTCTGCCGTGAACCCTACGGGAGGAGTGGAGAGCGCGAGTCGCCGCTAACCCTCGGTGACGGTCACCCGCTCGATCACCGCATCGCTGGCCGGCTTGTCCATCCGGTCGGTCGGCAGCGCGGCGATGGCGTCGACGACATCGATGCCGTCGGTGACACGCCCGAAGATCGTGTAGTTGTGCGGCAGCGGGTAGTCGTTGTGCATGATGAAAAACTGGCTGCCGTTGGTGTTCGGGCCGGCGTTGGCCATGGCCATGGTTCCCCGGCTGTAGCGGCCGTCGCCCTCGAGTTCGTCCCGGAAGCTGTATCCGGGTCCGCCGCGGCCGGTGCCGGTGGGGTCGCCGCCCTGGATCATGAACCCGCTGATCACGCGGTGGAAGACCACCCCGTCGTAGAAGCCGTCACGCGCCAGGAAAAGCCAGTTGTTCACGGTCAGCGGGGATTCCGCCGGCAGGAATTCGACCGAGATGTCGCCGAGGTTCGTATGAAGCGTGGCGGTGTAGGCGGTATCAAGGTCGATGGTGAGATCGGGTGCGGCGGCGTACTTCTTGGACACGATGAGGCCTTCCTCGGTGGGGCGGTGGCCCACCCTACCGGCGCCGTGCGGCCGAACCCCGACACGGCCCCGATGCGGCCCGATCCGGTGTCCGGCACGCGGTGGGTTCCACCTCGTGGAACCCTGCCGCACCCCCGAGAAACCGCTTTCTCAGACTGCTATGCTCGCGACACTCGTCCCTCGGGGTCCCCGTGCGACTGACCGACGCCATCGAGATCGGCAGCGTCACCGTCCGCAACCGGCTGGTGTTTGGCCCGCATGTGACGAACCTGGGGTGGGACCGGGGGTTTACCGATCGGCACACCGCTTACTACCGCCGTCGCGCTGCGGGCGGGGCCGGGATGATCGTGACGGAGAGCGCCTCCGTCCATCCAGGGGACTGGCCGTACGAACGAGCACCCCTTGCCGGGCGTTCTGCCGCCGGTTGGGCGGCGATCGCCGCTGCACTGCATGCCGAAGGCGCTCTGGCGATTGCCGGACTGCAACACACCGGCGGCCAGGGAACCTCTGCGTACAGCCAGGCCGCTCTCTGGGGGGCATCTGCGGTTCCGCAGAACAGTGATCGCGAGGTTCCCAAGGTCATGGAGCCGGACGACATTGATGCGGTAATCGAGGGGTTCGGTGCGTCGGCTGCGACGGCCGTCTCCAGCGGTATGGACGGTGTCGAGGTCAGCGCCGGCCAGTTCAGTCTTCTGCGCCAGTTCCTCTCCGGACTCACCAACTTCCGTGGCGATGCATACGGGGAGGACAAGGGACTGCTGCTCGCCGAGGTCCTGGCGGCGGTCCGCACCGCCACCGCCGGCGGGATCGTCGGCCTGCGGCTGTCGTGTGACGAGATGGCTCCCTGGGCCGGGATCACCCCCGAGGCGGGCGCCGAACTCGCCGCTCGGTTTGCCGAACAGGTCGACTACCTGGTCGTCGAACGCGGGTCGATCTACACGGCCTGGGCCACCCGGCCCGACGGCCACATCGAACCGGGGTTCAATCTCGATACCACCCGGATGGTTGCCGGGGCAATCGGAGAAGCGGCCGTCGTGATTGCCCAGGGTTCCATCGTGGATGTCGCGATGGCGGAATCCGCCATTGCCGATGGGGTCTGCGGGGCGGTCGAGATGACCCGGGCGCAGATCGCCGATCCCGACCTCGGGATGAAGGCGGCGGCCGGTGACCTCGATCGGATCCGGCCCTGTGTGCTGTGCAACCAGCGATGCATGGTGAAGGACGCTCGCAACCCGATCGTGTCCTGTCTGGTGGAGCCGGGCGCCGGGCATGAAACCGAGGACGCCGACCTGGCCGGCAACGCGCCGGAGCCGCGGGACATTCTCGTTGTGGGTGCCGGACCTGCCGGCCTCGAGGCGGCGCGGGTTGCCGCCCGGCGTGGCCATCAGGTGACGGTGCGGGCGCTGGCCGGCCCCGAGGAATCGCCGGCGGTTGCCGCGGTGCTCCCCGGCATGAGCCGCCTTCCCGGATTTGTCGACTGGCAGCGCCGCGAGTGCGTCGACGCCGGGGTCCGTTTCGATTTCGGCCGGCCGGTCACCGCGAGTGAGCTTGAGAACACCGATGCCGCGGTGGTGCTGTGCACCGGTGGGCGGCCGGCTCCTCACGGCCTCGACGTCGCCGACGGAGCTGCGGTGATGGACGGGTTTGGAGTCGTGCGAGCGCTGGCGACGGACCGCGCCCTGCCCGGCGGACCCGTCGTGATCTGGGACCCGCTCGGTGCCGCCCTCGGGGTCGGGTTGGCCGAACTTCTCGCGAGCGAACGGGCGGTGACCCTGATAACCCCCGACCTCATCGTTGCCAAGGACCTGGCACTGACGGGTGACCTGGCACCGGCGAACACCCGGCTGCAGGCTGCCGGAGTCGATCTGATCACGGTCTCCGAGGTTTCCCGGGTGGAACCGGATCGGGTGATCGTGGAGCACCGGTACACGGGTGAGCCGTCGACGATCGAGGCCTCCTGGGTGGTTGCCGCGGTCCACCGGGAGCCGGAGCTGACTCTGTGGGAGGAAACGGGTAAGCGCTTTCTCCGAGTGGGTGACGCCGTCGCCCCGCGGACGGTGTACGAGTCGGTGCTGGAGGCCCGCCGGGCTGTTCTCACTATCGAGGCGGGCTCATGAGTTCGCAGAGCCGGTTCAAGCTGCTGTTCACTCCGACCCGTCTGGGCCCGGTGGTGGTTCCCAATCGGGTGGTGTTTGCGGCGCATCTCACCAACTACGCCGAGGCCGGGCTTCCCTCCGAGCGGCACACGGCGTACTACGAGGCCAGGGCCCGGGGCGGCGTCGGACTCATCATCACCGAGGAGCACTCGACACATCCGACCGACTGGCCCTACGAGAAGATGATTCACGGGTTCCATCGCGAGGTGATCCCCGGCTACCGCGCCATCACCGAGGCGGTGCACCGCCACGAAACCCGGATCTTCGCCCAGATCAACCACAACGGTGGGCAGGGCTCTGGGATGTACTCGCGGCTCCCGGCGTGGGCACCATCTCCAATCCCCGACCCGCTGTTCCGTGAAGTGCCGTATGCGGTTGAGGATGACGACATCGCCGAGATCGTCGAGGGCTACGCGACCACGGCCGGCAATTGCGCCGAGGGCGGCTTCGACGGGGTCGAGTTGCAGTGCTCACACTCCTCGATCGTGCGCCAATTCCTCTCCCGGGCAACGAACGCCCGAACCGATCGCTACGGCGGCAGTCTGGAGAACCGGGCCCGCATTCTGCTCGAGATCATCGCCGGGGTCCGCACCGCCATCGGGTCGGGCCGGGCGCTCGGGGTGCGGCTCTCCGGAGACGAGCTGATCCATTCCGGGATCACCCTGGAAGAGTGCGTGGAGACCGCCAAGCTGGTCGACGCCACCGGACAGGTCGACTACATCAACACCTCGATCGGTGTGGCCACCGCCACGCTTCACATGATCGAGGGCTCCATGCACGTTCCCCCGGGTTACACACTGTTCATCCCGGCGGCGCTGCGGGAGCACGTGTCCGTCCCCGTGGTGGGAGTGGGTCGGATCAAGGACCCGGTGCAGGCCGACCGGGCGCTCCAGGAGGGCCATTGCGATCTGGTCGGAGTGGTGCGCGGCCAGATCGCCGACGCCGAATTCACCGCCAAGGCTCGCGCTGGTCTCACCGAGGAGATCCGGCTGTGCTTGTCATGCAACCAGGAATGCGTCGGGCGGATGGGCCTCAACCGCTGGCTGGGGTGTATCGAGAATCCGCGCACCGGGCGCGAGGCGATCACAGCCGAGCCCGTCATGGCGGCGGAGCCGAAGAAGGTGATGATCGTCGGCGCCGGGCCCGGCGGCCTGCAGGCGGCGATCTCGGCCGCTTCCCGGGGGCATTCCGTCACCGTCTTCGAGCGGCACTCCGAGGCCGGTGGCAACGTTCGCCTCGCCGCAACGGTTCCGAATCGGGCTGAACTCGGCGATCTCATCCGCAACCAACTTGTCGAGTGCGAGAAGCTCGGGGTCGAGATTCGCTACGAGGTGGAGGTCGATGCTGCCCTCGTGCAGGACGAGCAGCCGGACGTCGTGATCGTGGCCGCCGGCAGCACGCCGCAGCCGCCGTACTGGGTTCCGGCGGAACCACTGGAAACGGGTCCCCGCTTCGCCGACGTCACCGAGGTGCTGCGGGGGACCGCAGCACCCGAGGGCTCCGTGGTGGTGGTCGATGAACTCGGGTTCCATCAGGCCACCAGCGTGGCCGAGACGCTGGCAGAGCGGGGCTGTGAGGTGGAGGTCATCACCTCGGGGATGGTCGTCGGCCAGGATCTCGGTGTGACGCTTGACATGGAGGGCTGGCTGATGCGGGCCCACAACAAGGGCATCACGATGTCGACCGACCTGGTCGTGATGGGTGCCGGGCCCGAAGGGCTCGAACTGCTGCATCACCCCACCGGCGGCAACGCCACCCGCAATCCCGATTGGGTTGTCCTGGCCCTTCCGGCCCGGGCCGAGGATGGCCTGTACCACGAACTCAAGGAGGCCGGCGTGGAGGTCCACCGGGTGGGCGATTGCGTCGCACCGAGACGGGCGCATGCGGCCGTCATCGACGGCGACCGGATTGGAGCGACGCTGTGATTGCCGTTGTCCCGGTGCGTGATGGTGTGCCCGATCCGGGGGGTCCGGAGGCGATTGCCGAGGCCGGCGGCCGGGTGATCCTCATCGGGTCAGGTGTCCGCGATGCGCTCGAGTCGATACCGGGCGATACCCGGGAGGTGCGCCAGGCGGAGACGCCTGAATTCCGGCCCGCAGCCTGGGCGGGCGCGCTGGCGCCGATCGTTGAGGCCGAGCGGGTCGTGATCCTTCCGGCCTCTGCGGGTGGCCGCGATTTGGCGCCTCGCCTCGCGGTTCTCCTCGACCGTGACCTTGCCGCCGGAGCGCTGCGGGTGGCCGAGGACTCGGTCACGATTGCGGTTCCCGGTCTGCACGCCCAGCGGGTCCTTCCCGTTGCAGGGCCCCTGGTGGTCACGCTGCTCCCATCGGCGCGGGCATGGACCGAGGGTCCGCCCGGCAGTGCAACCGTGGCTGAGCTGTCGCTGTCGTTCGACGGCCCCGCCGACGCCGTCGTCACCGAAGTCACCGACCCGGACCCGGAGAGCATCGATCTCGCCGAGGCCCGGCGGATCATTGGTGCCGGGATCGGGCTGCCGGACGAAGCATCGTTCCGGACCCTGCAATCGGTGTCGTCCCGGATCGGTGCGTCGGTCGGGGCGACGCGGCCGGTTGTGGACGCCGGATGGTGTGAGTTCCCCCGCCAGATCGGGACGACCGGGGCCATCGTCGATCCCGATCTGTATATCTCGTTCGCGATCTCGGGAGCCGTCCAGCACACCTCCGGCCTGGGCAATCCGGATCACATCATCTCGGTGAACACCGACCCGAGCTGCCCGATGATGTCGATGTCCGACCTGGCCGTAGTCGCCGATGCCCCGGCGGTGCTCGAGGAATTGGATCGTTTACTCCCGGAGGAGGACCACGATGCCGGCTGAATTCGATGCGGTCGTCGTTGGTGCCGGTCCGGCAGGCTCCGCGGCAGCACTCGTTTTGGCCCGGGAAGGGCACTCCGTCTGCCTGCTCGAGCGAGGGCCGTTCCCAGGTTCGAAGAACATGTACGGCGGCGTCGTCTATCCGCGGGTGCTGGACGACCTGATCCCGCAGTGGTGGGAGGAGGCGCCGGTGCAGCGCTGGGTCACCAAGCGCAGCACGATGATGATGACCGAGACCCAGGCCATGAACCTGGACTTCCGCACGACCACCTGGGGATCACCTCCCTACAACGGGGCCACCGCGCTCCGGCCCGAGTTCGACCGGTGGCTGGCCGACAAGGCCGTCGCGGCGGGAGCGACCCTGGTGACCGCGACCACGGCGACGGGCGTCATCTCCAGGAACGGCCGGATCGCCGGGGTGACGACCGACCGGGAGGACGGCGACGTGCTCGGCGATGTCGTGATCGCCTGCGACGGAGTCAACTCGTTCCTGGCGAAAGAGGCCGGTCTGTATCCGGGATTCTCCGCCGAGCACATCACGGTCGGTGTGAAGGAGGTGCTCGGGTTCCCGCGCGAGACCATCGAAGAGCGCTTCGGATTGAAGGACAACGAAGGGGCGGACTTCGAGGTCGTCGGGTGCACCAAGGGAATCCCCGGAGGCGGGTTCATCTACACGAACCTCGAGAGCGTGGCCATCGGGGTGGTCCTCTCGCTCCCGCAGTACGGCTCTTCTCAGTGGCGGCCGGAGGATGTCATCGCCGAGTTCAAACGGCATCCGGCCGTCGAGCCCCTGGTCAAGGGTGGCAAGGTGCTCGAGTACTCCGCCCATCTGGTCCCCGAGGGTGGGTACAACCACATGCCGGAACTGTCCACCGACGGCATGCTGGTCGCCGGCGACGCCGCGGCCATGTGCCTTGCAGCAGGGATCTGGCTGGAGGGGGTCAACTTCGCCATCGGTGCCGGGATAGCCGCCGGTGAGGCCGCAGCAGAGGCGATTGCCAGGGGTGATACCTCAAAGGCCGGGCTGGCCGGGTATCGCAGGCGGATGGAAGCGAACTTCGTGCTCGCCGATCACAAACGGCTGCGGGGTGCTCCCGATCTCGTGTTGTCCGATCGAGTCCAGAACCGCTACCCGCAGGTGGTGTGTGATGTCCTCGAAACCATGTTCACCGTGACCAACCCGGCCCCGAAGCAAGGCGCACTGAAGGTTGCCAGATCGGCGCTGAAACGGTCCGGCATCCGGTGGCGAGATGCGATCCGGGACGGCTGGAAGGTCTGGAGGGTGTTCGGATGATCACCTACCCCGAGATCGGGTTCGAGGAACGGATGTCCACGGTCGAGTTCCGGGTGTCCCACACCGCACACATCGTCCTCAATGCCGATTCCTGCCGCGGGTGCTCCACCCAGGCCTGCGTCACCGCCTGCCCGGCGGGGCTCTTCGTTCCCACCAGCGACGGTGGCATCGTCTTCAACTACGAGCAGTGCTTCGAGTGCGGCACCTGCTACCTGATCTGTGACACCGAAGGGGCCCTGTCCTGGTCCTACCCCGAGGGCGGCCACGGCGTCGCGTTTGCGAGGGGATGACCGTGGAGATTCTGGTTCCCATCAAGTGGTCGGCGCTCCGGACCGAGTTCGATGCGCTGACCGGTGATGCCGTGATGCTCGAAGGGCGTTTCGGCATCGATCCGGCGTCGGCGGCCGCCCTGGAGTGGGCGCTGACGCTTGCATCCGAATCGGGAGCCGGTGTCTCGGCACTTTCGGTCGGCCCGGCTGCTGCCGACGAAGGCCTCCGCGTCGCGCTGGCGTCCGGTGTCGATCGAGCCGTCCGTGTGGCGGCACCTCCCGGAATCGGCAGTCTCTCCACCGCAGCCGCGATTGCAGGACACGGGTCGGCTGCGGATCTGGTCGTCTGCGGCGCGTGGAGCGAGGACGGTGGCTCGGCCTCGGTGCCGCCTGCCGTCGCGGCGATCCTCGACCGGCCACAAGCCTGCGGGCTCCTGTCGCTGGAATGGGCGCAAGGAGACATCACCGGCGCCCGCCGGATCCCCGGTGGTCGCCGCGAATTGCTCCGCGTCAAGCTTCCTGCCGTGGTCTCCGTCGAACCGGGAACCGCTTCACTTCGCAGAGCCTCCATGCCGGCGGTCCTGGCGGCGGCTGGCGACGAGATTGAGGTCATCGAGCATGCGGCTCCGGTTCGCCTCGCGGCTGCCGGGGTCGTCGAGCCGTATCGGCCCCGCCCCAGATCGATCCCACCCCCGCCGGCCGGTGAAGACCACCGCGAGCGGATCCAATCACTCTCCGGGACCATCGAGTCGGGTGGACGCGCCCAGGAAGTGCGCCTCGATCCGCCGGAAGCTGCGGCGTGCATCATCGAGAAGCTGCAGGAGTGGGGGTATCTGGAGGAGGGCGAGTTGTGAGACCCCGGCTCGGTACGAGTTGAGCGCAGCGAGCGACGAGCGACGAGCCAACCGGCCGAGCCCGGTGCCCGTCGCCATACCATCAGAGGCAGATCAGATTCGAAGGACCGCTCGATGAACACCCACACCGTCACCATCGACAACATGCATGTCGGTCTCCGCGCCACCCATCGGGTGGTGATCGATCAGGAGATGATCGACGGCTACGCCGCGCTGACGGACGACTACAACCCGGTCCACGTCGATGCCGAGTACGCCGCCGGGACGCCGTTCGGCAAGCCAATCGCTCACGGCATGCTCACCGCGGGCTTCGTGCAGCACGCCTTGACCGCGCTCACAACACCTGGCGGGATCTCGACCGTGTATCACTTTGAACTGACCAACCCGGTTCCCGCAGGCACCGAAGTGGAGGCTTCTGCCGAGTGCATCGCAGTCGATGTGGATCGCCGCCGGGCCCGGTTCCGCCTCGAGGTACGCTCCGAATTCGGAGCGGGTGACCTGCTGGTGCGGGGCGAAGCCGAGATTGCGTTCCCGAGGAAACCGGCGTGAGACGGACTGCCTCTGGCCGGGTGGAGTTCATCGATGCGGCCACAGCCGCCGCCCTCGTTTCCGACGGCGATACGGTGGGCATCGAAGCGTCGGGTGGGGGACTGCTCGAGCCCGATGCACTGCTGCGTGCCCTCGGCGAACGATTCCGCTCGACCGGATCTCCCCGCGACCTGACGCTGTTCTTCTGCTCGGGGATCGGAGACGATGCCGGCGGCGGCGTGGATCACCTCTCCGCGCCCGGGTTGGTCAGGAGGATGATCGGTGCCCACTTCCGCCTGTCCCCGAACATCGCCAAGCTCGCCGAGGACGGCGGGATCGAGGCGTACAACCTCCCACAGGGGGTGCTGGCGCAATTGCTCCGCGAGATCGGAGCCGGGCGGCCCGGGTTGATCACCAAGATCGGCATAGGGACGTTCGTCGATCCACGCAGGTCCGGCGGGAAGGTCAACGAGCGGACCTCCGAAGACCTGGTCGAGGTCATCACCATCGACGGCGAGGAGTGGCTCCGCTACCGGCCGATCAGCTTCGACGTGATGTTCCTGCGCGGCACCACCGTCGACGACGACGGGAATCTAACCACGGAGCGGGAGGCGGCCCGGCTGTCGCTGACATCAGCCGCCATCGCTGCGCGCAACTCGGGGGCCAGGGTCGTGGTCCAGGCACAGCGCCGGGCCAATGGATCGATCGATCCCCGTGCCGTCGTGATCCCGGGCCATCTTGTGGACTACGTGGTGCTCTCGCCCGATCAATGGCAAACCGCCGCCGGTCCGTACAACCCGGCGTTCTCCGGCGAAGTGCCGACTTCGCTGCGTGACGCCGATCCGCTGCCGCTCGATGAGCGCAAGGTCGTCGGACGCAGGGCGTTCGCCGAGTTGGAACCCGGCGCCGTGGTGAATCTCGGATTCGGAATGGCGGATGCGGTGGCCGCGGTGGCGGAGGAGGAACGAGCTCTCGGCGACATCACCCTCAGTGTCGAGCAAGGCCTGGTCGGGGGGATGCCGGCGCGGGGGTTGGTGTTCGGTGCGTCGTGGAATCCCCGGGCGATCATCGACCAGAACCTGCAGTTCGACTTCTACGACGGGGGCGGCCTGGACGTCGCCTGCCTCGGGTTCGCCCAGGTCGACCGGCACGGCAACGTCAACGTGTCGCGGATCGCGGGACGGATCTTCGGAACCGGCGGCTTCATCAACATCTCCCAGAGCGCCCGCAAGGTGGTGTTCTGCGGTTCGTTCACCTCTGGTGGGCTCGAGGTCGAAGTGGGGGAGGGGGCTCTCCGGATCATTCGTGAAGGCCGCCACCGGAAGTTCCCCGAAGAGGTAGCACAGGTCACGTTCAATGCCGCTCTCGCAACCGACCGCGAGGTGCTGTACGTCACCGAGCGGGCGGTGCTGGCGCTGACTCCGGACGGTCTGGAATTGCGCGAGATCGCTCCGGGGGTCGATCTGGAGCGTGACGTGCTGGCGCTCATGGACTTCGAGCCCCGCATCGCTGAGCCCCTGGCCGGGATGGATCCCTCGCTGTTCGACTGAGGCGCGCCTCCTTTGACCGGCAGCGTCCGCTGATATCTTCCCTGTTGTGCATTCCACCGCCGCGGCCGACCCAATCCTCAAGCCGCGATTGCGCGGATGGCTCCATGCCGGGATGTTCCCCATCGTCGTTGTTGCCGGGATTGTGCTGGTGGCGTTGGCCGGGACGCTCCAGGAACGCGTCGCCGTGACCATCTTCATCGCATCCGGTGCCCTGCTGTTCGGGACCAGTGCGCTCTTCCATCGCGGGAACTGGTCGCCAAGGGCCCACGGGGTGCTTCGGCGAATGGATCACTCGAACATCTTCCTCATCATTGCCGGGAGCTACACGCCATTTGCGGTCTTGGTCCTCCCTTCATCGCAGGCCCGGGTGCTGCTGTCGGTAGTGTGGATTGGTGCTCTTGCCGGTGTCGCCTTCCGGGTGATCTGGCTCGGGGCACCTCGATGGTTGTACACGCCCGTCTATGTCGCCCTGGGCTGGGTGGCCGTGTTCTACCTCCCCGACCTTCAAGACGGCGCGGGCACTGCTGCAATCACCCTGATCATCGTCGGGGGCGTGCTGTACAGCGTGGGTGCGGTGATATATGGGACGAAGCGCCCCGACCCGTCACCCATCTGGTTCGGGTTCCACGAGGTGTTCCACTCGTTCACGATCGCCGCGTTCGTGACTCACTACGTCGCGGTGTCTCTCGTCGTTTATGGCTGACGGCGGCGTCGGTTCCTAACGGCCCAATTCCTCGGTTCCGATCGCCATCAGCCCGCCGGCACCGGCCGTGGTGCTGCCAAGCAGCCCTGCCGCCTTCGGCAGCACGTGATCGCCGTAGAAGATGGTGGTGTCGAGCTTCGCCCGCATCCAGGTGTTGCCGTCGTCCGCTCCCAGTGCCTCCTGAGCCGCCAGCGCCGACACCCCCATCAGCCATCCACCGGCGGTGATGCCGAACATCTCGGTGTACGGCGTGGCACCGGCGAGCACATCGTTCGGATCCTCTGTGATCCGGCCCAGCAGGTAGTCACCGGCCTGGGCGAGGGCGTCGACCGCCTCCGCCAGTCTGGCTCCGAACCGGTCCAGCCCGGCTGCGGTCAGGTTGCCGGCGACCTCTCGCATCTCGTCCAGCATTCCGGCGACCGCTTTGCCCTCGCGCATCGGGAGCTTTCGCATCGCCAGGTCCTGCGCCTGGATGCCGTTGGTGCCCTCGTAGATCGGTGCGATCCGCGAATCGCGCCACCACTGGGCCGCTCCGGCCTCCTCGACGTAGCCCATGCCGCCGTGCACCTGAATCCCCAGTGACGTGAGGTCGACGCCGAGATCCGTGCACCATGCCTTGGAGATCGGAATCAGGATTGCCGTCCGTTCAGCCGCTCGAGCCCGTTCGTCGGGGTCCGGGTGGTTGTGCGACCGATCGATCTCGGCAGCGTTGAGGTACAACAGGCAGCGCATCGCTTCGATCTGGCTCTTCATCAGCATCAGCATGCGGCGGACATCGGGATGCTCCACGATGAGCGATATCTCGCCCTTCGGTGCGCCGATCGCGCGGCCCTGACGGCGCTCCATCGAATAGGCCACCGACTGCTGATAGGACCGTTCGGCGACGGCCAGGCCCTGCACTCCCACGTTGAGGCGGGCGTTGTTCATCATCAGGAACATGGCGCGCATGCCCTGTTGCTTCTCGCCGACCAGCCAGCCGACCGATCCCTGCTTGTCGCCGAACGAGAGCACGGCGGTCGGACTGGCGTGGATCCCGATCTTGTGCTCCAGCGACACGCAAGTGACGTCGTTGTCCGAGCCGTCCGGGAGCAGTTTGGGCACGATGAAGCAGGAGATGCCCTTGGTGCCGGGGGCCGCATCCGGGGTCCGGGCGAGGACCAGGTGCACGATGTTGTCCGTGAGGTCGTGGTCACCCCAGGTGATGAAGATCTTGTTGCCGGTGATGGTGTAGGTGCCGTCGTCGTTTGGGACGGCCTTCGCTTTCACCGCTCCGACATCCGACCCGGCGGACTCCTCGGTGAGCACCATGGTGCCGGTCCACTCCCCGGTGACCAGATTCTCCAGGTAGGTCTGCTGTTGCTCCGGGGTGCCGTAGGCGATGAGCAATTCCGCGGCGCCGTAGGTGAGCATCGGCCCGAGCGAGAAGGCCATATCGGCGGTGGTGAGCATCTCCTGGATCGGGATGCCCACGCTGAGCGGCAGGCCGCCTCCACCCCACTCCTCCGGGAATGCCGCCGCCAGCCACCCCGATTCCACGAGACGGCCGTAGGCCTCCTGATATCCATCGGGTGTGGTGACGGTGCCGTCGGCGCCGAGCACACTGCCCTGGGTGTCACCGACCGTTGCCAGCGGAGCGATCTGATCGACGATGAAGCGGCCTGCTTCCTCGAGCGCTCCCTCGACGATGTCGGGCTCGGCATGGGCGAATTTCTCGATGGCCGTGATCTCGTCGAGACCGGCGACATTCGAGAGGACGAACAGCATGTCGCGGATTGGGGGTCGGTAGTCAGCCATGTGGGTAAGGCTATCGATCGAGCGGGAGTAGTGCCGCCAGCGGGGGATTGTTCTGTGAGATTCAATCCACGCGACAGAATCAGCAGCAATTCGCCGGGGACGGCTGTGGCATCGTCACGGCAGATCGGCGCCGGCCGGTATCTCTGAGGGTCGGCTCCGGGCCGGTGGATCAGCAGGGTGAACGGCATCTCGCATGCCTCGATGATGATCTCATCCAGGATCTCGAATCCGAGACTCTCGTAGACCTCGGGATGCGGCCTGCGATCAAACCTGCCATTCGCGGCGCGGTGCCGGGGTTGAGTATCGTCCGGCGGATTCCCCACTACCGTCTCGGACCATGTCGCCCGACCCAATCGAACAAGCAGTCCTCGACGAACTGGAACGGCTCGGGGCGAACTACACGGCGCTGCCGTGCGATCCCGAGTTCGCCGATACTGCCGCGTTCTGTGAGCGCTACGGCATCGATCCGGCGGCGTCGGCAAATGCAATCGTGATCGCCTCTCGCAAGCCACCTGGCGTCAACGCCTTGTGCCTCGCCTTGGCGACCACCCGCCTCGACGTGAACCGCAGGGTCAAGGGCCTGCTTGAAGTCCGCAAACTGTCCTTTGCGACTGCGGAGCTCACCAAGGAACTCACCGGCATGGAGATCGGGGGAGTCACTCCGTTCGGGATGGCTCAGCCGATCCAGATCTATGTCGATGCGGCGATCATGCAGCTCGACCGCGCCGTGGTCGGCGGCGGTTCCCGGTCGATGAAGATCGATCTCGATCCCGAAGTGTTTGGACGGATGCCGAACGTCGAGGTCATCGAGGGCCTCGCAGTGCTGCGCGAGGAGAGCTGAAAAGGCCGGGTCGGAGGCCTCGTCGCTCCTACGCTCGGGCCGTGACTCAGCCCGACCACATCCGGGTGGGCGAACCTTCGACGGAGGGTCACGCCACCCTGCCTCCGTGGATCCGGCGCCTGCTGTTCGTCATCGTCACGATCATGATCGGGCTCTTCGCTGTGTTCCATGTACTGCGCCGCCTGCGAGGCCTTCTGATCCTGGTCCTGATCTCGTTCTTCCTCTCGATCGCGCTGGAGCCGGGGGTCAATTACTTGGCTCGGAGGGGCTGGCGGCGGGGGCTCGCCACCGGGGCCATGTTCCTCCTGCTTCTCGTGGTCGCCGGCACCTTCATCGGGCTGATGGTGCCGCTCATTGTCGACCAGGTAGCGCGGCTCATCGACCAGCTACCGGGCTACGTCGACGATCTGTCGGGCCTTGCCGAGCGAGTGGGCATCGAGTTCTCGAGCGAGCGTTTGCGAGAGGCGCTCACCAACCTCGACAGCGACCTGCAGTCATTTGCCGCCGACATCGCCGGGAGCGTCTTCGGCGTGGGGACGGCGCTGCTCAGCACCGTGTTCCAGCTGCTGACCATCGGGCTCTTTACCTTCTACATGACGGCCGACGGTCCGCGGTTGCGGCGAACGGTGCTGTCGATGCTGCCCGAGCAGCGCCAACTCGAGGTGCTGCGGGTCATCGATATCGCCATCGACAAGACCGGCGGCTACTTCTACTCGCGAGCATTGCTGGCAGGGATCGGCGGGTTGGTCGCTTACGCCGCGTTCCAGATCATTGGGGTGCCTTTTGCGGCTGCACTCGGGCTGTGGATGGGGGTGCTCTCCCAGTTCGTCCCGGTGGTGGGGACCTACATCGGCGGCGCCCTCCCGCTGCTGATCGGGTTCATCCAGGGCCCCGGTCGCGGTGTCGCGGTCCTCATCTTCATCGTGGTGTATCAGGCGATCGAGAACTACCTGCTGGCCCCACGGATTACCGCCAGGACGATGTCACTGCACCCCGCCGTGGCGTTCGGATCCGCCATCGCCGGCGGCACGCTCATGGGAGTACCGGGAGCCTTGATGGCGCTTCCGGTGGCCGCGACCCTGCAGGCATTCTTCAGCACGTACATGCGACGCCACGAGGTTGTCGCTGATGCGCTGACTGAGGACACCAACCGGGAGCCGGCCCTCCATGGGGACGACACTGATCCGGAAGACGGCGACTTACCGGAGTGACAGCGACTCTTAGAAACGACGGAACGGCCGCCGGAGAAGGCGGCCGTTCCGCTGTGGCGGTGCGGTGCCGATGTGGATCGGGAGTTGCCTAACCCCGGCCTCGATCCTGCTCGCTGCCGCCCTGGCCCTGCTCGGTGTTGGCGTTTCCGCTGCCCGGGCCATCGTCGCTCTGGCCCTGCTGGGTCTGGGTGCCGTCACCGGCATAGCCCTGCCCCTGTTGTTGTGGGATGGCATCCCCGTCACCCTGGCCGTTCTGGTGTTGGGCGGGGTCGTCGCCCTGTTGGCCGGGCTGGTCGTCGGTGTTCCCGTACTGGTTCTGGGCTCCTTCGTCACCCTGGCCGTTCTGCGTGCCCTGGTTGGTCTGGTTCTGGTCACGCTCGTGCGTCTGGACCTCGGCGGGATCGGCGGCCGGGTCTTCGAGATGGAGCCTGACCTGATCCCGCAGGTGCTTCATCTCCTGGATCTCTTCGACGACGATGACGTTGTCGTCGAAGACCTCCTGGATCGAGTCGGGGAGTACTCCCGCCGCAGCAGCCGTACCGGTGGCTGCCGCTGCGGCCACTGTTCCGGCGAGGATCTTTCCGGCGATGGTGGAGGTGATGCCTGCGAACACGGTTCTCTTCCTTCTTCTGGTCCTGGTGCCCGCCGAAGCACGCCTCCCCTTCGGGGCGGTGGCACCGGCCGTGGCGGCGGACCGGGCGATCGCAGCTGCAGCGGCAACGTGCCGTTCCGCAACCTGAGGATCGACGCTGCCGGCCCCCAGCGACCGGATCTCAGAGATCAGGTCGCCGATCGATTCGAGGCCCTCGGGTGATGTTCCCGACAGGAGGGCTTCGATCTCAGCGTCGGTGAGTCGTCCGTGTCCGCTCATATCACCCTGGTAACCGTCGGAAGGACTCACAGGGGTACGCCCCCGCTCTCGATCCGGCGCCGCAGCGCTGCCAGGCCGCGTCGCTGCAGGGCCTTGATCGCACCGGGGCGCTTGTTCAGCGCGGATGCGACTTGCTCAATCGTGAGGTCGCCGATGAGGCGGAGCAGCAGGACGTCGCGCTGATCAGGGCTGAGGTCGTCGAGTGTCTCCCGGACCTTCTCTGTGGCCAGCTCGTCCAACGCTTCGAGTTCGACATCACCCTCGGCGTGGTCCGCGACATCTGAGGTGGGTGTGGCCGGCCTGCGGGATCGGTAGCGGCGCTCATCGATGAGCCGGTGGTGGGCGACCGTGAAGACCCACGAGCGAAAAGAAGCCTGGTCTCCCTCGAAGGTGCCGATGTTCCTGGCGATCTGGACGAATACCTCACCGACCAAGTCGTCGGGTTCAGCGGCTCCGCGAGCGCGCAGGTAGCCGCGGACCGGGCCGGAGAATTCGTGGTAGATGCGTGACCACGCCCACTCGGCTCCTGCTCGAGCGGCGTCGAGGATCGATGCGAATGCCTCCTCGGTCACGAGATCTCGCTTCGGGGCGCGCGCGGCAATGTCACACACACATCGGTAACCGGTGGCACACCCGTGAAGGGTACGGGTGGTGTTGGGTTCGGCATACCATTGCCGGCGCCGTTCTCGATCAGATGAGAGGACATGGTGACCAAGCCCCGCAACCGTGAACAGGCGGAGATCGACCGCGCCGTCGATGGGCTCACCCTTGTCGACGTCCTTGGCCGCAATGCCCGCGAACGGGGAAACCTCGGTGCACTGCGCTGGCGCAAAGGTGACGGCTGGGAGACTCTCACCTGGAGTGGGTATCGCGATGCGGTGATCGACCTCGCCGCCGGGCTGATCGATCTCGGCCTCTCATCGGGCGAAACGGTCGGGATCATGGCGGGCAATCGGCCGGAGCACTTGATCGCCGACCTGGCGATCATCCACGCCGGGGGGATCCCGGTGTCGTTCTACCCGACGATGGCGCCCCCGCAACTTGCCGCGGTCATGGCCGATTGCGGCGCTCGCATCGTATTCGTGGAGTCGGCGGAGCTCCTCGCCCGGCTGGACGCAGCCGCTGCGCCGAAGCTCGAGCACGTGATCATGATCGACCCGGCCCCGGACGCCACAGAGCGGACCGTGAGCATCGGCAACCTCCGGTCGCGGGGTGTCGATCGCCTCTTCAACCAGCCGACCGCGGTCGACGCCAGGGCTGCCCGGGTCGAGGCGTCCGACCCGGCGACACTGATCTACACCTCCGGGACCAGTGGTGATCCCAAGGGGGTGGTGCTGAGCCATCGAGCGACGATCTGGACCAACGAGTCTGCCGACCGGTACCTCCGTTCCGGCGCGGAGGCGCTGGGCCTGCGGTACCCGAGACACCGTCGGATGGTTTCGTACCTCCCACTCGCTCACATCGCCGAGCGGCAGGTCACCCACTACGCAGCTCTCTACGGGGGCAACGAAGTCACCTTCTGCTCAGACGTCCTCACGCTGCCCAGCGTGCTGGCCGAGACCCGGCCACACCTCTTCGCCGGGGTCCCTCGTGTCTGGGAGAAGGTCAAGAGCCGCCTCGAAGAGCGCATTGCCGAGACCCCGAGCCGGCTGCGCCGCCGGATGGCGTTATCGGCGCTCCGGGTCGGTGTCGATGTCGCCAAGGCAGAAGAGGCCGGGCGGCAGCTGTCGCGTCGGACCCGCATCACCCATTGGCTGCTCGACCGCCTCATCCTGCACCGGGTCAGGTCGGCGCTCGGGCTGGACGAGCTCATCATCGCCCTCTGTGGTGCCGCTCACGTCGACCCCGATGTGATCTGGTTCTTCCGCGGCCTCGGTCTTCCGCTCTATGAGGCGTACGGGCTCAGCGAGACCACCGGCTACGGCACGGCCAATGCTCCCGGAGCCAGCCGCGTGGGCTCGATCGGCCGGGCCTTGCCGGGGATCGAGCTGGCAACGGACACCGACGGCGAAATCATGCTGCGGGGCGGCATGCTTGCCGCCGGATATCTCAGAAATCCGACCGCCACTGCAGCGGCGTTCGACCAGACCGGCTGGCTCCGGACCGGGGATGTCGGATCCATCAGCCCCGACGGATATCTCACACTGCTCGGCCGCAAGAAGGAGATCCTCATCACATCGGGTGGCCAGAACGTTGCCCCCGCGCCGATCGAACGCCGGCTCGAGCAGCATCCCCTCATCGCTCATGCCTGCCTCATCGGAGATGCCCGCCGCTACGTCGGTGCGCTACTCACCGTCGACTGGGAGGAGGCCGAAACCTGGGCGGGTCGCCGGGGCCTGCAAACGGCGGATCGGGACACATTCGTCGGTCATAGCGATGTCCTCGCTTCGGTACGCCGGTGGGTTGAATCGACCAACGAAGGACTATCGAGGCCCGAGCAGATCAAAGATTTCCACCTGCTGGCCGCCGAGTGGACGGTCGAGCGTGGCGAGATCACCCCGACCCTGAAGACCGTGCGTCACGTGATCGCACAGCGCTTCATCGACGAGATCGAGGCGCTCTACGAGTGAGCCGCCCAAACGCGGACATGAGCACGCCAGTGCGTCAACGGCGGCCCTCGACGAACCAGGTCGGCATCCGGCCCATGCCCTTCACCAGGATCACTCCGCGGGGTGCACATTCGAAGGAATCCCGAACCAACCGGTAGGTCGCCTCGGTGATCTGAACCCGACCCGGGATGCCCTGGGACTCCATCCGGCTGGCGGTATTGACCGCGTCTCCCCATAGGTCGTACTGGAACTTCGACCTGCCGATCACCCCGGCTACCACCGGGCCGCTGTCGATGCCGATGCGAAACGACATAGTCGACAGTTGTTCGGCGAACTCCACCATCTCGAGTGCCATGTCGACGAGCGCCACGGCGTGCTCGGGGTGGGGCGTCGGAACACCGGCGGCCACCATGTAGTTGTCGCCGATCGTTCTGATCTTCTCGCACCCGTAGCGGTCAACCAGGTCGTCGAAGTGCAGGAACACGTCGTTCAAGAGGCCGACCAGCTCGTCCGGCTTCATCTCTCCGGTGAGGGCGGTGAAGCCGACGATGTCGGCGAACAGGATGCTGACGGCCTCGAAGTGGCGGGCAGCCGTGTGGCCGTGCTCCTTGAGCTCGGTGGCGATCTGCTGCGGCAGGACGTTGAGGAGAAGCCGCTCGGACCGCTGCTGCTCGGTGATCAGCCTGGCCTGCGCCTCTTCCTTCTGGCCCTCGAAGTAGTGGATGGTTCCAAATACCACTGCGGCTACGGTGCCGACGTTCAAGACGAAAAAGACTCCGATCAGCCAATCGGGCAGGTCGTTGTCGAGGCTGAGTTCGGGCTGCAGCACCTGCGCCAGGATCACCAGCAGGAGAAACGCGGCAAACAGCGCGGTACCCACCCGGCGGGTCATCATGAGCATGCCGCCGACCGGCGCAAGGAACGCCCAGAGGATCACAGCGCTCGACGCGACGAAGCCACCGAGGGCCAGCTGCAGGGCGAACGGCAGCACCAGGATCAGGAACAGCTGTGTGGTCCGGAACAACTGGTAGCGGCGGGTGAGCGCGAACACCACGAGACTGAACATCGACAGGACCGAGTAGCTCCACGGGATCACAGCGGCCGAGACTTCTCCGAATGCAACGTAGATCGCTCCCCAGAGGACACCGGCGATGGCGACCAGAGTCGAGACCGCGACGAGCACACGCTTTTGCAGGGCAAGTTCCGGTGGGTCGGCCGGGTCGCGCCCGATCCGCTCGAGCAGCGACCCGGCGCGCGGAGTGTTTGTCCTCGACCGATTCATGCCGAGTTGAGCCCTGACACGCTTCCCCTCCCGTCAGCGCACCCGGACGTTAGCCATCGGGAATCCGCTCGGGGGCCCGGCAATCGGCGATCCCGGCCCCCCTCATCGCTCTCGAGATCCATCGAATACCGTGACGGCATGAAGTCGCAGACCGGCCGCTGGGTGTTCGGGGCATCGCCGCCCTGGTGATGGT
Source organism: uncultured Acidimicrobiia bacterium (assembly GCA_964511945.1). Classification (GTDB taxonomy): domain Bacteria; phylum Actinomycetota; class Acidimicrobiia; order Spongiisociales; family UBA11373; genus CAZEHO01. The sequence goes on along the minus strand of CAZEHO010000019.1, from coordinate 30,494 downwards.
CGCAATCGTTCTGCAGATCCCGATCACTGCAGACCGAGGGGAACGCTTCTTCACCACCGGTGCCGCGCGTGTGGTGAACCTGTTCTTCTACTTCACGATCGTTTCTAACCTGCTCGTGGCTGCGGTATCGGCCCGGCTGGCGGTCAGCCGGCGGCCGCTGTCGCGTCCGATGGCGGCGGTACACGTCGCCCTCCCTGGTGAACATCGTGATCACCGGGGTCGTCTATCACGTGATGCTCGCCGCCGACAACGAACCGGAGGGGGTGGGCGTGTTCACCGACCTGGTGTTCCACACCGCGGCCCCAATCCTCGCTGTGGGTGCCTGGCTGGTCTTCGGGCCAGGAGAACCATCAAACGGGAAGTCATCCTCTGGTGGACGATCGTTCCGATCGTGTGGCTGGTCGTGGTGCTGATCCATGGTGCAATCATCGAGCGGTATCCGTACCCCTTCATCGATGTGCTCGACATCGGGTACGGCGGAACCGCTGCCTACATCGCCGGCATCACCGTGATCTACCTGGCGCTGGCCTTCGCTGCGATGGGGTTGGACCGGGCGCTGGCCCGGCGCGCACCCGGCTCAGTGTGAGGCGTTCTCTGAACGGCTAGGTTCGGTCCGTGCCCCGGATCCTCTTCGTCTGCACCGGCAACATCTGCCGTTCGCCCATGGCCGAGGCAATGGCGCGGGCCGAACTCGGTGACCTCCTCGAGTTCGAGAGTGCCGGGATCTACGGCCTGGAGGGATCGGCCGCCAGCGAGCACGCCGTCACCGCTACCGCCGAAATCGGTGCCGATGTCCAGGAGCATTTGGCGCGCATCCTCCGGCCGGAGATCGCAGAGGCCTGCGATCGCATCTACGTGATGACGCAGATGCACCGCAATCAGATTCTGAGCGTCGCTCCGCACCTGGCGGGCCGGGTCCAGTTGCTCGACCCGGAGGGCCGGGACATCGAGGATCCCTACGGGCGCCGCCTGGGCGTGTACCGCCGGGCACGGGACCATATCGCCAGGGCCATCACCGGCCGGCTCGAGGAGTGGCGGGCTCTGGCCGAGGCGTAGTGCCGGCCTGGGAGCCCGTTGAGCAATACATGTCGCACATCTCGGCGACCGGTCATCACCACTCGCGGTGTCCTCGGCCCCGCCATTCCTGCACGAGGAGTGGCGGAATCTGGGTCCTTGCGATTGGCGCGCCCGGCCGCCGATCAACGTGCCCGGCGGGCACGCCACATCGGCATTACTCAACGGACTCCTAGGCCGCCAGCGGCCGGCAGTCCTTGCAGGCCCGGTACCCCGCAGTTGTTGCTGCCCTGCCGGTTCTGAACTCGACCTGGTGGCGGTCGGTAATGCGGCGGGCGTGCCTGCAGGTCGGGTGGCAGTAGATGCTGGTGGTGTCCGACCCGATGTAGCGGATGCCACGGGAGGCGAATCCCTGCAGCCGGTCGACGTCGAGACCTTCGTCTCCGAGCAGGCGCGGCTTGTTCTCGGATTCACCCAGCGAGTAGTCGCCGAACTGCCCGTCGGATCGAACGACCCGATGGCACGGGATCACCAGCGGGATCGGGTTCCGTGCCAGAGCCGAACCGACGGCCCGCACTGCTCCCGGACGTCCGACCTCAGCGGCAACCCATCCGTAAGGACGGACCTCACCGCGGGGGATCTCGGATGTCTTGCGCAGTACCGAGGCCTGGAACGGGGTCAGGCTGCGCAGGTCGACCGGCAGCTTGCCCGGGCGCCCTTCAGCGATGGCCCGGTCGAGTGGGCGGGCCAGATCGGCGGGAATCTCGTCGACGGGGATCACCGGACGGCCGAGTCGTTCCGACACCACCCTTTCGAACTCGGCAGGATCTCCGGCCAGACGCAACTCGGAAATCCCGTGATCGTTGATGGCAACGAACACGTCGCCGAGAGGGCTCGGCCGCCGCACGTACCCGTCGGCCAGCCCGGTTCGGGTGAGGACACCGGGGAGCAGTCGCTCCGGGGCTGTTTCGCGGAGATCGGCGAGGCGGGCGGTCAGGTCGTCGGTCATCAGAGTCCCTCCCGGTCGATCGTCTGACGGAGTCGGGCCAGCGCCCGGTGGACATCGGCCTTGACGGTGCCCGTCGGCCGATCCACGGCTTCGGCAATCTCCTCGTAGCTGAGCCCGACGACGTGCCGCAACACCACTCCGGCCTGCATCGGCCACGGCAGGTCGGCTACCACCGCAGCCAGCCGATCCCGGGAATCGGTCGCTACCGCGATCGTCTCCGGACCGTCCTCCGTGGATGCCGGCTGCTGGTCGAGGAGAGGACTCTCGGGCTTGCGGCTTCTGCTCCTGGCCCGATTCCGGCATAGGTTGGCGGCAATCGTCCACACCCACCCCTCCAGCTTGAGCCGGCGAATGCGCTCGGCCGGGTACTGCTCCAGTGCCCGGTAGGCGCGGACCAGGGCCTCCTGTGCAATGTCCTCGGCATCGGCCGGGCTGCCCGTCATCCGAAGGGCTCCGGAGTACAGCCCGTGCTGGACCGCGATCACGAAGTCCGGAAACGAACTGTCCAGGTCGGCGGCGAGGCGATCGGTGAGGGCGGCTGTCTGGCTCATCGGGTTCACGCTCTTAGAACACCGGGCGGCCCGGTTCGGTTGCAGTCATGTTCGTCCCCGCCGTGCCAGGTAGGCGCCCCACAGGATGAGCGCGGCAGCGGAGCGGCGCGGTGACCACACGGCGGCGATCAATCGCAGCTCCGCTGTGGTCGGCAATGCCGCTGTCTTTGCCGTCTCCTGCCAGGACCGGCGGAGGGCCAGGTCCCCCGCCGGGAACACGTCTCGGCGCTGCAGTGCAAATAGGAGGTAGCACTCCGCCGTCCAGGGTCCGATACCGCGGAGTTCGGTCAGCGAGGCGGTGACATCCTCATCGGACGATGTTTCGAGGCCGGAGAACGAGAAGGATCCGGTGATCACGGCGCCGGCGAGGTCGGCGGCGTATCCGGCCTTCTGGCGGCTGAAGCCGCACCGCTCGAGGGTCGGGCGGTCCAGCGCAAGGAATCCCTCCGGGGTCACCGTGCCGAGTGTCTCCTCCAGTCGGCGGAACATCACCGCGGCGGCGTCGATTGAGATCTGCTGCTCCAGGATGAGATGCAGCATGGTCGGGAAGCCCGGAGTCCTGATGACCACGGGGAGCGTCGGGGAGAGTGCCCGAGCGGCGGCCAAGGCCGAATCGGCCGCCGCCAGCTGATCGGCGTCTCGTTCGAAGGGCGAATCCATGACGCAGCATTGTGGCCGAAGCCGTGTGCCGGCGGGCAGGGGCTCCAGCTTCTGGAACGTTTGCCACTACCGTCTTTGCTGTGGAACGGGAACGGCACTCGGTCTTGGAGCATCTCGCCGATGCGGTCGTCGCCGTCCAGCGGGCACATCCGGTCCGTGTTGGGATCGATGGGATCGACGCCGCCGGAAAAACGACGCTGGGCGACGAGCTCGCCGGGATGGTCGCGGCGCGGGGTTTCCCGGTGATCCGTGCGACCATCGACGGGTTCCACCGGTCCCGATCCGAGCGATACCGGCTCGGCCGCGAATCCCCCGAGGGGTACTACCGGGATTCGTTCGATCTGCCGGCGTTGCGGAACGAACTGCTCGATCCGCTCGGGCCGCGGGGAGACCGTTCCTACCGGCGGGCCGTCTTCGATCTGGGCGCTGACCGCCCAACCATCGGTGATCTGCATCATGCAGACCCCGATGCGGTATTGCTGTTCGACGGCGTGTTTCTGATGCGCCCACAGCTCGAGGGGTGTTGGGAGCTGGTGATCTTCGTGGACTGCTCGCCTGAAATCGCGGTGCGGCGCGGGGTACAGCGAGATGCTCGAAACGGGGATGCGGCTGAGGTGGAAGCGCGGTATCGAACTCGCTACCTGGCCGGTCAAGAGCTGTACCTGGAGGAGTGCCGGCCCCGGGAGCGTGCCGATCTTCTCGTCATCAACGATGACATCACCCAGCCGGTGGTGGCCGGCCCGGTAGTGGACGCGAGAAGCACCAGTTCGTTGAACTAGGCGGGCGAGCATGGCTCGCCCGCCGGAGTCAGAGGTCAGAGATCAGACAGACCTGCCGTGTCGGCGCGCATCTGATCTCCGATACCTGATTCCTGACACCCGACCGGCGAAGCCGGCCGACGCGCAAGACCGGCCCCGGGGTGTGGATCGGGGCCGGCCTGCGGGCTGAGATGAAACTCGCCTCAGCCGGTTCTGGTGAACTCGAAGCTGTGGTATTCGCCGGTGGAGGCGTCCTTGGCCTTCACCACGAACCCCTCACCAATCGGGGCGTCGGGGAAGGTCACTGCGATGGTCCACTGGCCTGCCTGATTGACCACCACCGAACCCGATCCGTACGCCGACAGGATCTGCACCGTGGTCCCGGGGGTCCCGGTTCCGTAGTAGGTGCTTCCCGGCGGGTCGTCATTCGAGGTGGCAAAGGTCTGCGTCGCCGTGAACTCATGCTGTTCACCCTGACCGGAGACGGTGAAGTCGAACCAGATCTTTGTTCCCAGGTGGTCCTTGGCCTTGATCTGGTGGGTGCCGTTGGACGCCCCGTTCAGGGTCAAGGTTCCCGACCACTCGCCGTTGGCGTCGACGGTGACCTGGGTGCTGCCGTATTCCGACCACAGCAGAACATCGGTGCCGGGGGCCCCGGTGCCGTAGAGCACCTCGTACGGCGGGCTCTCCGAGCACGAGCCGTAGGTCTGGCTGGCACTGAACGTGTGTCCACCGTCCTGGATCCAGGTGTAGGCGAAGTACTTCCGCTCGATGTGGGTGCCGCCGTTGTAGAGGTCGGCCTTCACATGGAAGTTCTGGTTGGCCGGCACGTCGCCGTAGTTGACACCGACCTCCCAGTCACCGTTCGCATCGATCGTGGTCTGGCCGACATATCGGTTCCAATCCGGGAGCCAGATCTTCACGGTGTACCCGGCCGGGCCGGTGCCCCAAAAGGCGTCGGTGAGTCCGTCACCTTCGCCGCCGGACGCCTGGTTGGCGGTATACGCCTTCCCACCGGTCTCCTGGATCCATGTGTAGTGGTTGTAGATCCGCTTGACCTTGGTGCCGCCGTTGTAGAAGTCGGACTTCACCTCGAACTTCTGGTTCGGGGTCACCTCGCCGTAATTGATGGCAGCTTCCCAGTTGCCGTTGGCATCGATGGTCACCTCGGCCAGCGTGCGGTTGTACGGATAGATCCAGACCTTGACGGTATAGCCGGCCGGGCCGGTGCCGTAAGCGACGTCGGCGAGCTCCGTACCGCTGCCGCCGGACTGGAGGTAGGCGGCGTACGGCTTGGTATCACCGTTGAGCCAGGTGTAGCTGTGGTACAGCCGCTTCACATGGGAGCCGCCGCTGTAGAAATCCACCTTCACGTGGAAATTGGTGTTGGCGGCGACGTCGCCGTAGCTGACCGCGACCTCCCACTGGCCGTTGGCGCTGATCGTGGTCTGGCCCACAATCCGCCCGTAATCGGGCACGTAGATCTTGACCACGTAGCCGGCAGGGCCGGTGCCCCAGTACACGTCATTGAGGCCTTCACCACTGCCACCGCTCTGCTGGGAGGCCGTGTAGCCGTAGCCGGGCGGCTTGGTGGTGGTCGTGGTGGTTTCGACCTTCGTGGTGGTCGTGGTCTCCGCCTTGGTGGTGGTCGTGGTCTCCGCCTTTGAGGTCGGCGGGGTCAGACCGTCACCGGGCGCCACCAAGGCCCCCGGGTCCTCCGGATCCAAGGTGGGATCGCCGGCTCCCGGGATGGTGGTCACGGAACTCGGCTTGGTGGTCGTGGTGGTCGACTTCTCCTCGTCCTCACCTTTCTCGTCGGGCACCACCGCCGGGGTGGTCGGTTCGGTCGGGATGGTGGTCGTGGCATGAATGGTGCTGTCGGCCGCCTGTTCCTCGTCGAAGACGGGCAGCACGGAAGCCAGCGCAACGGCTCCAAACAGCAGCAGCGTCATGAAGGCGAGGCCGCCGACGGCCGCCAGGCGCCGCTTGCGCAGCAACGTGGGAAAGCCGTAGCCGGGACCAACGGTTGCCAGGCTCGAGCGCAGGGATTGTGCCGCGTTGGCGGCTCGCGATTCGAGCGTCATCTTCCTTCCTCCGAACTCACACCCAGCTTCCGAGAGAGGGTCTCCCGTCCTTTGTGTAGATGGACTTTGACCGTGCCTTCGGCGCAGCCCAGGATCTCGGCGATCTCGGCCACCGGCCGATCTTCCAGATAGCGGAGGGTGATCGCCTGTGCCTGGCGGCGAGGCAGGTTGCGGACCGCCCTCCAGAAGTGTGCGTCCTCTGCCGGTAGGTGCGGCAGGTAATTGGACGGCGACTTCATTCGGGCTATCGCCTTGGCTTCGCGCACCTTGGTGCGGAACAACGACACCGAGAGGTTCGACACCACCCGACGCACCCAGGCCTCGGGCTTGTCATACCGTCCCACCCGGTCCCACGCCTTGTGCGCCGCAATGAAGGCATCCTGTGCGATGTCTTCGGCGGCGATCCGACTTCCCGAGAGGGCGAAGGCCAGGCCGACGACGGCCCGGTACTCGCTGCGGTAGAAGTGTTCGAAGTTGGGGAGGGCCCGCACCGGGCGCAGATGGGCGTGGTGATCGGTCATCGGCGGGTGAACCGGTGCTGTTGGCCGGGGTTGTACGGTCATCTCACACGGTTACTCGACAATCGGCGCCCAAAGGTTTATTCGACGCGTGACCATTTCCGACGGTAGTCACCCCTGGTTCCGAGCTTGTGCCCGGAACCTGAGCTGCTAACAACTCCGGACCGCACGCACCCCGAGGGCCCTTGCCATTGCGCCCCGGCTATCGGCTCCGAACCTGCCATCCGCGGCCAACTCGGAATCACGTTGCAACCGCTGCAGCGCGCCCTGGGTGAGGGCGCCGAAGATTCCGTCGGGAGGCCCGGCGTCGTATCCGAGCGCGTTCAGCCAGCGCTGGAGCAGAGCAATGTCGTTGCCGTGACCGGTGAACGTGAGGAGCCGTCCGTTTGGATCGAGCAGCAGGAGAAGCCCGCGCCCCGTGTGACCGGTGTAGTCCGAGATCGCAAATAGCGTCTGCGGGCCGGCGATCCCATCCACGATCAGACCCCGGTCGGACTGGAACGACCGCAGGGCCGCATCCGTGAGCGGTCCGAACACCCCGTCGGCCGGACCCGGTTCGAAGCCCACCGCCGATAGGAAGCGTTGCAGGCCGGTCACATCTGTGCCTCTCGTCCCGGTGCGAAGCAGCCGCGCCGTGTTGAGCAGGCCGCCGAAGTCCGCAGTGCCCGAGAGGACGCATGATGGGGTGCCCGTTTCCGCCACTCGCAGCGCCTGGTATGGATTGACCGAAACCCCGCGGTGGTCGTAGAGCTCGAAGTGCAGGTGGGGCGGGGTCGCCTCGGCGTTGCCGCTGTCGCCGACCCAGCCGATCAGCTGGCCCTCTTCGACACGCGCTCCGGGAGTGATTCCGTCGGCGATTCCCCAAACGCTTCCGTCGTCGGTGCCGGGACTGTCGTTGTTGAGGTGGACGTACCACGCTTCCCAGCCGTCGTCGTGACGGATCGTCACCGAGCAGCAGTGATCCGGGCGGAGATCTGAAGGCTCGCGGCTCCAGTTGACCCGTTCGACGGTGCCCGCCGCTACGGCGACAACCGGCGTCCCCTTCGGAGCCATCAGATCCGCTGCATGGTGCAAACCCGAGGAACGCTCCTCGTGGAACCCGTCGACGTAGGAGACCGGTCCCTGCACGGGGAACGTCATCGGGTAGTCGACCATTTCACCGAATTCGTGGGCTCCCGCCGCCTCCGCCCGTACCGCTGTGAAGGCCGCGGCAGCGACCGTGGCGAGGGCAGCGAGGGCGGCGATGGAAGCAGCGGTGCGAGAGCGGAACATGAGTTCTCTGCCCGTCGGCCTTGACCGGGTCGGATCAAGCGTTAGTCGGTTTTCCCGGGTCCGTAGCGGTCATGTAGCTGAGGGCAGCCCGCAAGGCCGTCAAACGTCTCGCCTGATCCCACCGCGGTAGGTCGGATCAGGTTCTCGCAAGATCTGATAGCGGTCCGTGTCGATCCCGATCTCGCGGCAGGCGCAGCGCCGCCAGCAAGCCGATTGCGATCCATCCGGCCGCTGCCAGGATCGCGATCCGGGTGGCCTCGGCGAAGGCAGTCTCGATCTCGGCCACGGTTGCGTCGGAGTCGGGCATTTCCCGCACGGCGGGCAGTGCCGCCCCGGCAGTGTTGCGCATCAGTTGGGTGATGGCGGTTCGAGCCTCGGCCGGCAGGTCGGGCACATCTGCGAGACGGGCGTCGGTGCGATTCCCGAGTCCGACGATCAGCAGGGTTCCGAGCACGGCGATGCCGAGAGCCGATCCCACCTGGCGGCTGGTGCTCTGAATCCCGGAGGCCTGGCCCGAGGCGTGCGGCGGAACGTCCACCAGAATCGCGTTGGTGAGCTGTGCAGTGGCCAGGCCGACGCCGACGCCGTAGAGGAAGAGCGGTCCGGCGAGGGTCCATCCGTTGGTGTCGGGGCTGATTGCGGCGGCGACGGCCACCAGTCCCACCACCTCGGTCGCCATCCCGATCAGCACGACTAGGCGGGATCCACGTTTGCGAGCGAGTTGGGCGGCGACGCCACCGGCAACGAAGGCCCCGCTCGCCAGCGCCACGAAGACGACTCCGGTTCCCAGTGCCGAATACCCGAGCGCCGACTGGATGAACAAGGGCAGCACGAAGACCAGGCCCAGCTCTCCGAGGCTGACAACCGAGACGGCGACGTTGCCGTAGCGGAACGACGGGATCCGGAACAGGTCGAGGTCGACGATGGTCGCCTGCTCCCGTGAGCCGCGGCGCCGTTCGATCACGACGAACGCGGTCAGTAGCACGGCGGACAGCAGAAGGGCCGGGGGAACGATCGACACCGAATCGAAAGGCCAATCGAGTCCGAACGCCGAGAAGGTCTCGGTTGCCCGGATCCAGCCGTAGCGCTGGCCTTCGATGAAGGCGAACACCAAAGCGCCGAGCCCCAGCGAGATCGTGAGAACCCCGAATGCGTCCACGCCCCTGCGGGTCTGTTCGTCACGGGACTCCGGGACGAGGCGAAGTGCTCCGACCACGACCAGAATCCCGACGGGAAGATTGATGTAGAAGATCCAGCGCCACGAGTGGTCGGTGGTCAGGTAACCGCCCAGCAGCGGCCCGAGAGCCGCCATTCCGCCGATGACCGATCCCCACACCCCGAAAGCAATGGCCCGGGCGTGACCCCGGAACATCGTGTTCACCGACGAGAGGGTGGATGGCAGGATCATCGCCCCGCCGATTCCTTGCACGAGACGGGCCGTGATCAGCGCTTCGGACGTCGGGGCCCGTCCGGCCCACATGCTCGACAACACGAAGATGGCGACTCCGACCAGGAAGAGCTTGCGGCGGCCCCACAGATCGCCGGCCCGGCCCGCGGTTACGAGGAGGGTGGCGAACACGAGGGAGTAGATGGTGTTCATCCACTCGGCGTCCGTTCCCCGCATATCCAGGTCGCGGATGATGCTCGGGATGGCCACATTCACGACGGTGGCGTCGACGATGATCATCGACACGCCCAAGCTGAGAATGGCGAGGCCGAACCAGTGGGAGCGCGGCGGTATCGGATCGGTCACGGATGGAGAGCCTAGGGCTCCTCCGTACGGCGCCCGACTCGTCTAGCTTCGAGATTGAATGCGAGCTGTACCGCACGGCCGCCCGCTCGTTGCAGCCATCGAGACCGGCGGCACCAAGTTCCGAGTGGCCGTGGCGTCGGGGCCGAACGAGATCGTCAGCTCCGAGACGATCGCTACGACCGACCCGGCCACCACGCTCGAGCGCGTCGTGGCCGCAACTGCAGGGCATCCGGTTGAGGCGGCCGGCATCGGTGCATTCGGGCCGATCGACCTGGATCCGGCCTCGCCGTCGTTCGGGCACCTGCTGGCGACCCCCAAGCCCGGCTGGAGCGGAGTCGATGTGGCCGGTGAGATCCGGCGAGGGATGGGGGTGCCGACGGTCGTGGAGACCGATGTCGGGGCGGCCGCCATCGGTGAGATGCATTGGGGGGCGGCGTTCGGCTGCGACGATTTCGTCTACATCACCGTCGGGACTGGGATCGGCATGGGGGTAGTGATCGGCGGGTCGGTCCACCACGGCATGGGTCACCCCGAAGCGGGGCACCTCCCGGTAGCCCGCATGCCCGGCGATGAGTTCCCCGGAACCTGCCCCTTCCATGGTGCCTGTCTCGAGGGAATGGCTTCGGGACCTGCGATCGAGCGGCGGTGGGGAGCCTCCGGCGACCAGTTGGTGGATCGCGCTGAGGTCTGGGAGCTCGAAGCGGGCTACCTGGCGCAGGCGGTCCAGGCGCTCACCTATGTCGTAGCGCCGCAGCGGATCGTGATCGGTGGGGGAGTGGCCCAGCAGCCCGGTCTGGTGGGGCAGGTCGAAAAAGGGACCGCCGCGGCCCTCGGCGGATATGCCGCTTCACCCACACTGCAGCGAGGGGTCGAGGGGTACGTGGTCCCGGCCGCCCTGGGCCAGGACGCCGGGTTGCTCGGAGCTCTCGCGCTCGGGCTGGGGGCTGCGCGGTGAAGCGGTCGAGGGTCGGGACGAAGTATGGCCGTACGGCCCTGGCGCGGAACCGGGCTGTGCAAGGATCGTGAGGTTGGACAGGAACGGGAGCGGACCGCTCCCACAGACAGGAGGACGCATGGGGATCCGGATTAAGCGGGTCGGGGTTCTCGGTGCAGGGGTGATGGGTGCGGGGATTGCTGCCCATCTCGCCAACGCCGGAATCCCCTCCTACATGTTCGATGTGGCGCCGCGTGAGTTGACGCCCGATGAGGAGAAGAAAGGGCTGACGCTCCAGGATCGCGCCGTACGGAATCGCATCTCCAATGCGGGCATGACCTCGATCCTGAAGTCGAAGCCGGCGCTGCTCTACAAGTCGGGTCTCGCCGAGCTGATCACCCCCTGCAACTACGACGACGACGCCGAGAAGCTCGGCGAGTGCGAGTGGATCGTCGAAGTGGTTGTAGAGGACATCCGGATCAAACGGATCGTGTTCGACATGGTCGAAGAGCACCGGCGCCCCGGCAGCATCATCTCGTCGAATACCTCCGGGCTGTCGGTTGCCGATATGACGGAAGGGCGCAGCGAGGACTTCCGGCGCAATTTCCTGGTGACGCACTTCTTCAATCCGGTGCGGTACCTGCGGTTGCTGGAGCTGGTCCCCGGCGAGGACACCGACCCGGATCTGATGGCGGCGATGGCCGATTTCGGCGAGAACGTGCTCGGCAAGGGCATCGTCTACGGCAAGGACACCCCGAACTTCGTCGGGAACCGGATCGGCACCTTCGGGATCACCTCGGTGTTCCACTGGATGAAAGAGTCCGGGCTCGGCATCACCCAGATCGACAAGATCTTCGGTCCGGCCACCGGGCGGCCGAAGTCGGCCATCTTCCGGACGGCCGATGTCGTCGGACTCGACACCCTGGCCCACGTGCTGACCACGGTCAAGGACGGAGCCGAGGGAGACCCGTGGCGCGATCGTTTCGAGGTTCCCGGCTACATGGAGCAGCTGGTCGCCGACGGACGGCTCGGATCGAAGACGAAAGCCGGCTTCTACAAGAAGGTCGGCAAGGACATCCTGGCGCTCGATCTCGAGTCGCTCGAGTACGGCGAGCAGCCGAAGGTCCGCTTCGACTCGCTCGGCGCTGCTCGCGGCCTCGACACTGCGGCGGAGAAGATCGCTGCGGTCGTCTGGGCCGAGGACGAAGCCGCTCAGGTCGCCTGGAAGGTGACTGCCGAAACCGCGCTGTACTCCGCACTGCTGCTCGGTGAGATCGCCGACGACGTGGTCAACATCGACCGGGCGCTGCGCTGGGGCTTCAACTACGAGATGGGCCCGTTCCAGACCTGGGACGCCATCGGCGTCGACCGCTCCGTCGAGCGCATGAAGGCCGAAGGGATGGAGGTCCCGGCTGTTGTCGACGAGATGCTCGCCAAGAGTGAAGGCTCCTGGTACGTCCGCCGTGACGGTGTCGAGTGCTTCTGGGATGTGGCAGCCGGTGACTACACCCCGGTTCCGGTTGCGCCCCACATCATCTTCCTGAAGTCGCTAGAGGAGCGGAATCAGGTCATCGCCCAGAATGAGGGCGCCACGCTGTTCGACATGGGCGACGGGGTCGGATGTGTCGAGTTCCACACCAAGATGAACGCGCTCGACCCGACGATCACCGAGATGATCAACACGGGCACCTCGATGGTGAACGACGGCGAACTGGTCGGTCTGGTGATCGGCAACGAGGCCGACAACTTCTCGGTCGGCGCCAACATCGGCCTGGTCGCGATGGCGGCGTCCAACCAGGCCTGGGACCTCATCGAGGACACGATCGCCGGCATGCAGCAGGCCTACATGGGCATGAAGTACTGCTCCGGACCGGTCGTGGTTGCCCCCAGGGGCATGGCGCTTGGAGGCGGATGTGAGGCGGTGCTCCACGGCACCTCGGTGCGTGCCGCAGCCGAGTCCTACATCGGCCTGGTCGAGGTCGGCGTCGGGGTTATCCCGGCGGCCGGCGGCCTCAAGGAAATGGCGATGCGCTACTACGGCAGCATCCCGACCGGAGTCGAAGGCGACCTCCATCCGCTGATGCGTCGGCTCTTCCGCCTGATCGGGACCGCCACTGTGGCAACCAGCGCGATGGAGGCTCGGGAATACGGCTTCCTGAAGGCTTCCGATCGGATCACGTTGAATCCGGATGCGGTGCTGGCCGACGCCAAGGCGGATGTACTGGCGTACGTCGCCATGGGCTATACGCCACCGCTGGAACAGAAGGTACCGGTGCCCGGCAGCAGCGGAGTCGCGGTGCTCAAGGTGGGCGCGCACGGCATGCTGCAGGGCGGCTACATCAGCGAGTACGACGAGCTCATTGCCGGCAAGCTGGCCTACGTGCTGGCCGGTGGCGATGTACCGGAGGGAACACTTCGGTCCGAACAGGACTTCTTGGATATGGAGCGCGAGGCCTTCTTGAGCCTCTGCCGCCAGGAGAAGACCATGGAACGGATCATGCACATGCTGCAGACGGGGAAGCCACTCCGCAATTAGCGGAAGGCGCGAAAGGAGATGACACGAATGAGTACTGGAGTAGTCGTCACCCACGCCTACCGCACTGCGGTGGGCAAGTCGGGCAAGGGGAGTCTGCGACATACCCGTCCCGATGAACTGCTCGGCCTTCTGATGGAGGGCTTCTTCGAGCGGGCTTCGGGGGTGGATCCCGGCGATGTCGAGGACATCATCATCGGCTGTGCATTCCCTGAGGGCGAGCAGGGCATGAACGTGGCGCGGCTAGCCGCATTGCGGGCGGGGATTCCGGTCGAGGTGCCCGGGATGACGATGAACCGCTTCTGTAGTTCCGGCCTCCAGACCCTGGCGACGGGCGCCGCCCAGATCCAGGCCGGTTGGTCGGATGTCGTCCTCACCGGCGGCGTCGAGTCGATGTCCATGGTGCCGATGGGCGGGCAGAAGCCGACGACGAACCCGTGGCTGGCCGACAACTTCCCGGCCGCATACGACTCGATGGGCATCACCAGCGAGACCGTGGCGTCACGCTACGACGTGAGCCGGGAAGACCAGGATGCCTTCGCCCTGCAATCGAACGATCGGGCTCTGGCCGCGATCGCCGAGGGCCGATTCAAGGACGAGATCATCCCGATCACCACTTCGGTGAACGGTGAAGAGATCGTCTTCGATACCGATGAGGGTCCCCGCAAGAGCACCCTGGAAGGGCTGGCCAAGCTGCGGCCGGTGTTCAAGGTGGATGGCCGGTCGACGGCGGGGAACTCGTCGCAGACGTCCGACGGTGCGGCGCTCGAATTGCTGATGAGCAAGGAGAAGGCCGAGGAACTCGGGCTGGAGCCGATGGCGGAACTGGTGACCTTCCAGGTCGCCGGGGTTCATCCCGACGAGATGGGCATCGGCCCTGCGGTGGCCATTCCCAAGGCACTCGACAAAGCCGGACTCAGCGTCGAAGACATCGGCCTGTTCGAGGTCAACGAAGCGTTTGCCAGCCAGGCGCTCTACTGCGTCCGGGAACTGAAGTTGAACCCGGACATCGTGAACGTCAACGGTGGCGCCATTGCTCTCGGCCATCCGCTGGGATGCACCGGAGCCAAGCTCACCGCCACGCTGCTACATGAGATGAAGCGGCGGGACGTCGACTACGGCGTGGTGAGCATGTGCATCGGTGGCGGCATGGGTGCGGCTGCCATCTTCCGGAACATCCGCTGAACGAGAACCAACGCGTGCGGCCGGGGAGTGTGGTCTCCCCGGCCTGGCGCGCTGATCTAGCGAGATTCGCCATGTGATAAGTAGTATGCATTCAAATTCGCACCTTCTTGTCTGATTGCGAAGGATCATCATGATCGCCAAGGAACTGAACCGCTTCTTCGAGCCGGAGACGGTGGCGGTGATCGGCGTTTCCGAATCACCGACCAACCTGGGCAGGGGGATCTCGGCCAACCTGCAGAACTTCGGGTTCGACGGGATCGTCTACGAGGTCGGTCCCAAGGGCGGCACGATCTTCGGGCGCAGGATCTACCGCGCGGTCTCCGACATCCCGGATCACGTCGATGTGGCGTTCATCCTGACCCCGGCGCACACGGTTCCGGACCTGCTCGAGGAATGCGGCCGCAAGGGAATCCGCAGGGTGGTCGTCGAGTCGGCCGGTTTCGGCGAGACCGGCAAGGATGGGCACGCCCTCGGGGAGCGGGTTAAGGCCGTCGCCGCCGAATGGGGAATCAGGTTCATCGGACCGAACTGCATCGGGCTGGTCAACCGGCACAACGGTCTCGCAACGGCCTTCGTGTCACTCGACCACAACCTCAAACCCGGCGGCGTGTCGCTCGTCACCCAGAGCGGCGGGGTCGGGATGAGCCTGCTCAACACGCTTGCCAGCGAGGGCGGCGGGCTGGCCAAGATGATGTCGGTCGGAAACAAGCTCGATATCGATGAGAACGATCTTCTCGAGTACCTGATCGAGGATCCGGATACCGAGATCATCTGCATGTACCTCGAGGGGGTGAGTGACGGCCGGCGGCTGATGGATCTGGCCCGTGGCACCGAAAAGCCGATCCTGATCCACAAATCGAACATCGGCGCCTCGGCCCAGACCATTGCCTCCTCGCACACGGCCGCGCTGTCTTCCGACGATGACGTTGTGGATGCTGCTCTCCATCAGGCAGGGATCGCCCGCTTCCGCGACACCGAAACGCTGGTCAACACGCTGAAAGCGCTCGAGTTGCCGCCGATGCGCGGCAAGCGGCTCGCCGTGCTTTCACGATCCGGCGGCCACGCGGTTATTGCGGCAGACGCCTGTGATCTCACCGGTCTCGAACTTGCCGACCTGCCGCAGGAGTTCCTCGAGGACGTCCAGAAGCGGTTGCGCGCCGGCGTGGTGAAGCTCACCAACCCGATCGACCTCGGCGACCTCTTCGATCTCGACGCCTACGGCGAGATCGCCGAAGAGACGCTGGCGATGGACAACGTCGACGGCATGGTGTTCATGCACACCTACATGGCCGGCCCGGAGCGGGAGCCCTCGGCGCAGCTGTTCGAGCGGCTCCACGCCGCGTCGATTCGGGAGAACAAGCCGGTGGCGGTACTCGCCGATACCGAGGCGAAGGAGATCAGCCGCCTGAAACAGGTCCTGACGGGACCGATCTTTGCCGAGCCCAACGATGCAGTGTGGGCGATCCGGCTGCTCTACGACATGTGGAAGCAGGAGGTACGGCCCCAGGAGCGCCCCGATGGACCGGCGGATCAGGATGCGGTGCGCACGATTCTGGACCGGTGCCGCGCTGAGGATCGCGATCCACTGCTGCAGGAGGCGATGTCGATCGTTTCCGCCTACGGGATCCCGGTCATCGAGGGGCGCCTGGTGTCGGACGAGGAGGCGGCGGTGGCCGCCGCCAACGAACTCGGCCTGCCTGCCGTCCTCAAGGTGGTCAGCGGTGAGATTTCCCACAAGACCGACTTCGGTGGCGTCCAGCTCAATCTGCGGAGTGAGGAGGGTGTCCGGGCGGCGTACCGGGAGATGATGGGAGCGGTTGCCGAGCGGGCCCCCGGCGCAAACGTCGAGGGCGTGCTGGTCCAGCCGATGTTACGCGGCGGACGCGAGCTGATCGTCGGTGCCCGCCTCGACGACAACTTCGGGCACGCAGTACTCGTCGGCATGGGTGGGGTGTTCGTCGAGATCCTGCGGGACCGCGCCATGCGGATGGCCCCGTTCCGCCGTGCCGAAGCCGAGGAGATGATCCGGGAGCTGAAGGTGTTCCCGATCCTCGAGGGTGTCCGCGGCCAGGAACCGGCCGATGTCGACGGACTGCTCGACGTGATCCTGGGGGTGGCCCGGCTCGTGGCGGACTTTCCGGAGATCACCGAACTCGACCTCAACCCGATCCGGGTGATGATGGCCGGCGAGGGAGTGCAGGCGCTCGACACGAGGATCGTGCTCGGTTGACTCATCCGGGTTCGCTCCGCTCACCCGGAGGGGGTGGGTTTCACGCAATCTGCGCCGGAGGGAAGGGCTGCTCGCCGGGGGCGAGGAGAATTGCCGGCTCCGCCGACTCTCCCACCCCGCCCGGAGCAACCCGCCAGCGCTGCGTAGCATCGGCGCATGACCGCTCACCCGTCTCCCCATGCCGAAGCAGCCCGCCGCATCCACGCGGATCTTCCCGTCGTCGACGGGCACAACGATCTGCCGTGGGAGATCCGCACCCGAGCGAACGGTTCTCTGGATGAGGCGGACCCCGCCACCCACCTGGCCGGATTCCACACCGACTTCCCCCGCCTGCTCGAAGGAGGCGTCGGCGTGCAGTTCTGGTCGGTCCTCGTACCCGCCTGGAGCCCATCCCCGCTGGCGGACACCATCGGTCAGATCGATCTCGTCGAGGAGATGAGCCGCCGCGCCGGGCAGTTCACCGCGCTTGCAGCAGACGCCGACGACGCCGAACGCATCCGCGTCGGCGGACGGGTGGCCGGGTTCGTCGGGGCCGAAGGCGGTCACTCGATCGAGAACTCACTCGGCGGCCTGCAGGCTCTCGCCGAGCGCGGAGTCAAGTACATGACGCTGACCCACGCCGACACGCTCGATTGGGCGGATTCGGCCACCGACACCTTGCGCCACGGCGGGCTCACCGGGTTCGGCGAAGCGGTGGTTCGTGAGATGAACCGGCTGGGATTGATGATCGACATCTCGCATGTGAGCGCCGGCACCATGCGCGACGCGATCCGGGTGAGCCGTGCCCCGGTCATAGCGTCGCACTCATCGGCATTCGCGCTGGCACCTCACCCCCGCAATGCGCCGGACGACGTGCTGGAGATGGTGGCCGATACCGGAGGGGTGGTGATGGTGTCGTTCGTTCCCGCGTTCATCGTCGCTTCGACCGCTCGGCTCGCTCTCGAAATGTTCGAAGAGGAGCGCCGGCTGCGTGCACAGTTCGATGAGGACGACGAAGCCGGATATGTCGCGGCCCGGCGGGAGCAGGTGATGCAGCTCGAGATCGATCGAGGCACCGTGTTCGATGTCGTCGATCACATCGAGCACGTGGCCCGCATTGCCGGGGTCGACCATGTCGGGCTCGGGTCGGATTTCGACGGCACAGAGTTGCTACCCGACGGGCTCGAGGATGT
The DNA here is from genome assembly GCA_964511945.1 of uncultured Acidimicrobiia bacterium. GTDB lineage: Bacteria > Actinomycetota > Acidimicrobiia > Spongiisociales > UBA11373 > CAZEHO01. The sequence continues at coordinate 12,821 of CAZEHO010000019.1, read as the reverse complement.
CTCGTGCTACACGGCGATCACCGCCGAGTTGCTGGCCCGGGAGTGGCCTGAAACAGACATCCGCAAGGTGCTCGGCGAGAACGCAATGCGGGTCATCCGCGCCGCCGAGGACGCGGCCGAGTAACTATCCCCCGGCGACCGGGTAATCGACCGATGGGGCGTTGAGCGGCGCACCCTCTCCGCCGGGGACCTGACTGCAGTGCCGCCGGTATTCGCCGCCGCCGACCATGCTGTGCCACTCATCGAGGGTCATGTTGCGGTTGACGCGGAGTGACCCTCGGTAGGGGCGAAGGGCCTTGGCCGCAGACGCCGCGGCCACCTGAGGTCGTGCCACAATCGCGGGTATGACCTGGAGCCTGCTTGCAGACGCGCCCCCTATCCCCGGCCTCACGTTCAGGCCATTGCAGGGGCCCGAGGACTACCCGCACATGGCGGAGGTACTCAACGCGGCCTGTGCCGCCGACGGCATCGATCGTGTCGAGACCGCTGAGACCATCGCCAAGAACTACGACCATCTCGACAACAGCGACCCGGCCACCGACACGATCTTCGCCGAGATCGACGGATGCCTCGTCGCATACGGCCGGGTGCTGTGGTGGGAGGAGCACGATGGGCCCCGCCGCTACATGCCGTTCGGCTTGGTGCACGGCGACTATCGGGGCCGTGGCCTCGGCACCTGCATGCTCACCCACAACGAGGCCCGGCTGCGGCAAGTCGCTGCCGATCATCCGGCCGAGATCGAGAAGGCTCTCGAGGTATTCCACTCGGAGTCCGAACCGGCCGCTCGGAGGCTTTACGAGTCGTTCGGGTATCAGGAGAAGTACCACGAGGCCGACCTGGTGCGTCCTGATCTCGAAAACATCCCGGAGGCACCGATGCCGGCGGGTCTGATGGTACGGACGCCGCGCGATGACGAGATGCGCAAGGTGTGGGAGGCAGACCAGGAGGCCTTCAAGGACCACATCGGGGCCGCTCCGGGCACCGAGAACGACTACCAGCAGTTCCTCAAGTTTGATTGGTTCGATCCCACCTTGTGGCGGGTTGCCTGGGACGGCGATGAGATCGCCGGCCAGGTGCGCAGCTTCATCAACGAGCGGGAGAACGAGGAATTCGACCGCTTGCGCGGCTGGACAGAGTTCATCTCGGTGCGCCGCCCCTACCGCCGCAAGGGGCTGGCCCGTTCGCTCCTCGTGCAGAGTCTCCATGCCGTCAAGGAGCGAGGTATGACCGAGGCGGCGCTCGGGGCGATGACCGAAAACCGCCACGGAGCATTCGGTCTCTACAAGAGCGTGGGGTTCGAGGTCGTCCGTATGTGGAGCAACCTCTTCAAGCCCCTTGACTGAGCGGCGTGCCGCGGTCCGGGCCGGCGCCTGGACGATCCTGCCCCTGGTGGCGGCGGTGTTCCCCTTTGGCCTCGTCTATGGGGTTGCGGTCGTCGAGTCTCCGATGATCGACTGGGTGGGAGGCCTCGCCTCGGCGTTGGCCCTTGCCGGTGCGGCCCAACTGACGCTCATCGAGCTCCTGACCGAGGGCGCTCCGTGGACGGTCGCTCTCGGAACCGCCCTGGCGATGAATCTGCGGTTCGTCATGTACTCGGGGGCGCTGGCCCCATCATTTGCCGAGTATCCGCGGCGATGGAGGGTTCCGCTGGCCTACCTGATGACCGATCAGGTGGCCGTGACCTCGCTGCTGTACAACCGGCGGGTGTCGGATCCGGTCCGGCGGATGGGCCACTACCTGGGCTCGGGAATCCCGTTTGCTCTGTCCTGGGTCGCCGGGACCTGGATCGGCATTCTGGTCGGTGGGTCCATTCCCGGTGCGCTGCAGTTGAGCTTCGCGATTCCGCTGATGTTCCTGGCACTGCTGATCCCCTCCATTCGTGACCGGGCCGGATTGGTGGCCGCACTCGTCGGTGGCGGAGTCACGGTCCTCGCACGAGGGGCACCGGTGAACACCGGATTGCTGATCGGTGCAGCATGCGGAATCGCCGCCGGAATGGCGGTGGAGCGGTGAGCGATCTCGTGGTGGTCCTCGGACTGTCGGCCGGCACGTTGCTGATGCGGGCGTCCCTGGTGGCGATCCTCGGCGACGTCGTGATTCCGCCCCGACTCGAACAGGCGCTTCGCCTCGTGGCTCCGGCGGTCCTTGCCGGGGTGGTCGTCCAGGGGCTGATCCTCGACGGCGGCGGGTTCCAGACCGCGGTGTCGTGGTACGTCGCTGCGGTTGTCGCCGCGGGAGTTGCCTGGAAGACCCGCTCGATACCCTGGACACTGGCGGCCGGCATGACCGCAGTGTGGATCCTGGAGGCGGTGCTGTGATCTCCAACTCGTTCCGATGGCCGGTGTCGGCGACGCGGCGCATTGCGGCGCCGGCGGGCCGGGTATGGAATGCAATCGCCTCTCCCGGCAATCTTGAGGACTGCCACCCGTTCTGTGCGACCAATCCGGTCACAGCGTGGCCCGGACCCGATTCGGTCGATGAAGTCCACTACCTCAACGGCCGCGTCTACCGGCGCCACTTCACGGATTGGATCGAAGGGACCGGCTACGACCTCGACATCGGTGACCCCGAAGGACCGGTGACGGCCGTGTCCTGGCGGATCACCGAAGTCGATGGGGAAACCTGCGAGCTGACCATCACGGTGGCCCCGTGGGTGCTGCAGCGGGTGCCGGCGGTCATCCGATGGATCCCACACCTGGTGTGGCTCCGGCCCCGGCTGCGTTCGTACCTGAACTCGGTCGTCGGCGGATTCGAGTGGGTCGTCATCCGGGGGGAGCCGGTGCCTCGCAACCACTTCGGCCACCATCCCTGGTACTCGTAGGGAACCAATCGGCCCTCCGCGGCCGGCTTCCTCGCGGTGAGGCCTACTACTCGGCCCGATACTCCAGGCTCTCGTTGCCCGACGCCGTCACGGTGAGCCGGTCGCCGTCGATCGCGACGGTGAAGCCGCCGCCCAGGACGGTGATGACCTGGTTGTCCTGCCGCTCGACGCCCGGACGGCACTCGCCGTCGGCGGCGAACGAGGTGAACACGACGGTGTCGCCGGTCACGATGTACTCCCCGCTGAGGCCACGGCAGCCGGTATGCCCGGTCAGCGTGCCGTCGGACTCGAGTCGGAGCGTTGCCGGATCGGCTGCGGCTGCGGGTGATGTGGCGGTCTCGCCCTCGATGACGGACTCGAGCACCCAGGTCACGCCTGTGAGCGCTGAGGTCGGCACCGCAGGAAGGAGTTCGAAGCGGAGGTTCACGCCGGGTCCGCGCAGCGAAACGATGTCGCCGATCCGTTCAGCGGCGTTGACCCGGGTCAACCCGCCGATGAACGCGGACTCCAAATCCATGATCGGTGGCTCGCACGCCATCTCGGTCTGGCCGAGTGCACCGACGACGAAGGAACCGGAATCGATGGCAACCGACCCGCCGTAGGAATTGCAGGCGGCGGTGCCGCCGATCTCATCACCGTTGATCGTCATGGTGATCCGCCAGTCATCACGAAGCTCGAGCACTTCGTCATCGACGGAAGCCGTGACCAGTAGCCAGGATCCATCGAAAGAGGCTGGGGCAGTGGTGGTGGTTGTGGTGGTTGTGGTGGTTGTGGTGGGGAGCCCGTCGGCAGCCTCATCGGTGCCGCAGGCGCTGAGAAACGTCGCCCCGAAGACGAGCGCGATGGTGAAACGTTTCATGCCCCTACGACGTCGCAGGACTGCCGGCGGGTTCCCCACGAGTGCTCACACCCCGTCCGGAATCCTCTTCGAGTACTTGCGCATCAGCTCGGATCCCTCGGAGTAGGTGCCCGCACCGGAGTCGATCACCACCTTGTCCTGCAGGTCGAGTTCGTCAAAGGACGGCAGCACCCAGGTGTCATCGTCCGACGCGTCGTAGGCCCTCGGATCGCGCTGATAGACGATCAGATCGGCGATCTCCCAGAGCAACTCCGCCGTCAGGTCGTCGAGTTCGTCGGCGGACACCGGGTGGTGGTCACGCAGCAGACCACCCACGACCAACTCCAAGCCCAGTTGCTGGAGGGCAACAGTCGTCATGCCGTGGGCGAGCAGCTCCCGTAGCGCCG